>NZ_JBXFYH010000001.1:0-1144324 GCF_056844425.1 Cellulomonas sp. NEAU-ZC6 | reverse complement strand
CCACACCACACAAGAACGCTCTTGCGCGAACCGGATAAACAGCCCCGCCCCCCCCCCCCCCCCCCCCCCCCCGGGCCCGTCCGTGCGTGCGGGAGGGTGCGGGTCAGCCGCGGAGCTCCAGGTACTTCGCGATCAGGCTGCGGGTGGACGGGTCCTGCGCGTCCAGGGCCGCGGTGTCGCCCTGGACGGCCGGGGCGATCTCCAGCGCGAGCTTCTTGCCGAGCTCGACGCCCCACTGGTCGAACGAGTCGATGCCCCACACGACGCCCTCGACGAACGTGATGTGCTCGTACAGCGCGATGAGCTGGCCGAGCACCGACGGGGTCAGCGCCGGCGCGAGGATCGAGGTGGTCGGGCGGTTCCCGCTGAACACGCGGGCGGGGACGATGTCCTCGGCGGTGCCCTCGGCGCGGACCTCGTCGGCGGTCTTGCCGAACGCCAGCGCCTTGGTCTGCGCGAAGAAGTTCGCCAGGAACAGCCCGTGCACGTCGGTGCCGCCGTCGGACAGCGGGTGCGCGGGGTTGGCCACCGCGATGAAGTCCGCCGGGATCAGCCGGGTGCCCTGGTGGATCAGCTGGTAGAACGCGTGCTGGCCGTTGGTGCCGGGCTCGCCCCAGAACACCTCGCCGGTCTGCGTGGTCACGGGCGTGCCGTCCCAGCGGACCGACTTGCCGTTCGACTCCATCGTCAGCTGCTGCAGGTACGCGGGGAACCGGTGCAGGTACTGGGCGTAGGGCAGCACGGCGTGCGTGTGCGCGTCCAGGAAGTTGACGTACCAGACGTTGAGCAGGCCCATCAGCACCGGCACGTTCTGGTCCAGCGGCGTGGTCCGGACGTGCTCGTCGACGGCGTGGAAGCCCTCGAGGAGCTCGCCGAACGCGTCGGGGCCGATCGCGACGGCCAGCGAGGTGCCGATGGCGGAGTCGACGGAGTAGCGCCCGCCGACCCAGTCCCAGAACCCGAACGCGTTCTCCGGGTCGATGCCGAACGCGGCGACCTTGTCCAGGGCCGTCGACACCGCGACGAAGTGCTTGGCGACCGCGCCGGTGCGGGCCTCCTCGGTGTCCTCGATGGCGCCGGCGGCGACGAGGCCCTGCCACAGCCAGTCGCGGGCCAGGCGCGCGTTGGTCAGCGTCTCCAGCGTGCCGAAGGTCTTGGACGCGACGATGAACAGCGTCGTCGCCGGGTCGAGGTCCTTCGTCTTCTCGGCGATGTCGGTCGGGTCGATGTTCGACACGAACCGGACCTCGAGGCCCTCCTGCACGTACGGCTTCAGGGCCTCGTACGCCATGACCGGGCCGAGGTCGGACCCGCCGATGCCGATGTTCACGACGGTCGCGACGCGCTCGCCGGTGACGCCGGTCCACTCGCCGGAGCGGACCTTGTCGGCGAACGCGGCGACCTTGGCGAGTACCTCCTGCACGTCGGCGTCGACGTCCTGGCCGTCGACGACCAGCGGCGGCTCGGCGTCGGCCGGCCGGCGCAGCGCGGTGTGCAGGACGGCGCGGTCCTCGGTGACGTTGATGTGCTCGCCGGCGAACATCGCGCCCAGACGGCCCTCGAGGTCCACCTCGGCGGCGAGCCGCGTCAGCAGCTCCAGCGTCTCGTCCGTGACCAGGTTCTTGGACAGGTCCACGGTGAGGTCCGCGAGCTGGCGGGTGAGGCGGGTCGCTCGCTCGGGGTCGGCGTCGAACCAGCCCCGCAGGTCGGGGGTGAGCGCGTCGCGGTGCGCGGTCAGGGCGGTCCAGGCGCCGGTGGTGGTGGCGTCGACGGGTGCAGTCACAGCGGTTCCCTCTCGAAAGATCCAACGGGTCACACCGTATCCGCGTCCGCCCGTGCCCGGGGCGGGACGTCGGTACCGGCAGGATGGGCGGGTGCCCTCCCCGATGCTCCTCTGCTGCGGCCTCGTGACCCTCGACGTGGTGCAGACCGTCGACGCGGTCCCCGGACCGGACCAGAAGGTCGTGGCCGACGGGCTGGACGTGCGGTTCGGCGGGCCGGCCGCGAACGCCGCGGCGACGGCCGTGGCGCTGGGCGTGCCGGCGCGGCTGGTGACGGCGGTGGGCGCGGGTCCGGTCGCCGACCTGGTGCGGGCCGGGCTGCGCGCGGCGGGGGTCGAGGTGCTGGACTTGGCCGCGGGGACGCCCGCGACGCCGCCGGTGTCGACGGTGCTGGTCACCCGGGCGACGGGTGAGCGTGCCGTGGTGTCGGTGAACGGCACCGGCACGCCGGACCTGGCGGTGGCGGCACGCGCCGCGCTGGCGGACGGCGCGCTCGGCGGCGCGACGGCGGTGCTGGTCGACGGGCACCACCTCGGCGCGGCGGTGCCGGTCGCGGCGGCCGCCCAGGCCGCGGGCGTGCCGGTGGCGCTGGACGGGGGCTCCTGGAAGCCCGGGCTCGGCGACCTGCTCGCGCACGTGGACCACGCGGTGCTGTCCGCGGACTTCCGGCTGGCGGACGGCGAGGACGACGTGCTCGGTGCCGTGCTCGCGCGGTGGCCGGTCGCGTCGGTGGCCCGCTCGGCCGGCGGCGGCCCGCTGCGCCACGTCGAGCGCGGCGGGGCGGTGGCGGAGGTCGAGGTGGCGACGGTGCCGCACGGGGAGGTGGTCGACACGCTCGGCGCCGGTGACGTGCTGCACGGAGCGCTCGCGGCGGAGCTGGCCCGCGGCGCGGGGATCGTCGACGCGCTGCGCACCGGCACCCGGGTCGCGACGGAGTCGGTCCGGCACCCGGGAGCACTGGGCTGGGCGACCGCACGCTGAGCACCGCGCACCCGAGTGCGCCACCGCGAGGTCGAGGGGTTGTCGACGTGGGGGGCTCTCAAACCCTCGACCTCGCCACAGACCCTCGACCTCGCGGCGCGCGCTTCACCTGCCGAGCGCCTCACGCACCAGCGGGGCCACCCGCGTGCCCAGCAGCTCGATCGCCCGCAGGCTCTCCGGCTGCGGCACGCCGGACAGGTCCATCTGGAAGATCTGCCGGTCGTGCCCGAGCACCTCGTGCAGGGCGACGATGCGCTCGGCGACCTCCTCCGGCGCTCCGACGAAGTACGCCCCGCCCCGCGCCGACTGGGACTCGAACGCGATCCGGTTCGGGATGGCGAACCCGCGCTCGGCGGCGATCCGGCGCATCGAGTCCAGCCAGTACGGGAAGAAGAAGTCCCGCGCGCCCTTGGAGTCGTCGGCCACGAAGCCCATGCCCGCGACCTCGACCCGGCGGGTGGCGGCGTCGTGCCCGGCCTCCTCGTGCGCGCGCCGGTACAGCCGCACCAGCCCGGCGAAGTCCGCCGGCCGGCCGCCGATGATCGCGTAGGACACCGGCAGCCCGAGCCGGCCCGCGCGCTCCGACGACGCCGGGTTGCCCCCGGTGGCGACCGCGATCCGCAGGTGCTCGCCGAGGTCGGGCTTGTCGAAGGGCCGCGGCAGCACGTCGGCGGCGTGCAGCGGCGGGCGGAACCGGCCCGACCAGGTGACGGGGTTGCCGCGGTCGATCCGCAGCAGCAGCCGGATCTTCTCCTCGAACAGCGCGTCGTAGTCGTCGAGCGAGGCGCCGAACAACGGGTAGGACTCGATGAACGACCCGCGGCCCGCCAGCAGCTCGACCCGGCCCTCGGACAGCAGGTCCATCGTCGCGAACTGCTGGTAGACGCGTACCGGGTCCTCGGTCGACAGGACGGTGACGGCGCTGCCCACGCTGATCCGCGACGTCTGGGCCAGCGCGGCGGCGATCACGGTCGCGGGGGAGGAGATGGCGTAGTCGGGCCGGTGGTGCTCGCCGATGCCGACGTGGTCCAGCCCGACCTGCTCGGCCAGCCGCACGCGCTCCATGACGTCGCGCAGCCGCTGCGCGGGGGAGGTGACCGCGCCGGTCACGGGGTCGGGGTGGACGTCGCCGAAGGTGTACAGACCGAGCTCCATGCCCGTGCCAAGCGTGCCCCGGGGCCGGGCATTCCCGCGCGGATGTCGGGCCGGTGAACCCGCGGTCACGATGTGGTCACGGTCACAGGAACATCTTGACCGTCATTAGTAAGGAAGGTCTACTAACAAACATGACACCGGCCGGGACGACGCTGCGGGGAGTGGGGCGCACGCTGCGCCCCACGGCCAAGGTGCTGCCCGAGCACGCCCGGGCGCACAACCGCGCGATGGTGCTGCAGCACCTGTTCCACCAGGGGCCGTCGTCGCGCGCCGACGTCGCCCGCAGCACCGGGCTGACCCGCGTGACCGTGTCCGACCTGGTGTCGGTGCTGATCTCCGAGGGGCTCGCCGAGGAGCTCGGCATCCGCCCCGAGGGCCGCGTTGGCAAGCCCGCGACGCTGGTCGGGATGCGGACCGAGGAGTTCCACGTCGTGGCCGTCGACCTGGCGGACGACGCCAGCCTCCGCGGCGCGGTGATGACGCTGACCGGCGCCGTCGTGGCCCGGCGCACCGTGTCGCTGGACGGGCGCACGGGAGACGCGGCCGTCGCGGTGCTCGAGGACCTGTGCCGAGCGCTGCTCGCCGCCGCGGACCGCCCGGTCGTGGGCGTGGGCATCGGGTCGCCCGGCGTGGTCGACGCCGCCGGGGTGGTCGTCTCCGCCCCCAACCGCGGCTGGTACGACCTGCCGCTGGCCGCGCACCTGACGGAGCGGCTCGGCGTGCCGGTTCAGGTCGCGAACGACGCCAACACGCACGCGCTGGGGGAGTACACCTACGGCGGCGCGACCGGCGCCGGCCTGATGGTCGTCACCGTCGGGCAGGGCGTCGGCGCGGGCATCGTGCTGGACGGCGCGCTCGTGGCCGGCCGCGCGCACGCCGCGGGCGAGATCGGGCACGTGACCGTCGTCGACGACCGGGACGTCCGGGCCGGCGACCCCGAGCCGCTGCCGTGCGCCTGCGGACGCGCCGGCTGCCTGGAGACGCTGCTCTCCCTGCCCGCGCTGCGCCGTGCCACCGCCGGCCGCAGCCCCGAGGACTCCGACGCGGCTCTCGCGTCGGTCGGGCGGAAGCTGGGCCTGGCCCTGGCTCCCGTCGTCAGTGCGCTCAACCTGGCCGAGGTCCTGCTCTCCGGTCCGCCGGAGCTGCTGGGCGGCGCTCTCAGAGCCGAGGCGCTGGCCACCGTCCGGGCCCGGACCCTGCCCCTGCTGGGGCAGGACCTGGTGCTGCGGATGGGTTCGCTGGACGAGGACGGGGCGCTCTCCGGCGCCGCGGCCCTCGTGCTGTCCGGTCAGCTCGGGGTCACGTGACGACCCCGAGCCGACCGCCTGCAGTGCCGGTACTCACACCCCGGGCGACGCCTGCCGGCCTCGCCTCGCATCAGGGAGGAACACCCACGTGAAGATCGTACGGATGGCAGCCGCCGGTGTGGCGGCGGCGCTCGTGCTCACCGCCTGCTCGTCGGGCGGCGACGACGAGGGCTCGACCGGTTCCGACGGCACCCCCGAGGCCGCCGAGATCACGCTCTGGCTCAACGGCGCGGACACGCCCGACGAGCTGCGCGACTACCTCAAGACGACCTTCGAGGAGGAGAACCCCGGCTCGACCCTCGTCATCGAGGAGCAGGACTGGGCCGACGTGGTCACCAAGCTGACCACCGCGCTGCCCGACGCGGAGAACACGCCGGACGTCGTGGAGATCGGCAACACCCAGTCGCCGACGTTCACCACCATCGGCGCGTTCCGCGACCTCACCCCGCTGTACGACGAGCTCGGCGGCGACGACCTGCTGCAGTCGTTCGTCGAGGTCGGCCAGGCGGAGGGCAAGAACTACGCGCTGCCGTACTACTTCGGCTCGCGCTACATGTTCTACCGCCCGGACATCTGGTCGGCGGCCGGCCTCGAGAAGCCGACGACGCTCGCGGAGTTCGGCGAGTCGGTCACCCAGCTGACGACGGACGCGCAGTCCGGCTTCGCGATGGGCGGCCAGGACTGGCGCAACGGCATCTCGTGGGTGTTCGCGAACGGCGGCGAGCTCGCCACCGAGGACGGCGGCGAGTGGACCTCCACGCTGTCCGACCCGAACACGATCGCGGGCCTCGAGCAGTGGCAGGCCGTCTACCAGGGCGCGTCCAACGTGCCGGCCACCGAGCGGGACGTCGCGTACTGGGACTTCCTGAACGACGGCACGGACGGCGCGGCTCCCGCCGCGGCGACCATCATGTCCCCGGGCTGGGCCCGCTGGTCGATCGGTGACCTCACCACCAACGACGAGGGCGAGGAGGTCCGCGACGGCATGGTCGACGAGTCGCGGTTCGACATCTTCGCGCTGCCGGGCGTGGACGGCGGCATCGCGCCGGTGTTCGCGGGCGGCTCGAACATCGCCGTCTCGGCGCAGTCCCAGCACCCGGAGCTGTCCGAGAACCTGCTGCGGATCATCTTCTCCGAGGAGTACCAGCAGATGCTGGGCGAGAACGGGCTCGGCCCGGCCAACTCGCAGTACGTCGACTCCCTGGGCGACGACAAGTTCGCCACCACGATGATCGAGACCGCGGCGGCCTCCAAGCTCACCCCGGCGGCGCCGGGCTGGGCGGCCGTCGAGGCGGCGTTCGTCTACGAGGAGCTGTTCCAGGCGATCGCCGAGGGCGGTGACGTGACCGAGCTCGCCGCGCAGTACGACGAGAAGATCACGCCGATGCTCAACGGCCAGTGACGTCCTCCCGGCCGCGGGGCCGCGCGCCCCGCGGCCGGGACCGTTCCTCGTCGCCCGTCAGGAGAGATGCGATGCCCACCCTCGAGGCGCGACCCGCGCCCCCGGCGCCGCCGGCGCCCCCGGACCGGACGGCGGCCCGGCCGCGGCGCCGCGGCCCCCGGTCCACCCCCTACGTGCTGCTCGTGCCGGCCGTCCTCGTGCTGCTCGCCGGCATGGGGTACCCGCTGTACTGGCAGATCGTCACGTCGATGCAGGAGTTCGGCCTGGCGCAGCAGTTCGGCCAGCCGCCGACGTTCGTCGGCCTCGACAACTACGCGCGGATCTTCACCGACGACGCGCTGTGGGCCGTCGTCGTCCGCTCCATCGTCTTCTGCCTGGTCAACGCGTTCCTCACCGTCGGGGTCGGCGTGCTGCTGGCGCTGCTGATGAAGGCGGTGCACCCGGTCGTCCGGATCGTGCTGCAGGTCGCCCTGCTGCTGGCCTGGGCGATGCCGATGGTCGCGGCGGTGACCGTGTGGAAGTGGCTGTTCGACTGGCGCACCGGCGTCATCAACTGGCTGCTCGTGCAGGTCGGCTTCGACCAGTACAGCGGGCACGCCTGGCTCGCCCAGCCGCTGTCGTTCTTCTTCGTCGCCACGATCATCATCGTGTGGATGTCGGTGCCGTTCGTGGCGCTGTCCGTCTACGCCGCGCTGACCCAGGTGTCCGACGAGGTCCTGGAGGCCGCCCGCATCGACGGCGCCGGCTCCGGGCGCATCCTGTGGCACATCACGCTGCCGCTGATCCGGCCCGTGCTGTCGATCGTGCTGCTGCTGCAGATCATCTGGGACCTGCGGGTGTTCGCGCAGATCCGCCTGCTGCAGGACAGCGGCGCGCCCGTCGGCGAGACCAACCTGCTGGGCAACTTCATCTTCGAGCTCGGCATCGGCCGCCAGGACTTCGCCGGCGCCGCCGCCGTGTCCATCTTCGTGCTCGCGCTGACGGTGCTGCTGAGCTGGCCGTACGTGCGCAACCTGCTGCAGGAGGACCGATGAGCGCCACCACGTCGCCGTCGGCGGGTCCCGTCGGCCCCGCCGGCCCGGTCGGCCCCGTCGCCGCGCAGCCCGCGCGGTCCGGCACGCCCGTGCCGGCGGCACGCCTCGGTGCCCGCCGGCCCGCCGCGGGCGGCCGCACCGGGCGCCGGGTCCGCCGGGCGCTGCTCGGCCTGCTCGCCGTCGTGGTCGCCGTCGTCTGGGCGTTCCCCGTCTACTGGATGGTGCTGTCGTCGCTGCTGCCGAGCACGCGGCTGCGCGCGGCCACGCCGACGTTCCTGCCCACCGGCACCACGCTGGCCAACTACCGCTCGGTGCTGGACGGGTCCGGGTTCACCGGCGCGCTGCAGATGAGCCTGGCGATCACGCTCCTGACCGTCCTGGCCGTGCTGGTGTTCGCGTTCTTCGGCGCGCTGGCGATCAGCCGGTTCCGGTTCCGGGGCCGCCTCACGTTCGTCATCGCGGTGCTGTTCGTCCAGATGCTGCCCGCCGAGGGCCTGTTCATCGCCCAGTACAAGATGCTGTCGTCCGTCAACCTGCTGAACAGCGTGGTCGGCGTCTCGATCCTGTACACGGCGGCCGTCGTGCCGTTCACGATCTGGATGCTCCGCGGGTTCGTCGCCGGCGTGCCGATCGAGCTCGAGGAGGCCGCCATGGTCGACGGGCTCAGCCGGACCCGGGCGTTCATCCGGATCACGCTCCCGCTGCTCGCGCCCGGGCTGGTCGCCTCCGGCGTGTACGCGTTCCTGCAGGCGTGGAACGAGTTCACCGTCGCGCTGGTCGCCCTGCCCGCCGAGTCCGCGCGCACGCTGCCGCTGTGGCTGCGGTCGTTCCTGGCGGCGTCGGCCAACCGCGGGGTCGACTGGGGCGAGGTGATGGCGGCCTCCACGCTCATCGCCGTCCCCGTGATCGTGTTCTTCCTGCTGGTGCAGGGCAGGATGACCTCGGGACTGGTGTCCGGAGCGGTGAAGGGCTGACGTGGACGATCTGATGACCTGGCCGCGCGAGGGTGCGGGCCGGCCGGTCGGTGCCGCGGTCGACGCCGCTCCCGCGGCCCCCGTGGTCCCGGTCGCCGGCTGGTCCGTCGGGCTCGACGTGGGCGGGACCAAGACCCTCGGCGTGCTCGTGGCGCCGGACGGCACGAGCGGCCCCGGGCTGCGCCTGCCGACCCGGCGGGGCGGGGCGGCCGTCGCCGCCACCGCCGCCGAGGCGGTCCAGCGGCTCCTCGACGACGCGGGCCTGGTGCGCGGGGACCTGGTCGGCGTCGGCATCGGCCTGCCGGGGATCGTCGACCCCGTGGCCGGCCGCGTCGAGCACGCCGTCAACCTCGGCATCGAGACCGGTGTCGCGCTCGCGGACGACGTGTCGGCGGCGCTGGGCGGCGTGCCGGTGCGGCTGGAGAACGACCTCAACGTCGCCGCGCTCGGCGTGGCGCACCTGCTGCCGGAGCCCGAGCCCGACCTCGCGTTCCTCGCGCTCGGCACCGGGCTGGCGGCCGGCCTCGTGCTGGACGGCCGGCTGCGGCGCGGCGCCAGCGGGGTCGCGGGGGAGATCGGCCACCTGGTGCACGTCGCCGGCGGGCTGCCCTGCCCGTGCGGCCAGCGCGGCTGCCTCGAGCAGTACGCGTCCGGCAGCGCGCTGGTCGCCGCGTGGCCCGGGCCGTTCGACCCCGTGGACCTGCCGGCACCGGCGGCCCTGTTCGCGGCGGCCGCGGCGGGGGACACTGCTGCCGTGGCCGTGCGCGAGGTGTTCGCCGACGCCGTCGCCGCGGCCGTGCGGGTGCTGCTGCTCAGCACGGACGTGGCTCGCGTGGTGATCGGCGGCGGGGTGAGCGAGCTCGGCACCCCGCTGCTGGACGTCGTGCGGGCACGGCTGGACCGGGCGTCCCGGGACTCCGCGTTCCTGGCCGCGATGCACATGGCGGAGCGGGTGACCCTCGCACCGCGCGGAGTACCGGTGGGTGCCGTCGGCGCCGCGCTGGTCGGACGGAAGGAGTCCTGATGGAGGTCGTCATCGCACCCGGGCCGGAGCTGGCCCGGATCGCCGCCGACTCGATCGAGCGCGTGCTGCGCGCCCGTGCCGCGGCCGACGAGCACGCGGTGCTCGGCATCGCCACGGGATCGAGCCCGCTGGCCGTCTACGACGAGCTGGCGCGGCGGCACGCGGAGGACGGCCTGTCCTTCGCCGGCGTGCGGGCGTTCATGCTCGACGAGTACGTCGGCCTGCCCGCGGACCACCCCGAGCGGTACCGCAACGTCGTCGAGAAGGAGTTCGCCTCCCGTCTCGACATCGACCCGGCCGACGTGCACGGCCCGGACGGGCTCGCGGACGACATCCCGGCGGCGTGCGCGGCGTACGAGGCCGCCATCGCGGAGGCCGGCGGCGTGGACGTGCAGATCCTCGGGGTCGGCACCGACGGGCACATCGCGTTCAACGAGCCCGGCTCCTCGCTGGCGTCGCGCACCCGGATCAAGACGCTGACCCGGCAGACCCGCGAGGACAACGCCCGGTTCTTCGGCGGCGACGTCGCGCAGGTGCCGACGCACTGCCTCACCCAGGGCCTGGCCACCATCATGTCCGCGCGGCACGTGCTGCTGCTCGCCACCGGCAAGCACAAGGCCGAGGCCGTGCACCAGCTGGTCGAGGGCCCGGTCAGCGCGATGTGGCCCGGCACGGTCCTGCAGCACCACCCGCACGTCACGGTCCTGGTCGACGAGGCCGCGGCCAGCCGCCTGCAGCTCGCGGCCTACTACCGCGAGACGTTCGACGCCAAGCCGGACTGGCAGGGGGTCTGAAGCCGTGGCCGGGCACCGGATCTTCGGCACGCCGTTCGCGGCGATCTACCCGCTCTACGTCGAGAAGGTGGAGCGCAAGGGGCGTCCGGGCACGGACGTCGACACCGTCCTCACCTGGTTGACCGGCTACGACGACGTCGGGCTGAAGGCGGCGGTGGAGTCCGGCGTGACGCTCGAGGAGTTCTTCGCGCGGGCCCCGGCGATGAACCCGGCGACCGACCTCATCACGGGGGTGGTCTGCGGCGTCCGCGTCGAGCAGATCGAGGACCCGCTGATGCAGCAGATCCGCTGGATGGACAAGCTGGTGGACGAGCTGGCCCGCGGCAAGAAGCTCACCAGCATCCTCCGCACCCCGTAGCCCCTCCGGCCTCGAGGTCGAGGGTTTGCGACGAGGTCGACGGTTTCCGGGCGGCAATCGTCGACAACCACTCGACCTCGGCGGCGGCTGTCCACAGATCCCGCGGAGGGGGACTCCGTGCTCCGTGCTCGCGGTTGGGTGGGGGGATGCGGGAGGACACGTCGGCGCTGCGGGAGGTGGTGCTCGCGCGCCGCGACGACCGGGACCGGATCGCGTCCCGGCACGCCCGCGGCGACCTGGAACGCGTGGGGTGGGGTGCCTACCTCCCTGCTGTGCCGTCGCAGGGGACGGGCCGGGACGCCCGCCGCCGGGCTCTGGGTCGCATCGCGGCGGTGCACGCGCAGCTCGTCGTGCCGCACTGGTTCAGCCACGAGTCGGCCGCCGTGCTCTGGGGGTTCGACGCGGTGCGGCTCTCCGAGACCGTCCACCTCGTCCAACCGGGCCGCCCCGCCGCGCGTGGACGCATCGAGGTGGTCCGGCACCACGGCTCCCTCACGACGACGGAACGCGGGACGGCGCAGGGGCTGCCCGTCACCTCGGCCGAGCGGACGGTGGTCGACTGCGCGTGCGCGCTGCCGACCGACCGGGCGCTGGTGATCGCCGACTCGGCCCTGCGGCAGGGCACCGACGCCGACGTGGTGGCGCGCATGCTCGGGGAGCGTGCGGGTCGGCGCGGTGTCGCTCGTGCCCGGGGGACGCTGGTGCTGGCCGACGGGCGGGCGGAGTCGCCCGGCGAGACGCTGGTCCGGCTCCTGCTGCACGACCGAGGGGTGCCTGCGCCGGACCTGCAGGTGGTGATCGCCACGCGACGAGGCCGGTTCCGGGTGGACCTCGGCTGGTCGGGACGACGCGTCGCGCTCGAGTTCGACGGCTTCGTCAAGTACTCCGGGGCTCACGGCAGCACGGCTGCCGAGGTGGTCTTCGCGGAGAAGCAGCGCCAGGACGCGATCGAGGACGCGGGCTGGCGCGTGCTGCGCGTCACCTGGGGCGACCTCCGCGCCCCCGACGCGCTCGCGGCCCGGGTCCGATCCGCACTGGCTCGCGCACCTCGCTGATCGCGTCCGCCGAGGTCGAGGGGTTGCGACGAGGTCGAGGGATTGCGGCGCGCTGGACCCGACAACCACTCGACGTCGCGGGCCGGCTGCCTCGGCGGGACGCAGGGGCGTGGGTGGGGCCGCGTACAGTTGATCGCATGAGTGAGCCGCTGCCGCCGAGCCCCGAGCCGGACCGTCTGTCGGACCCCAGCACCGGCGCCGGGACCGGGCTGCTGGAGCGCCCGGAGGAGCAGCTCGCCGAGCCGGGCGACCACGAGCGCTTCGCGCACTACGTGCGCAAGGAGAAGATCATGGAGTCGGCGATGTCCGGCAAGCCCGTGGTCGCGCTCTGCGGGAAGGTGTGGGTGCCGGGCCGCGACCCGAACAAGTTCCCGGTCTGCCCGGTGTGCAAGGAGATCTTCGAGGGCCTCCGCGAGCCGCAGGACGGCGGCGACGGGGACTCGGGCAAGGGCTCGGGCGGACGCCGCTGGGGCTTCGGCCGCGGCAAGGGGTCCGGCGACTCCTCCGGCGGACAGTGACCGCCCCGGACCGCCCCGCGACCGCACCCAGCACGCACGCATCGCCGTCGGCAGCATCGCAGCTGCCCCCGGCGTTCCCCGCGCGTGCGCCCTGGGGCACCGCGGGCAAGCTGCGTGCGTGGCAGGCCGAGGCGCTCGACCAGTACCTGACGTCGGGGCCGCAGGACTTCCTGGCGGTCGCGACGCCCGGCGCCGGCAAGACGACGTTCGCGCTGCGGATCGCCACGGAGCTGCTGCAGGCCGGGGTGGTGCGCCGGGTGACCGTCGTCGCGCCGACCGAGCACCTCAAGCACCAGTGGGCCGACGCCGCCGCGCGGGTCGGGATCAAGCTGGACCCGAACTTCAAGAACGCGCAGGGCCGGCACGGCCACGGGTTCGACGGGGTCGCGCTGACCTACGCCGGCGTGGCCGCGAAGCCGGCGCTGCACGCGGCGCGGACCACCGCGGCCCGCACGCTGGTGATCCTCGACGAGGTGCACCACGGCGGCGACGCGCTGTCCTGGGGCGACGCGGTGCGCGAGGCGTTCGAGGGCGCGACCCGCCGGCTGTCGCTGACGGGCACCCCGTTCCGCTCCGACACGGCGCAGATCCCGTTCGTCCAGTACGAGCGCGGCCCCGACGGCATCCGCCGCAGCAAGGCCGACTACACGTACGGCTACTCCGAGGCGCTGCGGGACCACGTGGTCCGCCCCGTGCTGTTCCTCACGTACTCGGGCTCGATGCGCTGGCGCACCAAGGCCGGCGACGAGGTCAGCGCGCGCCTCGGCGAGCCGCTGACCAAGGACATGACCGCGCAGGCGTGGCGCACGGCGCTGAACCCCGACGGCGAGTGGATCCCGTCGGTGCTCGCGGCCGCCGACCGCCGGCTGACGGAGGTCCGGCGCACCGTGCCCGACGCCGGCGCGATGGTCATCGCGACCGACCAGACCGACGCGCGCGCCTACGCCGGGCACCTGGCCCGGATCACGGGGAAGTCGCCCACGGTCGTGCTGTCCGACGACGACGGCGCGAGCGCCCGGATCGACGAGTTCTCCGCGTCCGACGACCGGTGGCTGGTCGCGGTCCGGATGGTGTCCGAGGGCGTCGACGTCCCGCGCCTGGCGGTCGGCGTGTACGCCACGAGCGCCGCGACCCCGTTGTTCTTCGCGCAGGCGATCGGCCGGTTCGTGCGCGCCCGCAAGCGCGGCGAGACGGCCTCGGTGTTCCTGCCGAGCGTCGCCCCGCTGCTGGCGCTGGCGAACGCGCTGGAGGTCGAGCGCGACCACGCGCTGGACCGCCCGCTGACGGCGGAGGAGCAGGGCGAGGGCTACAACCCCGAGGACGCGCTCGTCGCGCAGGCGAACCGGGCCGAGAAGGGCTCGGACGCGCTGCAGGGCACGTTCGAGGCGCTGGAGGCGCAGGCGTCCTTCGACCGCGTGCTGTTCGACGGCGGCGAGTTCGGCACGGGCGGCGACGTCGGCTCGGACGAGGAGCTCGACTTCCTGGGCATCCCGGGGCTGCTGGACCCGGACCAGGTGACGACGCTGCTGCGGCAGCGCCAGGCCAGCCAGCAGAGCTCGCGCAAGACCAAGGCCGCCGCCGCCGAGGACCGCGCCGAGATGGACCACCGCAAGCAGGCCGAGCTGCGCAAGGAGCTCGCCCAGCTGGTCGGTGCGTGGGCCCGCAAGAGCGGTCAGCCGCACGGGGCCGTGCACACCGAGCTGCGCCGTCGCTGCGGCGGTCCCGAGGTCGCGCTGGCCGACCCGGGGCAGCTGGAGGCGCGCGTGGCGATGCTGCGCGGCTGGTTCGTCGGCAAGCGCTGACCGCTCGCGTCCCCGCAGGTCAGCGCGTCGGCTTACCAGGTCGTCCCATGACCGCAACCGGAGCGTTCGACGTGCGGACCGCGCGGATCGCTGCCAGGGTCGTCGCTGTGAACAGGTGGTTCACCGGGCTCCGGCCCGGCGGACCACGTCCCCCCAGAATGACCAAGGGAGCCGTCAGATGCCTACGTGGCTGATCCTCATCATCATCGGTGTCGTGCTGCTCGTCGTCGGCGTGGCCGTCGAGGCCGCCAAGGTCCTGCTGTACATCGGGATCGCCGTGCTCGTGGTGAGCCTGATCCTCGGCCTGCTGCGCCGGGGCAAGTCGCGCGTCTAACGACTTCTCCCGCGACACGACGGAGCCCGCGCCCCCTCGAGGGGACGCGGGCTCCGTCGTGTCCGGGGCGCGCCGCGGCCGGCGCGGGTCGGCCCGGTGCGGGTCGGCCCGGCGCGATGACGTCGTCAGTCGTGATCGAGGTCGTCAGGCGTACCTGACGACCTCGATGACGAGTGACGACCTCGCGCCGTCGCCCAAGACCCGTGCGCGGCGCCGGCTCAGACCGTGAGGGTCACCGTGGGGAGCGCGGCCTCGTCGGCGGAGAGGCGGCGGGCCCCCCGCGGGAGCTCGTCCCGGGACGCGGCGTGCCGGGCGGCGGCGGCGCGGACGCCCTCGGCCCCGGTCCAGCCGGGCAGCACCTCGCCGTCGACCACCAGAGGCACCCGCAGCGCACGCAGGTCCGCGGAGCTGGGCTCCCAGGCCCGCACGGCGTCGTCCGCCCCGCCGACCACGACCTCCTCGACCGCCCGCCCGGACTCGTCGAGCCGGCGCGCGGCGGTCTTGCGCCCGCCCACCGAGGTCTTCGCCGCCGAGGCCTTGGCGACCGGCGCGAGCACGCCGTCCGAGCCCTCGCGCGCGACCAGCTTGTAGACCATGCCGCAGGTGGGCGCCCCGGAGCCGGTGACCAGCGACGTGCCGACCCCGTAGGAGTCGACGGGCGCGACGGCCAGGGACGCGATGGCGTACTCGTCGAGGTCCGAGGTGACGACGATCTTCGTGTCGCGGGCACCCAGCCCGTCCAGCTGCGCGCGGACCTCCTGCGCGAGGACGCCGAGGTCGCCGGAGTCCAGCCGCACGGCGCCGAGCCCGGTCCCGGCGGCGGCGACGGCGCGCTCGACGCCCCGGCGGACGTCGTAGGTGTCGACCAGCAGGGTGGTGCCCGGGCCGGAGGACGCGACCTGCGCGGCGAACGCGGCCTCCTCGTCGTCGTGCAGCAGCGTGAAGGCGTGGGCGGCGGTGCCGATGGTCGGCAGCCCGTAGCGGCGGCCCGCCTCGAGGTTCGAGGTGCCGGCGAAGCCCGCGACGGCGGCGGCCCGCGCGGCGGCGACGGCGGCCTGCTCGTGCGCCCGGCGCGCGCCCATCTCCAGGACCGGCCGGCCGATGGCGGCGCTGGTCATCCGGGAGGCCGCGGAGGCGATGGCCGAGTCGTAGTTGAGGACCGACAGCACGACGGTCTCGAGCAGCACGGCCTCGGCGAACGTGCCCTCGACCGTCAGCACGGGGGACTGCGGGAAGAACATCTCGCCCTCCGCGTACCCGTGCACCGTGCCGGTGAACCGGTAGCCGGCCAGGTAGTCGAGCGTGGCGTCGTCCACGACGCGCTCGCGGGACAGCCAGTCGAGCTCCTCGGGGCCGAACCGGAAGTCGGCCAGCGCCTCCAGGACGCGCCCGGTGCCCGCGAGCACGCCGTAGCGCCGCCCGTGCGGCAGCCGCCGGGTGAACACCTCGAAGACGCACCGCCGGCCGGCGGTCCCGTCGGACAGCGCGGCCTGGAGCATCGTCAGCTCGTACCGGTCCGTCAGCAGGGCGGTGCTCGACGTGCTCGGGGACCCCGCGAGCTCGGGAGCGGGGCGAGCGAGGTCGTGGGGTGCACTCATGAGCACACGGTATGCGCGGACCCCGGCCGGCTGCCTGTCGCGCGGGACCTACAGTGGACGGGTGTCCGTCGAGATCGCGCCCCACGAGACGACCCGCACGGACGGGTCCCTCGCCGACGCCTGGGTCACCATCGTCTGGAACGACCCGGTGAACCTCATGTCGTACGTCACCTACGTGTTCCGGTCGTACTTCGGCTACCCGGAGGCCAAGGCCGAGAAGCTCATGCGCGAGGTGCACGAGGACGGGAAGTCCGCGGTGTCCGCGGGCAACCGCGAGCAGATGGAGGTGGACGTGCAGGCCATGCACTCGTTCGGCCTGTGGGCCACGCTGCAGCGGAGCGACGCGTAGGTGCGCGCCTTCCGACGCGAGGGCGACGCGCTGGTCGCCGAGGTGGACCCCGGCGAGCGCGAGGTGCTGGCGACCGTCGTGGCCGACGTCGCGGAGCTGCTCGGCGGCGGCCGGCTGGAGGAGCGGGCGCGCGCGACGGGCCGTGCCGCCGCCACCGACGACGCGGCGCCCGCGATGCGCCTGCGCCTGGACCCGCTGCCGACCCCCGACGACCCGGCCGTGCACCGGCTGCTGCCCGACGCCTCGCGGGACGACGCCGACGTCGCCGCGGAGTTCCGCCGGCTGACGGAGGACGACCTGCGGCAGCAGAAGATCGAGCGGCTGGCCGAGCTGTTCGACGCGCTCACGGCGCCGGACGACGCCGTGGTCCCGGACGAGCCCGCCGACGACTCCCGCCGGTCCCGGCGGCACCGCGCCCGGCACGCCGGCGCGGGCACGGTCCGCGTCGCGGGGGACCGCGGCCCCGCCCTGGCGGCGACGCTCACGGACATCCGCCTGGTGCTCGGCGAGCGCCTCGGCGTCACCGACGAGCACGCGAGCGACGCCCTGGAGCGCGAGGTCGTGCGCGGTCGCGCGGACGCCGACGCCGAGGCGCAGGCGCGGCAGTACCTCGGGTCGGTGTTCCTGGCCCTGGGGTGGTGGCAGGAGACGCTGATGGCCTGCCTGCTGGCCGACCTGCCCGACCGCCCGGAGCGCCCCGGACGCCCCGGCCCGGCGACGGGACTAGGCTCGGGGTCGTGAACGACGCTCCCATCGGGATCTTCGACTCCGGGGTGGGCGGGCTCACCAACGCGCGGTCGATCATCGACCAGCTGCCGCACGAGTCCGTGCTCTACATCGGCGACACCCTCAACACCCCGTACGGCCCCAAGCCGCTCGCCGCGGTGCGCGCCCACGCCCTCGAGGTGATGGACGACCTGGTGGACGCCGGCGTGAAGATGCTGGTCATCGCGTGCAACACCGCGTCCTCGGCCGTGCTGCGCGACGCCCGCGAGCGGTACACGCTGCGCAAGGGCATCCCCGTGGTCGAGGTGATCCTGCCGGCCGCGCGCCGGGCGGTCGCCGCCACCCGGACCGGGCACATCGGCGTGATCGGGACGAAGGCCACCGTCGAGTCGCGGGCGTACGACGACGCGTTCGCCGTGGCACCCGGCGTGCAGCTGACCACGCAGGCGTGCCCGCGGTTCGTCGAGTTCGTCGAGGCCGGCATCACGTCCGGGCCCGAGCTGCTGACCGTCGCCGAGGAGTACCTGAAGCCGGTCAAGGACGCGGGCGTCGACACCCTGGTGCTCGGCTGCACGCACTACCCGCTGCTGACCGGCGTCATCTCGTACGTGATGGGCGAGGACGTCACGCTGGTGTCCAGCGCCGAGGAGACGGCCAAGGACGTGTACCGCCAGCTGGTGGCGCACGACCTGGAGCGCGACCCCGCCGCGGGCGAGCCCGAGCACCGGTTCCTGGCGACCGGCGACCCCGACTCGTTCGCGCACCTGGCGCGGCGGTTCCTCGGCCCGGAGGTCCGGCACGTCGAGGAGCGCACCGCGCTGCGCTGACGACCGCGCGCTCACGACCGCCGCGCTGACGACCGCCGCGCCGACGGCCGCGCGCGACGGCGCGTGACGAGCGCCACCCGACCTCCGCGCCGGACCGCCGCCCACGACCGGGCGGCGCACGGCAAGATGGCCCCGGGGCCGCCGGTGACGCCGGGTCGCGGTCCGCCGGATCGCAGGGGAGTGTGCGGATGAGGCTCGTGGTCGTCGGCAGCGCGGGCTCGTTCCCGGCGCCGGACGCGGCGGCGTCCTGCTACCTGGTCCAGGCCGAGGGCCCGGACGGCGCGGGCGGGACCCGCACCTGGAGCGTCCTGCTGGACCTGGGCAACGGTGCGCTCGGCCCCCTGCAGCGGCACATCGCCCCGGCGGCGCTGGACGCCGTCGCGATCAGCCACCTGCACGCCGACCACGTCGCCGACGTCGTGGTGCTCGGCGTCATGCTGCGCTACGACCCGCGCGGGCTGCGCGGGACGCCGCTGCCGCTGTTCGGTCCGGAGGGGGTGCACGAGCGGCTGGCGCAGCTGTCCGGCCACGACCCGGCGACCAGCACCGCCGCGCACCTCGCCCTGGGGACCTGGCGGGCGGGCGAGCCGGTGCAGGTCGGGCCGCTGACCATCGAGCCGGTGCCCGTGCTGCACCCGGTCCCGGCGTTCGGGTTCCGGGTGACCGGGCCGTCATCCGTCGACCCGGGGCGCACCGTGACCCTGGCGTACACCGGCGACACCGACGAGTGCGCGGGCCTGGACGACCTGGCGCGCGACGCGGACCTGCTGCTGGCCGAGGCGGCGTACCTCGACACGACCCCCGACGCGCCCCGCGGCGTGCACCTGACGGGCTCGCGGGCGGGTGCGGCGGCGCAGCGCGGCGGCTCCCGGCGGCTGCTGCTCACGCACCTGGTGGCGTGGAACGACCCGGCGGTCAGCCTGGCCGAGGCGCGCGGGGCGTACGACGGCCCCGTCGACCTGGCCCGGCCCGGGATGGTCGTCGAGCTCTGACGCGAGGGGTGTCCTCGCGGGTCGTTAGGCTCGGGGGATGACTTCCGACCCCTCCGCCCTCACCACCGCGCGCGCCGACGGCCGCGCCGCCGACCAGCTCCGGCCGATCTCGATCACCCGCCGGTACCTCGACGCGGGCGAGGGCAGCGTGCTCGTGGAGTTCGGCGGCACCAAGGTGCTGTGCGTGGCGTCGTTCACCGCGGGCGTCCCGCGCTGGCGCAAGGGCTCCGGCGAGGGCTGGGTCACCGCCGAGTACGCGATGCTGCCGCGGTCCACCACCACCCGGTCCGACCGCGAGTCCGTCCGCGGCAAGATCGGCGGCCGCACGCACGAGATCTCCCGGCTGATCGGCCGCTCGCTGCGCGCCGTCATCGACGTCGCCGCGCTCGGCGAGAACACCATCGTCCTCGACTGCGACGTGCTGCAGGCCGACGGCGGCACCCGCACCGCGGCGGTCACCGGCGCGTACGTCGCGCTCGCGGACGCCGTCGCGTGGGGCATCGCCCAGAAGTCGGTGAACGCCAAGAAGCAGGTGCTGCGGGACTCCGTCGCCGCGGTGAGCGTCGGCATCGTGGACGGCGTCCCGGTGCTGGACCTGCCGTACGTCGAGGACGTGCGCGCCGAGACGGACATGAACGTCGTCGTGACCGGGTCCGGCGACTTCGTCGAGGTGCAGGGCACGGCGGAGCACGCGCCGTTCAACCGCGCCGAGCTGGACTCCCTGCTGGACCTGGCGCTGGTCGGCACGACGGAGCTCGCCCGCGTGCAGACCGAGGTGCTCGCGCTCGACGCGACCGCCGGCCCGGTCACCGTCCGCGGCGGCGTCGTGGCTGCGGGGGCCGGCGCGTGACCGGAGCGGCCCGGCTCGTCCTCGCGACGCACAACGCGCACAAGCTCGGCGAGCTGCGCGCGATCCTGGTCCCGGCCCTGCCCGGGCTCGACCCGGACCAGGTGGTCGGCGCCCGCGACGTCGGCGCGCCGGAGCCGGTGGAGGACGGCGTGACGTTCGCGGAGAACGCGCTGATCAAGGCGCGCGCGCTGGCCCGGCACACCGGGCTGCCCGCCGTGGCGGACGACTCCGGGCTGTCCGTCGACGTGCTCGGCGGTGCCCCCGGCATCTTCTCCGCCCGGTGGGCGGGCCGGCACGGCGACGACCGCGCCAACCTGGACCTGCTGCTCGCGCAGCTCGGCGACATCGCGCCCGAGCACCGGGCCGCGCGGTTCACCTGCGCCGCCGCCCTGGTCACCCCGGACGGCGAGGAGCACGTGGAGCTCGGCCACCTGGTCGGGACGCTCGCGCTCGCGCCTCGCGGCGAGCACGGCTTCGGCTACGACCCGGTGCTGGTGCCGGCGGGGGAGACGCGCACCTGCGCGGAGCTGGCGCCGGAGGAGAAGAACCGCATCTCGCACCGCGGGCAGGCGTTCCGCGCGCTGGTCCCCGCCGTCGTCGCGGTGCTGGGCGGCCGGGCGGGCGCGTGACCGGCGTCCACCTCGTCGCGGACGGGCTGACCTTCGGCTACCCCGGCCGGCCCGTCCTCGACGGCGTCGGCGTGTCGGCGTCGGCCGGCGACCGGATCGGCGTGGTCGGCGAGAACGGCGCCGGCAAGACTACGCTGCTGCGGCTGCTCGCCGGCGACCTGGACCCCACCGCGGGCGAGGTGCGCCGCGCGGGCACCGTGTCGGTGGTGCAGCAGGAGCTCGACGTCGCGCCCGGGTCCACCATCGGCGACCTGGTGCGCCGGACCGCCACGCACGTGCGAGCCGCCGCTGCCCGGCTGGACGAGGTCGTCGAGGGCTTCGACCACGAGGGCGGCGACCTGACCGCGCTGAGCGAGGCCATCGCGGCCGTCGACCGGCTGGCGGCGTGGGACGTCGACCGCCGCGTGGACGAGGCGCTCACCCGGTTCGGCGCGCCCCGCGACCACGACCGCCGGCTGGACACGCTCAGCGTCGGCGAGGCGTACCGCGCGCGGCTGGCGTGCCACGTCGCCGAGCGGGCCGACGTCCTGCTGCTGGACGAGCCCACCAACCACCTGGACGCCGGCGGCATCGACTACCTGACCGCGCAGCTGCAGCAGTGGCCCGGCGTCGTCGTCATCGTCACGCACGACCGGCAGCTGCTGGACGACGTCATGACGGCGATCCTCGACCTGGACCCGTCGATGGACGGCCGCCCGGTGCTCTACGGTGCGACGCGGTACGCGACGTACCGGTTCGCCAAGGACCAGGCGCTGCGCCGCTGGCGGGCCCGGTACGCGCAGGAGCGCAAGCGGGCCGAGAAGCTGGCCCGTCGCCTGGACGAGTCCTACGAGGGGCTGTCCGACGAGTGGCGCCCGGCCAAGGGCTCGCAGAAGCACCGCCGGGCCACCCGCGCCCGGATCCACGTCAAGGCCGCGGACCGGCTGGTGCAGAAGCTCGAGGCCGAGGCCGTCGAGGTGCCCGTGCCGCCGCCGGCGCTGCTGTTCCCGGACCTGCCGAGCATCCCCGTCGGCTACGACGGCGGGCCGCTGCTGGAGCTGCGCGCGCCCCGGGTCGCCGGCCGGCTGGACCTGCCGGGCGTGCGCGTCGAGCTGCCGCCGGCGGGCCGGCTGCTGGTCACCGGGCCGAACGGCTCGGGCAAGTCGACGCTGCTCGCCGCCCTGACCGGCCGGGTGCCGCTGGACCGCGGGCACCGCGCCGCGGCGCACGGCGTCCGGCTCGGCGTCCTGGTGCAGGACGACGACAGCCCCGCGCGCCTGGCGACCACGGGGTTCGACGCGGCGGCGCGGCGCGCGCTCGACCTGCTGCAGGCCGGGGCGCTGGACCCCGAGCACGTGCTGCCGGTCGCCGCGCTCGGGCTCCTGGAGGAGGAGGACCTGGACCGCCCGCTCGGTGAGCTCTCGGTCGGGCAGCGCCGGCGCTTCGAGCTGGCCGCGGCGCTGGTCGCGGCCCCGCACGTGCTGGTGCTGGACGAGCCGACCAACCACCTGTCGATCGCCCTGGTCGACGAGCTCACCGAGGCGCTGCGGATGACGTCGGCCGCCGTGGTGGTCGCGACGCACGACCGGGCGATGCGCGCCGACCTGGCGGACTGGCCGGCGATCGCGCTCTGAGCCGCCCGCCGGACCTCAGGCCACGCGGGAGACGTCCGGACCGGGTGCCGCGGCGGGCTGCCGCGGGGTCCCCGGCAGCACGCGCTCCAGCAGCCGGACCAGCAGCGCCAGCACCAGGAACGTCACCGCCACCAGCGCGGTGTTCCGCAGGGCGGCCGCCGTGCCGATCGCACCGGCGTCGAGGAACGGGTAGGGGTACCAGCCCGTGACGGCCCCGCGCGCGAACGTGTAGCCGATCCAGGCCAGCGGGTACGCGAGGGACCACGCCGCGGTGCTGCCCCCGAACCGGGGCCGTGGCCCGACCAGCAGCCAGACCAGCCAGGCTCCGACCGGCGTGACGGTGTGCAGCAGCAGGTTGGCGAGGGCGCCGCTCGCGGTCAGCGGGAGGGTCTGGTCGGCGAGCACCGCGTGGTAGACCACCCCCGTCACCGCGATGCACAGCAGGGCGTCCAGGTGCAGCACGGCCACGACCCGTCCGGTGCGTGCGGGCCGGGCCGCCAGCAGCGCGCCGGCGACGGCGACCAGCAGGTTGGACTGGATGGTGAAGTAGGAGAAGAGCCGGACCAGCCGCTCCGCCATGGTCCCGGCGTCACCGGGGCCGTCGGCGAGCGCCCGCCCGACCTCCAGGGCGATGCCCGCCAGCGCGGCGGCCGCCAGGAGGGCGTGCAGCAGCCGGGCGACCAGCAGGCGGCGGGCCGTGGTGTCCACGCCGGCTCAGGGCATCCGGCCGACGTGCGCCATCGCCTGGCGCAGCAGCAGGCCCTGGCCGCCGTTCATCTCGACCTGCACCTGCTCGCTGCACGCCTCCTCCGGCGTCAGCCACGCGAGGTCCAGGGCGTCCTGCTGCGGCCGGCAGTCCCCGGTCACGGGCACGACGTACGCCAGCGACACCGCGTGCTGCCGGGGGTCGTGGTACGGCGTCACGCCCGGGGTGGGGAAGTACTCGGCGACGGTGAACGGCTGCGGCGTCGGCGGCACCTGCGGCAGCGCGACGGGGCCGAGGTCCTTCTCGATGTGCCGGAGCAGCGCGTCGCGCACCCGCTCGTGGTACATCACGCGGCCGGAGACCAGCGCGCGGGACATCACGCCCTCGGGGGTCACGCGGAGCAGCAGGCCGACCGCGACCACGTCGCCGGAGTCGTCGACCCGCACGGGGACGGCGTCGACGTAGAGCAGGGGGAGCGAGCGGCGGGCCGCGGCGATGCCCTCGGGACTCAGCCACCCGGAGGGGCGCTCGGGCTCGCGGGGCAGGTCAGCCGTGTCGGTCACCTCGCAGTTGTACCCCGGGCCGGGGCCCGCCGCCCAGCCCGACGCGCGGTCGGGACGCGGGCCGGCGCCGTCGCGGGAATACTGGACCGGGTCCGGGCGCTCTACTGGCGTCAAACCGACAACAGGAGGCGACAGATGGCAACGACCGAGCTGACGGCCGAGAGCATCCAGAAGACGATCACGGAGAACGACATCGTCCTGGTGGACTTCTGGGCCGACTGGTGCGGTCCGTGCAAGCGCTTCGGCCCGATCTTCGAGAGCTCGTCGGAGACCCACCCCGACATCGTGCACGCGAAGGTCGACACCGAGGCCGAGCAGCAGCTGGCGGCCGAGCTGCAGATCACGTCGATCCCGACCCTGATGGCGTTCCGCGAGGGCGTCCTGGTCTTCAACCAGGCGGGTGCCCTGCCGGCACCGGCGCTGGAGCAGGTCGTCGACGCGGTCAAGGCGCTGGACATGGACGACGTCCGCGCGCAGATCGCCGCGGCCGGGGCTGCGCAGAGCTGACCCACCACGCACCGACGAGGCCCCCGCACGCAGCAGCGTGCGGGGGCCTCGTCGCGTCGCCGCCTAGTGCCGGAACTGCGCCACGCGCTCGCGCAGCTCGTCGGCCGCGCGCGCGAGCTCGCCGACCGCCGCGCTCATCTCGCCCAGCACGACGGTGCTCCCGGCGGCCGAGTCCGCGACCCCGGTGATGGTGCGGGCGATCTCGCCGGACCCCGAGGCGGCGTCGTGCACGGACCGGGACATCTCGGTGGTGGTCGCCGTCTGCTCCTCGACGGCCGACGCGATGCTGGTCTGGTAGTCGTCGATCCGGGCGATGATCTGCCCGATCTCGGCGATGGCCGCGACGGCGCCGGCGGTGTCCGCCTGGATGGCGTCGACCCGGCGGGCGATGTCGTCCGTGGCGCGCGCCGTCTCCGAGGCGAGCTCCTTGACCTCGCCCGCGACGACCGCGAACCCCTTGCCCGCCTCGCCCGCGCGCGCCGCCTCGATGGTGGCGTTGAGCGCCAGCAGGTTGGTCTGCTCCGCGATGCTCGTGATGACCTTGACCACGTTGCCGATCTCGGCCGAGGACGCGCCCAGCCGGCTCACCTGCTCGTTGGTGGCGGCAGCGGCCGTGGTGGCCCGGGCCGCCACCTGCGCGGCCTCGGCGGCGCTCTGGGCGATCTCCCGGATGGACGCGCCCATCTGCTCGGCGCCGGCCGCCACGGTCTGCACGTCGTCGTTCACCCGGCCCGCGGCCGCGGCGACGACGCCCGCCTGCTCGGAGGTGCGGTCGGAGCCCGCGACGACCCGCTGCGTCGACGCGTCCAGCGACCCGGCGGCCTCGGCGACGGCACGGGCGGTGCTGACGATGCCGCTGACCGTGTCCTGGAGGGCGGCCGCCGCCGCGTCGAGCGCGGCCGCGGTCCGGCCGATCTCGTCGCCACCCGTGACGCCGCTGCGCACGGTGAGGTCACCGCCCGCCAGCGCCTGCGCCGCCGACGCGACGCGGTCCAGCCGCCGGCTCAGCCGGCGCGCGACCACCACGCCGACGACGGCCGGCACCACGGCGGCCACGACCAGCGCGACCAGCACCAGCAGCGCGCTCCGGTCGCCCGAGGCGGCGGCGTCCGCGCCGGCCGCCGTGGCGGCGTCCGCCTCGACGGCGATGAGGGCGTCGATCTTGTCCGCCGCCGACTGCGCGGCGGTGTCGGCGCCCGCGCTGGACCCGGCGAGGCCCGCGAAGGTGCTGAGCGCCGTGCGCACGGCCTCGGCCGCGGCCTGCTGCTCCGCGCCCCGGTCCGGCAGCGCCACGTAGTCCGCGTGCCGGGCGAGGGCCTCCGCGACGGCGGCGTCCCGCGACCCGACCAGCCCCTCGGCCTTGAACGGGTCGCCGTTGGCCTCGGCCGCCCGCATGTCGGCCCCGATCTTCTGCGCGACGCCGAGCTCGGACCGCATCGCGCTCGCGAGCGTCATGCCGGTGACGTGGTCGTCGACCATCGCCTGCGTGGTGGCGGTCGCGGACCCCAGGGCGGCGATCGCCACCAGACCCAGCACCACGACCATGACCAGCGCCGCGGACACGGTGAGCAGGATCTTGCCCAGGAACCCCAGCCCGCGCCGACCGGCGGGGGAGCGGCCGGGGGCGCCGTCCGGCGCGGTGCGCTGCTGCGGCACGTGCGGCAGGCCGCCCGCCCCGTGCGGGGGACGCGGTGCACGCGTCGCGGTACCCGTCCGGTCGTCCGTCGTCGCCGTCATCGTCGGCCCTTCGTCGTGCCACCGCAGCCGCCGTCGCCCGCGCGGGGCGCGTCGCGTCCCGTTCCTCCCTGTCGTGCGGGGAAGGCGCTTCCTGAGCCGCGGCCGGCCGGCTCACCCGGACGGGTCCCATCGGCCGGCGCACACGGGTGATGAGGGACGCCGGCGGGTGAAGCGGAGGGGAGGTGCAGCGGGGTGCGGGAGGCGGGACTCGAACCCGCACGCCCTCTCGGGCACCAGGACCTAAACCTGGCGTGGCTGCCGTTTCACCACTCCCGCGTGCGCCCCGTTCTCCGGGGCGGTCCGGTCAGTCGATGCCGAGGTCCCGGCGCAGCTTGGCGACGTGGCCCGTGGCCTTGACGTTGTACTGCGCGAGCTCGACGGTGCCCTCGGGGTCGACCACGACGGTCGAGCGGATCACCCCGGTGACGGTCTTGCCGTACAGCGACTTCTCGCCCCAGGCGCCCCACGCCTCGAGGACCGTCTTGTCCGGGTCGGAGGCCAGGGGGAAGGTCAGCTGCTCCGCCTCGGCGAAGGACGCCAGCTTCGCGACGCCGTCGGGGGAGACGCCCACCACCCGGTAGCCGTGGCCCTGCAGCGAGGCGAGGGAGTCCCGGAAGTCGCACGCCTGCTTGGTGCACCCCGGGGTCCCGGCGGCCGGGTAGAAGTAGACGACGACGTGCTGGCCGCGCAGGTCCGACAGGGTGACCGAGCCGCCGTCGGCGGTCGGGAGCGTGAAGTCGGGGGCCGTGTCGCCGGCGGTGAGGCGGGGCATGACGTCTCCTGCGGGTGGTGCGGGTGCGGGCGCCGTCAGCGTACGACGACCGGCCGGTACCGTCAGCCAGGTGAATCAGAGCCCCGCCGGTACGGCCGGTCCCGCGAGCCGCCCCGGGCTGCCGATCCGGATGCTGAACGACCGCCTGCTGGTGCAGCTCGACGCCGACGCGTCCGAGCGGCGCTCGACCGCGGGCATCGTCATCCCCGCGACCGCCGTGGTCGGCAAGCGGCTGACCTGGGGCGTGGTGGTGGCCGCGGGCCAGCACGTGCGCCAGGTGACGGTGGGCGACCGGGTGCTGTTCGACCCCGACGAGCGCGCCGAGGTCGAGCTGGAGGCCCAGAGCTACCTGCTGCTCCGGGAGAAGGACGTGCACGCCGTGGCGGCCCCGCGGGACGGCGGTCAGGGCACCGGGCTCTACCTCTGACCCTCGTCGGGCCGGCCGGCGCAGGAGCGCTGTTCGCCCTCGGCGTGCTGCCTTGCACCGCCCTGGGGCGGGTGTTCTCCTGGAGTGAGGAACGACCGGGGGAGTGCCGTGATGGACGACGAGATGCAGACGGCCGAGCCGGGTGCGCACGAGGTGGACGAGAACGCGGCGGACGCCGTGATGGACCTGCTGGCGGAGCACGTGCCGCTGACGCTGCTGGCGGACCTGGCCGCGGCCGAGCCGCGGTCCGAGGCGATCCTGCAGGCCGAGGGGCTGCCGGACGACGCCTGGTGGGAGGGGTCCGACGGGGGCGCGGAGCCCGCCGCGGACGCGCCGCCGACGGCCGAGGACGACGTCCCGGCCGACCCCGACGCGGCGGCGAGCACGTCCACGGCGTGACCTGCGCCACGAACGGGCCCCGGCGGGCGGATCGGGTTCGCATCCGCCCGCCGAGGGTGCTAACGTTCTTTCTCGCGCGCCATTAGCTCAATTGGCAGAGCAGCTGACTCTTAATCAGCGGGTTCGGGGTTCGAGTCCCTGATGGCGCACAGCAGAAGGCCTCCGACCAGCGGCGACGCGGGTCGGAGGCCTTCGTCGTCCGGCGGGTCGAGCGCCTCCGAGCGGTCCGTCGTGCGGCGCCCCGCCGGTCGTCGGTGCCGGGTGCACGGCATTCCTCGGCGAATGACCCGCGCCGGGCCCGCAGACATCCGCGGGACCGGGGCCGCATACTGGACGCGTGCCTCATGACGCAGCCGCTGCCGCCAGCGCCGTCCCGTCCGCCGAGCCCGGCCGCGTCTGGGTGGACGGCGCCGACCCGACCCTCCTCCGGATGAGCGGCGAGGTGGACGTCGCGGTCGTCGAGCGGCTGCGCGACCGGGTCGGCGCCGACAGCCCCCGCGGCTCGGAGCTGGCGAGCCACCTGCGCGAGGTGCGGACCGTCGACATGACCGAGGTCACGTTCGCGGACTCCTCGGCGGTCGGGCTGCTGGCCGGGCTGGTCGTCGGTCTCGAGCCGACCGGGGAGCAGCTGGTCGTGCGCGGGATCGGCCCGGTGGTGGAGACGGTGCTCGAGGTCACCGGGCTGCTGCCCCGGCTGTCCGTCCGCCCCTGACGCCCGGGCGCCCACGCGCCCAAAGGTCGCACCTTTCACCCGCTCCGGTCGCTCACGGTGCCGGGGTCCCGTCCGATGCGGACGGGTGGGTCACGACGTGCCCGCCCACCCCTGCCCGGACGGAGTCCTCCGCATGCCCGCTGCCGACCGCACCACCTCCCGCCCCCGCCGGCTGGTCGCCGACCTGCCCGTCGGCGCCCGCATCGGTGCGGTGCTCGGCGTGCTCGCGGTGGTCGTCGTCGCGGTCGCGGCGCTGGGCATCGCCCGCCTGGGCAGCCTGGAGTCGTCCGTCGACCGCCTGGGGCGGGAGGCGATCGAGCCGCAGACGTACCTGGTCAACACGCAGCGCTGGTTCCAGGCGAGCCGGGCGCGGGTGCTCGAGTACGGGATGGTCGCCCCCGGCGAGCGGGCGGAGATCGCGGAGCAGCGCGCGGGCTTCGACGCCGACGCGCTGGAGAACGTCGCGGCCTACGCGCCCTACGTGCTGGACGACGCCGCCTACGCGACGCTGCAGGACGCCTACGCCCGGTACCAGGCCGCGGCCGAGGCGATCGAGCCTCTGGCCGGTGCCGACGCGGTGGCGTACCACGACGCGTACGCGGACCAGGTCCGCGGCACCACGACCGAGATCGGCGACGCGCTGCAGGCGCTGACGGACTCCGTCGCCGCCCAGGCGTCCGAGGGGGTGGCCGACGCGTCGGCGAGCGCGAACGCGGCCGGGATCCAGATGATCGCCATCGGGCTCGCGGGCGTGGTGCTGGCGACGGCGCTGGGTGTCGTCCTGGTGCGCCGGATCGTCCGGGACCTCGCGGCGGTCCAGCGCACCGTGCAGAGCATGGGCGAGGGCGACCTCACCGTCGCGGTGGACCTCGACTCGCGCGACGAGCTCGGCCGGATGGCCGGGTCGCTGAACGAGGCGCAGGACTCGCTGCGCGCGCTGATGAGCGGCGTGGTGGAGACGGCGCAGACGGTCGCCGCCGCGGCCGAGGAGCTGTCCGCCGCGTCCACCCAGGTGGTCGCGGGCTCCGACGAGACGTCCGCGCAGGCCGGCGTCGTCGCCGCGGCCGCCGAGCAGGTGTCCCGCAACGTCCAGACGGTCGCGGCCGGCGCCGAGCAGATGGGCGCCAGCATCCGGGAGATCGCCCAGAACGCGTCCCAGGCGGCCAAGGTCGCCGGTCAGGCCACCGACGCCGCCGCGACGACCAACGAGCAGGTCGCCCGGCTCGGTGCCTCCAGCCAGGAGATCGGCAACGTCGTCAAGGTCATCACCAGCATCGCCGAGCAGACCAACCTGCTGGCGCTGAACGCCACCATCGAGGCCGCCCGCGCAGGGGAGGCCGGCAAGGGCTTCGCGGTCGTCGCCGGTGAGGTCAAGGAGCTCGCCCAGGAGACCGCCAAGGCGACCGAGGACATCGCCCGCCGGGTCGAGGCGATCCAGGGCGACACCACCGGCGCCGTCGCGGCGATCGGCGAGATCAGCCACATCATCGCCAGCATCAACGACTACCAGCTCACCATCGCCAGCGCGGTCGAGGAGCAGACCGCCACGACCAACGAGATGTCGCGCTCCGTGGCCGAGGCCGCCACCGGCTCCGGCGAGATCGCCACGAACATCACCGGGGTGGCGTCCGCGGCGTCCGAGTCGTCGCAGACGCTCAACCAGATGGGCACCGCGGTGGCGGAGCTGGCCCGGATGTCGGAGGACCTGCGCGGGCGGGTCTCGCAGTTCCGCTACTGAGGCGCGGCGGGCTCAGTCGGCCTCGGGCGACAGCCGCCGCGCGGCGGTCCGGGCCCGGACCAGGTCGGCGATCTGCTGCGCCTGGGCGCTGACCAGGCGGCGCAGGTCCTCGTACCGGCGGTCGACCTCCGCGTCGGACGCGGCGCCGTCGCGGGCGGCGATCCACGCGCGCTTGGCGCCGCGGATGTCCGCGTCCGTCACGTCGACGCGCCAGAGGTCCTCGTTCATGCGTCCAAGGTCCCACCGCCCCGCGGGGCCCGGTATCCGGATCCGGGACTTTCACCCGCCACCAGCGGGGCAAACCGCTCAATTCACCTGATAGCCGGTCGAACGTGACCGCCTTCATGCACCGGTGGAGTGACGCCAGGATCACATCCCGCCCGGCGCGGGGCCCGCGTCCGCCCTGGCTGCACGCCGGTCGAGGGGCCACGATGGGGGAGCGCGCACCCGCGCGGCACCCCGACGGACGGAGCCAGGCATGACCGAGCGCACCCTGCAGGCGGACACCGGGACGGTGACCTACGACGTGGTGGTCGTCGGTGCCGGGGCGGTGGGGGAGAACGCGGCGGACCGCGCCGGGCGGCTGGGGCTGTCCGTGCTGGTCGTCGAGCACGAGCTGGTGGGCGGCGAGTGCTCCTACTGGGCGTGCATGCCGTCCAAGGCGCTGCTGCGGCCGGGTGCGGTGCTGGCGGCCGCCCGCGCCGTGCCCGGGGCCGCGGAGCTGGTGCAGGGCACCCTGGACCCGGCTGCGGTCCTGGCCCGTCGCGACGTGTTCACGTCGCACTGGGACGACCACGGCCAGGTCGAGTGGCTGGACTCCGCCGGCATCGGGCTGCTGCGCGGCACCGCCCGGTTCACCGGTCCCAAGGAGCTGCTCGTCGAGACCGAGGAGGGCGACACCCGGGTGATCGCCCGGCACGCCGTCGTGGTCGCCACCGGCAGCGAGCCGGTGGTGCCGGGCGTCCCGGGCCTGGCCGAGGCGCAGCCCTGGACCTCGCGCGAGGCGACGGCGGTCAAGGACGTGCCGGCGCGCCTGGCGATCCTCGGCGGCGGCGTCGTGGGCGTCGAGATGGCCGTCGCGTACCGGGACCTCGGCTCGGAGGTCACGCTGCTCGTGCGGGGCGACCGGCTGCTGACCGGTGCCGAGCCGTTCGCCGCGGACGAGGTCGCCGCCGGGCTGCGCGACCTCGGGGTGGACCTCCGGTTCGGCGCGTCCGCCACGCGGGTGTCCCGCGACGAGCGGGGCGTGCACCTGACGGTCGAGGGCCCGCAGGGCACGGACGAGGTGCACGCGGACGAGGTCCTGGTGGCGACCGGCCGCCGGCCCCGGACCACGGACCTCGGGCTCGACGTCATCGGGCTGGAGCCGGGCGCCCCCGTCGCCGTGGACGACGCGCTGCAGGCCACCGGTGTGCCGGACGGCTGGCTGTTCGCCGTCGGGGACGTCACGGGGCGCACGGCCACCACGCACCAGGGCAAGTACGACGCCCGGGTGGTGGGCGACGTCGTGGCCGCGCGGTTCTCGGCCGGGGAGTCCGCGGACGGCGCCGCCGAGTCCGAGCGCGGCGCGGCGGCGTGGAGCCGGTACCGGGCGTCCGCGGACCACGTGGCGGTCCCGCAGGTGGTCTTCACCCGGCCCGAGGTGGCATGGGTGGGGCGGACCGAGGAGCAGGCGCGTGCAGCCGGTCTGCGGGTGCGGGCGGTGTCCTACCCGATCGGGTCGGTCGCCGGCGCCTCCGTGTCGGCGGACGGGTACAGCGGGACCGCGCAGGTCGTGCTGGACGAGGACCGTGGTGTCGTCGTCGGGGCCACGTTCACCGGGCCGGACGCCGCCGAGCTGCTGCAGGCGGCCACGATCGCCGTCACCGGCGAGGTGCCGGTGGACCGGCTGTGGCACGCGGTGCCGGCCTACCCGACGGTGAGCGAGGTGTGGCTGCGCCTCCTGGAGACCGCGGGCCTGTGACCCGCGGGGGCTGAGCACGACGACGGGGGCGGACCCGGCCGGGCCCGCCCCCGTCGTCGTGCCGCCGTGGGTCAGCTCGCGAGCGAGCCGTCGCTCGACAGCACCAGGCCGATGGAGGCCTCGCCCTGGCGCACGGCGTCGCCGATCAGGCCGAAGTCGTACGACGCGAACTCGCTGACCGTGATGCCGTACGTGTCCTCGAGGCCGATCTGGCAGAACGGCCGCTCCGGGCACTCGGCCGGGCCGGCCAGGACCACGCCGCCGCCGCACGCCGTGGCGAGGTCGGACAGCGTCGTGACGTCGTGCTCCTCGGCGAACGCGGAGGTGACCGCGAACGCGTTCTGGTCCTGCGCCGCGGAGACCTCGCCGAACGTCAGGCCGGCCTCGGCGCCGAGCGCGGTGAGGGCCTCGACGGTCGCGTCGGGGTCGCCGCTGGCGACCGGCTCCGCGTCCGCGCCGTTGGTCGAGGTGTTGAGGAACTCGGCCAGGGTGGCGGCGTACTCCGGCGTGAGCGTGATCTGCCCGCTCTGCAGCGCCGGCAGGTAGGTCTCGCGGTTGCCGATGGTCTGCACCTCGGCGGTGTAGCCGGCGGAGCGCAGGACGGTCGCGTAGATCTCGGACAGCGTGGCGCTCTCGGAGAAGTTCGCGGCGCCGATCACGACGCTCCGGCCGCTGCCCGCGCCGCCGCCGGAGGCCGCCAGGCCCTCGTCCTCGACGAACCGGGCCGCGGCCTCGGTGGAGGTCTGCCGGTCGATGTCGACGGACTTGTTCAGCTGGATCAGCTTGTCGGTGTCGAGCGCCTCGGACACGGAGTTGAGCAGCGGGATCAGCGCGGGGTCCGCCGCGGCGGCCTCGGCGTTGACGGCGGGGATCACGTTGTCGGCGTTCTGCAGGCCCTGGTCGTCCTCCAGCACGACCAGCTGGTCGCCGGCGACGGGCTCGCAGACCGCGGCGCCGGAGCTGGCGCCGGACGTCGGGTCCGCGGTGCCGCCACCCGAGCCCGGGTCGCCGCACGCCGCGAGCAGGAGCAGGAGGCCTGCGGCGGCTGCGGGGAGCGTGGATCGACGTGCGTTCATGTGCGGGTCCTCTGTTCTCGGGAAGTGGCACACGGTGTTCGGTGCGGGTGCACCCCCGGATGGGGGCTGGTAGGACGGCCGCCGACCATTCGACCGGCGGCGCCCCGGTGCGGCAACCCCGGGGACGGGGTGCCGGGTCACGATCGGGTCACGAGCGCCGGACCGGGCCGGCGGGGGTCGGGTCGGCAGGGGTGGCGTCCGGCGTCCCGGCAGGTGCCGGGGCCGGGGCGGCGTCGGGCTGCGGGGAGGACGAGCCGGGCCGGGGCCGGCGGCGCAGGCCGGTGCCGACGCGCATGGGCGCGGGGGTGAGCCCGCGCTGCACGAGCGCCAGCACGCCCTCGATCACCAGGCACAGCCCGGCGACCAGCACGGCGCCCGCGACGACCTGCCCGTACCGCTGCAGGGCCATCCCCTCGACGATGATCGAGCCCAGGCTGCGGCCGCCCACGAGCGCGGCGAGCGGCACGGTGGCCAGCACCTGGGTCACCGCCGTCCGCAGGCCCGCGCCGATCAGCGGCAGGGCCAGCGGCAGCTCGACGACCGCGAGCGAGCGACGCCCCGACATGCCGACGCCGCGGGCCGCGTCCCGGACGTCGGCGTCCACCTCCATCAGGCCGGTGAACGTGTTGCTGAGGATCGGCGGCACCGCGAACACCGCGACCGCGAGCACCGTGGCCGTGGCGCCGAACAGCCCGGTCGCGGCGAAGATCGTCAGCAGCGCGAAGGTCGGCAGCGCCCGGGAGGTGTTGGCCAGCACGACCGTGACCACGCCGCCCCGCCGCCGGTGCCCCAGCCAGACGCCGAGGGGCAGCGCGACGACGGCCGCGAGCAGCACCGCGAGGGCGCTCAGCCGCAGGTGCTCGGCGGTGAGGGCGATCACCCCGTTCCGGCCCGTCCAGTTCAGCGGGTCGTTGAGCCAGGCGAGGGCCTCCTGGAGGACGTCCACGTCAGGCCTCCCGCCCGCGCCGGGCCCACGGCGTCACGGCGCGGCCCACCAGCCAGAGCAGCAGGTCCAGCACCAGCGCCAGCGCCAGGCACAGCAGCGTCGCCGTCAGGATCTCCGCGTGGTACTTGTTGTTGCGGAACCCGCGGAACATCAGGGTGCCGAGCCCGCCGTAGCCGACGACCACCCCCACCGTGACGAGCGCGACGGTCGTCACGGTCGCCAGCCGGATCCCGGCGATGATGGCGGGCAGCGCGTTCGGCAGCTCGACGGTCAGCAGCAGGCGCAGGCGGCCGTAGCCGAGCCCGCGCGCGGCGTCCCGGACGCTCGCGTCCACGCCGCCGAGCCCGACCAGCACGTTGCGGACCAGCACCAGCAGCGCGTAGACCACCAGGCCGATCAGCACCGGGGTGCGCCCGATGCCGGTGAACGGCACGAGCACCGTGAACAGCGCCAGGGACGGGATCGTGTAGAGCACGCCGGTGGTGCCGACGATCGGGGCCGCCAGCCGCGGGCGCAGGTGCGCGAGCATGCCCAGCGGGACGGCGATCGCCACCGCGATCAGCACCGCCTGCACGGTCAGGCCGGCGTGCTGCTCCAGCGCCCGGGAGATGTCGCCCCAGTTCCGCTGGACGTAGTCCCAGGACAGCCACGGGTTGGCCGCGCCGCCGCCGGCCGCGGCGGCGAGGTCGCCGGCGGCGCCGAGGGGGCTCGAGGCTGTGGTCACCGCAGGGACGCTACCGCCGTGCGGTGACAACCGCGCAGCGCCGGACGGCCCGCGGGTGGTCCCCGGGCGGTCCGCCGGTGGTCCGCGGGGTGATTCGCAGCCGGGGCGGCGCAGGTGTCGGACGACGCGGGTACCGTCGTCGGATGGGCACCGCGATCGCGTTCGACCACGTCCGCAAGGCGTACGCCGACGGCACCGTCGCGGTCGGCGACCTGTCGCTCGACGTGCAGGAGCACGAGCTGCTCGCCCTCGTCGGCCCGTCCGGCTGCGGCAAGTCCACCACGCTGCGGATGGCGAACCGGCTGGTGGAGCCCACCTCGGGCCGGATCCTCCTGGACGGCGACGACGTCACCGCCGTCGACGCGGTCGCCCTGCGCCGGCGGATCGGCTACGTCATCCAGAACGTGGGCCTGTTCCCGCACCGGACGGTGGAGCAGAACGTCGGCACCGTGCCGCGGCTGCTCGGCTGGGACCGGGCGCGGACGCGTGCCCGCACCGGCGAGCTGCTGGAGCTGGTCGGGCTCGCGCCGGACCGGTACGCGCGCCGCTACCCCCACGAGCTGTCCGGCGGCGAGCGGCAGCGCGTGGGCGTCGCCCGCGCGCTGGCCACGGACCCGCCCGTGCTGCTGATGGACGAGCCGTTCGGCGCCGTCGACCCGGTGGGCCGGCGCCGGCTGCAGACCGAGTTCCGGCGGATCAAGGACGAGCTCGGCACCACCGTGATGCTCGTCACCCACGACGTCGACGAGGCGGTCCGGCTGGCCGACCGCGTCGCGGTGCTGAGCCGCGGCGGGCACCTCGAGCAGCTGTCCGACCCGGTGCGGCTGCTCGCCGCGCCCGCCGGCGCGGCCGTCGCCGACCTGGTGGGCACGGGTGCCGCGGTGCGGCTGCTCGCGCTCGGGGTGGTCGAGCGCGGCGACCTGGGCCCGGCCGACGGTGCAGGTGAGGCCGGTGCCGCGCCGCTGCGGGTCGGCGACCCGCTCGACGCCGCGTTCGCCGCGCTGGCGGCGCAGCCCGCGGGCCGCGTCCTCGTCCGCCAGGGCGACGAGGTCGTGGGCGCCCTCGACGCGCCGGGCCTGCTCGCCGCGCTGCACCGGCTGGTCGACCGGGCGCAGGACGCGGCCCCGCGGGACGCGGCGGAGTCGGCTGTCGTCGGCTGAACCACGCCGCGCGACCGGGTGCGTGGGTAGTGTGCCCAGGGTGACCACACGCATCGCCCTCGCCACCTGCGCCGCCCTGCCGGACCTCGACCCGGACGACGCCCCGCTCGTGGGGGCGCTCCAGGCCCGCGGCCTGGAGGTCGAGTCGCCCGTCTGGAACGCCGGGGACGTCGACTGGTCGTCCTACGACGCCGTGGTGGTCCGGTCCACCTGGGACTACACCGAGCACCCGCGCGACTTCCGGTGGTGGGCGCAGCGCGTCAGCCAGTCCTCGACGCTGATCAACTCGGCGCAGGCGCTCACCTGGAACATCGACAAGACGTACCAGCGCGCCATGGAGGCCGCCGGCCTGCCGATCGTCCCGACCATCTGGATGGACCCGGCGCGCAACTTCAACGCCCGCGCCATCCACACCCGGTTCCCCGCGTTCGGCGACTTCGTCATCAAGCCGACGGTCAGCGCCGGCTCGCGCGACACCGGCCGGTACGACGCCGGGCAGACCCCCTCGCGGGCGCTCGCCATCACCCACGTGAAGAACCTGCTCAACGAGGGGCGGCACGTGATGGTGCAGCGCTACCTCAAGCAGGTCGACACGGTGGGGGAGACCGCGCTGGTCTACTTCGACGGCAAGCTCAGCCACGCCGTGCGCAAGGCGCCGCTGCTGGAGGGGCCGTACCGCGAGGGCACGATGGACGGCGTCCTCTACAAGGAGGAGGTCATGACGTCGCGTGACGCCTCGGAGGCCGAGCTCGCGCTGGGCCAGCGGGTCGTCGACGCGCTGCCGCAGCTGCTGCCGGGGGTCGAGGAGCCGCTGGCCTACACCCGTGTCGACCTCATCCCGGACGACCAGGGCAACCCCGTGGTGCTGGAGCTGGAGCTGATCGAGCCGAGCTTCTTCTTCGCGCAGGCGCCCGAGGCCGTCGACCGGTTCGCCGACGCCATCGTCCGCCGGCTCTGACCCGCGGCCGCCCCGGCCCCGGTGCCGGCGCGGCGAGGTCGTCACACCTGATCGAGGTCGTCACGTGCACGTGACGACCTCGATCACGTCTGACGACCTCGCGGGCGGCACTCCCGGGTGCCGCTGGACCCGGCACGCACGAGAGCGGGCGCCGTACCCGTGGGTACGACGCCCGCTCTGCTGGGGTGGCTAACGGGACTTGAACCCGCGACCTCCTGGACCACAACCAGGCGCTCTACCACCTGAGCTATAGCCACCATGCCCGGAGGAAACCTCCGGGGCCGTCGACAAGCATACCGGGTGTTCCGGGGTCCTCAGGACGTGGCGGTCGTCCCGCGGTGCGCGGCCGCCACCGACGTGGCCTGGATCTGCTCCGCGACGGCCTTCGCCGTCTTGGAGTCCGGCCCCGGCTGCGCGACGAGCAGGGCCGCGCGGTAGTACCGGAGCTCGTCGATGCTCTCCAGGATGTCGGCGAGCGCGCGGTGGCCGCCGTTCTTCTTGGGCGAGGCGAAGTACACCCGCGGGTACCAGCGACGGGCGAGCTCCTTGATCGAGGAGACGTCGATGATCCGGTAGTGCAGGTGCGCGACCAGCTCCGGCATGTCGCGGTCCAGGAAGACCTTGTCGGTGCCGACGGAGTTGCCGGCCAGCGGCGCCTTGCCCGGCTCCGGGACCCACTGCCGCACGTACGCGAGCACCTGCTCCTGCGCGTCGGCGAGCGTGGTGCCGCCGGCGAGCTCGGTGAGCAGGCCCGAGGTCGTGTGCATGGTGCGGACGAAGTCGCCCATCTGCTCCAGCGCCCCGGCCGGCGGGGCGATGATGACGTCGACGCCCTCGCCGAGCACGTTGAGCTCGGAGTCGGTCACGACGGCGGCGACCTCCACGAGGGCGTCCTGGACGGAGTCCAGGCCGGTCATCTCGCAGTCGATCCACACGATCCGGTCGGCGCTGCCGTTGCCGTTGTTCAGGGTGCTCACCCGGACAGGGTACGAGAGAGCCCGCCGGACGGTGGTCCGGCGGGCTCGTCGCGTGCGGTGCGGGTGCTGCGGGTCACCGGATCGCGCCGACCGCGGTGGTCGCGGCCAGGAGCAGCCGCAGGCGCGGCTGGCGGACGCGTTCCGGCGGGCGACCGCGGGACTCGGTGCCGGGTCTGGCCGTGGCCCGCGACACGGTGTGCCGGGACAGCAGCCGGGCCGTCTCGAGGCGCTCGCGGTGGTCCGCCTGGATCAGGTCGTAGGTGAGCGTGGGGTGCATGGTGGTGGGTCCTCTGCGTGAAGCCGGGAGTGGGGCCTGGCCGGGCCCCGGGGACGCACCGCGCGGTGAACCCCACGGTGCCAGCGGCGCACCCGCCCGGTCACGCGAATATCCCGGCGGCCGCTCCGAGCCTCGGCGTTCCATTGAAGCGTCAACCATTGGGTAGGATGGGTCCATGACCGACGACCCCCGCTGGCTCAGCGCGCGCGAGCTGCAGGCCTGGATGCGCCTGGAGGCGGTCGCGGAGCTGCTCCCGGCCGCGCTGGACCACCAGCTGCAGCGCGACGCCGACCTCTCGCACTACGACTACCTGGTGCTGGCGAAGCTCTCCGAGGCGCCCGGCCGCACGCTGCGGATGAGCGGCCTGGCGGCCAGCACCAACGCGACCCTGCCGCGGCTGTCGCACGTGGCCGCCCGGCTGGAGGCCCGCGGCTACCTCACGCGCACCCGGTCGGAGGACGACCGGCGGGCGACGCTCGCGTCGCTGACCGAGCAGGGCTGGCAGAAGGTCGTCGCCACGGCGCCGTCGCACGTGGGGGAGGTGCGCCGGCTGGTGGTCGACCGGCTGACCCCCGAGCAGATGACCCAGCTGGACGCGATCGCGCTCGCGGTGCTCGGCGCGCTCGACCCGGAGAACCGGCTGCAGGCGCAGAACCCGGTGGTCGATCCGTCGGAGGCCTGCGGCAACGAGGCGGGCTGAGGCGCCCTCAGGCGGTGGGGGAGCCCCGGCCGGCCGTGGTCGCCCGGCGCTCGGCGGTGCCGCGACGCTCAGCCGCCCGACGGGCGCGGCGCTCGCGCAACCGGTGCCAGTACCGCAGCACCAGCGCCTTGAGCCGGTGGTTGAACCGCTGGATGACGGCGAACTCGGTCCCGAGGATCCCGAGCCCGAGGAAGATCGCGAGCCAGCCCGGCCCGGGCAGCACCAGCATCGCGATGCCCGCGAGCACCACGGTCGCGCCGACGGTCGTCACCACGATCTTGTAGGTGAGCCGCAGCCACGGCCGTTTCTCCACCCGCGCGCGCAGCCGGGCGAGCGCGCGGTGGGCGCCGGTGTCGGTGCGCTCGCCCGCGGCGATCTCGGCGGCGAGGCCCTCGGTCGGCGCGGGGCCCTCGGCGGGGCCGGCGCCGGCGGGGGTCGGTGTCGTCATGCCAGCAACGACGAGCGGGCCGCCCGCTTTGTTCCCGGTCGCGCGGGTGAGGCCGTCACGCGCCGGCGGTCCCGGCGTCGGCGGCGCCCGTGCGCGCCTCGCCCAGCGGCGACGGCCGCGGGTCCAGCACCGCCGACACCAGCGCCTCGATCGCGAACGCGCTCGCCTCGGCGAGCTCCACGTCGTCCCGCGCGAGCAGCCACTGGACCTGCAGCCCGTCCATCACGGCGAGGATGGACGCGGCGGCCCGGTCGACGGTCGCGGGCACGGTGATCCCGCGCTCGGCGCAGACGTCCTCGAACGCGTCGCGGAGGTCCTGGCGCAGGGTGCGGTACCGGTCCTCGAAGTACGCGCGACCGGGGTGGTCGTCGGTCACGGACTCCGCGGACAGCACCGCGTAGGCCTGGACGATGCCGTGGCGGCTCTCGTTCGCGAACGCGGTGCGCACCAGGTGCCGGAACCGGTCCATGCCGTCCGGCATCCGCTGGTCCTGCAGGCCCTCGACGTCGGTCTGGTCGCGGAACTTCAGCACCTCGAGGAGGAGCTGGTCCTTGGACCCGAAGTGGTGCAGGATCCCGGCGTGCGTCATGCCGACCTGGTCGGCGATCTCCGTGAGCGGCCCCCGGTTGTAGCCCTTGGCGCCGAAGGTGGCGGTCGCGGCGCGCAGGATCTCGGCGCGCTTGGCCAGGGTCTCCGGCCGGGCCCGCGGTGCGCGCCTCGTGGTGCTCATCCGTCCCTCGCATCCTCGTGTCGCGCCCTCGGCACGCCGCCAACCCTAGCGGCGCCGCCCACGCGGGCCGGCGCGGGTCACGACTTGGTCACGGCTGCTGCCGGGGCTGGATTTTACTTACTGACAGTGTAGTAACGTTTCGCGCAGCGCGACCGCGACGACGCGGCGCGACCTCAGAGGCGTCCTTAGCGGGCGCCTCGTTTCGAAGGAGAAACCATGAGGGTGAAGTTCCCCGCGATCGCGCTCGGCGTGGCCGCCGCGCTGGCGCTGACGGCCTGCTCCGGAGAACCGGGAGGCGGGGAGAGCGCCTCGGCCGGCGGCGCCGGTGCCGCGCTGACCATCGCGAAGCCGGACGGCGCGATCACCACCGAGTCGAACAACCCGTTCCTGGGGGACAGCTCGGCCAGCATGTACGGCTACCGCTACGCCATGTTCGAGACGATGGCGCTGGTCAACACCGCGGACTCGAGCGTCGTCACGCCCCGCCTGGCCTCGGAGCTGGAGTGGAACGCGGACTACACCGAGCTCACCGTCACCGCGCGTGACGGGGTGACCTGGCACGACGGCGAGCCGTTCACCATCGACGACATCGTCGGCACGTTCGACATGTACCTCGACGGGCGGCTCACCGACACCGCGGCGCTGGACTACCTGGGCGCCGACGTCGACGGGAACCAGGCGACGCTGAGGTTCGGCAACTCCAAGTTCGTCAAGCGCGGCACGGTGCTGCACGTCCCGATCGTCCCCCAGCACATCTGGGACACCCTCGACGACCCGGCGACCGCGGCGCTCGCCGGCGAGGGCGAGGCCGTCGGGACCGGTCCGTACGTCCTGTCGAGCTGGTCGACGGAGTCGGTGACGCTCACGGCCAACCCGGACTACTGGGACGGGGACCTCGCCGTCCCGGAGCTGCACTACGTCTCCTACGGCGACAACTCCGCGCTGGCCACGGCCCTGACCACCGGCGAGGCGGACTGGGCGCAGGCGTTCCTGCCGCAGGTCCAGGAGACCTTTCTCGACAAGGACCCGGCGAACCGCTACCTGGTGACCCCGACCGCCGGCGCGGGGACGCTGTTCCTCAACCTCACCCGCAAGCCCTTCGACGACGTGGCGCTGCGCGAGGCGCTCGCCTGGACCGTCGACCGCGACGCCTACGTCGAGATCGCCCGGGAGGGCGCCTCGGCCGTCGTGGACTCGGTGACCGGCCTCGGCCCGTCCCTGGAGCAGGACGTCGTCGACGAGCTCGCGGGCGAGACCTACGAGGTCGACCTCGACAAGGCGACGTCCATCCTGACGGAGGCCGGCTACACGGGAGTCGGGGACGCCCTCGTCGACCCGGACGGCGAACCGGTCACCTTCGCGGTCTCGGTCCCCGCCGGGTGGACCGACTGGAACACCGAGCAGGCGCTGCTCTCCGAGCAGATGAAGGAGCTCGGTATCGAGGTCACGATCGAGCAGCCCGACTGGGGCGGCTGGGACGAGGCCCGCAAGACGGGGAACTTCGACGCGATCATCCACTGGCTCGACGGCGAGGGCGCCTGGGGCGTCTACGACTCCATCATGGGCACCCGGTGGATCACGACCGACGACGCCGGCGTGGAGAACGCCGACTTCAACTTCGGCCGCTACCGCGACCCCGAGGTCGACGCGGCGCTGAACACCTACGCGAGCACCGACAACGACGCCGACCGCGCCGCCGCGATGACGACGCTGCAGCAGGCGTTCGCCCGGGACGTGCCGGCGATCCCGCTGGGCTCGCACCCGCTGCTGGGCCTGTTCAACGAGCGCAGCTACACCGGGTGGCCGACCGAGGCGGACATGTACGCCTCGGCCGACCCGACCCAGCCCGAGGTCGCGCTCGTCCTGAGCACGCTCGAGCCCGTCGAGTGATCCCGCGCCAGGGGCGGCCGCGGCCGCCCCTGGCGCCCTCACGCAAGGAGACCTCACAGATGAGCGACCCCCTCCTGTCGGTCCGCGACTTCTCGGTCCGCTACGAGACCGCCGCACCCGTGGACGCGGTCCAGGACGTGTCCCTCACCGTCCACCGGGGTGAGGTGCTCGGGCTCGCCGGCGAGTCCGGGTGCGGCAAGACCACCCTCGCCTACGGCGTCCAGCGCCTGCTCAGGCCCCCGGCCGTCATTCCCGGGGGTTCGGTGACCTGGCACGACGCCGACGGCAGCGACACCGACCTCCTCGCCCTGAGCGCCGACGCGCTGATGGCGTTCCGGTGGGACAAGATCTCCATGGTCTTCCAGGGCGCGATGAGCGCCCTGAACCCGGTGGCGACGGTCGGTGCCCAGCTCGCCGACGTCTTCGAGGTGCACCGGCCCGCGATGTCCAGGTCCGCACGCACCGCCGCGGTCGTCGAGCTGCTCGAGATCGTCAAGGTCGGCGCGGCGCGCATCAGGAGCTACCCCCACGAGCTGTCCGGCGGGATGCGCCAGCGCATCATGATCGCCATGGCGCTCGCCCTGCGCCCGCAGCTCGTGGTCATGGACGAGCCGACGACGGCGCTGGACGTCCTGGTGCAGCGGGAGATCCTGCGGGAGATCACCCGGCTGCGCGAGGCGTTCGGGTTCTCGGTGGTCTTCATCACGCACGACCTGCCGCTGCTGCTGGAGATCTCCGACCGCATCGCGATCATGCGCGCCGGGAAGATCGTCGAGATCGACACCGCGGCGAACATCTGGTTCCGACCGCGCCACGACTACACCAGGACCCTGCTGTCGTCCTTCCCCCGCCTGACGGCCGAGCGCGAGGTGGCCCGATGACGTCGATCGACGTCCGAGGCGTCTCCAAGACCTACCGCGTCCGGGGCGCGGGGGCGGTCGTCGCCCTCCAGGACGTGTCGTTCACGCTCGCGAGCGGGCAGACCATCGGCATGGTGGGGCAGTCCGGCTCCGGCAAGTCGACCGTCGCCAAGATCCTCACCCAGATGGAGCGGCCCACCAGCGGGCAGGTGCTCCTCGACGGCAGGCCGGTCCCGTCCCGGGGCGCGGCGCTGCGCGCCTACCGCCAGCAGCTGCGGATGGTCTTCCAGGACCCGTTCGCGTCGCTGAACCCGTACCACTCGATCCGCCACCACATCGAACGCCCGCTCGCGCTCTCCGGGGTCGTGCCGAGGGAGCAGATCGACGCCGAGGTGCACCGTCTGCTGGCCAGGGTCCACCTCGACGGGGGGGCCGTCGTCGACCGCCGGCCCCACGAGCTGTCCGGGGGCCAGCGTCAGCGGGTCGCCATCGCCCGGGCCCTGGCCCCGCGCCCGGCGCTGCTCGTCGCGGACGAGCCGGTCTCGATGCTGGACGTGTCCCTGCGGATGGGGGTCCTCTCCCTGCTGTCCGACATCCAGGCCCAGGACGGGCTCGGGGTGCTCTACATCACCCACGACCTCGCCACGGCCCGGTACTTCTCGGACGAGATCATCGTGCTCAACCAGGGACGGATCGTCGAGCACGGCTCCGCCGACGAGGTCATCCTGCGCCCGCGGCACCCGTACACCCGCGAGCTCCGAGGGGCGTCCCCCGACCCGGAGCGCTTCTTCGCCGACAGCGCCGGAGGTGCGCGATGACCACGCTCAGCACGCCGGAGACCGACGTGGTCGCCGACGGGACGACCGCGACCCGGGCCTCGAGGGCCCGGCCGAGGGTCCCCTGGCGGTTCATCGGCCGACGCGTCGCGTTCTACCTGTTCACCCTGTGGGCCGCGGTCACCATCAACTTCTTCGTGCCCCGCCTGATGAAGGGTGACGCGGTCGACAACTACCTCGCCCGCAACCGCGGGATGTCCCCGGAGGCGGCCGACGCGCTGCGCGCCCTGCTCGGCCTGGACTCCGACCGGACGCTGTGGCAGCAGTACGTGGACTACCTGGCGATGCTGGCCCGCGGCGACCTCGGCGTGGCCATCACGCACGGCCTGCAGCCGGTCGGCCAGGTCATCGCGAACGCGCTGCCGTGGACCGTGGGCCTGATCGGGCTGGCGACCGTGCTCTCCTTCCTGATCGGCACCGTCGGCGGCGCGATCGTCGGCTGGCGGCGCGGGTCGCGCCTGGAGGCGCTCATCCCGGTCACGACCTTCCTGTCCACCGTCCCGTACTTCTGGATCGGGCTGATGGCGATCTCGGTCTTCGCCGTCACGCTCGGTTGGTTCCCCATCGGCAAGGCCTACGGGATCGGCACCACGCCGGGCCTGACGCTCGAGTTCGCCGGGCAGGTGATCACGCACGGGGCCCTGCCGCTGGCCACGATCGTCGTCGCCTCGCTCGGCGGCTGGATGCTCGGCATGCGCAACATGATGCTCACGGTCCTCGACGAGGACTACGTCACCGTCGCGCAGGCCAAGGGCATGCCGAACCGGCGCGTCCTGTGGCGCTACGCCGCGCGCAACGCCGTCCTGCCGCAGATCCAGTCGTTCGCCCTGTCGATCGGCTTCATCGTCGGCGGCGCGATCATCGTCGAGCAGGTCTTCTCCTACCCGGGCGTCGGCAAGATGCTCCTGGACGCCACGAACGCCAAGGACTACGCGCTCATGCAGGGCGGGTTCCTGGTGATCGTGCTGGCCGTCCTGATCGCCAACATCCTCGCGGACGTCGCCTACGCGGTCCTCGATCCCCGTACCCGCCAGTCGGAGGCCTGAGAGATGTCGACCACGCAGCTGACTCCTCCGGGCCGTGGCGCCCGGTTCGGCGCGGCCCTCGCGATGTTCCGCAACGGCAAGTCGATCGCCGGCCTGTCGATCCTCGCGGTCTTCGTGCTCGTCGCGGTCTTCGCCGACCAGCTCGCACCGTTCTCCCCGACGCAGATCGACGCGACGGCCCGGCTGCAACCGCCGAGCAGCACGCACTGGTTCGGCACGACGCACCTCGGCGAGGACGTCCTGAGCCAGGTGGTCCACGGCACCCGCGGGGTGGTCGTCGTCGGTGCGCTCACCTCGCTGATCTCGATGGCGATCGCCATCGTCATCGGCGTCCTGGCCGGCTACCTGTCGGGGTGGCGGTCCGAGGCCCTGTCGGCGCTGGCGAACGTCTTCCTCGTCATCCCGGGCATCCCGATCCTGATCATCATCGCCTCGCGGTTCACCAACCCCCCGCTGTGGGTGGTCGCCGCGATCCTCGGGATCCTCGGGTGGGGATGGGGCGCGCGGGTGCTGCGGGCCCAGACGATGTCGCTGCGCAACCGCGACTTCGTCCAGGCCGCGCGGCTCAACGGCGAGCCGCTGCGTCGCATCATCGGGGTCGAGATGCTGCCCAACCTCACGGCTCTGATCGCGTCGTCGTTCGTCGGCTCGGTCACCGCGGCGATCCTCGGGCTGACCACGCTGTCCTACATCGGCGTCATCCCGGTCAACGCGTACAACTGGGGCACGATCTTGAACTGGGCCTCGGCCCAGGGGGCCTTCACCCAGAACCAGTGGTGGTGGTTCCTGCCGCCGGGGCTGTGCATCGCGGCGATCGGTGTCGCGCTGGCACTGCTGAACTTCGGCATCGACGAGTACATCAACCCGCGGCTGCGTTCTGCCGGAGAACTCGCCCGCGCGATGCGCCGCAAGGGCCTCGACACCACCGCCGGCGTCACCGCCGTCACCTCGAACACGACGCAAGGACCGACCACCTGATGACTGCCAGCTATCTCGACGCCAGCCTCCCCGTCGCCGACCGCGTGCAGGACCTGCTCGCCCGGATGACCGCCGAGGAGAAGGTCGGGCAGATGCTCCAGCTCGACGCCCGGGGCGACTACGCGGACGACATCCTGCGCAAGCACGTGGGCTCGATCCTGCACGCGTCGCCCGAGCGGCTGGCGCACGCCCACGACCTGACGGCCGAGACCCGGCTGCGCATCCCGCTGCTGGTCGGCGAGGACTGCATCCACGGGCACTCGTTCTTCGCCGGGTCGACGATCTTCCCGACCCAGCTCGGCATGGCGGCGTCCTGGGACGTCGACCTGGTCGAGCAGGTCGCCCGGGTCACCGCCCGCGAGGCCGCCACCACCGGCGTGCACTGGACGTTCAGCCCGGTGCTCTGCATCGCCCGCGACCTGCGCTGGGGCCGCGTGGACGAGACCTTCGGCGAGGACCCGTTCCTCATCGGCGAGCTCGCGTCCGCGATGGTCCGCGGCTACCAGGGCACCGGCCTCGACGACCCGACCGCGATCCTCGCGACCGCCAAGCACTTCGCGGGGTACTCCGAGACCCAGGGCGGGCGGGACGCCTCCGAGGCGGACATCTCGCGACGCAAGCTGCGGTCCTGGTTCCTGCCGCCGTTCGAGCGCGTCGCCCGCGAGGGCTGCGCCACCTTCATGCTCGGCTACCAGACCATGGACGGCGTGCCGATCACGGTCAACGACTGGCTGCTGAACGACGTGCTGCGCGGCGAGTGGGGCTACACCGGCACCCTGATCACCGACTGGGACAACGTCGGCCGCATGGTCTGGGAGCAGAAGGTCCAGCCCGACTACGCCCACGCCGCCGCGGCCGCGGTGCAGGCGGGCAACGACATGGTGATGACGACGCCGGGGTTCTTCGACGGCGCCCTCGAGGCGATCGAGTCCGGCCTGCTGGCCGAGGCCGAGCTGGACGCTGCCGTGAGCCGCATCCTCACGCTGAAGTTCCGGCTCGGGCTGTTCGAGGACCCGCGCCGGCCGGACGTCACGGCGCAGGCGCCGGTCGTCGGCGCCGCTGCGCACGCCGACCTCAACCTGGAGGTCGCCCGGCGCTCGGTCGTGCTGCTGCGGAACTCCGGGGTGCTGCCGCTCGCCGGCGGCTTCTCCGGCGTCCCGGGCGCCGCGGGACGGGTCGTCGACGGCGGCGGCGTGCCCGCTCCTGCGGCCGTGCACGCCGCCGGCGGCGACCCGACGCCCCGCCGGGTGGCCGTCGTCGGCCCGCTCGCCGACGACCACGAGTCGACCCTGGGCGACTGGGCCGGCAACTCGGGGCAGGCCGACTGGCTGCCCGAGGGGCACCCGCGGGACATGATCGTCACCGTGCTGGACGGCCTGCGCGCCGCCGCACCCGTCGGGTGGGCGGTCACGCACAGCCCCGGCGCCGACATCGTCGACCTGGTGCCCGACCCGGCCGGCCCGCTCTACCCCGACGGCCAGCCGCGCCCCGACATCGGCGTGCCCGTCGCCCCGGACGAGGCGATGATCGCCGAGGCCGTCGCCGCCGCCCAGGACGCGGACTACGTCGTGGCCGTCGTCGGCGACCGGATCGAGCTGGTCGGCGAGGGCCGGTCCACCGCGACCCTGGAGCTGGTCGGCGGCCAGGTCGCGCTGCTCGACGCGCTCGCGGCCACCGGGACGCCGCTGGTCGTGGTGCTGCTCGCGTCCAAGCCGCTGGTGCTGCCGGACTCCGCGCTCGGGGCCGAGGCGGTGCTGTGGGTGGCGAACCCCGGCATGCAGGGCGGCGCGGCCGTCGCCGAGGTGCTGCTGGGCCTCACGGAGCCGTCGGGCCGGCTGCCCATCTCGTTCGCCCGGCACGCCGGGCAGCAGCCGACCTACTACAACCAGATCCGCGGCCAGCACGGCGACCGGTACGCCGACCTCACCCAGCAGCCGGCGTTCGCGTTCGGGGAGGGGCTGTCCTACACGACCGTGGAGTACGCGGACCTGCGGCTCGATCGGGAGTCGGCCTCGGTCGGTGACACGGTGCGGGCCACCGTCACCCTGGCGAACACCGGGACGCGGCCGGCGCGGGAGACCGTGCAGCTGTACGTGTCGGACACGTTCACGTCGGCGTCGTGGGCCGATCAGGAGCTCAAGGGGTACCGGCAGGTGGACCTCGCGCCGGGGGCGTCCGTCGAGGTGACGCTGGACCTGGCGGTCGCGGACTGCACGATCGTCGACGCGGCGGGGGAGCGGGTCGTGGAGGCCGGGGCATTCGAGGTGCGCGTGGGGCGGTCGTCGAAGGCCGCGGACCTGCTCCGGGCGACGTTCGAGGTGGTCTGACCCCGGTTCTCGCTCGTCGAGGTAGGCGTCCCGGCCGAGGTCGAGCGGTGTCCGGCAGCACCTCGTGCCGGTCGCTCCACCTCGGCGGAGGGGTGGTGCCCCCAGCAGGACTCGAACCTGCAACCGACGGATTAGAAGGCCGTTGCTCTATCCATTGAGCTATGGAGGCGCGGCCGGCGGCGCGCGTCCGCCGGTCGGCGCACCAGCCTACGCGGCGCGGCGGACGGTCGTGCGGGGCGATCGGCGGACACCGTCGCAGGTCACACGGCGCGGGCGTTTGGCCGCGGTTGCGTTCACACGAGAGGATGACGGGGTGAACGCGCAGGCGGCAGGCTCGGCCGCGAGGGACATCCTCGACCGGCCGCTGGCCGCCACGTCCCTGCTCGACGCGATCCGGGACCTGGAGCGGGACGTGCGGGCGACCGCTTTCCCGCTGGACGTGCCCGGTGTCGAGGTCAGCCGCGCGTCCCGGACCCGGCTGGTCGACCAGCTGGCCGACCACCTCGTGCCGCGCCTGCGGCAGCTCACCGCACCGGCGATCGTGGTGGTCGCGGGCTCGACCGGCGCGGGCAAGTCGACGCTGGTGAACTCGCTGGTCGGGTCCGAGGTGAGCCTCGCCGGCGTGCTGCGGCCGACCACCCGGCGGCCGGTGCTGGTGCACCACCCCGAGGACGCCGAGCTCATGGCGGAGCACCCGGTCACGGACGCCGTGGACGTCGTGGCGTCCGACGAGGTGCCGCGCGGCATCGCCCTGATGGACGCACCCGACCTGGACTCCGTGGACGCGGGCAACCGCCGGTCCGCGCACCGGCTGCTCGAGGCCGCCGACCTGTGGCTGTTCGTCACGACCGCCGCCCGCTACGGCGACGCGCTGCCCTGGCGGGTGCTCAGCGGGGCGACGGCGCGCGGCGCGTCGGTGGCGATGGTGCTGAACCGCGTCGACCCGACGTCCCTCCCCACGGTCCGCGGTGACCTGCTGGAGCGGCTGCGCGGGCACGGGATGCAGGGCTCGCCGCTGTTCGTCGTGCCGGACCTCGGCCCGCACGAGGGGCTGCTGGAGCCCGCGACCGTCGCGCCGATCACCCGGTGGCTGACGATGCTCGCCGGTCCGGACCGCGCCCGGACCGTCGTCGCCCGAACGCTGCGCGGCTCGCTGGCGGCGCTGCGGCCGTGGGTCGACGAGCTCGCCGAGGCCGTCGACGCCCAGGCCTCCGCCGCGGCCGCGATCGCCGCGGCGCTGGACGACGCGGTGCGCGCACCCGCCGACGAGGCGCGGCGCACCGTCACCCGCGGTGGCGTGGCCCAGGGCTCGGCGCAGGCGCGCTGGGCCGAGCTGACCGCGCCCGGGGCGCCGCTGTCCGACGTGCTGCGCGGTTCCGGCCGGGTCGACCGGTCCCGCCGCACCGGCCGGGAGCGGGCGACCGCCGTGCTGCCGCTGGTGCAGGACCTCGTGTCGTCCGCCGGGTCGACGCTCGCCGCCGTCGGCGCCGCCACCGAGCGCTCGCTGCGCGACGCCCTGGTCGCCGGGCCCGCGGGCGGGGCATCGGTCGCCGAGGCCTGGTCCGCGACGGACCGCGCCGCCGACCGGCCCCGCGAGGTCGAGCGCGCCGCCCGCGAGTGGGTCGCCGGCGCCGTCGACGTCCTGAACGAGACGACCGCCGAGCCGGTCACCGCGCCCGCGGGCGCCGACCGGGCCGCCCGGCGTGCGGCCGCGAAGGCGACGAAGCGCGCGGCCGCGGCGCGGCGGGCGCTGGGCGACGAGGGCCTCGCCGCACTCGCGCTCGCCGCCGCGGCGGGCCTCGAGGCGGCCGACCGGATGCTGACCGACCTGCTCGGCGAGCGCGGCACCGCCGCGGTGACCGTGCTGCGCGAGCGGCTCGCCCAGCACGCCGCCGACCAGGCCGGGCGCGAGCGCGACGCCGTCGCGGCCGCGCTGGACCGGCCGGAGCTGGCCGCGGACGCGGCCTCCACCCTGCGGCTGCGGCTCGCCGTCATCAAGGGGCTGACATGACCGACCCGCGCGAGGCGGACCTGCCCGTCGTCGGCACGACCACGTCCGCGGACGCCGGCGCGGTCGCGGCCGAGGCCGACCCCCGCAGCGACACCGCCGTGCTGACCCGCCGCCTCACGCGGCTGGATGAGGCGCTCGCGGTCGCCGGCGACCGGGTCGACCCCGCGACCGCCGCCCGGGTGCGGGTGATCGGCGACCGCGTCCGCGCCCGGCTCGCGCTGGGCGTGGACCACACGGTCGTCGCTCTGCTCGGCGGCACCGGGTCGGGCAAGTCCAGCCTGTTCAACGCGGTCGCCGGCCTCGACTTCGCGGAGGTCGGCGTGAAGCGGCCGACGACCGCCCGGCCGGCGGCGTGCGTGTGGGGCACCGGCGGCGACGCGCTGCTCGACTGGCTGGACGTCGACCCCGACCGCCGGATCGAGCGGGAGAGCGCGCTCGACGGCGAGACCGAGGCGCCGCTGCGCGGCCTCGTGCTGCTGGACCTGCCGGACCACGACTCCATCGAGGAGGCGCACCGCGAGGCCGTCGACCGGCTGCTGCCGATGGCGGACCTGCTCGTCTGGGTCGTGGACCCGCAGAAGTACGCGGACGACTCGCTGCACTCCGGGTACCTGCGCCGGCTGGTCGGGCACGAGGGCGCGATGCTCGTGGTGCTGAACCAGGTCGACACCGTGCCGCCGGAGCAGCGCGACGCGCTGGAGACGGACGTGGGCCGCCTGCTGGCCGAGGACGGCCTGACCGGCGTCGAGGTGCGCGCCACCTCGGCCCGCACCGGCGAGGGCGTGGCGGAGATGCGTGACACCCTCGCGTCCGTCGTCGGCCGGCAGAGCCTCGCCGCGCGCCGGGCCTCGGCGGAGATCGCCGACGCGGCGCGCCTGGTCGAGGGCGAGGTGGCCGACGCGGAGCCCGCCGCCGACGTGCTCGACGTGACGCCGGTCGCGGTGACGCTCGCGCAGGCCGCCGGGCTGCCGGCCATCGCCGACGCCGTGGCCGCGGTGGTGCGCGGCAGCGAGGACCCCGTGCCGTCGTTCGTCACCGTGCAGCCGGGGTCCGTCGCGCTCGCTCGCGGGCAGTGGGCGGACACCGTGACCGCGCGGCTGCCGCGACGGTGGGCGGAGTCCGTGCGCGGTGCGCTCGCGGAGACCGAGGAGATCCGCTCGGCAGCCGACGAGGCGCTGTCCCGGGTGGCCGTCGTCGCCCGGCGATCCGCGCTCGGCGCGACGCTGTCCGTGCTGGCCTTCGTCCTCGGGGCGGGTGCGGTCGCCGCGGCCGCCATCGGCGGCGGGCAGGCGTTTGGCGCGGGCGGGGTGTCCGACGCCCTGCGTCTGGCCTGGCCGGTCGCCGCCGGGCTGGTCGTGCTGGCCGTCGTGTGCGCGGTGCTGGCCGTGCGTGCCCGCCGGTCGGCGGCGCTGCGACGGGCCGAGCGCGTGCGGCGCGACGGGCGCGAGGCGCTGGAGGGCGTGGCGCGCCGGTGCCTGGCCGAGCCCACGTCCGCCGTGCTGGCGGACCACCGGCGGGTGCGCGAGCTCGCGGCCGGCGCGCGCGAGGGCTGAGCCGGGTCGTCACGCGGCACCGCGTGGTCCACAGGCCGCGTGGCTGCGGGTCGTCCCCAGCGAGGGCCCGCGCGCTCGGGTCGTGCCGGTCGCGGCGCGGGAACGTCGTCCCACGGCCGGCCCGACCGGGTGCCGGCACGGACGAGGAGGACGCGTGGCGGTCAACGAGCTCGGCATCACCGTGATCGGCCTGGTGGGCAGCGACCCCGTCTGCTACCGCGGCGGCGAGGGGCAGGTGCCGTTCACCCGGTTCCGACTGGCGAGCACGCCGCGGGTGTACGACCGGGAGCAGGACGCGTACGTGGACGGCGGCACGAGCTGGTTCACGGTGAAGGCGTTCCGGCAGCTCGCGCTCAACGTGGCGGAGTGCGTCCGGCGCGGGGAGCCCGTCGTCGTGCACGGTCGGCTGCGGCTGGTCGACTGGGTGACGCCCGAGGGGCAGCAGCGCACGACGGGGGAGATCACGGCGGAGTCGGTCGGGTACGACATGAGCCGCGGCACGGTGCGGTTCACGCGCACCGTGCACGGCCCGCCCGCCGAGGGCGCCGAGGGCGCAGCGGGTGCCGGGGGAGCAGGTGCGGGCGCCGGGGCCGCGGGTCCGGGGACGGACGGCGGTGCCCACGACCTGCCGGTGGACGTGTCCGGCGCCCAGGTGCTCGAGGACGAGGACCCGGGGGACCGTGTCCCCGAGGCGTCGATCGCCTAGGCTGGGTGATCGCGACGTCGCCCGGCGCCGCCCGCACGCGCCCCCACCCGGGGCGCGCGGGCTGCGGCCGGCGCGGCCCCCGGCCGCCGGCGACGTACGACACCCGAGCACCCGACGAGCACCGAGGCGGACGAAGAGCCAGTGGCTGAGTTCATCTACAGCATGTACAAGGCGCGCAAGGCGCATGGCGACAAGGTCATCCTCGACGACGTCTCGCTGAACTTCCTGCCCGGCGCCAAGATCGGCGTCGTCGGACCGAACGGCGCGGGCAAGTCGACGATCCTCAAGATCATGGCCGGGCTGGACCAGCCCTCCAACGGCGAGGCGCGCCTCAGCCCCGGCTTCACGGTCGGCATCCTCCAGCAGGAGCCGCCGCTGAACGAGGAGAAGACCGTCCTCGGCAACGTGCAGGAGGGCGTCGCCGAGATCAAGGGCAAGATCGACCGGTTCAACGAGATCTCCGCGCTGATGGCGGAGCCGGACGCCGACTTCGACGCCCTGCTCGCCGAGATGGGCGTCCTGCAGGAGGCCATCGACGCCGCCGACGCCTGGGACCTCGACGCCCAGCTCGAGCAGGCGATGGACGCGCTGCGCTGCCCGCCGCCGGACGCCGACGTCACCGTGCTGTCCGGTGGTGAGCGCCGCCGCGTCGCGCTCTGCAAGCTGCTGCTGGAGAAGCCCGACCTGCTGCTGCTCGACGAGCCCACCAACCACCTGGACGCCGAGAGCGTGCTGTGGCTCGAGCAGCACCTCGCGTCGTACCCCGGCGCCGTCCTCGCCGTCACTCACGACCGGTACTTCCTCGACCACGTCGCGGAGTGGATCTGCGAGGTCGACCGCGGCCGCCTGTACCCCTACGAGGGCAACTACTCCACCTACCTGGAGAAGAAGCAGGCCCGCATGGAGGTGCAGGGCAAGAAGGACGCCAAGCTCGCCAAGCGCCTGAAGGACGAGCTCGAGTGGGTCCGGTCCAGCGCCAAGGGCCGCCAGGCGAAGTCCAAGGCCCGTCTGGCCCGCTACGAGGAGATGGCGGCCGAGGCCGACCGCACCAGGAAGCTCGACTTCGAGGAGATCCAGATCCCGCCGGGCCCGCGCCTGGGCTCGGTCGTCCTCGAGGCCCACGACCTGGAGAAGGGCTTCGACGACCGCAAGCTCATCGACGGCCTGAGCTTCACGCTGCCGCGCAACGGCATCGTCGGCGTCATCGGCCCGAACGGCGTCGGCAAGACCACGCTGTTCAAGACGATCGTCGGCATGGAGCCCCTGGACGGCGGCGAGCTCAAGGTCGGCGAGACCGTCTCCATCTCCTACGTCGACCAGTCGCGCGGCGGCATCGACCCGAAGAAGACCCTCTGGGAGGTCGTGTCCGACGGGCTCGACTTCATCAAGGTCGGCAACGTCGAGATGCCGTCCCGCGCCTACGTCGCCTCGTTCGGCTTCAAGGGCCCCGACCAGCAGAAGCCCGCGGGCGTGCTGTCCGGTGGTGAGCGCAACCGCCTGAACCTCGCGCTCACCCTCAAGCAGGGCGGCAACCTGCTGCTGCTCGACGAGCCCACCAACGACCTCGACGTCGAGACCCTCGGCTCGCTGGAGAACGCGCTGCTGGAGTTCCCCGGCTGCGCCGTCGTGGTGTCCCACGACCGGTGGTTCCTCGACCGGGTGGCGACCCACATCCTGGCCTACGAGGGCACCGAGGAGAACCCGTCCAGCTGGTACTGGTTCGAGGGCAACTTCGCCTCCTACGAGGAGAACAAGGTGGCCCGCCTCGGCGCCGACGCCGCGCGCCCGCACCGCGTGACCTACCGCAAGCTCACGCGCGACTGAGCGAGCACCCGCACCACCGCACCGGCCGCCGCCCCCACCCGGGGACGGCGGCCGGTCCGCGTCCGGGCCGGGTGCGCTTCCGGCGGCCCGCTGTCGCCCGGCGAGCGGACGCCACCCCGGCCGCGGTCCGTCCCGGGCCGGGCCCCGGCCCGCGAGGTCGTCACACGTGGGCGAGGTCGTCACACGTGCATGACGACCTCGCCCAGGTATGACGACCTCGGGCTGCCAGGGCGCCGTCCGGGGCACCGCGCGGGGGTGCCGGCACGGTGAGCCCGGCCCCGCGCTGAGCCGGTGGGTGGAGGGCGCGCGGGCGCGGTGGGTGCGCGGGCGGCAGGATGGGCGCATGGTCGACGACACCCCGACGCCGGCTCCGGCCCCGGTGACCGGCGCGGACGCCGCGCTGGTCGACGCCCTGGACCGCCTGCACGCGCGCCTGCGGGACCTCGCCCTGCCGCTCGACACCCCGGACGCCGCCGCGGCGCGGGCCGACCGGAAGGCCGCGCTCGACCAGCTGGACGACTACCTGCTGCCGCGGCTGCGGGCCGGGAGCGCGCCGCTGCTCGTCGTCGTGGGCGGGTCCACCGGCGCGGGCAAGTCGACGCTGGTGAACTCCCTGCTCGGCGAGCGGGTCACCGACCCGGGGGTGCTGCGGCCGACCACCCGCTCGCCCGTGCTGGTGCACCACCCGCTGGACGCCCGGTGGTTCGCGAGCGACCGGGTGCTGCCCGCGCTCGCCCGGGTCACCGGACCGCGGGACGGCGCGTCGGCGGCCGGCGGCGCGGGCGCGGGCGCGGGCGTCGAGGCCGTGCGCCTCGTCCCGAGCCCGGCGCTGCCCCGGGGCCTGGCGCTGCTGGACGCCCCGGACGTCGACTCCGTCGAGACCGCGAACCGGCAGCTCGCCGCGCAGCTGCTCGCCGCTGCCGACCTGTGGCTGTTCGTCACGACCGCCGCCCGGTACGCCGACGCGGTGCCGTGGGACCTGCTGGACGGCGCGGCCCGCCGGCACGCGCAGGTGGCCCTGGTCGTCGACCGCGTCGACCCCGGCGCCGAGGCCGCGGTCAGCGACCTGCGCCGGATGATGGACGCGGCCGGCCTGGAGGGTGCGCCGCTGTTCGCCGTCGAGGAGGGGCTGGCCGACGACGGCCTGCTGCCGGAGCACGCCGTCGGCGAGGTCGCCGCCTGGCTGTCGGAGCTCGCCGACGCGGACGCGCGGCAGGAGGTCGCGCTGCTGACCCGGGACGGCGTGGTGGACGACCTCGGGCGGCGTGCGCTGCTGCTCGCCACGGCCGGCGACGAGCAGGTGGTCGCGGACGCGCGGCTGCGGGACGCCGTGGCCCGCGCGTACGCGGACGCGGCGACCCAGGTCGAGATCGCCACCTCCGACGGCGCCATGCTGCGCGGCGAGGTGCTGGCGCGCTGGCAGGAGTTCGTCGGCACCGGCGAGCTGCTGCGTTCCGTGGAGCACCAGGTCGGCCGGCTGCGGGACCGGGTGGTCGGCTTCGTGCGCGGGCGGCCCGCGGCGCCCCCGGTCGAGCAGGCCATCGCGCACGGCCTCGCGGCGGTCGTCCTGGACGCCGCCGACGGGGCGGCCGAGCGCACGCACGCGGCCTGGCGGGGCGACCCCGCGGGCGCGGCGCTGCTGCCGGACCTCGACCTGTCCCGGTCGTCGGCGACCCTGCGCGCCGAGGTGGAGCAGCAGATCCGCGCGTGGCAGGCGGACGTGCTGGACCTGGTGCGCGACCAGGGCGTGCAGAAGCGGGGCACCGCGCGGGCGCTGTCGTTCGGCGTCAACGCGCTGGGTGTGAGCCTGATGGTGCTGGCGTTCGCGTCGACGGGCGGGCTGACGGGCGTCGAGGTCGGCATCGCCGGCGGCACGGCGGTCGTCGCGCAGAAGCTGCTGGAGGCCGTGTTCGGCGACGACGCCGTCCGCCGGCTGACCACGACCGCCCGCGAGCGGCTGGACACCCGGGTGCGCCAGGTGCTCGACGGCGAGGCCGCCCGGTACACGGCGCAGCTCGACGCCCTGACGGTCGCGGGAGGCGGCGGGCTGCGCACGGCCGCGCTGGCGGTGCAGGACGCCGCACGCGCGGAGCGGGCGGGCCGCGCCGCCCGTGGTGCCGGGGTGGAGCGGGCGACCGCGGACGCAGGGAGCGCCCTGGGTGCCCCGAGCCTGCGCGGTGCCGACCGCTGGCGCGCCGGCGACCGCAGCGGCACCGCGGGGGCGGTCGCCCCGGGGACCACCGACGGCCGGCCGCCGAGCCGGCCGGGCTTCTGGCGCCGCCTGCTCGGCCGCGGGGACGCCGGATGAGCCTGACGCTGCGGGACCGGGTCGAGGCGCTGGCGACGGCGCTCGACGCGGGGGAGGAGCGCCTGCCCGCGGAGGTCGTCGAGCGGGCGCGCGGCGTCGTCGCGCACGCGGGCGAGCGCGCCGCGCTGTCCGCCGAGCACACCGTCGTCGCGCTGGCCGGCGCGACCGGATCCGGCAAGTCGACGCTGTTCAACGCCCTGGTCGGCGAGGAGCTCGCGCGGACCGGCGTGCAGCGTCCGACGACGTCGGAGGGGCTGGCCGCGGTGCGGGGCGAGGGTGCGGGGCCCCTGCTGGACTGGCTCGGCGTGCGCAGCCGGCACGAGGTCGGCGCCGCCGCCGGGTCGCGTGCGGCAGGTGGGCTGGTGCTGCTGGACCTGCCCGACCACGACTCCGTGGTCACCGAGCACCGGGTGCGTTCCGAGCACCTGATGGAGCGCGTCGACCTGCTGGTCTGGGTGGTCGACCCGCAGAAGTACGCCGACGCCGCCCTGCACGAGCGGTACCTGCGGTCGCTCGCCCGGCACGCCGACGTGGTGGTGCTGGTGCTCAACCAGGCCGACCGGCTCGCCCCGGCGGAGGTCGACGCCGTGCTGGGCGACCTGCGCCGGCTCGCCGCCGAGGACGGGCTGCCGGGCGTCCGGGCGCTCGCGGTCTCGGCGCGCACCGGGGAGGGCCTGGACGCGCTGCGCGGCCTCCTGGACGAGGCCGCCGAGCGCCGCCTCGCCGCGACCCGCCGCTGGGAGGCCGACGTCGAGGTCGCCGCGCGGCGGGTGCTGGACGCGTGCGAGGGACCCGGCACCTCCCGGCGCACCGGACGGGACGGGCGCTCCGGTCGTGAGGCGGCGCTGGTGGACGCGCTCGGCGAGGCAGCCGGCGTCCCGCTGGTGGTGCGTGCCGTGCGGGCGGCGAGCGTGCGGCGGGCGACGGCGCGCGCGGGCTGGCCGCCCGTCCGCTGGTTGGCCCGGTTCCGTCCCGACCCGCTGCGCCGCCTGCACCTGGGCCGCGACGCGGCCACGGACGGGACCGAGCGGACCTCGCTGCCCGCGCCCGGCCCGGCCGCACGGGCTGCCGCGGGGGCGGCCGTCCGCCGCTACGTGGACGACGCCACGGCGGACGTCCCGGACGCCTGGGCGCTCGACGCCCGTGCGCGCGTGGGCACCGCCGACCTGGGCGACGACCTGGACCGTGCCGTCGGCGGGACCGTCCTGCTGCCCGACCGCGCGCCGGCGTGGGCCCGCGCGCTCGGCCTGCTGCAGTGGGTGCTGCTCGCCGCCGCGGTCGCGGGCGCCGTCTGGCTGGGGCTGCTGGCCGGGATGGCGTACCTGCACCTGCCCGAGCCCGAGACCCCCGTGTGGGGGCCGGTGCCCGTGCCGACCGCGCTGCTGCTCGGCGGGCTGCTGGCCGGGGTGCTGCTCGCGCTGCTCGCCGCCGTGCTGGCCCGGGCGGCGGCGGCGCGGCGCGCCCGCGCGGCCCGGGCCCGGCTGCTCGTGGCGGTCGGCGGTGTCGCGCGGCAGCGCGTGGTCGACCCGGTCGCCGGGGTGCTCGCCGACCTGGCCACCTGCCGGGAGCAGGCGCGCCGGGCGACGGGCGAGCGGGGCCGCTGACCTCGGGGCGGTGCAGGATGGCTCCCGGGCCGGGGACGCCGGCCGGGAGCGAGGGAGTGCGCATGACCAGGCTGCGGGTGCCGGTCCAGCTGCGGTGGTCCGACATGGACGCCTACGGGCACGTCAACAACGTCGAGATGCTGCGGCTGCTCGAGGAGGCGCGGATCGAGGCGTTCTGGGCGCACCCGGCCGCCGCGACGCCACCGGGCGAGGCCGTCGCCGCGCCCGCCGAGGCGCCCGCCGCCGAGCGGTGGCCCACCGCCGTCCTCGACGCCGGCCCCGGAGCGCAGACCGCGACGCTGGTCGCCCGGCAGGAGGTCGAGTACCTGCGCCCGCTCGGCTACCGGCGCACGCCCGTCGTCGTCGACATGTGGATCGGGCACCTGGGCGGCGCCAGCATCGACGTCTGCTACGAGGTGCAGGACGCCGAGCCCGGGGCTGCCGACCCGTACGCCCGCGCCGTGACCACGCTGGTCCTGGTCGACGCCGCGACGGGGTCGCCGCGCCGGATCGGCGAGGTCGAGCGCGCGGCGTGGCTGCCGTACGTCGAGGAGCCCCCGACGTTCCGCCGCCGCGGCCGCTGACGCGTCCTGGCACACGCCCACCCCGGCCCACCCCGGTCCACCCCGGCCCACCCCGGCCCGGCCCGACCCGGCCTGGCCTGGCCTGGCCTGAAGCCGACCCGACGCCCGACGCCGAGATAGGGCCCCGCCGTCGAGGTAGGTCCTCGGAGGGGCCTATCTCGACGCGAGCGTCCTATCTCGGCGAACGCGTCACGGCTGGGTCGGGACCGCTCTGCCGTCCGGGAGGTCCTTGCGCGACCGCTCGGCCGTCTCCGCCGCCCGCGCGATGTTCCGCTGCATCCCGCCGAACACGATCCCGTGGAACGGGTACACCGACCACCAGTAGAGCTGGCCGGCCAGCCCGTGCGGGTGGAAGACCGCGCGCTGCGCGAACGTGGTCGGCCGGGACCGCCACCGCTCGGACGAGACGTCGGCCGGGTCGGACCCCTCGCCGTCGGGCTCGACGCGCAGCTCCAGCCAGGCGAGGCCGGGCACGCGCATCTCGGCGCGCAGCCGCAGCAGCCGGCCGGGGTCGACCTCCTCGACCCGCCAGAAGTCCACGGCGTCGTCGACGACCACGTGCCGCGGGTCGCGCCGGCCGCGCCGCAGCCCGGGCCCGCCGACCACGCGGTCGGCCAGCCCCCGCAGCCGCCACGCGAGCGACCACGAGTACCAGCCCCGCTCGCCGCCGACCGACTCCAGCACGCGCCAGAGCGCGGCGGGGGAGGCGTCGACGACGATGCGGCGCTCGTCGACGTAGAGGGACCCGCCGGCCCAGTCGGGGTCGGACGGCAGCGGCTCGTTCGGGGCGCCGGGGATGCCGGCCGACGACCAGCGCGTGGTGACGTCGGCGTCGCGGATCCGCTCCAGCGCGAGGTGCACGGCGCGGTCGAAGCCGATCAGCCCGCCGGGCGGGTCGGGGACGTACCGGGCGATGTCGTGCTCCTCGCAGACCACCTCGTGGATCAGCGACTCGACGAGCGGCCGGGCGATCCCCGACGGGACCGGCGTGACCAGGCCGACCCAGTGGCTCGACAGCCGGGGGGTGAGCACGGGGACCTTGACGATCAGCCGCCTGGGCAGCCCGGCGGCCTTGGCGTAGCCCTGCATCATGTCGCGGTAGGTGAGGACGTCCGGGCCGCCGATGTCGAACGCGCGGCTGACCTCCGGCGGCATCGACGCGGATCCGACCAGGTAGCGCAGCACGTCGCGGACGGCGATCGGCTGGATGCGGTTCTCGAGCCACTTCGGCACGGTCATCGCCGGCAGCCGCTCGGTCAGGTACCGCATCATCTCGAAGGACGCGGACCCGGACCCGAGGATGACCGCCGCCCGCAGCACCGTCGTCGGGACGCCGGACGCCAGCAGGATCTCGCCGACCTCCTTGCGGGACGCCAGGTGCGGGGACAGGTCCTCGACGTCGGGGGACAGCCCGCCCAGGTAGACGATGCGCCCGACGCCCGCCTCGCGCGCGGCCCGGCCGAACGTGAGCGCCGTCGACCGGTCGCGCTGCTCGAAGCGGCGCCCCGTGCCCAGGGAGTGGATCAGGTAGTACGCCACGTCGGTGCCGGTCAGCGCGGCACGGATCTGGTCGGCGTCGCCCGCGTCGGCCTGCGCGACCTCGACCGCGTCGTACCAGGGCCGGCCGCGCAGGCGCTCGGGGCGGCGCGCGATCGCGCGCACGCGGTAGCCCGCGGCCAGCAGCTCCGGGACCAGGCGGCCGCCGACGTAGCCGGTGACGCCGGTGACCGCGACGAGCGGCGCGTCGGGGCGCGGCCGGCCGTCGTCGCCGACGCCCGGGACCCGGCCCTGCAGCGTGCGGGCGACGGGCTCGGGGAGCAGGTCCTCGCCGGAGGGAGCGCTCGCGGAGGGGCTGGTCACGGTGGGGTCCTGGGGCACGCTCCGCAGTCTGCGGCGCGCCGAGGCGTCCCGCATCCGCTGCCGCGGGTGGATGATCGGGGCATGGCGGGAGACGAGCGGGACTGGGCGCGGGTCGACGACTACCTGGCGGGCGAGCTGGTGCACGAGGACGCGCGGCTGGTCGCCGCGCGGGACGCGGGCCGCGCCGCCGGGCTGCCGGCCATCGAGGTGTCGCCGACGCAGGGCGCGCTGCTGGCGCTGCTGGTGCGGATCTCGGGATCGCGGCGGGTGCTGGAGTTCGGCACGCTCGCCGGGTACAGCACGCTGTGGTTCGCCGAGGCCGTGGGTCCGGAAGGCCACGTCACCACGTTCGAGATCGACCCGCGGCACGCCGCGGTGGCACGGGAGAACTTCACGCGCGCGGGCGTCGCGCACCGGGTGCGCCTGGTGGAGGGGCCGGCGGCCGACTCGGCGCAGGCGCTGGTCGACGCGGGCGAGGAGCCGTTCGACCTGGTGTTCATCGACGCCGACAAGCCGGGCAACGCGCGCTACCTCGAGCTCGCCCTCGAGCTGGCGCACCCGGGCACGGTGGTCGTCGTCGACAACGTCGTGCGCGGCGGTGCCGTGGCCGACGCGCGCTCCCGGGACGAGCGGGTCGTGGGGTCCCGCGCCGTGCTGTACGACCTGGGCAGCCACCCGCGGCTCACCGCGACCGCGCTGCAGACGGTCGGCAGCAAGGGCTGGGACGGCTTCGCCCTGGCGGTCGTCACGGCCTGAGCGCGGGTCACCCGAGCAGCGCCAGCGTCTCCTTCTCCGCGACCGCCTGCGACCGGGTCGGCCGGATGGTCGTCCCGTGCTGCCACAGCTCCACCACGCGCGGGTCGATGTAGGACGCCCGGCACACCGCGGGGGTGTTGCCGAGCTCGCCGGAGACGTCCTTGACCACCTGGCTGATCACCCGGCGCCGGGCGCGCTCCGACGGTGGTGCCGCACCCGCCGCGGCCAGGCCGCGCGCGGCGAGCACGGTCGCGTGCCACGTCCGGAAGTCCTTGGGGCTCGCGTCGTCGCCGAGCCGGCTCTTGACGTCGGCGCCGACCTCGGCGCTGGTGACGTCGTGCCAGCCGTCGTCGTCCTGCCACGCGAGCAGCTCGGGCCCGCCGCCGCGCCGCCGCAGCAGGGTGCCGACCAGCTCGGCCACCTGGGCGTCCTCCACGGTCACGTCCCGGACCTGCCCCGACTTGGCCGGGTAGTGGAACCGGACCGCGGTCGCGGCACCGTCGTCGTCGGTGAGCACCTGGACGTGCTCGCGGCGCAGCGTCGCCAGGCCGTACGAGCCGTTCCGCTGGGCGTAGCCCTCGCCGCCCGCACGGAAGTACGCCAGGTCGAGCAGCCGGAACGCCAGCGCGAGCGCCTTGGCCCGGGGGAAGCCGGGCAGCGCGAGGTCGCGGCGCACGGAGCGGCGGGCAGCCGGCAGCCGGCGCGCGACGTCGAGCACGTGGTCGTGCTTGAGGCGGTCCCGCCGGCGCCGCCACTGCTCGTGGTAGAGGTACTGGCGGCGCTGCGCGTCGTCGAGGCCGGCGGCCTGGATGTGCCCGTTGGGCCACGGGCTGATCCAGACGTCCTGCCAGGCGGGCGGGATGGCCAGGGCGAGGATCCGCTCCAGGTGCTCGGCGTCCTCGATGCGGGTCCGGCCGTCGACGTCGAGGTACCAGAAGGCGTCCCCGGCACGTCGCCGGGTCCACCCGGGGGAGTCGATCCGGACCCGTCGCAGCCTCACCACGCGGACACTGTGCCCCCGGGGCGGGGCCCTCGCCAGCGGAAGGTCAGGCCGGGACCCGGACCATCCCCTCCTGCGCGATGGTCGCGACCAGCGCGCCCGAGGTGTCGAACACGCGCGTGGTGCCCAGGCCGCGGCCGCCCTGGGCCGTCGGGCCCTCCTGGTCGAACAGGAGCCACCCGTCGACGCGCACGTCCCGGTGCCACCACATCGCGTGGTCCAGGCTGGCCACCGACAGGCCGGGCGTCAGCCAGGACAGCCCGGCACGGCGCAGCACCGGCTCGAGCATGATCTGGTCGCAGGCGAACGCCAGCACGGCGCGGTGCAGCAGCTGGTCGTCCGGCAGCGCGCCCTTGGTCCGCATCCAGACCTGCTGGTGACCCGTGGCCTCGCTCGCGGGACCGAGGTAGATCGACCCGCCGACGTGCCGGACGTCGAACGCGCTCTCGTGGGTCCAGAACCGGGCGACCGGGTGGTCCAGGTGGCCCATCCGGTCCATCGCCGACTCGACGTCCTCCGGGGCGGGCACGTCGGGCATCTCCTGGGTCAGCTCGACGCCGGGCTGCTCCTCCTGGAACGACGCGATCATCGACAGGATCGGGTCACCGTCCTGGGAGGCGTGCGTGCGCCGGGCGGAGAACGACCGGCCGTCCCGCAGCCGCTCGACGGCCAGGTCGACGGGGGTGGCGACCTCGCCCGCGCGCAGGAAGTAGCCGTGCAGCGAGTGCGGCAGCCGGCCCTCCGGGACCGTCCGGCCCGCGGCGACCAGCGCCTGGGCGATCACCTGGCCGCCGAACACCCGGCCGCCCGGCTTGGGCAGGTTGCGTGCCGTGAACGCGTCCGCCGAGCCCGTCGGGGCCAGGTCCAGGACGCCGAGCAGGGCGGCGATCGTGTCGGTCGGGGTGGTGCGGGCGGTCGTCGCGCCCGTCGGTGCAGCCTCGGTCACGCCCGCCAGCCTCTCACGGCCGCGGGACCGGGCGGCGCCCGGCCGGGGCGCTCAGCGGGGCCCGGCGCTGTTCACGAGCGAGTGCGCGGCGCGCTCCAGGTAGTCCCAGAGCGTCGCCTCGTACATCGGTGCGAGGCCCAGCCGGTCCACGGCGGCACGCATGTGCAGCAGCCACCGGTCGCGGGCGTCGGGGTCGACCGTGAACGGCATGTGCCGCATCCGCAGCCGCGGGTGGCCGCGCTCCTCGGAGTAGGTGGTCGGGCCGCCCCAGTACTGCTCCAGGAACATCGTCAGCCGGCGCGCGGCCGGGCCGAGGTCCTCCTCGGGGTACATCGGCTTGAGCACCGGGTCGCCGGCGACGCCCTCGTAGAACGCGTCGACCAGGCGGACGAACGTCTCGTGCCCGCCGACGGCCTCGTGGAACGACTCCCGGCGCCGCGCCTCGGAGCTGCCGGGCTCGGCGGGCTGCAGGGCGGCGGGCCGGCCCGGGGCGGACGGGGCCGGGGCGACGGGTGCGGGGGCCGCGGCGCTCAGCGGCAGCGTGGCGCCGGCCGGGCGGGGCTCGGGGAGCGACGGCTGGTCGGTCATGGCGACAGTCTCGCACCGGGGCGCCGGCCGCCCGCACCGTGTCGGCGCGGCGCGGGCCGGTGCGCGGACTAGGCTGAGCAGCAGCGGGGCACAGTCAGCACCAACTCCACGACGGGGGTTCCATGAGCAAGGCGCAGCAGATCCTGGTGGCCCTGGGCGGCGGCGGCAACGTCGTCGACCTGGAGCCCTGCATCACCCGGCTCCGGGTCGAGGTCACCGACCCGCAGCAGGTCGACGAGGACGCCCTCAAGGCGACCGGCGCGTTCGGCGTCGTGCGCTCCGGGCGCATCGTCCAGGTCATCGTCGGCCCCGAGGCCGACACCCTGGCCGCGGAGCTCGACGGCCTGCGCTGACACCGGCGCACGCACGCCCCGACGGCCCCGGGTCGCACGGACCTCGGTCCGCGCGACCCGGGGCCGTCGTCGTGCGGGCCCGCGGCGTGCGCGCGCCGTGCCCGCCGCGCCCCACCCCGCCCCGCTCCGCCCCGCGAGGTCGTCACACGTCGGCGAGGTCGTCACTCCTGCATGACGACCTCGCCGCGGAGTGACGACCTCGCCGCGGTGTGACGACGCGGCGCCAGGTGACGGCCGCGGGCCGCCACGACCCGGGTCAGTCCGCGGTGCCGTCCGTGGTCGTGGCGCGCTCGCGGTGCGCCTCGAGCGCCTCGCGCTGGCCGGCCAGCGGGACGTCGGCCGCCTCGAGCGCCTGCCGCACGGCGGACCGCAGGGCGCGTGCCACCGCCCACTGCCGCGCGGGTGCCGTGCGCTGGACCAGCTTGACCGTCACCGCGTCGAAGGTCAGGTCCTCGGCGGTGTTGACCGTCGCGCTGCCCTCCATCGAGGGGCCGAGCGCGGGGTCCTTGGCGAGCTCCGCGGCCGCGCCGACCAGCAGCTCCTGCACCTGGTCCAGGTCGGCGAAGTAGTCCACCTTGACCTCGACGACCGCGTTGGCCCAGCCCTGGGTCTTGTTGCCGACCTTGAGCATCGAGCCGTTCGGGACGTACCAGAGGGTGCCGTCGGCGTCGCGGACCTTCGTCACGCGCAGCCCGACGGCCTCGACCGTGCCCTGGGCGGAGCCCACGTCCACGACGTCGCCGACGCCGTACTGGTCCTCGAGCAGCATGAACAGGCCGGACAGGAAGTCCTTGACCAGGCTCTGCGCGCCGAAGCCGAAGGCCACGCCGATGATCCCCGCCGACGCGATGAACGGCGCGATGTTGACGCCGACCTGGTCGAGGATCAGCAGCACGACGATCGAGCCGACGACGATCCCGGCGGTCGACCGCAGCACCGAGCCGATGGTGCGGGCGCGCTGGGTGCGGCGGGCGTTGGTGATCGGGGTGACCTTGCGCAGCGCGGCGGCGACCTCCGTGCCGGCCAGCGGGCGGGCCAGACCGCGCTGCAGCAGCGAGGTGCCGTCGGCGATGTGCTCGGTGACGGCCTTGATCAGCCGCCGGATGACGAGCAGCGAGATCGCACCGATCAGGATGATGAGCGCGATCCGAAGCCCGGGGCCGAGCAGCCAGGTGACGACGGCGTTCGCGTTGGCGCCGATCTCGCCGGTGAAGTCGGGGTCGGTCGCGGCGGGCAGCACGGAGGCGGGGGACGAGAAGATCACCCGGACACGCTAGCCAATGCCCGCCCGGTGGCGCCGCCCCGCCGCGGGCCGGGTGCGGACCCCCACGGCGTCCGCACCCGGCCTGCACGTCGCCCGCACGGAACCCCGCACAGAACCCCGTGCGGGACCCCGCACGGGACCCCGCACGGAACCCGCACGGCCGGCGCGCTCAGAGCAGCGTCGTGAGCACGCCGCCGTCGGCCCGCACCGCGGCGCCGTTCGTCGCCGACGCGAGCGGGCTCGCCAGGTACAGCGCGAGCCGGGCGATCTCCTCCGGCTCGATGAAGCGCTGCAGCAGCGAGGTCGTGCGGGCGGTGGCGAGCACGTCCTTCAGCTCCTGCTCCGGGACGTCCTGGGCGCGGGCGATGCCGGCCACCGTCCGCGCGACGCCGTCGGAGTAGGTGGGCCCGCCGAGCACCGTGTTCACGGTGACGCCCGTGCCGCGGGTCAGCTTGGCCAGGCCGTTGCCGAGCGCGAGCATGCCCGCCTTGGTCACGCCGTAGTGCGTCATCTCGCCGGGGACGTCCACGCCCGACTCGCTGCTGATGAACAGCACCCGGCCCCACCCGCGCGTCAGCATCGGGCCGAGCAGCCGCCGGGACAGCCGGACGCCGCTCATCAGGTTCACGTCGAGGTAGCGCTGCCAGTCGGCGTCGGTGATCCGGTCGAACGGCGCGACCTCGAAGACGCCCACGTTGTTGACCAGCACGTCGACGTCACCCAGCCGGTCGAGCAGGTCCTCGACCTGCGCGGCGTCGGCGAAGTCCGCGGCGATGCCGGAGACCACCGCGCCGGGCACCGCCCCGCGCAGCCGGTCGACCGCGTCCTGCACCCGGTCCTGGTCGCGCCCGTTGACGACGACCTCCACGCCCTCGCGCACCAGCGCCTCGGCGATCGCGAAGCCGATGCCCTGCGTCGAGCCGCTCACGAACGCCCGCCTGCCTGCCAGTCCCAGATCCACGACGTCCTCCTCCTGCGACCCGAGCGGGTCGCGATCACTTGCTCAGTCAAGTCATCGTAGGCAGGCTTGACTTTCTCGATCAAGTCATCGCGCCTAGGGTGGACGCCATGACGGGACCCGGCGCCGACGACACCCTCACCGGGGCGGACCTGGAGACGTGGTCGGCCCTGGCCACCGTGCTGGAGTGGCTCCCGCCGGCCCTGGACGCCCAGCTGCAGCGGGACGCCGGCCTCACGCACTTCGAGTACGGCGTCCTGTACGCGCTGGACCGGGCCCCCGAGGGGACGCTGCGGATGAGCGTCCTGGCGGACTACGCGAACAGCTCCCTGTCCCGGCTGTCCCGCGCCGCCACCCGGCTCGAGACGCGAGGGTGGCTGCGCCGCACGCCCGACCCCGCGGACGGCCGGTTCACGCTCGCCGTGCTGACGGAGTCGGGGCGCCGCACGGTCCAGGAGGCGGGTCCCGGGCACGTCCGCCAGGTGCGCCGGCTGGTGCTCGACCGCCTGACCCCGGCGCAGACCCGGCAGCTGCGGGAGATCAGCGACCGGATCGCGCGCGGGATCCGCGACGAGGGCGGGTGGCAGGCCCCCGCCGGGCAGCACCGCCCGGGCGGGGGAGCCTGACAGCCGTCAGCCCGCGGCGCGCTCCTCGTCCCGGCCGGCGAGCGCCGCCGCCAGGCCGGTGCGGTCGGCGACGAACTGCAGCTGCTCGACCGTCAGCCCGATGGTCCGGGACAGCGCGCGCCCGCCGTGCCCGACGCCCTTCTCCCGGCGGACCAGCACGGGGGCCTCGTCGAAGACCGCCGAGGTCGCCGCTTGCAGCGCCGCGCCCAGCTTGCGGGCGTGCAGCGGGTCGACCCGGGTGTCGCCGTCGAAGATGGTGAACAGCGTCGACGGGTACGCCGTCCCCGCGACCACGCGGTGGTACGGCGAGTAGGACAGCAGCCAGTCCAGCTCGCGCGGGTTCGCGGCGTCGCCGTACTCGTCGGACCACGTCGTGCCCAGTCCGAACTGCTGGTAGCGCACCATGTCGAGCAGCGGCGCGGAGCAGACCACCGCGGCGAACGTCTGCGGGCGCTGGGTCAGCGCGGCGCCGACCAGCAGGCCGCCGTTCGACCCGCCCCAGCACGCCAGGCGGTCCGTCGTGGTCCAGCCCTCGTCGACCAGCAGGTCGGCGACGGCGTGGAAGTCGTCGAACACGTGCTGCTTCTCGCCGCGGCGCCCGGCACGGTGCCAGGCCTCGCCCTCCTCGCCGCCGCCGCGCAGGTTCGCGACCACGTAGACGCCCCCGGCCTCGACCCACGCGAGCGTGGTGGCGGAGAACGCGGGGTCGAGGGAGATCTGGAAGCCGCCGTAGCCGTAGAGGATCGTCGGCGCCGGGGCCAGCGGCCGGCCGTCGGCGTCGAGGGCGTCGGCCCGGGCGACGACGAACGCCCGCACCTCGGTCCCGTCGGCGCTGGCCGCCACGACGCGCTGCACGCGGACGTCGGGCAGGTCGGCGACGGCCCCGGGGGGCGCGGCCCACAGCGCGGTGGTGCCGGTGGTGGCGTCGTAGCGGTGCACCTCGGTGACCGTGGTGTGGTCCGTGTACGTGAACCACACGTCCGTGCCGCCGTCGGGCCGGGTGACCAGCCCGCCGGTGGACCCGAGCCCGGGCAGCGCCACGGTGCCGGCGTCGCCCGCGAGGCGCGCCCCCGTGGCCGGGTCGTGCACGGTGATCTCGCTGACCGCGTGCCGGCGCCACGACGCCAGCAGCTGCCGCGGGGCGGTGTCGTCCCCGCCGCCGTCGACGAACGCGACGTCCTCGAGCACCGCCTCCGGGTCCTCGGCCAGCAGGGTGCGCCAGTGCGGGACCGCCGGGTCCTCGGGGTCGGCCACAGCGAGCCGGCCGCGGTCGGCGTCGAGCGTGGTGTGCAGGTAGAGGCGGCCGTCCCGGCCGACCCAGGCCGCGACCTCGGCGTCGTAGCCGACGGCGACCTCGCGGAACGCGGGCACGGCGCCGGGCTCGGCGGCGGCCAGGTCGGCGATCCACACGTCGGTGCGCGGCGCGGTGCCGGCGGACGCGGACACCAGCAGCCAGCGGCCGTCGCGGGACACCGAGACGCCGTAGTAGTTGGTCAGGTCCAGGCCGTCGCCGAACACCTCGACGTCCTGGGCCGGGTCGGTGCCGACGACGTGGCGCCACACGCGGCGGTGGTACTGCTTCTCGCCCTCGGGCAGCAGCTCGGGCGCGAGGCGGCGCACGTAGAAGTAGGCGCCGCCGCCCGGCTCCCAGGCGACGGGGGCGTAGCGGGCGCGGTCGACGGGCCCGTCGACCAGCTCGCCCGTGGCGACGTCGAGCACGTGCAGCACGCTCTCCTCGGTGCCGCCGTGCGACACCTGGTAGGCCAGCAGGTCGCCCTCCTTGCTGGGCTGCCACGCGTCGAGCGTCGTGGTGCCGGCGGGGTCCAGCACGACCGGGTCGACCAGGACGCGCTCGCGCTCGCCGCCGGGCGCGCCGGGGTCGGGCTCGGCGACCACGACGACCGCGTGCTCCTGCTCGCCGGTGCGGCGCGCGAAGAACCGGCGGTCGCCGCGCCAGGCCGGGGCGCCGACGAAGCCGGCACCCAGCAGCTCCGCGAGGCGGGCGGTCAGCGGCCCGGTCGCCAGCGGGCCCGACGCGAGGTCGCCTCCGGTCGCCCGCGCCCGGTACGCCGTGTACAGGTCGTCCTGCGCCGTGGACCACGCCTCGGTCTCCTCGGACGCGGCGTCCTCCAGCCAGCGGTACGGGTCGGCCACGGCCCGGCCGTGCAGGTCGTCCACCAGGTCGAGGCGGCGGGCGGCGGGGTAGGACGCAGCAGTCATGCGCGCCACCCTACGGCGCGGTGCAGCCGTGCCCCCCACCTGCGCGGCGACCGGCGGGAACCAGGCCGCTCTGGCAGGATCGGCCTCGTGGACGAGCACACCCCGCAGGAGTCCGATCCCCTGGTCCGTCTCGCGGAGGCGCACGGTGTCGCGCCCGAGTTCGAGGCCTTCAACGGCGGGGTCGAGCAGGTGCGCCCCGAGACGCTGGTGTCCGTGCTCGGCGCCCTCGGCGTCGACGCGACGTCGCCCGAGCGGATCCAGGTCGCCCTGCAGCACGCCGAGGACACCCCGTGGCGGCGGGTCCTGCCGCCGGTGCTGGTCGTCAAGCAGTCCGACACGGTCCAGGTCCCGGTGCACGTCACGCACGGCGACCCGGTACAGGCGTGGATCGAGATCGACGCCGCCGAGGGTCGCGGCCGGCGCGCCGCGGGCGCCGCGGCAGAGCGGGTGGAGCTGGAGCAGGCGGACGTGCTCGTGGAGCCGCGGACGGTCGACGGCCGGCAGGTCGGCCGCGCGACGTTCGTGGTGCCCGCCGGGCTGCCGCTGGGCTGGCACCTGCTGCGCACCACCGGCCCGTCCGCAGAGGCGGCCAGCCCGATCGCCGTGACGCCGGACCGGCTGGAGCTGCCCGCGGCGCTCGACGAGCGCCGGGCCTGGGGCCTGATGGTGCAGCTCTACTCCGTGCGCTCGCGGGCGTCCTGGGGTGCGGGCGACCTGCGGGACCTCGCCGACCTGGCGTGGCTGTCGGGCCACGAGGCCGGGGCGCAGTTCCTGCTGATCAACCCGCTGCACGCCGCCGAGCCGGTCCCGCCGCTGACCCCGTCGCCGTACCTGCCGACGACGCGGCGGTTCGTCAACCCGCTGTACCTGCGGGTCGAGGACGTTCACGAGACCGCCTACCTGTCCTCCGCCGACCGGGCCCTGGTCGAGTGGTCCGCGGAGCAGGCGCTCGCGCTGAACGGCGACGAGGGCCCGATCGACCGGGACGTCGTGTGGGCCGCCAAGAAGGCGGCGCTCGAGGTGGTGTTCGCCGCACCGCGGTCCGCCGCCCGGCAGTCGGCGTTCGACGACTTCCGCCGCCGCGAGGGCCGCGGGCTCGAGGACTTCGCGCTCTGGTGCGCACTGGTGGAGAAGCACGGCCCGCCGCCGTGGTCCGCCGACCTGCGCGACCCGGCCGCCCCCGGGGCGCTGCGGGCCCGCACGGAGCTGGCCGACCGGGTGCAGTTCTTCTGCTGGCTGCAGTGGCTGGCCGACGAGCAGCTGGCGACCGCGCAGCGCACCGCGCACGAGGCCGGGATGTCCATCGGCGTCATGCACGACCTCGCCGTCGGGGTGCACCCGGCGGGTGCGGACGCCTGGGCGCTCGGCTCCGTGCTGGCCCGCGGCGCGTCCGTCGGCGCACCGCCCGACATGTACAACCAGCAGGGCCAGGACTGGTCGCAGCCGCCGTGGCACCCTGCGGAGCTCGAGCGCGTGGCGTACCGGCCGTACCGCGACCTGCTGCGCACCGTGCTCCGGCACGCGGGCGCCGTGCGGATCGACCACATCATCGGGCTGTTCCGGCTGTGGTGGATCCCGCAGGGCAACAGCCCGGACGCCGCCACCTACGTCCGGTACGACCACGACGCGATGATCGGCATCCTCGCGCTCGAGGCGCACCGCGCCGGCGCCGTCGTGATCGGCGAGGACCTGGGCAACGTCGAGCCGTGGGTGCGCGACTACCTGTCCGAGCGCGGCGTCCTGGGCACCTCGATCCTGTGGTTCGAGAAGGACTCCGAGGGCGTCCCGCTGCCGCCCGACGCCTACCGCCGCCTCGCGCTGTCCTCCGTGACGACGCACGACCTGCCGCCGACCGCCGGCTACCTGGCCGAGGAGCACGTCGCCCTGCGCGAGCGGCTCGGCCTGCTGACCGAGCCCGTCGAGGACGTCCGGCGGGCCGCCAGGGCCGAGCGCGAGGAGATGCTCGGCATCCTGCAGGAGCGCGGCCTGCTCGGCCAGGACCCCACCGAGCGCGAGGTCGTCGAGGCCCTGCACCGGTACGTCCTGCGCACCCCCAGCGTCTTGGTCGGCGTCTCGCTGGCCGACGCGGTGGGGGAGCGGCGCGCGCAGAACCAGCCCGGAACGGACAACGAGTACCCGAACTGGCGGGTGCCGCTGGCCGACGGGGCGGGGCGGCTGGTGCTGCTCGACGACCTGTTCACGAACGCGCGGTTCCGCTCCCTGGCCGCGGTGCTCGCGGAGGGCTGAGTGGCGACACCGCCGTGGCCGCCCCGGCGGGTCCGGGTGGTCGGCACCAGCGGCGTGGGCAAGACCACGTTCGCGCGCGACCTCGCGGTCCGGCTCGGCGTGCCGCACCGGGAGCTGGACGAGGTGTTCTGGGGTCCCGCGTGGACCACGAAGGACCCCGAGGTGGCGCGCGCCATCCTGCGCGAGTTCCTGGACGGGGACGCCGGCTGGATGGTCGACGGCAACTGGAACACGCTGCGCGCCGGCCTCGGCGACGACGCCGACGTGCTGGTGTGGCTCGACTACCCGCGGCCCGTCGTGATGGCCCGGGTCGTCCGGCGCACCCTGGCCCGCGGGCTGCTGCGCCGGGAGCTCTGGCACGGCAACCGCGAGGACCTGCGCAGGCTGATGCGGCGGGACCCGGAGCAGAACATCGTGCGCTGGGCGTGGACGAGCTTCGCGCCCAACCGCGAGCGCTACCTCCGTGAGGCGGCGACCGGCCCGGTCCCGGTGGTCCGTCTCCGCACCCCGGCCGCCGCCCGCCGCTGGCTCGCGACCCTCCCGCCGCCGCTCCGCTGACCCCAGCCGTCTCGCTGACCCGCGTCGCCCTGACCCGCGTCGCCCTGACCCGCGCCTCCCTACCCGCGTCCAGCGCGCCGAGATAGGGCCCGGGCGCCGAGATAGGACCCACGCGGGTCCTATCTCGGCGGGAGCGCCCTATCTCGGCGAGCGGCTCGGTCCGAGCCCGGCCGGGCGCGGACCGAGCCCGGCCGGGCTAGCGAGGTCAGTCCTCGTGGTAGAGGCGGTCGGCGGCCTGGGCCGCGAGGGTGCGGCGGACGCCGTCACGGGCCTCGACCACCAGCCGGCGCAGCGCGGGCGCCGCGTCGGGGTGCGCGGCGAGCCACGCGTCGGTGGCACCGGCCACGTCGGCGTCGGCGTCGTCCGCGAGCTCGGTCGGGTAGAGCCCGGTGACGATGTTCTGCGCCATCTCGTTGGTGCGCTCCGCCCAGACCCGCTCGAGCCCGTCGAAGTACGGGCCGACGTACGGCCGCAGCAGGGCGCGGTCGTGCACCCGGCCGAAGCCGTTGATGGTCGCGGCCTGCAGCGCGTTGGGCAGCGCGTCGGAGTCGACGGCCGCGGCCCACGCGGCGGCCTTGGCCGCGGCGGTGGGCAGTGCGGCGCGCGCGGCCGCGGCGGCGCGCTGGCCGGTCGCGGTCGGGTCCGCCTCGAGCTGCGCGTCGATCTCGGCCTCGCCCGCGCGGCCGCCGGTGACCAGCGAGGTCAGCAGCTCCCAGCGCAGGTCGGTGTCGATCGACAGGCCCTCCAGGCGGGTGCCGCCGTCGAGCAGGGCGGCGACCGCGTCCAGCTGCTCGGGCGTCGAGGCCCGGGCCGCGAACGCCTTGACCAGCTGCAGCTGGGTGTCGCTGCCGGCGTCGGCGTCGGTCGCGAGCGTCCACAGCGTGTCGGCCGCGGCGACCTCGGTGGCGGGCCGGTGCTCGGCGGCGACGTACAGGTCGAGCGCCGTGTGCAGCTGGCGCAGCAGCACGAGCACCACGGAGGAGTCGGTCTCGTGCGCGATGTTGTTGAGCAGCAGGTCGACGTAGTCCCGTGCGGGGGTCTCGCCGTCGCGGGTCGCGTCCCAGACCGCCGCCCACACCAGCGTGCGGGGCAGCGACTGCGTGAAGTGGCCGAGGTGCGCGATGGCGGTGGCCAGCGAGCGCTCGTCGAGGCGGACCTTGGCGTAGGCCAGGTCCTCGTCGTTCAGCAGCAGCAGGTCCGGGCGCTTCGTCCCGACGAGCTCGGGCACCTCGGTGCGGGCGCCGTCGACGTCCAGCTCCACGCGCACGGTGCGCTCGAGCCGGGTCTCGCCGGACTCGTCGGCCACCAGGTCGTAGCCGCCGACCACCAGGCGGTGCGGGCGCTGCACCGGGTTGATCTCCGGGACCTCCTGGGTGACGGCGAGGGCGGTGATCCGCTCGACGCCGTCCTCGCCGACCACGGAAGTGATCTCCGGGCGCAGCAGCGTGACGCCGGACTGCTCCAGCCACAGCGCGGACCACGCCGACAGGTCGCGGCCCGAGGTGGCCTCGAGCTCGGTCAGCAGGTCGCGCAGCTCGGTGTTGCCCCAGGCGTGCTTGGCGAAGTACGACCGGACCCCGGCGAAGAACTGCTCCTGGCCGACCCAGGCGACGAGCTGCTTGAGCACGCTCGCGCCCTTGGCGTAGGTGATGCCGTCGAAGTTCACCTCGACGTCCTCGAGGTCGCGGATGTCCGCGGCGATCGGGTGCGTCGACGGCAGCTGGTCCTGCCGGTAGGCCCAGCCCTTCTCCAGGGAGGAGAACGTCGTCCAGGCGGACGTCCAGCGGGTGGCCTCGGCGGTCGCTAGCGTGGAGGCGTACTCCGCGAACGACTCGTTCAGCCACAGGTCGTCCCACCAGCGCATGGTGACCAGGTCGCCGAACCACATGTGCGCGAGCTCGTGCAGGATCGTCACCGCGCGGCGCTCGACCGTGGCCTCGGGCACCTTGGACCGGAACACGTAGGACTCGAGGAAGGTCACCGCGCCGGCGTTCTCCATCGCACCCGCGTTGAACTCGGGGACGAACAGCTGGTCGTACTTCGCGAACGGGTACGGGAAGTCGAACTGCTCCTCGTAGAACGCGAAGCCCGCGCGGGTGATCTCGAGGATGTTGTCGGTGTCGAGGTGCTGCGCGAGCGACCCGCGGCAGTAGACGCCGAGCGGGATCGTGCGCCCGTCGCTCGAGGTCAGCTCGCCGTGCTCGTGGTGGTACGGGCCGGCGACGACGGCGGTGACGTAGGACGCGACGCGCGGCGTCGGCTCGAACGTCCAGGTCGCGGTGCCCTGGTCCACGCCGCCGTTGCGGTTCGTGCCGCCCTCGACGGGGACCGGGTCGCCGACCGCGGGGGAGTTCGACACGACGACCCAGTGCGCCGGCGCCGTCACCGTGAACGCGAAGGTCGCCTTGAGGTCGGGCTGCTCGAAGACCGCGAACACGCGGCGGGAGTCGGCGACCTCGAACTGCGAGTACAGGTAGACCTCGTCGTCGACCGGGTCGACGAACCGGTGCAGGCCCTCGCCCGTGTTCATGTAGGCGGCGTCGGCGACGACGACCACCTCGTTCTGCTCGGCGAGGCCGTCCAGGCGGATCCGCGAGTCGGCGACCACGTCGGCGGGGTCGAGCTCGGTGCCGTTGAGGACGACGCGGTGCACCGTCGGCGCGACGAGGTCCAGGAACGTGCCGGCGCCGGCCTCCCGGCTGGTGAACCGGATCGTCGTCGTCGACCCGAACGTCGCCGGGCCCGTCGTCAGGTCCAGCGTCACGTCGTACGACTGCACGTCGACGAGTGCTGCCCGGGTGCGGGCCTCGTCGCGGGTCAGGTTCTCTGCGGGCACGCGGTGTCTCCTCGTGGGGTTCGGATCGGGCGCACGTCCGCCGCATCATTCCACCAACCCGCCGGTGCACGCGCCCGCGCAGGCGGCGCCCGGCGTGGGCCCGGGGTGCGCCCGGGGTGCCCCCGGCGTGACACGCACCCCGGGTCACGGGGCATGATGGCGGGCGCGGCGGTCCACCCGGAGCAGTCGCCCGAGCCCGACCCCGCACCACGACCGCCCCGTGAGGAGCACCCCCCGTGACCGACACGCAGCCGACCGCGCCCGTCCGCGACACCGCCGACTTCTGGTTCGACCCGGCCTGTCCCTGGGCCTGGATGACGTCGCGCTGGATGGACGAGGTGACCCGGGTCCGGGACGTGGACGTGCGCTGGCACGTGATGAGCCTGTCCGTGCTGAACGAGGGCCGGGACCTGCCGGACGAGTACCGCGAGCTCATGGACGACTCGTGGGCCGCGGTGCGCGTGCTCACGGCCACCAAGGAGCTGTACGGCGCCGAGCACCTCAAGCCGCTCTACGACGCACTGGGCACCCGCCGGCACCCGGGCGGCCGCACGGACACCTGGGCGATCATCCGCGAGTCCCTGGACGAGGTCGGGCTGCCGCAGTCGCTGCGGGCGTACGGCGACACCGACGAGTTCGACGAGCAGCTGCGCGCCTCGCACGCCGAGGCGATCGCGCTGGTCGGCGACGAGGTCGGCACCCCGGTGGTCGCCGTGAACGGCACCGCGTTCTTCGGCCCCGTCATGACCCCCGCCCCGAAGGGCGAGGACGCCGGCCGGCTGTGGGACGGCTTCGTGCTGGTGACCGGCGTGCCCGGGTTCTACGAGCTCAAGCGCACGCGCACCAAGGGCCCGGTCTTCGACTGACATCCCGCACCACCCGGAGGTAGGACATGGCAGCCCTCGCGAACCTGAGCCGCGGCGTGAAGATCTTCCTCGCCGTCGACGTCGTGCTCGTGCTGGCCCTGGTGGTCGCGGCGATCGTCGTCCTCGGCGGGCCCGATGACGAGACCCCCGTGGCGAGCCCGTCCGCCGGCAGCTCCCAGCCGGCCGCGGGCGGCGGTGCGTCCGGCACGCCCACGGACGGGGCGACCAGCTCCGAGCCGCAGTCGTTCGCGTCCCCGACGGGCAACATCGCCTGCACGATGTCGGCCGACGGCGTCACCTGCACGATTGCGAACAAGCAGTTCGACGTCCCGGCCGCGGAGGGCTGCACCGGCACCACCGGGCACACGATCGTCCTGAACGAGTCCGACGGCCTGACCACGCCCTGCGTCGAGGGCCCCGCGCCCGCCGCCGCGGGCGCCGACGTCCCGGTGCTCGACTACGGCCGGTCGCAGACGGTCGGGCCGTACACCTGCACCAGCGCGTCGAACGGCATGTCGTGCGTCGTGGACGAGTCGGGCGAGGGGTTCCGGGTCGCGACAGCGGCGCTGACGACGCTGCCGTGACCAGCGCGCGCTGAACCGAGCAGGACGGCACGAGGCCCCGCCGGCGGACGACCGCCGGCGGGGCCTCGTGCCACGGGTCACCAGATCCGCACGCGCTCCTCCGGCGCCAGGTACAGGCCGTCGCCCGGCTGCACGTCGAACGCGGCGTAGAACTCGTCCACGTTCCGCACCACCGCGTTGCAGCGGACCTCGTCCGGGGAGTGCGGGTCGACGGCGAGCCGCCGGATGACCTCCTCGTCGCGGCCCTTGGCGCGCCACACCTGCGCCCAGCCGAGCAGCACGCGCTGCACGCCGGTCATCCCGTCGACCTCGGGCGCCTCGTCCAGCGGCCGGCCCAGGGCGATCCGGTACGCCTTGAGCGCGATCGACAGGCCGCCCAGGTCGCCGATGTTCTCGCCGATGGTCAGGGCGCCGTTGACGTGGTGGGAGCCGTTCAGCTGCGCGGGGGAGAACGCGTTGTACTGCTCGATCAGCGCGGAGGTGCGCTTCTCGAACTCGGCGCGGTCGGCCTCGGTCCACCAGTCCTCGAGGCGGCCCTGGCCGTCGTACTTGGAGCCCTGGTCGTCGAACCCGTGGCCGATCTCGTGGCCGATGACCGCGCCGATGCCCCCGTAGTTCACCGCGTCGTCCGCGTCGGCGTCGAAGAACGGCGGCTGCAGGATGGCGGCGGGGAACACGATCTCGTTCATGCCGGGGTTGTAGTAGGCGTTGACCGTCTGCGGGGTCATGAACCACTCGTCGCGGTCGATCGGCCTGCCGATCTTGTGCAGCTCGTGGTCCTGCTCGAACGCCGAGGCGCGGCGCACGTTGCCGACCAGGTCGTCGGCGGCGAGCTGCAGCGCCGAGTAGTCGCGCCACTTGACGGGGTAGCCGATCTTCGGGGTGAACGCGTCCAGCTTGGCGAGCGCCTTGGCCTTGGTGTCCTCGCCCATCCAGTCCAGCGCCTGGATCGACTCCCGGTACGCCTCGACCAGGTGGCCGACCAGCTCCTCCATCCGCTCCTTGTGCGCGGGCGGGAAGTGCCGGGCCACGTAGACCTCGCCGACGGCCTCGCCGAGCACGCCCTGCACGAGGGAGACGCCGCGCTTCCAGCGGTCGCGCAGCTCCTGCGCGCCGGTCAGCGTGCGGCCGTGGAAGTCGAAGTTCGCCTCGACCAGCGCGGACGACAGGTACGGCGCCCGCGAGGTGATGGCGTGGTACGCCATCCAGGCCTGCCAGTCCTCGACGGGCTCGGACGCCCACAGCCCGGCGAAGGCGGTCGCGAACGACGGCTCGCGGACCACCAGGTCGTCGAGCGAGCCCTGCGGGGCGCCGAGCGCGCGGGACCACGCCTCCCAGTCGAAACCGGGCGCGGTGGTCGCCAGCGCCGACAGCGTCGTCGGGTTGTAGGTGAGGTCGGCGTCGCGGTCCTTGACGACGTCCCAGTGCTCGGCGGCGAGCTTCGTCTCCAGCGCGAGCACCCGGTCGGCGGCGGCGTCGGCGGCCTCCTGGTCGGCGGACCAGCCGCCGAGCAGCAGCATCCGGGCGACGTGCGGGCGGTAGGCGGCCAGGACGGACGCGTACTGCTCGTCGCGGTAGTACGACTCGTCGGGCAGGCCGAGCCCGGACTGGTACAGGTAGACGACGTACCGCTCGGGGTCCTTGGCGTCGTTGTCGACCCAGAAGCCGGTGCCGCCGGCGGCGCCGGTGCGCTGCAGGGCGCCGAGCACGTCGGTGAGGTCCTGGCGCGTGGTCGCCGCCTCGATCGCGGACAGGTCCGGGCGCAGCGGGTCGGTGCCGGCGGCCTCGACGGCCTCGGTGTCCATGAACGACGCGTAGAGCGCGCCGATCTGCGCCTGCACCCCGCCGCCGGCCGCCTGCTCGGCGGCCTCGGTGATGATGTCGCGGACCTGCTCCTCGGCCTGGTCGTGCAGGGCGCGGAAGGAGCCGTCCATCGCGCGGTCCGCCGGGATCTCGTGCGCGGCGACCCAGCGGCCGTTGACGTGCGCGTACAGGTCGTCCTGGGGGCGGACGTCCGGGTCGAGTGCCGAGGAGTCGATGCCGCTGCGGGTCATGGTGAGGAGGGGTCCCTTCCGTCGGGCCGGCGCGCGGGCACGCGCCGGGAGCCAGCCTAGGACGCCCCGGTGCCCCCGCACACGGACCCGTCGGTGGACGCCCGGGTCGACGTCCGCCCGGAGTGCGGCAGGATGTCCCCATGCGTATCCACGTCGCCGCTGACCACGCCGGGTTCGAGCTGAAGGTCGCGCTGGTCGAGCACCTGCGCGCCGCGGGGCACGACGTCGTCGACCACGGGGCCCCGGAGTACGACCCGCAGGACGACTACCCGGCCGTGTGCTTCGCCGCCGGCGAGGCCGTCGTGGCCGACCCGGGCAGCCTGGGCGTCGTGATCGGCGGCTCCGGCAACGGCGAGCAGATCGCCGCGAACAAGGTCACCGGCGTGCGCGCCGCGCTGGCCTGGAACGCCGACACCGCGCGCCTCGGCCGCCAGCACAACGACGCGAACGTCGTCGCGATCGGCGCCCGGCAGCACTCGGTCGACGAGGCCCTGGAGCTGGTCGACGTGTTCGTGAACGAGCCGTTCAGCCAGGACCCGCGCCACCAGCGCCGCATCGACCAGCTCGCCGCGTACGAGGCCGCGCGCGCCTGAGCCGGCACGACGGCCCGCGGCCGGCCCGCCTCAGAACACCCACGGGCAGACCGGGGCGACCGGCCAGCCGAACGCGGTGGCCGCGCGGTGCAGCGCCTCGGGCCGGGCGCCCGTGACCTGGCCCGCCGCGGCCAGCGCCACCAGGCTCCGGCCGCCGAGGTAGGCCGCGCCCAGCTCGCGGACGTCCAGCTCGACGTCGGGCGCGTCGCCGGTCCGCTCGACCCGCGCGGGGTACGTGCCGTCCGCCGCCGCCCCGCCCGTCACCAGGCGCCACGCGCCCGCGTTCGCCGGCAGCAGGTCGTCCTGCACGCCCAGCACGACGTCGACGGGCGCGGCGTACCGTCGCCCGGCCAGCGCGACGGGCAGGTCGAGCAGCCGCACCCAGAGGTTGTCCGACACCTTCGGCACCGGCTTGCGGACGTCCACCAGCAGCGCGAGCAGCGGGTCGTCCACCGCGAGCAGCCCGGTGGTGACCGTCGAGGTGAGGTCGAGGTCCAGCAGGAACGACCAGAGCCGGTGCGCCGCCGGTGCGTCGACCGCGGCCGCGACCCGCACCTGGACCGGGTACTCCGGCCCGGGGTCGTTCCACGTGTCCTTGCGGCGGAAGATCGCGTACCCGCGGGGACCGCCGGCCGCGTCGTGCACCGTGACCAGGCGCGCGGGCTCGCCGCCGCCGCGCCACGCGGGCGGGTCGGCGACCGCGATCCGGCGCAGGACGTCGGAGCCGCGCGCGATCCAGCCCGGCCGGCCCGCGCCGGCGGCCTCGTGCACCTGGGCGACCAGGTCCACGTGCCGGTCGGCGTCCAGGGTCGCGAACCGGACGGTCAGCGCCTCCGAGCCCGGCACGTCTCGCAGGGCCGCGCCGCGCGGCACGGTCAGCCGGGCGTGGTCCGCGGCCGAGCCGTAGCCGAACCGGCCGTAGATCCCGGGCTCGGGACCGGTCGCTCGGGCGCGGGGAGCCGGTCTCGGCGCTGTTCGCCGCCGACCAGGATGGCGGGCATGACCACCGCGCCCGCCGGCTACCGGCTGACCGACCTCACCGCCGAGCGGGTCGAGGAGTTCCGCGCCGTCGACGCCATGGCGTTCGCCTCCGCGGCGCCCGACGCGACGACCGACGCCGCGGTGCCGTTCGCGATCCCGCTGGACCGGGCGGTCGCGGTCGAGACCGACGCCGGCGAGATGGTCGCCGTGCACGGGTCGTACGCGTTCACCCTGCCCACGCCGGGCGGCTCGGTGCCGTGCTCCGGCCTGACCTGGGTAGGGGTCCGGCCCGACCACCGCCGGCGCCGGCTGCTGTCGACGATGATCCGCACGCACCTGGGGCGCGGGCGCGTCACGCCGAAATCCGCCGTGACCGTCCCCTGGGCGGACCTGTCCGCGGGATCGGCGTGCTCGGTACCCTCACGTCGTGACGCGTCCGGACCCGAGGCAGCGGCCGGTGCCGGCAGGGCGTCGCCGGACGCCGAGCGCGCTCCAGACGGTCCGTGCCTGGCTGCGGCGGCACGGCCTGGGCTCGCAGCAGGCGCTGGTCGTGGTCCTGGTGGCGCTGACGTTCGCCGCGTCGGCCGGCATCGTCTGGGCGCGGCCCTGGGTGCCGCCGTCGACGTTCATCCTCATCGAGCTGCTGGGCGCGTTCCTGCTCCGGATCCGCGGCATGGTCCTGCTCTGCGGCGTGATCGTGGTGCAGGTCCTGGCGATCCGCCTGGCCGGGCTGGGCGACTTCACCCCCGGTACCTACCTGCTGCAGGCGATCGCGATCGGGGCGCTGCTGGCGTTCGCGGCGCACCGGGAGCGCCTCGGCCTGCAGGGTGCGCCCGGCGACCTGATGCTGGTCGACCTGCGGGACCGGCTCGCGTCGCACGCCGTGGTGCCCGAGCTGCCCCGGGGCTGGGAGGTGCAGAGCGCGCTGCACGCCGCGCACCGCGAGGCGTTCTCCGGCGACTTCGTGGTGAGCGCCGTCCGCGCGCACGGGGGCGTGCTGGAGATCGCGCTGGTCGACGTGTCCGGGAAGGGGCAGGACGCCGGCGTGCGGTCCCTCCAGCTGTCCGGCGCGCTGGCGGGTCTGCTCGGCCAGGTGCCGCCGCCGGACTTCCTGCCGGCCGCCAACGCCTACCTGCTCGCCCAGGACTGGGACGAGGGGTTCGCGACCGCGGTGCACGTCGTGGTCGACCTGGACACGGGGGACTACGTCGTGGCGTCGGCGGGTCACCTGCCGCCCGTGCACCTGCACGCCGGCTCCGGCAGCCAGGACCTGGTGCGCGCCGACGGCGGCGGCCCCGTGCTCGGCGTCGTCGAGGGCGCGCGGTTCCCGACGGCGTCCGGGCGGATCGCCGCGGGCGACGCGCTGCTGCTCTACACCGACGGGCTGGTGGAGACGCCGGGCCGGGACCTCGACCTCGGGATCGACCGGCTGCGCGGCGCGGCGGAGCACGTGCTGTCCACCCGGCGTGGCGACGCGGACGACGTGATCGCCCGGATCGACGCCGACGAGGGCGACGACCGCGCGCTCGTCGTGGTCCGGCGGGACGGGTAGCCGTGGACGACGCCTACCTGGAGGCCGTGCTCGACGTGGTGGACCTGATCCCGCCCGGGCGCGCGATGACCTACGGGCTGATCGCGGAGGTCGTCGCCGACCGGCTCGTCGCGGCCGGGCTGCCCGCGCGGGGCGGCCCGCGCCAGGTGGGGCAGGTCATGTCGCGCGGGGGGTCGGACGTGCCGTGGTGGCGGGTCGTGAACGCCGCGGGGTCGCCGCCCGCGCACCACGCCCGCGCCGCGCTGGAGCACCTGCGCGCCGAGGGGACGCCGCTCTCGGCCGACGGCACGCGGGTCGCGCTGCGCCGCGCGGTCTGGTTCCCCGAGGAGTGACACCCCGGGGTGCGGGCCCGACCGCGAGGTCGTCGGTTGCGCGCCGTGAGGGGCTGCGGAACCGACGACCTCGTCACCGGCCGGTGGCCGGGGTGGCCGGGGTGGCCGGGTCAGTGCGCGGCGACGACCTCCGGGGCCGGCGTCGCCGGGGCGGCGGCGAGCCGGGCCTGCCGGTCCGCGCGGCGGCGGAACAGCAGGGCCGCGACCACCGCGCCGCCGCCGAAGATCGCCGCCGACCACGCGTACGCGGTGTCGAAGCTGTGCAGCGCGGCCTCGGCGAGCACCTCCGGGGTGGCGGGCGCGTGGTCCGCGACGTACGCGGTCGCCGCCGTGGTGGCGAGCGTGTTGAGCAGCGCCGTGCCGACGGCCCCGCCGACCTGCTGGCTGGTGGACACCAGCGCCGAGGCGGCGCCGGCCAGGCGGGGCGCCACGCCGAGCGTCGCGAGCTGGAAGGACGCCGGCATGATCGACGCCATCCCCATGCCCATGAGGACCAGCCCGGGCAGGACGTGCGCCGCGTAGCTGCTGTCCATCTCCAGCTGCGTGAAGGTCAGCAGGCCGGTCCCGGCGACGAGCATGCCGATCGGCACCAGGAGCTTGGGGCCGAACCGGGGGAGGAGCAGGTTCGACTGGATCTGCGCGGTGACGATGATCGCGATGACCATCGGCAGGAACGCGACGCCGGTGCGCATGGGGCTGTAGCCCAGCGTCGACTGCAGGTAGTAGGTGAGGAACAGGAACACGCCGAACATCCCCGAGCCGGCGACCAGGATCGACAGGAACGACGCCCCGCGGTCCCGGTCGAGGACGACGTCCAGCGGCAGCACCGCGTTGGCGGCGGTGCGCTGCCGCAGCACGAACCCGACCAGCAGGACGACGCTCGCGGCGAGCGGTCCCCAGGTGAGCACGGAGTCCCAGCCCTGCGGCTCGGCCTGCGAGAAGCCGAGCACGAGGGCGAACAGGCCGGCCGACCCGAGCAGCACGCCGGGCAGGTCGAGCCGGTGACCCGCGGCGCCGCCCCGGCGCTCGAGCAGCAGGGCGCCGGCGACCAGCGCGACCACGGCGATCACGACGTTGACGTAGAGGTTCCAGCGCCAGCTGAAGTTCTCGGTGAGGTAGCCGCCGAGCAGCAGCCCGATGGCCCCGCCCATGCCGGCGATCGCGCCGAACACGCCGAACGCGCGGGCGCGCTCCTTCGGCACCGTGAAGGTGGTGGTGAGCACGGACAGGGCGGCCGGCGCCAGCACCGCGGCGAACACGCCCTGCAGCGCGCGGGCCGCGACCAGCAGCTCGAACGACCCGGCGGCCCCGCCGAGCGCCGAGGCGACGGCGAACCCGACCAGGCCGATCAGGAACATCCGGCGGCGGCCGAACATGTCGGACAGGCGGCCGCCGAGCAGCAGCAGGCTGCCGAACGCGAGGGCGTAGGCGGTGACGATCCACTGGCGGTCGTTGTCGCTGAAGCCGAGGTCGGCCTGGGCCGACGGCATGGCGATGTTCACGATGGTGGCGTCGAGCACGACCATCAGCTGGGCGAGGGCGACGGTGGCCAGCACGAGCCAGCGACGGCGGTCCGCCGTACCGGGGACTGCGGGTGAGGACATGGTGGTGCTCCGGGAAGGACGTCGGTGTGGGATGCGACGACCGTAAACCAAGACCGGTCAGTTCCGGAACCCCCCGGTCTCGATTTGTTTCCGGCTGACGCGGCAGGCAGAATGGCCGCGTCGAGAGGAGCACCATGCCCGCGCGCGAGGACGCCGTGACCGCAGCCGTGCCCGAGCCCGCCCGCCGGCCCGGCCGGCGCCGCGACGAGTCGCTCGACGAGGTGATCCTGGACGCGGCACGCGCGCTGCTCATCGAGCGCGGCTACGACGGCATGACCATGGACGCCGTCGCCGAGCGCGCCGGTGCGGGCAAGGCCACGGTGTACCGCCGGTGGTCCTCCAAGGCGCAGCTCACCGTCGACAGCCTGCTGTGCGCCAAGCAGCTGACGATCGACGAGGTGCCGGACACCGGCTCCCTGCGCGAGGACCTGCTGCGCATCTTCACGATCGCCAGCCGGATGAAGAACGACGACCTCATGACCGGCCTGCTCACGGCGATCCGGGACGAGCCCGAGGTGCGGGCGGTGTTCCACGAGCAGTTCGTCGCGGGCCGCGTGCGGCTGGCGCGCGAGGTGCTCGAGCGGGCCCGACTGCGCGGGGAGACCGCCGACGGCGTCGACCTCGACATGGTCGCCGCCGTGGCGCCCGCGATGGTGCACTACCGCAAGGTCGTCGCGCACCGGCCGATGGACGCGGAGTTCGCCGAGCGGCTGATCGACACGATCATCCTGCCGCTGGCCACGGGCCGCGCCGCGGTCGCCGTCGCCCCGGACGCCCTGCTGCCCGACCCCCGCTGACCGCCCGCACGACGACGCCGAGATGGCAGTCCCGGCCTGCGGAGCGGCGCCGGGGCGCAGGCGAGGAGTGCCATCTCGGCGCGGCGCGCGCGAGCGCGGGTGCGTCAGCCCAGGGCGCGCTTGGAGCTGATCACGCCGGTGTCGAAGCCCGCCAGGTGCAGGCCGCCGTGGAACCGGGCGTGCTCGATCTTCACGCAGCGGTCCATCACCACGGTCAGGCCGGCGGCCTCGCCGCGCTGCGCGACCTCCTCGTGCCACGAGCCGAGCTGCAGCCACAGGGCCTTCGCGCCGACGGCCAGCGTCTCGTCGAGCACCGTCGGCAGGTCGTCGTGCCGGCGGAACACGTCGACCAGGTCCGGGACGACCGGCAGCGCGTCGAGCGACGGGTAGACGGGCTGCCCGAGGATCTCGGTCTCGCGCGGGTTGACCAGGTAGATGTCGTACGGGGTGCTGGACAGCAGGTACGTCGTCACGAAGTACGACGCGCGCGCCGGGTTGTTGGACGCGCCGACGATCGCGATCGACCGGGTGCGCCGGAGCAGCGCGAGCCGGTCGGGCGCCGACGGGCCCTGCCAGGTGCGGGTGGGGGTGCCGGTGCTCATCGGGTGGCCTCCGGGACGGAGCAGGCGTCGCCACCGAGGCCGGTGACGGCCGCACCCAGGACGGGTGCGGCGGTGGTGCTCGGGCGGGCGGCCGCGGCGGTGGCGCCGTCCCGCCCGGGGTCCGCGGCGGCCGGCGAGGTCGCCGCCGTGAGCGCCTGGTCCAGGTCCCAGAGGATGTCCTCGGGGTCCTCCAGGCCGACGCTGATCCGGACCAGGTCCTCGGGCACGCCGGCGACGGCCAGCTGCTCGGCGGACAGCTGCTGGTGCGTGGTCGACGCCGGGTGGATGACCAGCGTGCGCGCGTCCCCGACGTTGGCCAGGTGGCTGGCCAGCTGCAGCTCCTCGATGAAGCGCCGGCCGACCTCGCGGCCGTCGCGCTCGGGGGTGGCGGCGAGCCGGAACGCGAACACCGACCCCGGGCCGAGCGGCAGGTACCGCTGCGCGCGCTCGTGGTGCGGGTGCGACGGCAGGCCCGCCCACTGCACCGAGGTGACGCGCGGGTCGGCGTCCAGCCACTCGGCGACGGCGCGGGCGTTCGCCAGGTGCGCGTCGATCCGCTGCGGGAGGGTCTCGACGCCCTGCAGCAGCTGGAACGCGGACTGCGCCGACAGCGACGGGCCGATGTCCCGCAGCTGCTCGGAGCGCAGCTTGGTGAGGAACCCGTACTCCCCGAAGTTCTCCCACCACTTCACGTCGTTGTACGACGGCACGGGCTCGGTCATCTGCGGGAACTTGCCGTTGCCCCAGTTGAACCGGCCGGACTCGACGACGACGCCGCCGAGCGTGGTGCCGTGCCCGCCGAGGAACTTCGTGGCGGAGTGGATGACGATGTCGGCGCCGTGCTCGATCGGCCGCACCAGGTACGGGGTCGACAGCGTGGAGTCGACCACCAGCGGCACGCCCGCGGCGTGCGCGACCTCGGCCAGCCCGGCCAGGTCGGCGACCTCGCCGGACGGGTTCGCGACCACCTCGGTGTAGACCACCTTGGTCTCGGGCCGGATCGCCGCGGCGTAGTCGGCCGGGTCGGTGCCCGCGACGAACGTGGTGTCGACGCCGAACCGGCGCAGCGTCACGTCGAGCTGGGTCACCGTGCCGCCGTACAGCTGAGCGGATGCGACGACGTGGTCGCCCGCGCCGACCAGCGCGGCGAACGTGATGAACTCCGCGGCCATGCCGGACGACGTGGCGACCGCGCCGATGCCGCCCTCGAGCGAGGCGATCCGCTCCTCGAGCACCGCGACCGTGGGGTTGCCGAGCCGGGAGTAGATGTTCCCGTACTTCTGCAGCGCGAACAGGTTCGCGGCGTCGGTGGTGTCGTTGAAGACGAAGGACGTCGACTGGTAGATCGGCACGGCACGCGCGCCGGTGGCGGCGTCGGGGATGGCCCCGGCGTGCAGGGCGCGGGTGCGGAAGCCGAAGCGGTGCTCGGAGCTCATGCGAGAGAGGCCTCCTCGGCCGGGTCGGGTGCGGGCGTGGCCGCGACGATAGCCCCGGAGGGCAGCAGCGCGGCGACCTGGTCCACCGCCCAGGGGTTCTGCAGGGACGTGACGTCGCCCAGCGGCCGGCCGTCGTGCAGGTCGGCCAGCAGGCGGCGCAGGATCTTGCCGGACCGGGTCTTCGGGACCTCGGGCACGACGACGACGTGCTTGGGCTTGGCGACCGGCCCGATCTCCCGGGCGACCTGGTCGCGCAGCGTCTCGCGCAGGTCGGCCGCGGCGGCGCGCCACGCGGCGACGTCCTCGACCGGTCCGGGCGCGACGGCGGGGACGACGAAGGCCGCGACGGCCTGCCCGCCCACGGCGTCCGCGACGCCGGCGACGCCCGCCTCGCCGACGGCGGGGTGCGCGACCAGGGCGGACTCGACCTCGATCGTGGACAGCCGGTGCCCCGCGACGTTCACCACGTCGTCGACCCGGCCCAGCAGCCAGATGTCGCCGTCCAGGTCCCACGACGCGCCGTCGCCGGCCAGGAAGTAGCCCTGCGCGGCGAACGGCCGCCAGTAGGAGTCGCGGTAGCGCTGCGGGTCGCCCCACACGGTCCGGGCCATGCCCGGCCACGGGCGGTCGATGACCAGGTAGCCGCCGGAGCCCTTAGGCACCTCGGCGCCGGCGTCGTCCACGACCCTGGCCGAGAACCCCGGCAGCGCGCGGGTCGCGGAGCCCGGCTTCAGGGTGCTGACCCCGGGCAGCGGCGCGATGACGGCCGCGCCGGTCTCGGACTGCCACCAGGTGTCGACGACGGGCGCGGTGCCGGCGCCGAGCTGCTCGCGGAACCAGATCCAGGCCTCGGGGTTGATGGCCTCGCCCACCGTGCCGAGCAGGCGGACGCTCGACAGGTCGTGCCCGGCGGGCAGCCCGTCCGGGAACCAGGTCATGAACGTCCGGATCAGGGTCGGCGCCGTGTAGTAGACGGTGACGCCGTACCGCTCGATGACCTCGAGGTGCCGCTCCCGGTGCGGGGTGTCCGGCGTGCCCTCGTAGATCACCTGGGTCAGCCCGTTGCTCAGCGGGCCGTAGATCTCGTAGGTGTGCGCCGTGACCCACGCGAGGTCCGCGGTGCACCAGTGCACGTCCTCCGGCTTCGCGTCGAACATCGCCCAGTGCGTCCAGGACGCCTGCGTCAGGTAGCCGCCGGTGGTGTGCACCAGGCCCTTCGGCTTCCCGGTGGTGCCCGACGTGTAGATGATGAACAGCGGGTGCTCGGCGTCGAAGGCCTGGGCCTCGTGCCGGTCCGGCGCGGTGTCCACGACGTCGTGCCACCAGACGTCGCGGCCCTCGGTCCACGCCACGTCCTGCCCGGTGCGGCGGACCACCAGCACGTGCCCGACGTGGTCGAGCCCGGCGACGGCCTCGTCGGCGGCGGACTTCACCTCGACGGCCTGGCCGCGCCGGAACTGGCCGTCGGACGTGACCAGCAGCGTGGCGCCGGTGTCCTGCACTCGGAACCGCACCGCCTCGGCCGAGAAGCCGCCGAACACCAGCGAGTGCACGGCGCCGATCCGCGCGATCGCCAGCGTCACGATGATCGTCTCCGCGATCACCGGCAGGTAGACCACGACCCGGTCGCCCGGGCCGATGCCGAGGTCGGTCAGCGCGTTCGCGGCGCGGGACACCTCCCGCTGCAGGTCCGCGTACGTGTACGACCGGCGGTCGCCGCGCTCGCCCTCGGCGTGGATCGCGACCTTGTCGCCGCGGCCCGCCGCGACGTGCCGGTCGACGCAGTTCACGGCGGCGTTCAGCCGGCCGCCGACGAACCACTGCGCCTCCGGCACGGTGAGCTCGCCGTCGGGACCGGGGGCCGCGGGGGACCAGGTGTGCGCGGTGTGCCACGGCTCGGCCCAGTCCAGGCGCCGGGCCGCGTCCTCCCAGAAGCCGACCGGGTCCGCCTCGGCGCGCGCGAGCAGCGCCGCGTGCTCGGCCGGGCCGATGTTCCAGTCGCCCGCCGGGGGGCCGAACGCCCGCGTCTCGCTCTGCAGCGCGTCGATGGTGCCGGTACTCGTCGTGCTCGTCATGCCCACCTTCTCAGGAGCGACTTCTCGGCCAGGCCGATCAGCGCGTCGGTCAGCTTGCCCAGCAGCGCCAGCAGGACGATCGCGAGGATCATCCGGTCGGCGCGGCCGTTGTTGCCGGAGTCCATCAGCAGGAAGCCCAGGCCCATCGACGACGCGATGAGCTCCGCGGCCACCAGGAACAGCCACGACTGCGCGAGCGCCAGCCGCAGGCCCGCCACCACCGACGGCACCGCCGCCGGCAGCTGCACGGCCGCCAGCAGCCGCGGCCCGCGCAGCCCGTACGCCCGCCCGGCCTCGACCAGGTGCGCGTCCACGTGCCGCAGCGCGGCGACGACGGTGGTGTAGACGGGGAAGAACGCGCCGATCGCGATCAGGGTCAGCTTGGAGTCCTCGCCGATCCCCATCCAGAGGATCAGCAGCGGGACCCAGGCCAGCGACGGCACGGCCCGGACCGCGCCGAGCGTCGGCTCCAGCACCGCGCCGGCCAGCCGGGACAGCCCGACCACCGACCCGAGCGCCAGGCCGAGCGCGGCCCCGGTCAGGAACCCGAGCACGACGCGCTGCGTCGAGATCGCCACGTACTGGCCCAGCAGCCCGCGCTCGGCGAGGTCGACCGCGGCCGTCCACACCGAGGCGGGGCTGGGCAGCTGGTACGGCGCGACCAGGCCGGTGCTGGTGACCAGCTGCCAGGCCGCGAGCAGGAGCACCGGCAGCACCAGCCCGAGCCCGACCCGGACCGGCCGCCGGGCCAGCGGGCCGCGCCGCAGCCGCGGGGCGACGCCGGGGGCGAACGGGTTCAGGCCGGGCACGGGGCGACCCTGCGCGTCGGTCACCGGTGCGCTGGTGCCGGCGACGGTCACCACGGGTGCGTCGGTCATCACGTGCTCCGTCCTGGGCGTGGTTCGGGTTGGTCGGGGGTGGGTCAGTCGGCGATCGAGGACGGGTCGGCGTTCTCCGCGTACGTGGGCTCGAACAGCTCCTCGAGCGCGGTGTCGATCAGGTCCTGGCTGGCGACGTCGCCGGACTCCACGAAGATCGGGCCGACCACCTCGAGCACCTCGCGCTGCGCCTCGCCCGGGACCGGGTCGATGTCCAGCGTCGTGCGCTCGGTGATGACCTTCTCCGCGACCGCGGGGTCGATGCCGGCGACCTCGGCGAGGATGCTGACGACCTCGTCGGGGTTCTCCTGCGCCCAGGCGCGCGCCTTCTCGTACGCGTCGACGACGACCTGCGCCAGGTCCGGGCTCGCGTCCAGGAAGTCCTGCGTCGCGTTGAGGAACCCGTAGGTGTTGAAGTCGACGTTCCGGTACACGAGCGTCGAGCCGGCGTCGGCCTCGCTCGCCGCCATCAGCGGGTCCAGGCCGGACCACGCGTCCACCGAGCCGTTCTCCAGCGCGGCCTTGCCGTCGGCGTGCTGCAGGTTCTGCACCTCGACGTCGGCCGGGTCGACGCCCGCCTCCTCCAGCGCCTGCAGCAGGAAGAAGTACGGGTCCGTGCCCTTGGTCGCGGCGACGGAGCGACCGGCCAGGTCGGCGACGTCCGTGATGTCCGAGCCCTCGGGCACCACGAGCGCGGCCCACTCCGGCTGGGAGTAGACGTCGATGGTGCGGATGGGCGAGCCGTTGGACCGGGCGAGCAGCGCGGCGGACCCGGCGGTCGAGCCGACGTCCACGGCGCCGGCGCGCAGCGCCTCGTTGGCCTTGTTGGACCCCGCGGACTGCACCCACTCGACCGTGACGTCGTCGCCGAGCGTCTCCTCGAGCCAGCCCTGGTCCTTGATGACCAGGCTCAGCGGGTTGTACGTGGCGAAGTCGACCGTCAGGGTGTCGGCGCTCCAGCCCTCGGCGGACGCGTCGGCCGCGGGCTCCTCGGCCTGGGCCTCGCCCTCGCCGGCGACGCAGCCGGCGAGCAGCAGGGTCGCGGCGACGGCTGCGGCGCCGAGGGCGATCGGGCGGCGCGCGAGGCGGCGTGCGGTGGTTCGGGCGGTCATGGCGGTCTCCTGGGTGGTCGGGTGGTGCGCGGGTGGGGGAGCGGGTCAGATCGAGTGGTGCGCGTCGGCGTCGTGCCGGTGGTGGTGCGTCGGCACGCCGAGGCCGTCCAGCAGCTCGGCGCGCAGCTCCCCGAGCCGGGCGTCCGCGCGGTCGCGGGGCCGGTCGCCGGGGACGGTGATGACCGAGCGGATCGACGCACCGGGGCGCTCGGCCTCGAGCCCGCCGAGCAGGACGACGCGGTCGGCGAGGTACAGCGCCTCCTCGACGTCGTGCGTCACGAGCAGCACCGTCGTGGGCTGCTCGGCGTGCACCTCCAGCAGCAGGTCCTGCATCCGGAGCCGGGTCAGGGCGTCGAGGGCGCCGAACGGCTCGTCGAGCAGCAGCACGCCCGGGCGGCGGGCCAGCGCCCGCGCCAGCGACGCGCGCTGCGCCATGCCGCCGGACACCTGCCGGGGGCGCAGGCCCGCCGAGCCGGACAGCCCGACCAGGTCGAGCAGCCGGGCGACCTGCTCGCGGGACTCGGCGCGCGACGTGCCCCGCGGCACCCCGAGCGCCACGTTGTGCGCCAGCGTCCGCCAGGGGAGCAGCCGCGGCTCCTGGAACGCGACGGCCGTGCGGGCGTCGTACGGGGTGACGGGGGAGCCGCCCAGCAGGATCTCGCCCGCGTCGGGGGCGTCCAGGCCTGCGACCTGGCGCAGCAGCGTCGACTTGCCGCAGCCCGACGGGCCGATGACGGCCACGATCTCGCCGGGGGCGATCTGCAGGTCGACACCCGCCAGCACGGGGCGCGGGCCGGTCGGGGTGGCGAACGTCCGGGCGACGCCGCGCAGGGTGACCGGGCGCGCGAGGGTGCCGCCGTCGGCGGGCACGTCGGCGGGCACGTCGGCGGGCGCGGTGTCGACCGGGGCGGTGCCGGTCGGCGTGGTGCCGGCGGGGACGGCGTCGTCCGGCGTGGCGCCGGCCGGGGCGGTGCCGGTCGGCGCGGTGCTGGTGCGGGCGTGGCTCACGGGGGCTCCCGGGACGTCGGGCCGCGCGGGTGGCGCGGGCGGTCGGGGGTGCTGCGGGACGGCGTGCGCGGTGCGCCGGGCGGACCGGGGCGCGGCCGCGGGGTCACGTGCCGCTGGGCGGCCGGCGCGGCCCGGGTGACCGTCGGCACGGACGCGCGAGGTCGCGCGGGTGCGGTCAGGGCCTGGCGCGGCGGGGGTGCTGCCGCGGGGCGTCGCCGGAGGGTGTCGGGGAGGACGCGGTCAGGCGGCGCGACGGGAGCGCGGACAGCTCGCCGTGGGGCGACAACAGCGGCAGCGCGGGGCCATCGGCAGGCCCGGACGCTGGGTCGTCCGCAGGTGCGTGGACCGGGTCACGGGCCGCCTCCTCTCGCGCATCGCTCGTCGTCTTACATGTCGAGACACAAACGTTCACGTCTCGGGATCACCGCCGACAGTAGCGCCGAGCGCGCCACCGGACAACCCCGCCGCGCCGGAACCCGCCCGCGCCCGCCCCGCGCGCACCCGCTCCCGCGCGCACCGCCGAGCGGGCAGCAGCTGTCCCCTCGTGCCGCGGCGAGGGGACATCTGCTGCCCGCTCGGCGGCGGGCGCGCCTGGTCAGCCGGCCGGGGAGCGGCGGATCGGGTGGAGGACCAGGTGGACCGCGACGCCCGCGATCAGGCCCCAGAACGCCGCGGAGATCCCGCCGACGGCCACGCCCGAGACCGTCACGAGGAACGTCACGGCCGCGGCCTCGCGGTGCCCGGGCTCGCCGAACGCCGCGCCGAGCGACGACGCCAGCGTCCCGACCAGGGCCAGGCCCGCCGCGGCCGCGATCAGCCCCGCGGGCGCGGCGAGCGCCACGGCGGCGACGGCGGCCGAGCCCACGCCGAGCACCAGGTACCCGAGCCCGGCGACGACCGCCGCGCGCCACCGCCGCCGCGGGTCCGGCCCGGCCTCCGGACCGGCGGCGAGCGCCGCGCTGATCGCCGCGAGGTTGATCGCGTGCCCGCCGAACGGCGCGGCCAGCACGGTGCCGAGGCCGGTCACCAGCATCACGGGCCGCAGCGGTGCGACGTACCCGAACCCGGCGAGCACCGCGACGCCCGGGATGTTCTGCGACGCCATCGTCACCACGAAGAGCGGCACCGCCACCGAGACCACGGCCGGCCAGCTGAACGCCGGCGTCGTCCAGGTCAGCGAGGGCACCAGGTCGGGCGCGGCCAGCCCGCGCACGTCCGGCGAGGCGATCGCCAGCGCCACCGCGAGCCCGATCGCCGCCGGCGTCGCCCAGCGCGGCGCGAGCCGCAGCAGCACCAGCCACACCAGCACCACCGGCCCGACCAGCAGCGGCCGGTCCGCCACGGCCAGCACGGGCTGCAGGCACAGGTCGACCAGCACCCCGGCCAGCATCGCGCTCGCCAGCGGCACCGGGATGCGCTGCACCGCGCGCTCGAGCGGCCGCCACAGCCCGACCGCGGCCAGCAGCACCCCGCACAGCACGAACCCGCCGACCGCCTGCGCCCAGCCGCCCGCCGCCGCTCCGGTGGTCGCGAGCAGCGCGGCACCCGGGGTCGACCAGGCGACCGTGATCGGCAGCCGCGTCCGCCACGCCAGCAGCACGGTGGCGGCCCCCATCGCGAGCGTCACGGCGAGCAGCCCCGACGCCGCCTGCGCGGGGGACGCGCCCACCGCCCGCAGCCCGCCGAGCACGACCGCGAACGCGCTGGTGAACCCGACCAGCGCCGTGACCACCCCGGCGGCGACGTGCGTGGCGCCGTCGCGCGGGTCGGCACCGCGGTCGGGGAGGTCGGTCGGGGCGGTCCGGGTCACCCGCCGGACGCTAGCGGCCCCGTGTGTCGCCGGCGTTGCGCCGCGCCCCGCCGGGTGCGCGCTCCGGCACCGGCGGGCGCTCGACGGCGTGCCGGCGCCGTCATCGGCCGGTGCCGCCGCCACCGGCGCGGCCAGGTCGTCACACGTCGGCGAGGTCGTCACGTACGTGTGACGACCTCGCCGACGAATGACGACCTCGGGGCGGGCGGGCGGTCGCGCAGCGGGCGGTCGGGCGACGGGTCCAGGTCCGCGTGGCGACGGGCCGGAGGGGGCGACGGTGCGCGAGCGGGCCGCGCGGGACGCCGGCCGGCTCAGACGTCGGCCAGGAGCGCGGCGATGTCCTGGAGCTGGTCCGGTGCGGCCTGGATCAGCAGCGTCGTCACCGCGGTGTCCCGCCAGGCGGCGGCCTGCGCCCGGACCTCGTCCGGCGGCCCGACCAGCGCGACGTCCCGCACGAGCTCGGTCGGCACGGCAGCGGCGGCGCGCGCCCGGTCGCCGGCGGACCAGTGCGCCTGGATCTCCGCGCACGCCTCGGCGTACCCGAGCCGGGCCAGCGCGTTCGCGTGGAAGTTCGCGCCCTTCGCGCCCATCCCGCCGGCGTACAGCGCGACGAACGGCCGCACGGCGTCGGCGGCGGTCTCGACGTCCGGGCCGAGCACCACGGGCACGGTCGCGGTGACCTCGAACTCCTCGACGGGGCGGGTGCCGGCCAGCCGCCGGTCGAACCCCTCGGCCAGCAGGCCGCGGAACTCGCCGTCGAGCCGCGGCGTGTAGAACAGCGGCAGCCAGCCGTCGGCGATCTCGGCGGTCAGGGCGATGTTCTTCGGCCCCTCGGCGGCCAGGTGGATCGGCAGGTCCGCGCGCAGCGGGTGCACGGTCGACCGCAGCGCCTTGCCCAGCCCGGCGCCCTCGTCCTCGGGGAGCGGCAGCCGGTAGAACGGGCCGCCCGCCCGCACGGGGCCCTCGCGGCGCAGCACGTCCCGGACGACCGCCACGAACTCCCGGGTCCGCGCGAGCGGCCGCGGGTAGGGCAGGCCGTACCAGCCCTCCACGACCTGGGGCCCGGAGACGCCGAGCCCCAGCGTGAACCGCCCGCCGGACAGGTGGTCCAGGGTGAGGGCGGCCATCGCGGTCGCGGTCGGCGTGCGCGCCGCGATCTGCGCGACGGCCGTGCCGAGCCGCACCCGGGACGTCGTCGCGCCCCACCACGCCAGCGGGGTGAACGCGTCGGAGCCGTACGCCTCCGCCGTCCACACGGAGTCGAGGCCCAGCCGGTCGGCCGCCTGCACCGCCTCCGCCGCCCCGGGCGGGGGACCCGCCGACCAGTAGCCGGTGTGGTAGCCGAGCCGCATGCCGCCTCCTTCGCCGGCGCGCTCGCCGGTGAGCGCGTCCGCCGGTCATCGTGCCGTGCCGGGTGCCCGAACGCACAGCGTCCGCTCCACCGGCGCGTCACGACGGCCCCCTACGCTGTGGCCAGGCGCTTCCCCGGGCGCCCGCGCACGTCGCACCACCCACGGAAGGACCCCGCCATGTCCGGCGCCGCCCACCACATCGCCCTCGTGGCCCACGACAACAAGAAGGTGGAGCTGCTGCGCTGGGCCGAGTTCAACAGCGGCACGCTGTCGCAGCACGTCCTGTACGCGACCGGCACCACCGGCACGATGCTCGAGTTCGAGCTCGGGCTGCCCGTGACGCGGCTGCTCTCCGGCCCGGTCGGCGGCGACCAGCAGATCGGCGCGAAGATCGCCGAGGGCATCATCGACATGCTGATCTTCTTCTGGGACCCGCTCGAGCCGCAGCCGCACGACCCCGACGTCAAGGCGCTGCTGCGGATCGCCGCGGTGTGGAACGTCCCGATGGCCGCCAACGTCGCGACCGCGGACATGCTGATCTCGTCGCCGATGCTCAGCGAGACGTGGACCGGCCGCCCGGAGTTCACCCCCCGCGCGTGGGAGGGCGGCGCCCCGCTCGCCTGACGCGTCGCGAGCCGCCGAGGTCGAGGGGTTTGCGCGACACGCCGCGGCGACACGCCGTCGGCGCCCGCGGAACCCTCGACCTCGCGGGGACGCGCGGGGCGGTCAGATGTAGATGGCCGGGTCGTCGACCTCTGGTTCCGGGGCCGCCGAGGCCGGCTTCTGCCGGATCTTCGCCGGCACGCCGACCGCGACCGCGCCCGCGGGGACGTCCTTGAGCACCACCGCGTTAGCCCCGACCTGCGCGTCGTCGCCGATCCAGACCGGCCCGAGCACCTTGGCGCCCGCGCCGATCACCACGCGGTCGCCGACGGTGGGGTGCCGCTTGCCGCGCTTCATGGTCTTGCCGCCGAGCGTCGCGCCGTGGAACAGCACCACGTCGTCGCCGATCACGGCGGTCTCGCCGACCACGACACCCATGCCGTGGTCGATGAACAGCCGGTGCCCGATGGTCGCCCCCGGGTGGATCTCCACCCCGGTGGCGGCGCGGGACACCTGCGACAGGAGCCGGGCCGGCAGGCGCAGGCCCGGCTCCCGCCACATCCGGTGCGCGACCCGGTGCACCCACACGGCGTGCAGGCCGGGGTAGGCGAGCGCGACCTCGACCCGCGACCGCGCCGCCGGGTCCCGGCGCTGCGCGGCGTCCAGGTCCTCGCGCAGGGTGCGAGCGAACCGGCGGACGCGCCGCCAGCGGTCGCCCAGCCCGGCCGTGGCCGTGCGCGGGTCGGACGGCGCGCGCGCCGGGGTGGGCACGTCCCGTCCCTCGGGGCGGGAGGCGCCGCCCGGGCGGGGCAGCCGTGCGGTCGAGGTCATGGTGATCAGTCCAGGAGGTCGGCGTACAGGATGGAGGAGAGGTAGCGCTCGCCGAACGAGGGGATGATCACGACGATCAGCTTGCCCGCGTTCTCGGGGCGCTTGCCGAGCTCGATCGCCGCGTGCAGGGCGGCGCCGGAGGAGATGCCGACCAGCAGGCCCTCCTCGGTGGCGGCCTTGCGGGCGACGGCGACGGCGGTCTCGGCGTCCACGTCGATGATCTCGTCGTAGATGCTCGTGTCCAGGATCTCCGGCACGAAGTTCGCGCCGATGCCCTGGATCTTGTGCGGGCCGGGGGCGCCGCCGTTGAGGATCGGCGACTCGGCCGGCTCGACGCCCACGACCTGGACGCCGGGCTTGCGCTCCTTGAGCACCTGGCCGACGCCGGTGATGGTGCCGCCGGTGCCGATGCCGGCGACCAGGATGTCGACCGCGCCGTCGGTGTCGGCCCAGATCTCCTCGGCCGTGGTGCGGCGGTGGATCGCGGGGTTGGCCTCGTTGGCGAACTGGCGGGCCAGGATGGCGCCCGGGCGCTCGGCCACGACCTGCTCCGCCCGGCTGACGGCGCCCTTCATGCCTTCGGACGCCGGCGTGAGGATGAGCTCGGCGCCGTAGGCGCGCAGCAGCGCGCGGCGCTCCTTGGACATCGACTCGGGCATGGTCAGCACGACGTCGTAGCCCCGGGCCGCGCCGACGAACGCCAGCGCGATGCCGGTGTTGCCGCTGGTGGCCTCGACGATGGTGCCGCCGGGCTGCAGCTCGCCGGACGCCTCCGCCGCGTCGACGATGGCGACGCCGATGCGGTCCTTCACCGAGCTGGCGGGGTTGTAGAACTCGAGCTTGCCGACGATCGTCGCGTCGACGCCCGCGGTCAGCTTGTTGATCCGCACCAGCGGCGTGTTGCCGATGAGCTGCGTCGCGTCGTCGTAGATGCGTGCCATGGGAGATCCATCCGTCCTTCGGGTCGAGCTGGCGGGAGAGCGGGAGGGCGCAGCCGGGACACGCCCGGCCGCGGGTCGAGGGCGAGCGCTGGCCGGTCACGCGGGCCCGCGAGGGTCCGGTGGGCGTCCGCCGGCGTGCGGCGGTGCGGCCAGGGCTCTACGGACAGCGACAGCCGCGCTCGGCGGGGACGTGCGGCGTGGCCGGGGCGGGCACGAGCGGAGCGGTGCTCGACGCGTTGCGCATGCCCGGCTCCCTCTCCCGTCAGGTCGGCGTCAGGTCCGACAGGCCCGACAGTAGCCCCAACACGCGACGGCCCCCAAGAAATCCCGGGGCGTCGGCGTCGCACCCTCCCACCGTGCGTCACCGGCGCGGAGACCGCCACCGGCGGGGGTCTGCCGCCGCGCGGGCCCGCGGTGGGACGATGCCGGTCATGAGGGTCGACGACGCGGTTCCCGACGTGCTGGGCGACGACTGGGTGCAGCGCACCCTGCACCTGGTCCCCGACGCCCAGGGCGACGCGGTCGCCACGCTGGTGCACCGGCGCGACGCGGGCGCGGACCCGGGCCGGCCCGCCGTGCTCTACGTGCACGGCTTCGTCGACTACTTCTTCCAGACGCACGTCGCCGACGCGCTCGCGGACCGGGGCTACGACCTGTACGCGCTCGACCTGCGGGACTACGGGCGCTCGATCCGCAGCGGCCGCGAGCCGAACGACACCCGGTCGCTCGCCGTGTACGCCGAGGAGGTCGACGCCGCGCTGCGCCTCGTCCGGGCCGCGCACTCCCGGGTGGTGCTGCTGGGGCACTCGACCGGCGGGCTGGTCGCCGCGCTGTGGGCGCACCACCGCCGCGCCCGCGGGCTGGTCGACGCCGTCGTGCTGAACAGCCCGTGGCTGGCCGTGCGGGGGTCGTGGTTCGAGCGCCGGGTGCTGGCCCCGCTCATCGACCACGGCATCGCCCGGGTTGCCCCGTGGCTGGTGGTGTCGCACGTGGGTCCGGACTACGGCCGGGCGCTGCACGCCGAGGGCGGCGGCGAGTGGGCCTACGACCTGACCTGGAAGCCGTACGAGGGCTTCCCGGTACGCGCCGGCTTCGTGCGGGCCGTGCGGCGCGGGCAGGCCGAGGTCGCGCGCGGCCTCGACATCGACGTCCCCGTGCTGGTGCTGGCCTCGGACGCGAGCGGCCCGGACGACCGCTGGCACGACCGCCTGCTCACGACCGACTCCGTGCTGGACCCCGCCGACATGCGCCGCCTGGCGCCGCGCCTGGGACGCGACGTCACGTACGAGGAGATCACCGGGGGAGCGCACGACCTCGCGCTGTCGCCGCTGCCGGCGCGCACCCGGTACCTGGACCAGGTGGTCGGCTGGCTCGACGTGAGCCTGGCGACGCGGTCCGCCGGGCGCGGGCGGGCGTAGGTGCAGCTCCGCGGGACGTCCGGAACGCGGTGTGCGGGGACGGCGCCGTCGATGCCGGTGCGGGGTCGGTGGTTGTCGCGGGTGCAGCCTGGCGCCGTTCGGTCGAGCTCGCGCAGCTCGGCGGTCATGTCGCCGCCTGCGTCCCCGGTGTTCACCGTGCCCTTCGGCTCGAACAGGATCGCCTGGACCTCCTCGGGCGCCTTCGGGCAGTGCTCCACCCCGCGCGGGACGACGAAGACGTCCGACGGGTTCAGCACGACGTCACGATCACGCAGCTGGATCGTCAGCTGCCCGCTCACGACCAGGAACAGCTCGTCGGTGTCCGGGTGGGTGTGCCAGACGAACTCGCCCAGCAGCTTCACCACCTTGACGTCGTAGTCGTTGACGCTGGTCAGGCGGTGCGGCTGCCAGTGCTCGGCGATCGCCGAGAGCGCCTCGTGCACGTTGCGGACGTCCTCGCTCATGCGCCGCACGCTATCGACCCGCGCAGCCCCGCGCGCAGCTCGCCCGCCCGCGGCGCCGGCTTCCGGTGGCGCGACCTGGGCCCAGCTCAGAACAGCGGCCAGGGCACCGCGGGCATGTCGCCCTCGGGGCCCGGGAACCGTGCGTCGTCGAGAAGCCGGTCGCAGCGGTCGGCCAGCGCGGCGACCTCCTCGGCGGCGAGCAGCGTCGCGAGGCGGGCACCGAGGTCGCCGTCCAGCCCGCTGCGGACGGCCGCCACCCCGGTGACCTCGTCGTCGGTCAGCTCGTCGCCGAGCCAGCCCCACAGCACGGTGCGCAGCTTCGGCTCGACGTGGAACGTGACGCCGTGGTCGACGCCGAGCCGGCGGCCGTCGGGCATCGGCAGCACGTGCCCGCCCTTGCGGTCGGCGTTGTTCAGCAGCACGTCCAGCACGGCCATCCGGCGCAGCGCGGGGGAGTCCTCGTGCAGCAGGGTCACCGGCCGGCCCTCCTCGTCGCCGCCCTCCAGCACCGTGCGCCAGCCCGCGTCCGGGACGGCGTCCGACGGCACCACGTCGACGGGGTCCTGCGCGCGGTCGGGCTCCTGCCAGAGCTGGACCATGCCGCGGCCGAGGGGCCCGTCGCGCAACCAGGTGCGCGGGACCACGCCCCAGCCGGTCTGCTCGGAGACCAGGTGCGCCGCCACCTCGCGGTGCGCCAGCGTGCCGTCGGGGAAGTCCCACAGCGGCTTCTCGCCCGCGGTCGGCTTGTAGACCACCTGCACGTCGGCGATCCGGGCCAGGAACGTGGCGTTGGACGCCACGGTGATGCGGCCGACGACCTCGAGCTCGCCGTCGACCGGGGCGGCCTCGGTCACGGGGCCTCGGTGGTCCCGCAGACGTGCCCGTCCGGGTCCATCGGCTCGCCGCAGCGCGGGCAGGTGGGCCGTCCGGCCTCGACGACCCGGCGGGCGCGCTCGGCGAAGGCGCGGGCGGTGCCGACGGGCATCCGGACGACCATCGCCTCCTCGGGCTCGGCCTCCTCCAGCGCCTCGGCCTCCTCCTCGGACTCGACCTGGACCAGCGGGTACGCCTCGACGACGATCTGCGCGGTGGCCGGGTCCCAGCTCAGCCGCATCGAGCCGAGGCGGAAGTCCTCCTCGACCGGCTGCTCGACGGGGTCGGCGTCCATCAGCTCCGACATGGCCTGCGCCGGCACGCTGTACCGGTTGCCCTCGTCGGACATGAGCTCGTCGAGGATGACGTCGATCTTCTCCGCGAGCGTCGCGGCCCACTGCTTCTCCAGGGCGACGGAGGTCAGCCGGCGGCCGGTGCGGGCCTGCAGGTAGAACGTGCGCGAGCCGGGGCGGCCGACGGTGCCGATGACGACGCGGTCCGGCCAGTCGTGCAGGTGGAGGAGCGTGGGCATGCCCCCATGCTAGGAGCGGACGCCGACACCGGCACCGGCGCCCCCGCCGACCGGGGCGTCCCCGGCCGGCGCCGCCGCGCGCAGCCACGACAGGTCGCCGCCGTCCGTGTTGGTCGCCACCACGTCGGGGCGGGTCGCGCCGTACCGGACCACCGACACCGACGCGGGGCCGGCGCCGATCCGCTGGAACAGGTCCAGGTGCATCCCGAGCGCGTCGGCGAGCAGCGCCTTGACGATGTCGCCGTGCGTCACCACCGCGAACACCGCTCCGGGACCGTGCTCGGCCTCGATCGCGGCGTCGTGCTCCCGGACCGCCGCGACCGCGCGCGCCTGCATCGCGGCCATCGACTCCCCGCCGGGGAAGATCGTGGCGCTCGGCTGGGTCTGCACGGTGCGCCAGAGCGGCTCCTTCGCGAGCTCGGCGAGCGGGCGGTTCTGCCAGGTGCCGTAGTCGCACTCGGTCACGCGCTCGTCGACCAGCGTCGGGGGCGTCGGGTCCTGCCGGTCGAGGATCGCCTGGGCGGTCTCGCGGCAGCGCTCCATGGGGCTGGTGACGACGGCGACCAGCGGGACGACGGCGAGCCGCTCGGCGGTGCGGGCCGCCTGCTCGTGGCCGGTGGCGTCGAGCAGGACGCCGGGGGTGCGGCCGGCGAGCACGCCGGTGGCGTTCGCGGTGGTGCGGCCGTGACGGACGATGAGGACGGTGGCCATGGGGGCGAGCCTAGGCACGGTCGACGGCCCGCGTGGGCTACCGTCGCCCGGTGCGGACGGCAGGAGTGGTCGGGGGCGGCCCCGCGGGGCTGATCGCCGCCGAGGTGCTGGCCCGGGCCGGCGTGGCGGTCACCGTCTACGACCGGATGCCGTCCGTCGCACGCAAGTTCATGCTCGCCGGCCACGGCGGCCTCAACATCACGCACTCCGAGGACCTCCCGCGGCTGCTCGCCCGGTACGGCGACGGCGACGCGGCCGCGCGGCTCGCACCGATGGTCGAGGCGTTCACCCCGACCGACCTGCGGGAGTGGTGCGCGGGCCTGGGGGAGGAGACCTTCGTCGGGTCGAGCGGCCGGGTGTTCCCGCTGTCGTTCCGCGCGACGCCCCTGGTCCGCGCCTGGCTGGCCCGGCTGGAGGCGCTCGGCGTCGCGATCGAGAAGCGGCAGCAGTGGACCGGCTGGACCGGTGACGGGACCGGCCTGCGGCTCGTGGGCGTCGGCGCGGCCGCCGAGGGCACGCGGCGCGAGGTGCGGCACGACGTGGTGCTGTTCGCGCTCGGCGGCGCGTCCTGGCCACGGCTCGGCTCCGACGGCGGCTGGGTCGAGGCCTTCGCCGCCCGCGGCGTGGCGTCCGCGCCGCTGCGTGCCGCCAACGTGGGGGTGCGGGTCGGCTGGAGCCCGGTGTTCGCCGACCGGTTCGAGGGCGTCCCGCTCAAGAGCGTCGCGCTGGCTGTGCGGGGCCAGGACCGTCCGCCCGTCCGCGGCGACGCGATGGTCACCCGCACCGGCGTCGAGGGCGGTCCCGTCTACGCGCTCGGCGCCGCCGTCCGCGCCGCGCTCGACGCTGGGGCCTGCGCGCTCAAGGTCGACCTGCGGCCGGACCTGCCCGTCGAGCGGCTGACCGAGCGGCTGGCGCGGCGCCGGCCCAAGGACTCCCGCTCCACGTGGCTGCAGCGCTCGATCGGGCTGGACCCGGTCGCCGTCGCGCTGCTGCGCGAGGCCACGGGCAACGCGGTCCCGGACGCCCCTGCCGCGGCCGCCGCGCTGGTCAAGGCGGTGCCGGTGCCGGTGGCCGGGACGATGCCGATCGAGAAGGCGATCTCCAGCGCGGGCGGGATCCGCTGGTCCGAGGTCGACGACCACCTGATGCTGCACGCGCTGCCGGGCACGTTCGTCGCGGGGGAGATGCTCGACTGGGAGGCGCCCACCGGCGGGTACCTGCTGCAGGCGTCGTTCAGCTCGGGGGTGGCCGCGGCGCACGGGATGCTGCGGTGGCTGGATCGGACGCCGGACCGGGGGTCGGAGCGGGTGACGGGAATCGAACCCGCGTAGCCAGTTTGGAAGACTGGGGCTCTACCATTGAGCTACACCCGCGCGGGCCTGCCGAGCAGGCCGCCGGACCAGGGTACCGGGTCCTCCGGCGGTGCTCGGACCAGCGCCCCCGGGACGGGGCCGCCACTAGACTCGCCCGCGACACGGGATGTGGCGCAGGTTGGTAGCGCGTCCGCTTTGGGAGCGGAAGGTCGTGGGTTCGAATCCCGCCATCCCGACCGCCGACGGGCCAGAGGCCCGCCTCGCACTGCCGGGCCCGGCTCACGCGGCGAGCGCAGCCCGCATCCGCGCAAGCCGCGCGAGCAGCACCGCGGGCACCCGGTCCCCGAGCTCGGCGAAGAACTTCTCCGTCTGCTCGACCTCCCGCAGCCACGCGACGCGATCCACCGTGAGCAGCTCGGCCAGGGTCGCCCCGCCCAGGTGGAGCCCGCGGGTGTCGAGGGCGCCGGGCGCGGGCAGCACGCCGACGGGGCTCGCGACCGCGCCGACGTCGGCGTGCTCCTGCCGGGCGTGGTCCACCTGGTCGGCCACCCAGGCGAGCACGCGGACGTTCTCGCCGAACCCCGGCCACAGGTACCGGCCGTCGGCGTCCGTGCGGAACCAGTTCACCTGGAACACCAGGGGGCGGCGGGCGGGGTCCAGCCGCGCCCCGACCTCGAGCCAGTGCGCCCAGTGCCCGGCCAGGTCGTACCCGCAGAACGGCAGCATGGCGAACGGGTCCCGGCGGAGCTCGCCGACGTCGCCCTCGGCGGCAGCGGTGCGCTCGGACGCGATGCTCGCTCCCATGAGCACGCCGTGCTCCCAGTCCTCGGCCTGCAGGACCAGCGGCACGGTCGTCGCCCGGCGCCCGCCCAGGACGATCGCGTCGACGGGGACACCGTCGGGGTCGTCCCAGTCCGCCGCCATCGTGGGGCACCGGTCCGCGGACACGGTGAAGCGGGAGTTCGGGTGGGCTGCGGGGCGACCGGCGGCGCCGTCCGCGGGCGTCCAGTCGGCGCCGGTCCAGTCGACCAGGTGCGCGGGTGGCTCGGGGGTCAGGCCCTCCCACCACACGTCGCCGTCGTCGGTCAGCGCCACGTTGGTGAAGATGACGTCGCGGGCGAGCATCTCGACGGCGGCCGGGTTGGTCCTCGGCCCGGTGCCGGGCGCGACGCCGAAGAAGCCGGTCTCGGGGTTGATCGCGCGCAGCGTCCCGTCGGGCCCCTGCCGCAGCCAGGCGATGTCGTCGCCCAGCGTCTCGACCCGCCAGCCGGGCAGGGTGGGGCGGAGCATCGCGAGGTTGGTCTTGCCGCACGCCGACGGGAACGCGCCGGCGAGGTGGTACCGGCGCCCCCGCGGCGAGGTCAGGCGGATGAGCAGCATGTGCTCCGCCAGCCAGCCCTCGTCGCGACCGATGACGGAGGCGATGCGCAGGGCGAAGCACTTCTTGCCGAGCAGCGCGTTGCCGCCGTAGCCGGAGCCGTAGGACCAGATCTCCCGGGACTCGGGGAAGTGCACGATGTACTTGGTCGGGTTGCAGGGCCACGGCACGTCCGGGCGCTGGGCGCCTGCGCTGTCGACCAGCGGCGCCCCGACGGAGTGCACGGCCGGCACGAACGGCTCGCCGGCGGCCACGAGGTCGAGCACGCCCGTGCTCACCCGCGTCATGACCGCCATGCTGACGACGACGTACGGCGAGTCGGTGACCTGCACGCCGACCCGGGACAGCGGGCCGCCGACCGGGCCCATCGAGAACGGGACGACGTACATCGTGCGGTCGCGCATGGCGCCGGCGAACACCTCGCCCAGCTCGGCGCGCATCGCGTCCGGCGGGCGCCAGTTGCTGGTGGGTCCCGCGTCGGCCTGGCGGCGCGGGCAGACGAACGTGCGGGACTCGACGCGGGCGACGTCGTCGGGGTCCGAGCGGGCCAGGTACGAGTTGGGGCGCCGCCGCGGGTCGAGGGGGATCAGGGTCGAGGCGCGCACCATCTCGGCGAGCAGCCCGGCGCGCTGCGCCTCCGAGCCGTCGCACCACACCACCCGATCCGGCTCGGTCAGGGCGGCGACGGCGTCCACCCAGGCGTGCACGTCCCCGGTGGCGGCGACGGCCGCGACCTCGGCGAGGGTCGAGGCACCGGGCGGGGTGGCCGTGGCGTCGGCGGGCCTGCTCATCTCGCGGTCTCCTCGGGTCGGGGGGTCGGGGGAGGGGGGCCGGGCCGTCAGACCCGCTCGAGGACGGCGGCGAGCGCCTGGCCGCCGCCGATGCACAGGGTCTCGACCGCGAGGGTGCCGTCGACGGCGGGCAGCTCGTGGGCGAGGGTCGCGAGGATCCGGATCCCGGTCGCCCCGATCGGGTGCCCCAGCGAGATCCCGCTCCCGCGCGGGTTGACGCGGGGGTCCTCCGCGTCGATGTGCCAGTCGGCCAGGCACGCGAGCACCTGGACGGCGAACGCCTCGTTCAGCTCGACGACGTCCAGGTCGCCGAGGGTCGCGCCGGCCCGGTCGAGCGCCAGCAGGGTGGCGGGGACGGGTGCGACCCCGAACCGCCGCGGGTCGACGCCGGCGGCCGCCCACGAGCGCAGGCGCAGGCGCGGCACGAGCCCGAGGGCGCGCGCGTGCTCGGGAGTCGTCACGACGCAGGCCGCGGCGGCGTCGTTCTGCCCGCTCGCGTTGCCGGCGGTCACCGTCGCCTCGGGGTCGCTGCCGGCGAGGACCGGCCGCAGCGCCGCGAGGGCGTCGAGGGAGGAGCCGGGCCGGGGGTGCTCGTCGCGATCGACGACGGTGTCACCCCGTCCGCCCGGCACCACGACCGGGACGGTCTCGGCGTCGAACGCGCCCGCCTCCTGCGCCGCGACGGCACGCTGGTGCGAGCGCAGCGCCAGGGCGTCCTGCTCGTGGCGGCCGATGCCGTACTCGGCGCGCAGCGCCTCCGCGGTCCCGACGTTGCCGTCGGGCGTCGGGTAGGCGTCGCCGCCCACGGTCAGCCGCCCGCGGGACAGCGCGTCGTGCAGCACGAGACCGCCGGGAGGCAGCCCCCGCCGGCCCTGCTCGGTGTACAACGGGGCGTTCGACATCGACTCCACGCCGAGGGCCACCACCACGTCGGCGACCCCGGTCTGCACCTCCATGGCGGCGTTGAGCACGGCCTGCAGACCCGAGCCGCAGCGCCGGTCGAGCTGGTAGCCGGTCGTGGTCACCGGGAAGCCCGCGTCGAGGGCGGCGACGCGGCCGATCGCCGGCGACTCCATGGTGGGGTAGCTCTGCGCCCCGACCACCGAGTCGACGGCGGCGCGGTCCAGCCCGGTCCGCTCGACGAGGGACCGCAGCACCGTGGTGGCGAGGTCCCGGGCGGTGAGCGGCGCGAGCGAGCCGCCGAGGCGCCCGACCGGCGTGCGCAGCGGCTCGCAGACGACGACCTCGCGGAGCTCAGGCATCGCCGTCGAGGGCCACGGTCAGGCGCGCCGCCGTCGCGTCGCGCACCTCGTCCACGCTCACGTCCGGGGCGAGCTCCACCAGCACGAGGCCCTCGTCGGTGACGTCGAGCACCGCGAGGTCGGTGATGATGCGGTCGACGCAGGCCCGGCCGGTCAGCGGGAGCGTGCACTGCTCGACGAGCTTGGCCGACCCGTCCTTGGCGACGTGCTCCATCACCACCAGCACGTGCGCGGCGCCGTCGACGAGGTCCATCGCCCCGCCCATCCCCTTGACGATCCTGCCGGGCACCGCCCAGTTGGCGATGTCGCCGCGCGCGGAGACCTGCATCGCGCCGAGCACCGCGTGCGTGATGCGTCCGCCCCGGATCATCCCGAAGCTGGCGGCGGAGTCGAAGTAGGCGGCACCGGGCAGGACCGTGACGGTCTCCTTGCCCGCGTTGATGAGCTTCGGGTCGGCCTCGCCCTCCCACGGGTACGGCCCGACGCCGAGGATCCCGTTCTCGGAGTGCAGGACCACCTCGACCCCGGGCGGCAGGTGGTTCGGGATCAGGGTCGGCAGCCCGATGCCGAGGTTGACGTAGGCGCCGTCGGGCAGCTCGCGGGACGCGCGTGCGGCGATCTGGTCGCGGGTGCGTGGCATCAGGACTCCTCGGGTCGGGGCCGGACCGTGGTCTTCTCGACGGGCAGCTCGGCCGCCTGGGCGGGCGTCAGCAGCACGACCCGGTCGACGTAGATGCCGGGCAGGTGGATGTCGTCGGGGTCGAGGTCCCCGGGCTCGACCAGCCGGTCGACCTCCGCGACCGTGAGCCGGCCGGCCATCCCCGCGAGCGGGTTGAAGTTGCGGGCCGACTTCTCGAACCGCAGGTTGCCGTGGCGGTCGCCGACCGCCGCGCGCACCAGGCCGTAGTCGGTGCGGATGGCCTCCTCCAGGACGTAGTGGCGGGTGGGCCCGAGCGCGGCGAACGGACGCAGCTCCTTGGGGTGGCTCGCCCGGGCGACGGTGCCGTCGGTCGCGTACCGCAGGGGGATCCCGCCGTCCGAGACGGCGGTGCCCGCCCCGGCGGGGGTGTAGAAGGCCGGGATGCCCACGCCACCGGCCCGCAGCCGTTCGGCGAGGGTGCCCTGCGGGATCAGCTCCACCTCGAGCTCGCCGTTCAGGTACTGCCGGGCGAACTCCTTGTTCTCGCCGATGAAGCTGGCCACCACCCGGCGGATCCGGCCCGCGGCGAGCAGCTCGCCCAGCCCCCAGCCGTCGAGGCCGCAGTTGTTGGAGACGACCTCGAGGCCGTCGACGCCCCGGGCGAGCAGGGCGCGGATCAGGGTGACGGGGACCCCGGACAGCCCGAAGCCGCCGACCGCGAGCGACGAGCCCGGGGCGATGTCCGCGACGGCCTCGTCAGCCGTCGCGACGGTCTTGTCCATGCCTGCCTCCGTCCGTGTCCGTGTTCGTCTCCGTGCCCGTGTCCGTGCCCGGGGGAACGTGCTCCGGATCGGCGAGGGCCTCCCGGACGACGGCCATCGCGCTGTTCGCCGCGGGGAGGCCGGCGTAGAGGGCGGTGTGCAGGACCACCTCGGCGACCTCCTCGGGTCGCAGCCCGTTCCGGACGGCCGCGCGCGCGTGCAGCCGGACCTCCGCGGTGTGCCCGCCCGTGACGAGGCTGGCCAGGGTGGCGATCGAGCGCTCCCGCCGGGACAGCACCGGGCGGTCCCAGACCTCGCCCCACGCGTACCGGGTGAGCAGGTCCTGGAACGCGGCGGTCAGGGGAGTGGTGGCCGCGACGGCGGCGTCGACGTGGGCGTCTCCGAGGACGGCACGCCGGACCCGCGTCCCCCGCGCCCGGGCGTCCGGGGCGTCCGGGCCGGCGGACGGGCCGAGGTGGTCGCGGACCAGCGCGGCCACCTCGGCGGGCGCCTCGAGGGGTGCCAGGTGGCCCGCGGGCTCGAGCGTGACGTGCGTGGAGCGGGGGAGGACCGCGGCCAGCTCGCGCACGGACGCCGGCGGCGTCACCTCGTCGTACCCGCCGCTGACCAGCAGCGTCGGGACGGAGACCGCCGCGGACGCCGCCGACCGGTCGAACCGCGCGAGCGCCTCCGCGCACCGCGCGTACGACTCGTCGTCCACCCCGATCAGCGCGTCGAGGGCGCGCGCCACGACGCGCTGGTGCCGCTCGGGGAAGCCCGGTGCGAACCAGCGCGCGGCGCTCGCGGCGACGAGCGACGCCGTCCCCCCGGCGCGGACGCCCGCCGCGCGGTCTGCCCAGCCCGCGGGGGTGCCGATCCGCGCGCCGCTGCAGCACATCGTCAGCGTCCGCACCCGGTCGGCGTGCGCGAGGGCGAGCTCCAGCGCGACGGCTCCGCCGAGCGACACCCCTGCGACGTGGAACGACCCGCCACCGGCCTCGTCGACCACGGCGAGGACGCCGTCGGCGAGGTCCGCGACGGTGAACGGCCCGTGCGCGGGCGGGCTCGCGCCGTGGCCCGGCAGGTCGACCCGCAGTACCCGCAGCGGTGCGGTGGCCGGGTCGGCGCGCAGGTGCGCCACGACGCCGTCCCACAGCTCGCCGGTGGTGCCGAGCGAGGGGAGGAGGACCAGCAGGTCCTGGTGCGTCGCGGGCACGGCTCCGGGCGCGAAGGAGCCGCGCAGCCGGGGCGGGCTCATCGGGGGCCCCCGTCCGAGCGGTGGACGACGCGCTCGAACCGCGCGAGGGCGTCGTCCACCGCACGGCCGCACGCGACGAGCGTGACCGCGTCGGGCTCGGGCAGTCCGGCCGCGCGCAGGTTGCGCAGCGCGGCCTCGCGGTGCGCGGCCAGGGTCCGGGCCGTGCGGTCCGCGGTGCCGGCGGATCCGCAGCCGAGCCGGAGCAGGTCCAGCAGGGCGCGCCACTCCGCGTGCCACTCGCCCGCGGGCCGCTCGTCCACCGCCACGGCGGCGCGGGCGACCGTCGACAGCAGGCCCGGGGCCTGCACCGCGGCGGCGCACATCGCGACGGGGCCGACCGCGTTGCGCTTGTGCGGCATCGCCGACGACGTGCCCGAACCCGCCAGCCCGATCTCGTCGACCCCGTCGCGCGCGCCGGCGAGCAGGTCGCGCCCGATCCGCCCGAGCGCCAGGCTCGCGGTCGCCGCCGCCGTCGCCACGCCGAGCACCGGCGTCCGGTCGGTGTGCCAGGACCGGCCGGGGTCCTCCAGCCCGAGGCCGGCGGCGACGGACGCCCGGAGCGACGCGGCCGTCCCGGCCCGCCCGGCCTCGCGGTCGGCCTGCTCGCCCGTGCCGACCGCGCCACCGAGCTGGACGGGCAGGTGCACGGCGTCCACGGCCGCCACGGCCGAGCTGACGCCGTCCAGCCAGACCGCCGCCTGGGCCCCGAGGGTCGTCGGCGCCGCGGCACGACCCAGCGTGTGGGCGAGGCGGGGTGCGGCCCGCTCGGCGTCGGCGAGGGTGGCCAACGCCCTCCCGGTCGCGACCAGCGAGACCCGCAGCCGTGCGAAGGACTCCCGCGCGACGACCATGAGCGCCGTGTCGAGCACGTCCTGGCTGGTCGCGCCCGCGTGCAGCCGTCCCGCCGCGGCACCGTGCTCGTCGAGCAGCGCCCGGAGCTGCTCGACCAGGGCGACGACCGGGGCGCCGTCGCGGGCGACGCCGGCGACGAGCGCGTCGCGGTCCAGGCGCTGCGGCGTCGCCGGCTGCTCGAGCACCCGGGCGGCGTCGTCGTCGCCGCCTCCGTCCTCGGCCACCCACGCCCGCAGGAGGGCGGCCTCCACCCGCACCATCGCCGCGAGCACGTCGTCGTCCCCCGGCGCGTCGGGGGTGCCCGCCGTGACGGGCTGCAGGAGGCCCCAGTCGGCGGCGGTCATCGCGGCGCGCCGTAGTCGAGGAACACGGTCTCGCCGGGTCCCTGCAGCCGGAGGTCCAGGCGGTAGGACCGCGGGCCGTCGACGGCGGCGACGAGCGTCGCGCGACGGGCGGGGTCCACGCGGTTCAGGAGCGGGTCGGCCGCGTTCGCGGCGTCCTCGTCGGCGAAGTAGGCGCGGGTGAGCAGGTGGTCGAGCAGGCCGCGGGCGAAGACGGCGAGCACGACGTACGGTGCCGCACCGCGGCGGGACGCCCCGGGCTTGACGGTGCTGAACGCGTACGCGCCGGCGCGCGAGGTCGCCGCCCGGCCGAACCCGGTGAACCCGTGCGGGTCCCGGTCGAGCGAGCCGCGCTCGCGGGACGGCTCGCCGCCCGCCCGGGCACCCCAGAGCTCGATCAGGGCGTCGGGGACGGGCGCGCCGGCCCCGTCGAGGACGAGGCCGTGCAGCCGGACGGCGTCGGGCTGCCACGGGGCACGGACGACGGGACCGCCGTCGTACGCGAGGGCGAACCCGAAGAACGGTCCGACCGTCTGACCGGGGGTCGGCAGGTGGTCAGGCATCGTGGTCGTGCTCCGGCTCCGACCAGGTCGACCGCGGGCCCGTCAGGACGACGTCCCAGCGGTACCCGAGCGCCCGCTCCGGCTCGCCGACCTCGTGGTCGTACGTCGCGACGAGCCGGGCGCGCGCGGCCGGGTCGGCGATCGACTGGTAGATCGGGTCGAGCCCGAACAGCGGGTCGCCCGGGAAGTACATCTGCGTGACGAGCCGCTGGGTGAAGGCGGTGCCGAAGAACGAGAAGTGGATGTGCGCGGGGCGCCAGGCGTTGCGGTGGTTGCGCCACGGGTAGGGACCCGGCTTGATCGTCGTGAGCCGGTACGAGCCGTCGTCGCCCGTGACGATCCGGCCGACGCCGGTGAAGTGCGGGTCGAGCGGCGCCGGGTGCTGGTCCTGCTTGTGCGCGTACCTGCCGGCCGCGTTCGCCTGCCAGACCTCGACGAGCTGACGCCGCACGGGCCGCCCGTCGCCGTCCAGGACGCGGCCGGTGACGACGATGCGCTCGCCGAGCGGCTCGCCGGCGTGCTGGACGGTGAGGTCGGACTCGGACGACGCCACGTCCGTGTGCCCGAACGCGGGCGAGGTGAGCTCGATCTCCTCGGGGTCGGCGCGGACGAGCTCGTGCGTCGGGTGCCGCAGCACGGAGGACCGGTACGGCGCGAAGTCCCGGCGGGGGTGCAGGGCGCCGCCGCGGTCCGTGCTCCGGTGCGCCTCGGCGATCTCGGCCGAGATGCGCTCCTGGGTCGCCTCTGTCATGTCGCTCCTCTCGGGGGTGCGGGGTCGGGGGCGGTGAGGTCCTGTCCCGGTCAGCGCCGCGCCAGGTGCTGGGCCGCGAGCCGGACGGGTGCACCGGCTGCTCCGTAGCCGTCGTAGCCGCCGTCCCGCTGGACGAGCTCGAAGAACACCGCACCGACCGTGCGCGTGTAGAAGTGCCGGAACTCGCCGCCCGCGTCGTCGCGGTCGTACAGCACGCCGAGCTCGCGCATCTCGTCGAGGAGCGCCTCGGGCAGGTCGAACCGGGCGGCCAGGTCGTCGTAGTAGTTCGCGGGGATCGGCAGGGGACGCAGCCCCCGCGCGCGTGCGGCCCGCGCCGCCGCCATGACGTCCGGGCTGCGGAAGGCGACGTGCTGCGGCAGCCCGTGGTCCAGCACCGGCGCCACGTTGAGCGCCAGCCGGACGGCTCCGTCGTCCGAGCGCATCACCCGGCTGCGCACCAGCCCGGTCGGCGCGGCGACCTCCTGCGTGCCCTGCGAGCGCAGCGCGAGCACGCTGGTGTGGAAGAGGGCGGACTCCTCGAACGCCTGCCACTGGTGCGCGAGGTTGACGTGGTCGATCGTGAGGGCGGGCCCGCGGCGCGGCTGGTCCCCGCCGTCGAACTCGGGGACCCACGCGGGTTCGCGGACCGAGGGCTCGGCGAAGAAGACCTCCGTGCCCTCGGGCGTCCGGAACGCCACCAGGTCCTGCTCGCCGGCGCGGGTGCGGCGGAACACCGACGGTGCCCCCAGCAGACGGGCGCGGCGCACGGACGCGACGGGGTCGGTGACCTCCACGCCGATCGCGGCGAGCGTCGGTGACCACTCGCGCGCCAGGTGCTCGTTGCACAGCACGCGGGCCGTGCCCTGGCTCCAAAGGCGCACCGGCTTGCTCCGGTGGTGGCCGCGGAACGTGAAGCCCAGGAGCCGGAGCATCTCGTCCACCTCGCCGGCGTCCTCGGCCTTGACCTCGACGAAGTCGAACGCGACCGGCTGGCCCACGTCCGGCAGGCTGCTCGGGCCGTCGGGCCGCCGGGTCCGCAGGGGCCGCCGGGCGACCTGGTCCTCCAACCAGGTCAGCGAGCGCTTGGCCTGACGGGCGGTGCGCTCGACGTCGGTCTGCCGGAACGTGTCGTTGAAGACCTCGAGCGAGACCGGACCGGTGTACCCGGCGTCGAGCACGTGCCCGAGGAACGACGGGAGGTCGAACGAGCCCTCGCCCGGGAACAGCCGGTGGTGCCGGCTCCAGGACAGGACGTCCATGGTGAGGCTGGGTGCGTCCGCCAGCTGCAGGAAGAAGATCTTGTCGGCCGGGATCTGCTCGATCGCGGCCGGGTCGTGGCCGCGGGACAGGATGTGGAAGCTGTCGAGGCACACCCCGACCGCCGGGTGGTCGGCCCGCTCGACGATGCGCCACGCGCGCCGGTAGTCGTCGACGAAGCGACCCCAGGCGAGCGCCTCGTAGGCGATCCTGACGCCGTGCGCCGCCGCCTCGTCGCCGAGCCGGCGCAGCTGGTCGGCCGACACGGCGTCGTCGTCGACGGAGGCGGTGCCGACGTTCGAGCAGACGAGCACGGTCTCGGCCCCGAGGCGCTGCATGAGCCGGAACTTGGCGCGGGCCCGGTGCAGGACCGCGGCGAACTCGCTCTCGGTGACGCCCTCGGCATCCCGGAAGGGCTGGTAGAGGTCGATGCCGAGGCCCAGCCGCCGGGCCAGCGCGGCGACCTCCTCGGGGCTCGACGGTGACGCCAGCAGGTCCGGCTCGAACAGCTCGACGCCGTCGAACCCGGCCTCCGCGCAGGCGTGCAGCTTCTCGGTCAGCGTCCCGCTGAGGCAGACCGTGGCGATCGACGTCCGCAGGCTCACCGCTCCTCCTCCCCGCGCGCCGTCCCGGCGTGCGCCACGGCCGGTCGACCGGCGAGCAGCCGGGCCGGGTTGGTCACCAGCATCTGGTGCAGGTCCTCGTCGCTCGCGCCGCCGGCGCGGAGCATCGGCAGCACCCGGTCCGGCAGGTTGGCGGCGTGCCAGTGCGGCGCGTGCGTGCGCCGCCAGGACGGCGGGGTGACCCGGCTGTAGTACGCGGCGTCGTGCGAGAGCACCATGCGGTCGGCGTACCCGAGGCGCAGGAGTGCCAGGACCGTGCGGACGCGGCGGTCGTCCGGGAGCAGGTGCTCCATGCCGAACCGGTCCATGCCGAGCGTGGCGCCGTCGTCCATCAGGGCGCGCAGCTCGTCGAGGTCCTCGCTGTCGCCGCTGTGCCCCAGGACGACGCGACCGGGGTCGACGCCTTGCCGCACCAGCAGGTCGAGCGCCTCCCGGCCGCGGTGGGTCGCCGGATCGGTGTGGACGGTGACCGGCACGCCGGTCCGCCGGTGCGCGGCGGCCGCCGCGAGCAGGACGCGCAGCACGTCGGGCGTCGCACCCGGCCGGTCCAGCACCACCTTGAGCATCGCGGCGCGCACCCCGGTGCCCGCGATGCCGTGCCGGATGTCGTCCACGAACAGCTCCTCGAGCGGGTCCGGGCCGTCGAGCAGGCGACCGGGACCGCGCACCGCGAAGGTGACCGGCAGCGCCTGCGGCGCGTACCAGCCGGTGCTGGCCACCAGGTGGACCGGGACCTGGGCGGCCACCCGGGCGACCAGGGCGACGTCGCGTCCGAGCCCCGGCACGGTGAGGTCGACGACGGTGCGCACGCCGAGACGGTGCAGGCGGCGCAGGCCGTCGACCGCGGTGGTGACCAGCGCCTCCCGGTCCCACTCCGGGTCCGGCAGGTTCACCTCCAGCTCGTGGTCGCGCACGAACACGTGCTCGTGCACCAGCGTCGTGCCGAGGTCGGCCGCGCGGACCGGGCCCCGGAACGTCTGCACCTGGCCGTCGGCTGTCATTCCGCGGCGGACCTGATCGCCTCGTAGACGGCCAGCTGCTCCGGCGTGAAGTTCTCCCGCAGGTACTCGTCGGCCTGCGTGCGGAACGCCTCGACGTCGACGTCGTCGACGACCTCCATGGCGCCGGTCTCCTGCCACTCGGCGAGCGTCGCCTCCTCGTCCTCCGTCACGCAGTCGGGCACCTGCTCCATCGCCGTGTCGACGGCCGACTGCAGCGCGTCCTGCTGCTCGGCGGACAGGTCGCCCCACACCTCGCCGATGATCACGAGGTTGGAGTTCGCCTGGTGGGAGGACATGCTGATGTAGTCCTGCACCTCCTGCAGGTTGCTCGCGTCGATGTTGACGATCGGGTTCTCCTGGCCGTCCACCGTCCCCTGCTGCAGCGCCAGGAAGAGCTCCTCGTACGCCACCTCGGTCGCCTCCGCCCCGAGGGCCTTGGCGTTCATGAGGAACTGCTCCGAGGCGGGGAACCGCATGCGCAGCCCCTCGAGGTCCTCGGGCGCGCGGATCGGCTCGTTCGCGGTGAAGTGGCGCATGCCCGCGGACCAGGCCCCGAGCGTGTGCACGCCGGTCGCGTCCTCGAAGCCCGTCAGGAGCTCGTCGGAGGCGTCGTCGGCGAAGAACCGCGCGAGGTGCTCGCCGTCGTCGAACGCGTAGGCCGCGTCGAGCACGCTGACCGGCTCGTAGACCGCACCCAGGGCGGAAGCGCCCTGGATGTCCATGTCGATGTCGCCCGAGACGACGGAGGCGATGCGGTCGGCGTCCCCGCCGAGCTGGCTGCCCGCGAAGACCTCGACCGTGAGTCCGACGTCGGCGGCCGCGACCTCGTCGGCGATGACCTGCGCGCCGCAGCGGTGCTGCGGCTGGGCCTCGGTGTAGCTGTGCGCCAGCCGGAGCGTGACCTCCTCGGTGGTGGCACCGCCACCGCCCCCGTCGGTCTCGTCGGCGGGATCGCCGTTCCCGCCGCACGCCGTGAGCGCGGTGAGCGTGACGACCGCTCCCGCGAGCAGGGCGGCTCGGGTGTTCCCTCGCATGGACATCTCGACCTCACTTCGTTGTGGAGGTCCCCGGAGCCGGGAGCCCCGGGGTGTGGCGACGACCGCCGGGCTCGCCGGCGACCAGCTCGTCGAAGTCGCGGAACATGGCCGACCGGTCGGCTGGTCGGCCGGTGATCAGCTCGAACGCGTCTGCCGCCTGGTGGACGGCCATCCCGGCCCCGGACAGCGTCCGGCACCCGCGGTCGTGCGCCCGGCGCAGCAACGGGGTGTCGAGCGGGCGGTAGACGATGTCGGCCACCCACAGCCGGTGGTGCAGGAGGTCGGTGTCGAGCGGCGCGCCCGGGTGATCGGCCATCCCCACGGGGCTGGTGTTCACCATGCCGGCGACCCGGGCGAGGGCCTGGGCGAGGTCGGGCCCCCGGACGGCGTCCACGCGCATCTCCGTACGGGCGTCCTCCAGGGAGCGGAGGAGCGCCTCGAGGTGCTTCGGGTCGGGATCGGCGACGAGGAGCCGCTGGACGCCCAGCCCGCCCAGCGCGTGCGCGACCGCCGTCCCCGCGCCGCCCGCGCCGAGCAGCAGCACCTCCCCGAGGTCGACGTCGGGCAGGCCGTCGCGGAAGGCCGCGGCGAACCCGGTGACGTCGCTGTTGTGCCCGACGGTGCGCCCGTCCCGGACGGCGACGGTGTTCAGCGCCCCGATCGCGGCGACCGCCGGCGACACCTCGTCGACCAGCGGCACCACGGCCCGCTTGACCGGGTGGGTCACGTTGAGGCCGTCGAAGCCGAGCTCCACGGCGGCACCCAGCAGCTCCCGCAGGCGCTCGTGCCCCAGGCGGTCGTCCCGGAGGTCCACGGTCTTGTAGACGTAGCGCAGGCCCTGGCGCACGGCTTCCCGCTCGTGCAGCTCGGGTGTGAGGGAGGGTCCGACGCCCTGGCCGAGGAGGCCCGCGAGGACGGACCGTCGCGCGGTCACAGCCCCAGCCTCTGCGGGAGGTAGAGGATCGCGTCGGGCCACAGGATGATCGCGACGCACAGCAGCAGCAGGGGGACCATGAACGGCAGCGAGCCCCAGAACACCTCCGACATGCGCGCCTTGGCGATCGCCTGCAGCACGAAGATGACCGTGCCGACCGGTGGCGTGAGCAGGCCGATCATCTGCGAGAGGATCATGAGGACGCCCAGCGCGATGGGGTCCACGTCGTAGGCCGCCGCGATCGGCATGAGGATCGGCACGGTGAGGGTCAGCACCGCGATCGCGTCGAGAGCCGTACCGAGGACCAGCGAGAGGACCAGGACCAGCAGCAGGAAGACGGTCGGGTCGGTGGTGACGCCGAGGATCCACTCGGAGATCACCTGCGGCACGCGTTCACGGGCGAAGATGTAGCCGAGGAGGTTGGCCGACGCGACGATGAGCAGGATCGCGCCGGAGGTCAGCACCGACTCGACGAGGATCGTGGGCAGGTCGCGCCAGTGCAGCGTGCGGTAGGCGAATCCGAGCACGCCGATGTACGCGGCGCCCACGGCGGCCGCCTCGGTGGGCGTGAACCAGCCGCTGAGGATGCCCCCCAGGATGAGGGCGGGGGCGACCAGCACACCGAGCACGCCGCGCGCGGTCCGGCCCAGGTCGTCGCGGTCGAACCGGGTGACCCGGATGCCTGGCTCGCGGCGCACCCAGATGAACACCACGACGCACAGCCCGAGCGCCATCAGGAGCGCCGGCACCACGGACGCGGCGAACATCGCGCCGGTGGACACGGCGGCGAGCCCGGCGTAGATGACCGCCGGGATGCTCGGCGGCATGACCGGGGCGATCAGCGCCGAGGAGCCGGAGACGCCGAGCGCGAACTTCTTCGAGTAGCCCTCGCGCAGCATCGCCGGGATCTGGATCTTCCCGAGCGCGGCGGCGTCGGCGACGGCCGAGCCGCTGATCCACGAGAACCCGACGCTCACGCCGACGCTCACGTACCCCAGGCTCCCGCGCACCCGGCCCAGCAGCGCGAGGGCGAACGCGTACAGGCGGTCCGCGATCCCCGCGTGGCTCGCCAGCGAGCCGAGCAGGATGAACAGGGGGACCGCGAGCAGGGGGAAGCTGGCCGTGGACTGCGCGACCAGCCGCAGCGACAGCCCGAGTGACTGCCCGGTGGTGAGCAGGTAGACCAGCGACGGCCCGATGAACGCGAACGCCACCGGCACGCGCGCCAGGAGGAGCGCGGTGATGAGCAGGCACAGCACGAGGAGGCTCATGCGCCCGCCACCTCCTGCGGTGCGGTGCCGGGTTCCGACGGGTCGGGGACCCCGAGCACCGCGAACCCGAGCGCGGCGACCGTCGCCCGCAGGGTGGTGCTGACGAAGCCCACGATCGAGATCCCGTAGAGCCACGACATCGGCATGCCCATGGCGGGGGAGCGCAGCACGCCCTGCGTCTGCACGAGGGCCCACGCCTCCGCCGTCAGGAGGGCCCCCACCGCGGCGACCGTGAGGCAGGCCACGACGCGGACGACCCGGCGGACGAGCGCGTTCCGGACCGCGTCGATGCTCTCGATCGCGATGTGCGAGTCGCTCGAGACCAGCACGCCCGCGGTGACGAACGTGAGCCAGACGAGCGAGAAGCGAGCCAGCTCCCCGGTCCACGGCCAGCCCTCCACGGGGAGGTAGCGCTGCAGGGCCTGGACGAGGACCAGCACGAAGATGATCAGCATCGCCGCGACGCCCAGACCGAGCTCCACGGCCGTGAGCGCCCTGATCGTCCGGGCGACCGGCCTCGGTGGATCGGCGAAGAACGACCGCACCCTGCCGCCGTCGCCAGATGTGATGTGGTTCACAGCCGTGACGCTAGGGAAACCGCGACGAGGACGGCAAGGGGTTGCCAAGTGTTGCCGGAGCGAGTTGGCTGACGGCGTGCGGGGCCCGACGATCTACGACGTCGCGAGGGCGGCCGGGGTGGCGACCTCGACCGTCTCCCGGGCGTTCTCCACGCCCGGACGGGTCGGCGCCGCGACCCGGGAGCACGTGCTCGAGGTGGCCGAGGAGCTCGGGTACCGGCCCAACCCGCACGCGCGCGCGCTGCTCTCGGACCGCCACTCGACCGTCGCGATGGTCGTCTCGGACATCGCGAACCCCTACTACTTCGAGCTGATCCGCGGCGCCGAGATGCGGGCGAAGGCGTCGGACCACACGCTCGTGCTCGTCAACGCCGAGGAGTCCGCGCGGATCGAGCTGGAGCAGATCCAGCGGCTGATGCCGGCCGTGGACGGGTTCGTGCTCGCGGCGAGCAGGCTCCCCGACGAGAACCTCACCCGTCTCGCGGAGCAGCGACCCGTGGTGCTCGTGGGCCGCGAGCTCGCCGGGCTGCCGTGCGCCCTGCTCGACCACGTGGAGGGCTCGCGGCAGATCGTCCAGCACCTGGACTCGCTGGGGCACCAGCACCTCGTGTACCTGGCGGGGCCGAGCAGCTCGTGGATGGCGGCGACGCGCTGGGCGGCCCTGCGGCGCGCCGCCCACGACGTCGGCATGACGGCCGACCGCGTGGGTCCCTTCACCCCGCGCGTCTCGCAGGGCGGGGTGGCCGCGGACGCCGCGCTCAGCACGGGGGCCTCCGCGATCGTCGCGCACAACGACCTGCTCGCGATCGGGGTGATCCAGCGTCTGCAGCAGCGTGCCGTGCGGGTCCCGGAGGACGTCTCGGTCGTCGGCTTCGACGACATCTTCGCCGCGGAGCTGTGCACGCCACGGCTCACGACGCTCGGCGGCGCGCACGCCGAGGTCGGGCGGGCGGCCGTCGAGATCCTGCTCCGGGCGGCGGCTCGTGGGCGCGAGCCCGGCAAGCCGCCGGTCCGCGTCGAGCTCCCCACCGAGCTCCGGCTCCGCGAGTCCACCGGGCCGCGGAGGTAGCCGCGTCGGGCGGGGGCCACCGGCGGGTGCCGGCTACCCCCGGGGGAACGTCACCCCGGTGAGCGCCTCGGAGACCGTCCACAGGCGTTGCTGGGTGGTCCGGTCGTAGGAGGCGGGGCTGGAGGTGACCACCTTCGGGTACCCCCGCACCTCGCCCCGGTTGCCCGGACCGTAGTACTGCCCGCCGAGGACAGCCGGGTCGGCGGCTGCGCGCAGGACCGGCAGGGCGCCCATCTCGGCCGGCTGCGTGAGCAGCGGCGCGAGCCAGGTCACCGGCAGCCGGAGCGCGGCGGGGGTGTTGCGGACGAGCTCGGTGTTCGACACGCCAGGATGAGCGGCCACCGCGACCGTGCTGCCGTGCCGGGCGAGCCGGCGCTGCAGCTCGTACGTGAACATCAGGTTGGCCAGCTTGGACTGGCCGTAGGCGGCGACGCGACTGTACGAGCGCTCCCATTGCAGGTCGTCGAAGTGGATGCCGGCGCGGATGCGGTGCCCGGTGCTGCTGACGGTGACGACCCGGGAGCCGGTGACCGGCAGGAGCCGGTCGAGCAGCAGGCCGGTCAGGGCGAAGTGGCCGAGGTGGTTGGTGCCGAGCTGCAGCTCGAAGCCGTCGGCGGTGGTGCGCCGGGGGGTGTACATCACGCCGGCGTTGTTGATCAGGAGGTCGATGCGCGGGTGGGCGGCGCGGAGGTCTGCTGCGGCGGACCGGATCGAGTTCAGGGAGGTCAGGTCGAGCGCCTGGAAGGCGACGTCGCCGGTGATGCGGGCGGCCGCCTGCTTGCCCTTCTCGACATCTCGGACCGCGAGGACCACCGTCGCCCCTCGGGCGGCCAGCATCCGGGCCGTCTCGAAGCCGAGTCCCGTGTTGGCGCCGGTCACGACCGCCACCCTGCCCTGCTGGTCGGGGATGTCCTGCTGGGTCCAGTCGTGGCTCATGACTCGCTCCTAAAAGACCGCCGGTTTGATACTGCGAACGTAAAGGACCGCTGGTCTGCTGTCAAGGGACCAGCGGTCCGATACGGTGGGTCGGTGACCTTCCAACGCGCGCGGAGCGAGGAGCAGAAGGAGATCCGCCGCCGGGTCATCCTGGACACGGCGGCGGCGATGCTCGACGAGATGCCCGTGGCCGAGGTGAGCCTCAACGAGCTCAGCCGGCGGGTGGGCCTGGCCAAGTCGAACGTCCTGCGGTACTTCGAGTCGCGCGAGGCGGTGCTGCTCGAGCTGCTGGACGACTTCCTGGGCAGCTGGCTCGACCAGCTCGACGGGGAGCTGGCCGCGGGTGTCGAGGCGACCGCGGCGCCGGAGGTCCGGGCCCGCCAGCTCGCCGAGACGCTCAGTCGCTCGCTGGCGGGCCGGGTCGTGCTGTGCGACCTGTTCGGTGCGCAGGGCGGCGTCCTGGAGCACAACGTCTCGATCGACGTGGTCAAGCGGCACAAGCGCTCCTCGCTGGCCAGGCTCGCCACGATGACCGCGCTCGTGCGCCACCACGTGCCCGAGCTGGGCGAGGGCGCGCAGCCGTTCTGCCTGATGAGCCTCGTCTCGGCGGGCGCCTTGTCGTCCTACGTCCCGCCGCCGCCGACCCTGCTCGCCGCGTACGCGGACGAGCCCGAGCTCGGCGTGCTGCACGTGGACCTGCGCGAGGCGCTGCGGATGGCCTTCACGTCGGCGCTGCTGGGTGTGCTCCCGCGCGCCTGAGTCGGTCGAGGCCGGGGAGTCCCGCGCGCGGCGACGGCGCGCTGCGCCAGCAGCTCGGCCCCGAGGCGTCGGGCATGGCCGCGGACCGGGCGACCGTCCTGGCGGCGGAGGTCGCCGCCGCGCGGGAGCTCGCGCTCACGACGGACGAGGTGCGCTGACCTGCGCACCTGCCGGTGCGCCGCGGCCGGCGGCCCGGGTGCGGGTGCCATGATCTCGCGATGATCACGATCCACCTCCGCTATGAGATCGACCCCGACCAGATCGACGTCTTCACGGACTACGCCGAGCGCTGGATCCGCCTGGTGAACCGCCTCGGCGGCGACCACCACGGCTACTTCCTGCCGGCGGAGGGGGACAACGACGAGGCGTTCGCGCTCTTCACGTTCCCCTCGCTGGCCGACTACGAGCGCTACCGGACGGCCGCCGAGACCGACGCGGAGTGCATCGAGGCGTACGAGCTGGCGCGGACCAGCGGGTGCATCCGCCGGTTCGAGCGCCGGTTCCAGCGGCCGGTGTTCCCCGAGCGCGGCTGACGCGGCGGTGGTGCCGGTCCACCGGGCGTGGACCGGCACCGCGGGGGCGGAGCCGACGTCCACCGCCGCCGGATAGGCTCGGTGACGTGGACGCGGCGGTGGGGCAGGACCAGACCGACGTGCTCGCCGACCTCCGGCGGGCTCCCGACCTCGAGGCGCCGAACCTGCACGCGGTCGACGCGAGCGACCGGCTCGTCCTCGACGAGGCCGCGCCCGCGCTGACGGCGGCGACCGGCCCGGAGGTCGTCGTCATCGGTGACCACCACGGCGCGCTGACGCTCGGCGCGATCACGAGGCACGGGCTGTCCGGGGTCCGCACGCACCAGGACCGCCTGCTCGGCGAGCGGGCGCTGCACGCGAACGCCGAGCGGCTCGGAGTGGGCGGGTTCGCCTCCCACGGGCTGACGCCCGGACTCGTGGCGGGTGCCCGGGTCGTGCTGCTCCAGCTCCCGCGGTCGCTCGACGCGCTGGACGAGATCGCCGCGCTGATCGCCGAGCACGCCGAGCCCGACGTCGTCGTCGTGGCGGGCGGGCGCGTCAAGCACATGACGACGGCGATGAACGACGTCCTGGAGCGCCACCTGGCCAGCGTGCAGGCGCGCCTCGCCCGGCAGAAGTCGCGCGTCCTCGTGGCCTCGGGGCCGCGGCCGGCCGACCGTCGGGCGGCACCGCGCTGGCCCGAGCGGCGCGAGCACCCGGACCTCGGCCTCACGGTGTGCGCCCACGGCGGCGCGTTCGCCGGGGCGGGGATCGACATCGGCACGCGCGCGCTCCTCGCGCACCTCGATGCGGTGCCGACGGACGTCGCGTCGGCTGTCGACCTCGGCTGCGGCACGGGGGTGCTGGCCGTCCTGCTCGCGCGTGCCCGGCCGGGTCTGACGGTCACGGCGACCGACGAGTCCGCCGCGGCGGTCGCCTCCGCCCGGGCGACGGTGGCGGCGAACGGCCTTGCCGACCGGATCGCCGTGGTGCGGGCGGACGCCGCCGGCCCTGTTCCCGACGCGAGCGCCGACGTCGTGCTGCTCAACCCGCCGTTCCACGTAGGCGCGGCGGTGCACGCGGGGATCGCCCGCGCGTTGTTCGCGGACGCCGCCCGGGTCCTGCGACCCGGCGGTGAGCTGTGGGCGGTGTGGAACTCCCACCTGCGCTACCGGCCGACGCTGGAGCGGGTCGTCGGGCCGACCCGGCAGGTGAGCCGCGACCCCAAGTTCACCGTCACGGTCTCGACGCGCGCGACGTAGCTCAGTCCGTGGGCCGGTGCCGCCCGAGCCGGGTGGCCAGCAGCCGCGCCGTCAGCACCCCCGCCACGGTCTGCGCCGCCAGCAGCCCCACCAGCACGAGCAGCTGCACCTGCGCCGCCTGCGCCGGGCTCGCGCCGCCGAGCAGCAGCCCGACGAACGCACCCGGCAGCGTGACCAGCCCGGCGGCCCGCGTCTGGTCGACGGCGGGTGTCAGCGCCCGGGCCACCGCCCGCCGGCCGTGCGCGGCGACCGCCTGCGGCCCCGTCGCCCCGAGCGCGAGCCACCCCTCCACGACGTCCCACTCCGCCCAGGTGTCGTCGCGCAGCCGGAGGCCGGTCACCGAGGCGGCCGCCATCGTGCCGCCGATGATCTGCGCGGTGAACGGCAGCAGCGTCGGGGCCCCGATCGTCAGCGCGCCGCTGGCGACGACCGGCACCACGGCCGTGACGGTCCCGGCGGCGACGGCGAGCAGCAGGGCCGGGAAGGTGCCGCGGCCGAGGCCGATCCGGCGGACCGAGGTCCACGCCGCGACCCCGAGCATCACCAGCAGGTAGAGCCAGGCGGCGCCGGGGTGCTGGAAGACCCAGGCGATGACGGCCGCCACCGCCGCCAGCTGCACCGCGGCCCGCGCGACGGCGACCACGGCCTCCCGGCGCACCGGGACCCGGGCCGCTGCGGCCACGGCGACCACCACGCCGACCAGGACGGCGAGCGCGAGCGCGGTCCGCAGCACGGTGCCGGTGGTCATGGGGCCGCACGCTACCGGCGCGACGGCCGGCGCCCGGTGTGGTCTGATGGGTAGACGAAGTCGTCTACCGAGGGGTCGTCATGGCGGAGCAGCAGGCAGGGCGCGGCGAGGTCGCGCGGCACATCGGGCGGGTCGGGCTCGGGGCGGTGCTGGCCTTCGCCGGGACGAGCCACCTGACCGTCGCCCGCGAGGAGTTCCAGGCGCAGGTGCCGGGGTGGGTCCCGGTCGACGAGGACCTGGTGGTCCTGGGGTCCGGCGTGGTGGAGATCGCGCTCGGCGCGGCGCTCGCCCTGGCGCCCCGGCGGTACCGCACGGCGGTCGGCTGGACCGCGGCCGCGTTCTTCGTCGCGATCTTCCCGGGCAACGTCTCGCAGTACGTGACGCACACCGACGCGTTCGGCCTCGACACCGACGCCAAGCGCCTCGCGCGGCTGCCGTTCCAGGCCGGCCTGGTGGCGTGGGCGCTGTGGTCGACCGGTGCGTTCCGCGCGTGGCGGACGAGCCGCCGGCGCCGGGCCTGACGCCGGCTCCGGCGCGCCCCGCTTTGGCGACGGCGGGAGCCCGTGGCGTAGGCTGCTGGGGCCGGTGCGGCGAGCCATGCCCGCACGCGCCGAAGCGTGCCGCCCCTCGGGGGAAGCGGGGAACCGTCCCGCCGGCTCGCCCCAGCGCCCCACGCCGGACCCCCGGCGCAGACATCCGAGCAGTTGGAGACCACTGAAGTGAAGAGCGCCGTCGAGACCCTGGACCCCACCAAGGTCAAGCTGACCGTCGAGGTGTCGTACGACGAGCTCAAGCCGAGCATCGATCACGCGTACGAGCACATCGCGGAGCAGGTGACCATCCCCGGTTTCCGCAAGGGCAAGGTGCCGCCGCGGATCATCGACCAGCGCGTCGGTCGCCCGGCCGTCATGGAGCACGCCGTCAACGAGGGCCTGTCCGGCTTCTACGCCGAGGCCGTCCGCGAGAACAAGCTGCGCCCGCTCGGCCAGCCCGAGGTCGACGTCACCAAGGTCCCCGGCCTGACCGCCGACGACGCCCAGGGCGACCTGGTCTTCACCGCCGAGGTCGAGGTCCGTCCCGAGATCGAAATCCCCTCGCTCGAGGGCTTCTCCGTCACGGTCGAGGGCACCGAGATCTCCGACGAGGACGTGCAGGGTCGCCTGGACGCGCTGCGCGAGCGGTTCGGCACGCTGGTCGGCGTCGACCGCCCGGCCGCCGAGAAGGACTTCGCCGTCATCGACCTGGTCGCGAAGATCGCCGACGAGGAGGTCGACACCGTCTCCGGCGTCTCCTACCAGATCGGCTCGGGCAACATGCTCGAGGGCCTGGACGAGGCGCTGACCGGCCTGTCGGCCGGCGAGACCACGACGTTCGAGACCACGCTGGTCGGCGGCGACCACGCCGGCGAGGTCGCGCAGGTCACCGTCACCGCGTCCTCCGTCAAGGAGCGCGAGCTGCCCGAGGCCGACGACGACTTCGCCCAGATGGCGTCGGAGTTCGACACGATCGACGAGCTGATGGCGGACCTGCGCGAGCAGGCCGGCAAGGTCAAGGGCCAGAACCAGGCCGTGCAGGCGCGCGACCTGCTGCTGGAGCAGCTGCTCGAGCAGCTGGACATCCCGGTCCCGTCCGGCGCCGTGGAGGCCGAGGTGCACCGCCACCTCGAGTCCGAGGGCCGCCTGGAGGACGACGTGCACCGCGCCGAGGTCGCCGAGCAGGCCACCACCGCGCTGCGCAACCAGATCCTGCTGGACACCCTGGCCGAGAACCTCGAGGTCAAGGTCAACCAGGGCGAGCTCGTCGACTACCTGGTGAGCGCGTCCCGCCAGTACGGCATGGACCCGAACACCTTCATCCAGACGGTCGACCAGCAGGGCCAGATCCCCGCGATGGTCGCCGAGGTGGCGCGCTCCAAGGCGCTCGCCGTGGCGCTGCGCAGCGTGGCCGTCGTCGACGGCGCCGGTGCGCCCGTGGACCTGTCCGAGTACATCGGCTCGGACGAGGACGACGCCGCGCAGGACGCGCTGGAGGCCGCCACGGCCGCCGCCGCCGAGGGCGACGAGGCCGAGACCACGGAGGCCACCGAGGCCGAGGCCACGGAGACCGACGCCAAGGCCTGACCCCCACGCTCCGCACGAGGGCCCCGCACCGATCCCGGTGCGGGGCCCTCGGTCGTCCGCCCTGCGTCCCGGGCGGCGAGGTCGTCAGAAGGCGGCGAGGTCGTCACGTGCACCTGACGACCTCGCCCACGTGTGACGACCTCGGGCGGGCAGGCGCCCGTGCGCCGACAGCGAAACGGGGGGTCAGCGGGACGAATGCCGCCGTGCCCGGGCGTTAGGGTCGCTGACAAGCAACCAAGCCTGACGAGGGAGCCTTCGTGAACGACCAGACGCCGGCGATCGCCCGGGCCGAGTCCGGGGGACTCGGCCTCAACGACTCCATCTACAACCGGCTCCTCAAGGAGCGGATCATCTGGCTGGGTTCGGAGGTCCGTGACGACAACGCGAACGCCATCTGCGCGCAGATGATGCTGCTCGCGGCGGAGGACCCCGACAAGGACATCTTCCTGTACATCAACTCGCCCGGCGGCTCCATCACCGCGGGCATGGCGATCTACGACACGATGCAGTACATCCAGCCGGACGTCGCCACCGTCGCGATGGGCATGGCCGCCTCGATGGGGCAGTTCCTGCTCTCCTCGGGGGCCAAGGGCAAGCGCTACGCGACCCCGCACGCCCGCGTGATGATGCACCAGCCGTCCGGCGGCATCGGCGGCACCGCCACCGACGTGCGGATCAACGCCCAGCTGATCCTGCACATGAAGACGGTGCTCGCGGAGCTGATCGCCGAGCAGACCGGCAAGACGCACGAGCAGATCACCGCCGACTCGGACCGCGACCGCTGGTTCACCGCGCCGGAGGCGCTCGAGTACGGGTTCATCGACAAGGTCGTCACGCACGCCGGCGCGGTCACCGGCGGCGGCGGCACGCAGTCCTGACGCCGCGCCGACCCCACCAGACCACGCAGAAGGAGAACCCGTGAGCACCGAGTCGCAGTTCATCGCCCGCGCCGGGCGCCTCGCCGGCGGCTGGGGCGGCGCGCCCGCCCAGCTGCCGTCGTCCCGGTACGTGCTGCCCCAGTTCGAGGAGCGCACGGCCTACGGCTTCAAGCGCCAGGACCCGTACACCAAGCTGTTCGAGGACCGCATCATCTTCCTCGGCGTGCAGGTGGACGACGCCTCCGCGGACGACGTCATGGCCCAGCTGCTCGTGCTGGAGTCGACCGACCCCGACGGCATCATCACGCTGTACATCAACTCGCCCGGCGGCTCGTTCACCGCGCTGACCGCGATCTACGACACGATGCAGTACATCAAGCCGCAGATCCAGACCGTGTGCCTCGGCCAGGCGGCCTCGGCCGCGGCGGTCCTGCTGGCGGCCGGCACGCCGGGCAAGCGCCTCGCGCTGCCGAACGCCCGCGTGCTGATCCACCAGCCCGCGATGGAGGGCGGCGGCTACGCCCAGGCGTCCGACATCGAGATCCACGCCAACGAGCTGATCCGGATGCGCGAGTGGCTCGAGGCGACCCTCGCGCACCACACGGGCCGGCCGCTCGAGCAGGTCCGCCAGGACATCGAGCGCGACAAGATCCTCACGGCGGCCCAGGCCCACGAGTACGGGATCGTCGACCAGGTGCTCGAGAGCCGCAAGGGCGTCGTCGCGACGACCGTCGAGCCGTGACCCCCTCCGCCCGCCCCGGGCCCGCCGCGCGCGGTCCCGGGGCGGGCGGTCCGGCGTCCGCGGGCGGGTGACGTCCGCGCGACACGCCCGACGCCGGGACCAGCAAGGCTGACACCGCGCCCGCAGTGGTGTGGAATGGTTCGACGAGCGCCCCGCAGGGGGCGCCGTGCCGAGGGATCGGCGACGACGCGACCGCGGACCGCGGTCGCACCGAGGGAAGGGGACGCACGTGGCTCGCATCGGGGACGGCGCTGACCTTCTCAAGTGCTCGTTCTGCGGGAAGTCGCAGAAGCAGGTCAAGAAGCTGATCGCGGGCCCGGGCGTCTACATCTGCGACGAGTGCATCGAGCTCTGCAACGAGATCATGGAGGAGGAGCGCGCGGAGGCCACCGAGATCGGCATGGTGGAGCTGCCCAAGCCGAAGGAGATCTTCGCGTTCCTCGAGCAGTACATCGTCGGTCAGGAGCCCGCCAAGCGGTCGCTCGCCGTCGCGGTCTACAACCACTACAAGCGGATCCAGGCCGGCGAGGCCGCATCGACCGCCACGGTGGGTACGGCGCAGGCGGAGGAGTCCGTCGAGATCGCCAAGTCCAACATCCTGCTGATCGGCCCGACCGGCTGCGGCAAGACGTACCTCGCGCAGACGCTGGCCAAGATGCTCAACGTCCCGTTCGCGCTGGCGGACGCCACGGCCCTGACCGAGGCGGGCTACGTCGGCGAGGACGTCGAGAACATCCTGCTCAAGCTGATCCAGGCCGCCGACTTCGACGTGAAGAAGGCCGAGACCGGGATCATCTACATCGACGAGATCGACAAGATCGCCCGTAAGAGCGAGAACCCGTCGATCACGCGGGACGTCTCCGGCGAGGGCGTGCAGCAGGCGCTGCTCAAGATCATCGAGGGCACGACCGCCTCGGTGCCGCCGCAGGGCGGGCGCAAGCACCCGCACCAGGAGTTCATCCAGATCGACACGACGAACGTGCTGTTCATCGTCGCGGGCGCGTTCGCCGGGCTGGACGAGATCATCACGTCGCGCGCCGGCCGCCGCGGCATCGGCTTCGGCGCCCCGCTGCACTCCGCGGACGACCGCGACGTGTACGGCGACGTCATGCCGGAGGACCTGCTGAAGTTCGGGCTGATCCCCGAGTTCATCGGCCGCGTCCCCGTCATCACCACCGTGTCGCCGCTCGACCAGTCGGCCCTGGTGCGGATCCTCACCGAGCCGCGCAACGCCCTGGTGAAGCAGTACCAGCGGATGTTCGAGATCGACGGCGTCGAGCTCGAGTTCACCGCCGACGCCGTCGAGGCGATCGCCGACCAGGCGCTGCTGCGCGGCACCGGTGCCCGCGGGCTCCGGGCGATCATGGAGGAGGTCCTCCAGCAGGTGATGTTCGAGGTGCCGAGCCGCGACGACGTCGAGCGCGTGGTCGTGACCCGCGAGGTCGTGCTGGAGAACGTCAACCCGACGCTCGTGCCGCGGCAGGTCCCGGCCAAGCGCACGCCGCGCGAGAAGAGCGCCTGAGCACCCGCACCGCAGCACGGCCCGACGGCCCGGTCCCCGGCAGGGGGACCGGGCCGTCGCCCGTCTGGTGACCGCCTGCGGCAGCGGCCGCGGCGGCGCCCCTACGATCGGGGGCGTGACGACTGCACCGGCCTCCCCGACGCCCCCGCCCGAGCTCGCCCGGCTGCGCGGCAGCATCGACAACATCGACGCGGCGCTGATCCACCTGCTGGCCGAGCGGTTCAAGGCCACCCAGCAGGTCGGCGTGCTCAAGGCCCGGCTCGGCCTGCCGGCGTCCGACCCGGGGCGCGAGGCGCAGCAGGTCGGCCGGCTGCGCGCGCTCGCGCACGACGCGGACCTGGACCCGGTGTTCGCGGAGAAGTTCCTGGCGTTCATCGTCGAGGAGGTCATCCGGCACCACGAGGCGATCGCCGCGGGCCCGGACGGCCAGGGCGCCGCGGGGGAGGCCGAGGGGACGTCCGCCTCCGCCTGAACCCGCCCGACGGCGCTCCCGGGGTGGCGCGCGGGCGTCGGCTGTCAGAGGGTGGGAGGGGTCAGGACCGGTCGTCCGGCGGGCCCGCGGAGGTGCGCGCCGGCTCGGCCGACAACACGCAACCCCTTCTCGGAGGTCGCCTCGTGGAACTGCACTGGCTCAAGCCCCTTCTCGGCCGTCCCGCCCCGTTCGTGACGGTCCATCTCGACGCCACCCGCGCCGACGCGTCCGGAGACGAGGAGGTGGCGGGCCGGTGGCGCGCGCTGCGCAGGGAGCTCGAGCGCGCGGGCGCGGCCGCCGGCGTGCTGGACGACATCGAGGAGCGGGTCACCCGTCCCACGGGCGTCGGCGGCCCGCACGGCCGGGTCGTCGTCGCGGACGCGCAGGGCGTGGTCGTGGACCGCGTGCTCAAGGAGCCGCCGGCCCGGTCGACGGCGGTGCTGGACGACGTCCCGAACCTGCTGCCGGCCGTGCGCGCCGCGGACCAGGCCACCCGGTTCCTCCTGGTCGAGACCGACCGGCAGGGCGCCGACCTCACCTGGTCGGACGGGTCCGGCCTGCGCGACGCCGCGCGGGAGACGGTCGAGGGCGACCACGACGAGCTGCGCAAGGTCAAGGAGACGGGCGACGGCTGGCGCAGCCGCCGGGTGCAGATGCGCGCCGAGGACTCCTGGGAGCGGAACGCGGAGACCGTGGCGGCCGAGCTGGACCGGCAGATCGTGGAGAAGAAGCCCGAGGTCGTGCTGGTCACCGGCGACGTCCGGGCGGTGCCGCTGCTCTGCCACGCGGTGGCCCCGCGCACCCGGGACCTGATCGTCGAGGTGGCCGGTGGCTCCCGCGCGGAGGGCGTCAACCAGGAGGTGTTCCACCAGCGGGTCGCCGAGGCGCTCGAACGGTTCCGCCAGAAGCGCCGCGAGGGCGTGCTCGAGCAGTACCGCCAGGAGATCGGCCGCGGGGGAGCGGCGGTCACGTCCGTCGACGACCTCGTGACCGTCCTGCAGCGCGGGCAGGTGCGCGAGGTGGTGCTGCACGAGGACGTCACGCTCCCCGACGCGCCGCTGGCCGACCGCCAGCTCTGGGTGGGCCCGGACCCGCTGCAGATCGCCTCCAGCGAGGCCGACCTGGCCGGCATCGGCGTGACCGAGGGTGCCCGCAGGATGCGCGCCGACGTGGCGCTGCTGCGGGCCGCGCTCGGTCAGGACGCGGGCCTCACGCTGGCGCTGGACGGCCAGGTCGAGGTCGTCGACGGCGTGGGCGCGCTGCTCCGGTGGAACGACGGCTCGACGCCGAGCGAGGCGCTGCCGAGCCAGTCGGCCGACCAGGCGCGGCTGCACGACGTGGTCTGACGACGGCGGAGGTCCGGCACGACGACCGGACCCGCTGACGCGGACGACCCCCGGCCTGCCAGGCCGGGGGTCGTCTGCGTGGTGCCGCGGCGGCGAGCGCTCAGTGCTCCCGGGTGTCCACGTACAGCTGCTCGACGTCGCCCGCGAAGTCCTGGAGCACCAGTGCGCGCTTCACCTTGAGCGACGGCGTGAGGTAGCCGTTCGCCTCCGTGAAGTCGGTCTCCAGCACCCGGACCTTGCGGATGGACTCCGCCCGCGACACGGCCTCGTTGGCGCGGGTCGCGGCGCGGTCCAGCGCTGCCAGCACCTCGGGGTGCTTCCCGGCCGCGCGGACGTCCATCGCCGGCAGCCCGTGCATCGACAGCCAGCCGGGCAGCATGTCGGCGTCCAGGGTGACCAGCGCGCCGATGAACGGCCGCCCGTCGCCGACCACGACCACCTGGCTCACCAGCGGGTGGCCGCGGAACCGGTCCTCGAGCACCGCCGGGGCGACGTTCTTGCCGCCGGCGGTGACGATCAGCTCCTTGGCGCGGCCGGTCAGCCGCAGGTAGCCGTCGTCGTCGAGGGTGCCGATGTCGCCGGTCGCGAACCAGCCGTCGGCGTCCAGCACCTCCGCGGTCGCCTCGGGGTTGTCGTGGTACCCGCGGAACACGTGCGGGCCCCGGGCGAACACGTTGCCGTCGTCGTCCACCCGCACCGCCGTGCCGGGGTAGGCGGGGCCGACGGTGCCGATCTTGATCAGCCCGGGCCGGTTCACGGCGGACGGCGCGGTCGTCTCGGTCAGGCCGTAGCCCTCGAGCACCGACAGGCCCAGGCCGCGGTAGTAGTGGCCCAGCCGCTCGCCGAGCGGCGCGCCGCCGGAGATCGCGTAGCGCAGGTTGCCGCCCATCGCGTCCTTGAGCTTGCGCAGCACCAGCGTCGTGGCCAGGGCGTGCGCCGCCTTCAGCTGCGCCGAGGGGCCGTCGGCCGACTCGAGCGCCCGGGAGTAGGTGATGGACACCTTCGCGGCCCAGCGGAACAGCTTGAGCTTCGCGCCGTGGCCGGCCTTCTGCTCGGCGGAGTTGTAGACCTTCTCGAACACCCGGGGCACCGCGAGGATGTACGTCGGCCGGAACGACGCGAAGTCGGCCAGCAGGTTGCGGGTGTCCGGGGTGTGCCCGAGCGGGGAGCCCGCCTCGATCGCGACCATCTGGATGAACCGCGCGAACACGTGCGCCAGCGGCATGAACAGCAGCGTGCGCGACCCGGGGGTGGCGCAGACGTCCGCCAGGGCGGCGACGCCGTTGCGGGCGTTGTCGACGAAGTTGCCGTGGCTGAGCTCGACGCCCTTGGGCCGGCCGGTGGTGCCGGAGGTGTAGATGATCGTGGCCAGGTCGGCGCCGGTGGCCAGCGCGCGGCGGCGCTCGATCTCGGCGTCCTCGAGGCCGGCGCCGTCGGCGACCAGGCGCGCCAGCCCGCCGTCGTCGATGACCAGCACGTCGCGGACGGCGGGCACGGCCGCCCGGACCTGCCCGACCACGGCGGCGTGCGCGGCGGTCTCGACGATGACCAGCGAGGCGCCGGAGTTCGACAGGATCCACTCGACCTGCTCCGCCGACGAGGTCTCGTACACCGGCACGCCGACGCCGCCGGCGAACCAGATCGCGAAGTCGGTCAGCGTCCACTCGTAGCGGGTGCGGGACATGATGGCGACGCGGTCGCCCGGCTCGACGCCCTGCGCGACCAGGCCCTTGGCGAGCGCGGTGACCTCGCGGACGAACTCCGCGACGGTGACCGGCGCCCAGGACCCGCCCAGCCCCGCCGACCGCTCGAAGATGACGCTGGACGCGCCGCGGGCCAGCCGCGCGAGCAGCAGCCCGGGCACGTTCGTCGTGGGGTCGTGCGGGACGGGGGCCTCGGCGGCGAACTCGCGCATGCGTGCTCCTGGTCGGGCGGACGGGGTCGCGGGCGTCCGACCCGGCGAGCGGCGACGACCGTGCCCGCCATGCTACCGAGCGGGCCGGCGCCGCCCCGGGGCCCGGATCGCACAGCGCTGGGGCCCGCGGGTGGTGCGAACCCGACGGACCCGCAGGTCAGAACGGGACGATCAGGGCGTCGCGGTGTGCGTCGGGTCCAGCACGCGCTGCAGGAACGTCTGCGTGCGGGTCTCGCGCGGCGCGCCGATGACCTGGCTGGCCGGGCCCTCCTCGACGATGACGCCGCCGTCCATGAACACGACCCGGTCGCCCACGTCCCGCGCGAAGCTCATCTCGTGCGTGACGACGATCATCGTCATGCCCGCGTCGGCCAGGTCCCGCATGACGGCGAGGACGTCGCCGACCAGCTCGGGGTCCAGGGCGGACGTCGGCTCGTCGAACAGCATGAGCTGCGGGTCCATCGACAGCGCCCGGGCGATCGCCACGCGCTGCTGCTGGCCGCCGGACAGCTGGGCCGGGAGCGCGTCCGCGCGGTCCGCCAGGCCGACCCGCTCGAGGTTGGCGCGGGCGATCCGCTCGGCCTCGGCGCGGGACCGCTTGAGCACCTGCCGCTGGGCGACGGTGCAGTTCTCCAGCACCGTCTTGTGCGCGAACAGGTTGAACTGCTGGAACACCATGCCGACGTGCGTGCGCACCCGGTCGATGTCCACGTCCGGGTCGGTCACGTCGACGCCGAGCACCTCGACGGTGCCGCCGGTGGGCTGCTCCAGCAGGTTCACGCAGCGCAGCAGCGTCGACTTGCCGGACCCCGACGGGCCGATCACGCAGACGACCTCGCCGGCGCGCACGTCCAGGTCGATGCCGGTCAGCACCTCGCGCTCGCCGAACGCCTTGCGCAGGCCGGCGACGCGCACCACCGGGGCGGACGTCGTGGGGGAGTCGGTGCTCATGTGCGGCTCCTCGCGCCGGTGCGCTTCTCCAGGTACCGGGCCAGCTGGCCGAGCGGCAGGGTGATCAGCAGGTAGCAGGCGCCGATGACGAACAGCGGCGTCAGGCCGCCCTGCGCGCTGTTCAGCGCGTCCCGGCCGATCTTGGTCAGGTCGTACTGGCTGGTCGCCAGGCCCAGCAGGAACACCAGCGAGGTGTCCTTGGTCAGCAGGATGAACTCGTTGGTCATCGGTGGCAGCACGATGCGGAACGCCTGCGGGATCACGACGGTCGCCAGCGTGCGGCCGTGCGACATGCCGAGCGAGCGGGCCGCCTCGACCTGCCCCTTCGGCACCGCCTGCAGGCCCGCGCGCAGCGTCTCGGCGATGTACGCGGCCGACACCAGGCCGAGCGCGAGCGCCGCCTTGGTGGTGACCGAGCCGATGTTGACGCCGAACGCGATCGGCACGGCGTAGCCGAACGAGATCACGACCAGCAGCGCGGGGATGCCGCGGAAGAACTCGATGTAGACGACGGCGATCCACCGGTACAGCGCCACCGACGACAGCCGCATCAGCGCCAGGACCGTGCCGAGCGAGAGGCCGACCGCGAACCCGGCGAGCGTGTACTTCAGGGTGTTGACGAACGCGGCCGGGATCAGCGCCGCGATGTCGCCCGCGGCCTGGGTGTTGAAGAAGTTGGTCCCGACGTTCTCCCAGTCGATCGCCAAGGCGACGGCGACCAGGACGGCGACGATCAGCGCGTACTGGGCGGTGCGGAAGGCCCGCGCCCGCCGGCGGGGGCTCCACCGGCGCCGGGACGCGGGCATCGTCCCGGGCGCCGTGGTAGACGGCGTCGTCGTCACGTCAGCTGTCCGACGCGCTCGGCTCGGGCGACGCGGACTCCGAAGTCATCGGGGCGGTGCCGATGTACTGGGTGTAGATGTCGTCGTACGTGCCGTCCTCGCGGATCCGGTCCAGCGTGGCGTTCACGGCGTCGAGCAGCGCGGTGTTGCCCTGCTTCACGCCGAGGCCGTACTGCTCACCGGTGGAGAAGTTCGCGGAGACCTCGAAGCCCTCGGACACGAACGGGCCGAGCACGGCGATGTCGTTGACCGCGGCGTCGATCTGGCCGGTCTTGAGCGCCTGGACCTGCAGGCCGAGGTCCTCGAACTGCACAGTGTCCAGGCCGTTGTCCTGCGCCCAGGTCTCGCCGGTGGTCGCCTGCTGCACGCCGATCGTCTTGCCCTCGAGCGACTCGACGCTGTCGAGGTCGGAACCCTCCGGGACCAGCAGGCCCTGGTCGGCGTCGAAGTACGGCTCCGAGAAGTCGATCTTCGCCTGGCGCTCCTCGGTGATGGTGATCCCGGAGGCCACGACGTCGCAGTTGTCGGTGTTGAGGTCGGCGCCGGACTGGATGCCCTCGAACGGCGTGACCTTGGTGACCAGCTCGACGCCGAGGTCGTCCGCGACCTCCTGGACGATCGCGATGTCGAGGCCGACGACCTCGCCGTCCTCCTCGTACTCGAACGGCTCGTACGGCGGGTTGGTGCAGACGGTCAGCGAGCCGGCCGTGACCAGCTCGACGCCGCCCTCGGAGCCGTCGCCGGAGGCGGCGTCGTCGCCACCGCCGCAGGCGGCGAGCAGCAGGGACGCCGCGACCGCGGCGGGCAGGACGGCGAGGTGGCGAGTGCGCATCGGGGGAGTACTCCTCGTGGGGGGAAGACCGGCTGCAAGACTATACAAGTCCGACGATACGTATGCATAACCGGGGTCGCCGGGCCGACGACCCCAGCGTGCCACGCCCGCGCGCACCCGCACGCGCACCCGCACCCCGCACCGAGCCCTCGTGCCTCCGCGCTCGGTGTCGGTCGGCCCGTGTGCCCGGTACAGCGCCGCGTCGCCTGCCGATTCTCGCAAGACCCACCGGGATGCGCGTGGGCGGTGCGAGAAAGCGCTGGCGACGCGCTGCGGCGGACGCTGGTGCTGGTGCTGGTGCTGGTGCGAGGCGGGGGCGGACGCACCGAGGGGCGCACCCGGGCAGGGTGCGCCCCTCGGGCCGCGTCGCGCTCCGGGTCAGGCGGTCGGCTGCTGCTTGGGCTCCGGGGGGAGCAGCTCGGCGTCGCGGGCGACGACCGACGCGTCCGGGGCGTCCGGGACCTCGACCACGTCGAGCTCGCCGGTGGCGCGACCCGCGGCACGGATGTCCCCGAGCGCCACCTGCACGCCCGGCAGCAGCGACGCCGGGACCTCGAGGCGCGCCCGCAGGATCTCGGTGCGCATGGAGACCTTGGCCTCGGACTTCAGCTTGCGCAGCGCGGCCAGCGCGGCACCCGCGGCGGCGACCACGCCCGGGTCGCCGTCCCCGGCGGCCTGGCGCAGCGGCTCGGCGGACGGCCAGGGCGCGCGGTGCACGGAGCCCTCGCGCCACCAGGACCAGACCTCCTCGGTGGCGAACGGCAGCACCGGGGCGAACAGCCGCAGCAGCACGTCCAGGGCCAGGTTCAGCGCGGCGCGGGCCGACGCGGTCTCCGGGGTGACGTCCGCGTCCGCGGCGCCCGCGCCGTACGCGCGGTCCTTGACCAGCTCGAGGTAGTCGTCGCAGAACGTCCAGAAGAACGTCTCGGTGAGCTCCAGCGCCCGGGTGTGGTCGTAGGACTCCAGCGCGGCGGTGGCCCGGTCGACGACGTCGGCCAGGCCGGCGAGCATCGCGCGGTCGAGCGCGTCGGTGACCAGGGCCGGGTCGAGCGCGGCCGCACCCTGCTCGGCGGAGCCGAAGCCGAGCGCGAACTTGGACGCGTTCAGCACCTTGATCGCCAGGCGGCGGCCGATCTTCATCTGGCCGACCTCGAACGCCGCGTCGGTGCCGAGCCGCGCGGAGGCCGCCCAGTACCGCACCGCGTCCGAGCCGTGCTCCTCGAGCAGGCCCATCGGGGTGACGACGTTGCCCTTGGACTTCGACATCTTCTTGCGGTCGGGGTCCAGGATCCAGCCCGAGATCGCCGCGTCCTTCCACGGCAGCGTGCCGTGCTCCAGGTGCGAGCGCACGACCGTCGAGAACAGCCAGGTGCGGATGATGTCCTGGCCCTGGGGGCGCAGGTCCATCGGGAACACCCGCTCGAACAGGTCGGGGTCGGAGCGCCAGCCGCCCGCGATCTGCGGGGACAGCGACGACGTCGCCCAGGTGTCCATGATGTCGGGGTCGCCCACGAACCCGCCCGGGACGCCGCGCTGGTCGGCGGTGTAGCCGGCCGGGACGTCGGACGACGGGTCGACCGGCAGCTGGTCCTCGGTCGGCACGATCGGGTGGTCGTAGTCGGTCTCGCCGGCCTCGGAGACGGGGTACCACACGGGGAACGGCACGCCGAAGAACCGCTGGCGGGACACGAGCCAGTCGCCGTTCAGGCCGCCGACCCAGTTCTCGTACCGCACGCGCATGAAGTCGGGGTGGAACCCGAGCTCGGCGCCGCGGGCCAGCAGCTGCTCGCGCAGGTCGGCGTCGCGGCCGCCGTTGCGGATGTACCACTGGCGGGAGGTGACGATCTCGAGCGGCTTGTCGCCCTTCTCGAAGAAGTTCGCCATCCGGTCGGTCTTCTTCGGCTCGCCGTCCAGGTCGCCGGACCCGCGCAGCCCGGCCACGACCGCCTCGCGCGCCGAGAAGGTGGTCTTGCCGGCGATCTCCTCGTAGGCGGCGCGGCCCTCGGCCCCGATCCACTCCGGGACGTCGCGCAGGATGCGGCCGTCCCGGCCGATCACCGAGCGGGTCGGCAGCTGCAGCTCGCGCCACCACTGCACGTCGGTCAGGTCGCCGAAGGTGCAGCACATCGCGATGCCCGCGCCCTTGTCCGGCTCGGCCGCGGGGTGCGCCAGCACCGGGACCTCGACGCCGAACAGCGGGCTGGTCACGGTGGTGCCGAACAGGTGCTGGTAGCGCTCGTCCTCCGGGTGCGCGATCAGCGCGACGCACGCCGGCAGCAGCTCGGGCCGGGTGGTCTCGATGTAGACCGGCGCGCCGTCGGCGCCGTGGAACGCGACGCGGTGGAACGCGCCGGGGTACGGGCGCGCCTCGAGCTCGGCCTGGGCCACGGCGGTCTGGAACGTGACGTCCCACAGGCCGGGCGCCTCGGCCTGGTAGGCCTCGTCGCGGGCGAGGTTGCGCAGGAACGCCTGCTGGGCGACCGCGCGGGCCTCGGCGGAGATCGTCTGGTAGGTCATGCCCCAGTCGACGGACAGGCCGAGCCGGCGCCACAGCGCCTCGAACTGCTGCTCGTCCTCGACGGTCAGGCGCTCGCACAGCTCGACGAAGTTCCGGCGGCTGACCGGCACCTGGTCCGCGGCCTTGACGCTCTTGCCCTCGCCGCCGACGTGCGGCGGCTCGAAGTCGGGGTCGTAGGGCAGCGACGGGTCGCAGCGCACGCCGAAGTAGTTCTGCACGCGCCGCTCGGTGGGCAGGCCGTTGTCGTCCCAGCCCATCGGGTAGAACACCTCGGCGCCGCGCATCCGGCGGTACCGGGCGACCACGTCGGTGTGCGTGTACGAGAACACGTGGCCGACGTGCAGCGAGCCGGACACCGTCGGGGGCGGGGTGTCGATCGAGTACACCTGCTCGCGGGTCTTCGTCCGGTCGAACGCGTACGTGCCCTGCGCCGTCCAGTCGGCGTCCCAGCGGGCCTCGACGCCGTCCAGCGACACCCGGTCCGGTACGTCGCGTACCGCGCGTACGGCCGCGGCGGCGGTCGTCGTCGGGGCAGCGGGGGACGGGGCGGAGGGCAGGTCGGTCATGGGCGACATCCTCCCAGAAAACCGGCGGGGCCCCCGACGTGCGACCGGCCGGGCGAGGAGGTCCGGTGCCGCGCAGCCCGCCGGCCACGGCGGGGGCGTCGGGCCGAGCGGGCTCGAGGTTGGCCGCCGGGCGAACGGCGGGTGGCGCGTCGGTGAACGGGGCCGGGGCGGCGGGGCGGTCCTCGCGGGCGTGTGCGACAGTTCCCGACGGCCGTCCGTGCGGGCGGCCGGACGAGCAGGAGGACCGCGTGGGCGACACCGACGGGCTGCTGCGGGCGGCGCTCGCGCCGGAGCCGCGGACGCTGCTGGACGTGCTGGGGGCCACGGTCGCGGCGCACCCGGACGCCCCGGCGATCGACGACGGCAGCACCGTGCTCACCTACGCCGAGCTCGCCGCGACGGTCCGTGCGGCGGCCACCGCGCTCGCGGCCGAGGGCGTCGGGCCCGGGTCGCGGGTCGGCGTGCGGGTGCCGTCGGGCACCGCCGAGCTCTACACCGCCATCCTCGCCGTGCTGGCGGCGGGCGCCGCGTACGTCCCGGTCGACGTCGACGACCCGGACGAGCGCGCCCGGACCGTGTTCACCGAGGCCGCCGTCCAGCGGGTGCTCGCCGAGGGCGACCTGCCCGGGCTGGTCGCCGCGGGCCGCCGAGCGCGCGCCGGTGCACCCGCCGGCCCCGGGCTCGCGGACGACGCCTGGATCATCTTCACCTCCGGGTCGACCGGCGCGCCCAAGGGCGTCGCGGTGACCCACCGGTCGGCGGCGGCGTTCGTCGACGCCGAGGCGCGGCTGTTCCTCGCCGAGGCCCCGCTCGCCCCGGGGGACCGGGTGCTCGCGGGGCTCTCCGTCGCGTTCGACGCGAGCTGCGAGGAGATGTGGCTGGCGTGGGCGCACGGGGCCTGCCTGGTGCCCGCGCCGCGCGCGCTGGTCCGCACCGGCATGGACCTCGGCCCGTGGCTGGTCGCGCAGGGCATCACCGTCATCTCGACGGTGCCGACGCTGGCCGGGCTGTGGCGGCCCGAGGAGCTCGCGGGCGTGCGGCTGCTCATCTTCGGCGGCGAGGCCTGCCCGCCCGAGCTCGCCGCCCGGCTGGCGACGCCGTCCCGCGAGGTCTGGAACACCTACGGCCCCACCGAGGCCACGGTCGTCGCGTGCGCGGCGCGGCTCACCGGCGAGGGCCCGGTGCGGATCGGCCTGGCGCTGGACGGCTGGGACCTGGCCGTCGTCGGCGAGGACGGCACCCCGGTGGCCGAGGGGGAGACCGGGGAGCTGATCATCGGCGGCGTCGGCCTGGCCCGGTACCTGGACCCGGAGAAGGACGCGCAGAAGTACGCGCCCGCGCGGGGTCTCGGCTGGGAGCGCGCGTACCGCAGCGGCGACGTCGTCCGGCTGGACCACGCCGGACTGCTGTTCGTCGGCCGCGCCGACGACCAGGTCAAGATCGGCGGGCGTCGCATCGAGCTGGGCGAGGTCGACGCGGCGCTCGGCGCCCTGCCGGGCGTGGCCGGGGCCGCCGCCGCGGTCCGGCGCACGCCGGCCGGTACCGCCGTGCTGGCCGGGTACCTGGTCGCGGCCGCGGGGACGACCCTCGACCTGACCGACGCCCGCGCGCGGCTGCGCGCGGTGCTGCCCGCGGCGCTCGTGCCGCAGCTGGCGGTGCTCGACGAGCTGCCGACCCGCGGCTCGGGCAAGGTCGACCGGGACGCGCTGCCGTGGCCGCTGCCGGGGAGCGTGGCACCGGCGGCGTCCGGGCCGGGCGCCCCCACCGCGGGGCTGTCCCCGACGGCCGCCTGGGTGGGCGAGCGGTGGACCGCGGCGCTCGGCGCCCCGGTGTCCGGGCCCGACGACGACTTCTTCGACGCCGGCGGCGGCAGCCTGGTCGCCGCCCAGCTCGTCTCCGCGCTGCGGGAGCGGTTCGGCACCGTGACCGTCGCCGACGTGTACGAGTACCCGCGGCTCGGGGACCTGGCGCGCCGGCTCGACGAGCTCGAGCCCGCCGCCCCCGTCGAGCACCGCGAGGTCGCGCCGACGCCCCGGCGGGCCCAGGTGCTGCAGACCGTGCTCGGCGTCCCGCTCGCGGCGCTCGTCGGGCTGCGGTGGCTGACCTGGCTGCTGGCGGCCGAGCAGCTGCTCGCGGTCACGGGCCTGGTGCCGTGGCTGGACCCGGTCCCCGCCGCGTGGTTGTGGCTCGGGCTCGGGTGGTTGCTGCTGATCAGCCCGCTCGGCCGGATGGGCAGCACCGTGCTGGTGGCGCGGACGCTGCTGCGCGGGCTGCGCCCGGGCCGGTACCCGCGCGGCGGCTCCGTGCACCTGCGGCTCTGGTTCGCCGAGAGCTGGGCGGCGGCGGCCGGGGCGGAGAACCTGTCCTGCGCGCCGTGGACCGCCGCGTACGCCCGGGCGCTGGGGGCGAAGGTCGGCGCGGACGTCGACCTGCACACCCCGCCGCCGGTCACCGGCCTGCTGACGCTCGGCGACCGGTCCGCGGTCGAGCCGGAGGTCGACCTGCGCGGGCACTGGCTGGACGGCGGCACGCTGCACGTGGGCCGGATCCGGATCGACAAGCGCGCCACCGTCGGCACCCGCAGCACGATCGCGCCGGGCGTCCGGATCGGGCAGGGCGCCCAGGTCGCGGCCGGGTCCGCCGTGCTCGCGGGCGTGGCGCCGGGTGAGCTGTGGGCCGGGTCGCCGGCGGCGTTCGTCGGCCCGGCGGCCGAGTCCTGGCCCGCCGGGCGCGCGCCCCGCGGCCGGCGCTGGGTCGCCGTCTACGGGGCGACCGCCGCCGTGCTCGCCGTGCTGCCGGTGCTCGCCGCCACCTGCGGGCTGCTGGTGGTCGCCGCCGGCGTGCGGGACGCCGGGTCGTGGGGCACGGCGTGGGACGACGCCCTGCGCGCCGTGCCGCTCGCCGCGCTGACCGCGTTCGTCGCGCTCGCGCTGGCGACGCTGGCCGGGGTGCGGCTGCTCGGCCGGGGCGTCGCGGAGGGGTACCACGCCGTCCGCAGCCGGACCGGCTGGCAGATCTGGGCCACCCAGCGCCTGATGGACGACGCCCGCAGCACCCTCTACCCGCTGTACGCCAGCACGCTCACCCCGCTGTGGCTGCGGGCGCTCGGTGCGCGGGTCGGCCGGGACGTCGAGGCGTCGACCGTGCTGATGCTGCCCGGCCTGACCACGGTCGGCGACGGCGCGTTCCTCGCCGACGACACCCTGATCGGCTCCTACGAGCTCGGCCGCGGCTGGCTCCGGGTCGAGCGCGCCAAGGTCGGCAAGCGCGCGTTCCTCGGCAACTCGGGGATGATCGCCCCCGGTCGCGCCGTGCCCAAGCGCGGGCTGGTCGCCGTGCTGTCCGGCGCCCCCGAGCGGGCCAAGCCCGGCACGTCGTGGCTCGGCTCGCCGCCCGAGCCGCTGCGCCGCACCGCCGGCGACGCCGACACCACACGCACGTTCGACCCGCCGACCCGGCTACGGGTGGCCCGGGCGGTCGTCGAGGTCTGCCGGCTGGCCGCCGTCGTGGTGGCCTTCGGGATCGGCGTCGCCGTGCTGCTCGTGCTCGGCGAGGTCGCGCACGCCGAGGGGCTGGGGACCGCCGCGCTGCTGTCGCCGGTCCTCGTGCTCGGCGCCGCGGGCGTCGCGGGCGCCGTCGCGGTCGTGGCCAAGTGGCTGCTGGTCGGCCGGGTCGGCGCGGGGGAGCACCCGCTGTGGAGCGGGTTCATCTGGCGCAACGAGCTGGCCGACGCGTTCCTGGAGGTCGTCGCCGTGCCGTGGCTCGGACCCGCGACGGTGGGCTCGCCCGCCATGAACGCGTGGCTGCGCCTGCTCGGCGCGCACATCGGCCGCGGGGTCTGGTGCGAGACGTACTGGCTGCCCGAGGCCGACCTCGTGACCCTCGGCGACGGGGCCACCGTCAACCGCGGGTGCGTGCTCCAGACACATCTGTTCCATGATCGTGTGATGAGCATCGACAGCGTGCGCCTCGACCGGGGCGCGAGCATCGGCCCGCACGGCGTGGTCCTGCCCGCGGCGAGCCTCGGCGCCACCGCGTCCGTGGGCCCCGCGTCCCTGGTCCTGCGCGGGGAGTCCATCCCCGCCGGCAGCCGGTGGACCGGCAACCCCGTGGCACCGGTGACCGCGTGAGCGCCGACGAGCCGCGCGACCCGTACCTGCCCGACCGGGTGCCGGGCGGGCTGGACGTGGCGCGCTACGACCTGGAGCTCGACTACCGGGTCGCCACCAACCGGCTCGAGGCCCGCGCCCGCGTGCACGCCACCGCGGCGACGGACCTGGAGCGGCTGTCGCTCGACCTGGTCGGCCTCAGGGCGTCGCGCGTGCTGGTCGACGGGCACCGGCCGGCACGGTTCGCCCAGCGCGACGGCCGGCTCGAGGTGCGGCTCGCGCGCCCGGTCGCCGCCGGGGCGACCTTGGTGGTCGAGGTGCAGTACGCCGGTCAGCCGGGTCCGCGGCGCGGCCCGTGGGGCGAGGTCGGCTGGGAGGAGCTGACCGACGGCGTCATCGTCGCCGGGCAGCCCGACGGCGCGCCGTCCTGGTTCCCGTGCGACGACCGGCCCGGCGCCAAGGCCGCGTTCCGGATCGTCGTCACGACGGAGGCCGGGTACGAGGTGGTCTGCAACGGCGCCCTGCGGTCGCGCCGGGCACGGGCCAGCCGGTGGACGTGGGAGTTCGTCCAGGACGAGCCCACCGCCCCGTACCTGGCGACGGTGCAGGTCGGCCGGTACGAGCGCACCCCGCTGGCGGACGGCCCCGTGCCGCAGGACGTGGTCGCTCCAGCGCGGCTGCGCACCCAGCAGGCGCACGACTTCGCCCGGCAGCCCGAGATGATGGCGCTGTTCACCGACCGGTTCGGGCCGTACCCGTTCGCCCGGTACGACGTCGTGGTGACGGACGACCCGCTGGAGATCCCGCTCGAGGCGCACGGCCTGTCCGTGTTCGGCGCCAACCACGTCGACGGGCACCGGGGGACCGAGCGGCTGGTCGCGCACGAGCTGGCGCACCAGTGGTTCGGCAACAGCCTCACCGCCGCCACCTGGCGGGACATCTGGCTGCACGAGGGGTTCGCCGCCTACGCGGAGTGGCTGTGGGAGGAGTCCTCGGGAGGGCGGAGCGCGGACGCGCAGGCCCGCACCGCGCGCACCCGGCTCGCGGGGCTGCCGCAGGACCTGGTGATCGGCGACCCCGGCCGCGAGGGCATGTTCGACGACCGGCTCTACAAGCGCGGGGCGCTGACGCTGCACGCGCTGCGCCTGGAGCTCGGGGACGACGCGTTCTTCGACGTGCTGCGGGCGTGGACCGACCGGTACCGGCACGGCACCGTGACCACCCCGCTCTTCGCGGCGTGCGTGGCGGACGTGACGCGGCACGACGTCGGGGACCTGCTGGCCGCGTGGCTGCACCAGCCCGCGCTGCCGGTCCTCCCCGCGGCGCCGCGCGGGCGCGTGGCACGCGCCGTGAGCCGCCTGCGCGGCTGAGCGCCGCACGACCCGCGCAGACCTGCCCACCCCTGCTTCCGGCCCTTCGCCGAGATCGCACTTCCCGCCTCTGTCGCGGTCGCCCCGCACAGGCCGGAACTGCGATCTCGGCAGTCACCCGCGGGCGAGGTCGGCGACGCGGAGGTCGATCGGCGGGGTCGTGCCGGGGGGCAGCGCCGTCGCGAGGGCGGCGACGTGGCCCGGGCCGAGGTCGAGGTCCGTCAGCCACCACCGCGTGCCGTCCGGCGGCGCCGCCGGCCCGGTCGCCGCGACGAGCGGCCGGCCCGCCGCGTCGGACACCCGCAGCGTCTGCGGGTCCACGCCCAGGCCGGTGCCCGCCGCCTTGAGCACGGCCTCCTTGCGCACCCACGTGCGCAGGACGCCGTGCCGGCCCGCCGCGGGACGCTCGCCGTCGGCCAGGGCGACGGCAGCCAGCCCTGCGTCCGCGGCGTCCCCGGTGCCCGCGCGCTCGACGTCGACGCCGACGGGGACGTCGGCCAGCGCGACCACGACCAGGTCCGCGGTGCGCGAGATCGACACCTGCGGCACCGGCCCGCCGTCGGCCCGTTCCGCCCGGGGCGCCCCGTGTCCGGTGCTGCCGCAGCGGCTGCAGCGCCGGCGGAGGCGCACCGCGCCGGGCCCGACGCCGCACGCCTGCGCGACCGCCCGCCGGGCCAGCAGCAGCGCCGCGGCGACGGCGTCCCGGTCGGCCGGCGCGGTGCGCGCCACGCGGGCCTGCTCGTCCGCGGTCAGCGCCGACGCCAGCGCGGCCGCCGGACGCACCGCCGCGGAGCGGACGCGCAGTTCGGGAGCGGGCACGGGCACATCATCCCGTGCGCCGGGTCAGGCCGCGACGGTCTCGCGAGTCGTCTCGCGAGCCGTGAACCGCCGGACCGTGCCGCGCACACCGGCGTCGCTGCGCCGGGCCAGTGCGATGCCGACCACCAGCGCACCGAGCAGGGGGCCGACGCCGCACGCCACCATCCCGGCGCGGGCGCCGAGGTGCTCGCAGACCCAGCCGATCAGCGTGCCGGACACGGCCTGCGCGCCCAGCAGCACCAGTACGTACAGCGCCATGACGCGACCGCGCAGGTGGGGGGCGACCGTCGTCTGCACCAGCGTGTTGCTGCCGGTCAGGTACAGCAGGGTGATGACGCCCATGCCGATCAGCACCGCGATGAACACCGGCCGGCTCGGCGCGGCCGCGGCCAGCAGCTGCAGCACGCCGATCCCCGCCGCGAGCAGCACCAGGTGCGTGATCCGGCTGCCGCGACGCCGCGTGGACAGCAGCGCGCCGACCAGCGCGCCTACTGCGAGCATCGAGGTCAGCAGCGCGTAGCCCCCGGCGTCGGTGCGGAACACCTGGTCGGAGTAGGACGCGAGCACGGTGGCCATGTTGACGCCGGTCACGGCGACGAAGCCGACCAGCACGACGGACCACAGGATGCGCGGGCTGCGCCGGACGTAGGCCAGGCCCTCGCGCAGCTGCCCCTTGGCGCGGGCGACGACCGGTGCAGGCGTCAGCTCGGCGGCGCGCATGACGGCCAGCAGCGCGACGGCCACGAAGCACGCGGCGCCGTTGACCATGAACGTCCAGCCCTCGCCGACCGCCGCGATCAGGGCGCCCGCGACGGCCGGGCCGACCAGGCCGCCGAGCTGGAACACCGCGGAGTTCACGCTGATCGCCTGGCGCAGGTGCTGCGGACCCGCGATCTCGTGCACGAACGCCTGCCGCGCCGGGTTGTCGAACACCGTCGCGAGGCCGCTGACGAACGCGGCGACCAGCACGTGCCAGGCCTGCACGTGGCCGGTGAGGGCGAGCACGGCGATGGCGAGCGTCGACAGGCCGAACACCGACTGCGTGACCATCAGCACCCGGCGGCGCGGGTAGCGGTCGGCGATCACGCCGCCCACCAGGCCGAGCAGCAGCATCGGCAGGAACTGCAGGGTCACGGTCAGGCCGACGAGCGCGGCGGACCCGGTCAGGCTGAGCACCAGCCAGTCCTGGGCGACGCGCGCGGCCCAGCCGCCGGTGTTGGTCAGCACCTGGGAGGCGACGTAGAGCCGGAAGTTGCGGACGCCGAGCGCGGCGAGCGTCGCGTTCCGGGGCTTCGGGGTGCTCGCGGCGGCGGCGTCGGCGGGCGTGTCGACCGGGGGAGCAGGGCGGCGGTGGAGCCCGAGGTGGGGGCGGTGCAGCGTCCGGGCGGGGCGGCTCGGGGCGGCGGTGGCGCGAGCGGGGCGGCGGGTGCGGGTCGGGGACAGGGACGGGCGGCGAGCCGAGGGCACAGAAGTTCCTTGCGAGAGGTGCGTGTCTGGGTACGTGCGGAACGGGGTCCGGTTGCGTGGTGTCCCTCTACAGTACGGTTGCCTGAGCGATTTTCTGATGTCATGGCGGCAATCAGTGTGATCACGTTCTGTAATAGTCCGGTGACGACGCCGCAGGTCAGCCGCGGCCGCTCCAGGAGCGAGGTGCCCCGTGTTTGACCCCGACCAGCTGCGTACTTTCCTCGCCGTTTCCGAGACGTTGAACTTCACGCGCGCGGCGGCCCGGCTGTCCCTGTCGCAACCCACGGTCAGCCAGCACGTGCGCAAGCTCGAGGACGCCGCCGGGCGCCGGCTGCTGGACCGCGACACCCGCGGGGTGCAGCTGACCGACGACGGCCAGTCGATGGCGTCGTTCGCCCGGACGATCCTGGCCGCGCACGACGAGGCCACCCGGTACTTCACCGGCTCGGTGATGCAGGGCCGCCTCCGGTTCGGCGCGGCCGACGACCTCGCGCTGGCCCAGCTGCCCCGGGTGCTGCGCGACTTCCGGCGTCTGCACCCCCGCATCACCCTGGAGCTCACCGTCGCGCAGAGCGGTGCCCTGCACCGGCGGCTGCGGGCCGGGCAGCTCGACCTGGTGTACATCAAGGAGGCCACCGGTCAGGCCGAGGGCGAGCTGGTCCGCCGCGACCGCCTGGTCTGGGTCGCGCTGCCCGGCACGGCCGTCGACCCGGACGCGCCCGTCCCGCTCATCACGTACCAGGGCACGTCGCTCACCCGGCAGGCCGCCGTGCGCGCCCTCACCGGGGCGGGCCGGCCGTGGCGGATCACCTGCAAGACGGTCGAGGTGAACGGCGTGCTCGCGGCGCTGCGGGCCGGCATCGGCATCGCGGTGCTGCCGCAGAGCCTGATCCCCGACGACCTGGTGCAGCTGCCCGCAGCCTTCGGGCTGCCTGACCCCGGGGACGTCGACATCACGCTGGTGGCCAACCCGCAGTCGCCGAGCGAGCCGATCTCCGCGCTGACCACCGCGATCCTCGGCAACGCGCCGCGTTGAGTCAGCCGGGCCAGGTGACCGTCTCGAGCTCCGGGTGCCCGCGCACGGCGTCGACGAGCGCGAGGGATCCGCTGACGCGCGTCCCCATGAGGTCGTAGTCGGACCAGACGAACCAGGAGCGGTCGTGCGCCCAGAAGTTCGTCGGGGTGCTCCGGTACGGCCCGCCGTTCGCCTGCACGAGGTCGGGGAGCGCGGAGAGCGGGCCGGTCCACAGCTCGTCCCGGTCCCAGTCCTGGTGTGGCACCGCCAGCCGGCCCCAGAAGGCCACGCACTCGACCGGTTCCGGACCCGGTGCGGACCGCGCGAGGACGTCGATGAGCGAGGCGAACGTCTCGGGGTCGAGCGTGCCGTCCTCCGGCCACCGCACCGTCGGGCTCATGACCGGGTGCTCGAACCAGCGGAAGCACGGGGGAACCGACCGGACGGTGCTGTCGTTCCCGGGGCGCGCCAGGTACGAGGCCCAGGTGACCCGCCGCCACCGCGCACCACGGCGGCGTCGCTCGTAGATGATCGGCAGAACCCAGGTGTCCGCCGCCCAGCCTTCCGGTGCGTATCCCGTCGAGGCCTCGTGCGCCGGACGGTCCGACAGCCACGCGACGGCGGACCCGGTGTCGGTCACCCGGACCATGCGGCCGCTCGTCGTCACGTCGTCATCCTCGCGCTTCCGGAGCGAGCGCGGATCCGCCGCCTGGGTGGTGCTCCGACCTGCGCTAACCTGCGGCGACGGCCGCCCCGGCCGACTCGTCCCGCACCTGGAGGACCCCCGCGTGGCCAGCGCCGACTACTTCCTGTCCGGCAACCCGGACGCCGCCCGCACCGTGCTGCAGGCCGCGCTCACCGAGCACGGCTTCGGGGTGACCCCCGAGCCGGACGGCTCCTGGACCGTCGCGCGCGGCAGCGTCGCCGCCACGGCGCTGCTCGGTGCGCTCGCGGGCCGGAAGAACCAGCGGCTCGTGTACACCGTCCGGTTCTTCGACCACCAGGGCACGCCGGTGGCCCGGTTCGCCCGCGAGTCGGGTGCGGGCGTGATGGGTGGCGCGATCGGGGTGCAGCGCTCGGAGTCGGTGTTCGGCGAGGTGAGCGAGGCCGTCGCCGGGCGGCTGCACGCGCAGGGGCACCTCGCGCACCTGCTGCGCGGCGCCTGACCCGTCGGGGCGACACCGGCCCGACCCCCGTCGGGAATCGCGGCGACACACAGGCTGGTTACCCTCGACGAGGGCGCGCGACCACGCGCGCCCTGGCAAGAGGGAGAGCGTTCGTGGCACAGGGTGTGGTGGCCGAGGGTCTGCAGGTCGGGTACGCGGCGATGCTGGAGCAGTTCCATCCGACGGAGGCCGTCGAGCTGTCCGCCTACGCGGAGTCGCAGGGGTTCCTCGGCACGATGGCCGCGGACCACTACCAGCCGTGGGTCCCGCAGCAGGGGCAGTCCGCGTTCGTGTGGAACGTGCTGGCCGCGCTCGGCGAGCGCACGACCGGTGACATGGGTCCCGGCGTGACCGCGCCGACGTTCCGCTGGCACCCCGCGATGGTCGCGCAGGCGTCGGCGACGCTCGCCGCCATGTACCCGGGCCGGCACTGGCTGGGGCTCGGCTCCGGCGAGGCGCTGAACGAGCACATCACCGCGTCGTACTGGCCCGAGGCGCCCGAGCGGATCAACCGGATGTTCGAGGCCATCGACATCATCAAGAAGCTGTTCACGGCCTCGCTCGTCGGCAAGGACGTCAAGCACGCCGGGCAGTTCTACAAGCTCGAGTCCACGCGGCTGTGGACCATGCCCGAGGTCGCGCCCGAGATCCTCGTCGCCACCGCCGGGCCCGTCACGGCCAAGCGCGCGGGCCGGCACGCGGACGGCCTGATCACCGTCGGCGCCCCGCTGGAGAAGATCAGCGGGCTGTTCGGCAAGTTCGACGACGGCGTGCGCGAGTCCGGCCGCGACCCGGAGGACCTGCCCAAGGTGCTCCAGCTGCACCTGTCCTGGGCGGAGACCGACGAGCAGGCCCTCGAGAACGCCATGGTCGAGTGGCCGAACGGCGGCATGAAGTTCCCCAAGGGCGACATCCGCTCGCCGTTCGACTTCGCCCAGATGGCCAAGCTCGTCCGCCCCGAGGACTTCGAGGGCCGCATGGTCATCTCGGCCGACCCGGACGTGCACCGCGCCGAGATCCAGAAGTACGTCGACCTCGGGTTCGACCGCGTGTACCTGCACAACGTCGGCCGCAACCAGCGCGAGTGGATCGACGTGTTCGGCCGCGACGTGCTGCCGAAGCTGGTGCGCTGACCGTGACCGACCAGGCGCCGGCGTCGTCCGCCGCGGACGTCCTCACCGCCTGGGGCGTCCCCGGGATCGGCGAGGTGCACCCCGGCGACGACCTGGCGACCGTGCTCGGCGACGCGCTGGCGGCCGACGCGGCGGCCCGGCCCGGCACGGCCCTGGCCGACGGCGACGTGCTCGTCGTCACCAGCAAGATCGTGTCCAAGGCCGAGGGTCGGGTCGTCGAGGCGGCGGACCGCGAGGCAGCGATCACCGCCGAGACCGTGCGCGTGGTCGCGACCCGGGAGCACCCCGGCGGCGTGACCCGGATCGTCGAGAACCGGCTGGGCCTGGTGATGGCCGCCGCCGGCGTCGACGCGTCCAACACCGCCGACGGCACCGTGCTGCTGCTGCCCGTCGACCCCGACGCCACGGCGCGGGCGCTGCGGGCCGCGCTCGCGGAGCGGTTCGGCGTGCGGGTGGGCGTGCTGGTCTCCGACACCGCCGGGCGGCCGTGGCGCCAGGGGCAGACCGACATCGCGATCGGCGCGGCGGGCGTGCAGGTGCTGGACGACCTGCGCGGGTCCTCCGACACCCACGGCCGGCCGCTGCAGGTCAGCGTGGCGGCGGTGGCCGACGAGATCGCGGGCGCGGCCGAGCTGGTCAAGGGCAAGGCGACGGGCCGGCCGCTGGCCGTCGTGCGGGGGATGGCGCACGCCGTCACCGCCGAGGACGGGCCGGGGGCGCGCGCGCTGGTGCGGGTCGGGCCGGACGACATGTTCGCCGAGGGCACCGCGGAGGCGTACGCCCGCGGGTGGAAGGACGCGGCGGGGGCTCCGCCAGGTCCGGCGACGGCCTGACGGACACGAGTCACCGCCGACGATCGCCGGCACGAGGACTCGAACGGGTGCTCGTGCTGATGGTGGTGCCCGACCGGGGCCGTCGGCGCAAGGCTCCGGTCGAGAGCTCGACTGGGATGCCAGGGTGGGAACGTGCGGCTCACCACTTCCACTGCGACAGGCGAGTCTCGATTCGTCAGGTCCGGCCGCCCGCCTGTCCGGTGAGGACCGTACAGCTCAACCCTGGTGAGGGGAGTCAGCGATCGCGGTGCGGCACCCGGCGAGGAGGCGGGTCACCATCTGCCGGGCCTCGTCCCTGCCGTAGCCCGGTCCGGGGATGGACAGGTTCCCCACCGCGCGCAGCAGCGTGAACGCGGCGACCTGCGGGTCGACCTCGCCGGCGTCCTGGCCGGCCGCGAGCAGGGATGCGCACGCCGGCACCAGCTCGTCGAGGATCAAGGCGTGCAAGTTCGCCAGGCTCGGGTCCTCTGAGAGCAGAGCTTCGCTGAGGCCGTGCTTGGTCACCAGGAAGTCCACAAAGGCCGCCATCCACCGCTCCAGCGCCTCGACCGCCGGGATCGGCTGCTCGAGCAGGGACGCCGCGAGGGCCGTGCACTCCTGGACCTGGTGGCGGTAGACGGCGTTGACGAGGTCCGCGCGGGTAGGGAAGTGACGGTAGACCGTGCCCACACCCACCCCGGCACGTTCAGCGACGTCCCGCACCGGTGCCTGCACGCCGTGCTCGATGAACGCCGCCGCCGCCGCGGTCAGCAGTGCCTCGCGGCTTCGCTGCATGCCGGCCTGGCGTACTCCGGTCGTGGGGGTCACCACGCCCTCCCTTGCTCGCGGAACGATGTTCCGTTAACGTCGGCGGAACGATGCTCCGCCAGTGTGGCAGAGCCGGCCCCCTTCGAAGGACATCTCGTGCCTGAAGCCCTCGACCGTCAGCTCATCGCGGTCAAGCCCATCACAGTTCCCACCACCGGTCACGGCGTCGACCGCGGCCTCGACCTGCAGGTCAAGGTCACCGCACCCGTCGACGGCCAGGACCTGCCCGTCATCGTCTTCTCCCACGGCAACGCCTGGTCCATGGACGGCTACGAACCCCTCGTGGATCGCTGGGCGGCCGCCGGCTTCGTCGTCGTCCAGCCCACCCACCTGGACTCCCGCCGCAACCGCATCGGCTTCAGTGACCCGCGCTTCTCCACCATCTGGCGGGTCCGCATCGCCGACCTGCACGCGGTCCTGGATCACCTCGATGACGTCCTCGGCCAGGTCCCCGGCCTGTCTCCCCGCGTCGACGCGGGCCGCGTCGCCGTCGTCGGGCACTCCTGGGGAGGGCAGAGCACCGGGGCCCTGCTCGGGGCCCGTGTCCTGGACGCCGACGGCGCCCCGGGTGAGGACTTCACCCACCCGGCCGTGAAGGCGGGCGCGCTCATCGCCACCACCGGCACCGGTGACACGCTGACCCCGTTCGCGCTGGAGCACCTGCCGTTCATGCGCCCGGGTTACTCCACCATGACCACCCCCGCCCTGGTCATCACCGGCGGCAAGGACCAGTCGGCGATGTCCACCCGCGGACCGGACTGGTTCACCGACGCCTACTACCTCAGCCCCGCCCCCAAGGCGATGCTCACCATCACCGACGGCGAGCACACCCTCGGCGGCATCGCCGGGGAAGCCGTCCGCGAGACCAGCGACGAGGACCCCGCCCGCGTCGCCCTCGTCGCCGACGCCGTGGCCGCCTACCTCCTCGACGCCCTCCATGCTGACGCCAGCGCATGGCAGGACCTGCAGGAGAAGGCCGCAGCCAGTTCCGGCGTCTTCAGCATCGACAGCAAGTAGATCCGACGCGGCCGGGCTCAACCCTTTCCCGCGGCGAGCCCGGTCGCGGACCTTCCTGGCCCAGTCAGTGACCAACGAACGGCTGTACCCTGCACTCCTCCTGCAGCCCAAGCACGCTCGCCCACACCAGCCCCAGCAGTTGATCGGCGACGGAGCATGGCCCTGACCCACCCACAGATCCGAAGAGCCGGATACCTTCGCGTTCTTTACTCGCACGGGATTACCCGCCGACCCGCGCGATGACGGGTGGGCCTCCGATTTCTTGCTCGCTCGAGGTGTGCTCGCGATCCGGCTGCTGTCGAACAACCCGAGGAAGGTCGACGCCCTCAAGGAAACGGGCATCGGCATCGAGCGGGTGCGCTTGGTGATATCGGCTCGACCTGGTTCCGATGCCTATCCGGCCGCGAAGCGCGGTGACGGGCACCTGCTCTGACGAGGTCGACCGCGCCCGCCTCCGACGGCAACGGGGTGTGCGGGCGGCGCGGTTCCCTCCCGGGTCGGCGCCCCCCGATCTGCGTCGACTGCCCCGTCGCCCAGGCTCGCCGCCTGGGATCAGTTCCGCGATGACCGCGGCGCCGTCAGCGGACACCTCGCTGCACTGCCCCATCGAGTCGGTCATCGCCATCGGCGCGGCGGCCTCGTGCGGGGGATGGCGCACGCAGTCACCGCCGAGGACGGGCCAGGGCGGCGCGCGCTGGTGCGGGTCGGGCCGGACGACATGGTCGCCGAGGGCACCGCGGAGGCGTACGCCCGCGGGTGGAAGGACGCCGCCGGGTCGGACGCCGGACGGACCCCGGGCTAGCATCGCCTCGCGTCGCGGCGGCCGGAGGGGCGTGGCGAGGTGGCAGCGGCAGGGGACGAACCAGAGGAGGCCCGGCGTGAGCGACGTCGAGACGTACCGGTACAGCGGCGGCGCCTGGGGCGGTGACGCGGACGCCACCCCGAGCCTGACCATCGAGGTGCACCACGGTGACATCGCGGTGATCGACTACGCCCCGTCGCCGACCTCGGCCGGCCGGTTCTACCTGGGCTTCCAGCCGCGCGACTTCTACGACGACCCGGACGAGAGCGCCCCGGTGGACGTCGACGCCGAGGCCGAGGGCTTCGCCGCGTGGGCCGAGCTGGTCGGCGTGGACGACGTGCAGCCGGGCGAGGTCCGCCGGCTCATGGCGATCGAGGGCGAGGAGCCGGAGGACACGTTCGTCGAGGAGACCGTCGTCCGGCTGGTGCGCCTGGTCGGGCTGTCCGTCCCGGCGGGCCTCACGCACTAGCGGCGGTCGGATCGCCCGCGGATTCTCGCCTCGCCCGCGCCGATACCGGGGTGCGGTGCGAGAAAGCGCTGGCGGCGCGGGCCTAGCCCTGCTCGGCCTGCGCCGCGATCTGCGCGGACTGGCCCGTGGCGCCCGGCTCGCCGCCGGCGATCGGCTCGACGATCACCGCGGTGCCGTACGCGCAGACCTCGCTGAACTGGCCGATCGCGTCGGTGTCGAACCGCATCGCGACGATGGCGTTGGCGCCGCGCTGGGTCGCCTCCTCGGTCATCCGGCGCATCACCTCGTGCCGGGACTCGTACATGATCTTCGTGTACTCGGGGATCTCGCCGCCGCCGATGGACCGGAAGCCCGCCGTGAAGCTGGCGCCGATGTTGGTGGCGCGGACGGTGAGGCCCATGACCTCGCCGAGCACCGCCTGGATGCGGTAGCCGGGGATCTCGTTGCTGGTGACCACGATCATCCGGCCAGGCTGCCACGCACGGGCGGCGTGCGGCGCCAGCCGTCGGGGTGAGCCGCGGGTGAGGTCAGGCCTTCGCGGCCTTCGCCGCGGCCTTGGCGGCCTTCTTCGTCTCGCGCACCCGCGCCAGCGACTCCGGGTCGCGCACGTCGGCGATGGAGCGGGGGACGTCGTCCGAGTAGGCGCCGGCGGCCTCCTGCCAGCCCGCGGGCGTCACGCCGCGCTGCTTGCCGAGCAGCGCCAGAAAGATGCGCGCCTTCTGGTCGCCGAACCCGGGCAGCGCCTTCAGCCGCTTCAGCACGGTGGCGCCGTCGGGGTTGCCGTCGGTCCAGAGCCGGGTGACGTCGCCGTCGTAGTCGTCTGCCACGGCCCGCGCGACGGCCTGGATGCGGCCGGCCATCGAGCCCGGGAACCGGTGCACGGCCGGCGGGGTCGCGCACAGGGCGGCGAACGCCTCGGGGTCGGCCTCGGCGATCGCCCGGACGTCGAGCCCGTCCATGCGCGCGGCGATCTTGGCCGGGCCGGCGAACGCCGACTCCATCGTGACCTGCTGGTCCAGCAGCATCCCGGTGAGCAGCGCGAACGGGTCGGAGTCGAGCAGGCGGTCGGCCTCGGCGTCACCGGTCATCCAGAGCGTCATCGCGCCATTGTGCCCGAGCGGCGCGCACCCCGGAGGTGCCCGCGCGGGGGCGGGAGGCGGACCTTGACCGGGCCCCGGCGCAGGAGGACCGTGGAGTGCGTACAAGGGGGTGCGCCGTGCGCCGTCGACTGCTGGCCTTCCTGGCCGTCCTGCCGCTGCTGCTCGCCGGGGCGGTGGTGACGGCCCCCGCCGCGACGGCGGGTCCGTACTGCGGCCAGGTGTGGGGGTCCACCGCCGAGGGAGCACCCGGGATGTCGGCGGGCCTGCTCACCAACGTCCGTGCCGGGCGGCACGCGTGCTTCGACCGGCTCGTGCTGGACGTGAACGCGCCCCTGACCGGCTGGTCGGTGCGCTACGTCGACCGGGTCGTCATGGACGGTTCGGGTGCCGTGGTGCCGGTCCGCGGCGGCGCGCGCCTGGAGGTCGTCGCGCGGGTGGGCGTGGTGCCGACCGACGCCTGGTTCGTCGGCCCGGGCACGCTCGTGAACACCACGGGGTACCAGACGTTCCGGCACGTCGCGTGGGCCGGCAGCTTCGAGGGCGTGACCACGGTGGGGCTCGGCGTGCGGGCCCGCCTGCCGTTCCGCGCGTTCGTCCTGCCGGGTCCCGGGGCGGGGTCCCGGCTCGTGGTCGACGTCGGGCACCAGTGGTGCGCGCCGGGCGAGGCACGCTGCTGAGGCTCAGGGGACGGCGACGACCGTCGACCAGCGCAGGTCGGGGCAGTCGGCCGCGGTCGCGCAGAAGCGTGCGGGCTCGTGCGCACCCCACCCGAGCGGGACCGCGACGAGGCCGAACACGCAGCCCGCGAGGACGAGCGCGGACATCACGCGCTGCCGCACGCTCATCACCCACCCCCCCGCTGGTCCGCCGACGTCCTGTCCTCCCACCCATCGGCGACCGGGGACGCTCGTGGAGGGCGCATCCGGGTGATCGCGGGGGGCCGGAGGTGGGAGACCAGGGAGCGGAGGAGGGCCGGTGCCGGAGGTCACGGAGTACGTCGCGTCGCTGGCGGACGCCGAGCGCGCGGTGGTCGGCGGTCTGCTGGACCGCGCCCGGGTGCTCGTGCCGGAGGCGGAGGAGGGCACGAGCTACGGGATGGCCGCCTACCGGTACCGCGGGCGGCCGCTGGTGACGGTCGCCGTCGGGGCGCGCGGGCTGACGGCCTACCCGTTCAGCTCGGACGTCACGGCGAGCGTGCTGGCCACGCTCGACGGGTTCGACGCGACCAAGGGCGGCATCCGGTTCACGGTCGACCGGCCGCTTCCCCCCGAGGCCTTCGACGCGCTGGTCCTCGGCCGGCGCGCGGAGATCGACGCCGCGCTGGGCGGTCCACGTCCCTGACCCGGCACCGGCGTGGTCGGCACGCGTAAGGTGCCTGGCGTGCTGCCCGGTCGCTGGATCCTCGTCGTCCCCGTGAAGGACGCCCGGCGCGGCAAGACCCGCCTGGCCGACGTGCTCGAGCCCGCGGCGCGCGCCGCGCTGGTGCGGGCGATGGCGCTGGACACGGTTGAGGCCGTCCTGGGTGCAGCCCGGGTCGCGCGGGTGCTCGTCGTGACGGCCGACCCGGAGGTGGCGGCCGCGGCGCCGGCGCTGCCCCGGGTGCGGGTGCTGCCCGAGCCCGCGCCCCGCGCCGACGACGCGCCCGGCGGCTGGGCCTCGCTCGACCGGGCGGTGCGGGCGGGCTCCGAAGCGGCGCGGGCCGAGGCGCCGACCGCGCACGTCGGCGTGCTGCTGGGGGACCTGCCCGGGCTCGACCCGGCGGAGCTCGACGCGGCGCTGGCGGCCGCCGAGCAGCACCCGCGCGCCGTCCTGCCCGACGCCGAGGGCACCGGGACGACGCTGCTCACGGTCGCGCCGGGGGAGCGGCTCCGGCCGGCGTTCGGCGGCGGGTCGGCGGCGGCGCACGCGGCGCTGGGGCACGTGCGGCTCGACCTGCCGGAGACGTCGACCCTGCGGCACGACGTCGACGTGCCGGCCGACCTCACCGCGCTGCTGGACCGCGGGGTCGGCGGACGCACCGGCGCGCTGCTGCGCCGCCTGGCGCCGCTGGGCTGACCGCGGCCGGCGACATCGCGCGAGGTCGTCATACGTGCGCGAGGTCGTCAGGTAGGAGTGACGACCTCGCCCAGGTATGACGACCTCGGGGCCGCCGCGCCCGGCGGCGAGGCGCCTCGCGCCGGCCCCGCGCCCCCGGCTCAGCGGCCGACGAGCCCCAGCGCCGCCGCCGCGATCCGCGCCGTCGCGGGCACGTCCCGCATCAGCGTGTCCGCCGCCCCCGTGCGCCAGCCGTCGGCCGCGAGCTTCTCGGCGGCGTCGGCGTCCACGCTGTCGACCAGCCACGCGTCGAGCACCCCGGGGGAGCCGGCCGGACGGGACGCGTCGCCGCGCAGGCCGTAGTGCCGCGCCACGGCCTCCGCCGTCGCGTCCACGCCGATCGTCGCCAGGCACTCGGCCGCCATGCCGCGCACGGCCGCGCCGCCGATGATCGGTGACACGCCGACCACCGCGGCGGACGTCGTCGCCAGGGCGTCCCGCACACCGGGCACGGCGAGGATGGTGCCGACGGACACGACGGGGTTGGACGGCGGGAGGACCACGAGGTCGGCGGCACGGATCGCGTCGAGGACCCCGGGGGCCGCCTCGGCCGACTCCAGCCCGACCTGCACGAACCGCCGCGCGGGCAGGGCGGCGCGGTGCCGGACCCACCACTCCTCGAAGTGGATCGTGCGCTCGGCGCCGTCGGCGTCCGCCACGACCACGTGCGTCTCGACGGGCTGGTCGGACATCGGCAGCAGCCGGACGCCCTGCGCCGCGAGGTCCCAGCGCCGGCACAGCCGCTCGGTCGCCTCCGACAGCGTCAGCCCCTCGCGCAGCCACTGCGTCCGGGCCAGGTGCGTCGCCAGGTCGAGGTCGCCGAGCGTGAACCAGTCCCAGCCGACGTCGTACGCCGCGAGGTCGGCGCTGACCCGCGACGACTCCTCGCGCCGCCCCCAGCCCTGCTGCTCGTGCACGGCGCCGCCCAGCGTGTACATCAGGGTGTCGAGGTCCGGGCAGACCCGGACGCCGTGGAGCCACATGTCGTCGCCGGTGTTGGCGACCACGGTGACCTCGGCGTCGTTCCCCAGCAGCGCCAGCAGGCCGCGGGTGAACCGGGCGCCGCCGACGCCGCCGGACAGGACGGTGATCCTCATCGTGCTCCTCGGGAGACGGGGGTGGGCAGCTCCGGTGCGTCGGCCGCGGGATCGCCGAACGCGATCACCGGCCGGCCCGTGCGCGGGTGGGTCAGGACGGCGGCCTCGACCCCGTAGACCTCGCGGACCAGGTCGGCGGTCAGCACCTCGCGCGGGTCGCCCGCGGCGACGAGGCGCCCCTCGGCGAGCACGAGCACGTGCGCGCAGTACGCGGCGGCCAGGTTGAGGTCGTGCAGCGCGGCGACCGTGGTGCGGCCGAGGTCGCGGACGAACGCCAGCAGGGACAGCTGCGCGCTGACGTCGAGGTGGTTGGTCGGCTCGTCGAGCAGCAGCAGCTCGGGCTCCTGCGCGAGGGCCCGCGCGATGTGCACGCGCTGCCGCTCACCGCCGGACAGCGCCGACCACGGCCGGTCCGCGAGGTGCGCGGCGTCGGCGGCGGCCAGCGCCCGGTCGACGGCGGGCTCGTCGGCGTCCGACCCCCAGAGCGTCCGGTACGGGATGCGGCCGAGCGCGACGACCTCGCGCACCGTCAGCGGGACGGTCGAGGACGACTCCTGCTCCAGCAGCGCGATCCGCCGGGCCCGCTCGCGGCGCGGGACGGCGTGCACGGGCACGTCGTCGACCAGGACCGCGCCGGCCTCGGGGTCGAGCAGACCGGCGATGAGCCGCAGCAGCGTGGTCTTGCCGGCGCCGTTCGGGCCGAGCAGGCCGGTGAGCGCGCCGGCCGGCGGGGTGGCGTCGACGCCGTCGACCACCCAGCGCCCGCCGAGCCGGGTGCCGACGGCGGAGAGGGTCAGGTCCACGCCGACCCCCGTCCCCGCCGCAGCAGCACCGCGAACACCGGCACCCCGACCAGGGCGGTGACGATGCCGACCGGGAGCTCGCGCGGGTCGAACAGCGTGCGCGCGCCGGTGTCGGCCCAGACCAGGAAGATGGCGCCGACCACGGCCGCGACGGGCAGCAGCCGCCGGTGCGCGGGCCCGGTGAGCGCGGACACGGCGTGCGGCAGCACCAGCCCGACGAACCCGATCGACCCGCTCACGGCCACCATCGCGCCGGTGAGCAGGGCCACCAGCGTCATCAGCACCCAGCGGGTCCGGTCGACGTCGATGCCGAGGGCGGCCGCGGCCGTGTCCCCGAACGCGAACGCGTCCAGCCGCACCGCCGAGGCGACCAGCACCGTGCCGACGGCCAGCAGCGCGACCCCCGCGATGACCACCGACTGCCACGTCGACCCGGCCAGCGAGCCGAGCAGCCAGTTGAGGATCTCCCGGTAGGAGTCGCCGGTCGCGGACCAGAAGATGACGAACGACGTGCCCGCCGCGGCCAGCTGGGACACCGCGAGCCCCGCCAGCACGGCGCGGCCCGGGGTGAGGACGCCGCCGACCCGGGCCAGGCTGAGCGTCGCGACCAGCGCCGCCAGCGCCCCGGCGAACGCGGTGACCGGGAGCAGCAGGCCCACGCCGACCACCAGCACGGCCACGGCCCCGAGCGACGCGCCCGAGGACAGCCCCAGCAGGTAGGGGTCGGCCAGCGGGTTGCGCGTCAGGCTCTGCATGACGGCACCGGCCAGCGCGAGCCCGGCACCGACCGCCGCCCCGGTGAGCACCCGCGGCAGCCGCAGGTCCCAGACGATGGCGTCGGTCAGCACGGGCACGCCGCCCTCGGTGCCGGCGGCCGGCCCGAGCCCGAGGTGCCCGGCGATGCTGCGGGCGACGTCCGCCACCGCGAGGTCCGCCGGCCCGATCGTGACCGTCACCAGCACGGTCGCCACCAGCAGCACCAGGCCGACGACGAGCGTCGCCGCCAGCGGGGGCCGCCACGGCGGGCGGGTCGCGGGCGGCCGGGCGGTCGCCGGACGGGCGGGGGCGCTGGTCATCGGATCGCTCAGCCCTCCAGCGCCGCGAGCTGCTCGGACAGGCTCACGACCGCCTCGGCGTTGCGCACGCCTGCCTCCGCGGCCGGGAACGGCACGGTGAGGTAGCGGTGCTCCTGCACGGCGGTGAGCTTGCTGGTGGCCGGGTTGCCCTCCAGCAGCTCGATCTTGCTCTCCGCGGTGTTCCAGGTGGCGTCGACCAGCACGATCACGTCCGGGTCGGCGGCCACGACCTGCTCCCAGCCCGCCGAGGTCCAGGTGTCGTGCACGTCGGCGAAGATGTTGGTCAGCCCGGCGGCGTCCAGCATCATCTGCGGCGCGCCGATGCCGGCGCCGACGTACGGGGTGTCCGTGCCGGAGGAGTACCAGAGCGCGGTGGTCTCCTCGGCGGGCGGCTGCACGCCGTCGAGCATCTCCTGCTGCTCCGCGACGATCTGCTCCGCGCGGTCCCCGGCGCCGAACACCGAGGCGATCTCGCGGATCTCGTCGAACACCTCGTCGAAGGTCAGGGGGTCGGGCATGTAGCCCTCCTCCTTGCACGCGGCGGGGGAGACGTAGGTGCCGATGCCGAGGTCCTGCAGCGCGGAGCGCTCGCCGGCGCCGTCGTCGGAGAAGTTCGACTCCCACCCGGCGTAGACGAAGTCGGGCTGCACCGCGAGCAGCGCCTCCTGGCCCGGCACCTTGTCGGACAGCACGGGCACGGCCGCGTACGCGTCGGCCCAGGCGTCGGGGACGGGGCCGTCGGCGAACGCGGTGCCGACCATGCGGTCCTCGAGCCCGAGCGCCAGCAGCATCTCGATCGAGGTCGACTTGATCGCCACGACGCGCTCCGGCGGGCTGTCGACCGTGACCTCGGTGCCGCAGCTGTCGAGCGTGACGGGCGTGAACCCGGCGGCGCTCGCGGACGCGGTGCCGTCGGTGGGGGTGCCCGCGGCGGAGGTGCCGTCGGTCGAGCCGCTGCACGCGGCCAGGACGGCGACGGCCAGCGCCGCCGGTCCGGCGAGGGCGAGGCGGCGGGTGGTGCTGCTGGGCACGGTGGCTCCTTGACGGGCGGGCGACGACGCGCGCGGGCTCGCGGCGGCGGCGTCGCGTGCCGGCCGCGGCGCACGTCGGACGCCGCGGTCCGACGGTGGACGCTGAGGGGGCCGGCCCGTGCGGGACGCGAGCGCGTCCGCCGCTGCGGGCCGGGAGGGTGCACGTCGCGCCCGGTGGCTGCGCCGCCCAGCACGGGCGGCGGCGTCCAGGCCACATCCGGCCTGGTCCGGGATCCACCCTACGCCTGGCCGGCCCCCGCGCGTCGAGCGGGCAGCAGGTGCCCCCTCGGCGGCCCGGGAGGTGACACCTGCTGCCCGCTCGGCGGGAGGGAGCTCAGGGGGCGGCGGCGAGGGCGAGGGCGCGGGCGACGCGCGCCACCTCCGGCGGGCCGCCCGCCAGGGCGCCGACCGTGACGCGGACGTGGCCCGCGCCCGCCTCCGCGGGAGCGCTCGCGCGGAAGGGGCGGCCGCGGGCGACGCGGATGCCCGCGGCCTCCAGCCGGACCAGGGCCGTCGACTCGTCGGCGACCGGCACCCAGACGTTGATCCCGTCGCCGGGCTGCACGACCAGCCCGTGCTCGGCGAGCGCGGTGCTCAGGGCCCGCTGCCGCGCGTAGTAGGTGCGCCGGGCCTGGGCGACGGCGGCGAGCGCCTCGCCGTCGACCAGCAGCTCCGCCAGCACGCGCTGCAGCAGCCGGCTGGTCCAGCCCGGGCCGAGCATGCGGCGGGACACGACCCGGTCGAGCACCGCGGCCGGCCCGCCGACGGCAGCGATCCGCAGGTCGGGCCCGTGCGACTTGGAGTAGGACCGCACGTGCACGACGCGGTCGGGCAGGTGGCTGCCGAGCGACACGTCGGCCGAGGAGGCGATCTCCCCGGAGTGGTCGTCCTCGATCACGGTCAGCCCGGCGCCGGGGTTCGCCGCGAGGTGGTGCCGGACCACGGCGGCGATCTCCCGCGCGCGGGTCGAGGTCATCGAGACCCCCGTGGGGTTGTGCGCCCGCGGCTGCAGCACGACCACCTCCGCGCCGGTGCGCAGCGCCGCCTCCAGCGCGTCGGGCCGCAGCCCGTGCCGGTCCAGCGGGACGGGGACCCGCTCCAGGCCGAGCTGGTCGCACAGGTCGAACACCGGCGGGAACGAGGGGTCCTCGACGATGACGCGGTCCCCGAAGCCGGCCAGCTGCTCCAGGGTGCGGCTCATGGCGTCCACGGCGCCGTCGACGACGGTGATCCGCTGCGGGGTGAACGGCCAGGAGGTGCGCAGCAGGCGGTCCAGCGGCTCGATCACGGGCGGCCCGAGGTAGCTGCCGGTGCCGGCCGCGGGCGTGGCGGCGGCGACCCGGGCCAGCGCGCGCTGCAGCGGCGGCAGCAGCGCGGGGTCGGGCGTGCCGGTGGACAGGTCCAGCCGCGTCGCGGGCCGCGCCGGGTCGGCGGGTGCCGTCGCCGGGCTCCCGGGTGCCGTCGCGGGGCCGGCGGCCCGGCCGCCCGCGGCGAGCTCCCGGTACCGCGGCGGCAGCCACGCCGCGGGCTCGGGCAGCACGACGGTGCCGGCCCGGCCGCGGGAGGTGACCAGCCCGACGGCCGCGAGCGCCTGCCACGCGCCGCTGACGGTCGCCGGGCTCACGCCGAGGTCCGCGGCGAGCCGGCGCACGGTCGGCAGCCGGTCGCCCGGCCGCAGCTCGCCGCTGCGCACCAGGCGCGAGACGGCGGCCGCGATCCCGCGGGGACTGCGGTCCTCCACGTGCTGGGCCACGTCCATGGGGGTCATCGTGCCCCGGCCGCCCGCCTGCGCCCGCACCGCCCTCGCAGTGTTTACCAGCGCGACACGAGCGTTCTCGGGGCCGAAACCAGCAGAAACGCCGCAGAAATGTTCAACCCCCACAGTCACATTCCCATCGGGCCTCCCAGCGGCCCTGTCCCGGTCCCACCACCAGCGGAGGTCCTCCATGTCAGTCGTGCGCGTCGCCTTCACCCAGGCCACCTGGACGGGCGACAAGGAGTCGATGATCCAGCTCCACGAGGACTGGACGCGCAAGGCCGCGGCCGAGGGCGCGCAGGTCATCGGCTTCCAGGAGCTGTTCTACGGCCCGTACTTCGGCATCACGCAGGACACGAAGTACTACGAGTACGCCGAGACGGTCCCCGGCCCGACGACCGACCGGTTCTCGGCCCTCGCCAAGGAGCTGGGCATCGTGATCGTGCTGCCGATCTACGAGGAGGACCAGCCGGGCGTGCTCTACAACACCGCGGCGGTCATCGACGCGGACGGCACCCTGCTCGGCACCTACCGCAAGCACCACATCCCGCACCTGCCCAAGTTCTGGGAGAAGTTCTACTTCCGTCCCGGCAACCAGGGCTACCCGGTGTTCGAGACGGCGGTCGGCAAGATCGGCGTGAACATCTGCTACGACCGGCACTTCCCGGAGGGCTGGCGGGTGCTGGCGCTGAACGGCGCGGAGATCGTGTTCAACCCGAACGCCACGGCGCCCGGCATCTCGAACAAGCTGTGGGAGGTCGAGCAGCCCGCGGCCGCGATCGCGAACGGCTACTACGTCATCGCGAACAACCGGGTCGGGCTCGAGGACAACGAGTACGGCGACGAGGCCGTGAACTTCTACGGCTCGTCGTACGCGGTCGGCCCGGACGGCAACTACGTCGGCGAGGTCGGCTCGTCGTCGGAGGACCAGCTGCTGATCCGCGACCTGGACCTCGACGTGATCCGCACGACCCGCGAGCGCTGGCAGTTCTTCCGCGACCGCCGGCCGGACGCGTACGGCCCGATCGTGGCGCCCTGAGCGGGGGACGGCGATGACGATCCTCATCACCGGCGGCACCGTGGTCAACGCGACGGGCCGCGGCGCGGCGGACGTGCTGATCGACGGCGAGACGATCGTCGCGCTGCTGCAGCCCGGCTCGACCGCGCTCGGCGTGGACCTGCGCAGCACGGTCGACCGCGTGATCGACGCGACCGGGAAGTACGTCATCCCGGGGGGCATCGACGCGCACACCCACATGGAGATGCCGTTCGGCGGCACGTTCGCCTCCGACACGTTCGAGACCGGCACCACCGCGGCGGCGTGGGGCGGGACGACGACGATCGTGGACTTCGTCGTGCAGTACCCGCACGAGAACCCGGTCGACCAGTTCGCGCTCTGGCAGGCCAAGGCGGCCGGGCAGTGCGCGATCGACTACGCGTTCCACCAGATCCTGTCCGACGTGCAGGACTCCTCGCTGCACGCCATGGACGAGCTGATCGCCGAGGGCGTGACCAGCTTCAAGCTGTTCATGGCCTACAAGGGCGTGTTCCTGTCGGACGACGGGCAGATCCTGCGGGCCATGCAGAAGGCGTCCGGCAACGGCGCGATGATCATGATGCACGCCGAGAACGGGTCGGTCATCGACACCCTCGTGCAGCAGCACCTGGCCCGCGGCGAGACCACCCCGTACTACCACGGCGTCTCCCGCCCGTGGCAGGCCGAGGAGGAGGCCACGCACCGCGCGATCATGCTGGCGAACCTGACGGGGGCGCCGCTGTACGTGGTGCACGTGTCCGCCAAGCAGGCCGCGGAGCAGATCGCCCAGGCCCGGGACCGCGGCCAGAACGTGTTCGGCGAGACCTGCCCGCAGTACCTGTACCTCTCGCTCGAGGAGCACCTCGGCGCGCCGGGCTTCGAGGGCGCGAAGTACGTGTGCTCGACCCCGCTGCGGTCGAGGGCCGAGGGCCACCAGCACCAGATGTGGAACAGCCTGCGCACCAACGACCTGCAGCTGGTGTCGACGGACCACTGCCCGTTCTGCATGAAGGACCAGAAGGAGATGGGGATCGGGGACTTCTCCAAGATCCCCAACGGCATCGGCTCCGTCGAGCACCGGATGGACCTGCTCTACCAGGGCGTGGTCACCGGCGAGATCAGCCTGGAGCGCTGGGTGGAGATCTGCTGCACCACCCCGGCGCGGATGTTCGGCATGTACGGGAAGAAGGGCGTGCTGGCTCCCGGTGCCGACGCCGACGTCGTGGTCTACGACCCGGCCGGGCACACGTCCATCGGCGTCGGGAAGACCCACCACATGCGGATGGACTACTCCGCCTGGGAGGGCTTCGAGGTCGACGGCCACGTCGACACGGTGCTGTCCCGCGGCGAGGTCGTGGTCGACGGCGGCGCGTTCCACGGCCGGGCCGGCCACGGGCAGTACGTCAAGCGCGGCCTGTCCCAGTACCTGATCTGACCCGACCGCACCGAGACGGAAGGAGGCCGCGCCATGGAGTTCGGCGTCGTCCTGCAGAACGACCCGCCCGCGTCCCGGGTGGTCGACCTGGCCCGCCAGGCGGAGACCCACGGGTTCGACTACGTGTGGACGTTCGACTCGCACCTGCTCTGGCAGGAGCCGTTCGTCGTGTTCTCCCAGATCCTCGCGGCGACCCGCAAGGTGATGGTCGGCCCGATGGTGACCAACCCGGCCACCCGCGACTGGACCGTGCTCGCGTCGTCGTTCGCCACGCTGAACGAGATGTACGGCAACCGCACCGTCTGCGGCATCGGCCGCGGCGACTCCGCGGTGCGGACGCTCAACGGCCGCCCGTCCAACCTGGCGACCCTGCGCGAGGCCGTGCACGTGATCCGCGAGCTCGCGAACTCCCGGGCCGTGGAGCACAACGGCCGCAAGGTCCAGTTCCCCTGGTCGCGCGGGTCGGCCCTGGAGGTGTGGGTCGCCGCGTACGGCCCGCTCGCGCTCAAGCTGACGGGTGAGGTCGGCGACGGCTTCATCCTGCAGTGCGCCGACCCGGACGTGGCGTCCTGGATGATCCGCACCGTCCGCGACGCCGCCGAGGCCGCGGGCCGCGACCCCGACGCCATCAAGTTCTGCGTCGCCGCGCCCATGTACGTCGGCGACGGCGACTCCCCGGCGGCCCGGGCGCACATGCGCGAGCAGTGCCGGTGGTTCGGCGGCATGGTCGGCAACCACGTCGCCGACATCGTCACCAAGTACGGCCAGGGCTCGCAGGTCCCGAAGGCGCTCACCGACTACATCGCCGGGCGCCAGGGCTACGACTACAACGAGCACGGCCGCGCCGGGAACTCGCACACGTCGTTCGTCCCGGACGAGATCGTCGAGCGGTTCTGCCTGATCGGGTCCCCGCGCGAGCACGTCGAGAAGCTCCAGGCCCTGCGCGAGCTCGGGGTCACGCAGTTCGCCGGGTACCTGCAGCACGACAACAAGGACGAGACGCTGCGGATGTACGGCGAGCGCGTCATCCCCGCGATGGCCGAGCACGTCGTGGCGACGGCATGACGGCCGGCACGACGGCCGGCGTCGCGGACGCGTCGGTGCTGGTCCCGACGGCGACGGCGACCCGGTGCTCGCGGTCCCTGCCCGCCCCGCTGCGGGCGCTGCGCCCGGCCGCGCTCGGGCTGCTGGCGCTCGTGCTGCTCGCGGCGCTCTGGGAGCTGGTCAAGCTGGTCGTCCCCGAGGAGGGCTGGAGCATCGGCGAGCTGCGGGTGCTGCCGCGCACCACGGACCTGGCGATGCCGCACGTGCCCGAGATGCTGGCCCGGCTCGGCGAGCCGCTGACGGCGCAGCCCGGCGCGGACCCGCTGTGGCTGGCCGTGCTGCGCGCCGGTGGCACCAGCCTGCGGATCGCCGCCGTGTCCTGGGTGATCGGCGTCGCCGTCGGCTTCCTGCTCGCCCTGCTGATGACCCGGTTCCGGGTCGCGCGGTCGGCGGTGCTGCCGCTGGTCGTGCTGAGCCAGACGATCCCGCTGATCGCGCTCGCGCCCCTGGTGAAGGGCTGGGGCAGCAAGCTCGAGCTCGGGTTCAGCTGGGAGCCGTGGATGTCGGTCGCCGTGATCGCGTCCTACCTGGCCTTCTTCCCGGTGGCGGTCGGCGCCCTGCGCGGCCTGACCTCCCCGGACACCCTGCACCGCGAGCTGTTCGCCGGCTACGCCGCGTCCTGGACCCAGACCCTGGTCCACCTGCGGCTGCCCGCGAGCGTGCCGCACCTGCTGCCCGCCCTCCGCCTGGCGGCCACGAGCGCCGTGCTCGGCGTCGTCGTCGCGGAGGTCTCGACCGGGATGCCCGGAGGTATCGGACGGATGATCCTCGAGTTCGCCAACTTCGCCAGCAGCGACCCGGCCAAGCCGTGGGCGCCGATCTTCGGGGCCGTGCTGCTGGGCCTGGTCGCCTCCGGCGCGGTCGCGCTGCTGGGCGCCGGCCTGGGCCGGTACCGCCGCGCGGAGGTGACGGCGTGAGCGCGCCGACGGCCACCGCCACGGCCGTGCAGGTGTCCGGCGTCTCCCGCGTGTTCCCCGCGGACGGCGGCCGCTCCGTCACCGCCCTGGAGCACGTCGACCTGACCGTCGGGGCGGGGGAGTTCGTGTCGCTGATCGGCCCGTCCGGCTGCGGCAAGTCGACCCTGCTGCGGCTGATCGCCGACCTGGACGCGCCGACGTCCGGCTCGATCGCGGTGTTCGGCCGCCCCGCGGAGCAGGCCCGGCTGGGCCACGACTACGGGATCGCGTTCCAGCAGGCCGGCCTGCTGCCGTGGCGCACGGTCCGGGCCAACATCGAGCTGCCGCTCTCGCTGCACGGCGTCGGCCGGGTCGCGCGGCGCGACCGCGCGGACGAGATGCTCGCGCTGGTCGGGCTGACCGAGTTCGCCGACCACTTCCCGGACCAGCTGTCCGGCGGCATGCAGCAGCGCGTCGCCATCGCCCGGGCGCTGGCCGAGCGGCCGAGCCTGCTGCTGATGGACGAGCCGTTCGGCGCGCTGGACGAGATGACCCGCGAGCGGCTGCAGTCCGAGCTGGTGCGGATCTGCGCGGAGACGCAGGCGGCGGTCGTGTTCGTCACGCACTCGATCCCCGAGGCGGTGTTCCTGTCCGACCGGGTGGTCGTCATGTCCGCCCGCCCGGGGCGGATCGCCGGCATCGTCGACGTGCGGCTCGGCCGGTCCGGGGAGCGGGGGGACGACCTGCGCGAGGACGCGGGGTACTTCGCGGCGGTCACGGCGGTCCGCGAGGCGCTGCACGGCGGGGCGTCGGCGGTCCCGGCCCGCGGCGTGGAGACCCGGTGACCGCCGCCCGGGTGCTCGACCGCGCGGCACCGGTCCTGCTGCTGCTCGCCCTGGTCGGCGCGTGGCAGGCCGTGGTGACGCTCGGCGACGTGCCGCCGTTCCTGCTGCCGAGCCCCGCCGACATCGCCCGCGAGTTCGCCGACCTGCTGCCGACCATCGCGTCCGCGGCGCTCGTCACCGGCGCCAACGCGCTGGTCGGGCTGCTGATCGGGGCGGTGGTCGCCATCGCCGCGGCGGTGCTGGCCTCCGCCGTCCGGATGGTCGACCTGCTGCTGGACCCGGTCGTCGCCGGGCTGGCCGTGGTCCCGGTCGTGGCGCTCGCGCCCGTGCTCTACACGATGTACGGCGCCTCGGTCGAGACCGGCCGGCAGATCGTCGTCGCCGTCGCGGTCGGCGTCCCGGTGTTCGTCACCACGCTGCGCGGGCTGCGTCAGGTGCGGCCCGTGCACCGGGACCTCATGCGCGCCTACGCCGCCACGCCGCGGCAGGCCGTGCGCGCCGTGACCATCCCGACGGCGCTGCCGTTCGTGTTCACCGGGCTGCGGCTGGCGTCCTCGCTCGCCGTCATCTCGGCGATCGTCGCCGAGTACTTCGGCGGTCCGCGGTCCGGCATCGGGTCGTTCATCACCACGGCCGCCGCCGGGTCCAACTACGCCCGCGCCTGGGCGTTCGTGCTCGGCGGCGTCGTCGTCGGGCTCCTGTTCTACGGGGTCACCCTCGCCGTCGAGCGACGGGGGAGCCGCGGGGTCGCCGGCGCCTGAGGCGCCGTCGGCGGTGCACCACCCAGCACGTCATGCACGCAGTCATCCGGCAGGACAGAAGGAGACGACATGAGGGACACGAAGCGACGCCTGGCCGGCGTCGGTGCGCTGGGGCTCGCCGCGGCGCTCGCGCTGACCGCGTGCGGCGGCGGTGGCGGGTCGGACGAGGAGACCGCGGCCGCGGGCGGCGGGGAGTCCGGCGGGCTCACGCCCGTCAAGCTCCAGCTGCAGTGGCTGACCCAGGCGCAGTTCTCCGGCTACTACGCCGCGCTGGACCAGGGCTACTACGAGGACGAGGGCCTCGACGTCGAGATCATCCCGAGCGGCGGCGACATCGTGCCGCAGGACGCCCTGGCCAACGGCGAGGTCGACTACGCCATCGCCTGGGTGCCCAAGGTGCTCGGCTCCATCGAGCAGGGCGCGAACATCACCGACGTCGCCCAGATCTTCGAGCGGTCCGCCACGCTGCAGGTGTCGTTCGCCGACGCCGGCATCGACTCGGTGGCCGACCTCGAGGGCAGGACCATCGGGTCGTGGGGCTACGGCAACGAGTGGGAGCTGTTCGCCGGCCTGAACAAGGCGGGCGTCACGGACTTCGAGATCGTGCAGCAGGCGTTCGACATGAACGCGTTCCTGGCCGGCGACATCGACGCGGCGCAGGCGATGACCTACAACGAGTACGCCCAGCTGCTCGAGGCGGAGAACCCCGAGACCGGCGAGCTCTACCAGCCCGAGGACTTCTCCGTCCTCGACTGGAACGAGGAGGGCACCGCCATGCTGCAGGACGCCATCTGGGCGGACGCGGAGCGGCTGGCCGACGACCCGGACTACGCGGACACCACCGTCGCGTTCATCAAGGCCTCGCTCAAGGGCTGGATCTACGCCCGGGACAACCCGCAGGAGGCCGCCGACATCGTCACCGCCGCCGGCTCGACCCTCGGCACCAGCCACCAGCTCTGGATGACCAACGAGGTCAACAAGCTGATCTGGCCGTCCACCTCCGGCGGCATCGGCCTGGTCGACGAGTCCGCCTGGGACGCGACCGTCGAGATGGCCCTGCAGACCTCCAACGAGACCGGCGCCACGATCATCTCGGAGGAGCCGCCCGCGACGGCCTACAGCAACGAGTACGTGCAGCAGGCGCTGGACGAGCTCGCCGAGGAGGGCGTCGACGTCGAGGGTGCGGACTTCACCCCGGTCGACGTCGAGCTCCAGCCCGGCGGCAACTGACCCGGCTCCCGGGCCGGGGGACCGCGCGTCCCCCGGCCCGGGCACGCCCCGCACCCCCGCACCTCACGGAAGGCCCCACGATGACCGCACTCGACGCCGACGGCCGGCTCGCGCACGACCTCGACCGCGCGCACGTCTTCCACTCCTGGTCGGCCCAGGGCGCGCTCGCGCCGCTGGTCGTCGCCGGGGCGTCGGGCTGCGAGGTCACGCTGGCCGACGGCCGCACGCTGCTCGACTTCAGCAGCCAGCTGGTCAACACCAACATCGGCCACCAGCACCCCCGGGTGGTGGCCGCGATCGCCGCGCAGGCCGGGCAGCTGACCACCATCGCGCCCCAGCACGCCGTCCTGCCGCGCGGCCGGGCCGCCGAGGCGATCCTGCGGCACGCGCCGGCCGGCTTCAGCAAGGTGTTCTTCACCAACGGCGGCGCCGACGCCAACGAGAACGCGATCCGGATGGCGCGGGTCGCCACCGGCCGCGACAAGGTGCTGTCGGCCTACCGCTCGTACCACGGCAACACCGGCGCCGCCGTGGTCGCGACCGGCGACTGGCGCCGCGTCCCCAACGAGTACGCCCGCGGCCACGTGCACTTCTTCGGCCCCTACCTGTACCGCTCCGACTTCTGGGCCACGACGCCCGAGCAGGAGTGCGAGCGGGCGCTGCAGCACCTGGAGCGCGTCGTCGTGTCCGAGGGGCCGTCGTCGATCGCCGCGATCCTGCTCGAGACGGTGGTCGGCACCGGCGGCGTCCTGGTGCCGCCACCCGGGTACCTCGCGGGCGTGCGGGCCCTCGCCGACCGGTACGGCATCCTGCTGGTCCTGGACGAGGTGATGGCCGGGTTCGGCCGGACCGGGTCGTGGTTCGCGTTCGACCAGCACGACGTGCGGCCCGACCTGGTGACCTTCGCCAAGGGGGTCAACTCCGGCTACGTCCCCGCCGGCGGGGTGCTGATCTCCGACGCCGTGGCGGCCGTGTTCGACGACCGCGTCTTCCCCGGCGGGCTCACCTACTCCGGGCACCCGCTGGCCATGGCCGCGATCGTCGCCACCATCGAGGCGATGGAGGACGAGCAGGTCGTCGAGAACGCCGCCCGCGTCGGCGCCGACGTGCTCGGGCCGGGGCTCGCGGCGCTCGCGGACGCGCACCCGTCCGTCGGCGAGGTGCGGGGGACCGGGGTGTTCTGGGCGGTCGAGCTGGTGGCCGACCGGAAGTCCCGCGCGCCGGTGCCCGCCGCGGCGATGGGCGCGGTGAAGGCCGGGCTGATCGAGCGCGGGCTGCTGCCGTTCGTGCAGGACAACCGGATCCACGTCGTCCCGCCCTGCACCGTGTCCGACCCTCAGGTCCGCACCGCGCTCGCCGCGTACGACGAGGTCCTCGCGGACCTCGACGCCACCCTCTGACCCACCCAGCCCCACCCAGCCCCACCCGACCCGCGAGCCGACCCCGGCATCGTCAGCCGATTCTCGCGAGGCCCACCGATCTGCGGGTGGGCGTCGCGAGAATCCGCAGGCGATGCGGCCGTAGGGTCGACGCAGCCCACGACCCACCCACCGAGAGGACCCGAGCATGTCCGAGAGCACCCCCACCCCCGCGCCCGGCCGGCAGCGTGCCGTCGTCACCGGCGCGTCCAGCGGCATCGGCGCGGCCACGGTCCGCCGGCTGCGCGCCGAGGGGTGGGACGTCGTCGCCGTCGCGCGCCGTGCCGACCGGCTCGAGGCCCTGGCCGCCGAGACCGGTGCCGAGGCGTTCCCCGCCGACCTCACCAGCGACGACGACGTCGCCCGGCTGGCCGCGCACGTCGAGGCGACGGGCGGGCTGACCTCGCTGGTCAACAACGCCGGCGGCGCGTTCGGCCTCGACCGGGTCGAGGACGCCGACGTCGACGGCTGGCGCCGGATGTACGAGGTCAACGTGCTCGGCACCCTGCGGATCACCAAGGCGCTGCTGCCCGCGCTCAAGGCCAGCGGCCGCGGCGACGTCCTGGTCGTCACCTCCACGGCGGCCATCGGCCCGTACGAGGGCGGCGCGGGGTACACCGGTGCGAAGCACGCCGAGCGGATGCTCACCACCACGCTCCGCCTGGAGCTGATCGGCGAGCCCGTGCGCGTCATCGACATCGCCCCGGGCGCGGTCGCCACCGAGGAGTTCTCGCTGGTCCGTTTCGAGGGCGACGCCGAGCGCGCCGCGAAGGTCTACGAGGGCTACGACCCGCTGGTGGCCGACGACATCGCGGACGTCATCACGTTCGCGCTGACCCGCCCGCACCACGTCAACATCGACACCCTCGTGGTCCGCCCCCGCGCCCAGGTCAGCAACACCCAGACCGCCCGCCGCTGACCCGGACGACGGAGCCGCACCCGGGGGTCACGTGCCCGCGGTGACCGAGCCCTCCAGCTCGTCCGCGTGCCGGATGTGCCGGCCGACCCACGGCGACAGCAGCAGCAGCGCCATCGCGAACAGCAGCGCCACGGCGCCGATCCCGCCGAAGTAGGCGGTGTCCGAGGCGCCCTCGGTCGCCTTGATCAGCTGCGCGGTGATCGCCTGCCCCGCGGCCGGCGCGAGGAACCACACGGCCATCGCCTGCGTCCGGAACGCCCTCGGCGCGAGCAGCGTGGTCGCCGCGAGGCCGACGGGGGACAGGCACAGCTCGCCGAGCGTCTGCACCACGTAGACGACGACCAGCACCCAGGCGGGCGCCTTGCTGTCCCCGATCAGCGCCGACGCCGCCGACATGATGAGGAACGAGATCGCCGCGAGGCCGAGCCCCATGGCGAACTTGGTCGCGGTCGGCGGGCGGTCGTGGGTCTTCGTCCAGATCCACGCGAACACCGGCGCCAGGATGATGATCGACAGCGGGTTGACCGACTGGAAGAACTCCGGGCTGATCGTCACGCCGAACAGGTCCAGGTCGGTGCGGTTCTGCGCGAACGAGGCGAGCGTGGTGGCGGCCTGCTCGAAGATCATCCAGAACAGCATCGCCGCCACGAACAGCGGGATGTACGCGATGACGCGGGGCCGCTCGGCGTCGGTGACCTTGGGCGACCGGTACATCGCCACGAAGTACGCCACCGGTGCGATGAACGCCAGGTACGACATCGTGTCGATGAACGTGTCCAGGTTGAACCCGCCGGACACGACGGCTGCGATCAGCGCGACGACCACGATCCCGCCGGCGATGACCAGCAGACCGCGGACCAGCTTCGGGCGCTCCTCCGGCCGGATCGGGTTCGGCGCGGTGCCGCCCGCGCGGCCGAGGTACTTGCCGCCGGCTACGAAGAACACCAGCGCGATCGCCATGCCGACCGCCGCCACCAGGAACCCGGCGTGGTACCCGCCCCAGGCCCGGGCCGCGCCGACCAGGAACGGCGCCGTGAACGACCCGATGTTGATGCCCATGTAGAAGATCGAGAAGCCGGAGTCGCGGCGCTCGTCGTCGCGGGCGTACAGCTCGCCGACCATGCTGGAGACGTTCGGCTTGAGCAGGCCGGTGCCCAGGGCGACCAGCGCGATCCCGAGGTACGACGCGGCCTCCGCCGGCACCGCCAGCAGGACGTGGCCGGCGGCGATGATGATGCCGCCGTACAGGGTCGACCGGCGTGAGCCGATCAGCCGGTCGGCCAGCCAGCCGCCGACGACCGAGAGCAGGTAGACGCTCGTGCCGTAGATCGACACCAGCGCCAGGCCGGTGCGCTCCTCGATCCCGAGACCGCCGTTCGCGACGGTGTCGGTCAGGTAGTAGAGCAGGATGGCGCGCATCCCGTAGTAGCTGAACCGTTCCCACAGCTCGGTGGTGAACAGCGTCATCAGACCCCGGGGGTGGCCGAAGAACGCGCGATCGCCCGCCAGCTCGCCGGCAGGGCGCTCGTCGTGGGCCGCGGTGGACATGGTCGGGTCTCCTGACGTCGCCGGGTCCGCCGTGCCGCGAAACCCGCCCACCAGAATGTGACCGACGCTCGCCCGGCTGCAACAGGACGATCGGCCTACGCACGCCCCCGAGGCTGGAGGGCCTGTGAGCGGCCCTGCTACGTTCGTCCCGGTTGCGCCGTCCGCGCCGCCGCAGCACCACGTCCCGACGGGCCCCCGCCGCCGCACCCGTACCGCTGGACACGACGGCGGCGTGCGCGCCGCCCTGCTGCATCGGGGACCCATGTGAGCGACACGAGCAACGGCCAGACCGCGCTGCCCATCCACGGCCGGGCGGGCTTCCGCACGGCCATCGACCGCACGCACTTCCCGGAGCACGGGCTCGACCCGGACGAGGTGTACGAGCTGCTGCACACCGGTCTCATGCTGGACGGCCGCGAGACGCTGAACCTCGCCTCGTTCGTCACGACGTGGATGGAGCCGCAGGCCGAGGCGCTGATCCACGACACGCTGCGCAAGAACCACATCGACCACGAGGAGTACCCGGTCGCCTCGCTGGTCGAGGAGGCGTGCGTGCACATGCTCGGCGACCTGTTCCACGCGCCGGACCCGGCCACCGTGGTCGGGGTCGCGACCATCGGGTCGTCCGAGGCGATCATGCTCGGGCTGCTCGCGCACAAGCGCGCGTGGCGGAACCGCCGGGAGGCCGCCGGGCTGCCGACGGACCGGCCGAACGTCGTGTTCGGCGCCGAGACGCACGTGGTGTGGGACAAGTTCGCCAACTACTTCGACGTCGAGATGCGCAAGATCCCGATGCGCCCGGACCGGTACACGATCTCCGCCGAGGACGTCGAGAGCCGCGTCGACGAGCGGACCATCGCCGTCGGCGCCGTCCTGGGCACCACCCACGTCGGCGAGGCGGACCCGATCGCCGAGATCGACGCGCTGCTGGTGCGGATCAAGCGCGAGCGCGGGTGGGACGTGCCCCTGCACGTCGACGGCGCCAGCGGAGCGTTCATCGCGCCGTTCGCCGAGCCGGACCTGCTGTGGGACTTCCGGCTCGAGCAGGTCGCGTCGATCAACGCGTCCGGGCACAAGTACGGCCTAGTCTACCCGGGCGTCGGCTGGCTGGTGTTCCGCGACGGGACCAAGCTGCCCGAGGACCTGGTGTTCAGCGTGAACTACCTGGGCGGCGCCCAGCCGACCTACACGTTCAACTTCTCCCGCGGCTCGGCGATGATCCAGGCGCAGATGTACAACTTCCTGCGCCTCGGCCGCACCGGGTACACGGCGATCGTCGAGAACATGCTGGCCAACGCCCGGTACCTGAACGAGGCGCTCGAGGCGACCGGGCGGTTCGAGGTCCTCAACCCGGGCCTGGCCGAGCCGGTGGTCACGTTCCGGCTGGCGGACGACCCGGGCTTCGACGTCTACCACCTGTCGGCGCGGCTGCGGGAGACCGGCTGGATCGTCCCGGCGTACAGCCTGCCGCCCGACGCCGAGGACGTGCACCTGATGCGCGTCGTCGTCCGGCTGGACCTCAGCCGGATCATGATCGACCAGCTGCTGCGTGACCTCGACCTGGCGTACACCGACCTGCAGAAGGAGTCCCCGACGGAGCGCGCCACCGTCAAGGCCGACCTCTGGACCGCGCCCGGGCACGCGGCGGCGCAGAGCAAGGCCCGGACCGGCCTAGGGTCGTGACCGGGACGACCCGCCACGCCGGCCGGAGGCCCGCGCCGAGCCGGGCGAGCGTCCGGCTCGGCGTGCTGTTCGGGATCGGCTCGCTGTGCTTCGCGGTGGGCTCCCTGCCGCTGTACTTCACCGAGGTGAGCCCCACGGTCGCCGCGTGGACCTTCGTCGTGGGTTCGCTGTTCTTCACCACGGCGGCCGCGTTCCAGCTCGCCGGGACCCCGCGTGCCGAGCGGACGGACTGGTGGGCGTCGCTGGTGCAGCTGGTCGGCACGGTCTGCTTCAACATCAGCACCTACGCGGCCACCCGCGGCCTCGACACGGCCGAGGCGCGACGGCTGGTGTGGGCGCCGGACGTCTACGGGTCGATCTGCTTCCTGGCGGCCAGCGTGCTGGCCGTGGTCGCGGTGCGCGCCCGGGCGCGGTCCGGCCCGCTGCAGCCCCTCGACCGGCGGGTGGCGGTGCTCAACCTGGCCGGGTCGGTCGCGTTCGGCGCGGCGGCGGTCGCCGCCCGCTACGTCGGCGACACCACCGAGGTCGCGAACGTCGCGCTGGTGAACTCCGGGACGTTCGCCGGGGCGGTGTGCTTCCTCGCCGGCGCGGCGCTGCTGCCGGTCGCGTCCGTGCGGGCGGCGACGGGCGGACCGGGCGGTGGTGGGCCAGGTGGGGCTTGAACCCACGACCGACGGATTATGAGTCCGCTGCTCTGACCGGCTGAGCTACTGGCCCCGACGGCCGCCAGGGTACGCGGTCGCGCCGGGTGGGCGCCGGGTCGGTGCCGTGCCCGCCGCCGACTACGGTGGTGAGCCGTGCCGCTCTTCTCCCGCCGCCCCGCGATGCCCGACGACGTGCGCCGTGCCCTCGACCTCCCGCCGGGGGACAAGGTCCTGGCGACGGCCGCGACCGGCGACCGCTGGCTCGCCGCCACGCGACGCGCGCTCTACGTCGCCGACGCCGGCACCGTGGAGCGGCACCCGTGGTCCGACGTGGACCGCGCGTCGTTCGCCCCCGAGCCCGCGGCGATCACGGTGCACTGGGTCACCGGCGCCGTGCAGGAGCTGCCGCTGACCCCGCCCGTCCCGGTGGCGTTCGCGCAGACGCTCCGCGAGCGGGTGCAGTCGTCGGTCGTGCACGTCGAGACCGTCACCGTGCCCGGCGCGGGCCCGGTGCGGGTCGCGCTGCGCCGCGGCGAGGACGGCGACCTGTTCACCCAGGTCATCGGGTCGGGGCGGGTCGACCTCGCCGACGCGGGCGTCGCGGCGCTGCTCGACGAGGCCGAGGCCCGGGTGCGCGCGGCCGCCGGGCTGCGGTCGTGACCCGTCCGGCCGGGCCGGTCCCGGACGTGTCCGGAGCACGGTCCAACGGCTGCTAGAGTTCTTCCCGCACGATCCCTCGTAGCTCAATTGGCAGAGCATCCGACTGTTAATCGGACGGTTACTGGTTCGAGTCCAGTCGAGGGAGCCAGCCGAACGGCCCGTCACCTGCTGCATGCAGGCGGCGGGCCGTTCGCGCACGCCGGCACGCGGGCGGACGACGTGCTCCCGCACAGTCGTTCGTGTCGCCTACGGGAGCGACCGCGTCGGCCCGGGCAGACGGAGCCCCGGGGGACCTTCGGGCCTGGCGGCGGCCGGGGCGCGACTGGTGGAGTGAGGCGCATGACCGCCTCACGCGCCGTGCGCCCGCTCCTCGTCGGGGTGGCCGCGGCCGCCGGATACGCCCTCGCCCGCCGGCGCGCGCTCCGCTGGGGCGCCACCGGGAGCGAGCTGGCCGTCGGGCTGCCGGGTGACGAGCTCCTGCCCGACGCCGACCTGGTCGCGACGCGGGCGATCACGATCGGGGTGCCGGCCGAGCAGGTGTGGCCGTGGCTGGTCCAGCTCGGGCAGGGGCGCGGCGGCTTCTACAGCTACGACGGACTCGAGAACCTGGTCGGGCTGGGCATCCGCAGCGCCGACCGGGTCGAGGAGCGGTGGCAGGACCTCGCCGAGGGCGACCTCGTGCGCCTGGGCGGGGAGATCGGCCTCACGGTGGCGCGCCTGGAACCGCCGCACGCCCTCGTGCTGCAGGGCGCCGGGCCGTCGCTGCCCGACGAGGACCTGCCGCCGTTCGACTTCGTGTGGGCCTTCGTGCTGCGCAGCGGCCCGCTCCCGGGTCGGTGCCGGCTCGTCGTGCGCGAGCGGTACGCGCACCGGGAGCCGTGGGCGCGGTGGATGGTCGAGGCCGTGTCCTGGGTGAGCCTGCTCATGACCGAGCGCATGCTCCGCGGTGTGCGGGACCGTGCCGAGGGCGCGTCGTGAGGGGGGCCGTCGGAGCCCGTGGCGGAGGCGGCTCGCTGGAGCCGGGTCTGCGGCGTGCTGCGTCGGTTCGCGAACCCCGTGCAGGGCGCGGGGGAGGCGCGGCTGACCGGCCCGCTGTCGCGGCCGACCGGCGGGCGTGACGACGTCGTGGTCGCGGCCCAGGTCGACGCGGGGGTTCCGAGGCGGGTCGACGCCCCGGTCGACGCCGCGGCCCCCACCCAGAGCGACGCCGGGGTCCCGACCCAGGTCGACGCCGGGGCCTCCACCCAAGTCGACGTCGCGGCTCCCACCCGCGTCGAGAACGGGTCCGACGGACGGGGCGGGGCGCCGCGGCGTCCCGCAGCGGGCGACCCCGGCCGCAGGCCCTGAACCGGGCGGCGGCGAGGCGTGTCAGAGGCTCCCGATAGGTTCGAACACGTGTTCGATCATCGGGAGGTGGAGATGGACCGGTCGGTTGCGGCGCTCACGACGGAGCGGCCTGGCGGGAGCGGCGCGTCGCCGTGCGACCGGTTGCTCGAGCTGCGCGCCGACGTCGACCGGCTGGTCCCCGCGCTCGCGGATGCCGGCTCGTGGTCGCAGGGCGAGCGGCGGTCCGCGCTGCGGGCCGTGGACGGTCTCGTCGCCGCCGCCTCCGCGGTGCGCGCGCACCTCCTGCTCGCCGAGCGGGACGCCGGCGGCTGGCGGGCGTCGGGTGCCGCGTCGTTCGCGCAGTGGCGCGGCGCGCCGCCGGGTGCCGGCGGTGCCCGGGTCGGGACCGCCGGCACGGGCGCAGGTGCCGCGGCGCGCGAGGAGCGCCAGGCCGAGGCGCTGGTGGGACTCCCCGCGGTCGCCGACGCCGTGCGTGCCGGCGAGCTCGGGTTGGCGCACGCGAGCGTGATCGGTGCTGTCGCCGCCGACCCGTCCGAGCGGGTCCGTGCGGCCGCGGTGTCCCCGAGCGGTCAGGCCGAGCTCGTGGCGCTCGCCAGGGACCAGGGCGTGCCCTCATTCGCCCGCGCCGTCCAGCGGTGGGCGGCCACCCACGACGAGGACGCGCTGGAGAACGCGCACCAGGCGCAGCGCCGAGCCCGGTTCCTGCATCTCGGTACGTCGGACCAGGGGACGCGGATCTCCGGGCGCCTCGATGCGGTCGCCGGGCACCGGCTGCGCCTCGCGCTGGAGGCGGTCACCCCGCGGCCCGCGGCCGACGACGACCGTACGAGCGAGCAGCGCGCTGCGGACGCCCTGGTCACGCTGGCCGAGGGCGCCCTCACCGAGCCGTCCACCGCACCCGGGGCTGCGGTGCGACCGCACGTCTCCGTGCTCGTGCGGGAGGAGACGTGGCGGCGGCACCGACGACACCGGGCCGAGGGCGAGCCACCGCGCGACGGCGGACTGACGGCGGGCGGAGCGACGGGTGCCACGACGGTGCCGGGTCCGGCCGGTCCTGCCGACCCGGCGACCTGGGAGGACGGGACGCCCCTGCCCCGCAGCGAGGTCGACCGCGTGCTGTGCGACTGCGACGTCACCCGCGTCGTGCTGGACGCCGCCGACGCCCCGCTGAACCTCGGCCGCACGCAGCGGACCTACACGGGGGTGCAACGTCGGGCGGTGATCGCCCGGGACCGCTCGTGCCGCTGGCCGGGCTGCGCCGCTCAGGCCCGGTGGTGCGAGATCCACCACATCCGCTGGTGGGGGCGCGACGGCGGCGAGACGTCCGTGGGCAACGGCGTCCTGCTCTGCAGCGTCCACCACCACGAGGTCCACCGCCGGGACCTGGCGCTGTCGAGGGTCGGCGCGCCGGTCCGCGAGACGCTCGCCCGGGACCGTGGCGACCGCCGAGGTCGTGCGCGGACGCGTGGTGGTTCTGCGCTCGCGGAGACCGACGCACGCGACCCGGGCGGTGGCGCGCGCTACCGGTTCGTCAGCGGCGACGGGCGCGTGGTGGCCGGACCGAGCTGGACGCCGCCGCCCGAGACTGCCGGGGGGCGTCCGTCTGCCGGCTCGGCACCGGGTACGACCGGGTCGGCACCAGGTGGGGACGGTGCAGCGGGACCGGCATCGGCACCGGCATCGGCGACGGCGACGGCGACGGCGACGGCGACGGCGAGCGTGCGCACCGGCACGGCGACGGCGCGCGTCGACCGGACCTGGCACACCGGGGCAGGACGACCGTCCTCCCGGCACCACCAGGACGCGTTCGACGGGATCCCTCCGTGACGCACCGGGTGGTCACCGGTGACGCGACGGCTCCCGGAGCACCCCGAGCGGCGCGACCCGGACCGAGCCACGAAGCTGCCGTCAGCCCGTGGTCGTGCCGTGCGCAAAGACGTCGGGAGGTGGCCGAGCCTTGCCGCGCCCGGACGCGTCGCGGATCGAGGCCGGCCGTCACGTCCGCGCGTGGTCACGCCCGACCGGGTGCGCGGTGGTGGTCCGCCTGCGCGGGCCAGTGGCGTGCGACGTCAGGCGCAGCCCGCCAGGACGGCGTCGGGCTCCACCTCGAGCGGGTGCAGCTCGGGGCGAGCGCGCAGGTACTGCGCCGGCCGCGCGAGGGCGCCGCCCGACCACGGGACGTCGGCGGACACCTCGACGACGATCGGGGCGATCGCGGTCGCGATGCCGGATCGCGGACCGTCCGGGCTGCCGAGCGGTGTGATCTGCCGCGCCAGCTCGAGCGAGGCGACGGTCCCGAGGGAACGCGAGCGGCCGACGGGGACCAGCTCGCCGTCGACCGGCAGCGCGAGCAGCAGCGCCCCGGGCTGGGACGCGAATCCGGTGACCGCGGTGGCGACCAGGTCCACGGCGGCGTGGTGCTTGACCTTGAGCCAGTCCCGGGTGCCCGCGCGATAGGGCTGGTCGAGCCCCTTCGCCACGAGGCCGTCGACGCCCTGGCCGGCGAAGTCGCGGAACCAGCGGGCGGCGACGTCGACGTCCCCGGTCAGCGCGGACGTCGTCATCGGGCCGGTCCAGCCGGCCGCGAGCTCCTCGAGCGCCATCCGCCGCTCGATGAACGGCAGGGGGCGCAGGTCGTGGTGCTCGCGCTGGATCAGGTCGAAGGCGATGAACCCGGCCGGCACGTGCTGGGCGAGCGAGGCGGGGTACGAGGCCTGCAGACGACGCTGGAGCGCGCCGAAGTCCACGCGGCCCAGCAGCTGGACCACGAGCTCGCCGTCCAGCACGGTGCCCGTGGGCACCTGGTGGCCGACGGCGCGCGCGACCTCCGGGAACGCGGGCGTCAGGTCGGACCCGTGCCGGGTGCGCAGCAGCGTGCGGGGGCCGTCGGCGAGCGCCAGCACCCGCATGCCGTCCCACTTGGGCTCCCACGCGGTGCCGCCGGGCAGGCCGGTCGTGTCGTGGAGGTGGGGCACGGCACGTGCCAGCGCCAGGCCGCTCGAGTCCGGGGGCACATGGGGCACGGTGCGGACCTTACGCGGATCCGCCGTCCGATACATGGTGTTTTGCCCGTTTTCCCTCGCGAGAGTGGCGCGAGCACTCAGCCCGGGCAGGTGACCACCCGGAACCGGGTGCTGGCTAGGGTCGGTCCATGACGCGCACGGAGGCTGGGCAGGCGGTCGGCCTGACGACGGCGCAGGTGCGCGAGCGGGTCGACCGGGGTCAGGCCAACACGGTCGCGGCCACCACCAGCCGCAGCTGGGGCGACATCGTCCGGAGCAACGCCTTCACCCGGGTCAACGCGATCTACCTGGTGCTGCTCGTCCTCGTGCTCAGCACCGGGCACCTGCTCGACGGCCTGTTCGGGCTGCTGATCGTCGTGAACTCGACGGTCGGCATGGTGCAGGAGGTGCGGGCCAAGCGGACGCTGGACCGGCTGGCCGTGCTGAACCGCGTGCAGGTCACCGTGCTGCGTGCGGACGGCACCGTGGTGCTGGCGCCGGCCGAGGTGGTCCTCGACGACCTCGTGCGGGTGGCCGCCGGCGACCAGGTGCCCGTGGACGGGGAGCTGGTGGACTCGTCGGGGCTGGAGGTCGACGAGTCGCTGCTCACCGGGGAGTCCGAGGCGGTGGTGCCGGTCGCGGGCGACCGGGTGCTGTCGGGGAGCGTCGTCGTCGCCGGGTCGGGCACCGTGCGGGCGACCGGTGTGGGGGAGCAGGCCTACGCCGCGCGGCTGGCGCGGGAGGCCTCGGCGTTCCGCCGGCCGTCGTCCGAGCTGCGCGCGGGCATCGACCAGATCCTGCGGTACGTCACCTGGGCGCTGGTCCCGGTCGCCGCCCTGACGATCGTCAACCAGCTCTGGATCAACGACCAGGCCCCGTCGGACGCGTTGCGCGGCATGGTCGCGGCGCTGGTGCCGATGGTCCCGGAGGGCCTGGTCCTGATGACCAGCGTCGCCATGGCGGTCGGCGTGATCCGGCTGGGCCGCCGGCAGTGCCTGGTGCAGGACCTGCCGGCGATGGAGGCGCTCGCCCGGGTCGACGTCGTGTGCTTCGACAAGACCGGCACGCTGACCGAGGACGGCATGCGGCTGCGTGCGGTGGAGGTGCTCGACGGCGGGCTCGACGCCGACCGGGTGGACGACGTGCTCGCGACGCTCGGGGCGGCGGAGGAGCGGCCGAACGCCAGCCTCCGGGCGGTGCTGGAGCACGTGGGCGACCGCGAGCCGTCGGCGACCGAGCACGTCGTGCCGTTCTCGTCGGCGCGCCGGTGGGCCGCCGTGCGGACGACGGACGGGACGACGTGGGTGCTGGGCGCCCCCGACGTGCTGCTGCCCGGGCACCCCGCGCAGGCCCGCGCGACGGAGGCCGCCGACCAGGGACGCCGGGTGCTCGCGCTGGCTCGCGCCGCGGGGCCGTGGTCCGGCACGGAGCTGCCGCCCGCGCTCCAGGCATCGGCGCTGCTGGTGCTCGACCAGCGCGTGCGCCCCGAGGCCGCGGGCACGCTCGACTTCTTCGCCCGGCAGCAGGTCGCGGTCAAGGTGATCTCGGGCGACGCGCCGAGCGCGGTCGCCGCGGTCGCCGAGCAGGTCGGCGTGCCGCACGCGCGTGCCACGCTCGACGCCCGGGACGCGCCGACCGACCTCGAGGAGCTGGCCGACGTGGCCGAGCGCACCACCGTCCTCGGGCGGGTCGCGCCGGAGCAGAAGCGGTCCCTGGTGCGCGCCTTGACCGCCCGCGGGCACACCGTGGCGATGACCGGCGACGGCGTCAACGACGTGCTCGCGCTCAAGGAGGCCGACGTCGGCGTCGCCATGGGCAACGGCAGCCCCGCCGCGCGCGCCGTGGCGCGCATCGTGCTGCTGGACAACAGCTTCGGCACCCTCCCGCACGTCGTGGCCGAGGGGCGCCGGGTGGTCGCGAACATCGAGCGGGTCGCCACCCTGTTCCTGTCCAAGACCGTCTACTCGGTGCTGCTCGCGCTCGCGGTGGCGCTGAGCGGCGTGCCGTTCCCGCTGCTGCCCCGGCACGTCACCCTGATCGCCTGGTTCACCATCGGCATCCCCGCCGCGGTGCTGGCGCTCGCGCCGAACCACGCGCCCGCCCGGACCGGGTTCGTCCGCCGGGTGCTCACCTCGGCCGTGCCCGGTGGGATCGGGGTGGCGGTCGCCGCGTACGGCGCGTTCGTCGTCGCCCGCGCGGTGGTCGGCTCGGGGCCGGACGAGCACGTCCGCACCGCCACGGCGGCGTTCCTCGCGCTGGTGCTGGTCGCGTTCGACGTCCTGGTGGACGTCGCCCGCCCGCTGCGGCCGTGGAAGGCCGGGCTGGTCCTGGCGATGGTCGCGGGGATGGCGCTGGCGGTGCTCACCCCGTTCGGGCAGCGGGTCTTCGTCCTGGACCCGACGGACCCGGGGGTGGTGGCGGTCGCCGTCGGCGCCGGCCTGGCCGGGATGCTGGTGCGGCGGCTGGTACGGGTCGTCCTGCGCCGGGCGGCGGACCGGCGCGGGCTCACGCCAGCGTCTGCGTGAGGCGGAACGCCCCCGGCTCCGCCCGGACCTCGGCCAGCGCGCCGTTCACGAGCGCCAGGTGCGGCGGGACGTGGCCGCAGTCGACGTCGAGCAGCACCGGGACGCCGAGGTCGCCGAGCGCGTGCCGGACGGCGTCCCGCTGCGAGAACGTGCCGGACTCGGGGGACAGGGTGCGGCCGATCAGCACGGCGCTCGCGGCCTCGAACCAGCCCGCGTGCCGCAGGCCCCAGAGGGTGCGGGCGACCTCCGCCGGCTCCAGGTGCACGGCCTCCAGGTAGACGACCAGGCCCTCCGGCGCGTACGTCCCGGCGAACCCGGGGACGTCGCCGTAGGGGGTCCCGGCGAGCCGGGGCACGACGTCCAGGCAGCCGCCGACCAGCCGGCCCGTGACGGTGCCCGCGGTCGCCTCGTCGAGCAGGGACCACGTGCCGGGGGTGTCGAGCGTGCGCTCGGTGACCGCCGGGTCGGCCACCCAGTCGTCGAAGCCGTCCCGGCGGTGCCGCACGGACGGCCCCTGGTCGAACCGGGACCCGGACGGCAGCCGGACGACGTCGAGCCACCCCACGAGCGGTTCCGGCACCCGGTAGGGCGTGTCCATCAGGTTCTGCCCGTGCAGGGTCGCGACGCCGGTGCGCAGGGTCAGCGCCAGCAGCAGCACGGACGTGTCGGACAGCCCCACCAGCCAGGTGGGGTCGTCGGCCAGCCGGTCCCAGTCGACGTGCCCGAGCAGGTCGATGCCCAGCTCCCCGCCCCAGGGCGGCACGACGGCCCGCACCGCGGGGTCGGTCAGCAGCGCCACGAGGTCGTCCGCGCGGTCGCGGGCCGGCGCGCTGACGATGCCGATGCCGTCCAGGCAGCGGCCGAGGACCGGGTCCAGGCCGTGGTCGCGCAGGGTCGCGAGGGCGACGTCGAGGCGGGGGCGCAGGTCACGGGCGACGCCGGCGGACGGGGCGGTCACGCCGACGCGGTCGCCGGGGACGAGGGGGGCGGGGAACCGGAGGGGCACGGGTTCATCGTGGCGGGACCGGGCCGGCTCCCTCAAGGGCGATCTCCCTGGCCCTCCTCGCGCCCCGCCGAGGGCCCGCGGGCGCCAGGGCGGCGGCGGTAGCGTGGGCGTCGGGGCCCGGCGCGCCGGGGCTCGACACCCGTCAGCGCCAGCCGGACGACCAGGAGCACCTCATGGTTCACGACCAGACGCCCGCCGCCCTCGCCCGTGCCGTGACTCCGGGACGTCGCCGCCGTCGGGGCGCGTCCGCCGCTGCCCTGGCCGCCGCGGCGCTGCTGCTCGTCGTCGGGTGCGCGAGCGGCGACGCCGGCGGCTCGGAGACGACCGAGCCGCCCGCCACGACCGAGCCGGCCACACCGGAGCCGCTGACGCTGACCGCCGGGTCGACGGTCGTCGGCCTGCCGGACGACCTCGCGGCCCCGCCCGCCGACGCGTCCGCGGGTGCCGCGCGCACCACCGACCCCGCCCTGCTCTACGTCGTGACGTTCGGGTCGAGCACCTGCCCGGTGGTCGCGGACCCGACGGCGACCTCGACCGGCGAGGGTGCCGTCGAGATCACGTTCCCCGAGCCCGGTGACGGCATCTGCACCCAGGACTACGTCCCCGCGACCACGGTCGTGGCCCTGCCGGACGGCGTCGACGGTGCGGGCGAGCTCACTGTGGCGGTCGGGTCGTGGGGCGAGGTGACGCTCCCCGCGGGGTCGGACGAGCCGGGCTGGGTGCTGGCCGAGGGCTGAGCTGGCCCACGGCTGAGCCTGGCGACGCGCCGGAGATCGTCGACGCGCCGAGGGTCGTCCCCAGCGAGGACGACGACCGGCCCACGGCCGGTGGCCCCGTCGTTAGTGTCGGGACCTCAGCCGCGCCCAACCCCCGAGTCCGCCCTCCACCTCGACCTCCGATCCCGACCCTCGAGCCGACCTCGGCTTCCGACCCGACCTCAGACCACGAGCTGAGGGGCCCGGTGCTGGCACACCGGGCCCCTCGTACCTGCTCGACAGTTCCTCAGGAGACCTGACATGCAAGCACGGCCATCTTGGCATGCCCGCCGCAGCCTCTCGGCGCTGCTGGCCACGGTGCTCGCAGGAGGCGCGGTCGTCGCGCTCCTGCTCGCGCCGTCCCCACCCGCGGCCACCGCGAGCGTCCCCGCGGCGGGCATCTCCATCACCCCCTCCGGCTACGGCCCGGTCCAGCTCGGGCCGATGCCCGGGCCGGCGGGTGCCGACGAGCACGGCTACTGCGTCCAGGCGCGAGTCACTGCGCCCTCCGCCTCGGACCGGCCCCAGGGCGAGCACCAGGTGGACGATCCCGAGCTGGCGGCGGCCCTCGCCCGGCACCGGTTCGCCACCGACGACCTCACCCAGGCGGCGCTCGGGTACGCCGTGCACCAGCGCCAGGAACGCCCCGGGACGATGGCCGGCGGCGTCGTCGAGGCCACCAAGCTGCTGATCACGGCCGCCACCCCGCAGGCGGTCAGGGACCGCGCTCACGAGGTGCTCACCACCGGGGCCGCCGAGGCCGGGCCCTGGGCCGGTTCCCCCGGCTCGGCCACCGGAGCGGGGCACCGGACCGGCGCGATCCAGGGGATATCGCTGACGTCCGCCACGGGGCACCCGGTGGTGGGTGCCGCGTTCACGGTGACCTTGACCGGCCCCGCGGTGCTGGACGCCACCGGCACCCGGACGTTCTCCGGCACCACGACCGCGCAGCCGGTCACGCTGACGTGGACGGCGACCGGCAACGGGACCGTCGGCTACGAGGTGGTGTTCCCCGACGCGTGGCGCACGTCGCTCACCGTGCTCGAGATGGCGGGCAACCGCCAGGACCAGCTGACGTACGGCAACCGGCCCGCTCACGAACCGCGGGAGGTGACCGTCCCGGGCGATCCGTTCGAGGTGGTCCGGGACTTCCGGCCGCAGGCCACCACGACCGTCCAGGACGTCGTGGTGCAGGACGGCGAACCGCTGGTCGACGTGATCGAGTTCGCGGCCGCGCCGGGCGACGAGTGGGTCGAGCTGGACGGCGTCCCGGTGGCGCTGCCGGCGGACGTCACCTGGTACGGGCCGTTCGACAGCCCGCAGCCGCAGGCGCCGGCGCCACCCGCGGGTGCTCCGGTCGCGGGGGTCGAACGCGTCGTCGCGCACGGGCCGGGTCGCGTGACCTCGACCGGCGCCGTCACCGCCACGGCCAACGGCTTCTACACGGCGGTGGTGACCATCCGGAAGGCCGACGCCGGGGAGCTCGCGCCGTACGTGCGGGAGGACTTCACGGCGCCGTACTTCGAGGAGGTCGAGACCGCGGTCAACCGGTTCGACCTCGTGCACGAGTCGCAGACCCGTGAGTTCAACGTCGTGCCCGGCGGCCGGGCGTTCGACCGGATCACGATCGGCGGGTACCCCGAGGACCACGGTGACTTCGAGGGCCTCGGGGGGTGGCAGCCGGATCTCGGCGACGCGGTCGTCACCGTCTACGGGCCGCTGCCGGGCATGCCCGACCAGCCCGAGGTGCCCGACGGCGCGCCGGTGCACTGGACGGACACGGTCCCGGCGGTCGACGGGGTGCACGAGGTCGGCTACGACGACGCGCACCCGATCGTGGCGCCGACCCGGGCGGTGCATCCCGGCGGTGACTACTTCGTGTTCGTCTACGCGTTCGCGGGCGACGACCGCGTCGAACCGTTCGTGAGCCCGTACGACGACGTCCGGGAGGTGTTCTACGTGCCCGGTGCCCCGGAGGTGGTGGTCCCGCCGTCGGTCGTGACCCGGGCGCAGCCGGACGCGGTCGTGGGGGAGCCGATCCACGACGTCGCGCTCGTCACCGGGACGACCGACCCCGGCGACCACCTGGTGTTCCGGGCGTTCGGCCCCCAGGACCCGGCGGCGGAGCCGGTCTGCGACGAGAGCACCCTGCTCTGGACCTCCGACCCGGTCCCGGTCGACGGGGCGGGTCTCTACGATTCGGGCCCGACCCCTGGTCCGGGCGAGGCGGGCGCCGTGTACTGGGTCGAGACCCTGCTGACCGGCGAGGGCGTCACCCGGCACGAAGGCAGGTGCGGGATCCCGCACGAGACGACACTGGTGACCGACCGGCTCGCCGTCCGCACGGAGGCCGTGGCCGCCGGCGAACTCGTCGCCGGCGTCGAGATCTGGGACGTGGTGGTCGTCGACGGCGCGGTCCCGGCGGGTGCGACGACCGTGGTCGAGCTGTTCCACGCACCGGAGGGCGAGCCGCTCGTCTGCACGGAGCCCGTGTGGACGTCGCAGCCGATCGCGCTCACCGCGGGCGACGACGGCATCGGGGAGCACCTCACCGGCCGGTTCACCACGGACGCGCCCGGGACCTACGGGTTCGTCGAGCGCACGACCGGGACGGACGGGGCGGTGCTGTCGGTCGGCGAGTGCGGGGACCCGTCGGAGACGCTGGTCGTCGCCGCGCCGCCGGTGGACGGGACGCCGCCGGCGCCCCCCGGGCAGCCGCTGGCCGTCACCGGCGCGGACGTCGCGCTGGCCGCGACCGCCGCCGTGCTGCTGCTGGGCGGCGGGGTGGCCGTGCTCCGGTACCGGGGACGGCTGCGGCGCGAGCTCGACGCGACCACCGGCGGCACCGCCGGGCCCGACGACGACGGGAGGTGGCCGATGGCCTGACGCGCCGGACCCGCAGCGCGCGCAGGCACCGGCGCGCGCTGCGGGGTGCCGGGTGCCGGGAGCGAGCCGGGCACAGCGGGGCTCAGCCCATCCGTGTCACCTTGTACGGCCGGCCCTGCCGGTCGTAGGTCGTCCAGTCCCCGACCTGCGCGCCGCGGTCGAACGACCCGGACCGCAGGATCGTGCCGTCGAGCCGGAACCACTCCCAGGCGCCGTGCTGCACGTCGCCCAGCATCGGCCCGCGGGCCCGCACGCTGCCGTCGCGGTGCCGCTCGACGTGCTCGTGCAGCGGGCCGCCGGCCGTCGCGTCGTCGGCGTCGTCGTCCGAGGTCATGGCCCCCATCCTGCTCGCGGGACGCGGGTTCCGTCGAGACTACGATCACCGCGAGGACCTGGGCTGCTGGCGGCCGGCGCGACGCGCGCGGACCGCACCTCGACCTCGACGACCTGGAAGGAAGAGCCGATGACCCGGGGCCGGCTGCGCGTCCTGCTCGGTGCTGCGCCGGGCGTGGGCAAGACCTACGCGATGCTCGAGGCGGGCCGCGACCTGGCGCGCGACGGCAGGGACGTGGTGGTCGCGGTCGTGGAGACCCACGGGCGCGCCGCGACGGCCGCCCTGCTCGACGGGTACGAGGTCGTTCCCCGGGCCCGGGTCGAGCACCGGGGCGTCGCCCTCACCGAGATGGACCTGGACGGGGTGCTGGCCCGGCGACCCGAGGTCGCGCTGGTGGACGAGTACGCGCACACCAACGCCCCGGGGTCCCGGCACGACAAGCGCTGGCAGGACGTGGCCGAGCTGCTCGACGCCGGCATCGACGTGCTCACGACGGTCAACATCCAGCACATCGACTCGCTGAACGACGTGGTGCGCACCATCACCGGTGTGCCGCAGCGGGAGACGGTGCCGGACCGCGTGCTCCGGTCGGCGGACCAGATCGAGCTGGTGGACCTGACGCCGCAGTCGCTCCGGGACCGGCTCGCGGCGGGTGACGTCTACCCGGCCGAGCGGGTGGACGCCGCGCTGTCCAACTACTTCCGGCTGGGCAACCTGACGGCGCTGCGCGAGCTGGCGCTGCTGTGGCTCGCCGACGAGGTCGACTCCGCGCTGCGCAGCTACCGCGCCGAGCACGCGATCGACAGCCCGTGGGAGGCGCGCGAGCGCGTCGTGGTCGCGCTGACCGGCGGGCCGGAGGGGGAGACGCTGCTGCGCCGCGGCGCCCGGATCGCGGCGCGGTCGGCCGGCGGGGAGCTGCTGGCGGTGCACGTGACCGCGCAGACCGGGTTGCGGGACACGGACCCGGAGGCGCTCGCGGGTCAGGCCGCGCTCGCGGAGCAGCTCGGCGGCAGCTACCACCAGGTGGTGGGGGAGGACGTGCCGACCGCGCTGGTGCAGTTCGCCCGGTCCCGGGACGCCACCCAGCTGGTGATCGGGCTGAGCAGACGGAGCCGGTTGCGGGCCGCGCTGACCGGGCCGGGCATCGGGTCGACGGTGATCCGGGAGTCCGGGCCGATCGACGTGCACATCGTCAACCACGCCGCCGCGGCCCGGCGGCTGCCGCTGCCCCGGCTGACCGGTGCGCTGACCGGGGCGCTCACCGTGCGGCGCCGGGTGCTCGGGTTCGTCCTGGCGCTGGTGCTGGGGCCGCTGCTGACCGCCTGGCTGGTCGCGGGTCGCAGCGAGGAGTCCCTGGCGGGCGACGTGCTGGCGTACCAGCTGCTGGTGGTGGTGGTCGCGCTGGTCGGCGGGCTGTGGCCGGCGCTGCTGTCCGCGCTGCTGTCGGGCCTGACGCTGAACTACCTGTTCGTCGCGCCGATCCACACCGTGAGCGTCGCCGACCCGGTGCACGCCGCCGCCCTGGTGCTCTACGTCGCGAACGCGGTCCTGGTCAGCGCGGTGGTCGACGTCGCCGCGCGGCGGACCCGGGTCGCGGCGCGGGCGCGCGCGGAGTCCGAGCTGCTGGCGACCGTGGCGGGCGGGGTGCTGCGGGGCCAGGACGCGCTCGCGGCGCTGGTCGAGCGGGCCCAGGAGGCGTTCGGCCTGGCCGGTGCGCGGCTGCGCGCGGGCGAGGAGGTGCTGGCCGAGTCCGGCACGGTGCGGCCCGGGTCACCGGCGGTGCCGGTCGACGAGCACACCGTGCTGGACCTGGACCCCGGCGGCGAGGGACGGGTCGACCCGGACGACGTCGACGGCGTCGGCAACCGGCTGCTGGGCGTGGTCCGCACGCAGCTGGCCGCGGCGCTCGAGCACCAGCGGCTCAGCCGCACCGCCGACGCGATCGGGCCGCTGCGGGAGACCGACCAGGTGCGCAGCGCCCTGCTGTCCGCCGTCAGCCACGACCTGCGCCGCCCGCTGACCGCGGCGACCACCGCGGTCGGCAGCCTGCGGTCCGCCGACGTCGACCTGACGGCCGACGACCGGGCCGAGCTGCTGGCGACGGCGGACGAGAGCCTGGCGACGCTGACCGGCCTGGTCACGGACCTGCTCGACGTGAGCCGGTTGCAGGCGGGCGTGCTGGGGGTGTCCTGCCGCCCGACGGACGTCGACGAGGTGATCCTGCCCGCCCTGGACGAGCTCGGTCTGGGGCCGGACCTGGTGCACCTGGAGCTCGACCCCGACCTGCCGGCCGTGCAGGCGGACCCGGCCCTGCTGCGCCGGGTGCTGGTGAACGTGCTGGCCAACGCCGTGCACGCCAGCCCCGCCGGTGTGCCGGCGCGGGTGCAGACGAGCGCGTTCGCCGACCGCGTGGAGGTCCGGGTGGTCGACCACGGCCCCGGGGTGCCCGCCGAGCGGTGGTCCGACCTGTTCCTGCCGTTCCAGCGGCTCGGGGACACGGACAACGCCACCGGGCTCGGGCTCGGTCTCGCCCTGTCCCGCGGGTTCACCGAGGGGATGGGCGGCACGCTGAGCCCCGAGGACACCCCCGGCGGCGGGCTCACCATGGTGATCGCGCTGCGCCAGTCGGGCGCGCAGGAGGTGGCGTCGTGAAGATCCTCATCGCCGACGACGACCCGCAGATCCTGCGGGCGCTGCGGATCACCCTGCGTGCGCGCGGCTACGAGATCCTGGTCGCCACGGACGGCACGGCCGCGCTGAACCAGGCCATCGAGCACAAGCCCGACCTCTACCTGATCGACCTCGGGATGCCGCAGCTGGACGGCGTCGACGTGATCCACGGGCTGCGCGGGTGGACCAGCGCCCCGATCCTCGTGCTGTCGGGCCGGACGGGATCGGCCGACAAGGTCGAGGCGCTCGACGCCGGTGCCGACGACTACGTGACCAAGCCGTTCGGCGTGGACGAGCTGCTCGCCCGGATCCGTGCGCTGACCCGCCGCGTGCCCGGGCAGGACGCCGAGCCGCTGGTGCGGATCGGGGACGTCGTCGTCGACCTCACCGCGACGACGGTGACCCGGGACGCGGTGGCCGGCGGTGCGCCGGAACCGGTGCGGCTGACGCCCACCGAGTGGCGGATCCTCGAGATGCTGGTCCGCAACGCCGGGCGGCTGGTCACCCGGCAGACCCTGCTGCAGGACATCTGGGGCTCCGAGCACGTCACCGACACGGGCTACCTGCGGCTCTACCTCTCGCAGCTGCGCAAGAAGCTGGAGCCGGACCCGGCGGCACCGCGGTTCCTGCTGACGGAGCCGGGGATGGGCTACCGGTTCGACCCGGACGGCGGCGCCTGACCCACCGCGCTGCGCCGCGCGGTTCGGCGGGTGCGCCCCGGGGTGGTGCACCGACCGGGGCGGCGGACCGGTGATCGGGGACGTCCGCGAGGGCGGCGTGGGCGACCTCCGCACGCGGTCGCTGCTCCGGACGGGTGACGTCGCGCGGAGCAGGGGTGGCCCCGGTGGCGGCCCCGGAACGGGTCGGGTACTGGGACCGGCGTCCGCGATGTGAGCGCACACACCGCTGACCTGCGAGTTTGTCCGCTCTCGGGTGGTACTTGCCGATCTGTCCGATTTCTGTATAGTTCTACCCGTTGAGCGACAACGGCAAACCCGCTGCAAGGCGGGGACGCAAAGCCACGGGACCTACGAGGTCAGCCGGGCTACCGAACCGACTAGGAGTCATCATGACGTACCCCCTCGAGGCCCAGCTCCCGACGCAGGCCTCCACCTCGCTGCTCACCCCCGGTGAGGTCGCGGTGATGTTCCGCGTCGACCCGAAGACGGTCACGCGCTGGGCGCAGGCGGGCAAGCTGTCCGCGGTCCGCACCCTCGGCGGCCACCGCCGGTTCCTCGAGGCCGAGGTCATGGAGCTGCTCGGCGCGGTGCCGCAGCAGGCCGGCCGCTACTGAGCGAACCGCAGCACCTCCGGGACGGCCCGGCGAGCACCTGCTCGCCGGGCCGTTCCGCGTCCCGGGGTCGCCACCGCTCGGGGCACAGCGGGTCGAGGACCGGGTCGAGCCCCGGTCCGAGCAGGTCAGAGCGGGTCGAGCACCGTCGCCAGCACCGCCCGCCGCACGTCCGCCACGGGCCGCTCGGGCTGGAACGCCAGCCACTCCAGGCCGGCCACGAGCGTGGCGCCGAACATCGCCGCGGCGGTGAGCGAGGGGTCTCGGTGCGGCCAGGACGCCGCCACCACCTCCGCGAAGACCGCGAACGCCTCGTCCCGGACCTGCCGGATGGACTCCTGCCAGTCGCGGCCGGTGCGGAACACCTCGGCGACCAGCACCTTGGCGAAGTCCGGGTGGCCCTGGATCTGGGCGAGCAGCTCGTGCACCAGCGCGCCGACGGCCTCGCGGCCGGTGCGGCCGTCGGCGGCACCGCGCAGCGCGCTGGTGAGCGCCTGCTGGCCCTCGGTCAGCACGGACTCGAACAGCGCGCCCTTGGACCCGAAGTTGTAGTAGACGCTGCCCTTCGCGACGCCCGCGCGGTCCGCGATGTCGTCGACCGACGTGGCGGAGAACCCGCGGTCGGCGATCAGCGCGACGGTCGCCTCGATGATCGCCCGGCGGGTGTCCCGGCGTCCGCCGGGCGACGTCCCGGTGCGGGTGTCGGCGGTCGCGGGGGCCGTGGGGACGGCGTCGGCGGCGGTCGGCATGGCGCCCAGCCTCTCAGATCGGTGGCGTTCGGTCGGACCCTGCCGCTCAGATGGACAGCGCGGGGTGCAGCCGGGACAGCGTCCACGTGCGCTGCCGTGCCGCGCGCCACGAGGTGATCGCCAGGGACCCCAGCAGGAAGAGCAGCAGCGCGCCGACCGACGACCAGAGCCGCCCGTCCGTCCCACCGGTCGTCAGCTCGCGCAGGCCGGTGACGGCGTAGGTCATCGGCAGCCCGGGGTGCAGCCACTGGAAGAACGACGGCGTCGTCTCGACCGGGTAGGTGCCGCTGGCGGCGGTCAGCTGCAGCATGAGCAGCGCGATGATCGCGACCTTGCCGGCCGCCGGGCCGAGCACCGCGGTGAGCATCTGCTGCACGGCGAGGAACGCCGCGGCGACCAGGACGGTGAACGCCACCGTGCCGAGCACCGTCGACATGCCGAGCCCGAGGCCGAGGTGCACGACCGCCAGCAGGACGACGACCTGGCCGACGCCGATGGCCAGCGCCGGCAGGTAGCCGGCCAGGGCGATCCGCCAGCCCCGGGCCGGGGTGGCGAGGCCGCGCGGGGGCAGCGGCCGCAGCAGCAGCCAGGTGATGAGCCCACCGACGAACAGCGCGAGCGGGATGAAGAACGGCGCGAACCCCTCGCCGTACCCGTCCGCGGCGGCGACGTCCGTGCTCGCGAGCCCGACCGGCGTGCTCAGCGCGTCGGCGCGGTCGGAGCGCGTGGCGTCGTCGTCGTCGGGGATCTGCGCCGCGCCGTCGGCGAGGGAGTCGGCGAGCCGGCGGCTGCCGTCCCCCAGCTGGTCGGTGCCGTCGGCGACCTGCGTCGCGCCGGACGCGAGGGTGCCGGTGCCGGTCGCGAGGCCGGCGGCGCCGGACGCGAGGGTCTGCGCGCCGCCGTCCAGCTCGGCCGCACCGGAGGCGAGCGTGCCGGAGCTCGTGGCGAGGGTGGCGGCCCCGGTGGCCACCTGGGCGGTGCCGTCCGCCAGCGTCGCGGCGCCCGCGGCGAGGTCGCCGGAGGAGCCGGCGAGCGTGCCGAGGCCGGCGGACAGCGCGGCGGACCCGTCCCGGACCTGGTGCGCCCCGTCGACCAGCCGGGCCAGGTCGGCCGCCGCCGCGTCGGGGTCGTCCGGGACCGGCACGCCGGCGACGGCCTGCTGCAGGGCGGCGAGCTGGGCTTGGATGCGCGCGGCCGCGTCGGTGTCGCCCGTCACCGCCTGCTCCCGGGCGAGGGCGCCGAGCGCGTCGCCGACCGAGGTGAGGTCGACGCCGAGGTCCCCGGCGGCGGTCTGCAGCCCCGCGACGGTCCCGGCGAGGGTGTCCACGCCGTCGCTGACCGCGGAGGCGCCGTCGGCCAGGGTCGTCGCGCTGCCGGCGGCGGTCTGCGTGCCGGCCGCGAGCTGCTGCGCCCCCGACGCGAGAGCCGCCGCCCCGGAGGCCGCGGTGGCCGCGCCGGAGGACAGGGTGCCCGCGCCCGACGACAGCTGCGCGGCGCCCGAGTCGAGCCGGGCGGCGCCGCCGGCCAGGTCGGAGGAGCCGGAGGCGAGCTGCGCCGCCCCGTCGGCCGCGGACGTCGCGCCGTCGGCGACCTGGTGCGCCCCGGAGGACAGGTCCCCGCTCGCCGCGGTCAGGGTGAGCGCGCCGTCGGACGCCTGAGCGAACCCGTCCCGTGCGGAGCCGAGGCCGACCAGCACCTGGTCGACGGCCTGCTCGCCGATGGTGGCGGAGACGGCGGCGCGGATCTGCGTCATCGCGCTGCGCCCGAGGGTGGAGGCGAGGTAGGAGTTGGCGTCGTTGTAGGTGACGTCGATCTCGGCCGCGGCGGGGGCGTCGCCGCCGATCGAGGCGATGTCCGCCGAGAAGTCCGCGGGGACCGTGACCGCGAAGTAGTAGGTCCCGTCCGCCACGCCGTCGGCCGCGGTGGTCGCGTCGACCGGGCGCCAGTCCAGCGCCTCGGAGTCGAGCAGCTCGTCGACGACGTCGGCACCGGCGTGCAGCGGTTCGCCGTCGCGGGTGGCGCCCTGGTCGGCGTTCACCAGGGCGACGGGCAGCCGGTCCAGGTTGCCGGTCGGGTCCCAGTACGCCCAGAGGTACAGGGCGCCGTACAGCAGCGGGATGGCGAGCATCGCGACCACGGCGAGCTTCGGCAGCACGCCGCGGCGGAACCGGCGCAGCTCGGTGCCGGTCGACAGGAAGGAGAGCATCGGGGGTCCTCAGGACAGGAGCAGCAGGATCAGGCGGCGGGCACGGCGTGCGGGCCGGTGGCGAGGTGCACGACCTCGGGCGGCGTCGACCAGCGCATCCGCGCGGCCTCGTCGAGCGAGGCGACGGAGGCGATCACGGTGGTCCCGGTGGCGGCCAGGGCCTCGAGCCGGGTCCACACCGTCTGGCGCCGGCCGGAGTCGTGCACCTGGTCCAGGTCGTCGACGACCAGCAGGTCGGGACGCTGGGCGAGCGCCAGCGTGACGCGCAGCAGCATGACGTCGACCTCGTCCAGGTCCCAGACGACCGTGCCGACCCGGGGGAGCGGCCGGTCGCCGAACACGGGTGCGGCCAGGTCGGCGAAGGTCGTCTGCGTGACGCAGCCGGTGCGCCGGTACCACGGCGTGAGCCACGCGATCCGCTCGCGGACGACGTCGCCGACGGTGACCGCGTCGTCCAGCTCGTCGACGCCCGCGAACCCCGCGACGGCGGCCCGCCGCTGGACGGTGGTGCGGCGCCGGGGGAGCGGCTCGCCGAGGACCGTGAGCTCGCTGCCGGCGTCCGGGACCATCCGGCCGGCGAGGGTCAGCAGCAGGCTGGACCGCCCGGCACCCTGCGGCCCCTGGACCACCGTGAGCGCACCGGCCGGCAGGTCCAGGTCGACGGGCCCGTAGACCGGTCCGCGCGACCCGGTGAGCCGCAGCCCGCGGGCACGCACGGCGGCGGCTGCCGGCTCCGGATCCGCGCCGGGCTCGGCCGTGTCCGGGCCGACGCCGGGCGCGAGGTCCGTCAGGACGTCCGGCGGGACGTCCCACGGGCCGTCGGGGGTCCGGTCACCCGTCGACGGGTCCGGCTGCGTGGAGGACATGCCGTCACCTCGTTGATTCTTAGTACTGACTGGTCAGTACAAAAGACTAGATCCGGGACCCTCCGGTGTCATGCCGACGGGGCGTTCCTCCGGTCACACCGGCCGGGAACCGACGGACGTCGTCCGAAATCCGCGAGACGCAGCACCGGCGCGCGCGCTGGACTGGGCGCATGACGACCCACGACCCCGCCCGGCGCGCAGCCACCGCCGAGCGCGCGCTCCGCTTCCACGCCCTGCACGACCCCGCCGCCCCGCTCGCCCTCGCCAACGTCTGGGACGTCGCGAGCGCCCGGGTCGTCGAGGCGGCGGGTGCGCCCGCGCTCGCCACCACGAGCGCCGGCTTCGCCTGGGCGCTCGGCGCGCGGGACGGCGACCGCCTGGACCGCGACGCCCTGCTCGCCGGTGTCCGGCGCATCGTCGACGCGGTGGACGTGCCCGTGACGGTCGACGCCGAGGGCGGCTTCGCCGCGGACGCGGGGGACGTCGCGGTCACCGTCGCGGGGCTCCTGGACGCCGGCGCCGTGGGGGTCAACCTGGAGGACGGCGCGTGCGGTCCCGAGGGGCTGGCCGCGCGCGTGGCCGTCGCGCGCGAGACGGCGGACCGGGCGGGGGTGGCGCTGTTCGTGAACGCGCGCACCGACGTCTTCCTGGCCGGGACCGGCGACCCGGACGCGCTGCTCGCGGAGGCGGTCGCCCGCGCGCGGCGGTACGTGGCGGCCGGGGCGGACGGCGTGTTCGTCCCCGGCGTGGTGGACCCCGGCACCGTGGCCGCCCTCGCGGCGGCGGTGCCCGTGCCGCTCAACGTCATGGTCCGGCCGGGCCTGCCCCCCGTCGCCGAGCTCGGGCGGCTGGGCGTCGCGCGGGTCAGCCTGGGCTCGTCGGTCGCCGAGGCGGCCTACGCCGTGGTGCGCCGGGCCGCGGTCGAGCTCGCGACGGCCGGCACGTACACGGCGGTGGCGGACGGCATCGACTACGGCGAGCTGGACGCGCTGGTCGGCGGCTCCGGGGTGTGACGGTCGTCGCCCGCGGACCGGCCGACGCGCCGGTCCGCGGGCGGCAGCCGGGTCATGGAAGAATCGTCCCCATGGCGATGAGAGAGATCCGCGTGGTGGGCGACCCGGTGCTGCGCACCCCCTGCGAGCCGGTGACCACCATCGACGCCCGGGTCCGCGGGCTGGTCGAGGACCTCCTCGAGACGGTGGACCACGACGGCCGCGCCGGGCTCGCCGCGAACCAGATCGGCGTCGGCCTGCGGGCGTTCTCCTGGAACATCGACGACGAGATCGGCTACGTGCTGAACCCGACGATCGTCGAGCTGTCCGAGGACTACCAGGACGGCGACGAGGGCTGCCTGTCCGTGCCCGAGCTGTGGTTCCCGACGCGCCGCGCCTGGTACGCGCGGGTGGTCGGGCACGACCTCGACGGCAAGGAGGTCGTCGTCGAGGGCGTCGAGCTGATGGCGCGCTGCCTGCAGCACGAGGTCGACCACCTGGACGGGCACCTGTACATCGACCGGCTGGACCGCTCGGTGCGCAAGAAGGCGATGCGGGCCATCCGCGAGACGCTCTGACGCGTCCGCCCGGGTCGTCCCGGGTCCGGGCAAACCGGGCAGATTCACCGAGGAGGGCCGGAGCGCTGGTGCGCACCGGCCCTCATCAGGCATGCTGTGCCTGCACGCCGCGACACCGTGCGTACCACCCGGGAATCGGGACGAGGCCGTTGGGGAAGACGAACCTCGAGCCGAACCGGGAGGGATGACATGGCTGGTGCTATCACCCGCGGTGTCCTTTTCGTGCACTCCGCGCCGCGCGCGCTCGCTCCGCACCTGGAGTGGGCGGCGGGCAACGTGCTGGGCACGCGCGTGTCCATGGAGTGGACGGAGCAGCCTGCCGCGCCCGGGATGCTGCGCGCCGAGCACTCGTGGCAGGGCAGCCAGGGCACCGGCGCGCGCCTGGCCTCCGCCCTGCGCGGCTGGACGCACCTGCGCTACGAGGTGACCGAGGACGCCAGCCACGGCAGCGACGGCGCCCGGTGGAGCCACACCCCCGAGCTCGGGATCTTCCACGCGCAGACCGACGTGCACGGCAACGTCGTGGTGCCCGAGGACCGCATCCGCGCCGCGCTGGACGCCGGCGACGCCGGTACCGTGCGGGCCGAGCTCGCGCTCGCGCTCGGCCAGGCCTGGGACGACGAGCTGGAGCCGTTCCGCTACGCGGGAGCCGGCGCGCCGGTCCGCTGGCTGCACCGCGTCGGCTGACCGCCTTCGCAGCCCTGCCGCCGGGGCGGGGGATTGCCGGCAACTCCCGGCTGCGGACCTCGTCGCGGGCGTGGGCCGGTGCTCGAGGTCGTCAGACGTCGCGAGGTCGTCACGTACGAGTGACGACCTCGCCGACGTGTGACGACCTCGCCGGGGTGAGGACGGGAGGACGCGAGGGCCGGGACGCGACGGGCACGCCGCGAGCCACCTGGGGCGCCGCGCGACCGGCGCACCGCTCGGCCCTCGACCGCCCGGTGCCCGCAGCGGCCGGCCCCCCGGTGCGGGGCCGCCCGCGGTGCCAGCACCCCTCAGCGTCCGGCCGGGCACCGACGCACCGCCGGCGCATCCGCGGTTCCCAGGCGTTTCGCAGGAAGCGTGCCTAGCGTCGTTGTCACGACAACATGTCGGCCGCAAGCACCGCACGAGCCCGGGGACGTCCGGGACCAGGGAGGCAGCACCATGGCCCGATCGATCCGACGCCGCACCCTCACCGTCCTGTCCGGTCTGTCCGTGGTCGTGGCGGTCGCCGCGTGCGGCGACGCGGACGCCGCCACCGAGGGCGACGCCCCCGCGAGCTCCCAGTCGGACGCCGACTCCGACGGAGGCTCCGAGGCCACCGCGGGCGCCGGCACCGACGGCACCGCGGGCGCGACCACGGGCACCTACACCGACGGCACGTACACCGCCGAGGGCTCGTACGAGACCCCGGGCGGCGAGGAGTCGATCTCCGTGGAGGTCACCGTGGCGGACGACGTGGTGACCGACGTGACGGTCACCCCGGAGGCGACCGGCGGCAACGCGGCCCGGTTCCAGGACGAGTTCGCCTCGGGCATCGCCGACGAGGTCGTCGGCGCGGAGCTCTCCGGGCTGTCGGTGGACAAGGTGTCCGGGTCGTCGCTGACCGGTGACGGGTTCAACGCGGCGCTCGACCAGATCCGCGCCGATGCCGAGGTCTAGCACCGGCTTCGACGCCATCGGCACGCGCTGGACGATCGACACCCCGGCGCCGCTGGACCCGGGGGTCCGGGCGGCGGTGGACGAGCGGATCGCGCGGTTCGACCGCGACTGGTCCCGGTTCCGGGGCGACTCCTGGGTGGCGGCGGTCGCGCGGGGCGGGGCCGGCACGTACCGGCTCCCCGACGACGCCGGGCCGCTGCTGGACGCCTACGACGTCGCGGCACGCTGCACGGACGGCGCGGTGCAGCCGCTGGTCGGCCGGTCGCTGGAGGGCCTCGGCTACGACGCCGCGTACTCGCTGCGCCCGCGCCGGGACGCCGCCGGCACCCTGCTGGCGACCCCGGCCCCCGACTGGCGCACCGCCGCGCGGCGGTCGCCCGACGGCCGCTCCCTGACGCTGGACGAGCCGGCGTTGCTCGACGTCGGCGCCGGCGGCAAGGGCTACCTGGTGGACCTGGTCGCCGGGGTGCTGGCCGCGCACGGGGTCACCGAGCACGTGGTGGACGCGGGCGGCGACCTGCGGGCCGCGGTGCCGGACCCGCTGACGGTCGCGCTGGAGGACCCGCGGGACACCACCCGGGCGCTCGGGGTGCTGCGGCTGGCGGAGGGTGCGCTGTGCGGCTCGGCGACCAACCGGCGGGCGTGGGCGCCCGGGGTGCACCACGTGGTCGACGCGCGCACCGGGGTCCCGACGCAGGACGTGCTGGCCACCTGGGCCGTCGGCCCGTCCGCGCTCGTGGCGGACGTCGCCGCGACCGCATTGTTCTTCGCCGAGCCCGACCTGGTCGCGTCGCGGTTCGGCATCCGGTACGTGGTGCTGCGGGCGGACGGCGGCGTCCGCTGGTCGCTGGGCATCGACGGGGAGGTCTTCGCATGAGCGGGTCCGCGGTGCTCGGCCGGGTCGATGAGCGGCTCGGCCGCGTGACGATGTACCGGCTGCTGACGCTCGGGCTGTCGGCGCTCGCGCTGGTGGCCCTGGTGCTGTCGCTCGCCGGGGTGCTGTTCGTCGAGCCCGGGGCGATCGTCGTGAGCGCGCTGGTCGCGGTGGGCGCGTCGGTCGCCGGCGCCTGGGTGGCCGCCCTGGCGGCCCGGACCCGGCCGCACACCGAGTCGGCGGTCATCACGGGCCTGATCCTGCTGTTCCTGTTCTGGCCGACGCTGGAGGTGCGCTACCTCGGCACCCTGGCGCTGGCGGCGGTGCTCGCGAACGCGTCGAAGTACCTGCTGGCCTGGCGCGGCCGGCACGTGCTCAACCCGGCCGCCGCGGGCGCGTTCGTGATCGGCCTGACCGGCTGGGATGCGACGACCTGGTGGGTGGCCGACCGCTGGTTGCTGGTCCCCGTGCTGCTGCTGACCGTCGTGGTCGTCGTCCGCACCCGGCGGTACGCGCCGGTGGGCACGTTCGTGGCGGCGGCGACGGTGTTCGTCGCCGTGCGGCTGGCGTCGGGCGGGGAGCCGGTGCTCGACGCCGTGAGCACGGCGCTGGTGTCGTACCCGATCCTGTTCCTGGGCGGCGTCATGCTGACCGAGCCGCTGACCCTCCCGCCGCGCCGGTGGCAGCAGCTGCTGGAGGCGGTCGTGGTCGCTGCCGTCCTCGCCGTGCCGTACCACCTCGGCCCGCTGTTCAGCACGCCCGAGGCCGCGCTGCTGGTCGGCAACCTGCTCGCGTTCGGCTTCGGTCAGCGCGGCGCGGTCCGGCTGACCGTCACCGGGCAGCGCCGGCTCACGCCGCGCACCGTGGAGGTCGGGTTCCGGGCCGACCGGCCCGTGCGGTTCCGGCCGGGCCAGTACGTGGAGCTGACCGTGCCGCACCCCCGCCCCGACGCACGGGGCACGCGGCGGGTGTTCAGCGTGTCGTCGGCGCCGTCGGCGGACGAGCTCACCGTGGCGCTGACGGTGCCGGAGCGGGCGAGCACGTTCAAGCGCGCGCTGGGTGCGCTCCCGGTGGGGGCCGGGGTCCGGGCCACCGGGCTCGGCGGCGACTTCGTGCTGCCGGCCGACCCCGCGCGGCCGCTGCTGCTGGTCGCGGGCGGCATCGGCGTGACGCCCTTCGCCAGCCAGCTCGCCGCGCTGGCCGCGGCGGGGGAGCGGCGGGACGTCGTGCTGGTGTACGCGGTCACCGACCACGCCGAGCTGGCGTACGCCGAGCCGCTGACCGCCGCGGGCGCGCGGGTGCTCGTGCTGTCGTCGACGGCGGAGCAGGACGGGCTGCCCGCGGGCTGGGTGCACCTGGGGGAGCGCCGCCTCACGCCGGGGCTGCTGGCGGAGGCGGTCCCGGACGCGGCGTCCCGCGACGCGTACGTCTCGGGCCCGCCCGCGATGGTCGACACGACCCGGGCGCTGCTGCGGCGCGCCGGGGTGCGGCGGGTGCGGACGGACGCGTTCAGCGGGTACTGAGCGTGCGGACGCCGGACCCGGTCCCGCCCGGTGCTGGGCGGGCCCGGGTCCGGCGCCGGTTCAGGCTGCCGGGGTGGCGGCGGGCTGCCGCCGCTCCCGGACCAGCCTGCGGGTGACCAGGACGACCGCCCCCACGGCGACCAGCCCGAGCACCACGTCTGCGGCGTACAGGGCCCACTTCCACGGCGGCGTGACCGAGACCAGCTCGGAGCCCGCGGAGAGCCCGTTCATCGCGTTGCTGCCGACCACGGCGTAGGCGATGTTGTGCGCCGCGCGCTGCATGTGCGCCAGCACGGTCGGCGTCATCTCGTCGTCCGAGAGCCGCCAGAGGTCGGCGTCCGTGTTGAGCCACAGGTCGGTGCCCGCGGCCAGCCCGGCGCGCAGGTCCTCGTAGGCGAACACGTCGAAGGACGCCTGGTCGGTGACGACGACGCCGGCGAAGCCCCACTCGTCGCGCAGGGTCGCGGTCATCAGCCCCGCGTCCGCGCCGGACCACACCGGGCCGATGCGGTTCATGCCCGCCATCGCGCCCCGGGCGCCGCCGTCGCGGACGGTGACCTCGAACGGTGCGAGGTAGAGCTGGCGGATCGCCTGCTCGTCGGCGAAGGTGACCAGGCCGATGCGGTCCGTCTCCTGGTCGTTGAGCGCGAAGTGCTTCATGAACACCAGGACGCCCTTGGACTGCGCGCCCTCGACCACCGCGGCGCTCATCACGCCCGACAGCCGCGCGTCCTCGGAGAAGTACTCGAAGTTGCGGCCGCTGTACGGCGAGCGGTGGATGTTGAGGGCGGGGCCGTACCAGCCGGTGACGCCGAGGTCGAGGGAGTCCTCGCCGATCGCCACGCCGAACTCCTCGGCCAGGTCGGTGTTGAAGGTCGAGGCCAGCACGATGGCGGGCGGGTACCCCATGCCCGACTGGCCGCCGACCAGGGTGTCGGAGATGCCGGCCGGGCCGTCCTTGTCGACGGTGGCCGGGAGCTGGACCGAGTCGACGCGCTTGGTGGCGTAGCCGCCCACGCGCACCAGCTCGTCGAGCTCGGACTCGGTCATCTGGCCGACCAGCGCGTCCCAGGCGGGCGCGTCGTGCTCCTCGCCGACCAGCATCGCGGCGTTCAGCTCGCCGTAGGCGTCGTCGACGGCGCCCACCTCGGGCTGCTCGGCGTCGGGGTCCTCGACGTCCGGGATCTCCAGGTCGGCCAGCAGCTGCTCCGGGGCCGTCCAGGAGCCGTCGGCGTAGGTCGTCGGCCAGGTGCCCGTCCAGTCGGACCGGCTCAGGTAGGTGAAGTCCTCGTCGTAGGTGCGCAGGTCGGCGTGCGCGAACTGGTTGGTCACCTCGGTGCCCGTCTCGGCGGAGACGGCGTAGGTGGTCGCGTCGGTCTCGGCGACCGCCACGTCGTGCACGAAGGCCGGGTCGCCGTCGTCGGTCATGCCGTCGGCGGTGGTGAAGCCCTTGGCCGCGAGAATGTTGTTGAGCGCGACGTGCGCGTCGGTGCCCGCGGCGAGGTAGTAGTCGCCCGCGCCGACCACGTAGGTCCCCGTGCCGTCGGCGTCGTAGGACCGCATCAGCTCGCGCGGCACCTCGACGGTCACGGTCTCGCTCGCGCCGGGCTCCAGGGTGCCGGTCTTGGCGTAGCCCGCCAGCTCGACGGCGGGCTCCTCGACGCCGTTCGCCCGGTCCTCGTCGGAGTACGGCTGCTGCAGGTAGACCTGCACGACGTCCTTGCCCGCCACGTCGCCGGAGTTGGTGACGGTGACGGCGACCTCGAACGCGTCGTCGCCCTCCGTCACCGTGTAGTCGGACCAGTCGAACGTCGTGTACGACTCGCCGTGGCCGAACGGGTACTGCACCGCCGTGGCGTAGTCGAAGTCGCCCGCGTTCCCGGTGCCGAGCACCACGTCCTCGTACCGGGTCTCGTAGTACCGGTACCCGACGTAGACGCCCTCGGCGTAGACCATGTACCGGTCGCCCCGGTCGACCTCCGAGTTCGCGATCTCGTACGAGCCGAGGTTCGCCGTGCTCGGGGCGCTCAGGGAGTCGTAGGCGTAGGTGTCGACGAGCGCGCCGGACGGGTTGACCTCGCCGTCCAGCACCCGGCCGACGGCTGCGGCGCCCGTCTGCCCGTACGCCCCGACCCAGAGCGCGGCGCTGACGTCGTACTCCTCGAGGAACCCGAGCTCCACCGGGTTCTGCGTGTTGAGCAGCACCACGACGGTGTCGAACCCGGCGGTGGCGGCGGTCAGCAGGTCCCGCTCGTCGGGCGTCAGCTGCAGGTACGTCCCGGCCGCCGGGTCGCCGGTCGCGATCAGGTCCTTGCTCTCGCCGCCGGACCTGCCGAGCACGACGACGGCGGCGTCCGCGTAGTCGGCGTAGGAGGCGCGGACCTCATCGGTGTAGGCGCTCTGCGGCACCTCGTTCACCGCGAACGCACCCTCGCCGTACACGTCGGGGACCGTTCGGCGGTACTCGGAGCCGGCGCCCGACGCGTAGAAGTCCCACAGCGTCCGGTTGAGCTCGAAGCCCGCGTCCGTGAGCGAGTCCTCCAGCGTGACCGCCTGCGAGGTGTCCAGCGAGCCGGCGCCGGTGCCGCCGTAGACGGGGTCGACGGCGCTCTGGCCGAACACGCTGATCCGCGCGCCGTCGGCGAGCGGCAGCGCGCCGTCGTTCTCGAGCAGGGTGATGCCCTCCTCGGAGATGCGGGTGCCGACGTCGGCCAGGTACGCCTGGCGCTCCTCGTCGGACGTGAAGTCGCTGGTGAAGTACTCCGCGTCCTCGCCCTCGGCCGTGACCACCTTCTGGGTCGGCTGGTCGAGGTACACCGACACCAGGTCGGCGTACTTGGTCGCGTAGACGTTCCCGACGACGAGCCCGCCGGCGAGCGCGGCGCACAGCGCGTACGCGCCGACCGCCACGGGCGTCGACAGCCGTCGTGGTTGCTTCCTGGGCATCGTTGGCCTCATCTCGTGCGTCGAGGTCGGCGTCGTCCGCGACGCGACCCCGGTCAGCTGGTGCGGCGCGAGTCAAACACCAGCACACTCTCATTTCGGGCGCAGATGGACGTTCTGCACGCCTGGGCGCACAACCTGTCGTCACGCTGGCCCGTCTCGGGGCCGGTGGAAACCGACGGAGATCCGGTTTCGGGCGGCGCGGGGCCGCCGGTACCCTCGGTGCCATGTCGACGAGCGCGCAGCCCCGGCGTGGTCCCTACGCCAAGACCCGGGGCCGCATCGAGGCCGTCGGCCGGCACGGCTACGAGCTGGTGGTCGAGGCCGGGCACCGGAACCTCACGCTCGCCGAGGTGGCGCGGCGCGCCGGGCTCACCGAGTCGCAGGTCCTCTACCACTTCCCCTCGCGGGACCACCTGCTGGTCGCGGCGCTGGAGCACGCGGACGCGCGCCAGGAGGCGCGCCGGGTCGAGCGCCGGGCCGACCCGGCTCCTCGGGACGAGGACCCGGCGGTGGCCTTGGCCGCGGTCGTGAACGCCGAGCTGTCCGACCCGCGGGTGCTCCGGCTGTTCGTCAGCATGAGCGCCGAGGCCACCGACCCCGACCACCCCGCGCACGCCTGGGCGCTCCGGCGCCGGGCCGGGATCGTGGAGCAGTACGCGCGGTTCCTCCGCGACCTGCAGGAGCGCGGCTGGGCGCACCCGGACGTCGACCCGGAGCGGTTCGCGCGGCAGCTGATGGCCCTCTGGGACGGGCTCCAGACCGAGTGGCTGGTCGCGCCGTCGTTCGACCTGGGCGCCGAGGTCGGGGCGGGGCTGCGCGCGCTGGCGCGGCGGGACGCGGTGCTGGCCCGCGAGGCGGTCGGCGCGCTGGCGCACCGGCTCTGACGCACGACGCCCGGCCCGCCGGCGAGGGGCGGACCGGGCGTCGTCGCGCGCGGCGCGGGCTCAGGCGTTCGTGACCACCAGGGCCACGTTGTGCCCGCCGAAGCCGAACGAGTTGTTGACCACCGCGAGGTCGCCCTCGGGCAGCGCGCGCGGCTTGTCGCGGACCAGGTCCAGCACCAGCTCGGGGTCCGGGTCCTCGACGTTGATCGTCGGGGGCGCCTGCCGGTCGTGCACCGCCAGCACCGAGAACACGGTCTCGAGCGCGCCGGCGCCGCCGAGCAGGTGACCGGTCATCGACTTGGTCGCGGACAGCACCACGCCGTCGGCGTCGGAGCCCAGGGTCTCGCGGACGCCGCGGGCCTCGATGAGGTCGCCGACCACGGTGGAGGTGGCGTGCGCGTTGACGTGCTTGACGTCCGCGGTGCCGATGCCGGCGTCCTTCATGGCCATCCGCATCGCCGCGATCTGCCCGCGGCCCGTGGGCTCGGGGGAGGTGATGTGGTAGCCGTCCGAGGACAGGCCCACGCCGGCGATCTCGGCGTAGACGCGGGCGCCGCGGGCGGCGGCGTGCGCCTCGGACTCCAGGACGACGATGCCGGAGCCCTCGCCGATCACGAAGCCGTCGCGCGCCGTGTCGTACGGGCGGGACGCGCGGGCCGGGTCGTCCGTGCGGGTCGACAGGGTGCGCGAGGCCGCGAAGGCCGCCATCGGCATCGGGTGGATCGTGGCCTCGGTGCCGCCGGCGATCACGACGTCGGCGCGGCCGCTGCGGATCATGTCGACGGCGTAGCCGATCGCCTCGGCGCCGGACGCGCACGCGGACACCAGGGCGTGCGCCCCGGCACGGGCGCCGAACTCCAGCTCGACGTACGCGGACGGCGAGTTCGGCATGAGCATGGGGACGGTCATCGGCAGGACGCGGCGGGCGCCCTTCTCGCGCAGCGTGTCCCACGCGTCCAGCGTGGTCCAGATGCCGCCGATGCCGGAGGACACGACGACGCCGAGCCGGTCCTGGTCGACCTCGGGCGAGCCGGCGTCGGCCCACGCCTCGCGCGACGCGATGATCGCGTACTGCGCGGACGGGTCCATCTTCTTCATCTCGGGCCGGGGGAGGACCTCCTCCGGGCGGACCGCGAGGGTGGCCGCGAAGTCGACCGGCAGGCCGTACTTCTCCGACCAGTCGTTGTCGAGGGTGCGCGCACCCGACGTCCCGGCCAGGGCGGCCTGCCAGGTGGTGGGCACGTCCCCGCCGAGGGGGGTCGTGGCGCCGAGTCCGGTGACGACGACTCGTGTGCTCATCGAGGGCTCCTGGTGGTGTCGGGTGTCGCGGGGTTCAAGGGGGTCCCGGGTGCCGGGACGCGACCGGGGTCCGCGCCGCGGGCGCCTGGACGGCTCCCGTCGACGCCGGCACCAGGTGCCGGCGTGGCGGCGCGGACCCCGGTCGGTGGTGTCTCAGGCCTGGGCGTTCGAGATGAACGACACCGCGTCGCCGACGGTCGCGAGGTTCTTGACCTCGTCGTCCGGGATGCGGACCTCGAACTTCTCCTCGGCCAGGGTCACGATCGTCATCATCGACAGGGAGTCGATGTCGAGGTCGTCCGTGAACGACTTCTCGGGCAGGACCGAGTCGGTCGGCAGGCCGGTCTCCTCGCTGACGATCTCGGCCAGGCCGGCCAGGATCTCCTGCTCGCTGTGCGCCATCGTGTCTCCTTGGTGTGTGTGCTGCGCCGGGTCCGTGGGGCCCGGCGACGTCTTCCGGTCGGTGAACGGTACTGCGGGTCGCGGCCCGGTCAGGGCAGCACGACGACCTGGGCGGCGTAGACGAGGCCCGCGCCGAAGCCGATCTGCAGGGCGAGCGCCCCGCTGGACACCTGGCCCTCGCGGAGCAGGCGCTCGGTGGCGAGCGGGATCGAGGCCGCCGAGGTGTTGCCGGTGTCGGCGATGTCGCGGCCGACCGCGACCGTCTCCGGCAGCTTCAGCGTCTTGATCATCTGGTCGATGATGCGCATGTTGGCCTGGTGCGGGATGAACGCGTCGATCTGGTCCGCGGTCACGCCCGCGGCGTCGAGCGCCTTCTGCGCGACGGGGGCCATCTGCCACACCGCCCACTTGAAGACGCTCGGGCCCTCCTGGCGCAGCGTCGGCCAGCCGGCGCCGTTGTCGCGGACGTCGATCCACGAGTGCGTCTGGCGGATGGCCTGCGCCTGGCTGCCGTCCGAGCCCCACACGGTCGGGCCGATGCCCGGCGTGTCGGACGGGCCGATCACGACCGCGCCGGCACCGTCGCCGAGCAGGAACGAGATGCTGCGGTCCGTCGGGTCGATGAAGTCGCTCATCTTCTCGGCGCCGATCACCAGCACGTTGCGCGCCGCGCCGGCCCGCACCAGCGCGTCCGCCTGGGCCACGCCGTAGCAGTAGCCCGCGCAGGCGGCGGAGACGTCGAACGCGGCCGCCGGGGTGGCGCCGAGCCGGTCGGCCAGCACCGCGGCGCCGGACGGCGTCTGGTGGAAGTACGTGACCGTCGCCAGGATGACCGCGTCGATGTCCGAGCCCTGCAGGCCCGCGTTCGCGATGGCCTCGCGGCCCGCCCGCTCGGCGAGGTCCAGCACGTCGGTGTCCGCGCCCGCGCGGGTGCGGGTGACGATGCCGGTGCGCTGGCGGATCCACTCGTCGGAGGAGTCGATGGGACCGACCAGGTCGTCGTTCGGGACGACGTTCTCGCCGCGCGCGGCGCCCAGGCCGAGGATCCGCGTGTGGGCGGGGCCGGTGGCCTGGTTCAGGGTGGGTCGGGTCACAGGGCGGTCTCCTGGGAGTCGTCGGTCGGTGCGGTGCCGGACGTGCCCTGCGCGTGGCGCGCGACCAGGTCCCGGGCGGCGGGCAGGTCGGCCGGCGAGGTGATCGCGACCGTCTCCACCCCCGGCAGGCTACGCCGGGCCAGCCCCTTGAGCACACCACCGGGGGCGAGCTCGAGCAGGCCGGTCACGCCCAGCTCCGCGAGCGTGCCCTGGCACAGGTCCCAGCGCACCGGCGCGGCGATCTGCTGCACGAGGCGGCCGACGACGTCGGCACCCGTCGCGCCGTCGGCGTAGGCCGACCCGTCGGCGTTGGTCAGCAGGACCGTGCGCGGCGCGGCGGCGGGCCAGCCCGCGGCGACGGCGCCGAACGCCTCGAGCGCGCTCTGCATGTAGGGGGTGTGGAACGCGCCGGCCACCTGCAGCGGCACGACCCGGGCGCGGGCCGGCGGGTTCGCGGCGAAGAGCGCCAGCCCGTCCACCGACCCCGCCACGACGGTCTGGCCGCCGCCGTTGACGTTGGCGGGCCACAGGCCGGCGGCCTCGACGGCCGCGGCGACCTCGTCCGGGTCGCCGCCGAGCACGGCGGCCATGCCGGTCTGCTCCGCGGCGGCGGCCTCCGCCATGAACCGCGCGCGGTGGCCGACCAGCCGGACCGCCGAGGCGTCCTCGAGGACCCCGGCGACGGCCGCGGCGGCGAACTCGCCGACCGAGTGCCCGGCGGTGGCGCCGACGGCGACCGGGCCGCCCTCGTCCTCCAGCGCACGCAGCGCCAGCAGCGAGGTCGACACGATCAGCGGCTGGGCCACGGCCGTGTCGCGGATGGTGTCCGCGTCGGAGGTCGTCCCGTGGGCCGTCAGGTCGGTGCCCGCGGCCTCCGAGAAGGCCGCCAGGCGGTCGGCGGTGCCGGGCAGCTCGAGCCAGGGGCTGAGCATGCCGGGGGTCTGGGCGCCCTGTCCCGGGCAGACGATCGCGAGCACCCGACCAGTCTGCCCGTCCCGCGGGCCGCGCCCGGTCGCGACGCGCACCAACCTCCGATGCCCGACTTGTCGGGCTTCCACAACGCCGTCGGGGCCCGCGGGCCGGTCAGGCCGGGTGGTCGAGGCGGCCGACGGCCAGCGCCTGCTGCAGGACGTAGGCCTCGCGGGGGTCGAGCGGGTCCCAGCCGGTGACCTCGGCGACGCGGCGCAGGCGGTACCGCACCGTGTTGGGGTGGACGTAGAGGGTGCGGGCGGCGGCCTCGAGCGACCGGCCCGCCGCGAGGTAGGCGGTCAGCGTCTCCAGCAGGCTGCCGGTGCTGGCCAGCAGCGGGACGTACGCCTGCTCGACCAGCACGGCGCGCGCGCTCGCGTCGCCGACCAGCACCCGCTCGGGCAGCAGGTCGTCGGCGAGCACCGGCCGCGGCGCGTCGGGCCACGCGGTCACGGCGACCAGCCCGGCGAGCGCCGCGCGGGCGGACCGGGCGGCGTCGGCCAGGTCCTCGCCTGTCGGGCCGAGCACCACGGGCCCGGGGCCGAACCGGGGCAGCAGCGACGCGGCCGCCTCGCGCAGGTCGCCGGTCCCGCCGAGGAACACCACCAGCCGGTCGCCCTGGATGCCGACGAGCGCGTCGTCGGCGGCGCGGCGGGTGGCGCGGCGCAGGTCGGAGGTGCGGACGTCGTCGAGCGGGGACGCCGTGGTGCCGACCACGACCAGCGTGCTGCCGCGTCCGCTCCAGCCCAGCGCCGCGACCCGGGACCGCAGGGAGTCGTCGACGTCGCCGCGCAGCAGGGCGTCGACCACCAGCGCCTCGAGCCGCGCGTCCCAGGCGCCGCGGACCTCGGCGGCCCGGGCGTAGACCTCGGCGGCGGAGAACGCGACCTCGCGGGAGTAGCGGAGCACCGCCTCCAGCAGGTCCCGTTCGCCGCCGGGCGCCGCGAGCCGGTCGCTGTGCGCCTCCACCACGTCGACGACCACCCGCACCAGCTGCAGGGTGTGCTGCAGCGAGATCGACCGGGTCAGCTCCGGCGGGGCCGTCGCGAAGATCTCGCCGACGCCGTGCGGCTGCCGGGACGGGTCCGCGAACCACGTGACGAACGCGGTGATGCCCGCCTGGGCGACCAGCCCGACCCAGGACCGGTCGTCCGCGGGCAGCGCCCGGTACCAGTCCAGGTCCTCGTCCAGGCGGCGCATGGCCGCGGCCGCCAGCACGCCGCTGCCCTCGCGGACCCGGCGGAGGGTCTCGCCGTTGCTGGTGTCGGGGGCGGTCGCCATCCGGCCCCCGCGCCCGGTGCGGGTGCGCGCGGGGGACAGGCCGTCCGAGGCGGGCTCGGTCGTCACGGTGCGTGCCGGGCGTGCCGGGCGTGCCGGGCTCGCCGGGGTCGACGGGCCCGTCGGGGCGGCCGTGGCGGGGGTGGTGGCGACCGGCGCTGCCGGTGCCGCGGGCGCTGCGGGAGCGGCGGATGCCGTGGCGGCAGGCGTCCGGCGGGGCTGAGGCATGGGGCGAGCATAGGACCCCGTTGTGGGGAACCGACAAAGGTCCCGGGTCCGATCCGGCTCCTGGTGGGCCGTTCGAGGAGTGCAGGTCGGGGACACCGGATAGTGTCGCGTCATGGCTCTGCTGCCCCGACTGCGCCGCCTCCTGGGCAGGCCCGTGCCTGCGTCCCGTGTCGGGGCGCGTCGTCCCACCGGGGCGACCCCACGGCACGGTGACGTCCCCCAGGAGGACGCCCTCCGCTCGAAGCTCGGCGACGACCCCAACGACGAGCGCGCCTTCGCGGCGCTCGCCGAGATCGTCCGCCGGCACGCCGCCACCGGTTCCGACGACGACCCGCTGACCGCGGACGCCGACGACGCGGAGCGGCAGCGCGCCGCCGACCTCGCGGTGTGGTCGCTCGGCGAGGAGCTCGCCGGCAACCCGCGCGCCTGGTACCCGCTGGTCGAGGTCGCACGGCTGTCCGTGCGCGACGACATGGAGGGCACCGTCCGCCGGCTCACCACCGCCGCCGAGCGCGACCCCTCCGGCCGCGCGCTCGTCGCCGGGCTGCGGCTGCTGCGCGAGGCGGGGCTGCCTGTCGAGGCGCTCGGGCTCGGCACCGGGCACTGGCACCCGCGCGACCACGACCCCGAGGTCGGGCGCGAGCTGGTGCTCGCCGCCGTCGAGGCCGAGCGGCCGATGGACGCCAAGCAGCACCTCGCGAGCCTCGACCTGTACCCGCGGCAGGACGAGATCGCGCAGATGCGCCGCGAGCTGACCCGTCTGGTCGAGCAGGCCGAGCGCCACGCCGGCGCCTGACCCCACCTCACCCCTGGCCGAAGGCCCCGCCGCCCGCCCGGGCGCCGGGGCCTTCGCCGTCCCCGGCGCCGCGCTGCGCGCGTGCCCACGTCGCCCACCACGTCGCCCGCGTCGCCCGCATCGCCCGCATCGCCCACGGATTTTCGCTCCGCCCCCCGGAATCGCCGTGGGCAGTGCGAGAAAGCGTGGGCGATGCGGACCCGGCCGCGCGGTCGGTGCGGACGGCCAGGGCGGTCGGCGGTCGGCCGGCGCCGTGCCGCGGGCGGGCGGGACGGCGAGGGGCCCCGCACCGGTCGGCGCGGGGCCCCTCGTCGTCGGGCTCGGGTCAGCGGGTCAGGAGTCGCCGCCCGTGTTGCCGGAGGTGCCGGCGTTGACGTCGTGCAGGCGGTACTGCTCGATGGCCTGCGCCGGGGCCTCCGGCGCGACCTTGCCCTCGCGGGCGAGCTGCTGCAGGACGCGGACCACGACCGACGGGCCGTCGATCTTGAAGTGCCGGCGGGCGGCGGCGCGGGTGTCGGAGAACCCGAACCCGTCGGCGCCGAGCGTGGCGTACCGGCCCGGGATCCACTCGCGCACCTGGTCGGCCACGAGGTGGTCGTAGTCGGTGGTGGCGACGAACGGGCCCTCGGCGCCCTGGAGCTTGGCGGTGAGGTACGGCGTGCGCGCCTCCTCGCCCGGGTGGAGGAACGCGTGCTGGTCGGCGGCCAGGGCCTCGCGACGCAGCTCGTTCCAGGACGTGACCGACCAGACGGCGGCGCGGACGCCCCAGTCGTCGGCCAGCAGCTGCCGGGCCTCGAGCGCCCACGGCACGGCCACGCCGGAGGCGAGGATCTGGGCCTGCGGCCCGTCGCCCTCGGCCGGTGCGATGCGGTGGATGCCCTTGAGGATGCCCTCGACGTCGACGTCCTCCGGCTCGGCCGGCTGGACCATCGGCTCGTTGTAGACCGTCAGGTAGTACATGACGTCGGGGTCGCGGCCGTCGTCCCCGTACATCCGCTGGATGCCGTCCTTGACGATGTGCCGGATCTCGTAGCCGTACGCCGGGTCGTAGTGCACGACGTGCGGCATGGTGCCCGCGAGCAGCGGGGAGTGGCCGTCGGCGTGCTGCAGGCCCTCGCCGGTCAGCGTGGTCCGGCCCGCGGTGGCGCCGATGAGGAACCCGCGGGTCATCTGGTCGCCGGCCGCCCAGAACTGGTCGCCGGTCCGCTGGAACCCGAACATCGAGTAGTAGAAGTAGAACGGGATCAGCGGCTCGCCGTGCGTGGCGTACGAGGTGCCCACCGACTGGAACGCGGCGGCGGAACCGGCCTCGTTGATGCCGGTGTGCATGATCTGGCCGGACTCGGACTCCTTGTAGGAGAGCATGAGGTCGCGGTCCACGGCGAGGTAGTTCTGGCCGTTGGTGTTGAAGATCTTCGCGCTCGGGAAGATCGAGTCCAGGCCGAACGTGCGGGCCTCGTCCGGGATGATCGGGACGAGCCGCTTGCCGAACTCCTTGTCCTTCACCAGGTCCTTGAACAGCCGGACGAGCGCCATGGTGGTGGCGACCTCCTGCGTGCCCGAGCCCTTCTTCAGCAGCTCGTACGCCTTGTCCTCCGGCAGTGCGAGCGGCTTGTGGGCCACGCGGCGCTCGGGGACGTAGCCGCCGAGCTGGCGACGACGCTCCTGCAGGTACTGGATCGCCGGGTCGTCCTGGCCGGGGTGGTAGTACGGCGGCAGGTACGGGTCGGCGTCGATCTGCTCGTCCGTCACCGGGATGCTCAGCGAGTCGCGCAGGGCCTTGAGCTCGGCGCCCTTGAGCTTCTTCATCTGGTGCGTCGAGTTGCGGCCGGCGAAGCCGGAGCCCAGGCCGTAGCCCTTGACGGTGTGCGCCAGGATGACGGTCGGCTGCCCGGTGTGCTCGCGCGCGGCCTTGTAGGCGGCGTAGATCTTCCGGTAGTCGTGGCCGCCGCGCTTGAGCGCCCAGATCTCGTCGTCGGTCATCTTCTCGACGAGCTGCTTGGTGCGCGGGTCGCGCCCGAAGAAGTTCTCGCGGATGAACGCGCCGTTCTCGGCCCGGTAGGTCTGGTAGTCGCCGTCGGGCGTCTGGTTCATCAGGTGCACCAGCGCGCGGTCCTTGTCGGCGTTGAGCAGGGCGTCCCACTCGCGGCCCCACACGACCTTGATGACGTTCCAGCCGGCGCCGCGGAACTGCGCCTCGAGCTCCTGGATGATCTTGCCGTTGCCGCGGACCGGGCCGTCGAGGCGCTGCAGGTTGCAGTTCACCACGAAGGTCAGGTTGTCCAGGCCCTGCTGGGCGGCGTGCTGGAGCATGCCGCGCGACTCGGGCTCGTCCATCTCGCCGTCGCCGAGGAACGCCCAGACGTCCTGCTGGCTGGTGTCCTTGATGCCGCGCAGGTGCAGGTACTTGTTGGTCCACGCCTGGTAGATCGCCGAGGCCGGGCCGAGGCCCATCGACACCGTCGGGAACTCCCAGAAGTCCTGCATGAGCCGCGGGTGCGGGTAGGACGGCAGGCCGCCGCCCTCATGCGACACCTCCTGGCGGAACCCGTCGAGCTGGTGCTCGTCCAGGCGGCCCTCGAGGTAGGCGCGGGCGTACACGCCGGGGGAGGCGTGGCCCTGGAAGTAGACCTGGTCGCCGCCGCCGGGGTGGTCCTTGCCGCGGAAGAAGTGGTTGAGGCCCACCTCGTAGAGCGTCGCGACGGACGCGTAGGAGGAGATGTGCCCGCCGACCGCGACGCCGGGGCGCTGTGCGCGGGTCACCATGACCGCGGCGTTCCACCGGTTCCACGAGCGGTACCGGCGCTCCAGCACCTCGTCGCCGGGGAAGTAGGGCTCGTCGTGCACGCCGATCGTGTTCACGTACGGCGTGTTCAGCTCGGCCGGCACGGCGACGTTGCGCTCGCGTGCCCGCTTGAGCATGTTCAGCAGCACGTAGCGCGCCCGGGGGCCGCCCTTGTCGTCGATGAGCCCGTCGATGGACTCGACCCACTCGGAGGTCTCCTCCGGGTCGACGTCCGGGACCTGGCTCAGCAGGCCGTTGATGAGCGGTCCGCGCTCGTCCTTCGAAGCCACCAGTGCTCCTCGCCTCTCCACGCGTGGGGGCCGGTCGGCCCCGGTGCGCATCTCGGCCCGCCCGGCGTGCGCGCCACGTTCGGTGCGCCTCGCCGCCAAGCGGGTAGTGGGACCATTGTCCGCCGTCCGGACGGTGAAAGTCTCCCAGTCCGGCACCTGGGATGCGTGACGTCCGTGACAGTCGGCGCCCGGGGGGTGGCCCGCATCACGTCGCAGCACGTCAGCCGCCGTTTCGCGGCCGCCGCGATGCTCGCATGCTGGGCGCCGCGTCCGCCAGGTGTGCACGGCCCGGAACCGCCGGGCGGGTCCCGGCGGCGCACGTCCCGCTCCCCGTGCGGCCCGGTCCCGTCCCCGGCAGGAGGCGGCACGCGCGCGGCGCGCCGCTTGCCACGCACGGAGCCGGTGCGGTGGGCTACCGTTCGGAGATCATCGATGAGGTCGCGGTCGCACCGACGGCGGCTCGGACGGAAGGAACAGGTCAGGACGTGGCATCCAGCACCGGCGACGCTCCCCAGGGGGCGGGCCGTCTCGGGTTCACCTCGGGGCAGGTGGTCCAGGAGTTCGGCTACGACGACGACGTCGACGAGGACCTGCGCTCCGACCTGGCGGGGATCACCGGCGCCGAGCTCGTGGACGAGGACTACGACGACGTCGTGGACGGCGTCGTCATCTGGTTCCGCGAGGACGACGGCGATCTCGCCGACTACCTCATGGACGCGATGACGGTCCTCGACGACGGCGGGCAGATGTGGGTCCTCACCCCCAAGCCCGGCCGTGGCGGGCACGTCGGGCACGACGACATCGAGGAGGCCGCGACGACGGCCGGTCTGCACGCGACGAGCACGTTCTCGATCGCCGGCGACTGGTCCGCGACGCGCCTCGGCAGCCGCGGCCGCGGCCGCTGACCCACCGGGTCGTGCGGGCGTGACCGCCGACGCCGCCGTGCCCGACGCATCCGGCGCGCTCGGCGTCGGCGCGGTCGCGCCCGTCCGCACGCTGCCCGACGCGCACGGCGCGCCGGTGGTCGTCGGCGGGCCGGGCGACGGACCCACGCTGCTGGTGTTCGTGCCGTTCGCGTTCTCGCGCACCTGCACGGCCGAGCTGACCGAGCTGCAGGCCGGCCTGCCGGAGCTCGGGGGCGTGCGCGTGCTCGCCGTGTCCTGCGACCCGGCGCCCGCGCTGCGGGCCTGGGCCGACCAGGACGGGTACGCCTTCGGTCTGCTGTCCGACTTCTGGCCGCACGGCGCGGCGGCGCGGGCGTACGGCGTCTTCGACGAGGTCGACGGGTACGCGCGGCGCGGCTCGTTCCTGCTCGACGCGGCGGGGACGGTGCGGTGGTCGCTCGTGCACCCCGCGGGGCGGGCGCGGCCGTTCGCGGCGTACCGGGACGCGGTGGCGGCGCTCTGAGCCGGCGACGATGTGGGCCCGGCCGGTCTCGAACCGGCGACCTCCGCGGTGTAAGCGCGGCGCTCTGACCAACTGAGCTACAGGCCCGTCTGCGGTGCGCCAGCCTACCGGCGCCGCGCCGACGCCGGTGTCGCGTGGGCGGGCCGCGCCGTGGACCCAGACGAAGAGCCCCGGAACGGTGTCGCACCGCTCGCCGGGGCCCTCGGTCAGTGCTGATCTCGACTCGACCTCGACGCTACGACACGGCCGGGTCCCCGTCAAGCATTCGTCGGAACACGACCAAGTGGAAGTCAACCGATCGGGTCGCCGGGACCCGCCCCCTCGGCCGGGCGGGCGTGCCAGGCTGGCGAGGTGACCTCGATCGACGTCGACCTGCCGCCGCCCACGCCCGACCCGCCGCACCTGCTCGGCGCGCGCCGCCGCCGGACCACCGCGATCGTCGCGGTCGGCCTCCCGGTGGTCGCGGCGGTGCTCGTGCTGGGCGTGCGCGCGTGGGCGGACGACGGCGTCGACCCGTCCGCGCTGCCGGACGTGGACGCGATGATGGCGGTCGTCGAGCCGCTCCGGGGACCGGACGGCGTGGCCTTCTCGGGCGGGTCCGCGGGCCCGGACGCACCGATGAGCGGCACCGCCACCTCGCCCGGGGGTCCGTGGACGGCCGACGTCACCGTCGCGTGCACGTCGGTCGACGGGGCGCCGGCCGAGCTCGTGGTCCGCAGCGCGGGGGTCGAGGTCGGCTCGATGCCGGTGCCGTGCGCGCACGGCGGGGACGCGACCGCGACACCGGCGCTGAGCACGCTCGAGGGGGTCGAGCTCGGGGACTCCTGGAGCGTGCACGTCACCGCGGGGTCGCCGGCGGCGCTCGCCGTCGTGGCGTCCTGACCGCCCGGTCCCGCTGCGGCTCACCCGCCTCGCATGACGACCGCCGGGCCGGGGCGGACCACCCTGGGCGGAGCGGCGGAGGAGGTCGGCATGCTCTACCACATCCGGGTGGTCGGCCCGGAGCACGACCTCGACGGCCTGCGGGAGTACGCGGACATCGTCTCGGCGCCGACGCCGGACGGCGCGATCCTCTCGTGCGAGGTGCCGGACTCCTCAGGCCTGACCGGCGTCGTGGCGCTGCTCAGCGACCTCGGGGTGCACATCGCCGAGCTCCAGGTGGTCGGCCACCGGGCCTGACCGGGAGCGCGCGTCGAGCGGGTGCGGGCACGGGCTGCCACGTCACAGCGCGCGGAGCGCCGGGGTCCAGTCGGCGCGGCCCGGCCGCGGGTCGGGTGCGTACAGCCGGAGCACCAGGCTGAACGCCCGGGCCGGCGCGGGGAGCCACGCGGCACCCGCGCCGACGCCCCGGTCGGACGGGCGCTGGTGCTGCACGGCCACGACCAGCGACCCGTCCGGCCCCCACGGCAGACCGCCGGTGCCCGGGTGCAGCGCGGTGCGGTGCACGGGGTCGGCCACGAGCTCGCCGGAGGGCTCGGCGTACGCGGCCAGCGACCACCCGAGCCGGGCCGGGACCCCGGCGGGCAGGACCAGGCGGTACCGCCGGTGCCCGTCGAGCGGCTCGTCGTCGACGTGCCGCCAGCGCAGCGTGCGCACCTCGGACGGCTCCGGGGCGTGCAGCTCGACGGCGGCGGCGACCGCCCGGCGCAGGGCGGGGGTGCCGGGGTCGCCGTCGCGCTGCACCGCGTCCTGGAGCTGCGCGGCACCGAGCGCCGCACCGCGTGCGACGAGGCTGCGCGTGCGGGCGCTGCCACCCGGCCCCCGGGGGTCCGGCAGCACGCCGAGCCGCCGCCAGCGGTCGAGCAGCGCCAGGTCGCCGGGGTCGTCCGGGGCGACCAGCCGCAGCAGGAGCGCGAGGTAGTCGACGAAGCCCGGGCCCCAGGCGCGCTCCTCGTCCCAGGGCAGCCAGTCGACGGACGGCGCGGGCCGGGGCGGTGGCACCCCGCCGAGGGCGTGCAGGGGCCGCACCCGGTACGCGGCCTGGCGCGCGCGTGCGGCCGCGAGGTCCTCCGACGGCGCGACCGCGGTCCGGGCGACGACGCGGACGAGCCCCGACCGGGTGCGCAGCAGCCCGCGCGTCCCCGCCGGCCGGCGTCCCTCCCAGCCGGTTCCGGCGACGACCCAGTCGGCGGCGGCCGGACCGCTCGCCACGACGCCGACGTGCGCGACCGTGCGCGCGAGCAGGTCGATCACCTGCAGCCCCGCGTAGGCGTCGGCCGGCAGGTCGGGGTGCCCCACCACGGCGGGCTCGGCCCGCAGGTCGAGCCAGGTGCTCGACCGGAGCAGCAGCGGGTCCGCCCACCGGCTGCCGTCGCCCGGAGCGGGCGGGGCCGCGTCGTGGTCGAAGACGTCGAACGCGGCGACGCCGGTGCGCACCTCCGTGCGCAGCTCGCGGTAGCCGAGCAGGGCGGGGTACGCCCACACGTAGGCCTCCGCAGCGGCGCGGACGACCTCGGGGTCGCGCGCGCCCGGACCCGTCCCGGTCCGCACCTGCGACATGTCCGCACCGCCTCCGTGGTGGTCGTGCGTCGGCGCCGGACCGCGGGATGCCGCCGGCAGCACCGAGCACAGCCGACCCCCGGGCCGTCCGCCTCACCCGCGCTGCATGAACCGGCGTCGAGCGGCCGTGCGGGAGGCCGTCACGCCGCGCCGCGAACCGGGTCACCATGGATGTGACGCACGACACACGGGTGTGCCACTCTGGTACCGGCGACCCGGTCGCGCCACGGGCCCGCCCCGAGCACGGCGCACCGGACGTCGGGCACGTCGGGGGGACGTGGAGATGGACGCTGAGGCAGTCGGCGAGGCCGCCGGTTCGTTGCGCACTCCGGTGGGCAAGCTGACGGTGCCGCGCCCACCACGCGGATCCGTGCCGCGGCCGCGGTGCTCCGGCGCGCTGGCCGAGGCCGTCGACGCCCACCGGCTCACGGTGGTCAGCGCGCCCGCCGGCTTCGGCAAGACCACCGCGCTCGCGCAGTGGGCGACCGACGTCCCGGGCCCGGTCGCCTGGGTGTCGCTCGACCCGCTCGACGACGAGCCCGGGAGGCTGACCCGGGTGCTGGCCGACGCGGTGGCGCTGGCCTGCCCCGACGCGGGGGCGGACCTGGCGGCGGTCGACGACCGGGCCCGGATGACCGTCGCCCGGCGGGTCGACGCCCTGGTGGCGGCGCTCGCGAGCCTGCCCGCCGAGCTGGTGGTGGTGCTGGACGACGTGCACCTGCTGGCGGCGCGCACGTCCCGGCAGGTGCTGGGACCGCTGCTGCGGTACCCCGGGCCCCGGTTCGTGCTGGCCGGGCGGTTCGACACGGCGCTGCCGGTCAACCGCATGCGGCTGACCGGCGAGGTGGGCGAGCTCCGGCAGAGCGCGCTCGCGTTCACGCCGGACGAGGTCGCCGAGGTGGTGCGCGCGCTGGGCGGCACCGCCGAGCCGCAGGCGGCCCGGTCCCTGTGGGAGATCACCCGCGGCTGGCCCGTGGCGGTCCGCCTGGCGCTGGCCGCGGACGTGCTGGGCCCGTCCGCCGAGCCGCTGGCCCAGCTGCGGGACCGGGACGTGCCGATCACCGGCTACCTGGTGGAGGAGGTCATCGGGTCGCTGCCGGCCGACCTCGCCGACTTCGTGCTCCGGGCCTGCGTCGCCGAGCTGATCGACCCGGAGCTCGCGGAGGCGCTCGTGCCCGGCGGTGCCCGGCTGCTCGACGAGTGCGCGGCGCGCGGTCTCTTCCTCACCGAGGTCGGCGACGCGGGCGAGGCGCCGGTGTACCGGTGGCACGCGCTGGTGGCGGCGCACGCGCGGGCGGTGCTGGTCCGGCGCGAGCCCCTGGCCGCCCGGGTCGCGCACCGCGTGGTGGCGGCGCACCTGGGGCGCAGCGACCCCGCCGCCGCGATCCGGCACGCCCTCGACGGGCACGCGCCCGAGCTCGCCGCGGCGATCCTCGGCGAGCGGTGGCCGGACCTGGTGGTCCGCGGGGACGTCGGGCAGGTGCGGGGGCTGCGCGCGGCCCTGCCCGCGGCGTACCGCGAGCAGCCGGACGTGCTGCTGGCGCTCGCCGCGGCGCAGGCGTTCGAGCCGGACGACGCACCGGTCCGGCCGGACGACGACGCGACCGGCAGCGCGGCCGTCGCCGGCGAGCTGGTCCGGATCTACCTCGCGCCCGGCCGCCCGCCGCTGGACGAGTCCGTGCGCCGGGGGCGGGCGCTGCTCGACGCGGGGGTGGCCGACCCGGCGACGCGCGCGCTCGGTCTGTACCTGGTCGGGCGGGCCGAGCTGCAGCGCTACGCGGCCGACCGGTCGGCGGCCGCGCACCTGGCGGAAGGCGCGGCGCTCGCGGCCGAGCGCGGCTGGATCGCCCTGGAGCTCGGCTGCCGGGCGGAGCAGGCGTTGGCGAGCGCGCACCGCGGCGCGGTCCTCGAGGCCGCCGAGCGGGGCCGCGCGGTGCTCGCTGCGGCCGCGGCGCACGACTGGCAGGGCACCGGCATCGTGGCGACCGCGCACCTCGCGTGCGGGCTCGCGGCCTACTGGCGCGACGAGCTGTGCGCGGCGGCCGGGCACCTGCGGACGACGATCGAGGCCGCCGGGCGCACCCGCCGGGAGGTCGGGGTGCACGCGGCGGGGGTGCTGGCGATCGTCTGCCTGGCGCAGGGCGACGCACCCGGGCTCGCGCGGGCGCGGGAGATCACCGACGCCCCGTGGGGCGAGGGCACGGCGCCGGAGCACCTGACGCCGTTCCGGGCGTTCCTGACGGCGCTGCAGCTCGACGCGGAGGACCGGCCCGCCGAGGCGCTGCAGCTGGTGGACGAGCGGTCGGTCGCGTTCGCCGACCCCCTGGCGCTGGGCTGGCAGAGCGACGTGCTGCGGCGCACGGGCGACGTCGCCGGCGCGCGCCGGGCGCTGCGCGCGGCCGAGCACGCGACGGCCCGGATGGCGGCCGCGCTCGGCGGGACGCCGGCGCACGTGCGGGTCGCCAACCGCGCGGCCGCCGCGGCGCTGCTCGCCGGCTTCGACGACGGCGCCGCGCACCTCGCGCTGGAGGCGGCGCTCGCCGCGGCGGCCCCGCACGGCGTGGTCCGGCCGCTGCGGGACCGCGCCGCGGCCCTGCACCCGCTGCTGTCCGCGCACCTGGAGTGGGGGAGCGGGCACGAGGGCCTGGTCGCGCGGCTGCTGGTCGCCGAGCACGACGCGCCGTCGCCCCGGGCGTCGGCCTGGGAGCTCACGCCCCGCGAGCGCGACGTGCTGGCCTGCCTGCGGTCCTCGCTGACGTCCGACGAGATCGCGGGGTCGCTCTTCCTGTCGATCAACACCGTGAAGACCCACATGCGGGCGATCTACCGCAAGCTCGGCGTCGACGGCCGGCGGGCGGCCGTGCGGGTCGCGGTGCAGCGCGGCCTGCTCTGACCGGCCCTGCCCGACCGCGGAGCCTCCCGCCGTCCCGCGCGGGCCAGGTCGTCACATCGCGGTGAGGTCGTCACTCGTCCGTGACGACCTCGACGCCACGTGACGACCTCGACGCCACGTGACGACCTCGACGCCACGTGACGACCTCGACGCCACGTGACGACCTCGGCACGCGGTGCCCCGGGGTCGGGCGCCGGCCGCGGACGGCGCGGGGGAGCAGGGCGCGGCTGGCACGATGGCGGCCATGACCGACGCCACCCCCTCCGCCTGGACGACGCACGGCTCGACCACCGTGTACGAGAACGCCTGGATCCGGGTCCGGGAGGACGCCGTGACGCGGCCCGACGGCGGCAGCGGCGTGTACGGCGTGGTCGAGGTGCGGCACCCCGCGGTGTTCGTCGTGCCGGTCACGGACGACGACGAGGTCGTGCTGGTCGAGGTCGAGCGGTACACGACCGGCGGGGTGTCGCTCGAGGTCCCCGCGGGCGGCTCGGACGGCCAGGACCCGGTGGTCGCGGCCCGGCGCGAGCTGCAGGAGGAGACCGGCCTGGCCGCCGACGAGTGGCGGCTGCTGGGCCCGGTGGTGTCGCTGAACGGCGTGGCGCACGCGCCGGGGCACGTGCTGCTCGCGCGTGGCCTGCGTCCCGCCGACGCCGCGCACGAGCAGGCGGAGGAGGGCATCGTCGGGCTGCGGCGGGTGCCGTGGCCGCAGGTGTGGGACCTGGTGCGGGCCGGGGCGATCACGGACAACGAGTCGCTCGCGGCCCTGCTGCACGCCGCGGTGGCCCTGGGCCGGGTCGGCTGACGCGACCCGGCCCGGCACGCCGGGGGCCCCTGTCGCGCGCGCGGGGACGGGTGCCCACGTACAGTGACCGCGACCGACGCCGGGCGACCGGCGGGCAGACCTCGACTGGCAAGTCGACCCCCCACGCACGGAGCGCCTGTGACCACCGCACCCCTCGTGACCTCCGCGCGCCCCCGGCAGGAGGCCGCGACCGGCAGCTACCAGGCGCTCTCCGCCCAGGTGCGCGAGGAGGGGCTGCTGGACCGCACGGTGGGGTACTACGTCGGGCTGCTGGTCGCCCAGGGCGTGGCGCTCGCGGGGCTCGCGGTCGCGTTCGTGCTGCTGGGCGACTCCTGGTGGCAGCTGGCCGTCGCCGGCGTGCTCGGCGTCGTCATGACCCAGTGCGCGTTCCTGGCGCACGAGGCGCTGCACCGGCAGGTGCTGCGGTCCGGCCCGGCGAACGACCGGCTGGGCCGCGTGCTCGCCAACGCCGTCGTCGGAGTCAGCCACACCTGGTGGTCCACCAAGCACAACCGGCACCACGCGAACCCGAACCGGGTCGGCAAGGACCCGGACATCGACATGGAGGCGCTGGCGTTCCACCCGGCCGCCGCCGAGCACCGCACCGGCCTGCGGGCGGCGTTCGCCCGGGTGCAGGGGTGGGCGTTCTTCCCGCTGCTGCTGCTGGAGGGCCTGAACCTGCACGTCACGTCGATCCGCTCCACGCTGGCGCGCGGGGACGACCGCAAGCGCCGCGAGCGGACCACCGAGCTCGTCGTCATGGCGGTGCGGCTGGGCGGTTACCTCGCCGTCGTGCTCGGGTTCCTGCCGTTCGGGCTGGCGCTGGCGTTCCTCGGGGTGCAGCTCGCGGTGTTCGGGGTCTACATGGGGGCCTCGTTCGCCCCGAACCACAAGGGCATGGCGATCATCCCCGAGGACAGCCGGCTGGACTTCCTGTCCAAGCAGGTGCTCACGTCCCGCAACATCACCGGCGGCACCCCGATGAGCCTGCTGCTCGGCGGGCTGAACTACCAGATCGAGCACCACCTGTTCCCGAGCATGCCGCGGCCGCACCTGGCCCGGGCGGCCGAGATCGTGCGGGCGCACTGCCAGGAGCACGGCGTCCCGTACACGGAGACCACGCTGCTGACGTCCTACGGGATCGTCGTGCGCTACCTCAACGAGGTCGGGCTGTCGGCGCGCGACCCGTTCGACTGCCCGATGGTGCAGCGCTACCGCGGTCGCTGACCCACCTGCTACGGTCCCCGGGTCAGGCAAGCCTTACCCAACGGGGGACCTGTGGCCCGCAGCAACGTCGACGCCGCACGGCGCAAGCCCGAGACCTCGGAGCTGCTCACGCTGCACGTGCTGCGCCGCGAGCGGATCTCGTCCGGGTTCGTCCGCGTGACCCTCGGCGGCGGCGACGTCGCCCGGTTCCGGCCGATGGGCTACGACCAGTGGTTCCGGCTGTTCATCCCGGTCGCCGACGCAGCCGACCTGGCCCGGCTGCCGCAGAAGCTCGACACGTTCGCGTACCTGCGCTACCTGACCATCGCGCGCACCCACCGGCCGGTGCTGCGGAACTACACGGTGCGGGCGTTCCGCGCGGGGGGTCCGCAAGGTCCCGAGCTGGACGTCGACTTCGTCGTCCACGGCTCGCCGGAGGACGGCACGTCCGGTCCGGCGGCCACCTGGGCGCAGACGTGCGAGGTCGGCGACGCGGTCGCGATCCTCGACGAGGGCATCACCTTCCCCGCCGCGGCCGCTCGGGAGCACGTGCTGCTGGCCGCCGACGAGACCGGGCTGCCGGCCGTGGCGGGCGTCCTGGCGTCGCTGCCGGCCACCGCGCGCGGCCTCGCGCTGGTGGAGGTCCCGCACGACGACGACCGGCAGGCGATGCCCGGCCCGGCCGGTGTCGAGGTGCGCTGGCTGGTGCGGGACGACCCGCACGCCGTGGTCGGTGCCGCGGTGCTGGCGGCGGTCGAGGCGGCGCCCGTCCCGGCCGAGCCCGTCACCGCCTGGGTCGTGGGGGAGCAGGGGCTGGTCGCGGGCGCGCGCCGGCACTGGGTCGGCGCGGGGGTCCCGAAGCAGGACGTGACGTTCTGCGGCTACTGGAAGGCCGCGAAGGTCCGCGTCGCGGCCTGAGTCGTCAGACCGGCTGGATCAGGTCCGGCCGGTCGTTCGCCACGTTGCCGACGGCGCGCCCGACCTCGCGCGGCGTGAGGTGCGGCTCGGGGACGTGCACCAGCATCGCGCCGACCTCGTCGGGGGCCGTGAGCGTCGGGTCCAGCCAGCCGTCCCACAGGTCGCGCGGCAGCAGCACCGGGCACCGGTCGTGGATGTGCCCGAGGGCGTCGGTCGCCGGCCGCGTGATGATGGTGACGGTCCACAGCCAGCGGGTCGGGTCGTCGTCCGCCTTGGCGTGGTCCCGCCACAGCTCGTAGAGCCCGGCCGCGGCCAGCGGCTCGGTGCCGTGCAGGTAGTACGGCGTCTTCGGGCCGTGCTCGTTGGCCTGCCACTCGTAGTAACCGTCCATCGGGACCAGCGCGCGGCGACGGGCGGCGGCCTTCCGGAACGCCGGCTTGTCCAGCACGGTCTCGGAGCGCGCGTTGATCATCCGCGACCCGATGGAGACGTCCTTGGCCCACGACGGCACGAGGCCCCAGCGGGCGGTGCGCAGCTGGCGCTGGGGGCCGTCGTCCTCCACGCGCTCGAGCACGACGGGGACGTCCTGGGTCGGCGCGACGTTCCACGACGGCCCGCGGGCCTCGCCGAGGATCCGGTCGACGACGAGGTCGCGCTCGAGCTGGTCGTCGGCGCGGGTCTGGGCGTAGCGGCCACACATGGGACCCAGTGTGCCCAGCGGCACCGACACGGGCGAGGGCACGGGCGCCGACGTAGGCTCGCAGGCGTGCGAGCGACTCTGATCCACGGCCCCCGCGACGTCCGCCTCGAGGAGGTGCCGGACCCGACGATCCAGCGCCCCACCGACGCCCTGGTGCGGGTGGTCGCCTCCTGCGTCTGCGGCTCCGACCTGTGGCCGTACCGCGGCGTCCGCCCGACGACGCGACCGCGCCGGATCGGGCACGAGTTCGTCGGCGTGGTCGAGGAGGTCGGCGCGGGGGTCCGCACCCTGCGGCCCGGGCAGTTCGTGGTGGCGCCGTTCACCGTCTCCGACGGCACCTGCGTGCACTGCCGCAACGGGGTGCACACCTCGTGCGAGCGGTCGAGCGGCTGGGGCGGTGACGACGCCGAGGGCGTGTTCACCGACGCGGGGCAGGGCGAGTACGTCCGCGTGCCGCTCGCCGACGGCACGCTCGTCGCGATGCCCGGCACCCCGGACGACGCGCTGCTGCCCGGCGTGCTGTCGCTGACCGACGTGATGGGCACCGGGCACCACGCGGCGCTGTCCGCCGGCGTCCGCCCGGGGTCGACGGTCGCGGTGGTCGGCGACGGCGCGGTCGGCCTGTGCGCCGTGATCGCGGCCCGCCGGCTCGGCGCCGAGCGGATCGTCGCGTTCTCCCGGCACGAGTCCCGCCAGGCCCTCGCCCGCGACTTCGGCGCGACCGACGTGGTGACCGAGCGCGGCGACGAGGGCGCGGCCGCGGTGCGGGACCTGCTGGGCGGCGTCGGACCGGACCACGTGCTGGAGTGCGTCGGCACCAAGGAGTCGATGCAGCAGGCGCTGGACACGGCGCGTCCGGGCGGGCAGATCGGGTTCGTCGGCGTGCCCGCCGGGGGCCCGGAGCTGCCGGTGCAGCAGATGTTCGGCAGCAACGTCGGCGTGCGCGGCGGCATCGCGCCGGTCCGCGCCTACATCGAGGAGCTCGCGCCCGAGGTGTGGTCCGGCGCGATCCGGCCGGGCAAGGTGTTCGACCTGGTGCTCCCGCTGGCCGAGGTCGCCGAGGGCTACGCCGCGATGGACGAGCGCCGGGCCGTCAAGACCATGCTGCTGCCCTGAGCGGCGGCGGGCACGACGGGTAGGTTCGACCGCGTGAGCTCCTCGACGACACCCCCCGGTCCGGTCGCGACCCTCGCCGACGTGGTCGGCGTGCTGGAGCACCGCTACCCCCCGTCCACCGCGGAGTCGTGGGACCGCGTCGGCCTGGTGACCGGTGACCCGGACCAGCCGGTCCGCCGCGTGCTGCTCGCCGTCGACCCGGTGGCCGCGGTCGTCGACGAGGCCATCGCGGCGCGTGCCGACCTGCTGGTCGTGCACCACCCGCTGCTGCTGCGCGGCGTGCACGCGGTGGCGGCGACCGAGGCCAAGGGCGCGCTGCTGCACCGGCTGATCCGCGCCGGCGTCGCCCTGTACACCGCGCACACCAACGCCGACGCCGCCGAGGGCGGCGTCGCCGACGCGCTGGCCCGGCTGGTCGGGCTGCAGGACCTGCGCCCGCTGGTCGCGGCGCCCGCGGCGGCGCTCGACAAGCACGTCGTGTTCGTCCCCGCCGCGGACGCCGAGCGGCTGGTGGACGCGCTCGCCGCAGCGGGCGCCGGCGCGCTGGGGGAGTACACCCGGTGCGCGTGGACCAGCACCGGCGAGGGCACGTTCACGCCCGGGGCCGACGCGACGCCCGCGATCGGGACGCCCGGCGAGGCGGCGCACGTCGTGGAGGCCCGCGTCGAGATGGTCGCGCCCCGTCGTCTCCGGGCCGCCGTCGTCGCCGCGATGCGCGCGGCGCACCCCTACGAGGAGCCGGCCTTCGACGTCCTCGAGCTCGCGCGCTGGGACGGCCCGACCGGCACCGGCCGCGTGGGCCACCTGGCGGAGCCGCTGTCCCTGCACGCCTTCGCCGAGCGGGTCGCCGCCGCCCTGCCCGCCACCGCGCAGGGCATCCGGTACGCCGGCCCGGCGGATGCGACGGTCCGCACGGTCGCCGTCGTCGGCGGGTCGGGCGACTCGCTGTTCGACGCCGTGCGGTCCTCCGGCGCGGACGTCTACCTGACGGCGGACCTGCGGCACCACCCGGCCTCCGAGCTGCGGGAGCGCGCCGAGTTCGAGGCCCGCGGCGCGGCGGCGAGCCCGCCCTACCTGGTGGACGCCGCGCACTTCGCCTCGGAGTGGCCCTGGCTGGTCGGGGCGGCCCAGGACCTGCGTGCCGACCTCGCGGCGCGCGGCACTACGGTGGAGACCCGCGTGAGCACCCTGCGCACCGATCCGTGGACCGGCCGCGTCCCGGCGCCCGCCAGCACCACCGCACCGTCGGAAGGACACCACCCGTGACCAAGGCCTCCCCGCAGGACCAGAAGCGGCTGCTCGACCTGCAGGCGCTCGACACGAAGCTGGACCAGCTGGCGCACAAGCGCCGGTCGCTGCCGCAGCACGCGCGGATCGCCGAGCTCGACGCGCAGCTGGCCGACCTGGACACCGCGATCGCGGCGTCGCGCACCTCCGTCGGGGACATCAAGCGGGAGGTGGCCAAGGCCGAGGCCGACGTGCAGCAGGTGCGCGACCGCGCCGCCCGCGACCGGGCCCGCCTGGACTCCGGATCGGGCAGCGCGAAGGACCTGCAGGCCCTGCAGAGCGAGCTCGTCTCGCTCGCGCGGCGCCAGGGCGACCTCGAGGAGGTCGAGCTCGAGGCCATGGAGCGGCTGGAGGCGCACGAGAGCGCGCTCGGCGAGCTGACGACGGCGCACGCGGCGCTGCTGAACGACCGCGCGGGCGTCGCCGCCGAGCGCGACGCCGAGGTCGCCGTGCTGGACGCGCAGGCCGAGACCGTCCGGGCCGAGCGCGAGGCGGTGGCCGCGCCGCTCGAGGAGCGGCTGATCACGCTGTACGACAAGCTGCGGGCCCGGTTCGGCGGCGTGGCCGTCGCGCCGCTGACCCACGGGCGGTCCGGGGGCAGCGGCATGCCGGTGCCGCCGTCCGAGCTGGCGAAGATCAAGGCCACGCCCGAGGACGAGATCGTCTACTGCGAGGACTCCGGGCGGATCCTCGTGCGCGGCGAGGACGCGTTCTGATGGCCGCCGACGGCCCCGGTCCCGGCGAGACCTCCGCACCCCTCGAGCCCGAGGCCGGCACCCCGGCGCCGCCGGCGCAGGCCCGCCGCGGCTCCCGGCCGTCCGGCGCGGCCGTGCGGTTCGACGACGCGCAGCCCGTGACCGTGATCCTGGTCCGGCACGGCGAGACCGAGATGACGGTGTCCCGCGGCTACTCCGGTTCGTCCGAGCCGGGGCCGTCGCTCACCGACCGCGGGCGCGAGCAGGCGGCCGCGGCCGGCGAGCTGGTGTGCCGGGTCGGCCAGGACCTGTGGGGCGACGTGCCCTACCCGACGGAGCTGATCGCGTCGCCGATGGTCCGCACGCAGGAGACCGCCGGGATCATCGGGCAGGCCCTCGGGCTGACCCCGCGGGTCGACGCCGCGTTCCAGGAGGCCGACTTCGGCGCCTGGCAGGGGCTCACCGCCGAGCAGATCGAGGAGCGCTGGCCCGGGCAGCTGGAGCCCTGGCACACCCGCGCCGACGTCCGGCCCGACCGCGGCGAGTCGATCGCCGACGTCGGCGTGCGGATCGGCGCCGGGCTGGACGGCCTGCTGGCCGCCGGCACCGACCGGACGGTCGTCGTGGTGTCGCACGCCGTCGCGATCCGCGCGGCGCTGGGCCGCACCATGGGCGCGCAGCCCGGGTCCTGGAGCCAGCTGCGGGTGGCGCCGGCGTCGGTGAGCATCATCCGGCTGTTCGAGGACAAGCGCGACGAGGTCGCCGTGGCCGGCGCGCCGAGCGAGGGCTGGAGCCGGCGGGGCTGACGCCTCACACCGGCGGGTCCGCCGGCTCCGTGCGGGCGGCCGGCCCCGTCGGGTCTGCCGGACCCCTCGGGGCCGGCCCGGGACGGACGCCCGGCACCCCGCCGACGGTGCCGGGCCGTCGGCCCGCGCCCCGCCCGGGCAGCGCGCGCGTCGCCGCCATGCCGAGGACCACGCCGAACGCGATCGCGACCATCGTCGCCACGGTGGTCACCAGCGTCGAGAGCCCGGAGTCGTCGCCCTCGAGCAGGCTGGTGACGCCGACCAGGCCCAGTGCGCCGGGCACCAGCATCCAGAACGCCGGCAGGAACGACGCCAGCGGGGACGGCCCGGACGGGAACCGGGCGACGGCCAGCGCGACCGGCGTCATCGCGAGCGCGCCGACGAACGCGGACAGCACGCCGCCGACCAGGGCGTCGCCGACCACCTGCGCGCCGTAGGCGACCCCCAGCACCAGGATCACCCAGCCCACCGTGCGCGGGCGCCCGCACCGGAACACGACCGTGCCGACGCCGAACAGGACGACGCCGATCCAGGGCGCGACCGGGCCGAGCGCCTGGGCCCCGCCCGCCAGGTCGACCTCGGGGACGCCGACCAGCGCGGCGGCCGCGACGATGCCGCCCGCCAGCAGCACGAGCTGCATGGTGCCCGCCGCGACGCGGCCGCCGCCGGACAGCATCTGCCCGGTGGCCAGCTCGATGACGCCGGTGGTGAGCAGCCCGCCGGGCAGGAACAGCACCAGGGGCGCCACCAGCGCCGGCAGGACGCCGAGCTCGGGCACCACGCGGGCCGCCAGCAGCACCACGACGGACACCGCGAACGCCGCGCCGACGGTCAGCACCACCTCGACGCCGCTCGGCATCGGCCCGACGGCCAGCTGCAGCGCCCCCACCGCCAGGCCCAGGGCCCCGGCGACCAGCAGGTCCACCCACGACCCGCCGAGCAGCGCGGCGAGCCCGACGGACAGCATGAGGTAGCCGCCCAGCCGCGCCATCGTCCCGAACGGCGGCGCGGCCGCGCGCAGGAACGCGATCCGGGCGCTGGTCCGCCCGGGCGGGACCGCGCCCGTGGTGGCGTCCCGCAGGGTGTCCGCGAGGTCGTCCACCTGGTGCAGCAGCAGCGGGCGGCGGCCGGTGGAGACCGCGGCGGTCGCCACGCCGTCCCCGTCCGGCACGGAGACGAGCAGGGCGGTCGGCAGCACGATGGTCTCGGCCCCGGCGGCGCCGTGGGCGACGGCGATCTCCTCCAGCGTGTCCGCGACGGAGGACACCGTGTGACCGGCGTCGACCATCGCCTCGCCCGCGACCACCAGCAGGCGCAGCACCTCGGCCGGGGTGGCCGCCGCCGCGTCCCCGGGGGCCTCGTCGGTCGCGTCGCCGCCGGTCGGCGCGGCCTGGGCGGCGGCCGCGGCGGCGTGCGACCGCCGCGTGCTCAGCGCGACCACCGCGACCGACCCGGCCACCACCACGGCGAGCGCGGCCAGCAGCTGCCCCCAGGGCGTCGAGGACGTCGTGACCGCCGGCGGGGACGAGAACCGGCGCGGCTCGTCGGACGTGCCGCCCTCGTCGTCCTGCCCGGTCGCCGGGGCCGAGGGCGTCGGGGTGCTGCTCGGCGTCGGGGTGGGCCCCGGATCCGGCTGCACCGGGGTCGGCTCGGGGCTGGGCGCCGGCGGCACGGGGACGGCGGTGGTCGTCGGGGCGGGCCGGGGGCTGGCGGTCGGCACCGGGGTGGGCGCCGTCGACGGGTCGGCCGAGGGCGCGGCCGTCGGCACCGGGGCCTCGACGGCCGGCCCGGGGTCGTCCACGGCGGCCGACGCCGCGCCGACGGCACCGAGCACCCCGGCCAGCACGAGCACCAGCACCAGCAGCGCGGCCGTGAGCCGGGCGGCGTCGTTCCGTCGCATGCGTGCTGCTCCCTGGGCCGGGTCGAGGTCGGTCGTGCACGTCGCCGCGCCGGGGGACCCGACGTGTGCGGGCCCGCGCGGGCGGGCGGCGTCCACGGTAGCCGCCGCGGCTGGGTGGGTCTCGGCGGTCCTGCCCCGGGCGTCGCCTCAGGCGACGACGAGCGAGAGCGTGGCCGGCCGGTTCGCGGGCGCGTCCAGCTCGACGGCCAGCAGCTCGGTGCCGACCAGCTCGCGGGCGACCCGCTCCAGGTCGCGGGGACTGCCCGGTGCGGCGCCGCGGCGGCTCACCAGGTGCCGGGTGAGCACCCCGCGGGTGTGCTTGGCGTGGTGCGAGACGACCGACCGCCGGCCGGCGACCTCGCGCAGCACCCGCACCTGGACCCAGGTGCCCTGCGCCGCCCGCGGCGGCTTCCACGCCGCGAGGTAGGTGGCCGACCGGCAGTCGACCAGCAGCTCCCCGGCCGTGGCGCGTGCGTCGAGCTCGGCGCGCAGCGGCTCGCGCCACAGCGCGGCGAGCGGCCCGACGCCGGGCAGGTCCACGCCCATCGAGAGCCGGTAGGCCGGGATCCGGTCCTCGGGACCCACCAGGCCCCACAGCCCCGAGACCACGCGGACGGCGTCCGCCGCGCGGCGCCGGGCCGCGGGCGTCAGCCGGTCCAGCCTGGCGGCGGCGTACAGGACCCCCGTGTAGACCCGGCGCGCCTCGGCCGCGGGTGCGGAGCGCAGGTCCACGTTGCGCGCGACCTCGTCCGCGATGCCCGCGCCCACGCCCAGCACGTCGACCGCGTCCGGCCGCGCGCTGGCGGCGACCAGGGCGTCCAGGACGGCCGTGCGGGACGGCGTCAGGGCGGGGTGGGACAGGGCGGGCAGGTCGAGGGCGTCGCCGCGCACCGGCGCGGTCTTCCCCTCGGAGGGCGGCAGCAGGATCAGCACCCGTGAACTCTAGGTGGCCACGCGCGCCGAACCCGCACCCCGCCCGTGCTCCGCCTGCACTACCGCCTGACCAGCACCGGCGTGCCCCCCGGGCGGTGAGGCGCCGGAGGGCACGGGTTGCTGCGCGTGCGCGTGGTCAGTATCCGCCGAAGACCTGGACGCCGTAGGAGAGGCCGCCGTGCTCCACGACCGCGATCCCGATCCGGTCGAACGCCGGGTTCACCAGGTTCGCGCGGTGCCCGGGGGAGTTCTCCCACTGGGTGACCAGCGCGACGGGGTCGTACGAGTTCATCGCGATGTTCTCCCCGGCCGTCCGCCAACCCGGCGGGATCTGCCGGAAGAAGTCGGGGTTGTGCCGGAAGTCGCCGGTCGTGGCCATGTGCGCGGCCCAGGCCTCGGCGACCGCGTCGATCGCGGTGTCGCGGGTCAGCGCGGCGCCGCCCGCCGCGGCCCGCACGGCGTTGGTCCGCTGCAGGATCGCGTGCTCGGCCGCCTCCAGGTCGGGTGCGGCGACCGCCGCGACCGGCGCGAACAGCGCCGCCGGGGCTGGTGCGCCCTCGGGCGTCGCGGCCTGCGGTGCCGCGGCCGACGCGGCGGGTGCGACGCCGGCGAGCAGGCCGGCGGCGACGGCGGTGCTGGTGATCCACTGGCGCTTCGTCATGGGACTCCTCCTGGACTCCGCTCGGTTGCGCTTCTCCTCGACCGTAGGCGGCGGTTCCGGGGCGTGCACCTCGGGGTGCGGCGGGGAGACGCTCCTGCCCCGGCGCCGTGGCAGGTGGGCCCGTATCCCGACCGGTCCGGCGGACCGGACCTGCGAGGCGCCGGGTCGACGATGGCTGCCGGGTCCGGTGGCCGTGGGACAGCCGCGGTCCGGACGTCTCCGACCGAAGAAGGTGGCACCGGTGACCGACACCGTCGCGCACGCCCCCGGGGCCCCGGCCGCCGCGGTGCTGGACGGCCACCCGCGGCACCTGCTGCTGGTCACCGGGCCGGTGGTCGCCGAACCGGTGCCGGCAGCCGGACCGGCGGCCGTGCCGGGTGGTGCCGGCGCGTCCGGCGCCCCGCCCACGACGGTCGAGCGCCCCTCGATCCCGCCCCGGGTGCGCACCGTCGCGTACGTCACGCTCCTGCTGTCGTCCTGGGCGGTCCTGCTGGTCAGCGGGCTCGCGCCGATCTGGTTGGAGACCACCGACATGCAGCGGATCCTCGCGACCTGCGGCGTCGTGTCGTCGCTGCTCGGCGCGATCGCGGGCGGCCTCGGCGTGGCGTACCGGCCCACCGCCGGCCCGAGGTCCTGACCACCACCCAGGGGTCCCCGGGGTGGAGGTGGGCCCCTAGGCTGGTGATCACGAGGTGGGGCCCCGGGCAGGACCGGCGAGGGAGCCGACATGACCAGAGCGAAGTTCAAGATGACCCGGATCGCGGTGGACGTCGCGGCGGACAGCCCCAGCGTCCACGAGCTCGCGGAGAAGCTGACGAACGACCCGGGCGCGCACTACGACGGCGCGGTGCCCGCCGACGTCGGAGCGGTCGCGCGCGGCGTGCTGTCGTGGGGCGTCCAGCGGCCGGGCGGCACCCGCCGGCACCGGGCCGCCGTCACGCTCGAGCGCATCGCCTGACCGCGGTCGTCACCCGCAGGCCCGCCGCCGCACGTCGGCGGCGGGCAGCCACACCGCGCCCGTCATCACGCGCAGGTCGGCGATCCGCACCCGCACCAGCGCCGCCGTCCACTCCATCGCGACCGTGTCCAGGCGCTCGGTCCCGGTCTCCCAGCGCAGGACCACGGTCACCGGGAGCGGGAGGTCCACGTCGTGGTGGGTGCCGGGCGGGACGGGACGCGCGTTCAGCAGCGGGACGGCGGCGCGCAGCCGGGACATGCCGCCCGGGACGGTCTGCGCGAGGTTCACGGCGGCAGTCTGCGCGCCCCCTCTGACGTCCGCCCGCCGGACCGGGTGACGGGCGGCGCCGACGTCGGTGGACGATGGTGCCGTGCAGCTCGTGCCCATGACCGACGTCCACGCCGAGGGGGTGCTCGCCGTGCTCGCGGAGGGGATCGCGACCGGCCACGCCACCTTCGAGCACGCCGTGCCCACCTGGGCGGCGTTCGACGCGAGCCACCTGCCGGACCACCGGTTCGTGGCCCTGGCCGGGGACGGCGCCGTGCTCGGCTGGGTCGCCGTGGCCCCGGTGTCCCGGCGGGCCGTGTACCGCGGCGTCGTGGAGGCGTCCCTGTACGTCGGCGCGGCCGCGCGCGGGCAGGGCGTCGGCCGCGCGCTGCTCGACGCCCTGCTGGCCTCCGCCGCGGCCGGCGGCCTGTGGACGGTGCAGTCCTCGGTGTTCCCGGAGAACACCCGCAGCCTCGCGCTGCACGAGGCCGCCGGGTTCCGGGTGGTGGGCAGGCGCGAGCGGATCGGCCGCATGCAGCACGGCCCGCTCGCCGGGCGGTGGCGGGACCTGCTGCTGCTCGAGCGCCGCCTCTGAGGCCCGCGGCGGGCGCGCACGTGGGACCGAGGTCCTGGTCGGCGGCCCGGGCGCGCGCCACGCTGGGGAGGGGGCTGGAGCCGACGGCCCCGCAGCACGTCCGACGCCCGGGGGAGAGATGACACGGCGGCGCCTGCCGCGGATCGCCGCGCTGAGCGGCGCGGAGGCCGCACGCGCCCGGCACGTCGAGGTGCACTCACCGGTCCGTGCGGGAGCCGGGGCGCTCACCTGGACGCTGACGCTGCTCGACGAGGCCGGGGCGGCGCTCGCGGAGAGCCGCACGACGTCGCCCGACTTCCCGGTGCCGCTCGGCGGCATCGCGCAGGTGCACCTGGACGTGGTCGGCCTGCATCAGGAGGGGGACTGGGCCGAGCTGCCTCCGGACGCCGCCCGGCCGGAGCCGCGGTTCCGCGCGCCCGTGCGCCCGCTGCCGCCGCCGGGCTGACCGGGCCGGCCGGCGGGCGGGCGCCCGGCACAGCACGACGCCCCGCGCCGGAAAACCGGAGCGGGGCGTCGGAGCCGTGGCGGAGGTCAGTGCTTGAAGGCGTCCTTGACCTTCTCGCCGGCGTCCTTCAGGTCCGCCTTGGACTGGTCGCCGCGACCCTCGGCCTCGAGGCGCTCGTCGTCCGTCGCGCGACCCGTGGCCTCCTTGCCCTTGCCGGTGAGCTTCTCCGCGGCGTTGGAGATCTTGTCGTCGAGTCCCATGTGTCCTCCTCGTGACGGTTTCCTGCGTCACCGTCGACGCTATGCCCGCCCCGCCGGGGCCGCATCCGGGCGGCACCCGGGCGACCGGGTGAACGCCGGTCAGGCGTCGTCCGCGGCCACCTCGGCGGGGGTGCGGCGCAGCAGGCAGAACTCGTTGCCCTCCGGGTCGGCGAGCACGTGCCACGTCACGTCGGGCCCCTGGCCGACGTCGACCGGTACGGCGCCCAGCCCGAGCAACCGGTCGAGCTCCGTCGCCTGGTCCGAGCCGTCGCGGGGCCGCAGGTCGACGTGCAGGCGGTTCTTGACCTGCTTGGCCTCCGGCACGCGGCAGAACAGCCACTCGGTCGCGGTGCCGTCGGGCGGCAGCAGAGCGATCTCGTCGACGTCCTCGTCGACGACCCGCCAGTCCAGCACCTGCGCCCACCACCGCGCGAGCGCGAGCGGGTCGCGCGCGTCCACCGTCAGCTGACTCACCACGAGGCCCATGCACCGCGACGCTAGGGGACGACCGAGGCCCCGTCCAGACGGATCCGGACGGGGCCTCGCGGCGGGCGGGGCGGTCAGTCCCCGCGGACGCCCGCGACCGGGGTGCCGGCACGCGCGGCGAGCGCGGCCGCGCCGACGATGCCCGCGGCGTTCCGCAGCTGCGCCGGGACGATCGGGGCACGCAGGTGCAGCAGCGGCAGGAACTTCTCGTGGTGCTTGCTGACGCCGCCGCCGACCACGATCAGGTCGGGCCAGAACAGGTCCTCGATCACGCCGAAGTAGCGCTGCAGCCGCTCGGCCCACTGCGGGAAGTCCAGGTCGTCGCGCTCCCGGGCCGAGTCCGCGGCGCGGGTCTCCGCGTCGTGGCCGTCGATCTCGAGGTGCCCGAGCTCGAGGTTCGGCACGAGCACGCCGTCGGCGACGATGGCGGTGCCGATGCCGGTGCCCAGCGTGCAGATGAACGTCACGCCGGACGTCGACCGCGCGGCGCCGTACAGCGTCTCGGCGTAGCCGGCGGCGTCCGCGTCGTTCACGGCGAGCACCGGGCGGCCGAGCGCGTCGCCGAGCACGTGCTCGATGTTGGTGCCGATCCAGGACCCGTCGACGTTGGCGGCGGACCGGGCGACGCCGTGCTGCACGACCGCCGGGAACGTGACGCCGATGGCGGCGTCCCCGGGCAGGTCGAACCGCTTGACCAGCTCGACCACCGTCTCGGCGACGGCGGCGGGGGTGGCGGGCTGCGGGGTCGGGATGCGGACGCGGTCGGCGAGGAACTCGCCGGTCGCCAGGTCGACGGGGGCGCCCTTGATGCCCGATCCGCCGATGTCGATGCCGAACGCCGTCGTGGTGTTCTTGTGGTGGTTCATGGGAGTGTGAGGATCTCCGCTCCGGTGTCGGTGACCAGCAGGGTGTGCTCGAACTGCGCGCTACGACGCAGGTCCGCGGTGACCACGGTCCACCCGTCGTCCCACGTCGTCCAGTCGGCGGTGCCGAGGTTGAGCATCGGCTCGATGGTGAACACCATCCCGGGCTCGATGATCCGGTCGTACTGCGGGGCCGCGTCGTAGTGCGGGATGACCAGCCCGGAGTGGAACGCCTCGCCGACGCCGTGGCCGGTGTAGTCGCGGACCACGCCGTAGCCGAACCGGGACGCGTACTTCTCGATGACCCGGCCGATCACGTTGACCTCGCGGCCGGGGCGGACCGCCTTGATGCCGCGCTCCAGGGCCTCCCGGGTGCGCTCGACCAGCAGGCGGGACTCCTCGTCGAGCTCGCCGACGCCGAACGTCGCGTTGTTGTCGCCGTGCACGCCGCCGACGTACGCGGTGATGTCGACGTTGACGAGGTCGCCGTCCTCGAGCACCGTCGAGTCGGGGATGCCGTGGCAGATCACCTCGTTGACGGACGTGCACAGCGACTTCGGGAACCCGCGGTAGCCGAGGGTCGACGGGTAGGCGCCGTGGTCGAGCAGGAACTCGTGCCCGATCCGGTCCAGCTCGTCCGTGGTGACGCCGGGGGTGACGTGCCGGCCGACCTCCGCCAACGCCTGCGCGGCGATCCGGGCCGCGACGCGGATGCGGTCGACGACGTCGGGCGCCACGACGTCGCTGCCGGTGAACGGGGTCGGCGCCGGCCGGTCGACGTACTCGGGGCGGGGGATGGCTGCGGGGACCGGCCGGCGCGGGCCGACCCTCCCCGGGACGAGCGCCGGCCTCGGCGCGTGCACGGACGTCATACCTGGCAGTCTACGAAGAGCGGGTCGCTCCACGAGGACCGGACGGCCCAGGACACCCGTGGGAGGGCACCGTGGCCGACGAGTTCTACTACAACACCGAGACCCGGCAGGTCGAGCAGGGCAAGCAGTCCACGTGGTCGCACCTGATGGGGCCGTACCCGACGCGGGAGGCCGCGCAGCACGCGCTGGAGAAGGCGCGCGCCCGCAGCGAGGCGTGGGACGAGGCCGACCGCCGCGACGCCTGACGCGCCCGGCCGGCCCGCTCACCCCGTGGGCGCCGGCTCGCCGCGGAGCCGGGCCGCGACCTCGGCGACGGCTGCCGGGTCGCCGACGATCTCGAAGTGCATCTCGTCCCCGCGGGCGAAGTCGCCGCCCCAGGCGACCACCGGCGCGACCTCGGCCAGGATCTCGCGGATCGCGGCGACCTGGTCGTCGGAGAAGGTGCCGGTCGAGCCCAGCGGGTGCTCGGTGGCGTTCAGGTCGATCGAGGTGCCGGAGGCGTGGTTGGACAGGTCGGAGTCCCCCCGCACCGTGCGGTAGCCCCAGCCCCAGGAGCTGTCCCGGTCGACCGGCTCCACCTCCGCGTCGAACCGCGCGGCGACGTGGTCGAGCACGGTGCGGACGTCGCCCGCGAGCAGGCGCCCGGTGACCCACGGGGACTGCTCGAGCGCCGGGTCGGCGCCGTCGGTGAAGGCCGGCCAGCAGTTCTGGGTCTGCGTGGCGTCGGGCTCGCACGCCGGGACCGGCGGCGCCTGCACGACCGCCTCCTCCTGCGGCGCCGGGGCGAGCAGCCGCACCACCAGGACGACCAGCAGCACGACGAGCGCGACCAGGACGGCGGCCGCGGTGCCGAGGACGACCACGCCGCGGGTCGTCAGCCGCAGCCGGGGGCCGCGCGGGTCGGGGCGGCGGGCCGGCGGTCGCGCGACGGGGTGGGCCGCGCGCGGCAGGTCGTCGGCAGGGGCGCGGCGCATGGCGACAGCGTAGGGCGCGCAGGCGCCGCACCCGCCGAACCCGCCGCTCGCGTCGCGGGTGCGGCGGCGTCAGCGGCGGGCGAGGTGCGCGACCACCGGGCGGTGGTCGCTCGACCCGACGGACGGCAGCGCCGCGAACCCCGTCACGCGCCAGGCCCGGCCGTCCACCAGCACGTGGTCGATCGGGGCGGCGAGCCAGCGCGGGACGTCCGCCGGCCAGGTGCCCAGGCCCGCGGCCCCGGTCACGGCGGCGGCGTCGACGCACGGGCCGAGGTCGTCGAGCCCGGGGTGGTCGAGCGTGGCGTTGAGGTCGCCCGCGACGATCGCCCCGGGCGTGGACCGGCAGAGCGCGGCGACGCCCTCGGCGTGCGCGCGCCAGTCGGGCATCGAGCGCCGGGCCGACGGCGCGCGGGTGTGCGCGGCGACGACCGGGCCGGGTGCGGCGGCGTCGGCCGGGACCGCGGCGAACGTGCCCAGCTCGGTGGCGGGCACCCCGGCCACCTCCTGCGCGTACGACCCCAGCTCGTCCCGGACCAGCAGCGCGACGCCGTCGACCCGGGTCCCCTCGGCGTCGGCCGCCAGGACGGTGGTCGGCCGGCCCGCGTCGGTGAGCGCGTCGGCCACCGCTCGCGCGGTGGCGGCCGACGTCTCCGCCAGCACGGTGAGGTCGGCGTCCTGGGCGAGCACCAGCCCGGTGAGGTCCTCGGGCCCGACGACGCCGAAGGTGTTGAACGACAGCACCACGAGGTCGGCGTCCTGCACCGGCCCGGGCCCGGACCCGTCCAGCCCGCGGCCGGCCAGCACGACGCCCTGCGCGCCCGCGCCGAGCACCAGCGTGCCGGCCAGCGCCAGCGGCAGCGCCCGGCCCAGCGGGCGCAGCCCGGAGCGCTGCGCGACCCGGTTCCACCCGGCGAGCGCGCCCACCAGCAGGAGGGCACCGCCGACCAGCAGCACGCCGACCAGGCCGCGCAGCGCGACCAGCTGGGCCCACGGCGTGGTCGCCGCGAGCCCGAACCGGTCGGGCGCGACCAGCAGCGCGAGCACGGCGGCGGTCGCGGCCACCGCGAGCACGGCGAGCAGCCGGCCCGGCCACCCGGGCCGGCGGTGCGCCACCGGGCCGCCGGACGCGGCGTCCGCGGGCCGGCTCAGCTGAGGAACGAGTGGTCGGCGTCGGGGAACGCCCCGCCGCGCACCTCGGCGGCGTACGCGCGCGCGGCCTCGCCGAGCAGCTGCCCGACGGGGGCGAACACCTTGGCGAACCGGGGTGACCAGTCGCCCATGCCGGCCATGTCGGTCCAGACCAGCACCTGGCCGTCGCACTCGGCGCCGGCGCCGATGCCGATGGTGGGGATGTGCAGGATCTCGGTCACGCGCGCGGCGACGGGCGCGGGCACCATCTCCAGCACGACGGCGACCGCACCCGCCTCCTGCACCGCCAGGGCGTCCTCGGCGAGCCGCTCGGCCGCCTCGTCGCCCCGGCCCTGCACGCGGTGCCCGCCGAGGGTGTTCTCGGACTGCGGGGTGAACCCGAGGTGCCCGACCACCGGGATGCCGGCGTCGGTCAGCGCGCGGACCTGGGGCGCGACGCGGACGCCGCCCTCGAACTTCACCGCGTGCGCGCCGGCCTCCTTGAGGTACCGGGTCGCGGTGGCCAGCGCCTGCGCCGGACCGGACTCGTAGGACCCGAAGGGCAGGTCCGCGACGACCAGCGCGCGCCGCGTGGCCCGCACGACGGCCCGGGTCGGCGGGATCATCTCGTCGACGGTCACCGGGATGGGCGAGGCGTGGCCGAGCATGGTGTTGCCGATGGAGTCGCCCACCAGCAGCAGGTCGATCCCCGCCTCGTCGAAGATGCGCGCGGTGACGAAGTCGTACGCGGTGAGCATCGTGAGCTTCTCGCCCCGCTGCTTGGCCTCCTCCAGGTGGTGCACCCGGACGCGACGCACGGGGGCGCCCGCCGCGGGGGCGGCGGGGGAGGCGGCCGGGGCCGGCTGCTCGGACATCAGTGCTGCTCCACTCCGGTCGGGGTCGTGCCGAGCGCGCGCTCCGTGGCCTCCGCGGACGCGGTGCTGGCCACGGGCTCGCGCCAGCGCGTGGTGATCGGCAGCCTACGGTCCCGGCCGAACGCCAGGGCCGTGACCTTGGGTCCGAGCGGGTACTGCCGGCGCTTCCACTCCGCGCGGTCGACCAGCGACAGGACCTTGTCGACGATCTCGGGGTCGAACCCGCGCGCGAGCAGCTCGGCGCGGCCCTCGGCGTGCTCGACGTAGGCGTCGAGCACCTGGTCCAGCAGGTCGTACGGCGGCAGCGAGTCCTGGTCCGTCTGACCCGGGCGCAGCTCGGCCGACGGCGGCTTGGTGATCGAGTTCTCCGGGATCGGCGGCACCAGCCCCGCGTCGACGGCGTGGTTGTTGCGCCACCGGGCCAGCGCCCAGACGCGGGACTTGTCGACGTCCTTCAGCGGGGCGTACCCGCCGACCGCGTCGCCGTAGATGGTGGAGTAGCCGACCGCGAGCTCGGTCTTGTTCCCGGTCGCCAGCACCAGGTGGCCCTCGGCGTTGGACAGCGCCATGAGGATCACGCCGCGGACGCGGGCCTGCAGGTTCTCCGCGGCGACGCCGTCCAGGGCCATCTCGCCCTCGAACGCGTCGACCATCGGCTTGATGGCCTGCACGCGGTAGTCCGCGCCGACCCGCTGCGCCAGGTCCAGGGCGTCGTCCTTGCTGTGGTCCGAGGACCAGCGTGACGGCATCGAGACGCCGACGACGTTGCTGCCGCCGATCGCGTCGGCGGCGACGGCCGCGACGAGCGCGGAGTCGATGCCGCCCGACATGCCGAGCACGACGGACCGGAAGCCGTTCTTGCGCACGTACCCGGCCAGCCCGGTGACCAGCGCGCGGTAGATCTCCTCGTCGGGGTCCAGCGGCGGGGCGAGCTCACCGCGCGCGGGCGCCGTGCCGCGGGCGGGCACGTCCCAGACCAGCAGGTGCTCGACGAACTGCGGCGCCGACGCGAGCACGGTGCCGTCCGGGCCGACGACGAACGAGCCGCCGTCGAAGACCAGGTCGTCCTGGCCGCCGACCATGTTGACGTAGGCGACGGGCGCCGCGACCTCGGCGGCGCGCCGGGCCGCCAGCTCGGTGCGGATGTGGCCCTTGCCCTCCTCGAACGGCGAGCCGTTGATGACCAGCAGCAGGTCCAGGTCGTCGTCGGACAGCTCGGCGACCGGGCCGTCCTGCCAGATGTCTTCGCAGATCAGCAGGCCCACGCGGCGTCCGGCGACGTCGACCGCGGTCGGTTCGCCGCCGGGGGCGAAGATCCGGAACTCGTCGAACACGCCGTAGTTGGGCAGGTGGTGCTTGTCGTACCGCTGCTGCGCCAGCCCGTGCCGCAGCACCACCGCCTGGTTGGTCGGCCGCGCGGGGGCGCCGTCGTGCTCGCGGCTGGTGCGCTCGCCCACGCTGCCGACGACGACCGTCAGCTCGCCGAGGCCGGCGTCGTCCAGCGCCGCCGCGAGGCCGGACAGCGCGTCCTCGGCGCCGCGGCGGAACGAGGCGCGCAGCGCGAGGTCCTCGATCGGGTAGCCGGTGACGGTCATCTCCGGGAACGCCACGAGGTCGGCGCCCGCCTCGGCGGCCCGGCGCGCCCACTCCAGGACGGCGGCGGTGTTGCCCGCGAGGTCGCCCACGCAGGTGTCGATCTGGGCGAGGGCGACCCGCAGCGGGCGGCCCTCCGGGGTGCTGGCGGCGGAGGAGCCGGGCTGGTCGGACATGGTGCCGAGCCTATTCGGGTGGAACGGGCGCGGCGAGCGGCGCGTACGGCGCCGGGCTCCTCGCACCATCAGGCAGGATGTACCGCATGGACAGGCAGCAGGAGTTCGTCCTCCGCACGGTGGAGGAGCGCGACATCCGTTTCATCCGGCTCTGGTTCACCGACGTGCTCGGGACCCTCAAGTCGGTGGCCATCGCGCCGGCGGAGCTGGAGTCCGCGTTCGCCGAGGGCATCGGCTTCGACGGCTCCTCGATCGAGGGCCTCACGCGGGTGTACGAGGCGGACATGATCGCCAAGCCCGACCCGACCACGTTCCAGGTGCTGCCCTGGCGCGGGGAGCGGCACGGCACGGCGCGGATGTTCTGCGACATCCTCACGCCCGACGGCGAGCCGTCGCTGGCCGACTCCCGCAACGTGCTCAAGCGCGCGCTGTCGCGGGCGAGCGACCAGGGGTTCACCTTCTACACGCACCCCGAGGTCGAGTTCTACCTGTTCGACGCGCCGGCCGACCCGGCGCAGCCGCTGGTGCCCGTCGACCAGGGCGGCTACTTCGACCACGTGCCGCGCGGCACCGCGCACGACTTCCGGCGCGCCGCGATCACGATGCTGGAGTCGATGGGCATCTCGGTGGAGTTCTCCCACCACGAGGCGGGCCCCGGCCAGAACGAGATCGACCTGCGGTACGCCGACGCGCTGACCACCGCGGACAACATCATGACGTTCCGCACCGTGGTCAAGGAGGTCGCGCTCGAGCAGGGCGTGTACGCCTCCTTCATGCCGAAGCCGCTGGCCGACCAGCCGGGCTCGGGCATGCACACGCACCTGTCGCTGTTCGAGGGCGACCGCAACGCCTTCCACGAGCCGGGCGCGCAGCTGGACCTGTCGAAGACCGCGCGGTCGTTCATCGCCGGCCTGCTGCGGCACGCCGCGGAGATCACCGCGGTCACCAACCAGTTCACCAACTCGTACAAGCGGCTGTGGGGCGGGTCCGAGGCCCCGTCGTACGTCTGCTGGGGGCACAACAACCGGTCCGCGCTGGTGCGGGTGCCGATGTACAAGCCCGGCAAGTCGAACTCCGCGCGCATCGAGTACCGCGCCGTGGACTCCGCCACCAACCCGTACCTCGCGTTCGCGGTGCTGCTCGCCGCCGGCCTCAAGGGCGTCGAGGAGGGCTACGAGATGCCCGAGGGCGCCGACGACGACGTCTGGGAGCTGACCGAGGCCGAGCGCCGCGCGCTGGGCATCGAGCCGCTGCCCACGTCGCTCGGGGCCGCGATCGGCGTGATGGAGAAGTCCGAGCTGGTGGCCGAGACGCTCGGCGAGCACGTCTTCGACTTCGTGCTGAAGAACAAGAAGCAGGAGTGGGAGGAGTACCGCGCGCAGGTCACGCCCTACGAGCTGCGCCGCTTCCTCCCGATGCTCTGACGCGGGCCCGCGCCCGCGCCTCCGCCTCCGCCGAGGTCGAGCGGTCCCGCCGAGGTGGAGCGCCGTCGCGCACCGTCTCGCACCGACCGCACGACCTCGGCGGTCGTGCGTCCGCCGGGCGCCGGGAGCCGGGCGTGGACCGAGCGGGCGTGCGGGGTGCGCGGGTGGGTACCGTGGCGGCGTGAGCACGTCGGTCGGTCGGGGCAGCACGCTCGCGGGTCGGCTGACCCGCGCGGGTTTCGAGGACGCCACGCGCGCGGAGCGGCTGCTCGCCGACACCGCGTTGGTCGGGCTGGTCGCGCTGGTCGCCGGCGAGGCTGCGTCGGAGGCGTCCGACCTGCCCGTGCCGCCCGCGGTCGAGGCGCTGGTGCCCGCGCTGGCCGCCACCGCCGACCCGGACCAGGCGCTGCTGTCGCTGGCCAAGATCGCGGGCTCGGTCGCCGGGGACGGGCCGCGCGGTCGCCGGCTGGCCGCCGAGCTCCACGCCGGCGGCGCAGGCCGCGACCGGCTGCTGGCGGTGCTCGGCGCGTCCGTCGCGCTGGGCGACGACCTGTGCGCCCACCCGGAGCACCTGGACGTGGTCCTGGACGACGAGCCGGGCACCGGCGTCCCGGTCGCGGTGGTCCGCGCCGAGCTGCTGGCCGCCGTGGGCGCCGACCCCGACGCCGCCGAGCCGGTCGCCACGGTGGCGGGCCCGGCGGGCGTCGACGCGATGCGCCGGGCGTACCGGCGGCGGCTGCAGCGGATCGCGGCGACGGACCTCACGTGCGGAGAGCCGCTCACCCGGCTGCCGGGCGTCGCCGCCGCGCTCGCCGACCTGGCCGCCGCCGCGCTGGAGGCGGGGCTCGCGCTGGCGCGCGCCGAGCTGGACGACCACGGCGCCGGCGTCCGGTTCGCGGTCATCGGCATGGGCAAGGCCGGCGGGCGCGAGCTGAACTACGTCAGCGACGTCGACGTGGTCTACGTGGCCGAGCCGGCCGAGGGCGCCGACGAGGCGACGGCGCTGGCCGCGGGCACCCGGCTCGCGACGGCGCTGGCCCGGGCGTGCGGCGGGCCCTCGGGGGAGCCCGCGCTGTGGCCGGTCGACGCCGCGCTGCGGCCGGAGGGCAAGGACGGCCCGCTGGTCCGCACGCTCGACTCGCACCGGTCCTACTACGAGCGCTGGGCCAAGACCTGGGAGTTCCAGGCGCTGCTCAAGGCGCGCCCGCTCGCGGGGGACCGGGCGCTCGGGCAGGCCTACGTCGAGCTGACCAACCCGATGGTGTGGCAGGCGGTGCGGCGGGAGAACTTCGTCGCGGACTCGCAGGCGATGCGCCGCCGGGTCGAGCGGCACCTGCCCACCGCGGAGGCCGACCGGCAGATCAAGCTCGGGGTCGGCGGCCTGCGGGACGTGGAGTTCACCGTCCAGCTGCTGCAGCTCGTGCACGGGCGCGCCGACCCGGAGATCCGCAGCGGCAACACCCTGACCGCGCTGGCCGCGCTGTCGGCGGGCGGGTACGTGGGACGCGAGCACGCCGGCCAACTGGCCGTCTGCTACCGGTTCCTGCGGGCGATCGAGCACCGGGTGCAGCTGTACCGGCTGCGGCGCACGCACCTGATGCCGACGGCCGAGGCGGACCTGCGCCGGCTGGCCCGGTCCGTCGGGATGCGGAGCGAGGGTGCCGAGGGCCTGCTGGAGCGCTGGCGCCAGGTGCGCCGGGACGTGCGGCGGCTGCACGAGGAGCTGTTCTACCGCCCGCTGCTGCCCGCGACCGCGCAGCTCTCGGCGGCCGAGGTGAGTCTGGCGCCGGAGTCGGCCCGCGAGCGGCTGGCGGCGATCGGCTACCGCGACCCGGCGGGCGCGGTCCGGCACATCGCGGCGCTGACCGAGGGCGTGTCCCGGCGGGCGTCGATCCAGCGGCAACTGCTGCCGGTGATGCTCGGCTGGTTCGCCGACGGGCCGGACCCGGACGGCGGGCTGCTGGCGTTCCGGCGGCTGTCCGAGGCGCTGGGCGGCACGCACTGGTACCTCAAGCTGCTCCGCGACTCGGGTACGGCTGCCGAGCGCCTGGCCCGGGCGCTGTCGACCTCGCGGTACGTCGCCGACGCGCTGGCCCGGTCCCCGGAGTCGGTGGTCTGGCTGGACGACGACGCCGAGCTCGAGCCCCGCAGCCAGGACCGCCTGGCCGCCGAGGCCGACGCGCTGCTGACCCGCGCGACCGAACCCGTGCCGGCCGTCACCGCGCTGCGCGCCCTGCGCCGCCGCGAGCTCGCGCGCACCGCCGCCGCCGACGTGCTGGGCGTCGTGACCGGCACCCGCGCATCGCGCAGCCTCACCGCGACCGCCGACGTCCTGCTGGCCGGCGCGCTGCGCGTCGCGGCGTGGGAGGAGCGGCTGGCCCGGCACCTGGACGCGGACCCGACGCTGCTCCTGGTGGTCGCGATGGGTCGGCTGGGCGGCCGGGAGATGGGGTACGCGTCCGACGCCGACGTGCTCTTCGTGCACGACCCCGTGCCCGGCGCCGACCCGGTGCTCGCCCAGGAGTTCGCCACGGGGGTGGCCACGCGGGTGCGGTCGCTGCTCGGGTCCGTCGGCCCGGAGCCGGCGCTCGAGGTCGACGCGGACCTGCGGCCGGAGGGCCGCAACGGCCCGCTCGCGCGCTCGTTCGACTCGTACGCCGAGTACTACGCGCGCTGGTCGCTGGTCTGGGAGAGCCAGGCGCTGCTCCGCGCGCGGCCGGTCGCCGGGGACCCGGCGCTCGGCGAGCGGTTCGTCGCGCTGGTCGACCCGCTGCGCTACCCGGCGGCGGGCCTCGACCCCGCCGGGGTGCGCGAGGTGCGGCGGATCAAGGCCCGGGTCGAGGCCGAGCGGCTGCCCCGTGGGGTCGACCCCACGAGGCACCTCAAGCTCGGACGCGGCGGGATCGCGGACGTCGAGTGGACGGCGCAGCTGCTGCAGCTGCAGCACGCGCACGCGGTGCCGGGGCTGCGCACCACCTCGACCCTGGACGCGCTCGCCGCGGCGACCGAGGCCGGTCTCGTGGCGGCGGACGACGCCGCCGTGCTGGTCGAGGCGTGGGACCTGGCGTCCCGGCTGCGGGACGCGCTGGTGCTGTGGACCGGCCGGACGGGCGGCGCGCACGCCGACGTGCTGCCGCACGACCGGCAGGTCGTCGCCGGGCTCGCCGCGACCGTCGGCTACCCCTCCGGCTCGGGCCAGGACCTGGAGGACGCCTGGCTGCGCGCGTCGCGCCGCGCCCGCGCGGTGGTGGAGCAGGTCTTCTACGCCTGACGCGCCGGTCGGTCGTCGCGGGTCATCCGTCGCCAGGCCGCCGTCGCCGGGCGAGAGGTCGTCACACGACGACGAGGTCGTCACGTGCACGTGACGACCTCGTCCGGTGATGACGACCTCGGGCGCGCGGGATCGCGCCCGGGCGCCGGGCCGGTCAGTCCGGGGGCTCGACCGGGTCCGGCTCGGCGGTGCTGAGCGCGCCGTCCTCCAGGTTCTCCTGCAGGTCCTGGGCCACGTCGTCCCCGCGGTCGACGCCGCCGAGCCGCTGCTCGGGCTCGGCGTCCACGGCGTCGGGGTCCTCGCCGGGGGAGTCGGGGATCCAGTCGTCGGTCGCGTCGGTCATGCGTCCTCCGTGCGGTCGGGGGCGCCGGGGCCGGCGCCGGTCCGCCCGACGCTAGGCGTGGTCGGCGGGCGGCGCGACCGGGGGCCGCAGCTCGCCCTCGCCCGGCAGGCCGGAGCCCTCGGCGCCCGGTGCCGCGCCCGCCTCGTCGCCGTTCCGGCGCCTGCCCGTGCCCTCCTCCTGCAGCAGCGCCGAGTCGACCAGCTCGTGCCGGCGCAGGTAGGTGGACATCACGGCCTGGATGGTCGCCGCGACGGGCAGGGACAGGAAGGCGCCGAGCGGGCCGAACACCGCGCCGAACGCGATGACCGACAGGAACGCCACTGCGGGGTTCAGCGCCAGCGAGCGCTCGGAGACCTTGGGTGTGAGGAACAGGTTCTCCACCTGCTGGTACGCGATGATGAACGCCAGCACGGCCAGCGCCCGCAGCGGGGAGACGGTCAGCGCCACCAGCACCGGCAGCGCACCGCCGATGTAGGTGCCGACCGTCGGGATGAACTGCGAGACCAGGCCGGTGAACACGGCCAGCGGGAGCGCGTAGGGGATCCCGAGCACCACCAGGAACAACCAGGTCGAGGCGGTCGAGATCGCCGCCAGCACGATGCGCGACGTGATGAACCCGGCGACCTTGTCCTGCGACACCTCCCACAGGCGCAGCACCTCGCGCTGCCGGTGCGGGGCGAGGTACCGGCACACCGCGGCACGGAACTTCGGGCCGGCGCTGGCCATGTAGTAGACGACCAGCAGCACCGCCGTGGCGGTGAAGACGCCGCCCAGGATCGAGGTGCCGACGCCGATCACGCCGGGCGCGATGTCGCCGACGTAGTCGCCGGCGTTGCTGAGCAGCTCGTCGGTGGCGGGCAGCGCGACGTCGAACCGCTCGTCGGCGAACTCGCGCAGGTCGGCGTAGTACCCGGGGATCGACTGCACCAGGTCGACCAGCTGGTTCACGAACAGCCCGCCGAGGAGCGTGAGCACGCCGATGCCGAGCACCAGCGACCCGAGCATCGTGATGCCGGTGGCCAGCGTCCGCTTCACGCCGTGCCGGACCAGCCACAGGATCATCGGCTCCATCGCCAGCGCGACGAACCACGAGATGATGACGATGGTGAGGACGGTGCCGAGCATCGACGCGGCCCGCCATACCAGGATGCCGGCGAACACCGCGACCACCGCCATCACCAGGGCGCGCGGCAGCCAGCGCGGCGGGACGCGGGAGTCCCGCGCACCGGGCGACCAGCGGCCCGGGGGCGGGCCGGCGGGGACCGTGCGGGAGCTGGGCTCGTCGGGGGCGACGGGGACGGGCATCGTGCGGCTCCGGTGCTGGTCGGGGGACTCGTCCGAGGGAGGGTGCGCCGGTCAGGCTACCGGCGCCCCGGCCACCGGGGGCGGCGACCGGTCCGCGTGCTCGCGCGCGGCGTCGAGTGTCCAGAAACCGACGGACAAAGCGGACATCCGGTGCGGGCTTGTGGACATTCGAGGCGTGCGGGGTGCGGAGTGCGGAGTGCGGCCCGCGCGGGGCGAGGCGGGGCGCGAGGCGCGGGCCAGGTGCGCGGCGCGAGCGGGGACGGGGCCAGGGGCGTGGGCGCGCGTGCGCGATCGGCGCGGCGCGATGCGGTCCCCATGCGGTGCTCGGGCCGGGACCTCGGTCCCCGGTCGGTCACGAGCGCTGTGTTAGCGTTAACATACAACGATGAAGATCGCCTCGCCGGGCCCCGGGCCCGCCGAGGTCTCGACGAGGAGACGACAGTGACGGACAGCGTCGGCGTCAACCCGATCGTGCTGCAGCGGGCCGATCCCTGCGTGCTGCGCCACGACGGGCAGTACTACTTCACGGGCTCGCACCCGCTGTACGACCGGGTGGTCCTGCGGCGCGCGGAGCGGCTCGAGGACCTCCAGGCGGCCGAGGAGGTGACCATCTGGGAGCGGCACGCCGACGGCCCGATGTCGCACCTCATCTGGGCGCCCGAGATCCACCGCGTCGACGGCGCCTGGTACATCTACTTCGCGGCAGCGCCGAACGACCACGGGACCGTCGACGTGCCCGGCACCGCCGAGACGTTCAACCACCGCGTGTTCGTGCTGGAGAACACCGCCGACGACCCGTTCACGGGGGAGTGGGTCGAGCGCGGCCAGGTCGACACCGGCTGGGAGTCCTTCGCCCTCGACGCGACCAGCGTGGTCGTCGACGGCGCGCAGTACCTCGTGTGGGCGCAGCAGGCGTTCGACGTCCGCGGGCACTCGAATCTCTACATCGCGCGGATGGCGAACCCGTGGACGCTCGAGACCCCCGCCGTGATGCTGACGAAGCCCGAGTACGACTGGGAGGTCAAGGGCTTCTGGGTCAACGAGGGCCCGTCGGTCCTGGTGCGCGACGGCCGGGTCTTCCTGACCTACTCGGGCGCCGCCACGGGCATCGACTACGCGATGGGCGTGCTGACCGCCGACCTCGGCAGCGACCTGCTGGACCCGGCGTCGTGGACCAAGAGCCCCGACCCGGTGTTCGTGTCCGACCCGGCCGCCGGCCAGTACGGCCCGGGGCACAACTCGTTCACCGAGCTGCCCGACGGCACCCCGGTGCTCGTCTACCACGCCCGCACCTACACGGAGATCACCGGCGACCCCCTGTGGGACCCGAACCGGCACGCCCGCGCCCAGGTGCTGCCGTTCGACCGCGACGGCAACCCGGTCTGGGGCACGCCCGTGCCCGACACCCGTCCCACCCCGACCTCGACCGAGGTCCTCACCCCCGCCGGAGACCTGCAGTGAGCACGAGCACCACCCCCGCCGAGGCACGTCCGCACGCGCTGGAGTCCCTGAAGCGCGGCGTGTTCTGGAACTACGGCGGCCTGTTCTTCTTCTACTTCGCGATCTGGCAGCTGGCGTTCACGTTCCTGCCGCTCTGGCTGAAGCGCGAGGGCATGGGCACCGGCGCCATCGGCGTCGTGAGCACGGTCTCCGCGATCACCGCCCTGGTGCTGCAGCCGGTGTACGGCTACCTGCAGGACCGGCTCGGGTTCAAGAAGCACCTGTTCGCGTTCGTCGTCGTCTGCGGCGCTTTCATGGGCCCGTTCTTCGTGTTCGTGTTCCAGCCGCTGATCGGCGTCAACGAGTACCTGGCGGCGGTCGTCGGCGGCGTGTTCCTCAGCCTGTGCCTGAACTCGGGCGTCGGCGTCGTCGAGGCGTTCAGCGAGCGGGCCAGCCGCGCGAACGGCTACGAGTACGGGCACGCCCGGCTGTTCGGGTCGCTCGCCGGCGGCACCGCGGCGCTGGTGGGCGGGTTCATCTGGGCCGCCAACCCCGACAGCATCTGGTGGGCCGGCTCGGTGTCGGCGATCGTGCTCGGCACCCTGCTGTTCCTCGCCCGCGTGCCGCGCACCAGCACCGGCGCGGACGTCGACGCCGCGGACGGCGCCGAGCCGCAGGCCGGGACGAAGATCACCAAGGCCACCATCACGGGCCTGCTGCGGGACCGGAACTTCGTGGGCTTCGTCGTGCTGATGTTCGGCACCGCCGCGCTGTACGACGTGTTCGACCAGCAGTTCCCGAACTACTTCGCCACGTTCGTCACCAGCGGCGACGCCGAGGTGCTGTTCTCCCGCGTCGTGGCCGTGCAGATCTTCGCCGAGGCGGCGTTCATGGTCGCCGCGCCGTTCATCGTCAACAAGATCGGTGCCCGCAAGGGCCTCATGGTGTTCGCGGCCGTGCTGCTGGTGCGGGTGCTCGGCTCGGCGTTCTTCACGCACGAGTGGCTGCTGATCGCCTGGCGGCTGCTCGCGGCCATCGAGATGCCGTTCCTGCTGGTCTCGGTGATGAAGTACATCACCCGCATGTTCGACGTCCGGATCTCCGCGACGGCCTACATGCTGGGCTTCAACTTCGCCAAGCAGATCGGCATCGCGATCTTCGCCTCGGTGTTCGGCCTGGCGTACGAGGGCATCGGGTTCGCCAACGCGTACGTGGTGATGGCGGTCGTGATCGTGGTGGTCACGGTGATCGCGCGGGTACTGATGGGCGACGACCGCACCCGGGTCGCGCCCGGCGAGGCGGAGACCCCCGCGCCGCCCGCGGCACCGGCCGCACCCGCAGCGGTCGGCGCCTGAGCCGACGGGCCCCGGCACCGCGGCGGCGCGGTGCCGGGGTCCGTTCCTCACCTATGCTGCCCCCAACGGCAGCGACGGAAGGGAGCACCGGTGCCCGACCGCCCCGGGACGACCCGGTCGTCCGGCGACGCCGAGCGGGCCGCAGCCGTCGAGCGGCTGCTGACCTCCGTCGGCAACCCTGCGCTCGAGCGCCTCGCCCAGCTCGCGTCCCGCCTGCTGGCGGCGCCGTCGTCGCAGGTGTCGCTGCTCAGCGACGTGCAGACCGTCGGTGCGGCCGCGGGCGTGACGGGCGCGACGGGGTCGCGGTCCCCGCTGCGGGACGCCGTGTGCACGGTGACCGCACAGCTCGGAGCGCCGCTGGTCGTGGCCGACGCGAGCGCGGACGGCCGGCTGCGGCACCTCGCCGCCGTCACCGACGGCCGGGTCCGGGCCTACCTGGGCGTGCCGCTGGTCGGCAAGGACGGGCACGTGGTGGGCGCCCTGTGCGTGTACGACGCCCAGGTGCGCGCCTGGTCCACCGACGACGTGCTGGTGCTGACCGACCTCGCGGCGTCCGCGGTCGCCGAGCTGGAGCTGTCCGCGCTGTCGGTCGAGTACGAGGCCGACCGCGTCCGCTGGCAGCTGGCGGTCACGGCGGGGGAGGTCGGCAGCTTCGACTGGGACCTCCGCACCGGCCACCTCGCCTGGGACGACCAGCTGCACGCGCTGTTCGGCGTCGAGCCGGGGCGGTTCGGCGGCACGATCGAGGCGTTCTCCGCCCACCTGCACCCCGACGACCGCGAGCGGGTGTCCGACGCGCTGGGCGAGGCGATCGCGACCTGCGGGTCGTACACGGCGGAGTACCGGGTGCTGCTGCCCGGCGGCCGCACGCGCTGGGTCAAGGCGCGCGGCATGGCGCTGCCCGGCCCCGACGGCACGGCGGCGCGCGTCCTCGGCGCCGCGTACGACACCACCGCCGAGCGCGAGGCGGACGCCCGGATCTCCCGGGTGCTCGAGACCATCACGACGGCGTTCTTCCTGCTCGACGACGACTGGCGGTTCACCTACGTCAACGCGGAGGCGGAGCGCGTCCTGGGCCGGACCCGTGCCGAGATGATCGGCGGCGTGATCTGGGACCTGTTCCCGCTGTCGGTCGGGTCGACCTTCGAGGAGCACTACCGGGGCGCCGCGGAGTCCGGGGAGGCCCGGTCGTTCGAGGCCTACTACCCGCCGCCGCTCGACGCCTGGTACGAGGTGCGCGCGTTCCCCGGGCCCGACGGCCTGTCCGTGTACTTCCACGACCTCACGGACCGGCGCCGCGCCGACGACGAGCGGCGCGCCGCCACCGAGGCCGCCGAGTCGGCCCGGAACCGGCTGGCCGTGCTCGCGACGGTGAGCGAGGACCTGAGCTCGACCCTGGACACCGAGTACGCCGTCGGCCGGCTCGCGCGGCACCTGGTCCGCGGGTTCGGGTCGTGGTGCCTCATCAGCCTGTGGGACGAGGACCGGCACCTGCGGGACATCGCCGGCTGGCACGCCGAGCCGCAGCTGCGCCCGAAGGTCGCCCGGTACGCGCAGCTGCGGCTGGGCGCGCTGTCGTCGCAGTCGTTCCTGCACCGGGCCATGCGGACGGGCGAGACCGTGGTCGTCCCCGACGCCACCGAGTCGGTGTCGGCGCTGCTCACCGGGGAGGCCCGGGACGTGTTCCGCGCCCTGGCGCCGCGCACGGGGTACGCCGTGCCGATGCGGGCCCGCGGGCGGACCGTCGGTCTCATCACCCTGTTCCTGGACGAGCGGCACGCCGACCTCGGTGACGAGGACCTGGCGCTGCTGGTCCAGGTCGCCGACCGGGCCGGCGTCGCGCTGGACAACGCGCAGCTCTACCAGGGGCAGCGCCGGATGGCCGAGACGCTGCAGCGCGCGCTGCTGTCCGCGCCGGCTCAGCAGGACGACCTGGACGTCGTCGTCCGGTACCTGCCCGCCGCGCAGGCGGCCCAGGTCGGCGGCGACTGGTACGACTCGTTCGTGCAGCCGGACGGTGCGACGGTCCTGGTGATCGGCGACGTCATGGGGCACGACCGGCACGCGGCGGCCGCCATGAGCCAGGTCCGCACGCTGCTGCGCGGCATCGCGGCCACGACGGGCGGGACGCCGGCCGAGGTGCTCCGCGGCCTGGACGGCGCGCTGGAGACGCTGCAGGTGGAGGCGATGGCCAGCGCGGTGGTGGTGCGCGTCGAGCAGTCCCCCGAGGAGCGCGCGGCGGGCGTCACCCGCCTGCGCTGGACCAACGCCGGGCACCTGCCGCCGCTGCTCGTCTCGCCGGAGGGCGTCGTACGCGAGCTGCACGGCCCGGCGCCGGAGCTCGTGCTCGGCATCACCACCGACGGCGCGCGCACGGACACCGTGGTGGAGGTGCCGCGGGGCTCGACCCTGGTGCTGTACACCGACGGCCTCGTCGAGCGCCGCGGCCAGCACCTGCAGGAGGGCGTCGACGCGCTGGCGGAGCTCGTCACGCAGCTGGTGCCGGAGGCCCAGGCGCGCGCCACGGGCCGCGTCACGCTCGACGCGACGTACCTGGCGGACGCGGTGCTCGCGCGCAGCGGGACGACCGACGAGCCCGACGACGACATCGCGCTGCTCGTCGTGCACCTGGGCCTGCAGGACGACGGCCCCGCCGACCTGCGCTGACACCCTCCCGCGCGGCGCCCGCCGGGCGTACGATCCGGGACGAACTTCGCATTCCGGGCTCGAACACGGTGGCCCGCGCGAGGCACGACGCTCCGCCGAGAGGTCCGTCCATGCCGCAGTCCAGCCCGTCCGGCGTGCCCCAGGTCAGCATCGGGGTGCCCGTGTACAACGGCGACCTCTACCTGGAGGAGGCGCTGACCGCGCTCCGCGACCAGGACCTGGCCGACGTCGAGGTGATCATCTCGGACAACGGGTCCACCGACGAGACCGCGAAGATCGCCCGCCGGTTCGCCGATGCCGACCCGCGGTTCCGGTACGTGCGGTCCGAGGTCAACCGCGGCATCCCGTGGAACTTCAACCGGGTGCTCGAGCTGGCGCGCGCGCCGCTGTTCATGTGGAACGCGGCGGACGACGTGGTCCGGCCGCAGCACCTGGTGCGCTGCCGCGACGCGCTGCTCGCCCACCCGGAGGCGGCGATCGCGTTCCCGCGGGTCACGCTGGTGGACGCGGCCGGCGAGGTCGTCGGGTACATGGACGACGAGGACCTGGACTACCTCGGCCTGGCGCCCGGCGCGCGGGTGGACCAGCTGCTGCGCAGGCAGTCGTGGCAGGCGATCGCGTGGGGCGGCGTGCTGCGCACCGACGCCCTGCGGGCCATGGGCGGGCACCCCACGTTCTTCGGCGGTGACATCGTGCTGGGCATCCGGTCGGCGCTGCGCGGCGAGTGGGTGGTGGTCCCGGAACGGCTGTTCCGGTGCCGGCGGCACGACAACCAGAACAGCAAGGCCGTCGGTGCGGACCCGATCGTGCAGGTGCGCAGCTACGACCCGGGCTTCCGCCGGCCCGTGGCGTTCCCGCAGTGGTACCTCGCGCTGCGGATGCTCACCGAGACGCTCGTCGCCCCGGTCCCCGCCCCGGACCGGGCCCGGGCGCTCGCCGCGGTGCTGCGGCGGTGGACGGTCCCGCAGTGGCGGCTGCTCGCCTACGACCTGAAGCGCAACGCGATCCACCTCACCCGGGGCACCTACCGCGGCGCCTACTCGGCGTCGTCGGGCTACTGGGTCTAGGGACCGGGACCTCGGTCCCGGATCCCGGGAACTCGGCGCGGCGGTCGCGCGTTGGGGGGATCGATCGTGTCCGGCGACCTGGAGAGAGATGGACGGCGACAGTACGAACCCCCTGTGCCCGCACGAGCGAGCGACGGGGGGTGAGAGGTGATGTGGGTGCTGTCGCTGCTGGCAGGCGTGCTCGTCGTGCTGGCGATCACGGCCGTGACCGGCTACTTCGTGGCCCAGGAGTTCGCGTACATGGCCGTGGACCGGTCGCGCCTCACCGCGCGGGCCGCCGACGGCGACGCCGGTGCCCGCCGGGCCCTGACGGTCACGCGGCGCACGTCGTTCATGCTGTCGGGCGCGCAGCTCGGCATCACGGTGACCGGCCTGCTGGTCGGGTACGTCGCGGAGCCGCTGATCGGCGGCGCGCTCGGGCAGGCCCTCGGTGGCGTCGGCGTGCCCACCGCGGTCGGTGTCGCGGTCGGCACGGTGCTCGCGCTGCTGCTGTCCACGCTCGTGCAGATGCTGTTCGGCGAGCTCTTCCCCAAGAACCTGGCGATCGCGCGCCCCGAGCCGGTCGCGGTCTGGCTGTCGACGTCCACCACGGCGTACCTGACGGTGTTCGGCTGGCTGATCCGGGTGTTCGACTCCGCGTCGAACGCGCTGCTGCGGCTGCTGCGCATCGAGCCGGTGCACGACGTGGAGCACTCGGCGACGGCGCGCGACCTCGAGCACATCGTGGCCGAGTCCGCCGAGAGCGGTGACCTGCCGCGCGAGCTGTCGATGCTGCTGGACCGGATCCTCGACTTCCCCGACCAGGACGTGGAGCACGCGATGATCCCGCGCTCGCGGGTGGACGTCGTCCGCTCCGGGGCCACGGTCGGCGAGGTCCGCGAGCTCATGAGCCGCGGCCACTCCCGGTACCCGGTGCTGACGGAGACCGACGAGGTCGTGGGCGTGGTGCACCTGCAGGACGTGCTGGCCGCGACCGACCCCGGCGCGCCGGCCGGGCTGCTCATGCGCGCGCCCACGCTGGTGCCGACCACGATGGCGCTGCCCGACGCGCTGCGCCGGCTCGCCGCGGGCCGGGACCAGCTCGCGTGCGTGCTGGACGAGTACGGCGGCTTCGCGGGCGTCCTCACGTTCGAGGACCTCGCGGAGGAGCTGGTCGGGGAGATCACCGACGAGCACGACACCGGCGTGCACGCCCCGACCCTGGCGCTGGACGACGGCGCCTGGACCATGGCCGGGGACGTGCACGTCGACGAGGTGGAGCGCGCCGTCGGGCGCGACCTGCCGGCCGGCGACTGGGAGACCATCGGCGGCCTGGTCATCGCCGCGCACGGCGCGCTGCCCGACCCGGGCACCAGCGTCGTCGTGCTGCTGCCGGACGACCCCGGCGAGCTCGCGCACGCGGGCGAGCCGGACCCGGTCTGGATGCGGGTCGACGTGCTGGAGATCGAGCGGCACGTCCCGGCGCTGGTGCGCGTCACCGTGCCCGCCGACCCGCCACCGACCGACGACGAGCGCGCCGACGCCGTCCGGCGCGACCAGGAGGAGAACCGATGAGCCCCCTCGTGGTCGTCGTCGTGACCGTGGCGCTGATCGCGCTGAGCGCGTTCTTCGTCGCCGTGGAGTTCGCCGCGCTCGCGGCCAAGCGGTACCGCCTGGAGGAGGAGGCGCCGCGCAGCCGGTCCGCACGCGCCGCGCTGCGCAGCTCCACCGAGCTGACCGTCCTGCTGGCCGGGTCGCAGCTCGGCATCACCGCCTGCACGCTCGCGCTCGGCGCGGTCACCAAGCCGGCCGTGCACCACTGGCTCACGCCGCTGTTCGAGGGCTGGGGCGTCGCGCTCTGGCTCGCGGACGTCGCGGGCTTCGTGCTCGCGCTGGTCATCGTGACGTTCCTGCACCTGGTGGTCGGCGAGATGGCGCCGAAGTCCTGGGCCATCGCGCACCCGGAGACGTCGGCGATCCTGCTGGCGACGCCGATGCGCGCGTTCATGTGGCTGACCCGGCCGCTGCTGCGGGTGCTGAACGAGGCCGCCAACTGGTGCCTGCGCAAGGTCGGCGTCGAGCCGGCCGAGCAGGTGGCGACGGGCCAGAACCCCGACGACCTGCGGCACCTCGTCGAGCACTCCGCGAACGTCGGCGCGCTCGACGCCGGCTACTCGGCGCAGCTGACCGGCGCGCTGGAGCTGCAGGACCTCACGGTGCGGGACCTGGCCTCGGCCGGGGCGCCCAGCGCGGTGCGCGCGGACGCGACGATGGCCGACGTCCGCGAGGTCACCCGCACGTCCGGGCACCTGCGGGTGCTGGTCGGCGACCCCGGCCGGCTGACCGGCGTCGTGCACGTGCGCGACACCCTCGCGCACGCGGACGCCGCGCCGGTCGGGCCGCTGGTGCGGCCGGTGCTCCGGCTCGCCGCCGGCACGCCGGTCTCCGCCGCGCTGGCCCAGATGCGCGAGGGCCGCCAGCACCTGGCCCTGGTGCACGAGGACGGCCGCACCCTGGGCGTCGTGACGCTGGCGGACGTGCTGGAGCGCCTCTTCCCGCTGACGACGCAGGGCAGCACGGCCCGCGTCTGACGCCGACGCGCGGGCCGGGTCGACGACCCGGCCCGCGCCGCCGGAGCCGCTGCCGGGCCTTCCGCGCACCGGCCCCGTGCCCCTAGGGTCGGTCGCGCGGCGCCGGTGTCGGGGCCCGGAGGGGGAGCGACCATGGGCCGGCTGATCTACTCGATGATCACCTCGCTCGACGGCTACGCGTCGGGGCCGGACGGCAGCATCGACTGGGGCGGCGCGGACGCCGAGCTGCACACCTTCATCGCGGAGCGGATGCGCGACGTCGGGACGTACCTGTACGGCCGGCGGATCCACGAGCTGATGTCGTACTGGGAGACGGCCCTCGACGCGCCCGACGCGCCGCCGTCCGCCCAGGAGTTCGCCCGGGTCTGGCAGTCGGCGGACAAGGTCGTCTACTCCCGGACGCTCGCCGACGTGACCACCGCGCGCACGACGCTCGAGCGGGACTTCGACCCGGCCGAGGTCCGGCGCCGGGTCGACGCCCTGGACCACGACGTGACGATCGAGGGGCCGACGCTCGCGGCGGTGGCGCTGCGGGCCGGGATCGTCGACGAGGTGCAGCCCTACGTCGCCCCGGTCGCCCTCGGCGGCGGGCAGCCGTTCTACCCCCCGGACCTGCGCCTGGACCTCGAGCTGCTCGACGAGCACCGGTTCGGCAGCGGCACGGTCTGGCTCCGCTACGGCGTCGCGCGGGGCTGAGACCCCGCACGCCCGTCAGGCGTGCAGCCCGAACTCCGCCGGGTACGCCGGGTCGGTGATGGCGGGCCGCGTGAGCGAGAACGCCGCGATGTCGTGCTCGGTGCTCCCGGTGGTCACCAGGTCGGCCAGCACGGAGCCCGCCAGGCTCGCGAACTTGCCGCCGTGCCCCGCGCCGTTGAACACCGCGACGTGCGGGTGGCCGGGCACGGTGTCGAGCACGAACTCGCGGTCCGCGGGCATGTCGTACACGCACACCGCGCTGCGCATGGCGGGCCCGGCCGCTCCGGGCAGGTGCGCGGCGAGGAACCGCCGGGACGCCTCCGTCGTCGCGGGGTCCGGCCGGTGCGTCCGGCCGTCGCTGGTGACGAAGTGCCCGCGCATGTCCCGGGCGATCTTCACGGCGGCCTCGCCGTAGACCGGGAACCCGTACATGACCTCGTCGCCGTGCCAGACCCAGATCGGGAACCGCTCGGGGGTGAACTCCGGCAGCCGCGCCGAGGCGACGTAGTCGACCTGCTCCTCGGACAGCGTCAGCCGGTAGTCCAGCCCCAGGTCGGGCATCAGGTCGCCCAGCCAGGACGCCGCCGCGACCACCAGCGCACCGGCCTCGACCGCGCCGTCGGAGGTGCGCACCGTCACGGCGTCGTCCCGGACGTCGACGCCGGTGACGCGGGTGCGCGGCCGGAACTCGACCCCCGCGGCGAGCGCGAGCGCGGTGTGCGCGGACACCGAGCGGCGGATGTCGATCAGGCCCGCGTCCGCCTGGAGCAGCGCCGTCGTGCCGTCCGGCACCCGCCACTGCGGGTACCGCGCGCGCAGCTCCGCCGTGCCCAGGTCCTCGTACACGGCGCCGCCCGCGTCCATCGCGTCGCGGAACACGGCCAGCCGGTCGCTGCCGTCGGCCGCCGGGGGCGCCAGGTCCAGCCCGCCGGTGCGGACCAGCACCTGCAGGCCGGAGTCGCGCTGGACCTGCTCCCACGCGGCGAACATCGCGTCGGTCAGCCGCACGTACTCCGGCCGGTGGTAGCTGCGCCGGATGATGCGCGAGTGGTCGCCCGACGACCCCAGGGAGTTGACCAGGTCGAACTGCTCGAGCACCAGGACGCGCTCGGCCCCGGCGCGGGCGAGCCAGTGGGCGGCGGCCGAGCCGACGGCCCCGGCCCCGATGACGACGTGCGAGTACGTGCGGGTCACGCGCCGTACGGTAGCCGCCCCGCGCGCGCCGCCTCCGCCGCGACCGCGTCCCGGTCCAGATCCGGCCGCCCGCCCGCGTGCCCGACGGCGCGGCGCGCGGCGACGGCGGCCCACCAGGCGGCCTGCTCCGGCGTCCGGCCGGTCAGCAGCGCGACGGCGAGCGCGGCCACGGTGCTGTCGCCGGCACCGGTCGGGTCGACGGGGTCCTCGCCGAGCAGCGGGGTGCGCACGTGCCCGCCGGCCCACGCGACCACGTCGCCGTCCGCGCCGGCCGCCAGCGCGGCCACCCGCGCCCCGCGCCCGACCAGCTCGGCAGCCGCCTCGGTGGCGTCGCCGGCGCCCTCGACCGGCCGTCCCACCAGCGCGGCGGCCTCGGCGTCGTCGGCCCGCAGCACCGCCCCGGCCGCGAGCAGGGCGTCGCGCAGCCCCTCGTCGGGCGGTGCGCCGTCCGCCACGACCAGCACGTCGTGGCCGGCGACCTCCGCCAGGGCGGCGCGCACCGCCTCGGCGGGCTGCTGCAGCTGGAGCAGGACCGCGTCGGCGGCGCGCAGCAGCGGGCCCGCGGCCCGGACGTCGTCGGCGGTGAGCAGCACGGGCGGCTCGACGTGCTCCAGCAGCCGGCGCTCGCCGGGCGGCCCGACGACGTCGACGAGCAGCGCGGTCCGGGCGCCGGCGCGCGTCACGACGGCGGACACGTCGATCCCCGCGGCGCGGGCCTCGTCGGTGACCCGGCGGCCGGCGTCGTCGTCACCCACCACGCCGACCAGCGCTGCGTCGGCACCGAGCTGCCGGCAGGCGCGCGCCTGGTTCGCCCCCTTGCCGCCGAGCACCTCGACCCGCCGGCAGACGTCGGCCGACGCCCCGGCCCCGGGCAGGTGGTCGACGGTCAGCACGAGGTCCCGCCCCACCTGGCCGACCACGACGACCCGGGGCCGCGCGGCACCGGCTGCGGGGGAGGAGACCATGCTCTGCACCCTGGCACCGCGCCCGCCGCGCCGCACGCGCACCGGCGGGCGCGGCGCGACCGGCGCCCCGACGCCGACGTGCGCTGCGCCCGCGCCGCCCGGGCCGCCCGCGCCGCCCGGGCTGCGCGCGGCCGCGTCGCCCACCGATTCTCGCGTCGCCCACCGATCTTTCGGTAGGCGACGCGAGAAGACGTGGGCGTGGGCGCGAGCCGGGGCGGGGGTGCGGCGCGGGCGCGGGCAGCGGCGCACCGCTCCAGGTGCGCCGTGAGCAGGGTGGTTGTCGTGGCGCAGATCACTTGATAGCGTTATCACGCCGCGTGATAGCGATTTCAGACCGTGCAGCGATGCCCGAACCCTGACATCCCGCGGCCCGGCCTGACGGTCCACCGACGGACCGCAGGGCCACGAGCTCCTCGACGACGATGACGATGGACGGAGACCCCACGTGCACGCGAACCGATCTGCCCGGACCCGCACCCGCACCCTCGCGGTGGCCGCTGCGGCAAGCGCCGCGCTGCTGCTCACGAGCTGTGCCGGCGGCAGCATCAACGGCGGCAGCGACGACGGCGGCAGCGGCGACGCGGCCGCGTGGAACGACGCCACCGCGGACCTGACCGGCGTGACCATCACGTTCGGCGGCGGGACGGCCGGCGGTCCCCTGGACGGCGCCATCGCGGCGTTCGAGGAGGAGACCGGCGCCACCGTCGAGCGCACCACCTACCCCGACCCCTACGAGCAGAACCTGCAGACCCGCGTGGCCACCGGCGACGTCCCGGACCTCGCGTCCTGGCAGCCGACCACCAGCATGCTGACCTCGCTGCAGGCGCCGAACAACCTGCTGCCGCTGGACGACGCGCCCTGGCTCGACTCCCTCGACCCCGCCGTGCGGGACATCGCCGGGTTCGTCGGCGACACCCGGTACGCGGCGATCACGAGCTCGCCGTCGGTGATGGGCGTCTACTACAACAAGGCGCTGTTCGAGGAGCACGGCATCACGGAGCTGCCGCAGAGCTGGGACGAGATGGTCGAGGTCGCACGGACGATCGCGGCGGGCGGCGACACGGCGTTCATCGAGGCCGGCGGCGCGCAGTGGCCGACCCAGTGGGCCGTCCAGATGCAGCTGGCCGAGGCAGCGCAGGACGGGCTGTGGGACGACGTCAACACGAACGCCACGACGTTCGCCGACCCGCCGATCATCGACGCGATCACCGAGTACCAGTCGCTGGTCTCCGAGGGCCTGTTCAACGACGACCTGAAGACCGCGCTGTTCGAGGACCAGGCCGCACAGCTGTTCGACGGCCAGGGTGCCATGGTGCTGCAGGTCAACGCGCTGCTCGAGCAGCTGCTCACCCAGCACGACGCGGCGGAGATCGACGCGAACCTCGGCTGGTTCCCGATCTCCGGCGAGGGCACGGTCGCCACGACGATCCCGGACAACAAGAACGGCATCGTCGTGTTCAAGACGGGCGACGCCGAGCGCGAGGCCGCGGCCAAGCAGTTCCTCACGTTCCTGATGACCGACTACTACCCGACGTTCATCGAGGACGGTGGCCTGGTGTCCATCGAGCCGGACGTGGCGAACCCGGACACGGTGCCGCAGCTCGCCCAGGACATCGCCGCGTCGCTGGAGAACTCGGTCGGGTCGATGCAGTCGCTGGCGATCGCCAACCCCGACCTGTTCATCAACCTGGCGTCGCTGCTGTACGGCGAGATGACGCCGGAGCAGGTCGCCGACGCGACGCAGCAGCAGTTCGCCCAGCTCGCCCAGGCCCAGGGCGCCGAGGGCTTCTGACCCGGCCGCGGGGCGCCTGTGCCCACGTCGCACCGGCGCCCCGCCCGGCAGACCCACCCCCCCGACCCACCCCGCAGCGAGGGACCGACGATGACCACCTCCGCGCCCGCACCGGCCCGCCCCGCACCCGCGGTGCCCGACCGGCCCCCGACCCCCGCCGCCCGACGCCGCCGGAAGGCGACCGGCTACCCGTCCTGGATGCTCTGGCCCGCGTTCGCCGCGATGCTCGTGTTCTTCCTCGTGCCGACGCTGCTCAACTTCGTCTACGCGTTCACCGACTGGTCGGCGTTCCGGCAGGGGTTCTCGTTCATCGGGACCGACAACTTCACGCGGCTGTTCGCCGACGGCTCGCTGCTCTCGGCGCTGCGCGTGACGCTGATCTGGGCCGTGCTGGTGGCGGTCATGCAGAACGGGTTCGGCTTCCTGCTGGCCCTGCTGCTGGAGCGCGACTCGCGCGTCAACCGCGGCGCGCGCATCGCGTTCTTCGTCCCGGTGCTGCTGTCGCCGCTGGCCGTGGGCTACGTGTTCCAGGCGCTGCTGCGCCCGGACGGCGCCCTCAACGGCGTGCTCGGCGCGCTCACCGGGTCGGACGTCGCGATCCCGTGGCTCGGCAGCACGACGTGGACGATCGTCGTGGTGTCGGTGGTGCAGGCCTGGAAGTGGATGGGCCTGTCGATGCTGATCTTCATGGCCGGCCTCAAGACCATGCCGACCGACGTCCTGGAGGCGGCGCGGATCGACGGCGCCAGCTGGTGGCGCACGCTGTGGAGCGTCCGGTTCCCCCTGCTGGCCCCCGCGGTCACGTTCAACGTGGCGACCGCGCTGCTGGGGTCGATGAACGGGTTCGACACCGTGCAGGCGCTGACCCTCGGCGGGCCGGCGCGCAGCACCGAGGTGCTGAACATCTTCATCTTCCGCACGTTCGGCCAGGGGCTGTACGCCCAGGCCACGACGATGAGCCTGGTGCTGTTCCTGACCGTGGTCGTCATCGCCCTGCCCGTGATCATGTTCCTGCGCCGTCGGGAGAACGTCCTGTGACCGCCACGCCCGCCACCCTGGCCGCCCCCGCGGCCCGTCAGCCCGACCGGCGCCCGCGCCGGCGCACGCCCGCGGGCGACCGCCGGACCGCCGTGCGCGTGGTCCACGACGTGTTCGTCGTGCTGCTCGCCCTCGTCGTGGTCGGCGTCCCGCTCTGGCTGGTGCTGGTCACCGCCGGCAAGACCACCGGCGAGGCGCAGCGGCCCGACCTGTCCCTGCCCACCGAGTGGGCGCTCGGCGCCAACGTCCGCCAGGTGATGGACCAGGGGGAGGTGCTGGTCGCGCTCGGCGGCAGCCTGCTCGTCACCGTGCCGGCCGTCGTGCTGCTGCTGGTGCTCGGCTCGGCCGCGTCCTGGGTGCTCGCCCGCCGCACGGGCCGGCTGAACGCGGTGCTCTACACGGTCGGGATCAGCAGCATCGTGCTGCCGCCCGCGGTCATCACCACGGTGCTGACGGTCCGCAGCCTCGGCCTGCAGGGCACCGCGGTGGGCATGGTCGGCGTCTACACCGGCATGTTCATGGGCACGGTGATCTTCTTCGTCACCGGGTTCGTGCGGAACCTGCCGGTCGAGCTGGAGGAGGCGGCCCGCCTGGACGGGACCACCCCGTTCCAGCTGTTCACCCGGATCGTGCTGCCGATGCTCCGCCCGGTCATCGCGACCGCGGCGATCCTGACCACGCTGTCCATCTGGAACGAGGTCTTCTACACGTTCTTCGTGCTCGGCGGCGGGGACACCACCACGCTGCCGCTCAACCTGTACCAGGTCGCCAGCGCGGCCCAGTACGTCAACAACTGGAACCTGATCTTCACCTATGTGGTCCTCATGAGCCTGCCCATGATCATCGTGTTCGCCGTGGCCCAGCGCCGGATCATCTCCGGCGTCACCTCGGGAGCCGTCAAGTGAGCGCCGACGTCACGACCGCCACCGGGACGGTCGCCCTGGTGAACGACGTGCTCGAGCTGGTCCTCGCCCACGACGCCGGCAGCCCGGTGCGGGTCCTCCGGCTCGGCGCGCCCGGTGCCGGGCACGAGCTGCCCGGGACGCAGCCGGTCGTCGAGCTGGTCACCGTCGACGGCGGCCGGACCCCGGCGTCCGACCGGCTCGCCGGCGGGACGGTGTCCGCCCGGCTGCGGCACACCGGTCACCGGCTGGAGCGCGACGGCGCCCGCCAGGTGCTCGTCGTCGAGCAGGCGGAGGACGGCGGTTCGCTGCGCGTCACGCTGCGCCTGGAGCTGTGGGACGGGGTCGCCGCCGTGCGAGCCCGCGCCACCACGTCGGTCGCCGACGACGCCGACGGGCCGCGGCAGCTGCTCGCCGTCACGCCGCTGGCGCTCGCGGTCGGCGTCGGCGGCACCGGCGACCCGGACGCGCTCGCGGTGAGCCTGGCCGAGAACCAGTGGATCGGCGAGAGCCGGTGGCGCACCCAGCCGCTGCGCACGGCGGGGCTGCCGGACCTGCGGCTCGCGGCGCACGGCGGCACCGGTGCGCGCGGTGGCCTGTCGCGGACGTCGCGGGGGCTGTGGTCCACGGGCGACAGCCAGCCCGTCGGTGTGCTGACGTCGACCGCCGCGGACGGGGAGCGCCCCGCGTGGGCGTGGCAGGTCGAGAGCACCGCGGGCTGGCGGTGGGAGGTCGGCGAGCACGCCACGGGCGCCTACCTCGCGCTGGCGGGTCCGACGGACGTGGACCACGGGTGGAGCCTGCGGCTGGGACCGGGGGAGCAGCACGTCTCGCCCGCGGTCGCGGTGTCCGTCGGCGCGGACCTGGAGGCCGCCGTGGCCGGGCTGACCGGGGTGCGGCGGGCCGTGCGCCGGCCGCACCCGGACGTCACCGGGCTGCGGGTGGTGTTCAACGACTACATGAACACGCTGATGGGCGACCCGACGACCGCGAAGGTGCTGCCGCTGGTGGACGCCGCGGCGGACGCGGGCGCCGAGGTGTTCTGCATCGACTGCGGCTGGTACGACGACACCGACGGCTGGTGGTGGAGCGTCGGCGAGTGGCAGCCGTCCACGACCCGGTTCCCGGGCGGCCTCGCCGAGCTGATCGACCGGATCCGCGACCGCGGGCTCGTCGCCGGCCTCTGGCTCGAGCCCGAGGTGGTCGGGGTCAGCAGCCCCGTCGCGGACCGGCTGCCCGACGACGCGTTCCTGCAGCGCCACGGGCAGCGGCTGGTCGAGCACGGCCGGTACCACCTCGACCTGCGGCACCCCGCGGCGCGCGCGCACGTCGACGAGGCCGTCGACCGGCTGGTGGGCATGGGTGTCGGGTTCTTCAAGCTCGACTACAACATCAACCCGGTCGCGGGCACCGACGTCGGCGCGGACAGCCCCGCGGAGGGCCTGGTCGGGCACGCGGCCGCGCACCGCGACTGGCTGACGGGCGTCCTGGACCGGCACCCGGACCTGATCGTGGAGAACTGCTCCTCGGGCGCCATGCGTGCCGACCCGGAGCTGCTGCGGCTGGTCACGCTGCAGTCGACCTCGGACCAGCAGGACCCGCTTGCGTACCCGCCGATCGCGGCGTCGGCACCGCTAGCGATGCTGCCCGAGGTGGCCGGCAGCTGGGCGTACCCGCAGCCGGAGATGTCCGACGAGCAGATCGCGTTCACGATGTGCACCGGCATGCTCGGCCGGCTGTACCTGTCGGGGCGCCTGGACGGGATGACCGTGCCGCAGCGCTCGCTGGTCGCCGAGGCGGTCGCGGCGCACAAGCGGCTGCGCGCCGACGTGGCGGCGGGTCTGCCGCGCTGGCCGCTCGGCGTGGCGCAGTGGGACCGGCCCTGGGTCGCCGCGGCGGTCGACGCCGCGGACGCCACGCACCTGACGCTGTGGCGGCGGCCCGGTGCGGACGGGACCGTCGAGGTGCCGCTGCCGCAGCACCGCGGGCACGACCTGGTCGTCACCACCACGTTCCCGACCCGGCTGACCGCCTGGTCGACCGCGTGGGACGCGGCGCGCGGCGTGCTCACCGTCGACGCGGTCGGGGACGAGCCCGCGGCCCGGACCCTGCGCCTGACCCGCGGCGCGCCCACGCAGCGGGCGTCCGCCGACCTGGCCGCGCGCACGGCGCCCGTGCACGGCGGCGCGACCGGGATGCTCTACGGCCTGGTCGAGCCCGGGGTCCCGGGCGCGGCGCTGCTGGCCGGCGTGCGCCCCCGGACCGTCGCGCAGAAGTCGCCCGGTGGGCTGCAGCACCCCGGTGGCGACGCCCTGGAGCTGCTCGACGGGTTCGTCGCCGCCGGCGGCGAGGACGTCTACGTCTACGTGCAGGACGCGTTGACCCGGTGGCCGTACGAGGAGGTCGGGATCGGGGCGTACCTGCAGGTGCTGCGCGACGCGGTGCGCGCCACCGCCGGCCACCCCGAGCGGGACCGGCTGGTGTGGGTGCCGTTCAACGAGCCGGACTGGATCTGGTACGCCGACTGGTCGCCCGCGGGACGGGACCGGTTCCTCGCCGACTGGGACGCGGCGGTCGCCGTGATCCGGGCCGAGCACCCGGGTGGCCGGATCGCGGGGCCGAACGAGGCGGACTACCACCCGCGGCGGGTCCGGGACCTCCTGACCCACGCGCAGCGGCACGGCACGCTGCCGGACGTGATCGCCTGGCACGAGCTCCAGCCGCGCACGATGGAGACCTACCGCGCGCACCACGCGCACCTGCGTGCGCTCGAGGCGGAGCTGGGCCTGGACCCGGCTCCGGTCAACATCGACGAGTACGGCAACCGCCGCGACATGTCGGTGCCCGCGCAGCTGCTGCTGTGGGCCGAGGCGTTCGAGACCACGCAGGTGGACGCGGACCTCGCGTACTGGACGCTCGCGGGCAACCTCGACGACCACGCGGTGGGGGCCGCCCGGCCGAACGCGGGCTGGTGGCTGCTGCACTGGTACGCGTCGCTGCGCGGCTCGACCGTCGCGACGACCGTGCCGCACCCGGGGGTCCGGGACTCGCTGCGGGTGCTCGCCGCGGTCGACGACGACGGTGCGGCCACCGCGCTGGTCGGCGGCACCGCGGACGACGTCGAGCTCACCGTGTCCGGGCTGGCACCGGGCGCGCGGTACCGGCAGCGCACGGCGGTCGTGACGTGGAGCGGGTACCAGGGCGTGCTGGAGGCGCCGTCGGTGGTCGGCGACGGCCTGGTCACCGCGGGGCCGGACGGCGTGGCCGTCGTGCGGCTGGCCGGGGGCGACCCGACCGCGGTCCACCGGGTCGACCTGCTGCCGGCGGGTGCGGCGGCCGGGTCCGGGGACGGGCCCGGGCCGTGGCTCACCACCGTCGGCGTCGACCCCGCGCGCGTCGCGTCCGGCGAGCTGGTCCGGCACGGCGACGACCCGCAGCACTACCACGGCACCGGGCCGGTCTCGGTGCTCGCCCTCGCCCCCGGCCAGGGCTCCGTGGCCTTCGACGTCACCGTGCCGGCCGACGGCGAGTACGCGGTCGGCGTCGGCTACGGCACGGCCGGGGTGCCCGCGTCCGCGCGGCTGCGCGTGGACGGCGGCGCGGCGCACGCGCTGCACCTGCCCGCGACGCTCGAGCCGCGGTACACGGCACGCGTCGACGTCCCGGTCCGGCTGACCGCCGGGTCGCACACCGTCGAGGTGTCCGGCGCCGACGTGCCGCTCGCCGTCGACCACGTCCGGGTCCGGGCCGTCGTGCGCGGGCCGGCCCGGTACGACGCCGTGCTCGCCCGCCGCACGCCGGGCGTCACGGCCTCGGGCGCCTGGGAGGTGGCCGTGCCCGCGGGCGCCGGGCTGACGTTCTTCGTCGTCGCGCCCCAGGCCGGCACCTACGCCGTCCGGGTGGTCGGGGACGGCGCGGCCGAGCTGCGCGTCGACGGCCGGGTGCTGGGCACCGGCGACCTGGTCGCGCTCCCCGCGGGCGTCGTCCAGGTCGGGGTCCGGGCCGTCGACGGCCCGGTCCGCGTGGCGGCGGTCGAGGTCGAGGCGGTCGCGGACGTCGTCGCGCTGCACGTCGGCGCCCGGGACCTGACGCCCGCCGGTGACGCGCACCTGGCCGACGGCGTCGTCGTCGGGCTGACCCCGGCCGGGTCCGTGCGGGTCGACGTCGCGGGCCTGCCGGCGGGGGAGTACGCCGTGACGCTCGCCGCCGCCAACGCCCACCGGTTGTCGGGGCACGAGTACAACACCGACGCGGTGGTGCAGCACGTGCGCGTCGGCCAGGCGGGCCGCGAGGTGCTCGTGCCGGTGCACCACACCGTGCACGCGGCGTCGACCGACGAGGTCACGGCGGTCGTGCGGCTGGACGTCGACGGCGGGCCGCTGGTGGTCGCGGGCGCCGACGTGCGGCCGGGCCCGGGCGCCGCGCTCGCCTCCGTGACGCTCCGGCGGTGGTCCGTCCCGGGCGACGCGCCCGACGCCGGTGCTGGAGGAGCAGGCCGGTGACCGGCCACGATGGGGTGATGAGCAAGCCGGCCAGCATCAGCGACGTCGCCCGCGAGGCCGGCGTCTCGGTGCCGACCGTGTCGCGGGTGCTGACCGGTGCTGCCCGGGTGAGTCCCGAGCGGCGCCAGCGGGTGCTCGACGCGATCGAGGTGCTCCGGTACCGCCCGAGCGCCACGGCCCGGGCCCTGGTGACCGGGCGCCGGGACCAGGTCGCGGTGATGACCTCGGAGACGGCGGTGCACGGGTACTCGACCACCATCAAGGGCGTCGAGACCGCGGCGCGCGCCGCCGGGCACCCGGTCGTCATCTCCGTGGTCGAGAGCACCGACCCCGACGAGATCGACCGTGCCGTCCAGGTGGTGCTGCAGCTGCCGCTGGCCGGTGTGGTCGTGCTGAAGTTCGACGCGGTGGGCGTCGCCGTGCTGGACGCGCTGCCCGGTGACGTCCCGGTGGTCGCGGTGTCCGGCGAGGCCGACGGCACGCACCCGCAGGTGGTGCTGGACGAGGAGTCCGCCGCGGCGGAGCTGACCCGGTACCTGCTGGACCTCGGCCACCGGACGGTGCACCACGTGGCCGTGCCGCCGTCCCGCGCCGAGGACGGGCGCACCACCGGCTGGCGCCGCACCCTGGAGGCCGCCGGCCTGCCGGTGCCGCCGGTGCGGCTCGCCGACTCGTTCGACGCGCGCTCGGGCGTCGTGCTCGGGCGGGAGCTCGGCGCGGACCCCGAGGTGACGGCGGTGTTCTGCGGCAACGACGAGGTCGCGATGGGGGTCATCCGCGGCCTCGAGGAGGCCGGACGCCGGGTGCCGGACGACGTCAGCGTGGCCGGGTTCGACGACCACCCGCTGGCGGCGGTGTGGCGACCGGGGCTCACCACCGTGCACCAGGACTTCCAGGCGCTCGGGGAGCGGGCGTTCGGGCTGCTGGCCGCCCAGCTCGCGGGTGACCGCCAGCCGACGCTGTCCTCGGACCTGCCGTGGCTGGTCCGCCGCGGCAGCGCCGCCGCACCGCGCCGCGGCTGACATCCCGCCGCGTCGCGCCCGCACCGGCGCGGTACCGCGTCGCCCGCGGATTCTCGCGTTCCCCACCGGGATCGTGGTGGACGACGCGAGAATCGGCTGGGGACGTGGCTGGCGACAGGGCGGGGGCGGGCGCCGCCGCGCGGGTCAGCCGGCCGTGGTGCGGCGGCGGGTGCGCAGGCGGAGGGCCGCGAGGCCGGTGGCCAGCAGCGCCGTCGCGGTGCCGAGCAGGGCCAGGGCGTCCGCGCCGGTGCTGGCCAGCGCCGCGCGGGCCGCGCGGGGCGCCGCGGCGGCGACCGGGGCTGCGCCGGGCGTCGTGGGCACCGGGGCTGCCGGGACGGGCGTGACCGGCACCACGGGCGCGACCGGCGCGACGGGCGCGGCCGGAGTCGCGGGACCGGTCTCGACCGCGAACGCCGCCGACAGCGCCGCGGCCGCGCCCGCGTTGCCTGCGAGGTCGGTCACCCCGGGCAGGTCCAGCCGGATCGTGAGCGCCTCCGACCGCACGCCCGCGTCCGGCGTGAACGTCGCCGTCCAGGTGCGCCCGCCGTCCGCCGTGGCGAGCGCCGACAGGGTGCCGCGGGTGGCGACGAGGTGCGCGAGGGTCAGCGTCGTGACCGGCTCGGAGAACGTCACCGTCAACGTCGTCGGCCCGGTGACCCGGGTGGTGGCGAGCCGGAGCGCGGCGGTCGGGGCCACGGTGTCGACGACCAGCGGGACCGAGGACACGACGCCGGCGCCGGCGTTCCCGGCGGCGTCCACGACCGCGGCGGTGTCGACCTGCACCGACGCCGCCGTGGTCTCCGTGCCGGTGGCGGGCACGAAGGTGGCGGTCCAGGTGACGCCGCCGTCCGCCGTCGCGAGCCCGGTCAGCGTGCCGCCGGTGGTCGGGACCGCCGCGGGGGTGACGCCGGTGACGGGCTCGGAGAAGGTGAGCGTGACGGCCGCGGTCCCGCCGATCCCGAGCACCGTCGGCGCGACGTCGACCGTCGCGGTGGGGCGCCGGGTGTCGACCGCGTAGGGGTCCGAGCTCGTGGTCCCGGCGCCCGTCAGCCCGCTGACGGCGCCGCGCACGCCGGAGGCGTCCAGCGTGACCTGGTTGGTGTCGTCCTCGACGTCGGCGGCCGGCGTCAGCACGGCCGTCCAGGTGCGGCCGCCGTCGGACCCGGTCAGGGCGCCCAGCGTGCCGTTCTCGACCCGGAGGTCGGCCAGGTCCAGCCCGACGACCGGCTCGGAGAACGTGAGGGTGACGACGGCGGTGCCGCCGATCCGGAGCGTCGGCTCGGACACGTCGACCGTGGCCGTGGGCGCGCCGGTCCGGACGGCGTAGGCGTTGGACAGCGCCGTGCCGACGTTGACGTTGCCCGCCAGGTCGGCGACGGAACCCGCGTTCAGCGTGACCTGGTTGGACGGTGCGGTGGTGCCGGCGACGGGTGTCAGCGTGGCGGTCCACGTGATGCCGCCGTCCGCGCTGGCGAGGCCGCTGAGCGTGCCGTTCTGCACCGTGAGGTCCGCGAGCGTGAAGGCGACGACCGGCTCGGAGAAGGTGATCGTCACGGTGGTGGACTCGCCGGCGCGGAGCTCGGTGTCCGCCACGACGAGGGTGCCGGTGGGCCGGCTCGTGTCGACCACGTAGCTGGTGGACCCGACCGTCCCGGTCCCCGCGTTCCCGAAGGCGTCGACGACGCCCGACAGGTCCACCGTGACGACGTTCGTGCCGTCGCTGACGCCGGCTTCGGGGGTCAGGGTGGCGGTCCACGTGATGCCGCCGTCGCTGCTGGCGAGCGCGCCGGCCGTGGCGTTCGGGACGGACAGGTCGGCGGTGGTGAACCCGCTGACGGCCTCGGAGAAGGTGATGCTGAGGACCGCGGTCTCGCCGGCGGTGAGCATCGTGTCGGTCACGACGAGCGAGGTCACGGTGGGCGGCTCGGTGTCCACCGCCATCGTCGCCGAGGACGTGCCGGAGCCGGGGACGCCGTCGTCGTCCGTGACGCCCGCGTTGCCCACGGTGACGGTGGCCGTGCCCTCGAGTCCCGGTGTCGGGGTGAACACGGCGGTGTACGTGGTGCCGCCGCCCGCCGGCGCGGAGAGGGTCCCGCCGGAGACGACGACGTCCTGCCCGTCGAAGTCGCGGACCGGCTCCGAGAACGTGAAGGTCACGGTCGCGGTGTCGCCGGCGCGCAGGCTCGCGCTGGACGTGGTGGTCGCCGACGTCGGGCTCGCGGCCAGCGCGGGCGAGGCCGCCGGCAGCAGCGGCGCCGCCACGAGGGCGAGCGTCAGGGTGACGACGGCAGGGCTGCGACGCATCGCGCGGGCCCTTCGTTCGGGTCGGCAGGTGGACCCGGTCGGGTGCCGTGGCCTGGGGTTCCGCGCCAGGCTAGGTCACCGCGGGCCGGCGGCCGAGGACCACCACCCGGACGGCTCAGTCCGAGAAGAACCCGTCCGGCCGGTCGTCGACCCGCGGCTCGGTCAGGGCCCGGGCCGGCGGCCGGCAGTGCCCGGCGGCGCTCTCGGCCGCGGTGGACGGCAGCGGCGTCGACACCCCGGCGGTCAGCGCGGCCACGTCGCCCGCCTCCTACGCCCGGACCCCACCCGGACCGCCCGCCCGCCCGCCCGGTCCCGCCACGCCCCGCCGCACCCGCACGTGGGTCGCCCCGCCCACGGATTCTCGCGTCGCCCCCCTCGAGCTCGGTGGGCGAGGCGAGAATCGGTGGGCGACACGGGCACATCGGCGGCGGGGCGGCGGGCGGCGGGTGCGCAGCCGCACGGCCGCGAGGCCGGCGGCCGGCAGGGCGGTCGCGGCACCGGGTGTCGTGCTCCGCCCGCATCATCGCCGGCGCCCGTCCGGCACCGCGCCGCCCCGGGTCGGCCTACCGTGGGGCGATGGGGTGGCGCAGCCTGGACGTCGAGCTGGTGGAGGAGCCGGGTGGCGCCCTCCCGCCGCCCGCCGCGGACCGCACCGCCGCGCGCCGGGCCACGATCGCGCGGGTGCTGCGGCGCTGGTGGCCGCTCCTGGTCGTGGTGCTCGCGGGGGTCGTCGGCTGGCAGCTGCTGGCGGAGCGGCAGGACCGGGCGGCCACGCAGGCGCTGCGGGCGACGCCCGGCGTGGTGGGCACGACCGTGGCGCCGCCGCTCACCGCGACCCCGTGGGGCGGCGCGGGGGCGCTGGCGGTCCTGGCGGACCCGGTCCGGGGCGAGGACGGCACCCTGGCGGGGCCCGTGCTGGCGCCCACCGGCGGCTGGGACGTCGTCGTGCTCGACGCCGAGGACGGCGACGAGCTCTGGCGGGCCGCCGTGACCGAGCCGGAGCCCCGTGCCGCCACCGGTGCCTTCGTCGCGTGCGAGGGGGACGGCCGTCCCGCCCGGACCCTGGCCTGCCTCGTGCAGACCGAGCGGTACGACCCGGGGCCGGGCGAGCTCGCCGTCGCCAGCCGGCTGGTGCACGTCGACCTCGTGGCCCGCACGGTCGAGCCCGTGCGGGACCTGCCGCCCGGCTCCTCGGCGGCGGTGGCGGGCGACCTGCTGGTGGCGGCGGAGAACCGGCCGGGCACGACGGGCGGCGCGGGCTCGATCGTCGTCACCGCGACCGACCTGTCCACCGGCGGTCCGCGGTGGCGCGCCGAGGTCGCGGGTGCGTTCCCCGCCGGTGCGGGCGCGCCGGCGGTCCGGTGGCGCGACGGGTACGTGCTGGTGCACGGCCCGGCCACGATGTGGGCGCTCGACCCGGCGGACGGCCGGGTGCGCGCCTCGGGCCTGGACCTGCAGGTGCTGCGGGACGGGGGGCTGGTCGACGCGCCGGGCAGCAGCGCGACCCGGCTGTTCGGCGCGGACGGAGCGCCGGCGGCGACGATCGGCGGCACCCCGCTCGGGGTGGATCCCGACGACGGCAGCGCGCCCGGGCTGCTGGTGCTCCGGGAGTACGACGGGGCTGCGGGCGGCACCCTCCGGGCGGTGGAGGCCGGGACCGGGGCGCCGGTGTGGGAGGCGGCGCTGGACCGGGACCTCGTGTCGCCGGCGGTCCTGCTCGGCGGCGTCCTCTACGTCTCGGACGGCCCGACGGTGCGGGCGCTGGACGCGAGGACCGGTGCGGCGCGGTGGGCGAGCACGGGCGGACCGGACGTGGGCGCGCGGCTCGTCTCCGACGGGGTGCACCTGATACGGGTGGAGGTCGACATGGCGACCGGCGACCAGGTGCTGGCGGCGTACGCGCTCGCGGACGGTGCGCGGACGTGGGGGGCGCCGCTGCCGGAGCAGGTCGACGCGCTGCTGGTCCTGGACGGGCGGTTGTTCGGGCAGCTCGGCAACCAGCTGTCCCGCATCGGCTGACGCACCCGGGGACGTCGCGGTCTCAGGCGACCTCGACGTGGCACCAGACGACGCGCGTGCTCCCCGGGGCCCGCTGGACGCCCCACTCGACCGCCGCGCGCAGCGCCTCCACCGCGCGCGAGCCCAGCCGCTGCGTGCCGGCAGGCCCGCGGGCGGACAGCCGGACGACCGGTCCGACGACGTCGATCTCGACGCGCACCAGGTCACCGGTCCCGGCGCGCAGCGCGGCCTCGCGAGCGAGCTCCGTCGCCACCCGGCGCACGGCGGGCCGGTGCTGCGGGGCGACGCCGGCCGCGGTCGCGCACGCGTCGACCCAGTCGCGGGCGAGCACCGGGGCGGTGTCGTCCGCGACCAGGTCCACCGCGGCGTACCAGGGCTCGCGCACCGCGGGGTGCGCGGGCAGCGCCAGGGCCGCGGTCACGCGGTCGCCCGGTGGCGGAGGTAGCTGCGGACGCCGGCGACCAGCGCCCCGGCGAGTGCGAGCGTGGACACGATCTTCAGGGGTGCGGGCACGGCGTCTCCTCGTCCTGGGTCGCGGCCCGGGCGGCGGCGACGCGTCCAGCCTGCCCCGCGCGCCCGGGATGCGGATCCGCCGGTGAGCGCATCTTCCGCTACGCCGCACGCGGTACGAGGTGGACCCGGCATCCCCCGCAGGTCGGACGCGCGTGCCCGCGACGCCCACCGGTTCTCGCTCCGCCCACCGCGATATCGGGGGGCGACGCGAGAACCGGGGGGCGACGCGCCGGCCCCGCGGGGCTACGGCAGCCGGACGTGCTGCGGGCCGAGCTCCGCCACGGTCCGGACGCCGAGCAGGGCCATCGTGCGGCGCACCTCGCGGGTGAGGATCTCCGCGGCGCGGTCGACCCCGCGCTCGCCGCCGGCCATGAGCCCGTACAGGTACGCGCGCCCGACCATGGTGGCGTCCGCACCGAGCGCCAGCGCCGCCACGACGTCGGCGCCGGACAGGATGCCGGTGTCGACCCAGACCTCGGCCCGGTCGCCGACGGCCTCCGCCACGTCCGGGAGCAGCCGCAGCGGCACGGGCGCGCGGTCCAGCTGGCGGCCGCCGTGGTTGGACAGCACGACCGCGTCGGCGCCGGCGTCGACCACGCGGCGCGCGTCCTCGACGGTCTGGATGCCCTTGATGATCAGCGGCCCGTCCCACGAGGCGCGCAGCCACTCCAGGTCCGCGATGGTCATCGTCGGGTCGAACAGCTTGTCCAGCAGCTCGGCGACGGTGCCGTCCCAGGTCTGCAGCGAGGCGAACGTCAGCGGAGCGGTGGTCAGCAGGTTGATCCACCAGGCGGGGTGGGTGCCGGCGTCGAGCACCGTCTTGACCGACAGCGCCGGCGGGATGGAGAACCCGTTGCGCGTGTCCCGTAGCCGCGCGCCCGCCACCGGCACGTCGACCGTCAGCTGCAGCGCCTCGAAGCCGGCGGCCCGGGCGCGGGCCATCAGGTCCTCGCCCGCGGACCGGTCCTTCCACACGTACAGCTGGAACCACTTGCGGGCGTCCGGCGCCTCGGCGGCGACGTCCTCGATGGACGTCGTGCCCATCGTCGACAGCGCGTAGGGGATGCCGCGGCGCTCGGCGACCCGCACCACGGCGCGCTCGCCCTCGTGGTGCATCATCCGCGTGAACCCGGTCGGGGCGAACGAGAACGGCACGGCCGCGGGCTTGCCGAGCATGTCGGTCGTGGTGTCGATCGCGGACACGTCCTGCAGGATCGACGGCTGGAACTCCACGTTGCGGAACAGCGACCGGGCGCGGCGCAGGCTGATCTCCGCCTCCGCGGCGCCGTCGGTGTAGTCGAACACCGACCGCGGCGTGCGGCGGCGGGCTACCTTCCGCAGGTCGCCGATGGTCAGGGCGTCGGCGAGGCGGCGCTCGGTGGGGTCCAGCCGGAGCGGCTTGGCGCGCAGCAGCGGCTTGAGCTCGGACCACCTCGGGATCTGGCGCTGGGTCATCGGACGATCCTCTCTCGCTCCGGCGGGTCAGCGCAGGAACGCGGCGGCGACGCCGGAGTCGACGGGCACGTGCAGTCCGGTCGTCTGCACCAGGTCGGGGCCGGTGAGGGCGACGACCGCGGCCGCCACGTGCTCGGGCAGCACCTCGCGCTTCAGCAGGGTGCGCTGCGCGTAGTAGGCGCCGAGCTCGGACTCCGGCACGCCGTAGGTGGCCGCGCGCTGGGCACCCCAGCCGCCGGCGAAGATGCCGGACCCGCGCACGACGCCGTCGGGGTTGACCCCGTTGACCCGGATGCCGTGCTCGCCCAGCTCGGCCGCGAGCAGCCGCACCTGGTGCGCCTGGTCGGCCTTGGTGGCCGAGTACGCGACGTTGTTGGGGCCGGCGAACAGCGAGTTCTTGGAGGCGATGTAGACGATGTCGCCGCCCATGCCCTGGGCGATCATCGCCCGCGCCGCCTCGCGGGAGACCAGGAACGACCCGCGGGCCATGACGTCGTGCTGCAGGTCCCAGTCGCGCGCGGTGGTCTCCAGCAGCGGCTTGGAGATGGACAGCCCCGCGTTGTTCACCACCAGGTCCACCCCGCCGAACGCCAGCACCGACTCCTGCACCAGGCGCGCGACGGCGTCCTCGTCGGTCACGTCGGCGTGCACGGCGACCGCGACGTCCGGCCCGCCGAGGGACGCCGCGACCTGCTGCGCGCCCTCCAGGTTCACGTCCGCGACCACGACGCACGCCCCCTCGGCGGCCAGCCGCTCGGCGATCGCCCTCCCGATGCCGGAGCCCGCGCCGGTGACCAGCGCCACCCGGGTCGCGAGAGGCTTCGGCTCGGGCATCCGCGCGAGCTTGGCCTCCTCGAGCGCCCAGTACTCGATGCGGAACTTCTCCGACTCCTCGATCGGCGCGTAGCTGCTGATCGCCTCGGCGCCGCGCATCACGTTGATGGCGTTGACGTAGAACTCGCCGGCGACCCGGGCGGTCTGCTTGTCCTTGCCGAACGAGAACATCCCGACGCCCGGCACCAGGACGATCGCGGGGTCCGCGCCGCGCATCGCGGGGGAGTCCGGCGTCGCGTGCCGCTCGTAGTACGCGCGGTAGTCCTCGCGGTACGCGGCGTGCAGCGCGCGCAGGCGCGCCACGGCGTCGTCGAGCGGGGCGTCGGCGGGCAGGTCCAGCACCAGCGGGGCGACCTTGGTCCGCAGGAAGTGGTCCGGGCACGACGTGCCGAGCGCCGCCAGCCGGGCCAGCTCCTCGCGCGAGGTGAAGTCGAGCACGACCTCGGAGTCGGTCCAGTGCCCCACCTGCGGCCGGTCGGTCGACGCGAGCCCGCGGATCACGGGCGCCAGGGCGGCGGCGCGGGCGCGGCGCTCGGCGTCCGGCAGCGCCGTGAAGCCGGGCCGGGTGTGCCCGAAGGGGTGCCGGCCGAGGCGGGCCGTGCGCTCCTCGATGAACTGCTCGGCCGTGCGGATGATGTGCAGCGAGCGCTCCTCGGCCTCGGCGGAGGTCGCGCCCCACGCGGTGATGCCGTGCCCGCCCAGGATGCAGCCGATCGCCTGCGGGTGGGCCCGCTGGATCGCCGCGACGTCGAGACCGAGCTGGAACCCGGGCCGGCGCCACGGCACCCAGACCACCGCGTCGCCGAAGATCTCCGCGGTCAGCGCCTCGCCGTCCGCCGACGTCGCCAGCGCGATCCCGGCGTCCGGGTGCAGGTGGTCCACGTGCGCGGCGTCGACCAGGCCGTGCATCGCCGTGTCGATCGACGGGGCCGCACCGCCGCGGCCGTGCAGGCAGTAGTCGAACGCGGCCACCATCTCGTCCTCGCGGTCGACACCGGGGTACACGTCGACCAGCGCCCGGACCCGGTCCAGCCGGAGCACCGCGAGGCCCTGCTCGGTGAGCGTGCCGAGGTCGCCGCCGGACCCCTTGACCCAGAGCAGCTCGACGTCGGTGCCGGTCACCGGGTCGGTCGCCGTGCCCTTCGCCGAGGTGTTGCCGCCCGCGTAGTTGGTCGTCCGGGGGTCGGCGCCGAGCCGGTTCGAGCGCGCGATCAGGTCGGCGGCGGGCTGCGACATCGTCGTCTCCAAGCAGTCGAGGTGCTGAATCGATTCACAACGTAGCCAGGGCGCCGGTCCGGCGTCAAGGCGGTGCCGCGCGGGTCCGGGGCCGGTCGACCCGCGCGCGGCTATGCTGCCGCGGGACGGTCGCAGCCCGCGCGCCGCCTGGCTACGCCCCGAACGCGGAGGAGCACCCGTGTCGACCTCCGCCGCCCGCCGCAGCTCGATCGGGGACGTCGCCCGCCTGGCCGGCGTGTCCGTCGGCACCGTCTCCAACGTGCTGAATCGTCCCGAGCGCGTCGCGCCGGCCACCCGCGAGCGCGTGCTCGAGGCGATCGAGCGGCTGTCGTTCGTGCCGAACGCCTCGGCCCGGCAGCTGCGCGCCGGCACGATCACCACCGTGGGCGCCATCGTGCTGGACATCCGCAACCCGTTCTTCACCGAGGTGGCGCGGGGGATCGAGGACCGGCTGACCCCGGCGGACCACACCCTGATGCTGGCCAGCTCCGACGACGACCCCGAGCGCGAGGCGCGCTACCTGCGGCTGTTCGAGGAGCACGGGGTGTCCGGCCTGCTGGTGGTGCCGACCGGCGACATCGACCCGCTGCTCGCGCTGGCCGCGCGCGGCATCCACACGGTGATGCTCGACCTGGCCTCGCCGACCGACTCCCTGGCCTCCGTCTCGGTCGACGACGTCGCCGGCGGGCGGCTGGCCGGCGAGCACCTGCTGGACCTCGGGCACCGGCGGATCCTCATGCTCAACGGCCCCCACACCATCCGGCAGTGCCGCGACCGGCTCGCGGGGCTGCAGCGCGCCGTCGAGCGCCGCGGGCTCGACCCGGACGCCGTCGTCCGCGAGGTCCGGATCCCGAGCCTGGACGCCGGGGGCGCGGCGGCCGCGTTCGCGCCGCTGCTGGACGAGGACCCCGTGCCGCACGCCGTGTTCTGCGTGAACGACCTCGCCGCCATCGGCGTGCAGCGGGAGATCCGCCGCCGCCGGCCGGAGCTGCTCGGCCGGATCGCCCTGGTCGGGTACGACGACATCGAGGTCGCCGCCGAGCTCGCCACCCCGCTCACCTCCGTGCGTCAGCCCGCGCACGACGTGGGCTGGCGCGCGGCGGACATGCTGCTGACGCGTGACGCCGACGGCGGCCGCGTCCGCGACCACGTGGTGTTCCAGCCCGAGCTGGTCGTCCGCTCCACCAGCGTCCCCGCCTGACGGCGCCCGCCCCCGCCCGCCGCGCCGCCCCCGCCCGCCGCGCCGCCCCCGCCCGCCGCGCCGCCCCCGCCCGCCACGCCGACCACGCCCGCCGCGCCGCCCCGCCCGCCGCGCCGACCTGCCCGCGCACGCTTCGCCGCGTTCCCGCTCGCCGAGATGGCACTGCGCGCCTGCGCGGCGGCGGCCGCCCGCAGGCGCGCAGTGCCATCTCGGCGCGGGCGGGCCTCGGCAGATCGATTCAGCGGGGCGGCGCCGCCACGGCCCGGCGCCCCGCCGCGGTGCGTGCTTGACCGAGCCGCACGCGTCTGAAACGATTCAGCCTCCGGTCATCCAAGGGAGGATGCTCATGACCATCGACCAGGCCGCGCTCGACCTGCTGTCCCGCCAGGCGATCGAGCTGCCGTCGTGGGCGTTCGGCAACGCCGGCACCCGGTTCAAGGTGTTCACCACGCCCGGCACCCCCCGCACCGTGCAGGAGAAGCTGGCCGACGCCGCGCAGGTGCACGCGCTGACCGGGCTGGCCCCGAGCGTCGCGCTGCACATCCCGTGGGACCAGGTCGACGACTTCGCGGAGCTGGGCCGGTACGCCGAGGGCCTCGGGGTGCGGCTGGGCACGATCAACTCGAACACGTTCCAGGACGACGACTACAAGCTCGGCTCGCTGACGCACACGGACCCGCGGATCCGGCAGAAGGCGGTCGACCACCACTACGCGTGCATCGACGTCATGCACGCCACGGGGTCGCAGGACCTGAAGATCTGGCTGCCCGACGGCACGAACTACCCGGGCCAGGGTGACATCCGCGGCCGGCAGGACCGCCTGGCGGACTCCCTGCAGCAGATCTACGCGCGGCTCGCGGACCACCAGCGGCTGGTGCTGGAGTACAAGATCTTCGAGCCGTACTTCTACACGATGGACGTCCCGGACTGGGGCACGTCGTACGCGCACGTGACGGCGCTGGGGGAGCGGGCGATGGTCTGCCTGGACACCGGCCACCACGCGCCGAGCACCAACATCGAGTTCATCGTCGCCCAGCTGCTGCGGCTGGGCCGGCTGGGGTCGTTCGACTTCAACTCGCGGTTCTACGCCGACGACGACCTGATCGTCGGGGCGGCGGACCCGTTCCAGCTGTTCCGGATCATCGCCGAGGTCGTGCGCGGCGGCGGGCTGGAGGAGGGCAGCGACGTCGCCTTCATGCTCGACCAGTGCCACAACATCGAGGACAAGATCCCCGGGCAGATCCGCTCGGTGCTCAACGTCCAGGAGATGACCGCGCGAGCGCTGCTGATCGACCAGGCCGCGCTGCGCGCCGCGCAGGACGCCGGTGACGTGCTGACCGCCAACGCGATCTACATGGACGCGTTCTACACGGACGTGCGGCCGGACCTGGCCGACTGGCGCGAGACCCGCGGGCTGCCGCGCGACCCGGTGGCGGCGTACCGCGCCTCGGGCTACGGCGAGCGCATCGCGGCCGACCGGGTCGGCGGCGCCCAGGCGGGCTGGGGCGCCTGAGCCGATGCGCGTACACGTCGCCGTCGACCTCGGGGCGTCCAGCGGCCGCGTGCTCGCCGGGCACCTCGAGGGCGGTCGCCTCGTCACCTCCGAGCTGTCCCGGTTCCCGAACCGACCGGTCGCCGTGCCGCGACCGGGTGGTGCCGCCCGGCTGCACTGGGACGTGCTGTCCCTCTGGGCCGGGGTCACCGACGGGCTCCGGGCCGCGGGGGCGCTGCCCGGCGGCGTCGCGAGCGTGGCCGTCGACTCCTGGGCGGTGGACCACGGGCTGCTCGACGGCGACGGCGCGCTGCTCGGCAACCCGGTGCACTACCGCGACGCCCGGACCGACGGGTGGCCCGCCCGGCTCGCGGCGCACCTGCCGCCGACGGAGCACTACGCGGTCACCGGCACCCAGGTGCAGCCGTTCAACACCGTCTACCAGCTGGCGGCGGGTGCGGCCGAGGCCCAGCAGCGGCAGGCCGAGCGGCTGCTGCTGGTGCCCGACCTGCTGGCGCACTGGCTGTCGGGCGTGCAGGCCACGGAGCTGACCAACGCCTCCACCACCGGGCTGCTCGACGTCGTCGCCGGGGACTGGAGCCCGGCGGTCCTGACCGCGCTGCGCGCCGCGTCGGGCTGCGACGCCCGGGCGCTGCTGCCGCCCGTCGTCCCGCCGGCGTCGGTGCTGGGCCCGGTGCTCCCCGGCATCGCCGGCGACCTCGGCCTGACGGGCGCGCAGGTGGTGACGGTCGGCTCGCACGACACGGCCTCCGCCGTCGCCGCCGTCCCGATGTCGGGCGCCGCCGCGTACATCTCGTCCGGCACGTGGTCGCTGGTCGGCGTCGAGCTGGACGCACCCGTGCTCGGCGAGGCGAGCCGGGCCGCGAACTTCACCAACGAGCTCGGCGTCGCGGGCACCGTCCGGTACCTGCGGAACGTGGCCGGGCTGTGGCTGCTGCAGGAGTGCCTGCGCACCTGGCGGGAGCGGGGCGACGAGGCCGACCTCGACGCGCTTCTCGCGGCCGCGGCCGAGGCGCCGGCGCTGCGCACGGTGGTGGACGTCGACGACCCGGCCTTCGCCCCGCCGGAGGACATGCCCGCGCGGATCGCCGACGCGGCGCGCCGGACCGGCCAGCCGGTGCCCGAGGGGCCGGTCGCGGTCACCCGGTGCGTCCTCGACTCCCTCGCGCTGGCCTACCGCCGGGCCGTGCGCCAGGCGGTCGAGCTGTCCGGGCGCCCGGTCGAGGTGGTGCACGTCGTCGGGGGTGGCGCGCGCAACGCGCTGCTGTGCCGGCTCACGGCCGACGCCACCGGCCTGCCCGTCGTCGCCGGCCCGGTCGAGGCCACGGCGATCGGCAACCTGCTGACCCAGGCGCTCGCCCTCGGGGAGCTGTCCGGGGGACTGACCGCGGTGCGCGAGGTCGTGCGCGCGTCCGCGACGCTCGTCCGGTACCACCCGGCGGGGTCCGACCGGTCCTGGCAGCGGGCCGAGGACCGCCTCCGGCCCTGACGGACCGGGGCGCGGCACCGGCCGCCGGCCCGGGTGTCAGCCGAGGTAGTCGCGCAGCACCTGGGCGCGGGACGGGTGCCGCAGCTTCGACATCGTCTTGGCCTCGATCTGCCGGATCCGCTCGCGGGTGACCCCGTACACGCGGCCGATCTCGTCGAGCGTCGCCGGCTGGCCGTTGGTCAGGCCGAACCGCATCGTGATGACGCCGCCCTCGCGCTCGGACAGCCCGTCGAGGACCGCCTTGATCTGCTCCTGCATGAGGCTGAACGTCACGGCCTCGATCGGCTCGACGGCGTCCCCGTCCTCGAGCAGGTCGCCGAAGCTGCTGTCGCCCTCGGCGCCGAGCGGCGTCTCCAGGGCGATGGGCTCGCGGCTGTAGGCCTGGACCTCGACGACCTTCTCCGGCGTCATGTCCAGGACGGCGCCGAGCTCCTCCGGCGTGGGCTCGCGGCCCTCCTTCTGGTACAGCTCGCGGTGCAGCCGGGCGACCTTGTTGATGACCTCGACCATGTGCACCGGGATGCGGATGGTGCGGGCCTGGTCGGCCATGCCGCGGGTGATCGCCTGCCGGATCCACCACGTCGCGTACGTGGAGAACTTGAAGCCCTTCGCGTAGTCGAACTTCTCGACCGCGCGGATCAGCCCGGAGTTGCCCTCCTGGATCAGGTCCAGGAACAGCATCCCGCGGCCGGTGTACTTCTTGGCGATGGACACGACCAGGCGCAGGTTCGCCTCGATCAGGTGGTGCTTGGCGCGCTCGCCGTCCGCGGCGATCAGCTGCAGCTCGCGGCGGGTCGCCTCCTTGTGCTCGGCGCCGGTCTCCAGCAGGTGCGTCGCCATCTGGCCGGCCTCGATCCGGCGGGCGATCTCGACCTCCTCGAGGGCGGTCAGCAGCGGGACGCGCCCGATGGCCCGCAGGTAGTCCTTGACCGGGTCGGCGGTGGCGCCGGCGGAGGTGATGACGGCGGCGGGTGCGTCGTCCTCGTCGGTCGCGATGACGTACGAGTCGACCTCGGGCTCGGCCGGGGCGGGGGTCGTGGAGTCGCGCGGGGGGAGCGTGGCCTGGGTCATCGGACGAAGGTGTCCTCTCGTCGGGCTGGCGGTGCCGAGCGGCGGTGTCGCCGCGGGTGTCGCACGCGCCTGCCACCGCACGCTGGGGAGCGCGGTGACCCGGAGGTGTCGGGGCGGGGCCCCGGACGCAGCTCCCGACCATCGGGGTCGGGGCGCATGGCTCCCACCATTGTAGTCGGCACCCGGGACCGGGCACCGGCCGACCGGGTGAGGATCACGTGCAGATCGCCCGGGGGTGGTCCTGGTGCCGTCGCGGCGTTCCCGCGCGATGCTGGACCCGCCGTCGCAGCGAAGCGGCGCCCGCACCGCGTCTCCCGGAGGTCTCCCGTCATGCAGCAGCGCACCCTCGGCCCGTACACCGTCTCCGCGATCGGCCTCGGCGCCATGCCGCTGTCGATGAACAACGACAAGGTGTACCCCGACCCGGCCGACGCGATCGCGACGATCCACGCCGCGCTCGACGCCGGGGTCACGCTGATCGACACCGCCGACATCTACGCACCGACGTGGGACCAGATGGGGCACAACGAGCGGCTGGTCGGCGAGGCGGTCCGCACCTGGGGCGGGGACACCTCCGGCCTGCTGGTGACGACCAAGGGCGGCATCACCCGCAGCGAGGGCGAGCAGTGGGGCCGCGACGGCTCCGTGGCGTACCTGCGCTCCGCCGTGGAGGCGTCGCTGCGCGCGCTGGGCGCGGAGGCGATCGACCTGTACCAGTACCACCGGCCCGACCGGTGGCTGGTCTACGGCGAGGTGATGGAGAACCTCGCGACGCTGAAGCGCGAGGGCAAGATCCGCGAGATCGGCATCTCCAACGCCAGCGTCGAGGAGATCCAGATCGCCCAGCAGGTGCTCGGCGAGGGCGGCCTGGTCAGCGTCCAGAACGAGTTCTCCCCGCGGCACCCCGGCAGCTACGACGAGCTCCGGTACTGCGAGCAGCACGGCATCGCGTTCCTGCCGTGGAGCCCGCTCGGCGGCACCGGCGGCGGGGCGCGGCGGGTCGGCGAGCGGTTCGCCGTGTTCGCGGAGACCGGCGAGCGGCACGGCGTCAGCCCGCAGCAGGCCGTGCTGGCGTGGGAGCTGGCGCTGAGCGACGCGCTGATCGCCATCCCCGGTGCGCGGCGCCCCGCCTCGATCACCGACTCCGCCGCCGCGGCGGACCTGGTGCTGTCGGACGACGAGGTCGCCGCGTGCTCGCGGGCCGTGGGGCTCGAGGTCGGCTGACGCGTCGGCGCGGGCGGCGCGGGCGACCTGTCGGTGCCCGCCCGGGCGGGCACGGTCAGCCGGCGTAACCCCGCAGGACGCGGGCGAGCACGCCGACCTTCCGCCGCTCGACCACCAGGTCGATCAAGGAGTCCACCGTCATCCGCCGCCACTCGCCGTCGGCGTCCCGGCGCTCGACGAACGGTCGTCCGACGAACGGGTTGAGGCGGTCCGGCGGACCCGGCAGCCACACCCAGTCACCGCCCGCCGCCCGCAGCGCGACCTCGCCGAGGTACGCCACCGCTGCGGGCTTGATCGTCGCGTCACCGTCCGCCAGGACGAGCTCCTCGAGCACGGCCAGGGAGTCGGGGCTCAGGTCGAGCCGCTCCGCCGTCGACGCGCCCGCCCGTGCGCGCAGCTCGCCGATGCGCCCGGCGACGCTCCCGACCCAGCCGTCGAGCTCGGGCGAGCCCGGCCGGGCCTCGGTGACGATGCCCGGGACCGGCTCCCGGCGCGGCTGCCAACCGGCGGGCTCGCCCGCGCGCCGCTCCGTGATCCGCTCCGACTGCCCGTCCCACACCGTGGTGAGCACCTGCCCGGTCCGCCGGGCGAGTGCCGCGGTCATGAGGTTCAGCGGGGAGATCGGTGTCCGGTCCAGCGTGTCCAGCCGGACGAGGGGCCGCCCCGAGGACGGGTGCTCCGGGTCGTGGCCGACGGACCACCCGCCCCCGCCGACCCGGAGGAAGGTCTCGCCGATGTAGCGGGTGGCGCCGTCCACGAAGTCGGTGTCCTGCTCCTGGGCGAACGCCGCTCGGTCCGGCCAACGGTCGAGCAGGTGCTGCTCGAGCGCGGCGAGCGACTCCCGGCTGTGGTCGGCCGGCCACTCGCGGGGCATCAGGACGTCCTCGAACCGTGCGAGGCGCGGGTGCATGGCCTCGAGCCACTCCCGGAACAGCTCGTCGTGCTCGGTCGTCATGCGTCTCCCCGTCCGGGTGCTGGTCAGCGGCCTCGCGGCGAGCCTACGGGTGCCCGGCGCGGACTCGCAGCGGTGGTGCCGGGTCGTCCGGCTGGGCCGGCCGCGTCCTCGTCCGGGGTTCTCGCAGGGCCTGGCTGTCGCGCGTGCCGGGACGTCTACTGGACGGGCACCCGGCTCCGCCGATCCGGGGCCCTCGTACTCCGCGGAGGACCACCGTGCCCGACAGCGACCAGACGCCCGTGCAGCGGATGCCGGGCGACCGCGCCCCGGTTGTCGTGACCCGTGCCGAGGACGAGGTCGTCGAGGGGGTCCAGCCCCGCGCCCGCACCGCGTGGCACTCCCACGCCCGGGGCCGGTACCTGCACGTCACCGACGGCGTCGCCCGGTTCCGTGACCGCGCGGGGGACGTCACCGAGGTGCGCGCCGGCCAGACGCTCGACACGCCCCAGGGCGAGGAGCACGGGCACGCCGCCGCGCCGGGGGTGTTGCATGGAGCACCTGGCGATCCTCGAGGCCGACGACGGCGCGGACGTGGCCAGCTGGCGGGGCGAGCAGATCACCGACGACGAGTACGAGGGCCGGATGCCGTCCGATCCGCTACGGAGGCGTGAGGTGCAGCGCGTGGACCTCGACGACTTCCTGGACCACGTGCGCCGCGGCGCGGTGATCGAGGGCGGCTCGCCGCAGCACGCCTTCATGCACGCCGCGGGCCAGGCCGCGCTGCGCGTCGTCGCCGAGCTCAACACCGGCTACCACGAGCCCGCGGAGATCCGGGCGCTGCTGTCCCGGCTGACGGGGAGGTCGGTGCCGGAGTCGGTCACCGTGTTCCCACCGTTCTACTCCGAGTTCGGCAGGAACCTCGTGCTCGGCGCGGGGGTGTTCGTCAACCAGGGGTGCCGGTTCCAGGACACGGGTGGCATCACCGTCGGGGAGGACTCGTTGATCGGGCACGGCTGCACGCTGACGACCCTGAACCACGCCCTCGACCCGAGCCGGCGCGCGGACATGACGCCGGCGCCCGTGGTGATCGGCCGCCGGGTGTGGCTCGGCGCCTCGGTCACCGTGGTGCCCGGGGTGACGATCGGGGACGGGGCGGTGGTCGCGGCCGGGGCGGTGGTCACGAAGGACGTCCCGGCGCACGCGGTCGTCGGCGGCGTGCCGGCCCGGCTGATCCGGATGACGGGGTTCGAGGGAGCGGCGGCGGACTGACGGCCGCGACACCGCGGCGCTACGCCGATCGGGCGAAGAAGGACAAAAGCGGCGGCGGGTGCCACGGACGAGGGTTGCCCGGGGCATCCGGCCCCCGCACCCTGGTCGTCGGCCGGCGCCCGCGGGCCCCGCTGCGGAGGTGCCGATGCCCGTCCCCGAGATCGTGCACGACGACGTGCGCGGCCACGACGCCGCGGCGAGGCAGCCCGGTCGCCTCGCCGGGCTCGACGGACTGCGCGGCGTCGCGGCGCTCGTGGTCCTGGTCCACCACTCGCTGCTGCTGACGCCGGCCCTCATGGGCGTGCACGAGGACCCGGAGGCGCCGCGCGGCGCCCTGGTGCAGGCGGTCAGCGCGACCCCGCTGCACCTGCTCTGGGACGGCGAGGTCGCCGTGCAGGTGTTCTTCGTGCTCAGCGGGTTCGTCCTGACGCTCGCGGCCACCCGCACCGCGCACCGGTGGGGGTCCTACTACCCGCAGCGGCTGCTCCGCCTGTACCTGCCGGTGTGGGCGGCGGTCGCGCTGGCGGTGGCGCTGCGCCTGGCGGTGCCGGTCGGGGACACGACCGGCCTGAGCCCCTGGTTGACGTTCCACGGCGACGTCGGGCGGGCCGGGGTGCTGGCGGACCTGGTGCTGCTCGCGGGTCCGGTCGGCTCCACCATGACCGCGCTCTGGTCCCTGCGGTGGGAGGTCGTGTTCTCCCTGCTGCTGCCGCTGTTCGTGGTCGCGGCCACCCGGTTCCGGCGGCTGCTGGCCGGCAAGCTCGTGGCGCTCGCGGCCGTGGCGTACGCCGGGGCGCTGCTCGGGCCGGTCGACCAGCCGTACGCGCTGGGCGCGCTCTACCAGCTGCCGCTGTTCGGCCTGGGGTGCCTGCTGGCGGTCGAGCGGGACCGGGTCACCGCCCGCGTGCGGACGTGGCGGCCCGCGACGTGGGCCGTGGTGCTGACCGCTGCCGCGCTGCTGTGCAGCAGCTACTGGCTGCTCGACCTCGGCGGTGCGCGCGCCGGCGTCCCGCTCGCCGTGGTCGCCCTGACCCGGGTGCTCCAGGTCGCCGGCGCGGGCCTGCTGGTCCTCGCGGCGCTCGGCTGCCTCGACCGGCCGCTGCGCCGGCCGGGCGTGCAGTGGCTGGGGACGCGGTCGTTCAGCCTCTACCTGGTGCACGAACCGGTCGTGGTGGCCGTCGGCTACCTGACCGGGTGGACCTCGCCGGCGGTGCTGCTGCTGACCGTGCCGCTCTCGCTCGGGCTCGCGGAGGTGTTCTTCCGCCTCGTCGAACGGCCGTCGCACCGGCTCGCGCGGAAGGCCGGGGCGCTCGCGGTCCCAGCCCGTGCGGCCCGGCCGTAGCCGGGGTCCTGGGCACGGCGGGACCCGTCACGCAGGTCCCGGTGCGGTCGGTGCGGCCGGTGCGGCGGGTGCGCGGTCGATCGTCCGGGCCTCGAGCGCGCCCGGGACCGGCGCGGCGCCGGGCCCGCCCCGGAGCAGCCAGTCCTCGAGGTCCCGGGTGGGTCCGTCCCCGGCGAGCCGCTCGAACCAGACGGGTCGCGCGCCCGCACGCCGGAGTGCGGCGGCCGGCCGGGCCACCACGACGTCGCCGCGCTCGCACGCGTCGAGGCACTCCACCCAGGTGAGCCGGGCCGAGCCCCGCTCCGCCAGCCCGCGCAGCCGGGCGGCCTGACCGCCGGGGAACGTGTCCGTCCCGTCCAGCGTCTCGCCCGAGCACAGCGAGCAGGCGGTCAGCGCGGCCCAGTCGTCCGCGGCGGCGGGCTGGGGCGTCGGGTCGGCGGGCACCGGCCGAGGATAGGCGACGGCCGGTGCCCGCGAGGTCGTCGTGCGCGACGACGACCTCGCGGCGCGCGCGGGTCAGGCGCCGGCGGCGACCGCGTCGGCGCGGAACGGGTAGTCGGTGTACCCGGTCGCGCCCGCGGCGTAGAACGTCGCCGGGTTCGGCTCGTTCTCGGGGTGCTCGCCGGCCCAGCGCTCGACCAGGTCCGGGTTGGCCAGCACCGCGCGGCCGACGGCGACCACCTCGGCGTGCCCGTCGGCGACCAGGGCGGTCGCCTCGTCCCGGGTGGTGGGGACCGCGAAGCCGGAGTTGGCCATCAGCGGCCCGCCGAACCGGGCGCGCAGCTCCTGGACCAGCGCGCCGGCGGGCTCGGCGTGCAGCACGCTGAGGTACGCCAGGCCGAGCGGGCGCAGCGCGTCGACCAGGGTGCCGTAGGTGGCCCGGACGTCGTCGAGGTCGGGCTCCAGGGCGTCCTGGATGCCGTGCATCGGCGAGATGCGCAGGCCGACGCGGCCCGCGCCGACCTCGGCCGCGACCGCGCGCACGACCTCGACCACCAGGCGCGCGCGGTTCTCCGGCGAGCCGCCGAACCGGTCGTCGCGCACGTTGGACGCGGGGGACAGGAACTCGTGCAGCAGGTAGCCGTTCGCGCCGTGCACCTCGACGCCGTCCAGGCCCGCGTCGACCGCACGGCGCGCGGCGGCGACGAAGGTGCCGACGACGCCGGCGGCCTCGTCGGTGGTCAGGGCGTGCGGCACCGGGAAGTCGGCCTTGGTGCCGTCGGGCAGGTAGACCTGGCCCGCGATGGCGAGCGCGCTGGGTGCGACGATCCGGTCCGTGCCCGTGATCGCGGTGTGCGACACCCGGCCGCCGTGCATCAGCTGCATGACCAGGCGCCCGCCGCGGGCGTGCACAGCCTCCGCGACGCGGGCCCAGCCGGCCTCCTGCGCGTCGGTGGCGATGCCCGGCTGCCCGGGGTAGGCCCGCGACTCGGCGTCCAGGAAGGTGCCCTCGGTGACGATGACGCCGGTGCTCGCGCGCTGCGCGTAGTGCTCGGCGACCAGGTCGCCGGGGACGCCGTCGGCGGCGGCACGCATGCGGGTGAGGGGCGCCATGGCGACGCGGTTGGCCAGCTGGAGGTCGCCCAGGGCGACGGGGGAGAAGAGGTTCACGTCGGGGTCGAACGCCCGACGTGCTCGAAACCTTCCGACCGGTCGGTGTGACGTCAGGTGAACACGCGCAGCTCCGCGACGCTCCACCAGGGGTCCGCGTCCGCGGTGAGGCCGATGCGCAGGTACCGGACCGGGCTCCCGTCCAGCGCGACGGCGGTGACGGCCCCCGCGCCGGAGCCCGCCGCCACGGGGTCGGACCAGGTCGTGCCGTCGGCACTGACCTGCACCTCGTACCCGCGCGGCCAGTCGCCGCCGCCCGCGTCCAGCACCAGCGACCGCACGCGGGCCGGTGCACCGAGGTCGACCACCAGCGCGTCACCCGGCCGCTGGGCGCGGCCCGAGGACCAGCGCGTGCCCGGGTCGCCGTCGACGGCGTGCGCGGCGACGTCGCCGGTGCAGCAGGGGTCGTCCGGCGCCTCCGGCGGCCCGGTGGCGGTGGCGCCCGTCAGGCCGACCGGTTCGGGCAGCGCCCCCGACGGCGGGGTCGGCTCCCGGGCGCCGTCCACGACGACCGTCGTCAGCGACCGTGCCGGCAGCGTGACGGGGAACCGGTCCTCCCCGAGCACGACGTCGACCGTCCGTTCCGCGTCGCCGTCGTGCTGCGCGAGGACCACCGTCGCGCCCGCGGGCGTCCGGAAGGCGACCTGGGTCAGGCCGCCGTCCGCCGGGCCCGTCGACCCGACCTGCACCGTGCCCCGCGGCAGGAACCGGGCCGCGTGGGCCAGCACGTCGAGCTCGGCGTTCCGCGTGACCTCGTCGCCGTCGACGGTGACCACGCCGGTGCAGGTCGTGCAGCCGCCGACGTGCGGGCCCCCGTCGGGGTCGAGCGCGAGGTTCCAGGTCAGCACCGCCGTGGCGCCGTGCCGCAGCGACGCGACGAGCAGGTTCCGCGCCTGCCAGGTCAGCGTGTCCGCGAACACCTGCTCCGGCGGCGTGCCCGGTGCGTGCGACCCGGAGCACTCGGTGACCCAGACCGGCACGCCCGGGAACTCCGCGCGGACCGCGTCCTGCGCGCTCGCGTCGCCGGAGTAGCAGTGGAACGCGACGCCGGCGACCCACGGTGCCGCGTCGCTGCGCAGCACCTGGGCGGCGTAGTCGGCCTCGGGGTCGGCGCCCGCCGGGGTCGCGGCCTCGTCGGCCGGGTGCAGGGACCAGTTGTGGTCGAACGCCAGGATCCTGGTGCCCAGCCCGGCGTCGGCCAGCGCCGGGCCGAGCGCGTCGATCAGCCGGACCTGGTCGGCGACCGGCATGTCGGTGCCGGGGTAGCCGTCGGGGTGCCGGGCCTGCGGCTCGTTCTGCACGGTCATCGCGTCGACCGGCACCCCGGCGGCGGCGTACTCCTGCACCGTGCGCACCAGGTACGCGGCGTACGTGGCGAACGCGCGGTCGTCGTCCAGCAGCCGGCCGCCCTCCAGGGACCCGGACGTCTTGAGCCAGGCGGGCGGGCTCCACGGCGACCCGACGACGACCAGGTCCGGGGCCAGCGCGCGGATCTCCCGCAGCAGCGAGCGCACCGGCTCGTCGCCCGCGGTGCTGAACCGCTCGAGGTCCCAGTCGGTCTGCCCGGGCGGGACGTCGTCGTAGGTGGTGGCCGGCTCCACCACGAAGTCCGAACCGCCCAGCGGGACCCGCAGCACCGACAGCCGCACCGGACCCGCCGGGTCGAACAGCTCGGTGAGCAGCGCCCGGCGGGCCTCCTCCGGCATCGCCAGCAGCAGCGCGGCCGACGACTGCGTCAGGGCGGCGCCGAAGCCGCGCACCTCCTGGCCGACGTCGGCCGGGTCCACCGTGATGCCGTCCGGCGCCGGGTCGCCGGCGGGCGGCGCGGCCGGGACGTCGGCGGTCCGCTCCAGGCGGCGGGTCCCGTCGGCCGTCGTGGACCAGACCTCGGCGCGCAGGGGGTCCGTCGTCGCGCCGTCGTCCGGCTCGCCGTCGCCGCGCGCGAGCCAGATCGCGACGCCCGCCACGGCGAGCACCACGACCACGAGCGCCGCGGCGAGCAGCCGCCGGCGGCCGCGGTGCGTCCGGGCGGACGGGTCGGGCATCGGCGCACCACCCCCCGTCGGACGACCACCCGAACGTACGCGCGAGGTGCCGGGTCCGCACCCAGCCGGTCCGTCCGGCACGTGCACGTTGTGCACGTTCTGTGACGTCGGGACCGGGCGGGCTCCCGCCGTGTCAGGCTGGATGCTCGCCCCGACCACCTGGAGCCCCTCCGCATGAGCGCCGTCATCGACGCCACCGCCCTGACCACCGAGGTGGCCGCCCCGGCCGCCGAGTACTCCGGCTTCATCGGCTGGGTGCTCAGCCTGATGGAGTCGCTCGGGGAGGTCGGCGTGGGAGCGGCCGTGTTCATCGAGACGTTCGTGCCGCCGATCCCGTCCGAGGCGGTGCTGCCGGGCGCCGGCTTCCTCGCCTACGACGGCCGGATGAACCTCTGGTGGGCGATCGTCGCGGCGACGGCCGGCGCGGTGCTGGGCGCGTGGATCTGGTGGCTGATCGGGGCGGCCCTCGGCCGGGACCGGACCCGCCGGCTGGTCTCCCGGATCCCGCTGCTGGACGCCGACGACTTCGACCGGGCCGAGCGGTTCTTCGTGCGCTGGGGGCGGCTGGCCGTGCTCGGCGGGCGCTGCGTGCCGCTGGTGCGGAGCTTCGTCTCGATCCCCGCCGGCATCGAGCGGATGCCGTTCTGGTCGTTCACCCTCTACACGACCGTGGGGTCCGCGGTGTGGAACGGCCTCTGGATCGGGCTCGGGTACGCGTTCGGGCCGGCGATCAAGCCGGTGCTGGAGCAGTGGAGCGGGGTGCTGTCCAACCTCGTGCTGGTGGCGATCGCGGTGCTGGTGCTGTGGTTCGTCGTCCAGCGGGTCCGGCGGCTGCGGCGCGACCGCCGGGCGGCCGAGGCCGAGCCCGCGGTGACCACCGAGGTCTGACGCCGGCGTGACCCGCCGGCCGGGGGCTCAGCCGACCAGCCCGAACCGCCGCGCCAGGGGCGCCGCCCGCAGCACCGTGTGCGCGGCGAGCCCGCGGGTCGACACCAGCAGGTCCACCTGCGGGCGTGCGGCGGGCCAGATCCGCGTGCCGACCGCGTAGTGCGAGCTGAACCCGGGGTCGACGAACGGCGCGTCCGTGGTGCCGAGCAGGTACGTCAGGGTCGCGAGCCGGCCGACCGAGCCCGGGCTGAACCGCCGGAACCGCTCGTCGTACGCGTCGAGCATCCCGAACCACGCGCCGCCCGACCGCACCTGGTACCCGGTCCACACCGTCGTGCCGCCCGCCGAGAGCCGCAGCACGGCGAGGTCGCCGTCGTGCCGGAACGCCGCCACGGACTCGCGGAACCAGCGTTCCTCGACCGGGTCCAGGCCGAGCGCCGCACCCCCGCGGGCAGCATCGCCCTTCCAGCCCGCGGCCTGCAGCGCGACGAACCGGTCGACGACCGCCGGGTCGGCCGACTCGTCGTGCAGCTCGAGCGGCCCGCCCAGCTCGCGGGCCAGGCCGCGGCACACGCGCCGGACGTTGCGCGCGTCGTCGGCGCGCAGGTGGTCCGTCGACAGCGGCGGGTCGACCAGCACGCCGTCGGCCGCCACCGGGACGTCCAGCACCCCGAACGCCTCGCGCGGCGCCCACGCACCGACGTCGCGGGCCTTCTCGTGCACCAGCATCCGCCGGTGGTCGGTCACCTCCACCAGCACGTCGGCCAGCGGCCCCTCGGCGGGGAACCGGCGCAGCAGCGCCAGGCCGGGCAGCCCCGCGGTGGTCGTCCCGCGCAGCAGCGCGTCCAGCGCCTCAGCCGCCCGCTCCCGCCGGACCAGCGGGTGGTGCCGGTCGCACGCGCGGGTCATGAACGCGCCGCCGGTGGTCAGGGCTCGCACCGGCACGCGGGGCGCGACGCGCTTGGTCGTCAGGGCGAGCGCGCCCAGCCACTCGCCGCCCTCCTGGACGACCAGGACGCGGATCTCGTCCATCTCCGCCCCGCGGTGCCGGGCGGGGACCAGGAACCGCGGGTCCAGGCACATGTTGGGGAGCAGGGCGGCGTCCGCCAGGCGCTGCCACGCCTGGGCGTCGGTGCTCGTCACGTCGGCGAGGCGGAGGAGCCGGATCTGCACGGTCGTCTCCCGGGGTGCGCCCGCGGCGGGGCGCCGGGGTCGTCCCGAGCGACACTAGTGCGGCATTTGTCCTGGTTTGGGCGGTTCAGCGGGTGAAGCAGCGCGCGCGTTCGGATCGCTACCGTTCGACGCATGATCCGGCTCAGCCGTCCCGAGGCCCGGCAGGTCGCCGTGCGCGCGCAGCTGCTGGACGCGGGCGGCGACCGGCCCGCGGGCCTCGTCGAGGTGGTGCGGCGGCTGACGCTCCTGCAGGTCGACCCGACCACGGTGATCGCGCCGGCGGTGGACCACGTGGTCTGGTCCCGGCTCGGCGACGCCGTCTGGCCCGGCGCGGTGGACGGCGCGATCGCCGACCGCCTGCTCTACCAGCTGGTGGGGACGGTGCGCGCGACCGCCGACCTCCCGCTGTTCCTGGCGGAGATGGCGGCGTGGCCCTCCGGCGAGGCGGGGCACGGGCAGCAGTGGGTGGAGGCCAACGCGGGGTTCCGCCGCGACGTGCTCGCGCTGCTGCGGGCGGAGGGCCCGGTGCTGTCCCGCGAGGTCCCGGACACCGCCGCGGTGCCCTGGCAGTCGTCGGGCTGGACGGGCAACCGCAACGTGACGCTCATGCTCGAGCTGCTGAGCGAGCGCGGCCTGGTGGCGATCGCCGGGCGCGAGGGGCGGGAGCGGCTGTGGGACCTGGCCGAGCGGGTGTACCCGGCCGCCGACCCGCTGCCGCTCGACGAGGCCCGGGCGGAGCGCGCCCGGCGCCGGATGCGGTCCCTCGGCATCTCCCGGCCGCGGATCCTCACGGTCGCCTCGGGCGAGCCGTGGCGCCTCGACCTGCCGGGGGAGCCGGCGGTGGTCGACGGGGTGGACGGCGAGTGGCGCGTCGACGCGGGCGTGCTCGAGGCGGTCCGGGCCGGTGGCTTCGCGGGCCGGACGGCGCTGCTGTCGCCGTTCGACCGGCTCGTGCACGACCGGGCGCGGCTGCTCGACCTGTTCGGCATGGACTACGTGGTCGAGATGTTCAAGCCCGCGGCGCAGCGGCGGTTCGGCTACTTCGCGCTGCCGGTCCTGCACGGCGACCGCTTCGTGGGCCGGCTGGACGCGAAGGCGGACCGGAGGGCCGGGCTGCTGCGGGTGCACGCCGTGCACGAGGAGCTGCCGTTCGACGACGAGGTCGGCGCGGCGGTGGACGAGCAGCTCCGCGCGATGGCGCGCTGGCTGCGGCTCGACGTGGACCGGTGACCTAGGCCGTCAGCCCGAGCTCGGCGAACGCCGCGACGAGTCCCTCCTGCTCGGGCCCGGCGGCCACGCGGTCGGCGACCTCCAGCACCCGCGGGTCCGCGCCCTCGATCGCGACGCCCGTCCCGGCGTGCGCGAGCATCTCGACGTCGTTGAGCCCGTCGCCGAACGCGATCACGTCCTCCCGCAGCAGCCCGAGGCGCTCGGTGACCGCGGTGATGCCGTGCGCCTTGTGCACGCCGCGCAGGTACACCTCGCCGGTGCCGTCGCCGAGGGCCGCGACGGAGCTGGGCAGCACGCCGACCCGGTCGCCGATCTGCGCCGCGACGTCCCACCAGGGCACCCGCGCACCGAAGTACGAGATCTTGGCGAACGAGCAGCCGGCCACGTCGTCGGTCATCTGCAACCGGTCCAGGATGTCCAGCGGCCGGTCGACGTCGGTGCCGTCGGCCCGCAGGTGGCCGCGCAGCAGGGCGGTGAGCCGCCGGTCGACCCCCGGCCGCCCGTAGAGGGAGCCGGGCGCCTCCAGCACGTAGGCGGCGTCCGCGGCGTCGAGCACGTCGATCGCGCGGGCGGCGACGTCGGCGGGGAACCGCTGGTCGACCAGCACCTCGCCGTCCAGCTCGACGTACCCGCCGGCCGAGGCCACCAGGCCGTCGAAGCCGGCGGCGAGGATCCGCTCGGGCAGCATCGCCTTCGGGCGGCCGGTGCACAGCAGGACCCGGTGCCCGGCGGCACGGGCGGCCCGCACCGCGGCGGCGTGCCCCGGGGGGACCACGCCCCGGTCGGCGTAGGTGCCGTCGACGTCGAGGAACACGATCTTGCGGGGCGGTGCAGTGGTGGTCACGCGCTCCAGCGTGCCATCCGCCCGGGCGCACCACCCGCTGCGGGTGCGCCGGCCGTGGCGCGGACGGGGCTCCTTGACCCCCGCCGGGGCCCGGGAACAGACTGCCGAACGGGGCACGGCGGGCTCGTCCCGCCGTGCAGGGGGTCCTGCACCGAGCCGCCGCGCGCGGTGGGCGGGACGTCCGGCCGGGTGCGGGCGGACGGGGGCGACATGACATGGTTCCTGCTCGCGCCGCCGGGCTCCGCGACGATGCGGGGACGGCTGGTCGCGGCGGGCCTGCGGGACGCCGGCGGTGCGCCCCCGGGCGGCGAGCCGGGCGTCGTCGTGGTCGGGGACGCGGGGGGCGGGTGCGACCCGGCGTGGTTCGTCGGGGCGCCGGGCCGGGTGCTCGTCGCCGTCGCGCCCGGCGCGGCCGTCGACCCGTGGGTCCTGCTGGCGTGCGGCGCGGCGGACGTCGTCCGGCTCGACGGGGAGGACCTGCGGCCGGTGCTGGACCGGCTCGCCCGGTGGGACGACGTGGACGCCCTGGTCGGCGCCGAGCAGGCGCGGGCGGGCGTCGTGGGCGGCTCGGCCCGCTGGCGCCTGTTCCTGCGGGACCTGGTGGAGGTCGCGCGCTGGTCGGCGGCGCCGGTGCTGCTGGTCGGCGAGACGGGCGCGGGCAAGGAGGTCGCCGCCGGCATCGTGCACCGGGTGGACCCGCGGCGGCGGGAGCACGCGCTGGTGCTGCTCGACTGCACGACCGTGGTCCCGACGCTCGCCGGCAGCGAGTTCTTCGGGCACGAGCGGGGCGCCTTCACCGGCGCCACCACCGCGCACGAGGGCGCGTTCTCCCGGGTCGACGGGGGCACGCTGTTCCTGGACGAGGTCGGCGAGCTGCCCGCGGAGCTGCAGGCGGCGCTGCTCCGGGTGGTGCAGGAGGGGACGTACCAGCCGGTCGGCGGGAGCAGGCGCCGACGCACCGACTTCCGCCTGGTCGCCGCGACCAACCGGGACCTGCGCGCCGGCGGGTTCCGCACGGACCTGTACCACCGGCTGGCCGCGACGACGCTGCGCGTGCCGCCCCTGCGCGAGCGCCCGGACGACGTCCTGCCGCTGTTCCGGCACTTCCTCGCCGAGCAGCGCGCCGACGACCGGCGCGGTGCCCGGCGCCCCGGCGCCGAGGTGCCCGACGGGCCCGAGGTCGCCCCCGAGGTCGCCGAGGCGCTGCGGGTCCGGGACTGGCCCGGCAACGTCCGCGAGCTGCGGCAGCTGGCGGCGCGGGTGTCGGCGCGGCACGTGGGCGGCGGCCCGGTGACCCCCGGCGACCTGCCGCCCGAGGACCGGCCGGCACCGTCCGCCCCCGTCGAGACCGGCCCCGCACCCGGTGCCCCGACGTGGGAGCGGCAGCTGGACGTCGCCGTGCGCGCCGCGCTGCGGGCGGGCCTCGGGCTGCAGGAGCTCAAGGCCCGCACCGCGGACGTCGCGACCCGCGTCGCGCTCGAGCCCGGCGGCGACAAGGCGGCGGCCGCGCGGCTGCTGGGCGTGAGCCGCCGCGCGCTCGACTACCGGTCGGCGGCGCTGGACCGCGATCAGCGCGACGGCCCCAGCTCCGAGGCGAGCTCGTAGAAGAACTCGGCGATCTCCCGCCACGCCACGTCGGCACCGCGCTGGTGCGGCTGCTTGGCGTGCGTGAGGTCCCGGGCGCGCTTGTAGTCGCCGAACCGGAAGAACGCGTACCGGACCAGCGGCTCCACCACCGACCCCCGCGCCTGCGGCCCGATGTCGCCCGCCCACCGCGGCTCCGCGTGCGCGGGCAGGACCAGCGGCGCCCGGCTCAGCGCGAACCACCGGCCCAGCGACGCCAGCCACGCCACCTCGCCGCCGACCGGCGGCATCGGCGGCGGCGCGGACCCGGCGCCCGGGCGCGGCACCAGCAGGTACGCGGTGACGGTGCGCGGGGCGCGGTCGCCCGGCTCGTGCCGGTACGTGAGCAGGAACGCCTGCGGGTACGGCGTGCGGGCCTGGCGGGTGCGGATGTCGGCCAGCCCGTCCCGGATGCCGGCGATGTTGTGCGGCTTCACCTCCGCGAACCCGCGCACGCCGCCGCCGTAGCGGGGTGCGCCGCTGGTCGCGAGCGGGGGCGGCGGGAGCATCACCCGGTCGCGGGACGTCGTCGTGGTGGCCATGAGTGCTCCTCGGGTCGGTGCGATCGGTGCGGTCGGGTGCCGCGGTCAGGCGGGGACGGGTGCGGTGCGGCGGACGCCGGCGAGCAGCCGGCGCACGTTGCCCGACGTGACGAGCGCGAAGTCCTCGGGCGGCAGGCCGAGCCCGCGGACCTTCGCCAGCTCGGCGCCGGGGTGCAGGTAGGGGCCGTCGCTGCCGAACAGCACCTTGTCGGCCCCCGCACGCCGGACGGCGTCGAGCAGCACGTCGACGTACCGGACGCCGGAGGTGTCGGTCAGCACGTTCGGCCGGCGGGTGAGCAGGTCCACGAACCGCACCTGCGCCCGCCAGTCGTCCGCGAACGACGACAGGTGCGGGACGACCCAGGCGACGTCGGGGTACCGCGCCGCGAAGTACCCGACCTGGTCGACGTCCCCGCCGGGGTCGTGCACGACGGGCAGCGCGCGGGCCCGGGCGGCGCGGGCGACCTCGTCGGACATCGGCCCGTCGCGCCAGTGCACCTTGATCGCGCGGAACCCCCAGGAGTCCACGGCGGTGGCCACCATCGCCCCGATCCGGCCGGCGTCCGCCCGGGTGCCGACGAACACCACGCCGGTCCACCGGCGCGGGGCGGCGCGGACCAGGCGGGCGACCCGCCGGTTCGCGGCCGGGTAGTCGTCCGAGGGCGGTGCCATCAGCAGGGTGTGCCCGATCCCCGCCGCGCGGGCGCGGCGGGCGTACCGGCGCAGCGCGGCGTCCGGCCGTGCGTCCCCGAGCGGGTCGGGCATGACGTCGCCCAGCCCGGCGTGGCAGTGCGCGTCGACGATCACCGGTCGCTCCTCGCGAGGACGTGCAGCACCCGGTCGAGGTCGGCGGGGGTCCGGTCCGCGGTCACCACGAGCGTCAGCGTCGGCACGGGCCGGCACGCCGGCGTCAGCACGAGCGCACGGACGCCGTGCCGCCGCAGGGCTCCCGCCGCGGCGAGGGGGTCCAGGTGCGACCCGCCCACGTGCACCACGGGGAAGGGCAGCCCGGCGACCTGCAGGCCGAGCCGGCGCACCCCGGCCAGCAGCCGGCGGACGAGCCACCACAACCACCGCCGGCGCGCGTCGACGGCCGGGACCGCCCGCGGGTCGGTCGCGCGGTCCGCGGCGCGCAGGTCGGCCGCGGTCGGCGGGCTCGCGTGCCACCGGGTGCCGTGCGAGGCCAGCCGGGCCACCACCGGCCGCGGCCCGGCCGTCACGGTGAGCGGCGCGCCGAGCCCCTTGGCCAGCGAGACCACCTGCACGGCGGCGGCGGGCCGGCCGCCGGACCACCGCCACGTGCCCGACCCGCCGGGCCCGAGCACCCCGAACGCCTGGGTGTCGTCGACGACGAGCGTGCCGCCCGCCGCGCGCACCACCCGCTCCAGGGCGGCCAGCGGGGCCGGGCGGTTGCACCCGGCGCACCAGCCGTCCGTCACCACGAGCGGCCGCGGTCCGGCCCCCGCCAGCAGCCGCCCGGCGTCGCGGACGTCGTGGTGCCGGAACCCGTGCACCGGTCCCGGCCCTGACCCGGCGGCGACGCGGACCAGCGGGTAGGCCGCGTCGTCGACCAGGACGGTCGTCGGTGCGAGCACGTCCACGACGTCCACGAGCGCGTGCAGGGCGGACCGGTGCACGACCCCGGCGGGGGAGCCGAGCAGGGCGGCGACGCGGGCGGCGACGCGGGTGGCCGCGACCGGTTCGCCGAGCGCCGCCGCCCGGCCCGTCGTGAGCGACGTCCACCCCCCGGTGCCGGGACCGCCCGGCGCGGGGTGGTGCAGGCCCAGGAACAGGGAGGACGTCAGGTCGAGCACGCCGCACCGCCTCAGGCCCGCTGCCGCGCCCGGTTGCGCTGCGCCAGCAGCACCGCCGGCATGGTGGCGTCGACGCCCTGGTGCAGGTCGACGCCGGTCACGGTGCGGTAGGCGTGCACGTACCGGTGCACGACGTCCCGCATCAGCCGCGCCCAGTTCGCGGCGGAGTCCGCCGTGAGGCCGGCCTGGGACCAGTCGCCCCAGCGCACCGTCATCACGAGCTGCTCGCCGTGCACCGCGAGCTCGTGGAAGTGCGTGACCGAGGTGTCGCCCCAGCCGAGCAGGGTGCGCATGGTGTCGACGCGGTCCATCCACGGCTCGTCGTACGGCACCATCGGGCGGCCGCCGAGGAACTCCCGCATCTCCGGCTGGGCGAGCACGAGCTGCATCGCCATCGCCTCCACCCGGGACTGCAGCGCCACGCCGTCGAACTGGTTCTCCGCGCCCTCGGCGAGCACCCGGTGCGTGTCCCGCAGGGCGTTCAGCATCGGGAACCCGTCGGCGACCACGGTCGTGTCGTCGTCCAGGCGGTAGAACACCAGCGCCTCGTGCAGCAGCGTGTGGAACGACTCGAGGAACTGGCTGCGCCGCTCGACGTACCGCAGCGACCCCGGGACGGCGCGGCCGATCAGGTCCAGGCCGTACTCGTACTGGTACTCCGCGGCGCGCCGCCGGACCGTGAGCCGGTCGATCTCGTGGTCGCCCCACGTGTAGAGCAGGTTGCGCAGCGGCCGCAGGTAGCTCAGCGAGAACCGGGTGAGCGCGTCCGAGCCGCGGGGAAGGCGGCGGTTCTGGAACCGGGCGAGCACGTGGTTCAGGACCTGGTGGAAGCCGGACTCCTCGAGCCAGTACGTCCAGATCAGCTCGACCGGGGCGGGCCGGTCCAGCAGCTCCTCGTCGATGTCGGCGACCACGTCCGCGGGCAGCTGCCCGCCGCGGGCGTCGGGGTACCGGGACGCCACGTTCTCCAGGTACGGCAGGTTCCCGTTGCGCAGGTAGGTGCCCGTGGGGTCGATGATCGAGGTCGTGTCCTGCGCCAGGAACTCGCGGGTCGCCCGGATGATCACCTCGTACGCCTGGGACGAGAACGCGCCGCCGGTCTCGCGGAGCAGCGCGTCGTTCACGAACGCCTGGTAGGCCCGGAACTCGCGGGCCCGGGTCACGCGCATGATCTCGTCGGTCAGGACGGTGTCGGGCGTGCGGGCGGTCGCGGTCCGGGACAGCTGGACGCGGGTCGGCGGCTCGCGGTCGTCGTCGTCGGCCGCCGGGCCGACCGCGTGGAACGAGCGCTCGGCGACGACGGTGTCGACGTCGTCCCGGGACTCCAGGACGCGTGCGACGTAGCGTCCTGCCGGCGGGTCGTCGAAGTCGACGGCGGGGGCCGCCGCGGCGCGGTTGTCGGCCCGGAACTCCCGCTCGGCCGTGCCGAACTCCGCCGGGCCGGTGACCCGCAGCGTGTAGGTGCGGCTGCGGGTCAGCTCCGTGACGACGAACGCCACCTTCCCGTCCGCGAACCGGGGTGTCTGGATCTTGACCATCGGACTTCCCTTCAGGGCTGGGCGCTGGTCGCGACGGGTGCCGCGGGGCGCGGGGGATCGGGGTGCGGGCGGGACATGACGTCGATGGACGACCGGACCGCCCACGCGGCCAGCACGTCCGCGAGCACGGCGGACTCCTGGTGCGCCGGGACCAGCCCGGCGGCACGGGCCTGGCCCATCACGGCGAACACGAGGGTGGGCGGCCGGCGGGCCAGCAGGCCCAGGTCGTCCCCCCACGCGTGCCGCAGCGCGAGCAGCCGCGGCGGTGTGCGCGTCGCGAGCGGCAGGACGTCGGCGATCGCGCGCCCGCCGAGCGCCGGCGGCCGGTGCTCCGCCATGAGGCCGGCGAACGCGTCCGCCGTGCCCTCGAGCCGCGCGATGTCGGCGCGCAGCGCCGGCGGGACGTCCCGCACCGGGTAGCAGGCCTTCCACGCCTCGACCAGGGCGTCCCACTGCGGGTGCGGGTAGAACGCGCGGCCGATCGCCGCCGACAGCAGCACGCGCACGTACGGCATGGGGTGCGGGTCGCCGTGCGGCGGGCGGAACGTCAGGGCGCGCGGCAGGCTCACGACCGCCAGCAGGCCGAGCGTCGAGGAGATGCCGAGCTTCCCGACGGACCACAGGTCCGCGACGCACTCCGACACCGTCGGGTGCCAGCCGTCCCAGGCGGCCTGCTCCTGCGGGCCGGCCCGGGACCGCCGCCGCCGCACCGCGTCCTGCAGCGAGGGCACCAGCTCGAGCTGGGCGGCCACCTGGTGCCCGACCTCGTGGATCAGGGACGACGCCACGCCGTGCCCGACCATCCGCTCGCGCGGCACCCGGATGATCGCCACCGGCGACAGCCGCCCGCCGGGCAGCCGCGTCCGCGCCCGGCGGATCGCCGCGCCCGCGCCGCGCGCCAGGTAGCAGACCAGCGGCGGCGGCTCGACGGGGGAGCCCGGCAGCTGCACGGCGTCCGCCGCCAGCCGGTCGAGGCCCGACAGCCAGACGCCGGTGCCCTGCTCGCTGCGCTGCGTGACCACCTCCGCGAACACGTCGAGCTGCGACAGGACGTCGTTGAAGTGCATCCGGATCGCGACGAACCGCCGCTGCTGCTCCCACGCCGGCGCGGCCGCACCGGGCCCGGCGAGCCAGTCGAGGAACCCCTCGACCTCGCCGCGCAGCGCCGTGCGGCCCACGTGCAGGAACCGCTCGACGGCCCGGTGCGCCGGGTACGGCAGCGCCGCCGCGAGCACCATCGTCTCCGTCATCACGAACGGCCGCAGCCGGTCCAGGCGCACCAGCAGCGCCTCGGCCTCCTGCGTGACGAGCGCGGTGGCGAACGCGGTGCCGGACGCGGTGCCGGACGGGCTGCCGGACGGGATCGCGGCGGCGGCGGCGCGGGCGGTGCTCATGCGAACTCGAACCCCGTCCCGGCGTCGTCGTCGTCCCACGGCGCGCCGCCGTCGTCGTCCCACGGCGCGGCGGGGCCGGCCCAGGCGGGCGCGACGGGCCACGCGTCGCCGCCCCACACGCCCCACGCGGGGGTGCTGGGCCACGACCAGGGCGCCTGCCGCCGCCGGCCACCCTGCGGACGACGACGCTGCGCGCCCCCGCCGTACGGTGCGCCGCTGCCGTACGGCGCGCCGCCGCCGGAGGACGAGCGGCCGCGGGTGCCGTACCCGGACGACGCCGCGCGCTGCGGGCGGCCCCCGGACGGCCGCCCCAGGCGCGAGGACCGGCGGTCGCGCCACCCGGGGGTCGAGGACCGCACCAGGGACGGGGCGTACCGCCGTGCGGCGGCGACGGTCGCGCTGCGGGCGACGACGTCCGGCGGGACCGAGCGCGGCGCGTTCGACGCGTACCGCGCGCTCGCGCGGCCGAGCTGCACGAACCGCCGCGCCGCCTCGAGCTCCGCCTCCTCCTCGCCGAGCGCCTCGAGCTCCTCGGCCTCCAGCAGGCTGGACGCCATCGAACCGAGCTTGCCGCCGATCGCGCTCCCGACCCCCGGCGCCACGAAGCTGCCGATCGCGGTGCCCACCACGGGCAGCGCGACCTTCGCGACCTTCTTGAGAGCGCCCGTCAGGGCCTTCCCGACGCCGGAGCCGAGGAACTTCCCCGCGCCCTTGACCAGCTTGCCGAGGAACTGGTCGAGCTCCTCCTCGGAGGTGATCTCGAGCAGCTCGTACGCGAGCTCGTCCTCGCTCTCGCCCTCACCCTCCGCCTCGCCCTCGTCCTGGCCCTCGCCCTCGTACTCGCCGGCGTACTCGTGCTCGCCCTCCTGCTCGCCGGACCACTCGGCCTCACCGGGCAGCTCCCACTCCTGCAGGGGCGACTCCCACTCCGTCTGGTGGCTCATGACCTTCTCCTCACGCGTCGAGCAGGACGATGTTCTGGCCGCGGCGCACCCAGCGGCCGCTGCGGCGGCGGGGGCCGCCCGGACGGGTCGGCCCGGCCGAGGACGGCGGTCGCATGCCCGCGATCACGGGGGCGAGCGGGGGCAGGTTCCGGCGCGCGGCGACCAGGGCCGCTCGTTGCGCGGCCACCTGGGGCGGCGTGCCCGGCGGCGCCGCCGCCGCGGTGCGCGCCGTCTCGTCGGCGAACCGCACGAACGCCCGCCCCACCTCGAGCTCGCGGTCCTCCTGGGACAGCCCCTCGAGCTCGGCCTCCAGCCGGTTCGCCAGGAAGCCGCCGGCCTTGGCGCCGACGTCGGCCCCCAGCCAGGGCACCGCGCCGCCGAGCGCCCGCCCCACGTGCGGCAGAGCCTGCTTCGCCGCGGTCTTCAGCAGCCCGCCGACGGCGCGTCCGGCGTCGGACGACGCGAACGCCGTGCCGGCGCGCACCGCGCCGCGCAGCACGTCGCCGAGGAACCGGTCGAGCTCCTGCTCGGAGGTCACCTCGAGCAGCTCGGTGGCCAGGCCCATCTCGGTCTCGCCGATCAGCTCCTCCTCCTGCTCGCCCTCCCAGGCGCTCTCCTGGCCCACCTCGAACAGGGCCCGGTCGATGTCGTGCATGGGCACATCCCCTTCCACCGCAGCGGACTCGCGGACTCGCGTGCTGAGGTACCTGCACGTTCCGTGCCACGCCCGCCGGGCCGCGGGAACCCGCCGCACCGGCGCCGGGGCCGAAGCCCGCTTCCGCGCGGGCCGCCCGGGCGCGAAGGCGGCTTCGTCAGCGCGCCGCCCGTCCCGCGGCCCGGGCGGGGTCCGTCGCCCGGTAGTGCGCGACCGTCCGGCGGGCCAGGTGCAGTCCGCGCGCGGCGAGGACCCGGCAGGCCTCGGCGTCCGTGCGCGGCGGGTCGGCCGAGGCGAACAGCGCGACCACCTGCTCGCGGGCGCTCTCCGCCGTGCCGAACAGCGCCGCCAGCGGCAGCACTCGCCGTCCCGGCAGCGCGACGACGGCCCCGTGCACGACCCGGGACACCGTCGACGGGTGCACGCCGAGCCGCTCGGCGACCTGCGCGCGGGTCAGCGGCCGGTGCGCGACGCGGCCCCGCCGGACGAACTCCTCCTGGACCTCGACGGCGACGGCGGCGACCCGGTGCAGGGTGTCCGCGCGCCGGCCCAGCAGGTACAGCACCCGGCGCGCCTCCTCCAGGTGGCCGTCCCGCCACGCCTGCGACGCGGGGTCGAGCGCGAGCGCCGCCAGCTCGGGGTCGACGGCGAGCCCGAGGTCCTCCGGGCCGAGCGCCGCCACCTCGAGCCGGCCGCCGACCTCCCGGACGACGACGTCGGGCGGCACCGTCGGCTCGTCGCGGCCGGCGGTCGGCAGCGGCGCCGGCGTGAGGCGCGTCCGGACCAGGTGCACGGCGGCGTCGACCTCGGCGGCGGGTGCGCCGACCCGTCGGGCCAGGTCCGGCGACCCGATCCGGTCCAGGTGGTCGCGGACCAGCACCAGCACGAGGTCCGGCGCGCCGTGCGCGACCTGCCAGCGCGCCTGCGCCACGAGGCTGGCGGGCAGCCCCCGCTCCGCGGTGCCCGCCGGGGCCGCGGCGCGCACGGCGTCGAGCGCGACGGCCCACCGGCCGGTCCGGGGGACCGGGACGTCGGCCGGCAGCAGCCCCCGGTCGTCCAGCAGCGCGAGCACCGCGTCCACGTCGGCCTCCGCGCCGGGCGGGACGAGCGCCCGGGCGTCCAGGCGCACCCGCTCCCGCACGGACTCGGGGGCGGCGTCGTCGGGGGCCGGCGGGCCGGCGCCGGTGCCGGAGCCGCTGCACGTCGGGCACCGGCCGGCGCGCAGCGGGGAGGCGCACCACCGGCACCGGCGGGGCGGACCCCGGACGAGCAGCGGGTTCGCCGCCACCCGGGCGTCGACCAGCCCGTCCACGTCGGCCTGCGTGGCGGCGAGGACGTCGAGCAGCTGCCGGGCGACGGGCGTCAGCGCACCGTGCTGGCTCAGCTCGACGCCGAGCCCGAGCCCCGGCGCGGGTCGGCGGGCGCCTTCCACGCCGGTCAGTGTGCACCGGGTGCGTCGCGCCCTCCCGGTGCACGCGGCCCTGCCCGGTCCGGCGCGCCCCGGCCCGCCCCGGCCCGGTCCGCCGTCAGCTCCGGCGCGTGAGCCGCACGACCGGCAGCACCCGGTCCGTCTTCGTCTCGTACCCCGCGAACCGGGGCGCCGTCGCGACGACCCGCTGCCACGTCGCGTCCCGCTCGGCGCCGTGCAGCTCCTGCGCCGTCACCGGGATCGTCTCGCCGCCCACCTCGATCGTCACGCGGTCCGGGTGCGCCGCGAGGTTCCGGTACCAGGCGGGGTTGGCCGGCGCGCCCGCCGCCGAGGCCACCACCACCCACGCGTCGCCGTCCGCGAACCACGCCACCGGGGTGGAGCGCGGCTCGCCCGACGTCCGGCCGACGGTGGTCAGCACCAGGGCGTCCATGCCCATCATCCGCCCGTCGCGACGACGGCGGAGCCGCCCGACGGACATCCGGTTGACCAGGCGCAGGACCGGGCCGGACGGCTGGCGCGCGCCGCGCGAGCCACGGACGTCGCTGAAGCCCATGGTGACCTCCTGGAGGGGTGTCGGCACCGACCCGCCCATCCTGCTCCCGCACCCGGCCGCCGGGGGGTCACCCGCCGAGGATGAGGACCGCTCCGGGGCGGGGCGGCCACGGTGGTCGGGGCGCTCGCGGACCACCGCGGCCCGACCGCGAGGAGGGGACGTGGCGCGACCGGGCGTGCTCGTCGTCGGTGCCGGGCCCGTGGGCCTGACGGCGGCGTGCGAGCTGGTGCGCCAGGGCGCCCGGGTGCGGGTGGTCGACGCGCTGCCCGAGCCGACCACCCAGTCGCGGGCCGTCGTCGTGCACGCCCGCACGCAGGAGCACCTGGCCGCGATGGGCGTGCTCGACGAGCTCGCCGCCCAGGCGGTGCCGATCACCGGCGTCGAGGTGCGCTCCGGCGACGAGGGCACCGTCCGCCTGCGCGCCCCGACCCTCGGCATCGACTCCCGGTACCCGCGGGCGCTCGACGTCCCGCAGCCACGCACCGAGCAGGTGCTCGCGGACCTGGCCGCCCGGCTCGGCGTGCTCGTCGAGCGCGGGGTGGAGCTCGCGGACCTGGAGCAGGACGAGGACGGGGTCACCGTGACGCTCGCCTCCGCGTCGGGGCTCGCGCGCGAGCGGTTCGCCTGGCTGGTCGGTGCCGACGGCGGGCACAGCCGGGTGCGTGCCGCGGTGGGCGACCGGATCGAGGGCGTGTTCCACGGTGAGCACTTCCTGTTCGCCGACGTCGCCACGCACGCGGCGCCGACCCCCGACACCATCCGGATGTACGCGGGGCGCGACGGCGTGGCCGGGGCGTTCCCGATGCCGGAGGGCCGCACCCGGTTCCTGGTCCAGGTCCCCGCTCCGGGCCCGGGGGACACCCCGACGCTGGAGCAGACGCGGCGCCTGGTCGCCGAGCGGATGGGAGCGGGCTGGGACCTGGACGACCCGCGGTGGCTCGTGTGGTTCGAGGTGCGCCACGGGCAGGTCGCCCGGTACCGGCACGGCCGGGTGCTGCTGGCCGGCGACGCGGCGCACGTGCACAGCCCCGCCGGCGGGCAGGGGATGAACACCGGCATGCAGGACGCGGTGAACCTCGCGTGGAAGCTGGCCCTGGTCAGCACCGGCCGCGCCGGTGCGGCGCTGCTGGACAGTTACCACGCGGAGCGGTACCCCGTCGGCTCCGCGGTGGTGCGGCAGACCACCCGCCTCACGCACCTCCTGGCCACCGACGGCGTCCGGGGGCACCTGCGCGACCTGGCCCTGCTGCTCATCGGGCAGGTGCCCGGCGTGGGTGGGGCGGTCGCGACGACCCTGGCCGAGGTGCGCGTGCGGTACCGGGGGAGCCCGGCCGTCGGCAGCGACGGCGGCACGCGGCAGGTCGCGCCGGGCGACCACGCACCCGACGTGCCCGGCCTGCGGCACCCCGACGGGTCCGCGGCCTGGGTCGGCGACCTGCTGCGCCGGCCCGGGCACCTGGTGCTGACCACGTGCCTGGACCGCGGGGCGCACGAGCGGCTGCGCCGCGCCGTCGGCGACCTCGGGACCGTGGTGCCGGTCCTCCCGGAACCCCCTACGCCGTCTACGCCCCCTGCGCCCTCTGCGCCGGACGGCGCCCGCGGCCCGGTGCTGGTCGACCCCGGCGGGGTGGTCGCCGAGCGGTACGGCATCGGGCACGACGGCACCGCCCTGGTCCGCCCCGACGGGTACCTGGGCTACCTCGCGACCGCCACGAGCGCCGACGCCCTCGCCCGCCACCTGGCCGCGCGGGAGCACGTGCGGATCGGCCGCTGACCGGCCCGCGGCCCTGTCACCGGTCCGGGTCCAGCCGCAGCGTCGTCGCCGCGGCGCCGGCGGTCACCATCGACGCGGCGGCCTGGTCCCCGTACGCCACCCGGTACGCCGCGTCCACCGCCGCACGCAGGCCGGGGTCATCGCCACCGACGTCGTCGACGGTCACGTCCGCGACGAGCCCCGGGACGCGGACCCGCGCCCGGCGCAGGCGGACGGCCCGACCGAACCACCCGCTCTCCCGGCGGTGCCAGCTCCGCACGTACGCGCCGGTCCCGACCCGGACCACCCAGACCGGCGTCCAGGGCCCGAGGACGCCGTCGGCGCCGCGCACGGCGATCTCGAGCTCGACCGCGGCGTCCAGGGCGGCCAGCTCGGCCGGGGACCAGGTGGGCGTCACGCCGGCGGCTCGCGGAGCATCGCCGTCGGCCGGGGTCCGCGCACCGGCACCGGACCGAGAGGCCGGAAGCCGAACCGCTCGTAGAGCCGGCGGGAGCCGTCCGTGGTCGCCTCCAGGTACGCGGGCAGCCCCGACCGGTCCACCTCGGCCAGCCGGTGCGCCAGCAGCGCCGAGCCCACGCCCAGCCCGCGGGCGCTCGCGGACACCGCCACGTCGGCCAGGTACCAGTGCGGGCGGCGGGGTCGGTGCCGCTCGTACCGCGCGAGCTGCGCGACGGTCCGGGGCAGGTGGCGCAGGCCCACCGCGCGCACCGTCGGCAGCAGCTGCCGGAGCCGGGCCCGCCGGTGCGCGCCCCGGCCCGGCGCCTCCCACATCGCCACGCCCAGGACCGGGCCGCCCGGCTCGGCCCGGGCGACGTCGACGGTGCCGTCGAGCAGGGGACCGGACCGCAGCTGGGCCGCGTGCAGCGCGGTGAGGCGGGCGGCGCGGTCCCGCGTGACCGGCACCATGGCGCGGATCACCGGGTCGTCGCCCAGCGCCTCGGTGAGGACCTGCGCGCAGGCGACCGCCTCGTCGGGACGGGCGGTCTCGACGAGCACGGGCATGCGGGTCCTCTCCGGCGGCGCGTGCTCCGGCTCAGGCCACGACGTCCCGGCCGTGCGCCGTCAGCGCCCAGATGACGAAGACGTCGAGCACGATCACGATGATGCCCCACACCGGGTAGTACGGAAGCCAGGCGAAGTTCACGATCGCGCTGACCGCCGCGACGACCACGCCGATCGCGCGCGCCCAGACGGCGCCCTGGAACACGAAGAACCCGGCGAAGGCGACGAGCACGCCGAGGATCAGGTGCGCCCAGCCCCACGTCGTGACGTCGAGGGAGAACGTCCACTCCTGGCCCACGACGTAGAAGGTGTCGTTCGCCAGGGCGACGATGCCCTGGATCGCGTGCAGGATGCCGATGACGATCATCATGGTGCCGGCGAACACGGTGAATCCCACCGCCACCGTGCTGCGGGTCTCGCCCACGCGGGTCTGGGTCATGCGGATCGACTCCCTCTCCTCGCACGTCGCGGCCGGCGGCGTCCCGCCCGGGGCCGCCGCGGTCCGCCCGGTGGTCCGACGCTAGGAGCCGCCGGTCCCGGGCGGCATCACCCGCTCCGGGCGACCGGGCTCAGCTGGGCCGCACCGGCTGCCGCAGCACCGTGCGCAGCGCGGCCGGCGCCGCCCGGCGCGGGTCGCCCAGGTAGATCTCGTGGTGCGGGCCGTTCCAGGTGAGCCCGCGGGCCGGCATGACCTCGTGGTGCAGCCGGGCGAGCGTCGGGCCCTCGTCGTCGTACGGGCCGACGTGCAGGACCTGCAGCGACCGCCCCTCGTGCAGCCGGAGCAGCCGCACCTCGCCCACGGGCAGGTCGGGCTTCGCCGCGGCCGCGGCGGACAGCCCGTCCGCGACGTCCGTCGCGTCCACCGCCTCCGGGAGCGGGATCAGCATCGTCCAGTCCCACTCGGCCTTCGCCCGTGCGGTGAACGCGGTTGGGTCCTCGCTGGTCCACAACCCCTCCAGCGGGCCGACCACGAAGTCGTCACCGGTCCGGGCCCGCAGCGCCGCCCGCGTCGCGTACCCGGCGGCGTACAGCGCCCCGACGGCCGCGGCGTACGCGGGCGCCGTGTTCGGGTCGCCGTGCCCGTCGGCCGCCAGGTACGTCGTGGGAGGGACGTCCACCTCGACGAAGTCCGCCGTCCCCGGCCGGTACAGGTCCGCGCGGTCCTTCTTGACGTCGAACCTCATCGCTCCTCCTCTGCCGGCGGCGGTCGTGCCGGTGCGGTGCCCGCAGTCGTACCAGGCCGGGACGCGCCCGGTCGAGGGGCGGCTACTGCTCGGGCAGCTCGACGCCGTCCGGCCCGAGGGCCCCGACCAGCTCGATCTCCTCGACCCCGGGGTCGAGCACGCGCTGCCGGCCCGGGCCCGTGGCGGCGGTCTCGAACCGGATCGCGACCCGGCCGTCGTCGCGCGCCTTCACCACCCAGCCGCGGCCGTGCTCGGGGTGCCGCACGTCGAGGCCGGGCACGGCATCCGCGTGCCGCAGCCGGCCGCGCCGGCGCCGGGCGACCGGGCGGAGCGTCGCGCCGTCGCCCGCCGCCGCGTCGTCCGGTGCCGCGTCGTCCGGTGCCGCGTCGTCCCGTCCGTCCTCGGGGGTCGGGGGTGCGGCGAGGTCCAGCATCAGCTGCGCGTGCTCGGACAGCCCGTGGAACGACGTACCGAGCAGCCGCACGGGCTCGACCAGGTCGACCAGCTCGAGCGCCCGGCCCGCCGCCTCCGCCAGGGCCGCGCGGTCCGCGGTCGGCGACGGCAGCGTCACGGACCGGGACACCGTGCTGAACCCGGCGAACCGCACCTTGACGGTGACCGTCCGCGCTGCGCCGCCGTGCCGCTCCAGACGCGCGAACGCCTGGTCGACGACGGCCGGCAGCTGCGCCGCGACCTCGGCCCGGCCGTGCAGGTTCCGCTCGAACGTGTGCTCGGCGCCGGCCGACTTCCGCTCGCGGGTCTCGGCCACGGGCCGGTCGTCCCACCCGCGCGCGACCCGGAACAGGTTGGTCCCGGCGGCCTCGCCCAGCACCATCGTCAGGGTGTCCAGCGGCTGGCCCCGCAGGTCCTCGACCGTCCGGACGCCGATCTTCTCCAGCCGCTCCGCGGACACCGGCCCCACGCCCCACAGCGACCGCACCGGCATCGGCAGCAGGAACGCGTCCTCGTCCCCGGGAGCGACGACCACGACCCCGGCGGGCTTCGCCGCGGCCGACGCGAGCTTCGCGACCAGCTTGGACCGGCCCATCCCGACCGAGACCGGCACGCCGGCCAGCTCGACGGCGTGCTCCCGCAGCGCGCGGGCGACCTCGGGCCAGCCGCCGGGACCCGGCCGCAGCGCCCCGAGGTCGGCGAACGCCTCGTCGATGCTCAGCGGCTCGACCGCGTCGGTGAGCTCGCGCAGCGCGGACATGATCCGCTCCGAGAACGCGCTGTACGCGTCGAACCGGGGGACCACGACCGTCGCCCGCGGGCAGGCCCGCCGGGCGCTCTCCATCGACATCGCCGACCGCACGCCCATCGCGCGGGCCTCGTAGGAGGCGGCCGCGACGACGCCGCGCGGTCCCGTGCCGCCCACCAGGACGGGCCGCCCGCGCAGCGAGGGGCGCTGCGCCTGCTCGACCGACGCGAAGAACGCGTCGGCGTCCAGGTGCGCGATGCTCGGCTCCGGACGCATCCGGGGGGCCGTCACCTCGCTGCTCACCGGACCACTCTGCCGCACCGCGGGGACACGGCCACCGCAGCGGGCTCGCGTCCGGCGCGGCCAGGGGCGCCTCCCGGGTGGGAGACGCCCCTCGGTGTCAGGCCGCCGGGACGAGGTCGCGGAGGGCCACCCGTGCCTCCGCGGCGGACCCCAGGGAGACGGAGCGGCTGCTCCCGTCGGTGGCGACGGACAGCGCGACGGCCGTGGCCCCGATCTGGGCCGATGACACCCACGCCGGGTCGCCGTCGACGAAGCGCGTCCGGACGGGCCCGAGCACGAGGGCGTGGATGCGCCGGTCCGGTGACTCCGCGGCGAGGACCCGCTGCATCATGAGCACCGCGGCCTGCTCCATGCTGACCAGCCCGCTGCCGGGCACCGGGAGGCCGGCGGACTGCCCGACCACCACGGTGTACGCCCCGGCGCCGCTGAGCCGGGGGACGATCGCCCGCGCCAAGGCCATGTGCGCCGTGGCGAGCTCGGTGAAGGCGCTCGCCCAGTCGTCCTCGTCGACGTCCTTCAGCCGCCCTCCCTGCCACCACCCGCCGACGGGGACGACGACGTCGTCGATGCCGCCGAGCCGCTCGGTCATCTGGCGGCCGAGCTCCTCCGCGCCGGCGAAGGACGTGTAGTCGTGCGTGGGGAGGTGCAGCAGCGGGGACGTGCCGACGGCGCCGAGAGCGGTCCGGAGATCGGCCCCCCGGGCATCCGAACGGGTGGGCACGACGACGTCGGCGCCCGCCTCGAGGTACGCGCGGACGACGCCCTCCCCGACGCCGCCGGTGCCACCGGGCACGAGGACGCGTCGACCGGACAGGTCGTGCACGGACGGGTTCTGGATCATGGTCGGCTCCTCGGTGCGATGATGTTGGTGCCACCAACGATAGCGGTGGATCGTTGGTTCGGCCAACCGCTATGCTCGAGGCATGCGCGACGAGCCGAGACCGCCCCGGGCACTGCGGACCCTCGTGAGCTGGCAGGCGGGTCGCCTCGCCACGATCGGGACGCGCCTGACCGCCTCCCGGATGCCGCTCGAGGTGCGGTCCGACTTCGCGGTCCTGTCCGCGCTCGACGAGAACGGGCCGCTGAGCCAGGCGGAGATCGGGCGTGTCCTCGGACTGGACCGGAACAACGTCAACGGCATCGTCGTCCGGCTCGAGGGTCACGGATCCGTGAGCCGGGAGCCCGACCCCGGGGACCGGCGGCGGAACGTCGTCACCATCACGCCGGCGGGCCGGGAGACGCTCGGCGAGATCCAGGACCACGCCGACGCGGTCCAGGCCGAACTGCTCGCCGCCCTGTCCGCCGAGGAGCGCGAGGACCTCATCCGTCTCCTCGGCAAGGTCCTCGCCAGCCACCCGCCCCTGCCGGCCTGAGCCGGGCCGAGGTCGACGGCGGGGGAGCAGCCGGACCCGCCGGTGCCCCGGGGCAGCACGAGTCCGGCGGTCCGGCGACGGGCGTGCGCGGGCCCCCACGGGGTCGGCCTCGGAGCACGCCCCGCGCGAAGGGCCGGCCCGGCGGCGGTGTCCGCACGCGGTCGTCGCGGACAAGCGGCGCCCCCGCCACCACGAGGGTGACGGGGGCGCCGGTCGTGCGGGTCAGGCGCTACGGGAGCAGCCGTGACACCTGACGATCACACGTCGTAGTAGAGCCTGATCGCTGGTCGGGACTTGGGTGTAGTCCCTGGTCAGCGGGCTGCTGAACTGCGTCTTTGCACGAGTATGTGCATGTGATGTGCAGGGAAGATGCGTCATCGCGACCCCTCCTGTGGCACGGCCAGTGGCAATCGTCTCCTCGCAGCGGCGCAGGATCAAGGCGCGATCACGCGACATGTGCGACGCCCAGGAGCAGGGACCGCAGTCTTGTCCGTCCAGCAGACCGTGACGACGGCGCCCATGCACGGCGAGCTCATCAGGCGGTACGCAGCACGATGGCTTCGTCGGTCGGTACGGTCTGGGAGGACGAAAGGAGGGAGTTCGATGAGCGCGGAGCAGCGCCCGATCGCTGACCGGTTCGTTCAGGCGCAATCGTGGTGGCTGGGGAGCGAGTTGGTGAGGCGCTCCTCTCAGCTCTTCCTGTACGAGCACCGCCCCGGTGGTGGTCAGTACGACTGCCTCGGGGTCGTGGACGGCAGGCACCCGGAACGCGGCGCGGTGATCGACCTCAACCGGACTGGGTCCTTGCACGTCCATCAGCCCGCGCCTTGTGGGGCAGGCACGTGGGCGGACGTGATGGCGCAGGATGACCCGCACGAGATGGTCAAGCGCCTTGAGCGACTTGCGCACCTGACTCCGTCCCCACAGCCGGTCACGACGCGACGCGCGCTCACCTACCGCTCCATAGCACAACTGCTTCGCGCGACCTTGGACGACCGGCACCGCTGGGAGGTGCGCTCAGCTCACCTGGACAGCGCTGGTGACGACGATGGCTCGGGACGCGACCGGCAAGCCTGGTTGGCGCTCTTTGAAGGTGCCAGGCGAGCCGCGGGCGAGTTGCCCGCTGCGGGATGGTTCGGCGAACCCTGGTCGCGCACGTGGCTGATCTTGCGTCGCGGTGAACCGGTAGCAGCGCTCCTCGACGACGCCCGCGTGTTCCGAGTCGGGCGCGATCCGGTCGACCTGATGGCTGGGTACCGACAGGCAGGGCGGCTCGCCCCTGTCGTGGGAGCCGCCTTCGACGCGCTCCTGACGTAGTCGGCGTGCCGAGTCAGCGATTCTCGCGTAGGGCTGCGCAAGGGAACCGCTCCGAATGCCGACGAGGTGGCGTCGGGCATCGCGTGGGCTGTTTCAGCCGCGGCCGCCGGCCGGGTCCTGTCCTTCAGTCGGACCCGCCAGGCGACGTGCCGTCCTAGGGCATCGGTCCATTCAAGCGGTGACCGTTCTGGGCTCCCAGATGAGCTCCTCGTAGTCCTCGGGGAGGTGCGCTACGAGATGGTCCAGGGTCGCTCGAATCAGGTCCACAAGATCGCCGGCGGTCACGGTCGATGTGTCGAGCGCGACCGCCTCTTCGAATCTGCGCGTTCCGTCGCCCACGAAACCGCAGCGGAACGATCGACGGTTCCCGGGAACTCCGCCGGGGTTCTTCGGCGACGCGAAGCCTCGCTCGACGACGTCGTTCCAACCCGTGGCGGGCTCGCCGCGCGAGGAGCGCCCCGGGGGGAGTGCGGCGACCTGCTCGGGGAGGTGCGAAGCGAGGTGCGAGCGGAGTGCGTCGGCGGTGATCGCGTCGGACATGGCCCTGGCCATGCGCCACGCGGCCTCGCGGCTCTCCCGCGTCTCGCGCTCCTCGTCCCCGAAGTCCACGCCGAACCGGAGCTCGACACCGAGGCGCTGACCCAACTGCTTCCAACGCACCTCGGCGAGAAGGCACCGGTGGGGGTCACCCTGGAGCTCGGTCCATGCCTGCACGAGAGCGAGGCCGCCCCCGCTGGTGACACCAGACTCCGAGAGATCCACGACGGTCGAGGCGCCTCCGAGCAGGCGACGCGCGACCTCTCGGGACACGACCCGCGCCAGAAACTTCGACCGCAGTGCATCGAGAGGTTCGGAGCGGGGGTCGCTGCCGGGGAGGAGAACCGCCTCGAGCATCGTGTCCCACGCACCGAGGGTCGATGCCATGAGCGCGGCCACCTCCCGCGCCGCAGAGTTCAGCGACATGCTCCAGGCAGCGGCGACTTGGGAGAGTCTCAGCACGGTCCAGCCGTCGGCACCCGCCACCTCCGAACCGTCCGTCGCCAGGGCCAGGAGCACCAGATGCCGCTTCTCAGGTCTGGCGTCCCGGTAGTTCTCGTAGGCGGTGCGCTGTGTATTGGACAGCACGTGCCCGATCTTCAGTTCCAACACGGCCTGTGCGCCGTTGTCGGCCTCGAGGACCAGGTCGGCCACCGGGCCGCGGGCCAGCCTTTGCTCACGCGTCGACGAGACCGGCACCCAACCCACGATTTCCGCCCAGGGCAGCGGATCGCTGTCGGTGAGCAACTGCAGCAGGTCGCTGACGTTCGTCTCACGGGTGAGGAGCCGGTCCATGCCGCGGAGCAGCAGCGATGCTTCGTCGGAGGTCACCGAAGGAGTGTTGCAGCCGGCTCGTTCCGGAGAGGTGAGATCCCGCGCGACCCACCCGGTGGGCGCAACGCTGCTGGCGGCTTGGCGCGTGCGCCGCTCAACAGACCGTCAGCGCGGCGACGGATCCATCTCCGGCTCGCGCAGGTCGGGGCCACCCGCCTGCGCGAGCTCTTCGAGCACACTGATCTCGACATCCGGCGCGTCCGCCACATCCGTCTCCGGCGAAGCAGGCTCGCCGGCGTCATCGGCGAGGAACGGGTACTTGTCGACCAGAAAGCGCCGCCGGTAGGCCAGGTCGGCCGCGTCGACGATGCCCTCGAGCGTCGTCCAGTTGAAGCTCGCCCCGATCGCGATCCCCAGGCCGGGGACGAGCTTCCCGAGCCCCTGTTTCGTGTACCGGACACCGAAACGAGCCGCGAACTGCGTATAGAGCCTTGTGACCGTGGAGTCCATGACCTTCCACGTGGCGCCGCGATAGAGGTGTTGGGTCAGTACCGACAGTTCCGCGACCGCGGCCAGCTTCGCCGACGAGGACATCGCGGTGCCGGCGTTGACCACCGAGAGAACGAAGACCTTCTCGGTCGGATCGGAAGCGTCGTATCCGTACGCGAGCGCGACCTGGCCCACGGCTCGCGAGGCGAGCACCAGTACCGCCGCGACGTCCGCGGCGACGGCTCCCGCGATCACGGCGCCGGCCGGAGCGACCGCGGCACCGGCGGAGACCGGTACTGCGAGCTCGCTGCCGGTAATCACGAAGCTGCTGACAGCACCCGTAGTTGCTGCGACCGCGGGGTAGTACGTCTTGAACGCACGGCCCTTCACCAGGTCGACCTGCTGCAGATCGAGGTCTCGCACGTCCAGGAGCAGCTCGACAGGGTGTCCTTGGCGTCGGTGCTTGGCAACGACGCGCTCAGGGGTGAGGCCGGCTCTGGCTGCGGCAGCGAGCGCCTTCTCAGCGGACTCGACGGCGCTCGCGCCCCAGTGGTTGACCGTCTGGGCGGCGCCGTAGGGTACAGCGCTAGCCGCGCGGCGGGCCGTGCGACCGGCCGCGCTAGCCGCGCGGGCCACAGCGGGGTTTCCCGACGCGGCGTCGTTGACGCGTGCCGCAAACGCCTGCGCCCCGCGCACTGCGGTGTCACCGATCGCGTGCAGGGCGCGGGTTCCTACGCGCGGTCGCGGACGCTGCAGGGCGTCCCAAGCTGCTCGCTCGTACCTCGACGGCTGGGCCATGGCGGAACAGTACTGAGAAGCAGCGACATCTGGGCTGATCTCACCCGATAGGCGCAGCGGCGCTGTGCCCGTTCGCCATGGCTCACGACGGCGCCTGGTGGACCACGAGCGGGCTCGCCACGACCAGATGCGCGCCGACCCGGTCCGTCTGGCGCTCCGCGAGCGTCGCAGTCGCGACGCTCAGCGGCAACGCTGCCGAGAACTTGAGCCCCTCAACAGCGGCCTGCGCGACGAGCGGTACCGCATCCTCGACGGACGCCTTGCGGATCGCCGCCGGATCCGCGGCCGCGGGCAGACGTATGACGGTGTTGTCACACGTTGCGTCGAACCCCCCGAGCGCAGCGATCAGCGTGGCGTTGCCTCGCCACCCCGCCCAGGTCCACAGTCGAGTCTCCGCCGGCGCGCGCTCAACGACGAGCGCGTCCTGGTCGACAGCGTGTGCCATCGACTCACGAACGGCCGCGAGTCGGTCGGTCGCACGTCGGGAGAGCTGCACGTCTGGCGTCGCTCCTAGCAGGACGTCCCGCTGCGCACGGCACAGCTCGAACGACTCGGGCACCGGTTCAGACGGCCACTGCACCTGGGCACGCTCGGGCTGTTCGCTGACGAGGATCTCGTGTCTCTCCCAGTCGACGGACTCTACGAGCCACGCGTGGCCGGCGAGTAGAATCCGCCGCGCCTCCTGCTGGCGCCCTCCGGAGATTGCGAGCGGTGAGACGGTGCCGATCTGTCGTCGCCCGGCGACGACGCGCATCTCGAACGCGCTGGTGAACGAGGACAGCAGGTCCATGAAGTACCGCCGGCCGAACTCGCGTTCGGTGGCGGGGCCGACGAAGAGCAAGCCGTCGTCCTCGGCAAGAAAGCCCCGCTCACGCAGGTATCTGAGGATCGAGTCACCGTCCGCCATCACGTCCAGGTCGCCCCACCACCGTCGCCACGTTGAGGCTCCGAAGTGGCCCTCTTGCAGGGCAAGCGCGAGCAGTTGTTGGGCGGCGATGTGGCGCGGTGACGGTGGCGGGACCACCGGCTCGACGAATCCGCGCCCCCACAGAATGAGCACGGCCGCGGCGCGCAGGAACGACGGCGAGTCGGTAGCCAGGAACAGCATGTTCCGCACGCTTCCGGGGCGGCGACCGGTGCGCCCGAGCCGCTGCAGAAACGAGGCAACGGTTCGTGGCGCATCGAGCTGGATCACGCGGTCGAGATCACCGATGTCGACACCGAGCTCGAGCGTGGACGTCGCGACGATGACGCAGTCCCGAGCGTCGGCGAAGGCCCGTTCGCTGGTACGTCGCTCGTCGGCCGACAGGGACGAGTGGGAGACGTAAGTCGTCACGGACCGTTCACGCAGCGCGAACGCCAGTTCCTCTGCCTGCCGACGGGACTCACAGAAGACCAGGCGCTTATCCCCGAGGTGCAGTTGAGAGATGACGTGAGCTGCGTTCTCGACGGATCCGACGTAATCGAGCGTCACGTCCATCTGAACGTCGGTTGTCGGTTCACTGACCACGGTGGACGCACGCCCGTGCTGGGAGCCCTGGAGCCAAGTCAGCATCTCGACGGGGTTCCCGACCGTCGCCGACAGTCCAATGCGCTGCACCGGGCGGCCCGCCAAGCGTTGGACGCGTTCCAGAACCGCGAGCAGGTGCCATCCACGGTCGTCGCCGGCGAACGCGTGCAACTCGTCGACTACCACCGCACGCACCTGTGAGAACAGCGCGTGGTGGTCGACCCGCCGCGAGACGAGCATCGCCTCGAGCGACTCCGGGGTGGTGAGGATCACGTCCGGAACGTCCGAGAGCATCCTGCGGCGTTCGCCGTCTGGCACGTCCCCGTGCCAGAGACCCACGCGCCGGCCGAGCCACGCACCGTAGGACTCGAGGCGCGGGTGCAGGTTGTTCAACAGCGCGCGTAGGGGCGTGACGTACAGCACTGAGAGGCCACGCCAGCCTTCGTCGGTCATGCGTGACAGCAGCGGGAAGAACGCCGCTTCGGTCTTGCCGCCAGCCGTCGGTGCAATCAGGAGACAGTCGTCGCCGGCGGTGACGGGCGCGATCGCGTTGCGCTGCAGGGGACGCAGATCGGGCCAGCCGAGGGTGTTGACGACGTGATGGGCAACGGCGTCGTTCAGGCCTGTCACGGCAGGTCGAGGTCGATGTCGTCGACCGAGTTGGAGGACCGCCCGGGCAGGGCTCCCAGATGGGCTGCCTCACGCTCGGAGCTGGTCAGCTCCGTGGGTGTGACCGTCAGCGCGTAGTCGCGGTGTGGGTCGAAGTCGGGGAACTGGTCCACCCGGTCCAGCACGTCGCCGACAAGCTTCTTGAGGAAGAGACGGGGTGCGATGCCCACCTTGTCGCCGAGGCGTCCGGCAACGCCGCGGGCCAGGTCGGCGATGTACGCGTCAGACACCAGCGCCTCGACGCGGTCCGGGGCGGCCGCACCGGAGGCGTAGATGTCCCGAACGCGGGACCCGAGCTCCTCGAGTGAGTCGAGCGAAAAGCCCGGAAGCCTAATCTGCGGTGCGCGAGGGTTGTCGAATCTGGCGTCGGTGGTGAAGTCGACCGCGAGCCGCTGCGCGAGAGGAGGCAGCCGCTGCATGCCCTGTGGGCCGTCATAGAACGCCGGCGTTCCGGTGATGACGAGGTAGAGGCCGGGAAACCGGCCGGCGTCAATCTCGTCGGCAAGCTGCCGTAGAGCGTTGAGTGACTTCTCGCGGACGTCGGACCGCACCCGCTGAAGGGTCTCCACCTCGTCCAGCACGACGACGAGACCGCTGTAATCGGAGTCTCGCAGCACGGTCAGGAGGCCCTGCAGGAACCCGAGCGCACCAAAGTGGTCGAGTTCCCCGCGCACCCCGGCCTGGCGCCGGACTGACGCGGCCACGTGCGGCTGACCGCCCAGCCAAGCCAGCAGCCCTTCGGAGCGGTCGACGTCTCCGTCGAGAGTCGCGCGCCGATACCCGCGCAGCGCGGTCGCGAACGCCGGCGCGGTACGACTAACGGCCTGCAGCCTCCGCTCGAGCAGGCCGTCCGCCGCCGCCTGGACCTCGGCCTCCGAGAGACGGTTGGCACCGGCGGCGACGGCGTCCTGCTCGAGTACGTGGAACCACCCGTCCACGATGTCACGCAGCGCGCTCGGCGGCGCCTCGGCCGTCGACAGGTTCTCGACAATGCGGCGATACACCGTCTCCAGGCGGTGCAGCGGCGTCTCGGTCTCGGAGACCTGCACTTCGCTCGTCGCGAAGCCACGGCGCTTCGCGCGCTCGATGAGCCAGCGGGCCACGAACGTCTTGCCCGATCCATACTCTCCGCGAACGGCCTTGAACCCCGCGCCACCGGACTCGACCGAGGCGAGCTCGTCGTCGAGCGCAGCCTCGAACCTAGTCAGGCCGACGGCCATCACGTCAAGCCCGTGCTGCGGAACGGTGCCGCGGCGCACGGCGTCGATGACGTCACGGCGGCGGCGTGCGCTGATCTCCGACATGCCTACCGCCGGCCCAGCCCGAACTGCTCGCGCAGCAGGGACTCGTCCAGGCAGGCGGTGACGCCGTCCGTGTCCATGAACACCACCGGATAGCCCTCGACGTTCAGCAGGCGCCCCAACGCGGCGAACGACGGGGCGAACGACGACGACGGTACGTCCAGCGCACTCGCGATCGTGTCCCGGTGTGCCCGTCCACCGCCGGCGAGCAGCGCCCGTAGCGCCGCAGCGGTCTCGCCGGGACCGACTGCGCGCCGGCCGGCTCGCTGCCGTTGCTCGGCGGCGACCGGGCTGGCCTCGTACGCGGCGACGAGTTGCGCAACGGGATCGAGGCCGGTTGCTGCCGACGGGTGGTCTTCCACGTCGAAACCAAGCGTGCCCTGCCCGGCTTCTTCTGCCTTGCGTGCGGCAGCAGGGCGGGGCGCCGGCGGGGTGGGGGCCGGGACGAAGTCGACGACCGCTCCGCCGAGTCGTCGGTGTGCGCGACGAGTCGCGGGTGCAGGTTCGGGCAGTCGTGACTCGTTCCACCACACGGGTGCCTGCGGGGTGGCCACCCGCCACCCAGCGGGGAGAACCCCAGCGGTTCGGGTCAGCACGACGAGCGGGACGGCAATCTCCGCCAGGCTCGCTCCACCGTGGTACCCGGAGTGCAAGGTGCCGTACCGCACGCTCTCGCGCCACGGCAGGATCGCGGAGCCATCCTTCACCCGAGGTCCGGTGACGAGCACTTCGTCTGCATCAGGTGTCGCGCCGGTGGCCGGTCGCCAGCGCGTCTGAGCGCTCGGGTGCGAGCGCGCCTCGCTGCCTCGTTCGACAACGTGGCCGTGGTCCGAGGTCAGGACGACCGCGCGGCCTGCGAGGGCGGCTGCATTGAGCAGCGCGCGCAGGTGCTGCACGTCGTCGAGCCTCCAGCGGGTACCGCCGGGGTCCTGTTTGTCGAGGGCGTCGTCGATCGTATTCAGAACCACGGCAACGAATCTGCGCCCGGGGTCGTCGATCGCCTCACGGACGGCTGCTGCGAGGCTCTCGCCACCGGCGGAGCGGAGGTCGTCCTTGTGGAAGAGCGCGCCTCCGCGTTCACGGATACTCGCGGCCTCCGCCGCCTGGCTGCCCACACCTGGAGCGCCTGTCAGCAGTGCGGTACGCGACCAGCGTGTCAGGGACGGCAGGGCGGATAGGACCGGGGTCCGTGCGTTTCCCGCAAGGAGCTCGAGCCAGCCTTCGGAGGCGGCCGCTTCGACCAGCTCGAGCGCGACGGGGACGGACATGCCGTCCAGGACGACGACGAGCGGGCGCATGGGAGCCAGCGGTGAGACTACGTCGCGCAGCACGTTCTCGATCAACACGACGTCCTCGAGGCTGGGGTCTCGCTGGGCGAGCAGGGTGGCGGCCACCTTGTCATAGGCGTCGCGGTCTCGGCGCACCATCGCCAATAGCGAACCGTACGCAGCCGCCACGGCGTCGTCGCTGGCACCGTCCCACAGCACGGCGGCCGCCCGATCGATCCAGGCACCATCATTCACGTACCAGTGCAAAGCGGCGCCGAGGGTCGAGGGCAGGTTAAGCGACTCCTGCACGGCTAGACGCCGCGCAATACGGACGGCCATACGTGCGGCCTGGACCTCGCTGTGCTGGGCGTGCGCGCCCTCATGGGCGAGAACGTCGCCCAACGCTCCTTCTATGCGGTGGAGCATGCCCGGGAGCGTCTCGACATCCGCATGCGCGAGCAGCGCTGCCAGGTCGTGCAGGCGTGCCTGCAGGCCTCCGGGTAGTACGTCGGAGCGGGCGACGCCGTCAGGCCAGGCGAGGTCATGCTCCAGGAGAACGGTCGCCTGGGCGAACACTCCGGCCAAGGCGGTCGAGTCGGTCGCCGCAGCGCGCAGCGCGATGGTGCGGGCGACCGTCGCGAACGCCCGCGCCTGCAGCGAAGTGATTCGTGCCGTCCCGAAGTGCACGCTCTGGATCCTGCCGCGCGCCTCACCTTGTGCCGGTGTAGACGTCGCGGCGCCCGGCGCCCACAGCACGTCGAGCGCCAGGCCGATCGCGACGATCGAGGTGCGGCTGCGGGCGGCGGCGGTCAGCGCAAGACCTGCGGTGGTGCCCAGTGCGTCGTGCGCCCACCGCGTCAGGCCGTTGCGCACCACCTCGGGCAGTGTGTGCCACGCCTGCCGCGCGGGTGGCTCGTCGAGGGCCGTGAGCAGAGTGACGTCGTCGACCGAAGCAGGCAACGACATCCCCAGGAGATGCGCGAGGAGATTCCCGAGCGCGTGGTCGGACGTGACGACCCCGGTGGCTATCGCGGGCCAGCCGGTAGGTGGCTGGTGATCGAGCAGGGCGGTGGCGACCCAGGGGCCGTAGCTTGCGAGGGCGGGGTCGAGGCGCTGTGCGTGGAACAGCCCTGCGACCGCGTCCCACTCATCGACGGGCTCGATGCGCTGCCTGTCGGCGCGCACTAGCACAGCGTCGCCGAGGTCGTGCTCGCCACGGTCGGTGAGCATGACCAGGAACTCTTCAGGCCCCAGGGCAGCGAGTTCGTCCAGCGCGGCAAGTTGCGACGGTGCCGGCCGCACCCGCACCGTCGAACCGTCGACGAGCAGTGAGTCCCGGCCCGACCACTGAGGGCGGGCGCGCAGCACCAGGACGCGCGCGCCCCCGCCGGACACGAGCCGGCGGGCGCGGGCCGCAACGAGTGCTTCGGAAGCCTGCGGGATGCGGTCGCTCACGCGGGCCTCACAGGAACCGCCAAGTGACCTCGAGCCTGTGGCCCGCGGCGCGCGCCTGGTGCTCGGCGGCGCGGAGTTCGGCCAGGGCGGACTCGACGGTGTCCCCGTGCTCGAAGTCGAGCACGATCGAGTCGACAGTGTCCCTGGGAATCTGCACCGCGGGACCAAGCCCGGGCTTGGGCTCCGGGGTCGGTGCGGGAACACGACCGGGCTTCATAGGCGGCAGCAGCAAGTCCCGAGCCGCCCGGACAGCCGACTGCAGCGCCGGTTCCAGCGGCGCATGCAACTCGGCGCTGCCCGCGACCGTTGCGAGCTGGTCGAGGATTTCACGGCCGCCTGCAGTGCCAAGCGCCCTGGTGAGCAGGTCCCAGTCAGTCGAATGCAGAGCACCGGTCACGGATCCGGCTGAGGCAAGCGAGCGCGCCAGCGGCTGCGGCTCGCTGGGCAGGTCGAACGATGCGAGCACCTGCAACAGAACGGTGTCGTCACTCTCACGTGCGAGGCGGGCCGTGAGGTGGTCTCCGGCCTCGGCGGCCTGGAGCCGAGCGTGGTCGGCTCGCAGAGACAGGAGGTCGGCACGGTCCCGTAGGGACAGAACGAGCTCAGCGGCTGGCCCTCGCAGCGCGCCGACCCTCTGGCGCACGTCACGCGCCAGGTTGGTGACACCCGCGGCGGACCGGCGCGGTGGGGCACCAGTTCCGAACAGCGCCTGCGCGGCGCGCTTGGCTCGCGCCCACTCGTCCTCGCTCGGCAGTCGCGCTGGGCGCAGCACCATGTCCGCGGCGAGCTGCCCGACCCCGGGTGGAGACACCGGCGTTCCTGCCCGTACCCACTCGCGATCCTCGAGGGCGGCCCAGACCGCGATCAGCAGATCCTGCACCTCGCTGACCAGACCGAACGGTTCGAGCCGGACGCGCAGGTCACGGACGAGTACACCGGACGGATCCGCCTCGGCGTTCCAGCGCGTGAAGTCGTCGAGCCACCGGAACGAGTCCGGGCCGAGCGCGTAGACCGTCTCCCTGGCGATGCCGCAACCGAGCGGCATGCCCACGCGGCGCAGGACGGAGGCGCGCGAGCGCTCGATGCCGTCGATGCGTCCACCGGCGTCGAGTGCCAGGCGCGCGTGCTCAAGCACGGTGCGCAGATCCGCGGTCTTCACCTCGACATCGGGGGTCTCGAACTGCGGGTGCTTAGGGTATTGCGAATCGAGTCCCTGACGCAGCGCGGCCTCGAGCGCGGTACGGAGCGTTGCCGCGACTGGCGGCGCGATCGTCACACCTGGCAGAAGCGTCGAGTACACCTGGCTCTCGGCGATGTGCACGTCGACGTTCTCAGCCGTCGCGCTCGTCACGCCGTACGCCTGGCGTAGCACCTCGCTGAGCCGCGCGCGCAGGTTGCGGCGCTGATTCTCCAGCTGCATGCGCGCCGGCTCGCGGTCACCGACTGCGAGGCGCGCGGCGTGCAAGTCGAACCTGTCGCCCGTGAGCAGGTACTCCAAGAGCACCAGGCGGCCCACGTCGTCCATACGCGCCGGGGACAGGAAGTGCGGCAGCCATACCAGCGTGGCGCTGGCCTCGCCGCGTTCACGCACGGCGTGCACTCTGTTGAGGTCCTCGATTGCGGTGTGATCACCGGAATCGAACGGAAAGTCGATCACGACCTTCCACCGGCCCGGCACCGCACGCAGCGCATCGTCCGACAGCTCACCCGAGTCGCGCACGTTCCCGAACACGACGTCCACTGGCCGCAAGCTGCCTCGCCACAGGACCGTGGTGGTCCATTGCGTCTCTAGACCCGGCTGCTGGCGCACGTCGAGCTCGGACATTAGGGTGCGACGCAGCAGATCGCGACGTGTCTCCGTACGGTCTTCGCTCTGCACCGCTTCGATGAGAGTGTCGTAGTCGACGCCTGTCAGCGTGACGGAGACGGCAGGGTTGTCGCCCTCGCCCACGTGGACCTCGCCGAATTCAGCGGCCCACCGCTTGACCATCCCCATGACGGCGATGGCTTCCTGTCCAGGCACGAACGAAGCGACCGTGCCGTAGTTCAGTGCGGCGAGTTTGGCGTACGTCAGGTTTCGTAGCGACGGTGTACCAGGAGCTAGGAAAGCAACCAAGAGCGTCTTGGCGAGACGGTCCTCTGTGCGGAACGGGTGGTCGCGCGGCAACGCGCGTGCCCGCTGGTCGGTCAAGCCATGCACGCCGAGCAGATAGGGCCGCATTTTGTCCGTGTAGAACTGTTCGGCGTTGCGAAAGCGCGCCTTCATGTCGGGAGTCAGTGGCTGCGAGCCGCCGAGTACCACGACGTCGAATAGGTCGCCGACGGGGATCAGGTGCTCGACCGTGAGCTCATCACGGCCTGCGGAGAGCAGTTCACCCATGAGCCGGAGCGCGGTGCGCTCGCGTTGCATGAGTGCCGAGAGGGCGACCATCGCGTCGACGAGCGCGGGTGAGAACGGGTACGTCAATGCAAAGTCCGCGCCGCTGGAGTTCAGCTCGTCGGTGAGCAGCACGTTCCACGCGGCCGAGTCGCTCTGCACGCGGGCGACGGCGCGGCGGACCTCGTCGGCGCCTCCGTTGGACGTCGGAGTGAGGAGGCGACGGTGCACGATCTGGGGCAGGTCAGCGGCGGCGAGGTCGATGCGCTCGAACCGCTCCTCCCACCACCTGAACGAGTCGCCGACGGCCTCCTGCTCGGCTCCAGGCATGGAGCCCCCGAGGAATCCCTTGAGATCGCGCTGCCGAGCGACGAAAGACACGATCGGCAGCGAGAGGTTTCCCGCTTCGACGAGCAGCGCGACTTTGGACGCCTCGTTCTGGATGAACGCCGAATCGCCTAGGTGCTGCGCGAGCCACAGCACCAGCTCGTCGAGGAAGAGGACGATCCCCTCGTATCCGAGTGTCTTGGCGTGCGTGGTCATCGCCCGCAGGCCGTCCGACGTCTCGAGCCACGCCCCGGCAGATGTGTAGCCGGTGAAGTGCGTCGCGACAAGCGCGCTTACGAGCGCACTGCGTCGGGGATCACCGAGGGGCGCCTCGATCGCGGCAGCGAACGACTCGGCGGTCCACGTGGCGGCACGAGCGCCCCATCCGGCGGAGGTGCCAGCTGCGCTGTTCAGCGGGGCGAAGAAGCTCTCGTCGCCCGCCACCTCACGCATGTGCACGGCGTCCGTTAGCAACTTATCGGTCTGATGCAGCACCGGTGGCGCGACGTCGGGGTGCAGCCGCGCGACGGTCGAGAGGTAGCCGTCGAACAATGCCGACTCGAAGCTCTCCCGTCCGAGAAGGTGGTAGTCCAGGGTGAGCAACCGGGCGTTTAGCGCGTCGCTACGTCCTGCGACGACCGCCTGCAGCCCGCCCAGCGCTCGGGCGGACGTGTTCCCGGACAGCAGCAGGTGCAGTACGGCCATGAAGTGGCTCTTGCCGGACCCGAAAGAGCCGTGCACGAACGCGCCCTTGGAGGTCTGGCCGGCGAGCGTCCGCTCCACCAGGCCCAGTGCGTCATCGAACGCCTTAGCAAGAGCATCGGTCACGACGTACTCGCGCAGCGTCCGATCGGATGCTTGAACGCCCTTGACCAGTTGAAGCACGAAGTCGGACGCGTCGACCTTCTCCGGGATAGTGAAGACGTCGCGCAGCAGGGTCGACATGGTCAGGCCTCCGCAGCAGTGGAACGAGGACGACGAGCGCGCGCCGCCGCTGGCGGGCGCCAGGCATCAAGATCGAGTCGGGTCAGGCCGAGACCGGCGAGCGTATGGTCGAGCAGGCCGGTGATCGACTGCGCCGGGCTGCCTCCGCGCGCTGGATCATAGTCGGCATGCCACTGGTGCAACCACGGCTCTTGTTCGGCGAGTCCGACGAGCAGCGGCGTGAGAGCCTGCGTCGTGGCACCCTGCGCCTGCAGGTCGCCGAGGGCGCGGGCGAGGGCGAGCGCCTGATCGGCGTGGTCCCACCCGGTCCACCCGATGACGGGCGAGGTGTCACCGGCGCGCGTCACGCCCGGGTAGGCGGTGAAACGCTCTTTCGGCACGTCGAGCTTGCCACGCGCACGCCACGCCGCGGTCGATCGGAAGTCGGCCTGCGCGTACTTCGGCGGCACGGGGATCGTCACGGCCTCGCCTGCGTCCTCACGCCGCTGCAGCGCCCAAACCTGCTGCCAGTCTCGGAACTTCCGCATGCCTGCGTCGGTAAGCCGGTACGCCGCGGCGAACGGCACCGCCTCGTCCTTCAACAGTGCGGTCAGAGTGGCTACGGCGTCGTACTGCGTCGAGCCGGCGAGCAGCGCGAGCGCCTGACCCAGCACCTCGTCGCCGCGGACTCTGTCCGCGAGCTGGGCGACCGACAGCGTGCTGGCGCCACGACCGTCGCGCCATAGGTCCGCCCTTTCCAGCCGGTCGAGCGCGAGCGACGTGAGCGCCGCGGTGACCTGGGACTCCCACGGCAACGCAGCCCAGCGCCGCTTGTACTCCGGCCGCTCGAGCAGCTGGATGTGCGGGTTCTTCTCGATTTCCGCGAGCCGGCGCTCGACGAGCGTGCGGTACCCAGCTCCCCAGGATCCGGGTAGGTCAGTGCGCGGCGTCGAGCCGTGGCGGTCGAACCACGCGGACTCCTCTGTGCGGTCGGCGATCCGCCGGGCGAGCGCGATCTCGAACGCCCGCTCACCGAGGGCTAGGCGACGCGCCTCGGCTGCCATCTCTGCCGACGGCTCCCCGGACGTCAGTCGCTCAGTCGTCAGGCCGTAGCGGTAGTACGTGTCCCAGTCGAGCTCCTCCTGCTCGAAGATGAGACGTGCGCGTGCGGTTGCCCATGTCGTGGCTGCGGTCGCGAGCGAGTCCCCGATCGGTGCGCCTGGTGTGCGGACGGCAGCACTGGGTGTGGTGCTCGCCGCTGCCTGGGCAAGCGCGTCCAGGGCGCGCCCGAACTCGGTCGCCCGGTGTGCCAGGAGCGGGTACTGCTCCAGCTTGGTGCCCGTGAACTCGTACCGCGGTTCCCAGGACTCGTCCCCGATGCCGCCGCCGATCCCGCCGTTGCCCTTGTTCTGGCTGACCTGCTTGAGCCAGAAACAGGCGGTGCTCGAGTTGAGGACGGCGAGCAGCGCGAGGTGCTCGTCTTCACCGGCGCCACGCGGCAGCTTGATCACCGGCGCCGACCGGTTGAACACCTTGCCGCCGCGATCGAGCACAAAGTGGTTGTGCGTCGCCACAAACGCGAACGTGATAGCCCACGGGTGCGCGCCGTCGTCCTTGGGCAGCTGGTGCCACTCGTACCAGGGGCGGCCCTCCTGGAAGTAGGTCAACCTCGCGAACGTCGCACGATTCCCGAGCTCGGTGCGCATGGCCCAGAGGCGCTGCTCGACCGGAGGAAAGTCGCTCAAGTCACGCAGTTCATGCCCGCTCGTGTACGGGAAAAACGCCGGGTGGGCGGACTGAACCGCGAAGTCGCGCACCTGGTCGCCCACAACGAGGTCGCGCCAGCCGTCGGTTGCTTTGCGTCGAGCGTCGGAGGGAGTAGTCATGAAGGCGTCGTCGGAGCCCATGATGCCGAACACACCGATGCGGAAGGCGTGGTCCGGCGGCGTTGACGTCCCGGCTGCGTCTAGATGGTCCTTCAGCTCGCCGGCGCCGCCACCGGCGAGTGACCAGGGGTGCGAGCCGAAGGAGTCGCGGGGGACATCGGCGATCGTCACGTAGGTGCCGTCGTGCGGTGCGGCGTCGATGTGCGTGGTGATCTCTCGCCATACGAGACCTCGCGCCGGGTCACGTGGCTCCCCGGGCTCACCGCGCACGCCGAGCACGGCGCGGATCGGTGCGCGCGGGTCGGGCGCGCGGCGGCGGCCGACGAGAATGACCGTCGGCGTGCCGTGCCCAGGGATGTGGGCGCGTGAGGTGTCGATGACGTCCGTCAGGTCGACCCGCGTACGGAGGCTCTTGCCGGAAAGGACCTTTTCGATCAACTTCTTGCCGAATTCGCGCTTCATGAATGAGTTGGAGGTGATCTGTCCGACAAATCCCGCGCCGCCCGCGGTATCGCTCTCCTTGGCGAGGCGGAAGAAGACCTCCGCGAAGGGCGCCGACAGGGCGTACTTGCCAGTGCATGCATCGGGGAAGAGCTCACGGTACCGCTGATTGCGGGCCTTATCCTTGACGGCGATGTACGGCGGATTGCCCACCACTACGTGGTAGCGCCCGAACTCGAGCAGGTCGTGGAACCGGTAAATGTCCTCGCTCGAGTAGCTGAAGGACTCGTCTCCCGTGCCGTCATAGTCGAGCATGCCCTGTCGCCCGTGTGCGCCGAGCAGGGAGTCACCGATCGCGAGGTTGAGGTGGTAGTCGGGCACTGCGGTCAGCCGGGTGTCGCCGGCCGCACGTAGGGCGGCAATCGTCAGCCGAAATCGGGCGATTGCTACGGCGAACGAGTTGAGATCGACGCCGTGCACACAGGCGAGAGCGCGTTGAACACGCTGGCGTGCGGGAAGGTTGGGTTCGCGGACCTCGAGTTCGGCGGTTATGCGGTGGAAGGCACCCAGTAGAAAGTGGCCGGACCCGCATGTGGGGTCGATCAGCCGCAGCTCGCTGATGCCGAACTCGGCGATCGCTGGAGTGAGCGTGCGGTCGAGGATGAACTCCTCGATAAACTCAGGGGTCTGCAGCAGTGCGTACGTCTTCTTCGCGTGGTCCGACAGCTCCTGGTACAGGTCGCCGAGAAAGCGGGTGTCCAATTCGGGATCCGTGAAGTCGTGCTCGATGGTGCCGGTCGCGTCCATGCTGCGCCAGAATTCGAGCAACTCCTTGGCGGCCGGCTCGGAGATCGTGAGTCGGTAGATGGGGTTGTGCTCTCGGTCGAGCAGCGCCTCGCCGGCGGCAAGGGAGGCGAGGGCGTCGAACGCGACGTGCAGCCAATCGATCGACAGGTCGGTGGGGCGGCGCTCGTAGTGCGCCTGCTCGTTCTCGATGGCCTCGCGGGTACGTCCGTCCGGCCCGGCGATCCACACAGGCGCGTCTCCCGCCGTTGGATGCCCGTCCAACAGGTGGTTGTCCTCGCAGAACCGCAGGAATGTGCAGGCGAGAACCCAGGCGACCGCCGCTTGCGCGATTTCGCCATCGCGCCACGATGACCACGTCAGAGCGGTCCGCTCCCGCTCGACAGCGCGGTCGTACTCGCGTCGCAGGTCCGCTGACCAGTCGATCTCCGGGTCATCGGAGCGCTCGCGCAGATCCTTCTCCAGCAGCATGACGCGTCGGCGCAGTGACGGCAGGAGGGTCCTGTGGTCGGCGCGGCGGGCGTCGGTGGTCGTGGTCACGCGGGTGCTCCCAGTGCGGCGGGTGTGAGGTCGATGGGCAGGTCAAGCCAGCCGTCCGCGCCGAGCGGTACGGGATGACCGTCCAGCGCAGGAAGGCGCTGCGACGCGCGGCGCGGTACGAGCAGCCAGCGTGCGGCTGGGCGCGGAGTCGCCTGATCGAGCATGGTCGAGATCCAGGGCGTGAGGCCGTACCGTGCGAGCGGCGCGGCGCGCACGAGCAGCAGCGGTCGCTCGTCGGCGACGAGAGCCGACCACGGTCCTGTCATGGCGTCGGAAACGAGAGCGCAAAGCACCGGCCAGTCGGGGTGGTCGGTGCGTGCATCCGTGCCGACCACCACCGACCAGTCGGCGCCGTCGCGGTCCGCGAGCTGGTGCACCGCGGCGAGCAACGCTGCGGCGACATCGACGACCGCGACGCCGTATGTGGTCGCAAGTGCGGTCACTGCCCGGTCGTGGCTGCCCGGCGTCGTGCAGAGCGTGAGCGCTGACGACGAGGCCAATGATCTTCGCAGTGTCTGCTCGACTGCGTCAGGTGACTGCGGTCCGGCGGCACGACCGGTTGTGGAAGAGGCGGTGGAGCGTTGGGTGGGCCGCGCGTACTCAGTGCCCGTCCAGTGAACCGTCGGGAGGGCGGAGTGCACGATCGCGTCGAGCTCGGGGCGCCCAGGCAGCGGAGCGAGGGCGGGAAAGCGGGCCGCGACGCGCCTATGAACACCGGCGACGGTGATCGACGCTGTCGTCACCGTGCGCAGCGCGATTTCTGAGGCCCGCGTGTGCGACAACGAGCCGCGATACAGCTCATGCACGCTTGACAGGTTCGCGTCGCCGACGGCGGCCGCGAGGCGCAGCAAGCGGTCGTCGCCGACGACGTGCCGGTCGCCGAGCAGCCGGCCGGCATTGGCACGCAGCTCGGTCCGCGCGGTCGCGGCGGGGAGCACGTCCTGATCGGCCAGGAGGTGATGCACGGCGCGACGCAGCGATGCGGCCTCGTCAAGCAAGCCGGGCCGGCCAGCTGCGGCGATCAGCACGAGGTCGCCCGTGCGGCGAACTTCGAAGCGCGGCGTGTCGGGATCGTCGGCGGAGACGACGGCTCGCACCAGCCCGGCGGCGTGCGCTATCCGCGCCTCGCCCTCGACCGTGGAACCGTGCCGCAGTAGCAGGGCATGCGCTACTTCCGCAAGGGTGGCCACGTGCTGCTCGGCGGTCAGGATCGCACCGACCTCGTCCGTGAGCTCGGTGAGCAGCGGCGATCGGCGCCACTTGCTCGCCGCGGTGTCGAGCGTGCGGGCCACCTCGTCGCGCGTCGCGTTCGTGGCTCGGGAAATGTGAGCGACGTCCGGCCACCAGGCGTCGCCCTCGAGGCCGAGTGCGGTCCGCAGAATGGCGGCGTGCTTCTCGTCGCGCGTGCGAGAGAGGGCGATGAGCGTGGACTCGACACCTCGGTCGGTGGCGATGGGGGCGACGTGGTCGGTCGTGGAAGCAGCCGACGCCAGCAGCCGCTTGCGCCAAGAGCGGACGCGTGCTTGAACCTCCTTGCGGAGCTGTTCGCCCATGCCGGGTAGCCCGTTGACGCGCATCGGAGAGGTCCTCAGCAGTTCGCCGACGGTCGTGGTCTCCAGCCTGCTGACCGCGGAGACGGCGCGTGCCGTCAGGCCCGCTTGGTCGAGTGGCGTGTCGAGCGTGGCTGCCTCGGCTGCGGCGTCGCGCGTCGCGTCGTCGTCGTCACCGCGAGGTGTGTCCAGTGCGGTGAAAATAGACGACCACGCCTGGGCCATCGTGGTTGCGTCCGGGAAGCGATCGGCTGCCGTGGGCGCGAGCGCACGTCGGAAGAAGTCGGCCATCGGGCCGGCCACCGGCGCCTCAAACATCTGCTCGTCGACCACCGCGGCCTCGTTGGCACCCGTCGGACCAAGCTCTCCATCTGCCCACCACGGGGTGCTGGTGGTGGCCATCTCAAACAAGGTCACCGCGACGGCGTACAGTTCCGCGGCGCGGTCGAATCGGGGCCGACGTGCGGTCCCCTTGGCGTCACGGCGCGCGAGGTACGGGTCGAGGTATCCGCGGGTGCCTGACGACGTGTGCTCGAGCGGTTCCCGCGCGAGTGAGAGGTCGAACAGGACAACGCGCGGGCGGCGCGTGCCGGGATCGGCACCGACACCAAGGTTCGCCGGCTTGATGTCCCGGTGGAAGACGCCAGCTGCTTCCAGATGAATGACCGCGTCCAGCAGATGACCACCGAACCGTTGCAACTCGTCGAGCGGAGAACGGCCCTTCGCCTCGAGCCACCCCGCCAAAGTCTGCGGGCCGGCGTCCGACAGCAGCAGCGCGCGGCGCCCGCCGATCGTGAGCGGCCCGTCGAGGAGCGAGACGACGTGAGGGTGACGGCCGACGACCTCCAGAACAGCGGCCTCGTCGTCCAGACGCGCAGCGGCGGCGTCATCGCGCGCGACCTTGAGGATTACGCCCTCGCGGGCCGTGTCGGCGGTGACTTCGTCGACCAGCAGAGCCGTGCCCGTCGAACCCGATCCGCGCGTGCCGCGCACGATGAACCGGTCGTCGAGCGACTCGCCGACAGCAGCCGACAGCGGGTCGAGGGCCTGCTCACGTGTGTCGATCGATGCGGACCGGTCCGGAGCAGTGATGCGCTCGACGGCCTCGTCAAGTTCGGCGAGGAACGCATCGACGCCCGGGAGCCGGTCCGACTCGACGCGCGCCGTCGCCAGCATCAGCAGATCCGCGAGAGCCTCAGGCGTGTCGGGATCGGCCCGGTGCAGGTCGAGCGCGCCGTCGGAGGACAGCCGCTCCTCGAGCTCCGCGAGCGAAGCCGCCGGCGCCTTTCCGCTCAGGACGAGGTACGACAGCGCGCCGAGCCCGTAGACATCCAGCGGAATCGCCGGGACGTCACCGCCAGCGTGAACCTCGGGTGCTAGGTACACCCAGGTTTCCGCGTCGACCGCGGTTCGGACGTCCAGAGTCCCGAACGACGTCACGGTCGGCGCGGCCGTCGTCTTGGTGCGCCGCCCCGACTGCCAGTCCCGCACAATCACGGTCGGCGAGTCGCTGGGTCGGACGTAGACCTGCCGGGGTGTCAGGGCCCGGTGCACGAGTTTGCGCTGGTGGGCGTACCTCAGTGCCTCCGCCAGCTGACGGACCAGGCTCAGCCGTTCGTCGAGGCCAAGTTCGCTGCTGTGCTCGGTCAAGAACACGTCGATTGGGACGTCGTGCTCGTCGTAGTCGAACAGCAATGCTGGCCCTAGGTCGGACTCCGGGACGAACTCGAGAGGCGCCGCGATGCCGGGGTGGGCGATGCCCTGGGTGAAGAGGAACTCGCGGCGCGCACCACGCGCGATCTCCTCGCGCTGCTGCTGCGACGCGCCCTGTGGGGTGCTGAACAGCCGCACGCGTCGCCGCACGCCGGACAGGGTGGGGTGGGTGGCGAGCACGTCGGACCACCCAGGCCCTTCATCGAGCGCGTCGGCCGACGCCAACGAGTAGTGCCCGACCATGCGGTTGCGCGGCGTCGGTGCGAAGCCCGCCTGCTGCAGCAGTTGGCGGATTCTGGTCGCGGACGGGCCGTCGATGATGCTGCGGTGGCTGTTCGAACTGGGCGGCGTGTCCAGCACCGTGCGCAGCGTGCTGGCCAGCCCTCGGACGTCGAATCCGTCCAACGCGACGACCTTCTCGTCGAGCTCCTCGGGGAGCGTCACCCGCGATCGGCGCCCGTGCATCACGACCAGCGGCTCGATCCAGGGAACCTGCTGACCCCGACTCGCGCGCTGCTGCAGCAGGCTGCGGAGCCGCTTGGCTTTGGCGTCCGTGGCGTAGAGAGGGTTCCGCTCGTGCCGGACGGAGCCGGTCGGGGCGGTGAGTCGCCACGACTGCTGGTCCCCGGCGATGATTCCGTGCCAGCCCTTGAGCTCGATCAGGAAGAACCCGACCCGGCTGATCAGAAGGAGGTCGACCTCGGCCGTTCGGCCCTGCAGATCGACGAACGACACGTTCGCCCATGCCTGCGTCACGGCGTCGTCAGGGAGCAACGCGCGAAGGGCTGCGAGTGCCTCCTCCTCGCCGGGGCCCGCAGGCTCGCCGAGCGAGCGCCACTGGCTCGACTGCCGGTCCATGTACGTGTGCCTCAACTGTTCGATCGGGTGATCTAGACGCGGCTTCCGTGCGTCTCGGTGCCGCATGCATCCTGCCAGGTCGGCAAGCAAGCACGGCGTCATTCGACGCGCGGACGGCGCAACGTTGGCCCGATACCACCCCAACGGCGTTGATCGACACGCCATGAGTCGCCACGGGCCTGACGAAGGTGGTGTGGCGGACCCCACGCCGGGCCCCGCAGCGCCGCTGCGCGGCGGGCATGTGTGTGGTGGTGGCACCTTAGTGTGGTCCGCGTCACGACCCTTCGAGGAGCGAAAGGTCGATTCGCGGGAGGCTGAGTGTCGCCACGGCGTCCCGCTGTCTTGCCGCGGGTCGGCGGTCATACTGCGCGGTGGTGCTCGGGCGCTTGTGCCCGACGATCCGGGCCACGAGCGTGACATCCACCGTCTCCAGCAGATTCGAGATGAGGAACCGACGCATGTCGTGCGGCGTGACCCGGCCGAGACCGGCCTGCTGCGCGCGTCGGGTGAGGATCTTCCACATCTGGTGCTCGCTCAAGGCGCCGCGCTCAACCAGCGCCCGTGAGCGCGACAGCGGCACGAACAGCGGACCGGGCTCGGTGCCCCGGGCTCCGATCCACCGGGTCAAGGCGTCGACGGCTGTCGGGTGCAGGTAGGCGTCCCTAGGCCGGCCGCCCTTGGTTTGACCGAGCCAGAGCCGGGCGTCGGTTAGGTGGGCATCCTGGAGGCGGACACCGCCGATCTCCAGACGTCGGGCCCCGCACCCAGCCATGGTCAGCACCAGAGCGGCGTCCCGGATCCGGGTGAGTTCGGTCCCCGGCCCGTCCAGGCACGCGCGCACGATCCGCACGACGTCCTCGGGCGTGAGGAAGGTACCGGCCGGCTCCCGGACCGTGCCGACGCCCTTGGTCTCGAACGAGCACGCGTGCCGGTACTCCTCGTAGGTGATCAGCCCGACCCGCTCGCAGCACTCCAGCATCACCCGCAGCGCCGAGGCGTCCCGAACTGCCGTGGCGCGGGCGTAGCCACGCTCGGCGGTGCCCCAGACCTCACCGGCGAGCACTTCGTCGACCAGCAGCTCCCAGGCGAACGTGCGGGCGTCCTGCCGGCCCTCGGTGAACGTCCGCGCCATCCGGTCCAGCGCGCCGCGCATGGCGCGCCGGCTCTCCGCGTTGTGCCTGTACCGTGCCTCGAACCGGTCCATCGCCGCAGCCCGGAGCGCGGCGGTCTCGTTCTCCTCCGGGGTGACCAGGTGCAGGCCGTGGCGGTCGCTCATGAGACGCACCCCTCGGGTGTCGGCTTCGTCCCAGCGACCGGCCGAACGGGGGTGGGCGGCGGCACCGTCGGGAGCCGGAGCGAGGCCACCGCTTCGCGCTTCAGGTCGTCGCCGCGCAGGTCGTAGCCCATGGTGCTGTCGAGCTTGCGGTGGTTCAACAGCTTGGACACCAGCGAGGGGTCGAACTCGCCGAGCAGGTCACTGGCGAACGTGCGCCGGAAGTCGTGGGTGCTGAACGGTGCGACGCCGGCCTGCCGAGCCCGGCGGCGCAGGATCGCCCATGCCGTCACGGGATTCAGGTGAGTCATGTCGTGGCGGTTCAGGGCGGTGAACAACGCGCCGGGGCCGGATCCGCGATGTGCCAGCCACCCGTGCAAGTACTCCTGGGCCTGCGGGTTCAAGAAGACCAGGTGAGGGTTGCCGTTCTTCGTCTCCCGCAAGAGCAGCGTCCGCTGGGCGGGGTCGTAGTCAGCGAGCGTGGCTCGCACGAGCTCGCCGCGGCGCATGCCGGTGGTACGGAACAACGCGATCACCGCGCAGTCCCGTGCTGCTGCCCGCGGATTGCTGTCGTCGGCCGCAGCCTGCATGAGGGCTGTCACCTCAGCGTCGGAGAGCCGCCGTCGCCGTGCCGACTCGGAGCTGACCGCCAGGGTGTACAGGGCGTCTCCGAGAAGGTCGTGGCGCAGCGCGGAGAGCAGGCCGCGCCGATAGCATTCGTCCAGGACGCGGCGAAGCGTGCAGACCTTGTCGTTGCGGCTCGACTGCGGCGTGTATCGCCGGTAGACCGCGCGCCGGAAGTCCGTGGCGTCATCGACGCTGATCTGGTGCCAGGGGAACGACTGAAGCTGCTCGAGGGTGACAGTCCGCTGCTGGACCCCGGTCAGCATCGCGTAGACCACGCGCATCGCGCTGAGGAAGTTGTCTCGGGTCTTGCCCTCCTTGGACCTCAGCAGCGCCCGGTCCAACGGGCGGTGCCCGTCGGGCAGCGCGAGGTGAGCGACCGAGTCCGGGTCGGCCCAGTCCTGCGGGCGACCGCCGGCGGTCGCCGCCGCGGTGGTCCGGTGCCGGGCGCGGGCGTCCTGGGCGCGAGTGAGGAAGTCGGCGAGCGGGTCCCGGGCCGGGCCGGTCTGGGCTCGCGGCGTTTCGCCGTGGGCTGTGGGGTGCCCGGGTGCGGGCGGGCCCGCGGGGTGCATGTCGTTCACTGTAGGTGCCTCCGGCCGGGCCGAGCCCGGCGGTCCGGAAGGGAACGGGAATAGCTCTTCCCGTGCCCTTCGCGGCTCGAGGTGAGCCGCTGGGCCGGACCGTCGGCGCCCGGCCCGGCACCACAAGGGCCGCAGCATCCCTGTTCAAGCCGCCGCGAGCGGGTTCACTCGCGTGTAGCAGCCCCGCCGCGGCTTCTCGATCTGGTGGTCTGCGAGCATCGAGCCGAGGGCCTGGCGGACCGCGGCCGGATCGGCCTTGAGCGACTCGGCGATCTCCGCGGGCGTGCCGCCCTCGTGCTCGTCCAACCACGCGAGGATCTCCTGCCGGCGCTGCGACAGCAGGGCCCGCTCGTCGGACCCGGCAGGGCGCCAGCGCAGACGCTCGTCGCGACCGAGTACCAGATGGACCTCCTCGGAGTTGCGCGGTCGGAGGTCGAGCGTGCAGTGCGCAGACCCGACCGCGCGCGACAACACGGCGTTGCCGTCCGTGACGGCAGTCAGTCCCGTGCTGCCACTAATCCGCTGCATCGGGTCCTCGCGTTCACCCGCGACGCTCTTGCGAGTGTGGTGCACCACGATGAACAGCGTGTCGGACCACCGGGCGGCGAGGTCGCGCATCCCGGCGAGCGCCTTGTAGTCGTCCTGCCTCCGGTCGACGCCACGGGCCTCTGGCGCGACCGCGGCATACGTGTCGATCACGACCAGCCGGGGAGCGCGCTGCTGGTGCAGCCATTGCTCGATCTGCTCCTCGAGCCCGCTGAGCAGCGGGGCGCTCTCGTACGCGATCGAGAGGCGGGCGGGGGCCGGCGCGCCGTTCAACATCTTCAGGATCCGATCACGGAACGATCGCCGGCCGCCCTCCCAGGCGAGGTACAGGCAGTCGCCCGGCGCGACCGGAAATGCGCCCCAGGCGAGTGATCCGGTCGCGATCGCCAGAGCCAGATCCTGGACGAGAAGGGACTTCCCGCACTTCGGATCACCGGCCAGCAGATACAGGCCCGCAGGCCAGATGTCACCGATCACCATGGTCACCGGCGGCAGCTTCTCGACAGCCAGCTTGTCGGCGGTCTGGATCGTCAGGGGGCGGGGAAGCATGTGCGTCTCTCTCGAAGTATCGGCGTCGCACGGGCGACGGGCCGCCGGTGGGGGCCGGTGGTGATCGTCTGAAGAGCGAACGACCGCGCAGTCGGGCACACGTGTGAGCGCTGTGAGCGTCGTGATCGGGCCGCGGGGCGGTCGCCCAGACGACGATCTGCTGCCCGGCAGCTGACCCTGCCCGATCGGGGTCGGGTAGGTGATCGGGCACGAACTCGACCCGGATCGCAGATCGCGATCCGGGTCGAGCCGACCACCGCAGGCCGCCGCACGCGGATCGGAGATGGCGATCGGCGATCGGTCACGGTCTGGTCGCTGTCGCTGTCGCTGTCGCTGATCGCGATCCGATCGGGATGTGCTCCCGACACGCGGACCTGCGGGTGGAGCCGAGGGTGCCTCAGGTTGCGACTACCCGTCGACTTCAAGGAACCGATCGGCGCTGACCGGGCTCGCGCTCGGGCGGGTGCAGGTGCCGTGGTGGTGACGCGACGGGCGTGGATGCTCGCTGAACGGCCTGGCGATAGTCCTCGATGGTGCCCGGTAGGACCTGGAGGTGCACGTAGTCACCAGTGTCGGTCGACACTTGGTCGACGACTCGCGCGATCGCGCGACAGTCGTCGTCTCCGACGACGATGATCGCGTTCGGCACGACGACCGAGGGGTCGCGTGCCTCGCTGAGCCACTGCCAGACGAAGCCGGTGGCGTCCTCGTTGTGGAAGTCGATTTCGAGGTCAACTCCCCGCCGGGTGTGGTTCTCCATGGTGCTCCCCTCCTCGGCTCGCCAGACGGACGCACTGGATTCTCCCGTATCTCGCACAGTGATCTCCGGGTCGCTCTCGTCCGCGATGACGAGGTGGTCGGCTAGGCCTCGCCTCAACGGCGTCCGGTGCGATGGTGGATCACCCGCGCGCTGCTTGCTTTCATCCAACGTCAGTACGAAGTGCTCGTGAGTCGCCCCATCGGAAACACGCCTTTCCCGAGCGAGCAAGATCGTTGATGCCGCGGCGCCGGAGGGGTGCGCGCGGAGCGCACGATCCCGGTGCGGGCGTGGGTGCTCACCGTCAGCGGCGAGGACGTCGAGGTGGACGGCGACGCGGTCGCGTGGACCCGGGGCGCCGTACGGGTCCGATTCGTCGACGATTCGGCCATCTCGACCATACTTGGGTGTGGATCAGGGCCGTCAACCGCCGGTAGGGCCTGCACGAGAGCTCATCCGGTCGCAGTGAACGCCCTCCGGTGCCGACCGGCCTCCTCCCGCGGGATCCGTCGGATCGATGTCACGATCCGCTGCCACCGCCACTCCTCCGAGGGCCATGTCGGGTCCGGATCGAACGTGTACCGCGGCCTCCCGCCCACCCGGATGACACCAGCCTCCGGAACTCCGGTCCCGAGGTTCCACGAGGTGACGTCCAGGAGTCGGTTCCATCGGTCGTCGAAGGGGAATCGCCCGGATCCCGTGCCTCGAACTCTCACCACAGTCACGCGCTCCAAGTCCAGGAGGTAGTACGTGGTGCCGGCAGAGCCGATCCGCCACATCCCTCGCTCGTTGGCCACGTGCAGCACCTCGACGGTGCTCGGACCGGCGTGCTCCATCGCGTCCATGCGGTCCAGGTTTGCACCGGCCTCCGACACGCCTCCGCCGTGCGCGGTTCTGGTGCGAGCCGGCATCCGCGAGACGGAACCGTGCAGAGTGCTCCGATCCGACTCAGCGGGCCGTCCCAGACGACCGGCCTCGTGTCCAGGCCCACCGTCGGTGGTGCCGCGCTTGGTCCGCGCGCGAGGCCAGCTCGGTCTCGATCTCCCGACGAAGAGCCGCGAACTTCGCGGCCTGCTGAGGAGTGAGGGTCCGTCGGGGAAGGCGGACGGCACGGAACTCGCTCGGCATCACGGCTCCTCCTGATCGAGACTTCGAGCAGCGCGGCGAGGCTACCCGCAGACCTGGTGCAGCTCGCCCGCACGCGTCCAGACGCTGTCTGGACGAATGTACCGCGGTGCGTGCCTTAGCGATTGGCAGGGTTGCCGGGCGTTGCTGGGCGCCGTCCATCGTGGTCGGATCGACGACGGCGCAGACATCCGCCTCGGTCGCGACAACAGCCCTCGGCCGCGCAGGCCCCCGGAAGTCCCCGCGATCGGGTGTCTGACCACGTCGGTAGCCTTCGGGCCGAACCCGTGACCGGAGCAGAAGGGGCAGTCGATGAGCCAGAGCGACGAGTCGTTCGACCCGCTCGGAGCGCACTTCCTGTCGTACCGGGCAGCGGCATGTCGGTTCCCTTGATCGCGTCCTGGATCTGCGAGGGGACTGTAGAACGAACCACCGACACCTCCCGGGCCTCGGGGGCGCTCGGGCCAACCGGCGACGTTGTCGCACAGTTGTGCGACAACCCCACGAGTGCTGCTCAGGCGTCCAACAGGCGGGAGAGTTGGGGCAGCGAAGCTGTAGGGCCGTGTCCGTGGGACCCCCGGCGGTGTCGGCGGTCGGTGCCAGACTTCTGATCGAGAAACGTGGGGCGAGGTGACCGGGCCGCGCCACTCGGCGCCTGGCGACGCCCTCGGGTCGAGCGGAGGCGCGGCGGTCCAGCGCACCCGTCTCGGGGCGTGGGAGTCCCTTGCCGGTACGAGAGGAGAATTGCGTGCGGACGATCCTCACGGTCGACCGTGCTGACCCGTCCGATCTCGAAGTCGTGCGTGCCGCCCTGGAGCTGCTGGACGAGAATTCGGAGGCCCGGGCCGTGCTCACCGCCATGGTCGACACCCTGGCCCGCGGTACAGGCGTGGTGCTTGTTTCCTCTGCGGCGATTCGGCACATCGACCGCCCCCGATGAGACGCGAAGCCGATGTCGCGACGTTGCTCGCCGCGTTGGTGGACGCCGCGGACCCGTTGGGGAAACGGTTCGTCGACCTGCCGGCCGACGTGGCTGCTCGCGTGCTGGATCGTGTCGACTCGGCGACGGCCCGGCGGTCGGCCGAACGGTGACCGGCCGTCGATGCGCTGGCTGGTCCGCGGGCGTGGTCCGTCTGTGCGTTCACGGGGCCGTCCAGCGGTGAGCGGTCTGGCGGGCGAGGCGAAGCACGACCTGCAGGTCGGCGCTCGGTCGGCTCAGCCACTCGCGCGGAGACTGGTGGTCGAGTTCATCCTGCGGCAAGGAGAGCCATGTCGTGATGGCCCATCCGTCCACCGGGGTGTCGCGAAACGCGCTGAGCACCTCGCCGATAGCGGGGTCGATGCGGCGACCGGAGAACTGGAACTGCGGGTACAGCCGTACCCCGTCGGCGGTGCGAACTTCGAGGGTGGAACCGCGGCGCACGCGAGACCGGAGTGCCTCTCCGGACACGTCGCCGAGCAGGTGTCGGACGGCGGCGGCGGTGTAGAACGGACCGATCAGGGCGTCGTACGCGTGTTGGTGGTCGGGCTCCGTTCGTCCGGAGGCTTCCTTCGCGTCTGCCATGTGGACCTCCTCGGGTCGCTACCGCAGAGCTGGAACGATTGAAGCGCGCAGGCCGGCCGTAGCCGCCGCTTGGACGGGTTCGATCGAGGTCACGTTGCGCTGGAGTCGCCGCTCGACGTCGGGCCGGTCCGGCCCGGGGTCGAACCGGTAGCGCGGTCGTCCGTTCAGCCCGACGACGGCACGCTCTGGCGCGCCGGTGATGGGGTCACAGCAGATGACGTCGACAAGGAGCGCCGATTCGTCGTCCAGCGGGAAGCGGACCGTTCCGAGACCCGGTGCTCGCAGGACGGCCTGCACAGCGAGGTTCAGGAAGTAGACAGTGGCGGACGAGGGAGCGATTCGCCACATCCCGCGCGCGGTGCTCATCTCCAGCGACTCCCGCGTCGGCAGCTCGTTGCAGTCCATGTCTCAGGGTGGACCCGGCCTCTGACATGCTTCCCCGATCGCGAGGAAGAGGCGGCAGCGCGGGTGTGGCGCACCACCCGCTCGCTCCCTCCGACCCACAACGGACGGCAGATGCAGCGATCTCGTTGGCCGGCGCACGCCGTCCTGCGCGAGCGCGCGTCGGCGCGCATGCCAGCGGTGGGCGCGTCCCTGCGCCGCCACGGCCGTCCGCGGCTCAGAACCGGGCGCTTGCCTTCCGTCCGTAGGAGAGCGACGCACTCGTGTACGAAGGCGTGCTCGACCGCGTCGGGGTTATCTGCAGGCGATCGCTCGCTCAGGCGTCCTGACTTGTGCGTGTACTTGATGGGCATGTCCACTGAGTAGACGCGCGGCGCTCACTCACCTCGGTGACGCGCCGTCGGCAGCGCGTCTCTGATCGTTCGAGCGTCGGCGTCGAGAAGAGACCTGTCGCGTTCCACCTCGTCCGGCATGATCTTCCAGCCGTCGCCTGCGTAGCGCGGGATCACGTGCAGGTGGAAGTGGAAGACCGTCTGGAAGGCGACCTCGCCGTCGCAGAGAAAGACGTTGATCCCCTCACAGGGGATGCCGGAGCGTCGCAGAGTTCGCGCCATGTCGTGCCCGACCGACCAGACATGGGCGCTCGTGACTGGATCAAGGTCCTCGAGGCCCACCGCGTGCTTGCGCGGCACGACCAGCAGATGGCCGGGGACGACGGGGTGCAGCGCCATGAAGACGACCACGGTCTCGTCTTGGTGAACGAGGCTCGCTTCCGCCCTACCGGCCGCGATGGCGCAGAAGATGCACTCGGGCTCAAGTGGCGCCGTTGGTTCACTCATGCGTCGGATGTTGCCAGACAGCGAATCCCTCGCGGGAGCCATCAGGCGAGCGTGACGACGTGATCTCGCCGCGGGATCGACGGCGTCTCATTGCCGCGGGTCGCACCAGCGCAAGCATCGTCGCCACGACCGTCCCGGGCTGCTCGTGAGGGCCGATGATGACCTCCCCTGGTACGCCGAGGCGATCGTCGGGGGACCACCACTCCGCCATGTCCTGAACGCTGAACTCCGTTGCCTGAGGTCGCGTCTCATGGCGTCGTGCCGTTTCCTCGAACGGGATGTCGAGTTCTCGACCATGCGGGTGTGCCCGGCGGCTCCAGCGGCTTCGACTGTCTCGGCGGTGCGCTGGCGGTGCGCCTCATGCGCAGGGAGAAACTCCGGTGTCGTCACGAAGTACGGCTTGCAGTCCGAGCATGCGTTCTGGGGTCTCGCAGTCCTGCTGCAGCGGGAGCCCGCAGTAGCCGTTGGACGTGCGGTCATTGGGCCTGCCGTCGGGACATGGGGAACGATCTACGCTCGAGACACCGTGTTCAGCTGAGAGGGAGCCATGTCTGACGTCGTTGCTCTGGTTGTACCTCTGGCGGTTGTCGGAGCCGTCGCCGTCGCGGTGAGCATCTTGGTTTGGCGGCGGCTACCGCCGGAGCGGCGAACCAACGTCCACTGGCAGCGGTCAAGGGTCTACCTCGGCATCGTGGTCGTGGCGCTGATCTTGTTCATCCCTCTCGCCTTCACCGCACTCCGAGGCTAGGTGCCTGTACACGACGACACTCCCAGCCTGTACACAGCCCCTGAACTGCTGATACGTACCCCCTGGTCGGGGAGTTAGCCGAACAAGCCCGTCCGCGTCGAGGCGGGCTGCGGCGAGGAACTGGTCCCGCAGCCGCTTGTTGGTCAGTCGCGAGTAGCCCCTGGTGGTCTTGGCGTCGTGGTCCAGCAGCTCCACCCCCCGGGCCTCCACTTCCCGTCGCACGCCACGAGCGGCAACCGCGGTCAGGTCGACGCCGGCACGCTCGCGTTCGACGTCCACCGGCGCATCACCGGGGATCGGAGAACCGAGAGCGCCGGCGGGGACGAGCGGCCGGCCGACCGCGCCGCTGGCGGAGTTTCTCGCCCGGACCGGCGGCCAGGCCGGGCTCCACGCCGGCCGGCCGCTGGCCGTCTGGAGCGGGTGGGAGGCCTGCCGGCCGCACTGAACCGGTCGCGCGACCGAGGCCGAGGCCGCCATGTCGTCCGACGATGACGTCCCCGGTTGGTGGCACCTGCGACGCAGCTGCTCGGCGGACCTCGGGGGGTGCCGGGCCGCCTCCGACCGGGAGGACGACCACTCGCGTGACGACGCTGCAGTCAATCGCGGCGGGGTGGTGTTCGCTGCGCCAGGTGCGGTGCGTGCCCCGGGCCCGCCACAGGAGCCAGGTGCCCGGCCCCGCTCGGAACGTCGGCGCGCCGGCCCGGCGAGCGAACGCCGGCCTGCCGGGACGGCACCGCACCGGAGCCGTGCACGGCCTCCGCGGCCTCGTCCCACGGGTCCGGCACCACTTCGCCGTCGGCGCGGTGCACGGCGGCGGTGGCCGCTGCCCAGTGCTCGCTTCCGGCGATGTAGTACCGCGAGCCGATCACCATCGGGTTGGACCAACCGCCGATCACCATCAGCTGTGCCGAGGTGAGCCGGAGCCAGTCGATCATGTCCCGGGCGAACCGGTGCCGCAGCGAGTGCCACGGGTGCTGCATCTGGGTGACCATCACCTCCTTGGTCGCACCGTTGCGGAGCTTGCGCCGCTCGGCGACCATCACGAACGCCCACCCCGCGGCCTTCTGGGCCGCGACCAGCAGCTCGGTGAGGTTGGACGACCACCACATGCCGCCCTCGGGCGCGGGGAACAGCAGCGCCTCCGGGTTCGTGCCGGCCGCCTGCTCGGCCTTCGCCTCGAGGACCCGGTCGCGGAGCATCTGCTCGAGGCCGATTCCGTCCCGGGTGACCGGGGGTACCGGGACCCGACGGCGCTTGCCGGTCTTGGGTCGCGCCCTCCGGGTGCCGCCGGTGGACCACTGCCAGTCGACCCGCACCACCAGGTGGCCGTCGTGCGTGACGACGTCGTCGGCGCGCAGCTGGAACTGCTCGCCGGCGCGCAGCCCGGTTCCGGCCGCGAGGTGCACGGCGAGCGCGCCCCAGCGCACCCGCCGCTGCAGCTCGTCGGCGAACGCGCGCACGGCCTCGTGCAGCGGGCAGTCCTCCGGCCCCACGTAGTCCTCGGACTGCCCGACCATGGGGGCGGACTGGCGCCGCGACGGCCGTGCCTCCGGCTGCGGGAACCGGGGGTCCAGCAGCGGCGCGTACTGCTCCGGGAGCAGCGCCGCCTGGGCGTCGGTCAGCGCGCCCTGCCGGCAGGCCCAGTTCAGGAAGCCGCGCACGTGCCGGGTCATCTGCTTGACCATGCCGTGCGTGCCGCAGGCCGTGCGCATCCGGTCGACCACGGCGCGGTCCAGCGCGTGGGCGGGCACCGTCGCGACCTCGGCCACGGCCCGGGTGAGGTCCTGGGTGACCGTCCGGTGGTGGCTGGTCGACCAGCTCGTGCCGAGCGCGCGACCACGCTTGTCGCACTTGCGCCCTGCCGGGGTGCTGACGTAGTCGGCCACCAGGTCCCCGAGGGTGCGGGTCTGCGGGTCGTGGCGACCCGAGAGCTCGGCATCCAGCTCCTGGGCCCGGTTCCAAGCCTTTCGGGGAGACTGCCCCGCGGACCGGTGCTGCCGGGCTCCCTGCTCGTCGATCACCGTGATCCGGTAGGTCGGCCGCGACGCGGTCGGCCCGTACAGGGTGACCCGCCCGCTGGTACCGACCTGCAGGCCGGTGGCCCGGGCGCTCACGCCGCCACCGCCTGCGCGGCGCGCAGCGCGGCCATCGCGGCCAGGGCGTCGTCGTCGGTCCCGACGTATCGCGGGCTCTCGGCGTCGACTGGCCCGGTGGTGGCGCGGGCCGGCTTACCGGCGGCCACCGTCGATCGGGGCGCCAGGGGCGCCGACGTCGTCTGCGTCGCGCCGGTCGTGGCGCCACCGGCGACGAAGTCGAGCACTTGCTCCCGGCGCCAGTACAGCCGCGCGGTGCGGGCGTCCGAGAGTCGGAACGCGGCCGGGAAGTCGGGGCGGGCGATCAGCGAGCGGGTGGCGCGGACCCCGAGGCGGAACGCGGCGGCGACGTGCTCGATCGTCCAGATCGGGTCGGCCAGGTCGACCGGGGACAGGGGAGTGGTGCGCGTGTGCATGCCGGGGACCGTCGGGAGGCCCGGCATCGCGGCAATCCCTGCACGCGGTTGTGGCAGAAAATGTGGCAACCCCGCCACCACGAGGGTGACGGGGTTGCCGTTCGTGCAGGTCAGGCGCTCAAGGGAGCAGCCTTGAACACGCGGACTTACACGTCGTAGTAGAGCTCGAACTCGTGCGGGTGCGGGCGCAGCCGGATCGGGTCGATCTCCGCGGACCGCTTGAAGTCGATCCAGGTCTGGATGAGGTCCGGGGTGAACACGTTGCCGGCGGTCAGCCAGTCGTGGTCGGCCTCGAGGTTGTCGAGCACCTCGCCGAGCGAGCCCGGGACCTGCTGGATGAGCGCGTGCTCCTCCGGGGGCAGCTCGTACAGGTCCTTGTCGACCGGCTCCGGCGGCTCGATGCGGTTCTGGATGCCGTCCAGGCCCGCCATCAGCATGGCCGCGAAGCACAGGTACGGGTTGGACGACGGGTCCGGCACGCGGAACTCGATGCGCTTGGCCTTCGGGTTCGAGCCGGTCACCGGGATGCGGATGCACGCGGAGCGGTTGCGCGCCGAGTAGACCAGGTTGACCGGGGCCTCGAAGCCGGGGACCAGGCGGTGGTAGGAGTTCACCGTCGGGTTGGTGAACGCGAGCAGCGCCGGGGCGTGCTTGAGCAGGCCGCCGATGTACCAGCGCGCGACGTCGGACAGGCCGCCGTAGCCCTTCTCGTCGAAGAACAGCGGCTTGCCGTCCTTCCACAGGGACTGGTGCACGTGCATGCCCGAGCCGTTGTCGCCGAACAGCGGCTTCGGCATGAAGGTCGCGGTGCGGCCGTCGGCGTGCGCCACGTTCTTCACGACGTACTTGAACAGCTGCACCTTGTCGGCCGACTTGGCGAGCGTGTCGAAGCGGTAGTTGATCTCGGCCTGGCCGGCGGTGCCGACCTCGTGGTGGGCGCGCTCGACCTGGAAGTCGAGGGCGTCCAGCTGCAGCGAGATCTTGTCGCGCAGGTCGGCGAAGTGGTCGACCGGCGGCACGGGGAAGTAGCCACCCTTGTAGGGCGTCTTGTGGCCGAGGTTGCCACCCTCCTCGACGCGGCCCGTGTTCCAGGCGGCCTCGATGGAGTCGATGGAGTAGAACGACGAGTTCTGCTTCGTCTCGAAGCGCACGTCGTCGAAGATGTAGAACTCGGCCTCGGGCGCGAAGAACGCGGTGTCCGCGATGCCGGTGGACCGCAGGTACGCCTCGGCCTTCGCGGCGACCTGGCGGGGGTCGCGCGTGTAGGGCTCGTCGGTGTACGGGTCGACGATGTGGAAGTTCAGGCAGAGCGTCTTCTCCGCGCGGAACGGGTCGACGAACGCCGTCGTCACGTCCGGGAGCAGCTTCATGTCCGACTCGTTGATCGCCTGGAAGCCGCGGATCGAGGACCCGTCGAACATCTGGCCCTCGACGAAGAAGTTCTCGTCCACGGTCGCGGCGGGCACGTTGAAGTGCTGCATCACGCCGGGCAGGTCGCAGAACCGGACGTCGACGAACTTGACGTCCTCGTTCTTGATGAAGGCCAGGACTTCCTCTGGCGTGCTGAACATCCGCTGCTCCTCGGGTTGACGTGCCCGTACCTGCCGGGCTGCCGTCGAGGCTAGGCGGGCGCAGTTTCCCCCGGGTGTACCGATTGTTTCGTCGGTGTTACGCGACCCCCGACCCGTGTTGCCGGGACGTGTCGTCACCGGTCGGGGCGCGGCGCACGGGCCGGTTACCGTTGACGCATGGTCGATCGCGAGGACGTCGGTTCGTGGCTCGAGGGACCCCCCACGGGGGAGCCGGGCACCGCGCACGGCGCGCGCCTGGGGCTGCCGGCCGAGGGCCGCGGCTCGCTCGCGCCGCTCGGCCGCCGGCTGGTCGCGCTGATCATCGACTGGTTCGCGTGCCAGCTGATCGCGCTCGCGTTCCTGCCGGCCGACGTGCAGGCGGGTGCGACGCTCGCGATCTTCGCGCTGGAGAACGTGCTGCTGGTCGGGACGGTCGGCGGCACGCTGGGGCACCGGCTGCTCGGCCTCCGGGTCCGCCGGGTCGTCGCCCCGCGGCTGGTGCCGCACCCGGGCGCTCCCGCCGCCGACCCGGGACCGGACGTGCCGCCGAGCCTGCTGCTCGCGCTGGTGCGCACGGTGCTGCTCTGCCTGGTGATCCCGGCCGTGGTCTGGGACGCCGACGGCCGCGGCCTGCACGACCGCTCGGCCGGCACCGCCATCGTCCGCCGCTGACCGGCGGGGCTGCCGCCGACCGGGGACGCTGCCGCGGCCCCACGCGGAGCGCCCGAGGTCCTCACTCCTGGGCGAGGTCGTCACTCGTGCATGACGACCTCGCCGACGAGTGACGACCTCGCGCACCGTCCGCGGTACGCGACCGGACGCCGCCCGGCCGCGGAGCACGACGCCGGCGCCGTCAAGCACGACGCGCCCGGTCCCACGTGGGGGCCGGGCGCGTCGTGGCGTGCGGGCGGTCAGCGGCCGCGCATGCCCTTGCGGTCGGGGCGGGCGCGCATCGGGTCGACGCCCTTCGGCACCGGCATCTTCACGGCGCCGAGCGCGGTGAGGCGCTTGAGCACCTCGCCGGTCTCCTGCTTGGTCAGCTGCGGCTTGAGGCGCTGGACCTTGCGGGCGAGCTGCGGCAGCGGGGTCTGGTCCTCCTCGCGGCCGACCTCGATCAGCGTGATCGGGACGCCCGGCAGGACGCGGGCGGTGCGCTTGCGCTCGGACTCGAGCAGCTTGCCGATCCGGTGCGCGGGGCCCTCGCCGATCAGCACGATGCCGGGCCGGCCGACGCCGCGGAACACCAGGTCCTGCGTGCGCGGGGCCACGGCGACGGGCTCCTGGGTGAACGTCCAGCCGCGGCGGATGGTGCCGAGGGCGGACATCGCGGCGCCGGGCTGGCCCTCGATGCGGGAGTACGCGGCGCGCTCGGCGCGGCGGGTCAGGGTGAACATGGCGCCGAGCAGCGCGAACGGGATGCTCAGCAGCAGCATGTAGACCCACGGGCCCCAGAGCAGGCCGATGATGAGGCCCACGGCGATGATGCCGAAGAACACCGCGAGGATCAGCCAGGTGACCGCCGGGTCCTGCTGGCGGGTCATCTGGTACGCCTGCCACACCTGGTGGTACCAGCGGGTCTTCTTCACCTTCGGGGGCTTCGGCGCCCCGGACGCGGCGTTCTTGTCACGGGCCATGACCCGGGAGTCTACCGGCGCGCGGGGGCCCTCCGTCCGCCGGAGCGACACCGGGACGGAGGTCCCTGGTGCCGGTGGTGCCGCCGGGGCGAGCCTGGAGGGACGTCGTCGCGGCACCGGGGCCGCGGCACCGGCTGCAGGAGGCGACCATGCGGGTCCTGGTGACGGTGGCGTCGCGGCACGGCGGCACGCGCGAGATCGGTACGACGGTCGCGGACGTGCTGCGTGCGGCGGGCCACGACGTGGCGGAGGTCGACCCGGACGAGGTCGACGCGCTCGACGGCTACGACGCGGTGGTGCTCGGCTCCGCGGTGTACGTCGGGCGGCTGGCCGCGGCGCTGCGGGAGCTGGTGGACCGGCTGCACGCGCAGCTGGCGGCGCGCCCGGTGTGGCTGTTCTGGTCCGGGCCCGTCGGGGACCCGCCGCTGCCGCCGTCCGAGCCCGACGACGTCGGCGTGGTCGCGCGCCGGGTCCGTGCGCGCGACGTCGCGTGCTTCGCGGGGCGGCTCGAGCGCGCGGAGCTGGGGCTCGCCGAGCGCGCGCTGGTGGCCATGATCGACGCGCAGCCGGGGGACTTCCGCGACTTCGCGGAGGTGGAGGCGTGGGCGGCGTCGGTGGCGGCCGGGCTGGCGTGGACCGAGCGGGCCGGCCGGCGCTGAGCGTGGCCGGGCGGGTCAGCCCGCGCGCGGCTCGGGGTCGGCGACCTCGTCGACCGGCCCGCGGCGCGCGACGATCAGCAGCAGCGCCCGCAGCTGCTCCACCTGCTCCGGCGTCAGCCCGTCCGTGACCATCGCCTCGGCGGCCTCCGGGTCGGACGCGGCGAGCACGGCGGCGCGGCCGGCGTCCGTGATGCGGATCTCCTGCTTGCGGCGGTCGGTGGCGTGGGCCGAACGGGTGACGTAGCCGGTGCGCTCGACGCGTGCGAGCACCCGGCTCATCGTCTGCTCGGTCACGTCGCACAGCGCCGCGAGCTCGGCCTGCGTGCGCGGGCCGCGCAGCAGGATCACCAGCACGGGCTGGCTCGCGTGGTTGAGGTCCCAGGACGCGAGGTGCGCGTTCCAGTCCCGCTCCACGCGGCGCGCTGCCGCGGACAGCAGCCGTCCGACGGGCCAGCCGGCCGGCTCGCGCGCGGCCATCGCCGTCCACCGCGGGTGCCGGTCGGCGCCGTCCTCCGCGTGCCGCTCCACCACGTGCTTCCTCCTGTCGGGCAGTTGCCCCGCGCTCATGTTGCCGGAATCGGGCGCGTCGCGCATAGTGCTCAGCATGCTGAGGAACGGGGTCCGGGGGATCGGGCGGGGACTGGTGGTGCTCGCGGTCGCGGCCGGGTGGCTCGCGGTGGCGGCGTTCGGGGGGATGGCGCAGGGGCAGCTGTCCCAGGTGCAGACCAACGACTCGGCGGCGTTCCTGCCGTCGTCGGCGGAGTCCACGCGCGCCGCCGAGCTGTCCGCGGAGTTCATCGAGTCGGAGTCGCTGCCCGTGCTGGTGGTGCTGGAGGCCGAGGGCGGGGGACCGCTCGACGCGGGCGCGGTCGCGGCGGTCCAGCCGGTGGTCGAGTCGCTGCCCGACGTCGCGGTGCCCGGCGCGGACCCGGCGGCCGGCGACCCCGCCACGCTCGGCGACGTGCTCACCGGCGACCCGGTCGTCGTCCCGTCCGAGGACGGCGAGGCCCTGCTGGTCCCGCTGTCCCTGGACGCCGAGCAGGCGGACGCCTCGCTCGCCGACGACGAGAGCGTGGTCGGCGCCGTCGTGCAGGCCGTGCGGGACACCCTCGCCGAGGACCTCGGCGCCACCGCCGACAACGCCGGCGAGGCCGGGCTGCTGGCGTGGGTCACCGGCCCCGGCGGGTTCGTCGCGGACCTGACCAACGCGTTCGGCGGGATCGACGGCGTGCTGCTGCTGGTCGCGCTCGGCGCCGTGCTGGTGATCCTCGTGCTGGTCTACCGGTCGCCGTTCCTGCCGCTCGCCGTCATCCTCACCGCCGTGTTCGCGCTGTGCGCGGCCGCGCTGGCGGTCTACCACCTGGCCGACGCCGGGACCCTGACGCTGAACGGCCAGGCGCAGGGCATCCTGTCGATCCTCGTGGTCGGGGCGTCCGTGGACTACGCGCTGCTGATCGTCGCCCGCTACCGCGAGGAGCTGCGCGGCGTCGGATCGCCGGCGGCCGCCATGAAGCGCGCGCTGCGCCGCAGCGTCGAGCCGATCACCGCCAGCGCCGGCACCGTCGTCGCCGGTCTGCTCTGCCTGCTGCTGTCCGACCTGGCCTCCAACCGCTCGCTCGGACCGGTCGGCGCGATCGGCATCGCCTCGGCGTACCTCGCGGCGTTCACGCTGCTGCCGCTGCTGCTGCTGGTGGCGGGCCGCCGGTCCCGGGTGCTGTTCTGGCCGCGGATCCCGCACGCCGAGCTCGGCGCGCACGCCGCCGGCCCGGCCGCGGCGGAGCCCGCCGCGGCGCAGGCCCCGCACCACGGCGCGCACGTCGCACCCGGGTCGGACGTCGACCCCGCGCCCGCCGCGGGGCTCTGGGGCCGCCTGGCCCGCGGCGTCGGCCGGCGGGACCGGGCCGTCTGGATCGGCACCGCCGTCGTGCTGCTCGCCTTCGCCGCGTTCCTGCCGACCTTCAAGGCCTCCGGCACCGGCCAGGCGGACGTGTTCCTGACCGACGTCGACGCGGTCGCGGGCGAGGAGGTGCTGGCCGCGCACTTCCCGGCCGGCACCGTGCAGCCGGCCACCGTGATCGTCGCGCAGGACGAGGCCGACGCGGTCGCCCGGGCGGCGCTCGACGTCGACGGCGTGGTGTCCGCCACCCCGTACACCGGCGCCACCTCCGGCGCCCCGACGGGTGCCCCCGCCGCCGACGAGGCGGAGCCGGTGGTCGTCGACGGCCGGGTCCGGGTCGACGTCGCCACCGAGGCCGCGGCCGACACCACCGAGGGCGTCGACACCGTCGAGCGGCTCCGCGAGGCCGTGCACGAGGTCGCGCCCGACGCCCTGGTCGGCGGCGCCGCTGCCGAGACCCTCGACGCGCAGGACGCCGGCACCCGCGACCTGCGGGTGATCGTGCCGGTCGTGCTGGTCGTGATCCTGCTGATCCTCATGGTGCTGCTGCGGTCCGTGGTCGCGGCCGTGCTGCTGATGATCGCCAACGTGCTGTCGTTCGCGGCGGCTCTCGGGGTCGCCGCGCTGGTGTTCGAGCACGTGTTCCAGTTCCCCGGGGCCGACCCGGCCGTGCCGCTGTACGCGTTCACGTTCCTCGTCGCGCTGGGGGTCGACTACTCGATCTTCCTGATGACGCGGGTCCGGGAGGAGAGCGCCCGGTCCGGGACGCGCGACGGCGTGCTGCGCGGCCTGGCCGTCACCGGTGGCGTCATCACCTCGGCGGGCGTGGTGCTCGCCGTGACGTTCGCCGCGCTGGGCGTCATCCCGCTGCTGTTCCTCGCGCAGCTGGCGTTCATCGTCGCGTTCGGCGTGCTGCTCGACACCCTGGTGGTGCGCAGCCTGCTGGTGCCCGCGCTGGTGCACGACCTCGGGCCGCGCACCTGGTGGCCCAGCCGGCTGGCGCGGGAGGAGGACGGCGCACCCGCGGCCTAGGGTGGCGGGCATGACGGACGCGCTGCGGATGGGACTGGTCGGCTACGGCTCGGCGGGGCGGGGCATCCACGCCCGGCTGCTCCGCGAGGTCGGCGCCCGGGTGGTGCGGGTGGTCACCCGCAGCCCCGAGCGCGCCGCCGCGGCGGCGGAGGACTGGGCCGACGTCGCCGTCGACCCGGACGTGCAGGCCCTGCTCGGGCACGCCGCCGACCTGGACGTCGTGGTGATCGCCAGCCCGACCGGCGAGCACGTCGAGCACGTCGGCCTCGCGCTGGCCTCCGGCCTGCCGGTGGTCGTCGACAAGCCGCTGGCCACCACCGCCGAGGAGGCCGCCGACCTGGCCCGGCTCGGCGCCGAGGCCGGCGGCCGGCTGACCGTGTTCCAGAACCGCCGCTGGGACCCGGAGCAGCTCACGCTGCGCGCCCTGCTCGAGGCCGGCGACCTGGGCCGGGTGCACCGGTTCGAGCGCCGCTGGGAGCGCTGGCGCCCCGTGCCGCAGGACCGGTGGAAGGAGAACGACACCCGGGCCGGCGGCCTGCTGCTGGACCTCGGGGCGCACCTGGTCGACTCCGCCGTGCAGCTGTTCGGCCCGGTGGAGCGGGTGCACGCGGAGCTGCGCAGCCTGACCACCCCGGCCGAGGACGACGTGTTCCTGGCGCTGACGCACGTCGCGCGCGCCGACGGGTCCGCCGTGATCAGCCACCTGCAGGCCGGCGGGCTGGTCGGTGCGCCCGGCCCGCGCACCCGCGTGCTCGGCGACCGCGGCGCCTACCTGGTGACCAGCTTCGAGGGCGAGGCGTCCGCGTTCGGCGTGCTCGACGAGGCCGCCGGCGACGAGCACGAGGGCTGGCTGGTGCACGGCGACGACCGCGTGCCCGTCCGGCGCGCCCCCGGCGGGCACCCCGACTTCTACCGGGCGGTCGAGTCCTGGGTGCGCGGCACGGGCCCGGTCCCGGTCGACCCGGCGGACGCGGTCGTCACGGCGCGCGTCCTCGACGCGGCCCGCCTCTCCGCCCGCGAGCACCGCACGGTCACGCTCGCGCCCTGACCGCCGCGCGCGTCGCGCCCCCGAGCGGGCAGCAGACGTCCCTTCCGCGTGCGGCCAGGGGACATCTGCTGCCCGCTCGGGGCAGCGGCGGCGGGCTCAGGCGAGCAGCGCGCGGGCGGCCTGCTGCGGTGTGGGGTGCCGGTGCACGAAGCCCGACGCGGTCAGCGCCTTCGGGACGACCCGGAGCGAGCCCAGGATCTCGTCCGAGAACTGGCCCAGCGCGAGCTTCAGGGCGAACCCCGGCACCGGCAGCACCGCGGGACGGTGCACGGCCTCGGCGAGCGCCCGCACGATCTCGATCTCGGTCACGGGCTCGGCCACCAGGTTCACGGGGCCGCTGACCGGCGCGTCCAGCAGGTGCAGGATCGCGCGGACCTCGTCCTCGAGGCTGATCCAGCTCCAGTACTGCCGCCCCGACCCGAGCGGCCCGCCGAGCCCCAGCCGGATCAGCGGCAGCAGCCGCCCCGCCGCGCCGCCCGAGCGTGCCAGCACGATGCCGGTGCGCAGGAACGCCACCCGCACGTCGTCCCGCTCCACGGCGGGCGCGGCGGCGGCCTCCCACCGGCGCACGACCCCGGCGAGGTACGAGTCGCCGTACGGCTCGGCCTCGGTGACCTCCACGTCGCCCCGGTACCCGTAGGCGCCCGTCGCCGATCCCTGCAGCAGCACGCGCGGCGGGGCGTCCATGCCGGCGATCGTCCGGGCGATCAGGCCGGTCGTGCGCGTGCGGGACTCCAGCACGACGCGCTTGCGGGCCGCGGTGAGCCGCTTGTCGCCGACCCCCGCGCCGGCCAGGTTCACCACGGCGTCCGCCCCGGCCAGCACGGCCGGGTCCAGCACGCCCGCGTCCGGGTCCCAGGTGTGCTCCTCCGGGCCGCGCGCCGTCCGGCGGACCAGCCGCCGCACCGTGCGGCCCTCCGCGCGCAGGCGCTCGGCCAGCGCCGTCCCGATCAACCCGCTCGACCCCGCCAGCACCACGACCATGCGCCGACCCTACGGTCGGCGGCGCCGGTCGGCCCGGCGGACGCCGCCGCCACCTGCGCGGGTGCGGCGTGCAGGTGCCCCTAGGGTGGGGCGCCATGGACGCCGCGCACCCGGCCACCCCGCCGCCCCTCGCGGTCGTCGCCGCCGAGGCCGGCGTGTCCGTGCCCACCGTGTCCAAGGTGCTCAACTCCCGCCCGGACGTGGCCGCGGCGACCCGGACGCGGGTCACCGAGGTGCTCGCCCGGCACGGCTACGCGGTCCGGCCGTCGGGCAGCCGGCGGACGGGCTTCGTCGACCTGCGTGTCGTCGACCTCGACAGCACCTGGGCCGAGGCCGTGGTGCGGGGCGCGGCCCGGGCGGCGGCGCGGCTCGGCGCCGACCTCGTGGTGACCGTCGAGCCCGGCACCGAGTCGTGCGGGCCCTGGGTGCGGCACGCGCTGCGCCGGGGGACCGACGCCCTGGTCAGCGTGGTCGCGGTCCCGGACGAGGCCGCGCGCGCCGACCTGGCACGCGCCGCCGTGCCGGTGGTCGTGGTCGACCCGCGCACCCGGCCGGACGCCGACCTGCTGGCGGTCGCCGCCACCAACTTCCGGGGCGGGCTCGACGCGACCGCGCACCTGGTGGCTCTCGGGCACCGGCGGATCGCGACGATCACGGGGCCGCAGGACCAGGACAACGCCGTCGCGCGGCTCGCCGGCTACCGGACCGCGCTGATCCGGGGCGGCCTGGCCGTCGACGACGAGCTCGTGCGGGGCGGCGACTACGGGGTCGACGCCGGGTTCCGCGCCGCCAGCCTGCTGCTCCGGCTGGACGACCCGCCGACGGCGGTGTTCGCCACCAGCGACGACACGGCGATCGGGGTGCTCCGGGCCGCGCGCGAGCACGGCGTGCGGGTGCCCGAGGACCTCTCGGTCGTCGGGTTCGACGACCAGCCCGTGGCCGCCTGGCTGGACCCGGCGCTCACCACGGTCCGGCAGCCGCTGGACGAGATGGGCGACGCCGCGGTGACGCTCGCGCACCGGGCGCGGGACGGCGCTCCCGGGTCCACGCACCTGGAGCTGGCGACGCGCCTGGTGCTGCGCGGCTCGACGGCGCCGCCGCGCTGACGGCAGGTCCCGCGCCGGCCGCGGCGTCCCGTCCCGGTCGCGACCGTGCCCCGCACCGCCAGGGGCACGGGGCACGGGCACGGGCACGGTCGCACGCCTCCGGTCAGCCGACCGGGGCCGCCCGTCCGCGACGCACGAGCACCAGCGCGGTCCCGGTGCCGAGCGCGGTCAGCGCCAGCAGCAGGGCCGGCGCCGGGTGCGCGCCCGTCGTCGCCAGGTCCGCCGCCGCCGGGCCGGAGGCCGACGCCTCACCCGTCCCGGGCGTCCCGGTCGCGCCCGGGTCGGGGGCACCGGGCTCGACCACGCCGGGCTCCGGCTCACCGGGCTCCGCCGCCGGGGCGGCGACCGTCAGCGTCACCGGTGCGCCGTCCGTGGTGAACCCGGCGTCGTTCGTCGTCGACAGCCCGACGGTCACCTCGCCGGGCGTCGTCACGGCCGGCAGCTCGCACGCCCACGCCCCGTCCGCGCCGACGTCGGCCGTGCAGGTGGCCCCGCCGGGCCCGGTCGCCGTGAGGTGCGCCCCGGGCTCGCCGGTGCCGGCCAGCCGGTCGACGCGCTCGACCGTCGACCCCGGTGCGGGCTCGGTCAGCGCGGGTGCGACGGCCTCGGCCGCGGAGGAGAACACCTCGGACGCCAGCACCGGGCGCAGCCGCTCCTCCATGTCCCGGCCGACCACGTAGTCGCGCAGCAGCCCGTCACCGAGGTAGTTGCCGATCGCCGCCACGATCATCGACTGGTCCAGCGACAGGTAGCGCTCCGCGACCGTGCCGGAGCGCACCGCGACGGCGTCGTAGAACCCGCCGGGGCCGTAGGCGTCGAAGTCGTCGGCGATGTTCCTCAGGTTCTCCACCACGCCGCGCGGGTCGTACTCGAGCCCGAGGAACGCGGCGTGCGGGGTCACGACGCCGTCGCCGAACTCCGGGTCGGGGTTGGTCTCCTCCCGGCAGCCGTGGAACCCGAGGTCGACGTCGGTGCTGCCGTCGGACAGGTAGCCGTCCGACCGCAGGCCCAGCACGTCCACGCCGTACTCGGCGTAGCCGCCGTGCGGGTCGCTCGCGGGGGAGAAGCCCCAGTAGCCGTACGCGGCCTCGTCCAGCCCGTGCTGCTTCTGCGCCTCGACCACCAGCGGGTGGTTCACGCCCCAGGACCGCGGCGCCCACTCCGACTCCGGCACCAGCATGTCGGGCATCAGCGCCTCGAACATCGAGCCGCCCCAGCCCGGCACGAGCGCCATGCCGCGGTAGTGGTAGACACCCTCGTAGACGTCCACGCCGTCGTAGGTGCGGGTCACGCCGCTCGGGCGCTGCTCCTGCCACGCCCAGTCGCAGGTCGACGGGAACGTCCGGTAGGTGCCCCAGTAAGCCTCCGGCGGGATCTCGCCGTCCGCGATCCCCAGGTACATCGCGATGCGCGTCTCGGAGACCGTCGTGTCGTAGTGGTGGCAGGTGTAGTAGACGGTCGTGCCGCCCTGGTAGTTGCCGGGCACCGAGCAGCCCGCCGGCTCGGAGTCCCAGAACCCGCCCCGGATCAGCCCGACGCCGAGGTCCGGCCGGCCGTCGGGGTTGTAGTAGACGCCGAAGTGCATCGAGTCGTAGAGCGCGGTCGCCTCGTCGGCCAGCCGCGGCTCGGCCTCGGCCACCGCGCGCAGCGACGCGGCGAGCCAGCCGTTGTCGACCGAGGACAGGAAGTGCTCGACGACCGCGCCGTCGTCGGGCCAGGTGTCGACGCGGTCGCCGGTGGCCGGGTCGTACCAGTTGTAGAACATCCCGGACTCGTCGTGCCGATCCATCCGCTCCAGCGTGCCGAGCGTGGTCGCCATCCGCTCGCGGGCGTCGTGCCGGCTGATCAGGCCCAGGTCGCGGGCGACGACCGTCGACCACAGGTAGCCGCCGATATTGGTCGGCGAGGTGTAGGCGCTCGCGCCCTCCGGGTCGAGGTCGCCGGTGATGTTGTCGGCCACCAGGCCGGTGCCGGGGTCGGTCATCGCCTCGAGCGAGGTGTACGTGTCGGCGAGCCAGGTGCGGAGCCGGCGCTCGTCGCCGCCGTGCCCGTGGCCACCGCCGTGCCCGTGCCCGCCGCCCTGGCCGTGCCCGCCGCCGGCGGGGAGCGGGGCCGCCGCGGCACCGGCCGCCCCGGCACCGGCCAGCAGCAGGGCGAGGCCCGCCGCGGCGAGCGCACGGCCCCGTCGCGGTCGGCGCCGCCGGGACGACGGGGCGGGGGAGTCGGTGGGGCGCCGGTCGGCGGCGCGGGGTGCTTCTCGCATCGGGCACGTCCTCGTGGTCCGGGGCGCCGAAATTTCGACACCCGTTGTCGAAAGAGCGCCAGCACGCTACCGGCGCCCGGTGGGCCGGTCAACGGGTGCGGGGCGGTCCCGGCACGACGACGCCCCGGTGACCACGAGGGTCACCGGGGCGTCGAGGACGCGCGTCAGCGCACGGTCACAGGCCGACCTCGGCCTCGAACGCGCCCTCCTCGATCCGCTGCTTCACGGTCATGAGGTACCGCGACGCGTCGGCGCCGTCGACCAGGCGGTGGTCGTACGACAGGGCCAGGTAGCACATCGACCGGATCGCGATGACCTCCTCGCCGTCCGCGCCCTTGACGACGACGGGGCGCTTGACGATCGCGCCGGTGCCGAGGATCGCGGAGGTGCCGCCGGGGACGATCGGGGTGTCGAACAGCGCACCGCCGGAGCCCGTGTTGGTCACCGTGAAGGTCGCGCCGGACAGCTCGTCCGGGGTGACCTTGTTGGCGCGGGTGCGGCCGGCCAGGTCGGCGATCTTGCGGCCGATGCCCGCCAGGTTGAGGTCACCCGCGTCGCGGATGACCGGCACGACCAGGCCGCGCTCGGTGTCCACCGCGATGCCGATGTTCTCGGAGCCGTGGTAGGTGATCTCCTTGCCCTCGAGCACGCCGTTGATCTTCGGGTGCACCTTGAGCGCCTCGACCGCCGCCTGCACGAAGAACGGCAGGAACGTGAGGTTGACGCCCTCGCGCGCCTTGAAGGAGTCCTTCGCCTTCGCCCGCAGCTTCGCGACCTTGGTGACGTCCACCTCGACCACGGAGGTCAGCTGCGCCTGGCTGTGCAGGGCGTCGACCATGCGCTCGGCGATGACCTGCCGCAGGCGGCTGGCCTTCTCGGTGGTGCCGCGCAGCGGCGACGGCTCCAGCGACTTCGGTGCGGCGGCCGGAGCAGCGGCGGCCGGGGCCGACGGGGCCGGGGCGGCGGCCTTCGCAGCCTCCTCCGCCTTGGCGGCCGCCTCGAGGACGTCCTCCTTGCGGATGCGCCCGCCGACGCCGGTGCCGGTCAGGGTCGACGTGTCGACGCCCTTCTCGGCGGCCAGCTTGCGGACGAGCGGCGTCAGGTACGACCCGGCGGCCTGCGGCTGCGCGGGCTGGGCCGGCTGGGCCGGCTGGGCCGGCTGGGCCGGCGCAGCGGGAGCCGGCGCCGGGCTGGCGGCCTGCTGCGTCGGGGCCGGGACCGGGGCGGGCGTCGGGGTGGGCGCGGGGGCCTCCTCCGGCGCGGCGACCTGCGGAGCGGCCTCGGTGGCGGCCGGGGCCGCCGCCTGGGCGGTGCCCGAGCCGGAGCCGGAGCCCGAGCCGATGACGGCGAGCGCGGCGCCGACCTCGGCGGTCTCGTCCTCGGCGACCAGGATCTCCTGCAGCGTGCCGGCGAACGGCGACGGGACCTCGGTGTCGACCTTGTCGGTCGAGATCTCGAGCAGCGGCTCGTCGACCTCGACGCGGTCGCCCACCTGCTTCAGCCAGCGGGTGACGGTGCCCTCGGTGACGGACTCGCCGAGCGCCGGCAGGGTGACCTGCTGGCTGTCGCCGGAGTCCTGCGCCTCGGCGGCCGGCGCGGGGGCGGGCTGCTCGGTGGCGGGGGAGGCGGTCTCGGCCTCCGGGGACGGCGAGCCGTAGCCCTCGCCCTGCGTCGTCGCGCCGGTCTGCTGCTGGGGCTCGGCCGGGGCCTGCTCCTGCTGCGCCGGGGCGTCCTGGGCCGGGGCGTCGCCGCCGGCACCGGAGCCGTCGCCGATCACCGCGAGGACGGCGCCGACCTCGGCGGTGTCGTCCTCCTGCACCAGGATCTGCTCCAGCACGCCGGCGAACGGCGACGGGACCTCGGTGTCGACCTTGTCGGTCGAGATCTCGAGCAGGGGCTCGTCGACCTCGACGCGGTCACCCACGTTCTTGAGCCAGCGGGTGACGGTGCCCTCGGTGACGGACTCGCCGAGGGCGGGAAGCTGCACGTTGTCGGACATGACCGCTCGTGTCTCCTTCGAAGTTCCTGTGGTCAGTTGTGGGCGTGCAGCGGCTTGCCGGCGAGCGCGAGGTGCGCCTCCCCGAGAGCCTCGTTCTGCGTGGGGTGGGCGTGCACGAGCGCCGCGACGTCCTCGGGGTACGCCTCCCAGTTCACGATCAGCTGGCCCTCGCCGATGAGCTCGCCGACGCGGGCGCCGATCATGTGGACGCCGACGACGGGGCCGTCCTTCTGGCGCACCAGCTTGATGAAGCCCTGCGTCGCGAGGATCTGGCTCTTGCCGTTGCCGCCCAGGTTGTACTCGAGGGTCTCGATCGCGTCGGCCCCGTGCACCTCCTTGGCCTTGGCCTCGGTCAGGCCGACGGACGCGACCTCCGGGTCGGAGTACGTGACGCGGGGGATGCCCGACTCGACGATCGGCTGCGGGTTCAGACCGGCGATCTCCTCGGCGACGAAGATGCCCTGGGCGAAGCCGCGGTGCGCGAGCTGCAGGCCCGGGACGATGTCGCCGACGGCGTAGATGTTGCCGACGCCGGTGTGCAGGCGCTCGTTCGTGATGACGAAGCCGCGGTCCAGCGTGATGCCCTGCTGCTCGTAGCCCAGGTCGGCGGTGCGGGGGCCGCGGCCGACGGCGACCAGCATGAGGTCCGCGTCGAACGTCTTGCCGTCCTCGAGCGAGACGTGCACGCCGTCGTCGTCCTGGGTCACGCCGGAGAACCGGACGCCCAGGTTGAAGTTGATGCCGCGCTTGCGGAACTGGCGCTCGAACGCCTTGGACAGCGCCTCGTCCTCGTTGGGGACCAGGTGGGGGAGCGCCTCGATGATCGTGACGTCCGCGCCGAACGACTTCCAGACGCTCGCGAACTCGGAGCCGATGACGCCGCCGCCGAGGATGATCGCGGACTTGGGCACGAAGTCGAGCTTCAGCGCCTGGTCCGAGGTGATGACGCGGCCGGCGATCTCCAGGCCGGGCAGCGACCGGGCGTACGACCCGGTGCCGAGGATGACGTGGCGGCCGGTGACGCGCTCGCCGTTGACCTCGACGGTGTCCTGGGCGACGAGCTTGCCGTAGCCCTCGAACACGGTGATCTTGCGGGACTTGATCAGGCCCTGCAGGCCCTTGTAGAGCCGGCCGATCACGGAGTCCTTGTACTCGTTGACGCCGTTCATGTCGATGCCCGTGAGCTGCGTCTGCACACCGAAGTGCGCGCCGTCGCGGGCGTTGTCGGCGAGCTCGGCGGCGTGCAGCAGGGCCTTGGTGGGGATGCAGCCGTTGTGCAGGCAGGTGCCGCCGACCTTGTCGCCCTCGATCAGGGCGACGCTCAGGCCGAGCTGGGCACCGCGGAGCGCAGCCGCGTAGCCGCCACTCCCTCCGCCCAGGACGACGATGTCGAAAGCGGATCCGGTCGTGTCGGACACGTGAAGACTCCTCCGGCGCAGACATAGGGGGAACGCGGTTGTTCCTCGCCCATCTTGTCATCTCCGCATAGGCCCGACGACCCAGATCACCGGGGCCCCGCTGTGATTCTCGGAACAGTCATCCCATGTCTCGGGCGGCGCCTCGCGCCCGGGGCGGCCCGGTGCGCCTCCTGGGTGAATCCCAGCGGACGTCCAGCCACCGCCGTTAGGCTCGCCGCATGGGCCTGTTCTCCCGTCTCCGCCGACCGGCCGCTGCGGCCACCCCGGACGCCGAGCCGACCGGCCGCGCCGCGCGCGAGGAGACCGTCGAGCACCTGCGCGAGTTCATCCGCACCCGCGTCGGGGTCGAGGCCTACCTGGAGCCGGCCACCAACGTCACGCAGACGACCCTCATGCTCGTGGCGACCGACGGCGAGTGGACCCGCCGCCGCGTGCCCGACGCCAAGTCCGGCTGGGCGCTGGCGCGGTCGCTCGAGGTGCCGGTGTACGACGTGCAGCGCACCGGCTACCCGCAGCGCATGCGGGACTGGAACAGCCGGCAGCGCATCGAGCGCCAGCGGGCGCAGCGCGAGCGCGCCGCCCGCCGCGCCGCCGACCCCCGCTGACCCGGCCCGTCGGGCCGCCCTCCCGCCGCGCTCCTGGAGCGGCCCACGCCTCTCTCCGAGGCCGCCGAGACAGGACCCGCGCGCCGAGGTAGGACCCGGGAGAGCCCTATCTCGGCGGGGACGCCCTCTCTCGGCGCGGACACCCTCTCTCGGCGGCCGGGCACGGCGACGCCCCGGGACCCTCGCGGGTGCCGGGGCGTCGTCGGGCGTGCGTGCGGGTCAGCGCTGGGCGCGGGCCTCGATCAGCGCGAGCATCGTGCGGACGCCGACGCCGGTGCCACCGACGGGCGTGTAGCCGAACGCCGACTTCTCGTTGAACGCCGGGCCGGCGATGTCCAGGTGCGCCCACGGGGTCGACCCGACGAACTCCTGCAGGAACAGGCCGGCGGTCAGCATGCCGCCGAACCGGTCGCCGATGTTCGCGATGTCCGCGACCTTGGACTTCAGGCCGGCGCGCAGGTCGGCGGGCAGCGGCATCGGCCAGAACGCCTCGCCGGCGGCCTCGGCGGAGTCGACCACCTCGGTGCGGACGGCGTCGGTCCCCATGACGGCGGAGACGCGCGGGCCGAGCGCGACCAGCTGCGCGCCCGTGAGGGTGGCGATGTCGAGCACCAGGTCGGGCTTCTCCTCGACCGCGGCGACCAGGCCGTCGGCCATGACCAGCCGGCCCTCGGCGTCGGTGTTCAGCACCTCGACGGTCTTGCCGCCGCGGATGGTGAGCACGTCGGACGGGCGCTGCGCGGTGCCGGACGGCATGTTCTCGGCCAGGCAGAGCCAGCCGGTGACGGCCACGGGCAGCTCGAGCCGGGCGGCGGCGACGACGGTGTGCAGCACGGCGGCGGCGCCGGCCATGTCGGACTTCATCGCGTCCATGCCGGCGGCGGGCTTGATGGAGATGCCGCCGGAGTCGAACGTGATGCCCTTGCCGACCAGCGCGACCTTCGCGGCGGGCCGGGACGGGGTGTAGGACACCTTGACCAGGCGCGGCGGGCGGGCCGAGCCCTGGCCGACGCCGAGGATGCCGCCGTAGCCGCCGGCCGCGAGGGCCTTCTCGTCCAGCACGGTGATCTTGAGGTTGCGGGTGCCGGCGTCCTTGACCGCCGCCTTGGCGACGTCGGCGAACGCGGCGGGGAACAGGTCGTTCGGCGCGGCGTTCACCAGGTCGCGCACGCCGTGCACGGCGGCGGCGAGCACCTCGGCGCGGGCCAGCGCCTTCGCGGCCGACTTGTCGCGGGCGCGCGGCGTCAGCAGGGCGATCTCGGTGACGGCGGCCTCGGCGTCGGCCGTGCGGTACCGGGTGTAGGCGTAGGCGCCGAGCAGCGCGCCCTCGGCCACGGCGGTGACCTGCTCCAGGTCCTCCGCCGGCAGGGCGACGGCGACCGAGGCCGCGCCGGTCAGCTCGCGCAGCGCGGCACCGGCGGCGCGACGCAGCGTCTCGGCCCCGGGCGTGGCGCCGGCGTCGAGCGGGCCGACGCCGGTCAGCACGACCACCTTGGCGGCGAGCTTGCCCGCGGCCGGCAGGCGGCGGACCTCGTCCGGCGCGCCGGTGATGCCGAGCACGCCGGCCAGGTCCGCGACCTGGGTCGCGGTCTCGGACGGCAGCCAGTCGGCACCCACCAGGCGGGGGCCGTCGGGGCTGCTCGCGACCGCGACGACGAGGGCGTCGGCGGTCTGGCGGGTGGGGTTCGCGGAGGTCAGCGTCACTCGGGGCACCCGCCGATGCTATCGGTGTCGCCGGGTACCGTGGGGCTCCGTGACTCCACCCCTGCTCTACGCCGTGGCCGCGGCGGCGCTGCTGCTCGCCGGATGGGCCGGCTGGTTCGCGATCCGGGACCGTGCGGTGGTGCTCCGCCAGCTGTGGGGCGCGGCGGTCGTCGAGGGGCTGATGCTGGTCCAGGCCGTGGTCGCGGGCGTGCAGCAGGCGACCGGGGCCGTGCCCGCCGAGCCGATCGTGTTCTGGGGCTACGTGGTCACCCAGCTGATCCTGCTGCCCGCCGCGGCGCTGTGGGCGTTCGCCGAGCGCACCCGGTGGTCGTCGGTCGTGCTGCTGGTCGCCGCCCTCGCGGTGGCGTTCCTGCAGCTGCGCCTCGAGCAGACCTGGGCGGCCTGATGGCGACGACCACCCCGGCTCCGACCACCGGCACCGCCAGCGGGCCCGGCCGGGTGCTCGTCGCGGTCTACGGCGTGTTCGCCCTCGCGGCGTCCGCCCGCGCGGGGTTCCAGATCGCGCAGAAGTTCGACGAGGCGCCGCTGGCCTACCTGCTCTCCGCGCTCGCCGCGCTGGTCTACGTCCTGGCGACGGTCGCGCTCGCGCGGGACTGGCGCCGCGTCGCGTGGCTCGCGGTCGGCGTCGAGCTGGTGGGGGTGCTGGCCGTCGGCACGCTCTCGGTGCTCGACACCGGGGACTTCCCGGACGAGACGGTGTGGTCCGTGTACGGCGAGGGCTACGGCTTCGTGCCGCTCGTGCTGCCGTTCCTCGGCCTCGCGTGGCTGTGGCACACCCGCCCGCGCGCGGCGGTCGCGGGCCCGAGGTCCGGACCGTCCCCGGCCGGGGACCAGTAGGTTGGGCGACGTGTACGGGCTCCTCTTCCGCCAGGTCTTCTCCCGCATCGACCCCGAGCAGGCGCACCACCTCGCCTTCGGCGCCATCCGCGCCGCCGCACGCGTCCCCGTCGTCAGCGGGGCGCTGCGCTCCGTGTTCGCGACGCCGCCGGCGGGAGCCGTCCAGGTCCTGGGCCGGACGTTCCCGTCGCCGTTCGGGGTGGCCGCGGGCTTCGACAAGAACGCCGTCGGCGTCCCGGGGCTGACGATGCTGGGGTTCGGCTTCGTCGAGGTCGGCACGGTCACAGCGTGGCCGCAGCCGGGCAACGAGGCGCCGCGGCTGTGGCGCGTGCTGGACCGCCGGGGGCTGCGCAACCGGATGGGCTTCAACAACGAGGGCGCGGTCGCCGTGGCGAAGCGCCTGCGGCAGCTGCGCTCCACGCCGCGGGGCCGGTCGTACGTGGTCGGCGTGAACATCGGCAAGACCAAGGTCACCGCACCCGAGGACGCCGCCGACGACTACGCGACCAGCGCCGGGCACCTCGCGCCGTACGCGGACTACCTGGTGGTCAACGTGTCCTCGCCGAACACGCCGGGGCTGCGCGACCTGCAGTCCGTGGACGCGCTGCGCCCGATCCTGCAGGCGGCGCGCGTCGCCGCGGACGAGGCGGCGGCCGACGCCGGCCGCCCGCGCGTCCCGCTGCTGGTCAAGATCGCCCCCGACCTCGCGGACGCCGACGTCGACGCCGTGGCGGACCTGGTGACCGAGCTCGGCCTGGACGGCGTGGTGGCGGTGAACACGACGATCGCGCACGACCTGGGGGAGGGCGGCCTGTCCGGGCCGCCGCTGCTCGAGCGCGGCCTGGTGGTCGTCGCGCGCCTGCGGCACCGCCTGGGCCAGGGGCCCGTGGTGATCGGCGTCGGCGGCATCACCACGCCGGCCGACGCCCGCGCGTACCTGGCCGCGGGTGCCGACCTGGTGCAGGGGTACACGGGGTTCATCTACGAGGGCCCGTTCTGGCCCCGGCGGATCGGCCGCGGGCTCGCCGGGGGTGCGGCGTGATGGTGCTGCACCCGCAGTGGGCGTGGGAGCTGGCAGGCCCCGACGGGCCGCTGGACCGGCCGCTGTCGCCGGTGTTCACCACCCGCTACGACGCCGAGGAGTGGCTCGGCGCCCAGTGGCGGGCGCTGCGCGACCAGGGCGTCCGCACCGCGCTGCTGCGCAACGACGGGACCGCCGTGCCGCCCGCCCACGACCTGACCGCGGTGCCCGAGCAGATGACGGTGCGCCCCCGGGACTGACCGCGGCCGCCGGACTCGTCGGGGGCGTTGGGGACCCGGGCCTCGCGCGCATCAGACGAACGCGCTCGGCGCGATCGCCGCACCCGGCTCGCCCCGCCCCGGCGCGCCCAGGGCCGCCCAGGCGAGGGCCAGCCCGTCCACCGCGGTGCGCAGCGCCTCCGGCCCCGCGGTGAACGGCAGCCGGATCCGGTCCTCCAGCCCGCCGTCGACGCCGAACGACGGCCCGGGCGCGACCCGGACGCCGTGCGCCAGCGCGAGGGCGCTGAGCGCGGACGAGACGGGTGCCCCGAGGTCCACCCAGAGGGACTGGCCGCCGGCCGGCACCGAGAACCGCCACCCGGGCAGCCGATCGGCCAGCAGCCCGGACAGCAGGTCCCGACCGGCCCGCAGGTGCGCGCGCCGCTCCTCGAGCGGACCGTCGCCCAGCCGGAGCAGCTCGACGGCGACCAGCTGGTCCAGCACCGCCGTCCCCAGGTCGGCGCTGCGCCGCGCGAGCGCGAGCCGGGTCACCAGGTTCGCCGGGCCGCGGAGCCAGCCGACCCGGAGCCCGCCCCAGTGGCTCTTGGACATCGACCCGATCGCGACCACGCGGCTGCCGGTCCCGTCGCCGGCCCACGGCGCGGGAGCCGGCCCGTCGAGCGTCAGGTCGGTCAGCACCTCGTCCCCGGCGACGACCGTGCCGGTCCGCCGGGCGAGGTCGCGGACGCGCGCGCGGCCGGCCTCGTCGAGGGTGCCGCCGGTCGGGTTGTGGTGGTCGGGGACCAGGTACACCAGGCGCGGCGCCACCTGCCGCACCGTCGACTCCAGCAGGTCCAGGTCGACGCCGTCCACGCCGGTCGGGACCGGCACCGGGCGCGCACCGGCGGCCCGCACGGCCTCGATGGCGTGCGGGTACGTCGGCTGCTCCACCACGACGCGGTCGCCCGGGCCGGCGTGCGTCGCCATCAGCAGGGCGATGGCGTGCTGCGCCCCGGTCGTGATCAGCACCTGGCCCGGGGAGGTCGGCACACCGCGGGCCGTGTAGCGGTCGGCGACCGCCTCGCGCAGCACGTCCAGCCCGAGCGGCGCGTAGCCGTGCCCGGCGTGCGCGGGCAGCCGGTCGACGGCACGGCGGGCGGCGCCGTGCAGGTCCCGCGGCGGGGCGCAGGCCGCGATGGTCAGGTCGACCACGCCCGCGGGGTCCAGGGGCCGGTGCACCGGGAGCGCGGGACGGGTACGGTGACCGCCCTGCGCGGCCGGGGCCCCGGGCGGCAGCGCGGTCACCGTGCCCGAGCCCTGCCGGCTCACCAGGTACCCCTCGTCGCGCAGCAGCCCGTACGCTCCCGAGGTCGTGGTGCGGGAGACGCCGAGCGCGGCCGCCAGCTCCCGCTCGCCGGGCACGCGGGTGGCGAGCGGCAGGTCGCCGGCCAGCACGGCGCGGCGCACGGCGTCGGCGAGCGCGGCGTACGCCGGTCCGGGGCGGCGCCACCGGCCGACGACCTGGGCCAGGCCCGTGCCGCCGATCCGGCGGTCGGAGACGAGGAGCGTGGACATGAGGCCACTCTTGCGCAAGTGGCTATCGAAGGGAAGGCCGGTCGTGCCACAGGATGAGGCCATGACGCCGCAGACCTCCGCCTCCACCACCCCGCGCACCCCGGTGCGGTCCCGGGCCGTCCGGCGCGGGGTGCAGCTCGTCGTCGGGCTCGTGCTCTACGCCGTGTCGATCGGGCTGCTCGTGCACTCCGGCCTCGGCAACATGCCCTGGGACGTGCTGAGCCAGGGCGTCTCCCGGCAGATCGGCTGGTCGCTCGGCACCGTGACGGTCGTGCTCAGCGTGCTGATCCTGGTCTGCTGGTGGCCGCTGCGGCAGAAGCCCGGCATCGGCACGGTCGCCAACGTGCTGGTGATCGGCGTGCTGATCGACCCGGTGCTGGCGCTGCTGGACCTGCTCCCGGACCCGCTGCCGCTGCCCGGGCGGATCGGGCTGGTCGTCGCCGGCATCCTGCTGAACGGCGTGGCCAGCTCCCTGTACATCGGCGCACGGCTCGGCCCCGGCCCGCGGGACGGGCTGATGACCGGCCTGGTCGCGCGCACCGGGTGGCCGGTCGGCCCGGTCCGGATCGCGATCGAGGTCACCGTGGTCGCGGTCGGCTGGCTGCTCGGTGGCACCGTCGGGCTCGCGACGGTGGCGTACGCGCTGGGCATCGGCCCGCTGATCCACGTGCTGCTGCCCCGCCTGACGGTGCCGGTGCCGCCGGCCGTCGCGGCGCAGGAGCCGGCCGAGCCGGGCGAGGGCCGCTAGGGCGCACGGCACGGGCCCCGCCGCTCCGGGGGAGCGACGGGGCCCGGTGCTGGGCGTTCTGACGTCAGCGCGCGGCGGGCGAGCTCTTCGCCGTCTCCGCCGGGTCCGAGATCACGGCGTCGCCGAGGATCTCGTCGATCCGCGTCATCAGCTCGGCGGGGATCTCCACCCCGGACGCCTTGACGTTCTCGACGACCTGCTCCGGGCGCGAGGCCCCGATGATCGCCGCGGCGACGTTCTGGTTCTGCAGCACCCAGGCCACCGCCAGCTGCGCGAGCGACAGCCCGAGCTCCTGGGCGACCGGGGTCAGGTCCTGCACCCGCTGCAGCACGTTCGGCTGGTCCAGGAAGCGCTTGATCGTGTTCGCGCCGCCCTTCTCGTCCGTGGCGCGCGAGCCCTCGGGCAGCGGCTGGCCCGGCTTGTACTTGCCGGTGAGCACGCCCTGGGCGACGGGGGACCAGACGATCTGCGACAGCCCGAGCTCCTCGGACGTCGGGACGACCTGGCCCTCGATGACGCGCCAGAGCGCGGAGTACTGCGGCTGGTTCGAGATCAGCTGGAAGCCGAGCTCCTGCGACAGCGCGTGGCCGGCGCGGATCTGGTCCGCGGTCCACTCGCTCACGCCGATGTACAGCGCCTTGCCGGAGCGGACGACGTCGGCGAACGCCTGCATCGTCTCCTCGAGCGGCGTCGCGTGGTCGTAGCGGTGCGCCTGGTACAGGTCGACGTAGTCGGTCTGCAGGCGCTGCAGGGAGCCGTCGATCGACTCCATGATGTGCTTGCGGGAGAGGCCGGAGTCGTTCGGGCCCTTGGGGCCGGTCGGCCAGTAGACCTTCGTGAAGATCTCGAGCGACTGCCGGCGCTCGCCCTTGAGGGCCTCGCCCAGCACCTCCTCGGCGACCGTGTTCGCGTAGGCGTCCGCGGTGTCGAAGGTGGTGATGCCGTTGTCGAGGGCGGCCCGGACGCAGGCGGTCGCGGCGTCGTTCTCGACCTGCGAGCCGTGCGTGAGCCAGTTGCCGTAGGTGATCTCGGAGATCTTGAGGCCGGAGCGGCCCAGGTGGCGGTAGTTGACCATGCCACCACCCTAGGCCGGTGTCGCGGGAGTGCTACTCCGGGTACTCGCCGTGCTTGACCTGCGGCTTGGGCAGCCGCGCGCGGCGGATCTGGAACACGCGGGTGATCGCGTACATCATCAGGCCGCGCTGGATCGCGTCGTCGCCGAACTTGGCGACGAGCTTCTTGCGCAGCCGGCGCCACATGATGGCGACGTCCACGACCATGCCGACGATGAACAGGTACAGCACCACGAGCCCGAGGAACGCGAGCTCCGGGCTGACCGACGTCAGCAGCATGTTGAGCAGCAGCATGACGATGGCCACCGGCAGGAACAGCTCGCCCAGGCTCCAGCGGGCGTCGACGTACTGCCGGACGTACCGGCGCACCGGGCCCTTGTCCTTGGCGGGCAGGTAGCGCTCGTCGCCCGTCTGCATCGCGGCGTACTGCCGGTCGCGCTCGACGCGCTGCGCCGCCTTCGCCTCCTTGGCCGCGGCCTTGCGGTCCTGGGGCACGAGCGGGCGGCGGTTGGCCGCCTCGGCGACCTTCCGCTTGGGGGTGGGGCGGCCCTTGCCGCCGGGTCCCTCGATGGTCCCGGGCGTCTCCTGGGTCAGGGGCACCTGCTCCACCGAGTCCGTCGGGACCGTGCTGTCCTTGCTGCGTCCGAACACCCCTCCAGGGTAGTCGAGTAGCGTGGCGGTCCGTGACAGAGCCCACCGCCACCCCGTCCCCGTCCGCCGCGCCGCAGGTCGAGGACCTGCGCGCCCGCGTGGCTGCTGCGTTCGCCGGCGTCCGCGCCGACCTCGAGGCCCTCGTCCGGGTGCCGAGCGTCTCCAACGCCGACTTCGACCAGGCGCACGTCGCCGCCAGCGCCGAGCACGTCGCCCGGCTGCTCGGCGAGGCCGGCCTGCCCGAGGTGCAGATCCTGTCCGTCGAGCGGCCCGACGGCACGCCCGGTGCGCCCGCCGTCGTCGCCCGCCGGCCCGCGCCCGCCGGCGCCCCGACGGTGCTGCTCTACGCGCACCACGACGTGCAGCCGCCCGGCTCGGCGGACGACTGGGACACCGACCCGTTCGAGCCCACCGAGCGCGACGGCCGGCTGTTCGGCCGCGGCGCCGCGGACGACAAGGCCGGCGTCGTGGCGCACCTCGGCGCGCTGCGCGTGCTCGGTGACGAGCTCGGCGTGGGCGTCACGGTGTTCGTCGAGGGCGAGGAGGAGGTCGGCTCGCCGTCCTTCACCCGGTTCCTGCACACGTACTCCGACCTGCTGGCCGCCGACGTCATCGTGGTCGCGGACTCGTCCAACTGGAAGGTCGGCGTCCCCGGCCTGACCACGTCGCTGCGCGGCCTGGTCGACCTGGAGGTCGAGGTCGCGGTGCTCGACCACGCCGTGCACTCCGGCATGTTCGGCGGCCCGGTGCTCGACGCCGTGACGCTGCTGTCCCGCCTGATCGCGACGCTGCACGACGACGCGGGCGACGTCGCGGTCGAGGGCCTGGTCACGGCGCCCGACCCGGCCGTCGACTACGACGAGGCCGCGTTCCGCGCCGACGCGAGCGTGCTGGACGGCGTGACCCTCGCCGGCACCGGCCCGCTCACCGCGCGGCTGTGGACCCGCCCGACCATCGCGGTCATCGGCCTGGACGCCCCGCGGGTCGCGACGGCGTCGAACACGATCACCCCGAAGGCGACCGCCAAGCTGTCCATGCGGATCGCCCCCGGGCAGGACCCGGCCGCCGGGCTCGCCGCGCTGCGCGCGCACCTGGAGGCGCACGCCCCGTTCGGCGCCCGCGTCACCGTGCGCGACGGCGAGCTGGGCAAGCCGTTCCAGGCGCCCGCCGACAACCCGGCGATGCGGGCCGCGCGCGCCGCGTTCGCCGACGCCTGGGGCACCGAGCCGGTCGACATCGGCATCGGCGGCTCGATCCCGTTCATCGCCGACCTGCTCGAGGTCTACCCGGACGCGGCCATCCTCGTCACCGGCGTCGAGGACCCCGACTCGCGGGCGCACGGCGCGAACGAGTCGGTGCACCTCGGCGAGCTGGAGAAGGTCGTGCTGGCCGAGGCGCTGCTCCTGACGCGCCTGGCCTGACCCCGGGTCCCGGGGGGCGCGGGCCGACGCCCGCGCCCCCCGGGCCCACCTGCACCGCGCTGCCCGTTCCCGCGCCCGGGTCGTGTCGTCGAGTGTCCACAAATTCCCGGACATCTCGGACATCTGGCCCGGGTTCGTGGACACTCGGTGCGGGTGCGGGTGCGGGTGCGGGTCAGACCGGGGGAGCGGGGTCGTACTGGATCGCGTGCCGGACGGCCCGGGCGGCGTCGGCGGACTCCAGGCGCGCCACGAGGTGCAGCGCCATGTCGATCCCCGCGGACACGCCCGCCGACGTCACCACGTCGCCGTCGTCGACGAACCGCGCCTCGGTGTCGACCAGCACGCTGGGGTCCAGCAGCGCGAGCTCGTCGAACGCGTCGCGGTGGGTGGTCGCCGGCCGGCCCGCGAGCAGGCCGGCGGCGGCGTACACCAGCGCCCCGGTGCACACGGAGGTCATCAGCGGGGTGTCCTGCCGGAGCGCGCGGACCCAGGCCAGGTGCTCGGCGTCCCGGGTCAGCGGACGGGTGCCGCGACCGCCCGGGTGCACCAGGACGTGCAGCGGGCCGACGTCGTCGCGCCCCGCGTCCGGCACGAGCCGCAGGCCCTTGGCGCAGCGCACGCCGTTGCCGTCCGCGGAGAAGGTCACCACCTCGGGCCGCAGCGCCGACTCCTGCGCCCAGGCCGCGAGCACGTCGTACGGCCCGACGACGTCCAGCTCCTCCGCGTCGTCGAACACGACGATCCCCACGCGCAGCGGGTGCCCGGTGCTCATGTGCGTCCCCCTCGCTCCGACGTCGTCGTCGGCTCCTCGGTGCGTGCGGTCGGCTCAGTACCCCGGCAGGGCCAGCATCTGGTCGAGCGCGACCCGGGCCCAGTGCGCGACGTCGGCGTCGACCACGATCCGGTTCGGGACGCGCCCGTCGCGCAGCGACTCCATCGCCCACACGAGGTGCGGCAGGTCGATCCGGTTCATCGTCGAGCAGAAGCAGACCGTGGAGTCGAGGTAGGAGATCTGCTTGTCCGGGTGCGCGGCGGCGAGCCGGCGGACCAGGTTGAGCTCGGTGCCGATGGCCCACGACGACCCGGCCGGGGCCGCGTCCAGCGCCTGGATGATGTACTCCGTCGACCCGACCATGTCCGCGCCCGTGACGACCTCGTGCTTGCACTCCGGGTGCACCAGCACGGTGACGTCCGGGACGGCCGCGCGGACGTCGACCAGGTTCTGCGCGGAGAACCGGCCGTGCACGGAGCAGTGGCCGCGCCAGAGGATCATCCGCGCGTCGCGGAGCTGCTGGGTGGTGAGGCCGCCGTTCGGCTTGCGCGGGTCGAACACGACGCACGCCTCGAGCGGGATGCCGAGCGCGAGCACCGCGGTGTTCCGGCCGAGGTGCTGGTCGGGCATGAACAGCACCTTGCCCGTGCCGTCGACGCCGCCGACCTGGTCGAACGCCCAGCGCAGCGCGACGTGCGCGTTGGAGGAGGTGCAGACGGTGCCGCCGTGCCGGCCGGTGAACGCCTTGATGGCGGCCGTCGAGTTCATGTAGGTGACGGGGACCGTGTCCTCGGCGATCCCCGCCTCGACCAGCACGTCCCAGGCGTCCTCGACCTGGTCGATCGCGGCCATGTCGGCCATCGAGCAGCCGGCGGCCATGTCGGGCAGCACCACCTGCTGGCGGTCGGACGTGAGGATGTCCGCCGACTCGGCCATGAAGTGCACGCCGCAGAACAGGATGAACTCGGCGTCGGGCCGGGCGGCGGCCTCGCGCGCGAGCTTGAAGGAGTCGCCCGTGACGTCGGCGAAGTCGATGACCTCGTCGCGCTGGTAGTGGTGCCCGAGCACGAACGCGCGGTCGCCCAGCGCGGCACGGGCGGCGCGCGCCCGGTCGACCAGGTCGGGGTCGGACGCGGCGGGCAGGCCGCCGACGCACTCGACGCCGCGCTCGGAGGCGAGGTCGGCGCCCTGGCCCAGCAGCAGCAGGGCGGACGGCGCGGGCTCGGCGAAGGCGGCCTCGGGGGCGAGCAGAGTCACGCGCAGGATCATCCCACAGCCTCCCGGCGCGGTGACCAGGACCGGCGGCCACCCGGCGCGGGCGCGGCGTGCGAGGATCGCGCCGTGCACGTGCTCGTCGCCCCCGGACGGTTCGACGCGCGGCCCGAGGAGGGCCCGCCCGTGCCGCGCGGAGCCGCGGGGCGGACGGTGCGCGCGGACCCCTGGCCCGTGCTCACCGCCGCCGAGGCCGTGGCCGCGATCGTCGACGGGTGGCGCGACGCGGTGCCGGGCGATGTCCTGGAGCCGCTCCCGCTGTCGGACGGCGGCCCCGGGCTGCTCGACGCGATCCGGGCCGCACGCGGGGGCGAGCTGCTGTCCGTCACCACGACCGACGCGCACGGCGAGGTCGTGCCGGGCGCGGTGCTGGTCGTCGCCGAGCCGTCGGGGGCGCGGACCGCGTACGTCGACGGCGCGCTGGCGCTCGGGGCCGCCGACCCGGCCGCGCTGCCGGTGGCCGCCGGCACGTCGGCGGGGTTCGGCGCGCTGCTCGCCGCGGCGCTGGACACGGGTGCGGGCCGGGTCGTCGTCGGGCTCGGCGGCCGGCGGACCGTCGCGCACGACGCCGGCGCCGGGCTGCTGGCCGCGCTCGGCGCGGCGCCCGCGACCGCCGCCCGGGGGCTGGACGCCGCGAGCGGGCTCACGGCGGCAGACCTCGGGGCGATCGTCGAGCTGCGGGCCGCGCTGCGCGGCCGGGACCTGGTCGCGCTGCACGCGCACGACCTGCCGCTGCTCGGGCTGGGCGGGGTCTCGGCGGACCTGGCGGAGGCGCGCCGGGCCGACGCCGCCACCGCGCAGGCGGCCGAGCGCGCGGTCGGGGCGTTCGTGCACGCCGCCGGTGCCGCGGCCGACGCCGGGGCCCGCGCGGACCTGGCGGGGCGGGACCTGCTCGGCGGCGGGCCGGGGGCGCCCGGTCCGCGGGGTGCGGCACGGGCCGCGGCGTCCCGCGCGGCGCTCGCCCCGGGCTCCGGCGCGGGGGGCGGCGCGGCGTTCGCGCTGGGGCTGCTGGGCGCCCGGCTGGTCGAGGGCGCGGCCTGGGTGGCCGACGCGGTGGACCTGGCCGGGCGTGCCGCCGCCGCCGACCTCGTGCTGACCGGGACCGGCGTGCTGGACGGCGCGTCGCTGGAGCACGGCGTGGTCGCGGCGGCCGCCCGCGCGGCGCTCCCGCTGGGGGTACCCGCGGTCGCCGTGGCCGCGCAGCTGGCGACCGGGCGCCGGGACTGGGGCGCCGCCGGGCTGGCCGCGGGGTTCGCCGTGCTGGAGCACCCGGGCGACGACGAGCGCTGGCGCCGGGACCCGGTGGCCGCGCTGCGGGCCCGGCTGCCGCGGATCGCCCGCACCTGGTCGCACTGACCGGCTGCACCGACCCGTGCACCGACCGGTGCACGGGTCGGTGCGGGGGGCGGACCGTGGGCGGGTCCCGTGCGCGTCCCGTGGTCACGGCCCGCTGCGGGCGTACATTGGGGAACAGATCACGCGGGGGCGCGGTTGTGCTCGTCGTGACCGTCCCTCGGCCCGTGCGCGAGCGTGCGCCGGTGACCGCTGCCGAGACCCGTACTGGAGACACCATGAGCGAGACCACCGAGACCGCGACGCACGGCGTCCAGCTCACCGACTTCGCGGCCGACAAGGTGCGCAGCCTGCTCGAGCAGGAGGGGCGCGACGACCTGCGCCTGCGCATCGCGGTGCAGCCCGGTGGCTGCTCGGGCCTGATCTACCAGCTGTACTTCGACGAGCGGGTGCTCGACGGCGACGCGCTGGTGGACTTCGGCGGCGTCGAGGTCGTCGTCGACCGGATGAGCGTCCCCTACCTCGAGGGCGCCACGATCGACTTCGCCGACACCATCGAGAAGCAGGGCTTCACGATCGACAACCCGAACGCCGGCAGCAGCTGCGCGTGCGGCGGCTCGTTCGCCTGACCCGCACCCCCGCCCGACGGGAGCCCCGGACCGCCACGGTCCGGGGCTCCCGTGCGTCCGGGCCGTCCGTGCGGCTCAGAGCCCGGTGAGCCCCGCGTCCCGGCGGATGCCGGCGACGACGCCCGGCAGCACGTCGCAGAACCGCTCGACGTCGGCGGTGGTGGTGCCGGCCGGGAGCGACAGCCGGACGTTGCCCTGGGTCAGCGCTCCCATCGCGGCCAGCACGTGGCTCGGCTCGTCGGTGGCCGACGTGCACGCCGACCCCGAGGCGACGGCGAACCCGGCGCGGTCCAGCGCGGTGACCACGGCCTCGCCGTCGACGTAGAGGCAGGAGAACGTCAGCACGTGCGGCAGCCGCCCCGCGGCGGGTCCGGCGACGTCCACCTCCGGGACCTCGGCGGCGACCCGCGCGCGGATCCGGTCGACCAGGGCGGCCCGGGGGTCGGCACCGGAGCGCACGCGGGCGGCGGCGGACTGCAGCGCCACGGCGGCGGCCAGGGCGGCGGGCACGGACACCCCGCCGGGGAACCACCGGTCCTCGTCGCGCGGGGCGACGGGGGAGCGCCGCACCCCGGACCGGGTCACGAGCACCGCCACCCCGGGGACCGCGCCGACGTCGCCGGGGTCCAGCGCGAGCACGTCCCAGTCCGGCCCGACGGGGACGTGGCCGAACGACGACCCCGCGTCCACCAGCAGCGGCACGCCGGCGTCCCGCGCGAGCCCGTGCACCTGGTCCAGGGGCTGCAGCGTGCCGACCTCGCCGTTGGCGTGCTGCACCGCGAGCAGGGCGACCCCGGGCCGGGCCACGGCGTCGGCGAGGGCCGCGACGTCGACCCGTCCGGTGCGGTCGGCCGGCACGGTGACGCGCGCGCCGCCGTCCGTCGTGGCCGCGACCAGGTCCGCCGCGTCGAGCACCGCCATCCGCTCCACCGCCGAGGCGACCACCGTGCCGCCCGTGCGCCGCCGACCGCGGGCGACCGTCAGCACGGCCCCGTGCAGCGCCGCCGTCAGCGACGGGGCCAGGTCGACCTCCTCCGTGCGGGCGCCGACCAGCGCCGCGACGGCCTCACGGGCGCCGTCCAGCAGCGCCCGGGCCCGGCGGCCCTCGGTGTGCAGCCGCCGCGGGTCCGACCAGCCCTCGTCCAGCGCCGCGAGGAACGCCTGCCGCGCGGCGGGGAGCACCGGTGCGCGGCCGCCGGCGTCGAGCACGACGCGCCGTCCGGGCGCGGGGGCGGCTGCGGCGGCGGGGCCGGGGGAGGTGGTCACCCCGGCACGCTAGCGTCCTCGTGCGCGCGCACCCGTGCCGGTACCAGCGGATCCGCCCGACGTCCCGCGGCGTGATTCAGATGACACTGCGTCATCTCGTGGGTCCGAAACGCGGGTCTCGGACCACCTCACCGCGACCAGCGCGCTACGCTGCTCGGGATCGAGGACATTGGTCCTAGGTGACTTCCCCGTCGGACAACGCCCGGTGGCGTCGAGGGCGACGGGGACCGAAGTGGAAGGCCCCCGGTGCGCTCGCAGACCCCCCGCCGCCCGAGGCGGACCCGACTGGCCGTCGCGGGACTCACGTCCGTCGTCGCGTTCGCGCTCGCCGGTTGCTCGCCCGACGTCCAGCGCGGCTGGCTCCCCGGTGACTCGGACAACGAGATCACCAACCAGACCGGCCGCATCACGAACCTGTGGGTCGGCTCCTGGATCGCGGCGCTCCTCGTGGGCATCCTCGTCTGGGGCCTGATCCTCTGGTGCGTCGCCGTCTACCGGAAGCGCAAGGACGACGACCAGCTCCCCGTGCAGCTCCGGTACCACGTGCCGCTCGAGATCATGTACGTGATCCTGCCGATCATCATGGTGGGCGTGCTGTTCTACTACACGGCGCGGGACATGTCGGAGATCCAGGACCGCAGCGCCGAGCCGGACCTCACGGTCCAGGTGATCGGCAAGCAGTGGAGCTGGGACTTCAACTACGTCGACGACGACGTGTACGACACCGGCCAGCACGCGCAGGAGGTCGGCGCGACCGGCGTGCTCGCCGACCAGCCGACGCTGTACCTGCCCGTGGGCGAGCGGGTCGAGTTCGTGCTCGACTCCCGCGACGTCATCCACTCGTTCTGGGTGCCGGCCTTCCTGTACAAGCAGGACATGCTGCCGGGCCGCACCAACACGTTCCAGGTCGTCCCGCAGGTCGAGGGCGAGTACGTGGGCAAGTGCGCCGAGCTCTGCGGCGAGGAGCACTCGTCGATGCTGTTCAACGTGAAGGTCGTGTCGCGCGACGAGTACGACGCGCACGTCGAGGAGCTGCGGGACGCCGGCCAGGACGGTCAGCTGGGTCTCGAGTACAACCGCCTGCAGGACGTCCGCGTGACCGGTGACGGTTCCGAGGACGCCGAGGGCGAAGAGGGAGCGAACTGATGGCCGCCACCGTCGAGGTCGTGCCGGGGCTCGCGCCCCGCCGCCAGACCCTGGGCCGCACGATCGTCAAGTGGGTCACGTCGACCGACCACAAGACGATCGGCTACATGTACCTGATCGCCGCGTTCGTCTGGTTCGCCGTCGGCGGCCTGATGGCCCTGCTGATCCGCGCCGAGCTGTTCGAGCCCGGCATCCAGATCGTGCAGAGCAAGGAGCAGTACAACCAGCTCTTCACGATGCACGGCACGATCATGCTGCTGCTGTTCGCGACGCCGCTGTTCTCCGCGTTCGCCAACATCATCATGCCGCTGCAGATCGGCGCCCCCGACGTCGCGTTCCCGCGGCTCAACGCCTTCTCGTTCTGGCTGTACCTGTTCGGCGGCCTGATCGCCGCGGCCGGGTTCCTCACCCCGCAGGGCGCGGCGTCGTTCGGCTGGTTCGCCTACGCACCGCTGTCGAACTCCGTCTACTCACCGGGGGCCGGTGGTGACCTCTGGGTCTTCGGCCTCGCGCTGACCGGTTTCGGCACGATTTTGGGTGCGGTCAACTTCATCACCACGATCGTCACCATGCGCGCCCCCGGCATGACGATGTTCCGGATGCCGATCTTCACCTGGAACACGCTCATCACGAGCCTGCTGGTGCTGATGGCCTTCCCGCCGCTGGCCGCCGCGCTGTTCGCGCTGGGCGCCGACCGCCGGCTCGGTGCGCAGGTGTTCAACCCGGAGAACGGCGGCGCCATCCTCTGGCAGCACCTGTTCTGGTTCTTCGGCCACCCCGAGGTCTACATCATCGCCCTGCCGTTCTTCGGCATCGCGACCGAGATCCTTCCGGTGTTCAGCCGCAAGCCCGTGTTCGGCTACAAGGGCCTGGTGTACGCGACCATCGCGATCGCCGCCCTGTCGGTCACCGTGTGGGCGCACCACATGTACGTCACCGGCGCCGTCCTGCTGCCGTTCTTCGCGCTGATGACGATGCTCATCGCCGTCCCGACGGGCGTGAAGTTCTTCAACTGGATCGGCACGATGTGGCGCGGCAAGCTCACGTTCGAGACGCCGATGCTGTGGACGATCGGCTTCCTCACCACCTTCCTGTTCGGTGGCCTGACGGGCATCATCCTGTCCAGCCCGGCCCTCGACTTCCACGTCTCGGACACGTACTTCGTCGTCGCGCACTTCCACTACGTGGTGTTCGGCACCGTCGTGTTCATGATGTTCGGCGGCATGTACTACTGGTGGCCGAAGTTCACCGGGCGCATGCTCAACGAGCGCCTCGGCAAGATCCACTTCTGGCTGCTGTTCGTGGGCTTCCACATGACGTTCCTCATCCAGCACTGGCTGGGTGCGATCGGCATGCCCCGCCGGTACGCCGACTACTCGCCGGAGGACGGGTTCACCTGGATGAACCAGCTCTCCACCGTCGGCTCGATGATCCTCGCGATCTCGACGCTGCCGTTCCTCTGGAACGTCTACGTCACCTGGCGCAAGGCGCCCAAGGTCACGGTCGACGACCCGTGGGGCTACGGCCAGTCGCTCGAGTGGGCCACCTCCTGCCCGCCGCCGCGGCACAACTTCACGTCGCTGCCGCGCATCCGCTCGGAGCGCCCGGCGTTCGACCTGCACCACCCCGAGGTCGCCGCCATGGACCACGTCGAGCCCGACCCCGGGTTCTTCGACTGGGAGTCCGAGCGCACCGGCGAGCAGGGCGTGGCCCGCGACCGCATGGAGCACGGCGGCGGCGAGCCCGAGCAGTCGAGCGCCACCATCGTGGACGACCGCCCGAGCGACACCGACGAGGAGGGCCGCAAGTGAGCAGCCTCAACGAGCCCGGCGCCCGCCCGTCGGTGCACGGCGACGCGAGCACCCGCCCGCGGCACGCCATGAAGGTCGAGCCGTACCTGTTCCTCGGCGGCGTGCTGTTCTTCATCCCGATCGGGCTGGTCTACGCCTGGTGGAGCGGCGGCGAGGCCGTCGGCACCGTCGGCATCCCGCTGGTCGGCGGCCTGGTCGGCATGATCGGCGGCTACCTCGCGCTGCTCGCCCGCCGGATCGACGCGCGTCCGGAGGACGACCCGGAGGCGCTCATCGCCGAGGGCGCCGGCGACCAGGGCGTGTTCAGCCCGTGGAGCTGGTGGCCCATCACGATCGCCTTCGCCGGGGCCCTCGCGTTCCTCGGCATGGCCATCGGCTGGTGGCTGCTGTACATCGGCGTGGCGCTCGGGATCATCGGTCTGGTCGGCTGGATCTTCGAGTTCTCCCGCGGCCAGCACGCGCACTGACGCCGGACGCCGCACGGGCCGGTCACCTCCGCAGGGAGGTGACCGGCCCGTCGTCGTCGCAGGCGGCCGCGGTTCCGGCTCAGACCGGACGGCGCACCCGGTAGCGCAGGTGCAGCACGCGCTCCGCGGGGACCACGTCCTCGGCGTCCTCCAGCAGGTGCTGCCCGTCGACCGCCCCGAAGTAGCGCCTGCCGGAGCCGAGCACCACGGGGACGACGTCCATCCGCACCTCGTCCACGAGGCCCGCGGCGAGCGCCTGGCCGCCGACGTCGCCGGCCGCGACCTCGACGACGCGGTCGCCCGCCAGCTCCTGCGCCCGGGCCACGGCCGCCTCGACCCCGTCGACGAAGTGGAACGGCGCCCCGGGGTCCCAGCCCTCCGGCGGCGGGCGGTGCGTCACCACCACCACGTGGTCGACCCCGCTCGGCGGCGTCCCCTCCCAGCCGTCGGTCAGGTCGAAGACGCGGCGGCCGACGACCGTGACGCCGATCCGGTCCCAGTACGGCCGGGTGTAGTCGTAGGACGCCTGCGACACCCGCAGCGCACCGCCGTCGTCCAGGGGCACGTCGCCCCCCAGCAACCAGTCGAACAGCGGTCCCGGCTGGTCGTCCTCGTCCGCGACGAAGCCGTCCACCGACACCGCGCCGTACATCACCACGCTGCCCACCGCAGTCCCTCCCTCTGCCGGCCGGACGTCTGCCGCGCCCGCCCGTGCACCGCTGGCCGGGACCGACCCCGGCGTGCCCGACGCTACGGCCCTCGCCGCCGCGTGACCAGGTCCGGTCTGCGCCCCGGGACGGGCGGGGACCGGGCGCGGACCGGGGGAGGGGAGCGACGCGCGCGGCGGAGGCGCCGTGCCGGGCCCCATGCGGGCACGGCAGAGGCCGGTCGCTCCCGTAGGGGTGCGACCGGCCTCCGCGGCGTTCAGGCGGTGCTCAGACGGCGCTCAGAGCGACGGGACGATCAGCCCGGCGGTCTGGGTGCGGGCGCGGGTGAAGCGCTCGCCGGCGTCGGCCCAGTTCACGATGTTCCACCACGCCTTGACGTAGTCCGCCTTGACGTTGACGTAGTCGAGGTAGAAGGCGTGCTCCCACATGTCCAGCACGACGATCGGCACGAGCCCCAGCGGGATGTTGCCCTGCTGGTCGTACAGCTGCACGATGACGAGCTTCTGGCCGATGGAGTCCCACGCGAGGATGGACCAGCCGGAGCCCATGATCGTCGTGGCGTTGGCGGTGAAGTGCGCCTGGAACTTGTCGAACGAGCCGAAGAACTCGTCGATCGCCGCGGCGAGCTCGCCGACCGGCTTGTCTCCGCCGTCGGGGGAGAGGTTCTCCCAGAACACCGAGTGGTTCACGTGCCCGCCGAGGTTGAACGCGAGCGTCTTCTCGAGACCGGCCACGGCGCCGAAGTCGCCGGACTCCCGGGCCGCCGCGAGCTTCTCCAGCGCCGTGTTGGCGCCGGCCACGTACGTCGCGTGGTGCTTGTCGTGGTGCAGCTCCATGATGCGACCGGAGATGTGCGGCTCCAGCGCCGCGTAGTCGTAGGGCAGGTCCGGAAGGGTGTAGTCAGCCATCAGTGCCTCTTCTGCTCGGGTCGCGGCTCTGACGCCGCGACGTGAGTCGTCGCAGTCGGTGCGCCGCGCAGGCGCACCTCCTGTAGTCGTACCACGTCCGTGCGGGCGGTGCCCGAGGACCCCGCCAGGACGTGCGGCCGGTCCGTCCCCGCCGACGACGACGCCCGAACCCCGCCGGCGCTGGTGGCCGGCTGGTGCCCGGGCGTGGTCGGTGGGGACGATCCGCGCCTACCAGGTCGAACGACCGGTCGGTGCGGATGATTCCCCAGGTCAGAGCCTGTTCAGCATCTGATCACGGGTGCTGCGTGCCCTCGGTGTCCTCCTGCTCGGGAGCGAGGTGCCGGGTGCCGCTGCCGGCGCCCGCCGTGAGCTCCTCGCGCGCACCCTCGTGCCCGTCGTGCGCCGCCGGGAGGGCGTCGTGCCCGCCGTGCGACTGCGCCGCGCGGAGCTCGGCGGGGGTGACGGGCTCGACCCGGTCCTCGTAGAACACGTGCGACAGGCGCTTGCGCATCGCGTCGATCCGGTAGCCCTTGCGGCGCACGCCGCGGGCGTCCTCGGCGGGCTCGATCTCGATCGGGCGGCGCGGGCCGTGCTGGACGCGCAGCCAGCGCTCGTGCGCGTCGAGGGGCTTGTGCACCTCGATGTACTCGCCGGAGGCGAACCGCACGATGCGGCCGGTCTCGTGGCCGTGCAGGACCAGCTCGCGGTCCTTGCGCTGCAGCGAGAGGCAGATGCGCTTGGTGATCCAGAACGCGATGACCGGGCCGACGAAGAACAGCACCCGGAACGCCCACGTGATGTCGTTGATCGACAGGTGGAAGTGCGTGGCCAGCAGGTCGTTGGACCCGGCCAGGATCAGCACCATGAACGCGGTGAGGATCGAGACGCCGGCCGCGGTGCGGAACGGCGCGTTGCGCGGGCGGTCCAGCACGTGGTGCTCGGACTTGTCGCCGGTCGCGAACGCCTCGATGAACGGCCAGAGCGCGAGCGTCGTGAACAGGATGCCGGGGATGATCACGCCCGGGACCAGGATGTTCAGCGAGATCGTGTACTCGCCGATCACGAACTCGGCGCCGCCCGGCATCAGGCGCAGGCCGCCCTCGAGGAACAGCATGTACCAGTCCGGCTGGGCGCCGGCGCCGACGATCGACGGGTCGAACGGCCCGTAGTTCCACACCGGGTTGATCGTCATGGTCGCGGCCATCAGCGCGATGACGGCGAACACCACGAAGAAGAAGCCGCCGGCCTTGGCCACGTACACGGGGAACAGCGGGTAGCCGACGACGTTCTTGTCGGTCCGGCCCGAGCCCGGGTACTGGGTGTGCTTGTGCAGCACGACCATCAGCAGGTGCAGGCCGATCAGTGCGAGGATCAGCGCCGGGATCAGCAGGATGTGCAGCGTGAACAGGCGCGGGATCAGCTCGGTCCCCGGGAACTCGCCGCCGAACAGCGCGAACGAGATGTAGGAGCCGGCGATCGGGATCGCGCGGGCGACGCCGTCGGCGATGCGCAGGCCGTTGCCGGAGAGCACGTCGTCGGGGAGCGAGTAGCCGGAGAAGCCGGCCAGCAGGCCCAGGATCATCAGGGTGAAGCCGACGACCCAGTTGAGCTCGCGGGGCTTGCGGAACGCGCCGGTGAAGAACACGCGCATCATGTGCGTGACGATCGACGCCATGAAGATCAGCGCGGCCCAGTGGTGGATCTGCCGCATGAGCAGACCGCCACGGACCTCGAACGACAGCCGCAGCGTGGAGGCGAACGCCTCGGACATCTGCACGCCGTCCATCGCGGCCCAGGGGCCGTGGTAGTGCACCTCGGTCATCGAGGGCACGAAGAACATGGTGAGGAAGACGCCCGAGATGAGCAGCACCACGAACGAGTACAGCGCGATCTCGCCCAGGAGGAACGACCAGTGGTCGGGGAAGATCTTGCGCGCGAACTCCTTGACCGCGGCGCCGACACCGGTCCGCTGGTCGAGGTAGTCGGCGGTCCCACCCGCCGCGCGTGCGCTCCGCGAGAGCGGTGCGCTGGGGGAGTCGACGGTGCTCACGTGAGGCGCTCCCAGAAGGACGGGCCGATAGGCTGATCGAAGCCGTGCTGCGCGACGAGGTAGCCCTCGTCGTCGACAGTGATCGGCAGCTGGGGCAGCGGGCGCTTGGCCGGGCCGAAGACCACCTTGGCGCCGTCCGCGGCGTCGAAGGTCGACTGGTGGCACGGGCACAGGATGTGGTGCGTCTGCTGCTCGTACAGGGCGACCGGGCACCCGACGTGGGTGCAGATCTTGGAGAACGCGACGATGCCGTCGTAGCTCCAGCCCTCGCCCTGCTCGGACTTGATGTCGCGCGGGTCCATGCGGACCATCAGCACGACGGACTTGGCCTTCTCGTTCAGCGGGTGGTCCGTCTCCTCGAGGCCCTCGGGGATGACGTGGAAGGCCGAGCCGATCGTGACGTCGGCGGCCTTGATCGGGCGCGCCGTCGGGTCCAGGACCAGACGGGTGCCGCGCTTCCAGAGCGTGCGCTTGGAGCGCGAGACGTCCCAGTCGCCGCCGATGTTGCCGATGAGCGGCACGGCGATGGCGAGCGGGAAGAGCGCGAGCGAGGTGACCATGGCGCCCTTGAGCACGCCGCGGCGGCCGATGGCCGAGTCCTTGGCGCCGGCGCGCAGGGCCTCGACGGCCCCGGTGCGGGTCTCGTCGGAGCTGCGGATCGCGTGGCGGTCCTCGGACTGCTCGCGGTCGTTCATGAGCGCCTTGGCCCAGTGCACGGCGGCGAAGCCGATGCCCGCCAGGCTGAGGAACAGCGTCAGGCCGAGCGCGAGGTTGGACGCGCGCATGCTCTGCACGGTCTCGCCCGGGGGGACCAGGGCGTAGGCGACGATCGCGCCGATGGTGCCCAGGATCGACAGGGCGAACAGGACGACGACCTGGCGCTCGGCGCGCTTGTTGGCCTTCGGGTCCGTGTCGCCGAGCCGCTCGTGGTGCTCGTGCATGCCCGGGTCCTCGAACCGCTCGGGCAGCGCGTCGCCGTCCCGGGTGGTGAGGTCGGTCGAGGGGTCGTGGTGCGCGTTCACGAGGACTTGGCTCCGATCCAGACCGAGGCGGCGATCAGCAGGCCGATACCGACGACCCAGGCCCACAGGCCCTCGCTGACGGGGCCGACCGAGCCGAGGGTCAGGCCACCGGGCGAGCCCTCCCGCTGCGTGTCGAGGTAGGCGATGATGTCGCGCTTCTCGTCCGGGGTGATGTTGGCGTCGTTGAAGACCGGCATGGACTGCGGGCCGGTCAGCATCGCCTCGTACAGGTGCGCGGGGGTGGTGTCGTCCAGCGCGGGCGCCCACTTGCCCTGCGACAGGGCGCCGCCGGCGCCGGTGACGCCGTGGCACATGGCGCAGTTGGTGCGGAACAGCGCGCCACCGGTGGCGACGTCGCCGAGGGCCGGGTCGACCTGCTCCTCCGTGGGGATCGACGGGCCGGCGCCGAGCGAGGCCACGTAGGCCGCGAGCTGGGCGATCTGCTCGTCGTCGAACTGCACGGGCTTGGCCTGGATCTGCGCGCCGTTCATCTGGGCGGGCATGCGGCCGGTGCCGACCTGGAAGTCGACCGCGGCGGCGCCGACGCCGATGAGGGAGGGGCCGCCGGCGCCGCCGTCGACCGCCTCACGGCCCTCGGCCGTCGGGCCGTGGCAGGTGGCGCAGTTGGCCTGGAACAGCTTCTGACCGGCGGCGATGTCGCTCTCGCTGGCCGCAGCCTGCGCCGCGTCGGCGCTGGCGGGCTGGGCGATGGCGTACACCGCTCCGGTGAGCAGCAGCGCCAGCAGGAGCAGCACCACCGGTGCGGACCGGTGGTGCCTGCGGGCGGCGAGTGCCTTCACGGATGGATCCTCGTCTCGGGCGTGCGGGGGGCGTCGGTGGTGCGGGGGTGCTGGTGGTGCTGCGTCACTTGATCAGGTAGATCGTCGCGAACAGCGCGATCCAGACCACGTCGACGAAGTGCCAGTAGTAGGACGTGACGATGGCGGTGGTGGCCTCGTGGTGCCCGAACCGCTTGGACGTGAACGAGCGCCCGAGCAGGAACAGGAAGGCGATGAGGCCGCCGACCACGTGCAGGCCGTGGAAGCCGGTCGTCAGGTAGAAGACGGAGCCGTAGGGGCTGGACGAGATGGTCAGGCCCTCGTGGACCAGCTCCGCGTACTCGAAGATCTGGCCGCCGATGAAGAAGGCACCCATGACGTAGGTCAGGGTCATCCACTCGTTCATGCCCCAGCCCTTGACGTTCAGCAGGCTGCCGGAGCGCACGGGCTGGAACCGCTCGGCGGCCCAGACGCCCATCTGGCACGTCACGGAGGAGAGCACCAGCACCGTCGTGTTGATCAGCGCGAAGGTGATGTTGAGCTTCTCGGTCTGGACGGCCCACTCCTCGGGCACCGTCGACCGGAGGGTGAAGTACATGGCGAAGAGGCCCGCGAAGAACATGAGCTCCGAGGCCAGCCACACGATCGTCCCGACCGACACGGGGTTCGGTCGGTTGACGCTCACATGGGGAGCGGAGGCGGGGGCAGCCGTTGCGGTCGTCACGCACGTCAGTATGGCCGATAACGCGCCGACATGGGTCACAAGTCCCAGGGCGTCGCCGAGGTTTCTGTCACATCGTCACCTCGTTCCGCGTGTTCGCGCGGGTCCGCGCGACCACCCGCCGGGTCCCGGGACCGGGCCGGTGGTGGCGTGCCAAGATGCAGGCACCGGACGCGCGCGCCGCGTCCCCGCACGAGCGAAGGACCACCATGGCTGCTGACCGCGCCCACGACGAGACCGCCGCCGCGGCCGAGCCGGGCCCGCGCATCCTGCTCTACAGCGACGACGCCGACACGCGCGCGCAGGTGCGCCTCGGCGTCGGGCGCCGGCTGGGCCGCGGTGCGCCGGACCTGCGGTGGAGCGAGGTCGCCACCCCGCACGCCGCGCTGGAGCAGGCCGGGACCGGCCAGTACGACCTGTTCGTGTTCGACGGGGAGGCCGCCAAGGTCGGCGGCATGGCCCTGGCGCGCCAGGTCAAGGACGAGGTGTTCCGCTGCCCGCCGGTGCTCGTCCTGACCGGGCGCCCGCAGGACGCGTGGCTCGCCGCCTGGGCCGACGCCGACGCCGTCGTGTCCCAGCCGCTCGACCCGGTCGAGCTGCACGCCGCCGTCGCCGGCCTGCTGTCGCGGACCCCCGCCGCATGACCGAGCCCGTCACCTGGTCCGACCTGCTCACGACGCTCGTCGACGGGCAGGACCTCGGGGAGGCCCAGACCGCGTGGGCGATGGACCAGATCATGGCCGGTGAGGCCTCGCCGGCGCGGGTCGCCGGCTTCCTCGTCGCGCTCCGGTCCAAGGGCGAGACGGTCACGGAGCTGACCGCGCTGGCCGACACGATGCTGGCGCACGCCCTGCGGTTCGAGGTGCCCGGGCGCGCCGTCGACATCGTCGGCACCGGCGGCGACCGCGCGCACACCGTCAACATCTCGACGATGGCGTCCGTCGTCGTCGCCGGCACCGGGGTGCGGGTGGTCAAGCACGGCAACCGCGCCGCGTCGTCGTCCTCCGGCTCGGCGGACGTGCTGGAGGCGCTCGGCATCCGGCTGGACCAGACGCCCGAGCGCGTCGCGCAGCTGGCGGGCGAGGTCGGCATCACGTTCTGCTTCGCCCTGACCTTCCACCCGGCGATGCGGCACGTCGCCGTCGCCCGGCGCGAGCTGGGCATCCGGACGGTGTTCAACTTCCTCGGGCCGCTGACCAACCCGGCGCAGCCCGCGGCCGCGGCGATCGGCGTGGCGGACGCGCGCATGGCCGGCCTGGTCGCCGGCGTGCTCGGGCGGCGGGGGACCGACGCCCTGGTGTTCCGCGGCGACGACGGGCTCGACGAGCTCGCGCCGACGGGCACGTCGCACGTGTGGCACGTCGAGGGCGGCGCGGTGACCGAGCACGTGCTGGACCCGGTCGCCGACCTGGGGCTGGCGCGGCTGACGGTCGCGGACCTGCGCGGCGCCGACGCGGCGTTCAACGCCGGCGTGGCGCGGGCCGTGCTGGCGGGCGAGGCGGTGCCGTCCCGCGAGACGGTGCTGCTCAACGCCGCCGCGGCCCTGGTGGCGGACGGCAGCCTGCCGGGGACGGGCGCGTCCGGGGGCGACCTGGTCCCGCGCCTGCGCGCCGGCCTGGAGCACGCGGCCCGCGCCGTCGACTCCGGCGCGGCCGCCGACGTCCTCACCCGCTGGGCGGCCGCCTCCGCCTGACCCGGACCGTGAGGTCGAGGGTTCCCGGCGAGGTCGAGGGTCTCCGTGCCGTTCGTGGCGACGAACCCTCGACCTCGTGCGGTCCCGGGCCGGTCAGTCCTCGATGCCGAGGGCGAACGCCTGGTCGAGGTCGTGCTGGGAGTAGGTCCGGAACGCGATGAACGTCTGGGTGCGCACGACGCCCGGCACCTTGCTGACCCGGTCCGCGATGATGTCCGCGAGCTCCTCGTGCTGCCGCACGCGGACCATGGCGATCAGGTCGACGCCGCCGGTGACGGAGTAGACCTCGCTCACGCCCGGGATCTCGGCGATGGCGGCGGCGGCCTCGGGGATGCGGGCGGCGTCGGTGTCGATGTGCACGATGGCGGTCAGCATGACGCCATCATGCCGCGCCGGGCGCCTCCGCGTCGGGGCCCTGCGTCCTGGTCGGGCCTCGTGTCCCGGTCGGGTCCGGCGTCCCGGTCAGGCCCTGCGACCCGGTCAGGCCCTGCGCCCCGGTCGGGCCCTGCGCCCCGGTGGCGGCGAGCGCGGCGGCCAGGGCCGCCTCCGCCGAGGTCGTCCCGCCCGGCTCCTCGTCGAGCGCCGCCAGGTCCGACGCCACCCGGCCCGCGGCCACCGCGTCCGCCGGGTCCGTGCGCGCCTGCGCCGACCGGACGGGGTAGGCCCACGGCGTGCTGACGCTGACGATCCGGACCCCGGGGCGCCCGAGCCAGGCGAGCACGAGGTCGGCCTCTTCCGGGTGGCCGGCCGGCGCCGGGGGCACGGGCGGTGGCACGTGCTCCCCGGTCACCCGGAGCGAGTCGATCGCGGGCACCGGGTCGGTGCGGGGCGGGACCAGGGCGGTGCCCGCGAGCCGGCCGTACCGGACCAGGACGACCTCCCAGCCCCCGTCGTCGGTGCGCCGGGCGGCGACCAGCTCGGCGCACGCGGCGAGCGGGGCCAGGCGCTGCGACCGCGCCGACCCGCGCAGGAACGCGGCGAGCCGGTCCCGCACGCCGGCGGCCTCCTCGTAGCGCTCCTGGCCGGCGAGCGCCCGGATCCGGTCGGCGTGCGCGTCCACGACGGCGGCGGGGTCCGTGAGCATCGAGGTGCGGACGTCCTCGACGGTGCGCGCGTACTCCGCGGCGGCCTCGGGCCGGACGCAGGGCGCGGGGCAGCGACCGATCTCGGCGAGGTGGCACGCCGTGGCACCCGGCGCCGGCACCAGGGGCAGCCGGGCGGTGCACCGCCGGATCGCGAACGCGTCGTGCAGCGCCTCGAGCGCGGACTGGGCGGCGCCCTGCGACGCGAAGGGCCCGATGTGCGTCGCGTCGTCCCGGACGTCGCGCACGATCGACAGCCGCGGGTAGGCCTCGGCCGTCAGGCGCAGCCACGGCATGCGCTCGGGGGAGCGGGACCGGCGGTTGTACCGGGGGGTGTGCTCGGCGATGAGGCGCAGCTCGCGGACGGACGCTTCCAGCGGTGTCGCGCACACCACCGGCGTGACGGCGTGCGCGATCCGGACCATCTCCCGCATCCGGGAGCGCTTCTCCGCCGCGGTGAAGTAGCTGCGCACCCGCTTGCGCAGCGAGGTCGACGTGCCGACGTACAGCACCTCGTCGTTCGGGCCGCGGAACAGGTACACGCCCGGGGCGTCGGGCAGCCCGTCGGCGAGGGTGCGCTTGCGCCGGACGTCCGCCGGCACCGCGTCGGCCGCGGTGGCCAGGTCCTCCAGGTGCGTGATGCCCAGGGGCGCCAGCCGGCTGAGCAGCGCGTGCAGCACGTCCACCGTGGCCTGCGCGTCGGCGAGCGCGCGGTGCTCCGGCACGACGGTCGCCCGGAACAGCGCCGCCAGGGTGCTGAGCTTGTGGTTCGGCGCCTCGTCGCGCGTGACGACCCGCCGCGCGAGCCGCACCGTGTCCACGACCGGGAACCCGGGCCACGCGTGCCCCGTCTCGGCGGCCGCGGCCTTGAGGAACCCGACGTCGAACGGGGCGTTGTGCGCGACCAGCACCGAGCCGCGGGCGAACTCGAGGAACGACGGCAGCACCTCGGCGATCCGCGGCGCGCCGATCACCATCGCCGTGGTGATCCCGGTGAGCACCTGGATCTGCGCGGGCACGGGCCCGCCCGGGTCGACGAGCGTCTGGAACTCGCCCAGCACCTCGCCGCCGCGCACCTTGACGGCGCCGATCTCGGTGATGGCGGACTGGCCCGGCGCGGCGCCGGTGGTCTCGAGGTCGACGACGACGAACGTGACGTCGTGCAGCGGGGTCCCGATGTCGTCCAGCGTGACCTGGACGGGTCGCCCGACGAGCGGCTGCGCCAGCTCGGCGCGCGGGGGGACGGGGGACCGGTGGACCATGGGAGTGGACGCTAACCGCCGCCTCCGACACGCCCGCAGGCCCCGGCGGGCCCCTGGCCGGGCTCCGGCGGGCTCCCGGCCGGGCCCCGGCCCCCGCGACCTGCGCGGCCGTAGGGTGTGCCGCATGTCCGAGCCCACCCCAGACGCCGTCCCGGACGCCGTGCGCGCCGCCGTGCTGCCGCTGGCCGCCGAGGTGCTCGGCACGCTGGACGCCGCCGCGGTCCCGGCGTCGCTGGCGGCGGTGCGCCGGTTCGCGCCGCGCCGGCGGGCGGCGGCGGGCGCGGGGCCGCTGTGGCTCGCCGTCGACCGGGACGACGCGTTCCGTGCCCGCGTGGCCCGGGCGTGGTCGCACGCCCACCCCGGCCTCGCCGCCGACCTGCTCGCCGACCCCCCGGGACCGGCCGCGCCGGAGGACCGGCTCGCGCTGGCGGTCGGGGCGGTGCTGCTGCGGCCCGACGGCTGGGCGGCGCGGGTCTCGGCGCTGGACCCGCGGGAGGCGGCGCCCGACGGCGACCCCGTGACCGCCGACGCCCCGGTCGACCTGCCCCCGGCGCCGGACGACACCCACCGCGCGAACCGTGCCGAGGCCGAGGTCCGCCGGCTCGCCGCGAGGCTGGCCGCGGAGACCGAGCGCGCCGACGCCGCCGAGGCCGAGCTGGCGGCGCTGCGCAAGGACGCCCGCCGGCTGCGCGCCGACGCGGACCGGGCCCGTGCCGAGGCGCGCCGGTCCGCCGAGCACGCGGCCGAGGTCGCCGCCGCGGCCGAGCGGGTGCACGCGGAGACCGCGCGGGTCCGTGCCCGCGCGGACGACGACCGGCGCCGCGCCGACGACCTCGCCCGCACCGCACGCCAGGACGCCTCGGCGCTGCGCGAGCTCGCCGAGGTGCGCGTGCGGCTGCTGCTGGACACGGTCGTCGAGGCCGGCGCCGCGCTGCGCACGGAGCTGGCGCTGCCGCCGGCGTCCCGGATGCCCGCCGACCTGGTGGCCCCGGCGCCGGCCGACGCCGCGCCCGGCCCGCGGCCCACGTCCCGCGGCCGGGGCGCCGACGACCCCGCGCTGCTGGACGACCTGCTCCGGATGCCGCGGGCCCACCTGGTCGTCGACGGCTACAACGTGTCGAAGCTCGCGTGGCCGGACCAGCCGCTCGCCGAGCAGCGCCGTCGCCTGACCGAGCGGCTGGCGAACCTCGCGGGGCGCACGGGAGCCGAGGTGACGTGCTGCTTCGACGGGCAGGAGGCCGAGCCGGGCACCCGCGGCCCCGCAGGACCGCGGGGCGTGCGGGTGCTGTTCTCGCAGGGGGAGATCGCCGACGACCTGATCCGCCGCCTGGTCCGCGCCGAGCCCGCGGGCCGCGTGGTGCTCGTCGTCACCAGCGACCGCGCGCTCGGCGCGGACGCGGAGGCCGCCGGCGCGCGGGTGCTCCCGTCGCCGACGCTCCTGGCCCGCCTGGGCCGGGTCTGAACCGCCCTCAGCCCGTGGTGTCCTCGCGGTAGATCGCCTCGACGTCCGTGGCGAAGTCCTTGAGCACGTGGGTGCGCCGGACGCTCAGCTTGGGCGTCAGGTGCCCGCTCGCGATCGTCAGGTCGTGGTCGAGGATCCGGTACTTGCGGATCGACTCCGCGCGGGACACCGCCCGGTTGGCCCGCTCGACCCCCTCGTCGATGGACGCGCGCACGCCGGCGTCCCGCGCGGCCTCCGCGACCGTCAGCTCGGGCCGGCCCTGGGCCGCGCACCAGCCGGGCAGGCCCTCGGGGTCCAGCGTCACGAGCGCCCCGATGAACGGCCGACCGTCCCCGACCACCACCACCTGGCTGATCAGGGGGTGCGCGCGCAGCCGGTCCTCGAGCACGGCGGGCGCGACGTTCTTGCCGCCCGCGGTCACGATGATCTCCTTCTTGCGTCCCGTGATCCGCAGGTAGCCCTCGTCGTCCAGGGACCCGAGGTCGCCGGTGCGGAACCAGCCGTCGTCGAACACCTCGGCCGTCGCGGTGGGGTTCTGGTGGTAGTGCCCGAACACCTGGTGCCCGCGGACCTCGACCTCCCCGTCGGCGGCGATCCGGACGGAGGTGCCGGGCAGCGGCAGCCCGACGCTGCCGATCCGGGTGCGCCCCGGCATGTTGACCGTGGCGGGAGCGGTGGTCTCGGTGAGGCCGTACCCCTCCAGCACCTTGATGCCGATGCCGCGGAAGAAGTGCCCGAGCCGCTCGCCCAGCGGCGCGCCGCCGGAGATCGCCCACTCGACCCGCCCGCCCATGGCGTCGCGGAGCTTGTGGAACACCAGCCGGTCCGCCAGGGCGTGCTGCGCCCGCAGCGCGAGACCCGGCCGGCCGGCGTCCAGCGCCCGGGAGTAGGCGATCGCGGTGCGCGCGGCCCACTGGAAGATCTTCAGCTTCCCGCCGGCCGCGGCCTTCTGCTCCGCCGAGTTGTAGACCTTCTCGAACACGCGGGGCACCGACAGGATGAACGTCGGCCGGAACTCCTGCAGGTCGGTCAGGAGCTGCTTGGTGTCGGGCGTGTGGCCGAGCACGGCGCCGGCGGGCACGCAGAGCACCTCGACGAACCGCGCGAACACGTGCGCCAGCGGCATGAACAGCAGCGTGCGCGCGCCCGGGGTGGCGACGACCTCGTGCAGGCCCTCGACGGCGTTGCGCGCCAGCACGGCGAAGTTGCCGTGCGTGAGGGCGACGCCCTTCGGCCGCCCGGTGGTGCCGGACGTGTAGATCAGCGTGGCGAGGTCGTCCCGGCCGGCGACCCGGCGCCGGCGCTCCATCTCCGCGTCCGGCACGTCCGCGCCGGCGGCCTCGAGGTCGGCGACCGCGCCGTCGTCCAGGACGAGCACGTCCTGCAGCAGCGGGGTCTCCGGGCGGACCTCGGCGACGGTGGCGGCGTGCGCGGCGGACTCCACCACGAGCAGCGTCACCGCGGCGTCCGTGAGGATCCAGTGCACCTGCTCCGCCGACGAGGTCTCGTAGACGGGGACGGGCACGGCGCCGGCGGTCCACAGGGCCCAGTCGAGCAGCGTCCACTCGTACCGGGTCCGGGACATGATGCCGACGCGGTCGCCGGGGGACACCCCGCGCGCGACGAACCCGCGGGCCACGGCGCGCACGCGCCGGTCGAACTCGTGCGCGCCGACGGTCTGCCAGGTCGTCCCGGTGCCCGGGGTCTTGTACTCGATGAGCGGGCCGTCGCCGGTGGCGGCGACGCGCGCCGCGAGCAGGTCCACGAGGTTCTCCCGCGGACCGACGTCGACGAGCAGGGGGCTGCTGTACTCCTCCATGAGTCTGGCTCCATCGTCAGAGGTCGGAAGGTGTCCGCAGCATAAGGGACTTCGGTCCTAGAAGGTGGCGTCCGCGCCGTCGTCCGTCCGGGTGGTCGGCCGCGGACCGGAGCGGAGGCCGCCGGGCGCGTGCGGCGTCGCCCGGTTTGCACGCTAGCGTGGGGGCGCACGCGCGCAGTGCCGCCGTCGTCGCACCGGTGCTGCAGCGTCCCGGTCGCGACGGGCCGCTCGCGTGCCCCAGGCCCAGAGCTCGACGCGGAAGCAGGACAGCATGCACGCCATCGGTGTGGACATCGGCGGGACGAAGATCGCCGCCGGTGTGGTCGACGAGGACGGCCGGATCATCGCGAAGACCCGGCGCGAGACCGACCCGCGCGACTCCGCGAGCGTCGACCGCGGCGTGATCGAGGCGTGCCAGGAGCTGGCCGAGCAGCACGAGATCGGCGCCATCGGCCTCGCGGCCCCCGGCTTCATCGGCACCGACCAGGCCACCGTGCTGTTCACCCCGAACCTGCCCTGGCGCGAGCACCCCCTGCGGGACATCGTCGCCAAGGAGATCGGCGAGGACGTCAAGATCGTCGTCGCGAACGACGCCAACGCCGCCGGCTGGGCCGAGTTCCGGTTCGGTGCCGCGCGCGAGGAGCAGGACATGCTGCTGCTCACCATCGGCACGGGGCTGGGCGGCGCGATCGTCGTCAACGGCGAGCTCGTGCTGGGCGCCTGGGGCGTCGCGGCCGAGGTCGGCCACATGCGCGTCGTGCCCGGCGGGCACTACTGCGGCTGCGGGCACGAGGGCTGCTGGGAGCAGTACGCCTCCGGCAGCGCCCTGGTGCGGGACGCCCAGTCCGCCCTGATCAAGGAGCCCGAGCGCGGCGCCCGGCTGCTGGAGCTGGCGGGCGGCGACGCCGACGCGCTGACCGGCCCGCACGTCACCTCGGCCGCCCAGGAGGGCGACCCGCTGGCCGTCGAGCTGCTCGCCGAGCTCGGCCGCTGGATCGGCGAGGGCTCCGCGTCCGTCGCGGCGCTGCTGGACCCCTCGATCGTCGTGATCGGCGGCGGCGTGAGCGCGGCCGGCGACCTGCTGCTCGCGCCGGCCCGCCGCGCGTTCCTGGACCAGCTGTCCGCCCGCGGCCACCGCCCGGAGGCCACCTTCGCGCTGGCGTCGATGGGCAACGACGCGGGCATCGTCGGCGCGGCGGACCTCGCGCGCCGCTGACCCGCGGACCGGCCGGCACGACCCCGGGCGGCGCGTCAGACGACGGCGCCGTCCGAGTCGTCGTGCCGGTCCTCGCGCCGGTGCGGCATCCGCCAGATCAGCACGACCAGGCCGAGCACGAACACCACGACCGACGCCTGCATGATCACGGCGGGCGCGTCGCGCCACGCGATCAGCACCACGAGCCACACCACCGGCATCCCGGCGACGGCGAACCACGCCATGGTGAGCAGCGGGTCCCCGCCCAGCACCGGGCCGGGGTCCGGCGGCCGGAAGTGCTCCGCCTCGTCGACCCGGCGCTCGGCGTCGTCCATCTGCCCGGTGGCGTCCCAGTCGCGCCCGGACGACGGGGGCCCCGCGGCGTCGTCGCCGGCGGGCGCGCCGGGGGATGCGGGCGCCGAGGGCGCCGCGGCGTCGTCCGGACGGGCGGGTCGCACGACGCGCCGGTCGGTGACCCAGGGTGCGACGGGGTAGGTTACGGCGGGACCGGACGACGTCCGCGGGTCGTCCTGGCCTGCGGCGGCGGCGGTCGGCGGCTCCGCCGCACCGCTCGGGCCGTCGTCGCCACGCAGGTCGGCGACGATCGCGGCCCACTGCTCGTCGGTGACCCGGTCCCCGGCGTCGTCCGGACGGTCGCCGTGGGCATCACGGGCGCCGTCGGGCTCGTCGCCCTCGGGGGACGGGTCGGGACGATCGGGACGCGGAGCCATGGCAGCACTCTAGAGTCGGTCGGACCGAGGGGCGCGGGTGTCCCGCGGTCACGAAGGGCGAGAGGTGGCAGGTTGTTCTACTGGTTCATGAAGCGGGTCCTCGTCGGCCCGCTGCTGCACCTGCTGTTCCGTCCCTGGGTACGGGGCGCGGAGCACGTGCCGAGCAGCGGTGCCGCGATCCTCGCGAGCAACCACCTGGCCGTCGTCGACTCGTTCTTCCTGCCGCTCGTGCTGGACCGCGAGATCGTGTTCATCGGCAAGAACGAGTACTTCACCGGGCGGGGCCTCAAGGGCCGGCTGACCGCCGGCTTCATGCGCGGCGTCGGCACCATCCCCGTGGACCGCAGCGGCGGCAAGGCGTCCGAGGCGGCGCTGCGCACCGGGCTGAACCGCCTGGGGGAGGGCAAGCTCTTCGGGATCTACCCCGAGGGGACCCGCAGCCCCGACGGCCGGCTCTACCGCGGCAAGACCGGCGTGGCGCGCATGGCCCTCGAGTCCGGCGCCCCGGTCATCCCCGTCGCGATGATCGACACGGACAAGGCGCAGCCGCTCGGCCAGCGCCTGCCGCGCCCGCGCCGGATCGGCGTCGTCATCGGCGAGCCCCTCGACTTCAGCCGGTACCGCGGCATGGAGAACGACCGGTTCATCCTGCGCTCGGTCACCGACGAGATCATGTACGCGCTCATGGCCCTGTCGGGCCAGGAGTACGTCGACATCTACGCGGCCACCCAGAAGGCCCGGATCGCCACCGGGCACCCCGCCGCGACCGGCCAGGCCGCGCCCGAGCCGACCGCCCCCGGCGGCCGCGCCGTGCCCGATGTCCAGGTTCCGGTCCCGCCGGAGGACGACGCCCCGGCTCAGTAGGATGAGCCCGTCCGTCCGCGCCCGTCGGCGCCGGACGTCCCAGGACCTCGGTCCCGGGTCCAGGCCGCACGCGTCGCCTTGAGTGGCCGCGCGGCCGGGAAACGCCCAGCTGTGCAGTTCAACGAGAGGTGTGTCTCATGTCGGTTCGTCGCGTCGCGCTCCTGACCGCGGGTGGCTTCGCTCCGTGCCTGTCCTCGGCCGTCGGTGGTCTCATCGAGCGGTACACCGAGATCGCCCCCGAGGTCGAGATCATCGCCTACCAGCACGGCTACTACGGGCTCCTGCGCGGCGACAAGATCGTCATCGACGCCGAGGGCCGCGCGCAGGCGCACCTGCTGCACAAGTTCGGCGGCTCGCCGATCGGCAACTCGCGGGTGAAGCTCACCAACGCGGCCGACTGCGTCAAGCGCGGCCTGGTCGCCGAGGGCGAGGACCCGCTGCAGGTCGCGGCCGAGCGGCTGAAGGCCGACGGCGTCGACGTCCTGCACACCATCGGCGGCGACGACACCAACACCACCGCCGCGGACCTCGCCGCGTACCTGGCGGACAACGACTACGGCCTGACCGTCGTGGGCCTGCCGAAGACCATCGACAACGACGTGGTGCCGATCAAGCAGTCGCTCGGCGCGTGGACCGCCGCCGAGGAGGCCGCCGGCTTCGCCGCGAACGTCATCGGCGAGCACCGCTCCGGCCCGCGCATGCTGATCGTGCACGAGGTCATGGGCCGGCACTGCGGCTGGCTGACCGCCGCGTCCGCCGCCGAGTACCGCAAGTGGCTCGACCGCCAGGAGTGGGCCCCGGCCCTGGGCCTGACGCGTGAGCGCTGGGACATCCACGCCGTGTTCCTGCCCGAGCTGGCGCTCGACATCGACGCCGAGGCCGCGCGCCTCAAGGCGATCATGGACGAGCAGGGCAACGTCAACATCTTCCTGTCCGAGGGTGCGGGCATGCACGAGATCGTCGAGCAGCTCGAGGCCTCCGGCGCCGAGGTGCCGCGCGACCCGTTCGGCCACGTCAAGCTCGACACGATCAACCCGGGCCAGTGGTTCGCGAAGCAGTTCGCGGAGAAGCTCGGCGCCGAGAAGGTCATGGTCCAGAAGTCCGGCTACTACTCGCGCGCCGCGGCCGCGAACGCGGACGACCTGCGCCTGATCAAGTCGATGACCGACCTGGCCGTCGAGTGCGCCCTGCGCGGCGAGGCCGGCGTCATCGGCCACGACGAGGAGGACGGCGACCGCCTCAAGGCGATCGCGTTCCCGCGGATCGCCGGCGGCAAGGCGTTCGACGTCCAGCAGGCGTGGTTCGGCGAGCTCCTGGAGGGCATCGGGCAGTCCCTGGTGCCCGCAGCGGCGCACTGATGAGCGTCGAGGCCGATCCGCAGGTGCTCGCCGGGCTCGACGCCTGGCGGGACCTGCCGGTCACGCAGCAGCCGGCGTGGCCGGACCGGGACGCGCTGACGCGGGTCACCGACCGGCTCGCGGGCCTGCCGCCGCTGGTGTTCGCGGGGGAGGCCGACGCGCTGCGCGGGCAGCTCGCGGCCGCCGGCCGGGGCGAGGCGTTCCTCCTGCAGGGCGGTGACTGCGCCGAGACCTTCGCGGAGGCCACGGCCGACAACATCCGCGGCAAGATCATGACGGTGCTGCAGATGGCCGTCGTGCTCACCTACGGCGCCAGCCTGCCCGTCATCAAGATGGGCCGGATGGCCGGGCAGTACGCCAAGCCGCGCTCGTCCGACTCCGAGACCCGCGACGGCGTCACGCTGCCCGCGTTCCGGGGCGACATCATCAACGGCTTCGAGTTCACGCCCGAGGCGCGCACGCCGGACCCGGAGCGGCTGCTCGACGCGTACCACACGTCCGCGTCGACGCTGAACCTCATCCGCGCCTTCACCACCGGGGGCTTCGCGTCCCTGCTGCGGGTGCACGAGTGGAACCGCGGGTTCACCGCCAACCCGGCCTACGCCCGGTACGAGGAGATCGCCGCCGAGATCGACCGCGCGATCCGGTTCATGGCCGCGTGCGGCGCCGACTTCGACGCCCTGCGCACCGTGGACTTCTACTCGAGCCACGAGGGGCTGCTGCTCGACTACGAGCGGCCGCTCACCCGGATCGACTCGCGGACCGGGCTGCCGTACGACTGCTCGGCGCACTTCCTGTGGATCGGGGAGCGCACCCGGCAGCTGGACGGCGCGCACGTCGACTACTTCAGCCGCGTGCACAACCCGCTCGGCATCAAGCTCGGGCCCACGTCCACCGCGGACGACGCGCTGCGCCTGATCGACAAGCTCAACCCGAGCGCGGAGCCGGGCCGGATCACGTTCATCACCCGCATGGGCGCGAGCAAGATCCGGGACCTGCTGCCGAGCCTGGTGGAGAAGGTCACGGCCGACGGCCGCCCGGTCACCTGGGTCTGCGACCCGATGCACGGCAACGGCATCACCTCGGCCTCCGGCTACAAGACCCGCCGGTTCTCCGACGTGATGGACGAGGTCGCCGGGTTCTTCGAGGTGCACCGCGCCCTGGGCACGGTCCCGGGCGGGCTGCACATGGAGCTCACGGGCGACGACGTCACCGAGGTCCTCGGTGGTGCCGAAGAGATCGACGACGCCGGCCTCGCGCGGCGGTACGAGACGCTGGTCGACCCGCGGCTGAACCACCAGCAGTCGCTGGAGCTCGCGTTCCAGGTCGTGGAGCTGCTCCGGCGCTCCTGACGTCCCGGCGCACGACGACGCCCGCGTCACCGGCCCCACGGGGCGGCGGTGGCGCGGGCGTCGTCGTACCGGCGGACGCCGGGGTCAGGCGGTCTTGCGCTGGCTGAACCGGAGCTGGTTGCCCGACGGGTCGCGGAACGCGCAGTCCCGCACCCCGTACGGCTGGTCGATCGGCTCCTGCAGCACCTCGCCGCCGGCGGACCGGATCCGCTCGAACGTGGCGTCGCAGTCGTCGGTGGCGAAGATGACGCCGCGCAGCAGGCCCTTGGCCAGCAGCTCGGCCATCGCCTGCTTGTCGGCCGCCGAGGCGCCGGGGTCCGCCAGCGGCGGCTCCAGCACGATGTGCACGTCCGGCTGGGCGGGGGAGCCGACGGTGACCCACCGCATCCCCTCGAAGCCGACGTCGTTGCGTACCTCCAGGCCGAGGACGTCCCGGTAGAACGCGATGGCCGCCTCGTGGTCGTCGACGGCGATGAAGCACTGCGAGAGGGTGAGGTCCATGCCCGTCACGCTAGGGCCGCGGGTCGCGGCGTGGCTTCTTCGTTCCTGACCGGTCGCGTGCGGATCTTCGCGACGCACGCCGGGATCGCCGCGCCCGCGTCGTGCGAGCGGGCCCGGTAGGCGCTCGGGCTCACCCCGACCAGCTCCGTGAACCGGGTGCTGAACGAGCCGAGCGAGGTGCAGCCGACGGCCATGCACACCTCCGTCACGCTGAGGTCGCCGCGGCGGAGCAGCGCCTTGGCGCGTTCGATGCGGCGGGTCATCAGGTACGCGTACGGCGTCTCGCCGTAGGCGGCCCGGAAGCTGCGGGAGAAGTGGCCCGCGGACATCAGCGCGTCGCGCGCCAGCGTCGGGACGTCGAGGGGCTGGGCGTAGTCGCGGTCCATCCGGTCCCGCGCCCGGCGCAGCCGGACGAGGTCGTCCAGGGTCACGCGTGCCTCCTCGTGCCGGGTCAGACCACCGTGAGCGTGATGGTGCTGCCCTTGGGGACCTGCTGGTTCTCCGCGACGCTCTGGTCGCGGACCGTGCCGAACAGCCCGCCCAGGACGTTCTGGCGCTGCGCCTTCAGCCCCAGCGCCTCGAGCGCCGCGGCGGCCTCCTCGTACTGCTTGCCGGTCAGGTTCGGCATGGCGACCGTCTCCGGGCCCTTCGACACCTGCAGGGTCACGGTGTCCATCCGGTGCGCCTCGGTGCTGCCCGCCGGGTCCTGCGCGACGACGTCGCCGGCGGGCACGGTGTCGCTGAACACCTCCTCGGCGGCGACCTTCAGGCCGATGCTCTCCAGCTGCGACGTCGCCTGGTCCACCGACGCGCCCACCACGTTGACGATCGTCACGGGGGCGGGACCGTCGGAGACGGTGAGCAGGACCGTCGAGCCGCGCTTGACCTGGGTGCCGGGGACCAGGTCGGCACCATCGGCGTCCGTGGCCTTCAGCACCTGGCCGAGCGCGGCGGCGTCGTCCCAGTGGTCGCCCTCGACGTAGTCGGTGGCGAGGTCCGCCCCGGTGAGCACCGCCTCGGCATCGGCCTGCGGCACGCCGACGACGCCCTCGGGCACCGTCACCAGGTCCACACCGCGCGAGACGGTGACCGTCACCGTCCCGTCCTTGCGGACCCGCTCGCCGTCGCCGGGGTCGGTCGAGACGACGGAGCCCGCGGGCACCTCGTCGTCGAAGGCCTGCACGACGTCGCTGCGCAGGCCCTCGGCGTCGAGCGCGTCGAGGGCCTGGTCCTCGGTCAGCTCCGCGAGGGCCGGGACGGTCGTGTAGGCACCGGGTCCGACGGCGACGTACCACCACGTCCCGCCGCCGACGGCGGCCAGCAGCAGCACGGCGGCGACCACCCAGGCCCACACCCTCCGGCGGCCGGGACGGGGTCGGTCGACCGCGTCGGCGGCGGTCCCGGAGACCGACACCGCGCCGATGGGCAGCGCGACCGTGCGGCCGGGTGCGTCGATCCGGGTGGTGTCGCCCCGGGCGTCGTCGGCGGCCCCGCCCGGGACCGGGGTGGCGCCGGAGCGCGTCGCACCCGTGTCGTCCTGCTCCGGGTCGGTCGCCTGGGGCAGGGCGACCACCGGGGCGACGTCCACCCGGCGGTCCAGCGTCGCGGCGTCGAGGGCGGTCCGGGTGCGGCGCAGCAGCGCGAGCGCGGCGCCGGCGTCGGCGGGCCGGTCGTCGGGCTCGCGCGCGGCGAGCGCCCCGACCAGCTCGTCGACCTCGACGGGCAGCCAGCCGGCGTCGGTGGCGTCGGACGGCGCGGGCACGTCGGAGTTCACGTGCTGGAACGCGATCTGGATCGGCGTCTCGCCGGTGAACGGCTGCGCGCCGGTGAGCATCTCGTAGAGCAGGACGCCCGTCGCGTAGACGTCGGTGCGGGCGTCGCTGGCGCCGCGGACGACGAGCTCGGGCGCCAGGTAGGCGACGGTGCCGAACACCGTCCCGGTCGTCGTGGAGGTGACCTCGGTGACCGCACGGGCCAGGCCGAAGTCGGCGACCTTGATCCGGCCGTCGGACGCCATCAGCACGTTCTCGGGCTTGACGTCGCGGTGCACGAGGCCGGCGCGGTGCGCGGCGGCCAGGGCGTCGAGCACCTGCTCGGTGACGTCCAGCGCCGCGCCGACGGTCAGCGAGCCGCGCTCCGACAGGTACCGGCGCAGGTTCACGCCGTCGACGTACTCCATGGTCAGGTAGGACGTGCCGCCGTCCACGCCCTGGTCGTAGACGCCGACCAGGCCGGGGTGCGTCAGGCGCGCGGCGGCCCGTGCCTCGCGGCGGAACCGGGCGACGAAGTCCGAGCCGGCACCGCCCTCGGCGAGGTGCGGGTGCATGACCTTGAGCGCGACGTCCCGGTCCAGCCGGCGGTCCACCGCGAGGTACACCGTGGCCATGCCGCCGCGCGCGATGCGTGACACGACCTCGTAGCGCCCGTCGACCAGCTGGCCGACGAGCGGATCGGTGACGGTTGCTCCCACGGGCCGAAGTCTACGGGCGCGTCCGGGTCAGGCCCCGCAGGCGGGGCCCGCTAGAACCGCGCCATGTGCGTCTGGATGTTGGCGACGTACCGCCGGGTGTCGCTGAACATGCCGTTCCGCTTCACCGAGGACGCGCCCTGGTAGTACGACGCGATGGCCGTGGACAGGTCGGGGGAGGTCGTCACCAGCTGGCGCAGGATCGCCACGCCCGCGACGACGTTGTCGTCCGGGTCCAGCAGGTTGATCTCGCGGCCCGTCAGCTGCTCGGCCCACTCGCCGGAGCTCGGGATGACCTGCATCGTGCCGATGGCGTTGGCCGGCGACACCGACGTGTGGTTGAACCCCGACTCCTGGAACGCGATCGCCTGCGCCAGCCTCGGGTCGACGCCCATCGACCGCGCGGTGGCGGCGACCTTCGCCTGCATCTCGGCCTTGGACGGCACGCCCATCGCGAGCAGGGTCGCCTTGTTGGCGTTGGCCGAGGCGACGACCGTCGGCGCGTACGTGCGGCCGAGGAACGTGTTGCCGACCAGCGTGGTGCCGGCTGCGGGTGCGGCGGCGGCCGGGGCGGCCTGCCCGGCACCGGGGACGGTGAGCGACTGGCCGACGCGGATGAACGCCCGGGAGTCGAGGCCGTTGGCGGACACGATCGCGGCGACGGTGGTGCCGTAGCGCTGCGCGATCGACGACACGGTCTCGCCGGAGGCGACCGTGTGCGCACCGCGCGCCGCGGCGGGCGCGGCGGGAGCGGGGCTCGCGGCCGCGGCGCCGGAGACCCGCAGCGTCTGGCCGACGCGGATGAACGCGCGCGAGTCCAGGCCGTTGGCGGACACGATCGACGCGACCGTGGTGCCGTAGCGCTGGGCGATCGCGGAGACGGTCTCGCCGGAGGCGACCGTGTGCGTGCCGGCGGCGGCCGGTGCGGCCGGGGTGCTCGCCGCCGGGGCCCCGGCGCCGGAGACGGTGAGCGTCTGGCCGACGCGGATGAAGGCGCGGGAGTCCAGGCCGTTGGCGGACACGATCGCGGCGACGGTGGTGCCGTAGCGCTGCGCGATCGCGGAGACGGTCTCGCCGGACGCGACCGTGTGCGTGCTCGCGGACGGCGCGGCCGCCGGGCGCGCGGCGGGTGCCGGGGAGCCGGTCGGGACGGTGAGCCGCTGGCCGGCCTGGATGGACGCCCGCGCGTCGAGCCCGTTGGCGCTGCGGACCGCCTGCACCGAGGTGCCGTGCTTCGCGGCGATGTGGCTCACGGTGTCGCCGCTGCGGACGGTGTACTCCTCGTCCGCGTGGGCGACCCCGCCCGTGGCGGTGACCGCGACCGCGGCGATCGCGATGGCACCGGTCCCCGTGGCGAGCCGGCGGGCCCGGCGACCGGCTCCGCGGGTCGGCGAGCCGTCCTCGCGGGTGCGAGCGACCTGGTCCGCGAGGGCGAGGGCGGGCTGCGTCATGGTGGGAACCCCTGTGCTGAGAGAACGTGGTGCCGGTGTGGTGCACGTGGCCTGTGAGGCGCGTGTGACTCGTGTGACTAGTGCGACGGTAGTGCACGCTCCGGGGGCTGGGAAGTCGGCGTGGGCTTTTGTCCGTTTGACCAGCGGCTCTTTCCTGCATTCCTCACACCCCCGGGCGAGCGGCCTGCGCCGCACGGGGGAACGGGTGCGTCCGGACGTGTCACCGCGCGGGTGTCGATACCCTGGTCCGCGTGACTGCAGAGCCCCACCCCGATGACCTGGTCGACTCCTGGCTGACCGTGCCCGACGTGGCGGACGAGCTCGGTCTCGACGCCGGCAAGGTCCGCCGCCTGCTCAAGGAGCGCCGCCTGGTCGGCATCCGGCGCGGCAGCCCGCCCGTGCTCAGCATCCCGGCCGCGTTCGTCGTGCCGGTCGACGCGGCGAACCCCACGGCGCGCGACGCGCACGAGGACGACGAGGACGACGCCCCCGTGGCCCGGGCCACCGTGCTCGCCTCGCTGCAGGGCACGCTGAGCGTGCTCGGCGACGTCGGCCTGACGGACGCCGAGGCGATCGCCTGGCTGTTCACGCCCGACGAGTCCCTGCCGGGTCGCCCGGTGGACGCGCTGCGCGCGGGGCACAAGACCGAGATCCGCCGTCGGGCCCAGGCGCTCTGACGCCCGGCCGCCGCGGTCCTCGACGCCGGGGCCGCAGCGGCCGACCCGGCCGCGGGGCCGGGTGCGTCCCGTCAGGCGCGGCGGTCGACCGCCGCGTGCCCGAGCTCGACGAGCATGGCGCGGCCGTCCTCGCCCAGGGGCGCCGTGGCCAGCGCGGCGAACGCGCGCCCGCCGAGTTCCGCGATCAGCGCCTCGACGTCGTCGACCGCGCCGCTCGCGGCGATCCGGTCCGCCAGCGCACCGCAGGCCGTGTCGTCCAGGTCCCGGTCGCCGAGGCCCGCGTGCAGCGCGGCGGCCAGCCCGGTGTCACCCGCGGCGCGGGCGTGCGCCATCGCCCGTGCGACCAGCACGGTGCGCTTGCCCTCGCGCAGGTCGTCGCCTGCGGGCTTCCCGGTGGCCGCGGGGTCGCCGAACACCCCCAGCAGGTCGTCGCGGAGCTGGAACGCCTCGCCGAGCGGCAGGCCGAACGCGCTGGTCGTCGCCAGCGCCGCGTCGTCGGCGCCGGCCAGCACCGCGCCGAGCAGCAGCGGGTGCTCGACGCTGTAGCGCGCGGCCTTCGCGATCACGACCTCGCGGGCGCGCTCCTCGTCGGCCGCGGGGTCCTCGCCCCACGGCAGCACCTGGGCCAGCAGGTCCAGGTACTGGCCGACGGTCACCTCGGTGCGCATCCGCTCGAACACCGCGTGCGCGGCCTCCCGGCGCTCCGGTGCGCAGCCGGCGACGGCGCGGACGAACTCGCGCTCGCTCGCCACCAGGGCGAGGTCGCCCAGCAGGATCGCGGCCGACTCCCCGAACCGGCGCGGGTCCCCGGACCACCCGCGCTCGGCGTGCATCGCGGCGAACCGCCGGTGCGCCGCCGGCAGGCCGCGGCGGGTGTCGGAGTCGTCCATCACGTCGTCGTGGAACAGCGCCGCCGCCTGGAACAGCTCGAGCGCGGCGCCGACCCGGCGCACGACCTCGGCGTCCGGGGAGTCCGGGTCGCCGCCGTGCGCACGCCAGGACCAGTAGCAGAACGCCGCGCGCAGCCGCTTGCCGCCCGTGAGCATGACGCCGAGCGCCTCGGCCAGCTCGGCCGCGCCGGCACCGGAGGCCACGAGCTCGGGCAGCAGCTCCTCGACGTGCTCGACGAGCAGGGCGTCGACCCGGGAGCGGAGGTCCTCGGCGTCGACGGGGGCGGTGCGGGGGCTCACGCGGCGAGCCTAGGGCCTCACAGCCGGACGGACCCGCCCAGGGTGAGCGTCCGGACCCCGTCCCGGTCCAGCACGCCGAGGGTGAGCAGCTCGACGCCGTCCGTGCCCCGCGTGAAGGTCGACGTGGCGGCCAGCCCGGTCGACCCGGGGTCGACCACCGTCTCCGTGAACCCGCCCGCGGCCAGCTGGTCGCGGACCCCCTGCACGAGGGCCGCGGTCTCCAGGGGGCTGCGCAGGTTCAGGCTGATCGTCGTCAGGCCGGTCGCGTCGTCGGTCGCCGCGGTGGACACCAGGATCTCGCTGCCGTCCGGCGGGGTGACCAGGTCCGCGGGGAACCCGGGTGCCAGGTCCCCGACGGCGGAACCGGTCGCGGTCGGGCTGGGCAGCAGCGACTCGCCGGGCGACGGTGCCGGGTCCGCGGACGTCGAGGCCGTCGGCGCCGGCGACCCGGTCGTGCCCGTGCAGGCCGCCGTGGTGAGGGTCGCGAGCGCGACGAGGACGACGGCGGCAGGACGGGGGAGCACGGCGCCACAGTAGCGCCGCTCCACGAGCGGGCGCCGAGTCCTCCACAGCCCGCCGGTGCGCGCGTCGTCCCCAGGCCTGGGCCGGCGCGACCGTCGGAGCCGGGGCGGATCGGGTCGGGTGGGCGCATGACCACCACGACGCCGCGGCCGACGCCGCCGACGACCGACCGCGACCACGCCGACCCGACCACCTCGACCGCCCGGTCCGGGCGCCCCGCCCGCTCCGCGGCGCTCGGGCGCACCGCGCTGCGGCTCGAGCACACCCGCGAGCTGCTCACCCTCGTGCCGCACCAGCTGGGGTTCCGTCCGCAGGGCTCGGTCGTGCTGGTGGCGCTGCGCCCGCCGGGCCGCACCGTCGGGCTCGTGGCACGGCTGGACGTGGCCGACGTGCTGGCGCCGGACGGCGCCGTCCTGGTCGCCGGCGCGGTCGCGCACCTGGACGCCGACGGCGCCCGCGAGGTGGTGGTCGTCGTCTACGGCGACGAGGCGGACCCCCGCGACGCCGCCCGCGGCCTGCGTCCGGCCCCCGGCGCCGACGTGGTGCGCGCCGCGGAGGAGGCCCGGCACGCCGCCGCCCAGCTGGGACCCGTGTCCGTCTGGTACGTCACCGGCGACCGGTACCTCGGCCTCGACTGCCGCGACCGCGGCTGCTGCCCGCCCGGCGGGCGCCCGCTGGACGACCTCCGCGGGGGCGAGCTCGCGGGCCGGCTCGTGGGCAGGGGCACGGTGGCACCCAGCCGCGACGACGTGGGCGTGATCCGGCCCGCGCCGCCCGGGCCGAGGCGGAGCGCCGCCGCCGCACGGTCGCGCTGTCTCGACACCCTGCTGCGGTCGGACGACGCGGCGGCCGTGCTCCGGTGGCGGCAGCGCTCGCTGGACGGCTGGCGCGGGGCGCTCTCGGCCACCCGCGCGGACCCGGGCGCCCCGGTCCGCGCCGCGGTGCTCGGCCGCGTCGAGGCGGGGCTGCTGGACCCCGTCGTCCGCGACGCGGTGGTGCTCACCCTGGTCGGCGGGGACGCCGGCCTGCCGGACGCGCTCGTGCGCGCGGCGCCGGACGGGCTCGGAGTCGCGCGGGCGACGGGTCAGGGCGACCCGGGAGAGCCGGGCGATCCGGACGACCCGGAGGACCCCGACGGCCTCGACGGCCACGACGACGTCGACGGCCACGACGACGTCGACGGCCACGACGACGACGGTGCGGCCGAGGACGACGACCCGGACGCCCCGCGCGCCCCGGAGGACCAGCACCACCCGGACGGCCGGCGGGCGGGCGGTGCCGCGGGCGGTCCCGGCTCCGACGGAGCGCGGGCCGTCTCCCGGCGCGTGCGGGACGCGCTCGACCTCATGGTCGACCCGGTCGGGGGCCGCGAGCCCGACGACGAGCTCGTGGACGCCGCGCGTGCCGTCCTGGAGCGCGTCGTCGCGCACGGCCGGCGCGACCGCCAGGCGCCCGCTCTCACCCTGCTGGCGCTGCTCGCCTGGTGGGGCGGCGACGCCGTGCGGGCGTCCGTCCTGGTGGAGCGGGCGCTCGACCAGGACCCGGGGCACCGGCTCGCCGAGCTGCTCGACCGGGCGCTCGGGTACGGCCTGCCGCCGGGGTGGCTGCGTCGTCGCTGCTGAGCGCGTCGGCGTCGGTCGTGCCGGGCGAGACAGTCCGGTACCGTCGGAGCACGGTCCACGGCCGCACCCGCGCGAGGGCGCTCCGGTGCCCGGCCCGGGACGTGGAGCAATGTGCGAGGAGCACCCATGAGCATCGTGGTCGGGTACCTGGCGACGGTCGAGGGCCAGGCAGCCCTCACCGCCGCGACGGGCGAGGCGGTCCGGCGGGCCGAGACGCTGGTCGTGGTGGTGAGCGAGCGCGGCGACGAGTCCGACGAGCAGAAGGCCGAGCTGACGACCGCCCTGGACGAGGTGCGGCGGTCCCTGGGGGCGCGGGACGTCCCGCACGACGTGCGGGTGATCTCCGGCGGCCGCGACGTCGCGGAGTCGCTGATCGGCACGGCGGAGGAGACCGACGCGTCCCTCATCGTGATCGGCCTGCGCCGCCGCAGCCCGGTCGGCAAGCTGATCCTCGGGGCCAACGCGCAGCGGATCCTGCTCGACTCGCCGTGCCCCGTCCTCGCGGTCAAGCCCGACCCGAGCTGAGGCCGGCGGCCCCGGCCGCCGGTCGCCGACGCGACCGGGGCGGCCGGGTGCGGCGCGGCCCGTCGCGACCGGCGCCGGGCGTCCAGGTGACACGCCCGGGTGGCTCCGCGGGGAATCCTTCACGGCGCCCGTGCGTTGAGCAGATCTGACAGGTCATCCGGTCTGCCGGAACGGGCCTCGCCGCCCGGACGGCGGCGCCCCTGCGTGGGCGCGGGCCGGTACAATATCGAGGTACCCGATGCGCCGAACCGGGTCCCTTGCTGCCGAAAGGTCATTCGTGACGCCCCAGACTTCCACCCCCACCCTCCCGCGCGAGTTCGAGCACCCCGCCCTGCAGGACCTCGTCCGCGTCGGGCGCACCAACGGGAGCGTCGACGCCGCTGCCCTGCGCTCGGCGTGCGAGGCCGCCCAGGTGGAGGACGCCAAGCGGCTGAAGGCCGTCGTGCGCGGTCTGGCCAACGCCGGCATCACGGTCTCGGAGCCGACGGCCGCGGCGCCGCGCGTCGCCGCCGCGACCACCGCGAAGGCCCGCCCGTCGACCCGCGCCACCGTCGCGGCCGAGGACGGCGAGGAGCCGGCCAAGCCCGCCGCCAAGCGCACCCGTGCCGCCGCCGCCAAGCCGGCCGCGAAGAAGGCGACCACCGGCAAGGCCGCCACCGCGAAGCCCGTGAAGGCGACCAAGGCCACGAAGGCCAAGGACGACGACGAGCCCGACGTCGACGAGATCGAGGACGTCGAGATCGAGGACGTCGAGGTCGAGGTCGCCGAGGTCGAGGAGACCGCCGAGGACTCCGAGACCACCGAGGCGGCTCCCGCGGCCGCGAAGACCCCCGAGCAGGAGGACACCGGCTTCGTCGTGTCCGACCGCGACGAGGACGACGCGCCGGCGCAGCAGGTCGTCACCGCCGGAGCCACCGCGGACCCGGTCAAGGACTACCTGAAGCAGATCGGCAAGGTCGCGCTGCTGAACGCCGAGCAGGAGGTCGAGCTCGCCAAGCGCATCGAGGCCGGCCTGTTCGCCGAGGAGCGTCTCGCCGCGATCGGCGAGGAGCTCGAGCCGAAGGCGCGCCGCGAGCTGCAGTGGATCGCCGGCGACGGCCGCCGCGCGAAGAACCACCTGCTCGAGGCCAACCTCCGTCTGGTCGTCTCGCTCGCCAAGCGCTACACCGGCCGCGGCATGCTGTTCCTGGACCTGATCCAGGAGGGCAACCTCGGTCTGATCCGCGCGGTCGAGAAGTTCGACTACACCAAGGGCTACAAGTTCTCGACGTACGCCACCTGGTGGATCCGGCAGGCGATCACCCGCGCCATGGCCGACCAGGCCCGCACCATCCGCATCCCGGTGCACATGGTCGAGGTCATCAACAAGCTCGCCCGCGTCCAGCGGCAGATGCTCCAGGACCTGGGCCGCGAGCCCACGCCGGAGGAGCTCGCCAAGGAGCTCGACATGACCCCCGAGAAGGTCGTCGAGGTCCAGAAGTACGGTCGCGAGCCCATCTCGCTGCACACCCCGCTCGGCGAGGACGGCGACAGCGAGTTCGGTGACCTCATCGAGGACTCCGAGGCCGTGGTGCCCGCGGACGCCGTGAGCTTCACGCTGCTGCAGGAGCAGCTGCACCAGGTGCTCGACACCCTGTCCGAGCGCGAGGCCGGGGTCGTGTCCATGCGGTTCGGCCTGACCGACGGCCAGCCGAAGACGCTCGACGAGATCGGCAAGGTCTACGGCGTGACGCGCGAGCGCATCCGGCAGATCGAGTCGAAGACCATGTCGAAGCTCCGGCACCCCAGCCGCTCGCAGGTCCTGCGCGACTACCTCGACTGAGCCGCACCGCAGAAGGCCCGCCCCCCGCGAGGGAGGCGGGCCTTCCGCGTACCCGGGCCTCTGTGGTCCGCCCCGGCCTCCCTGAGGCCGGTGTCCGCCCGCCTGCCGGTCGACGCGACCCGGCGTCGAGGTAGAGCGATGTGGTCGAGGTCGAGCGGCACGTCGCTCCACCTCGGCGAGGTGGCTCTACCTCGGCGCAGGCGCTCCACCTGGGCCGCGGCGTGACGAGCGCCCGGGGGAGGGGCGGTCGCGGGCTCGCCGGGCACGAGAGAGCACGCGGGCGCCGCCGGGGCGCGCGGACGGGTTCCGCAGCGCGAACGGGGCCGGGCATGCGAACGGGCCCGCCCGGCTCTTGCCGGACGGGCCCGTCCGAAGGTCTCGCGGCGACGTCACCCGGTCCGGGTGCGCCGCCTGGGTCGTGCGCTCAGCGAGCGGCGCCCGCTCCCGCGCCGTGCTCGGCGAGGAGCTTGTCGGTCTCGTCCTGGACGTGCGTCGCGAGCGCCGAGTACTTCGGCGCGTGCTCGCGAGCGTGGTGGGCGCAGAACAGGAGCTCGCCCACGGGCAGCTGCACGCGGACGTAGGCCTGAGCGCCGCACCGGTCGCAGCGGTCGGCTGCGGTCAGCGGGTTCGTGGTCTCGATCGTCTCCGTCACGTTGTCATACAACCATCTCCGGGCCGGATCCTTCCCGTCGGGAGCGGGTGGTTCGCTCACCGCGAAGCGGATGTCACCTGCCCGACACATCTCGCGCACACGACGCAGAGGTCCGCGCCCCCGTGCGGCGGGGCAGCACGGGTGTGTGGGCGCGAGCGACTACCCTCGGCGTCGTGTCGACCGCATCCGCCGAGTCCAGCTACACCGCCCGCCACCTCTCCGTGCTCGAGGGCCTCGAGGCCGTCCGCAAGCGACCGGGCATGTACATCGGCTCCACCGACTCCCGGGGCCTCATGCACTGCCTCTGGGAGGTCATCGACAACTCCGTCGACGAGGCGCTGGCCGGGCACGGCGAGCGGATCGACATCGTGCTGCACGCCGACTCCTCGGTGGAGGTCCGCGACACGGGTCGTGGCATCCCGGTGGACGTCGAGCCGAAGACCGGCCTGACCGGCGTCGAGGTCGTGCTGACCAAGCTGCACGCCGGCGGCAAGTTCGGCGGCGGCTCCTACGGGGCCTCGGGCGGTCTGCACGGCGTGGGCGCCTCGGTGGTCAACGCGCTGTCCGAGCGCCTCGACGTCGAGGTCGACCGCGGCGGCAAGACGCACCGCATGACGTTCCACCGCGGCGAGCCGGGCGTGTTCGACGACAAGGCGGGCCGGGGTCCGTCGTCGCCGTTCGAGCCGTTCGTGGCGCGCTCGCAGCTGGACGTGGTCGGCAAGGTGGCCAAGGGCCGCACGGGCACGCGCATCCGGTACTGGGCGGACCGGAACATCTTCCCGAGCACCGCGGTGTTCTCCTACGACGAGCTCGTGACCCGCGCGCGGCAGACCAGCTTCCTGGTGCCGGGCCTCACCATCACGGTCCGGGACGAGCGCGGGCTGCCGGGCACCCCGGGCGCCGAGGGCCCGCACGAGGAGGTGTTCCGGCACGACGGCGGCACGGTGGACTTCGCCGACTTCCTCGCGCCCGACGCCCCGGTCACGGACACGTGGCAGCTGACCGGCTCGGGCTCGTTCACCGAGACCGTGCCGGTGCTGGACGCCCGCGGCCACATGACGCCGCAGGAGGTGACGCGCGACTGCGAGGTCGACGTGGCGCTGCGCTGGGGCACGGGCTACGAGACCGAGGTCCGCACCTTCGTCAACATCATCGCGACGCCCAAGGGTGGCTCTCACCTGGCCGGGTTCGAGACGGCGCTGCTCCGCACCGTGCGCAAGCAGGTCGAGGCGAACGCCCGCCGGCTGAAGATCTCCGCCAAGGACGGCGGCGAGAAGATCGAGAAGGACGACGTGCTCGCCGGCCTCACCGCCGTGGTCACCGTGCGCCTGGCCGAGCCGCAGTTCGAGGGCCAGACCAAGGAGGTGCTCGGCACCGCCCCGGTCCGGGCGATCGTCGCGAAGGTCGTCGACACCGAGCTGACCGGCCTGCTGACCTCCGCGAAGCGCGAGCACAAGGCGCAGTCCGCCGCGCTGCTCGACAAGGTCGTGGGGGAGATGCGCGCGCGCGTGTCGGCCCGCAAGCAGAAGGAGATCTCGCGCCGCAAGACCGCGCTGGAGACCTCGTCGCTGCCCGCGAAGCTCGCGGACTGCCGCAGCGACGACGTCGAGCGCACCGAGCTGTTCATCGTCGAGGGCGACAGCGCGCTCGGCACCGCCAAGCTCGCGCGCTCCTCGGACTACCAGGCGCTGCTGCCGATCCGCGGCAAGATCCTCAACGTCCAGAAGGCGTCGATCTCCGACATGCTCCGCAACGCGGAGTGCGCGGCGATCATCCAGGTGCTCGGCGCCGGCTCCGGCCGCACGTTCGACCTGGACGCCCGCCGGTACGGCAAGGTCGTCCTGATGACCGACGCCGACGTGGACGGTGCGCACATCCGCACCCTGCTGCTGACGCTGTTCTTCCGGTACATGCGGCCGCTGGTCGAGGCCGGTCGCGTGTACGCCGCGGTCCCGCCGCTGCACCGCATCGAGGTCATCGGTGCCGGCAGCAGGAAGAACGAGTACATCTACACGTACTCGGAGGCGGAGCTCGCGGCGACGCTGAAGAAGCTCGACCGGGCCGGCAAGCGGTACAAGGACGACATCCAGCGCTACAAGGGCCTCGGCGAGATGGACGCCGACCAGCTGGCGGAGACGACGATGGACCCGCGGCACCGCACGCTGCGCCGGGTGACCCTGCCCGCGGCGGAGCACGCCGACGCACTGGTGCGCAGCGCGGAGGAGACGTTCGAGCTGCTCATGGGCTCCGACGTCGCTCCGCGCAAGGACTTCATCGTCGCCGGGGCCTCGACGCTGGACGCCTCGCAGATCGACGCCTGAGCAGTCGCGATTCCGCGTGACACGACGCCACCTCGTCGTGCACCGTGGTCCGCATGCCCGACACGACCACCACCTCGCTGCCGCTGGCGGAGCGCGCCGCGCCCCCCGCGACCCTGCCGGAGCCCGACCCCGCCACCACCGGGCTCACCTGGCGACCGCTCGGCCGTGACGACGTCCCGGCGCTGTTCGCCCTGATGGCGCGCGTCGAGGACGCGGACGCCCAGCCGTTCCGGACCAGCGAGGTCGAGGTCGCCGAGGCCTTCGACGGCGACTGGAAGGACCCGGTGCGCGACTCCCGGGTCGGGCTCGACGCGGACGGCGTGCCGCGCGCCTGGCTGACGCTGGAGGCCCCGCCCGGCGACGTGCGGGTGATCCGGGTCTACGTCGGCGGCGGGGTCGACCCGGCCTGGCGCCGGCGCGGGATCGGCCGCGCGATGCTGACCTGGGGGGTCGCGCGCGCCCGGCAGAAGCTCGCGGAGTCCGGGAAGGACGCTCCGGGCCGGATCGCCGCGTTCATCGAGGACCACCGGACCGACGCCCTGGCCCTGCACGCCGCGGCCGGGTTCGCGCCCGCCCGGTACTTCACGGACATGCGCCGGGACCTCGCGCAGCCGCTGCCCGAGCCCCGGCCCCTGGAGGGCGTGCGGATCGTGCCGTGGTCGGCCGAGCTGGACGACGCCGTGCGGGTCGCGCACAACGAGGCGTTCGCGGACCACTGGGGCAGCGAGCCGCGCACCCCGGAGTCCTGGCAGGTCGGCCGGGCGATGTTCGCGCCGCAGTGGAGCCACGTCGCGCTGGACGAGGCGACGGGCGAGGTCGCGGGCTACACCCTGTCCGGCCGGTACGAGCACGACTGGGCCCTGGCCGGCTTCACGTCGGGCTACACCGAGCTGCTCGGCGTGCGGCGCGCGTGGCGCGGCCGGGGCCTGGCGCCCGCGCTGCTGACCGCGGCGATGCGGTCGTTCCGGGAGGACGGGATGCAGTACGCCGAGCTCGACGTCGACACCGAGAACCCGTCCGGCGCGCACGGCCTGTACGCGAGCCTGGGCTACGAGGTCACGCACGGTTCCGTGATGACCACCATCGAGGTGTGACCGGGCCCTACGCTGTGCCCATGGCTCCAGCTGACGGGCGCGCGCAGGTCGACGAGGACTCGACCTGGCGGATGTACCTGGGTCTCTCCCGGGAGATGTTCACGGCGCTCGAGCGCGGGCTCGGGGCGGAGGCGGACGTGTCCGTCGCCGACCTCGAGCTGCTCGAGCCGCTGCTCGCCGCCGGTCCCTCCGGGCTGCGCGCGAAGGACCTCGCCGCCGCGGCGGAGTGGCAGGACAGCCGGGTGTCGCACCAGCTGCGGCGGATGGAGCAGCGCGGTCTCGTGACCCGCACCCGCGACCGGCAGGACGCGCGCGGCACGGTCGTGTGCCTGACCGAGAAGGGCGTCTCCGCCGCGCGCGACGCCCAGCGGACCCGGCGGGAGATCGTGCGCACGCTGCTGCTGGCGCCGCTCGACGAGGACCAGGTGCGCTCGCTCGTCGAGGTGTCGTCGCTCGTCCGCGCCCGCATCGCCGAGGCCGGCACCGGCCGCTGACCCACCCGCGGGCGCACGCGCGCCCCGTCGACGGCGGCTCGTACCCCGAGATAGGTCCATTCCGCCGAGATAGGGCCCGCGGAGGTCCTACCTCGACGCGGAGGCCCTATCTCGGCGCCACGACCTCGGCCCGCGCACGCGGCGCGTGCCCGCGCACGCCCACCCGCGGGCGCGTGGGCGTGCGCACCCCATGCCGGCGCCGGCCGGCGCGGTCAGCCGACCGCGAGCACCGGTGCCGTGAGCAGCTGCCCCGAGCCGTCGCGCCGCTCGTCCGGCTCCGGCAGGTCGACCGGCTGCCCCGCGGAGCCGGTGGCCCGCGCGGGCGCGGGTCCGACCCAGGCGAGGATCAGCGTGTCCTCGCCCTTGAGGAACCGGTGCGCCCGGACGCCGCCGGTGGCCCGGCCCTTGCCGGGGTAGCGGGAGAACGGCGTCACCTTGGCGGACCCGGGCTGCGTGCCCGGCAGCGCGGTCGACGACCCGGACACGGTCACCACGACCGGCTCGTCGTCCTCGCCGGCACCGGCCGCGAGGGCCTGGGCCGGCAGGGCACCGAAGTGCACGACCTTCTGCCCGGCGCCGAGCTTGATGCCGGCCATGCCGCCCGCGGGCCGGCCCTGCGGGCGGACGGCGGACGCCGGGAAGTGCAGCAGCGCGGCGTCGGAGGCCACCAGCACCAGCTCGTCGTCCTCGGCGACCGCGGCGCAGCCGACCACCTCGTCGCCGTCCTTGAGCGCGATGACCTCCCACGAGTCGCGGTTGGCGGGCGGCTCGCCGGAGGTGACGCGCTTGACCACGCCCTGCGCGGTGCCCAGGGCGAGCGTCGGGGCGTCGGCCGCGACGGACACCAGGCCGACGACGCGCTCGCCCTTCTCCAGCGCGAGCAGCTCGGTCAGCGGCAGGCCGCCGGACAGGTTGGGGGCGCCGTCGGTCGGCGGCAGGCCGGGCAGGTCCAGGACCGACACGCGGCGGACCACGCCGCGCGAGGTGAGCACGCCGACGTCGCCGCGGGTGCTGGTGGCGACGGTGCCGGCCAGCACGTCGTGCCGGGACCGCCCGGCGCCCGGGGCGGGGCGCAGCCCGACGTCGGCGCTGCCGGTCCGCGCGACCAGCCCGGTGGCGGACAGCAGCGCGTAGCAGGGGGTGTCCTCGATCTCGAGCGACAGCGCCGGGGCCGCGCCGCGGCGGGGCGCGGGGGCGCCCTCGGCGGCGGTCACGGTGCCGCCGGCGGACTCCAGCAGGATGGTCCGGCGCGGCGTGCCGTAGGTGGCGGCGACCTCGGCCATCTCGTCGGAGACGGCGCCGCGCAGCAGCGCCTCGTCGGCGAGCAGGGCCTGCAGGGCGGCGATCTGCTCGACGAGCTCGTCCCGCTCGGCCTCCAGCTCGACGCGGGAGAACCTGGTCAGGCGGCGCAGGCGCAGCTCGAGGATGTACTCGGCCTGCGGCTCGGACAGGTCGAACACCTGGCGCAGGCGGGTGCGCGCGGTGTCGGCGTCGTCCGAGGAGCGGATGACCTGGATGACCTCGTCGATGTCGAGGATGGCGACCAGCAGGCCCTCGACCAGGTGCAGGCGGTCCTGCTTCTTGCGCAGGCGGAACTGGCTGCGGCGCCGCACCACGGAGATCCGGTGGTCGACCCAGACCTGCAGCAGGTCGCGCAGCCCGAGGGTGCGCGGCTGGCCGTCGACCAGCGCCACGTTGTTGATGGAGAACGAGTCCTCGAGCGGCGTGTACCGGTACAGCTGCTCGAGCACGGCGTCGGGGTTGAACCCGGTCTTGACCTCGATGACCATGCGCAGGCCGTGCTGCCGGTCGGTCAGGTCGAGGGCGTCCGCGATGCCGGAGAGCTTCTTGGACTGCACGCCCTCCTTGATCTTCTCGATGACCTTCTCGGGGCCGACCGTGTAGGGCAGCTCGGTGATGACGATGCCCTTGCGGCGCGGGGTGACGTTCTCGACCCGCGCGGTGGCGCGGGTCCGGAACGCGCCGCGGCCGGTGCGGTACGCGTCCCGCACGCCGTCCAGGCCGATGATCTTGCCGCCGCTGGGCAGGTCGGGCCCGGGGACGAACCGCATGAGCTCGTCGAGGGTGGCCTCCGGGTGCAGCACGAGGTGCCGGGCGGCGGCGACGACCTCGACCAGGTTGTGCGGCGCCATGTTGGTGGCCATGCCGACCGCGATGCCCGAGGCGCCGTTGACCAGCAGGTTCGGGATGGCGGACGGCAGCACGCCGGGCTGGGTCAGCTTGTTGTCGTAGTTCGGGACGAAGTCGACGACGTCCTCGTCCAGGCCGGCGGTCATCGCGAGCGCGGACGGCGCCATGCGCGCCTCGGTGTACCGGGACGCGGCGGGGCCGTCGTCGAGCGAGCCGAAGTTGCCGTGCCCGTCGACCAGGGGCAGGCGCAGCGAGAACGGCTGCGCCATCCGGACCATGGCGTCGTAGATCGCGCTGTCGCCGTGCGGGTGCAGCTTGCCCATCACCTCCCCGACGACGCGCGCCGACTTCACGTACGGGCGGTCCGGGCGCAGGCCCATGTCGTGCATCTGGAACAGGATGCGGCGCTGCACGGGCTTGAGGCCGTCGCGGGCGTCGGGCAGGGCGCGCGAGTAGATGACGGAGTAGGCGTACTCGAGGAACGAGCCCTCCATCTCCGTCGTCACGTCGATGTCGACGATGCGCTCGGCGACGTCCTCGGGCGGGACGTCGGGGGTGCTGCTGCGGCGCGCCATGCGGACTCGGGCTCCCGGGGTCGTCGGTGTGGGCGGCTCATTGTCCCCGCTGATCGCCCCTGCGGGCCACCACGACGCGCGGCGGGCGGGGTGGATAGGCTCGGGGGCATGGCCGAGGTCACGGGGGAGACCCGTCCGCAGGACGACGCGGACTACCCGGCGGACTGGGAGGCCGACGTCGTGCTGCGGGACGGCACGACCACGCACGTGCGCCCGATCCGCCCCGAGGACGCGGACGCCCTGCAGGCGTTCCACGTCGGGCAGTCGGAGGCGTCGACGTTCCTGCGGTTCTTCGCCGCGCTCGAGCGGCTGCCCGACCGGGACCTCGCGCGGTTCACCACGGTCGACCACCGGGACCGGGTGGCGCTGGTCGCCGTGACCGGCGACGACGCGATCATCGGCGTCGCCCGGTACGACAAGGTGGCGCCGGACGAGGCCGAGGTCGCGTTCAACATCGCCGACGCGCACCACGGCCGCGGGCTCGGGTCGGTGCTGCTGGAGCACCTGGCCGCCGCGGCGCGCGAGCGCGGGATCCGCCGGTTCATCGCCGAGGTGCTGCCGCAGAACGGCCGGATGATCGCCGTGTTCCGGGAGGCCGGGTACTCGCTGCGCCAGCAGCTCGAGGACGGCGTGGTCTCCGTGTCGTTCGACATCGACCCGACGGACCGGTCGCTCGCCGTGATGATGGCGCGGGAGCACTCGGCCGAGGCGCGCAGCGTGCAGAGCCTGCTGACGGCCCGGTCGGTCGTCGTGCTGTCCTCGCCCTCGGCGGAGCCGGGCTCGCTCGACGACCGCCGGGCCGCCCGCGCGCTGGCCGACCTGGTGGCGGGCGGCGGGCTGGGCACCGACGCCGCGGACCGCACCGGCGCGGTGCACCCGGCGGGCGGGGACGACCGGGCGGTGCAGGTGCACGTGGTGGGGCGCGCGGCGCCGGCGGACGACGCGGGCACCGCCCGGTACTGGGACTCGCTGGACGACGTGCCGGGGCCGGTCGACCTCGCGGTGCTCGCGCTGCCGGCCGCCGAGGCCGTGCTGGCCGTCCGCGCGCTGGGCCGCCTGGGCGTGCGCGGCGTGGTGGTGCTGTCCGGGGGGTTCGCCGAGCAGGGTCCGACCGGCCTGGCGCTGCAGCGCGCGCTGCTCCGCACGGCGCACGCCGCCGGCATGCGCGTCGTCGGCCCGCGGTCCTACGGCTTCCTGTCCCACGCCGCGGGCGGGCTGCTCAACGCGTCGCTGACCGAGGACCCGCCGCCGGCCGGCCGGATCGGCCTGTTCTGCCAGTCGGCGTCGACGGCCGTGTCGATCCTGGGCTCGGTGCGCCGCCGGCACCTCGGCCTCGCGCACCTGGTCTCGGCCGGCAACCGCGCCGACGTGTCCGGCAACGACCTCATGCAGTTCTGGCAGGACGACGACACCACCGACGTGGTCGCCCTGTACCTGGAGTCGATCGGCAACCCGCGCAAGTTCTCCCGGGTGGCCCGGCGCCTGGCCACGGCCAAGCCGGTCGTCGTGGTGACCGCCGGCCGCTCGGGGCACGTGGTCCCGCCGGGGCACGCCGTCCGGCCGACCCAGACCTCCCGGCACACGCTGGAGGAGGTGATGCGCCGGTCCGGCGTGGTGCTGGTCGACAACGTGCACCAGATGCTGGAGATGGCGCAGCTGTTCGCCCTGCAGCCGCTGCCGCCGGGCCGGCGCGCCGCGGTCGTCGCCTCGTCGTCCGCCGCTGCCGCGCTGGTCACGGAGGCCGCGCTCGCCGCGGACCTGATGGTGCCGCAGCCGCCGAAGATCCTGCCCGAGGACGCCGACGACGCGCGCGTCGACCGGGTGTTCGCCGAGGTGTTCGCCGACCCGGGTGTCGACGTGGTCATCACGATGCACGTGCCGACCGTGGGACCGCGGGACGAGCGGGTCGCCCAGGCCTTCGCGCGGCACGCGGCGGGCTCCGGGCGCACGTCCGTGGCGTGCCTGCTGGGCCTGCACGGCGCGACGCCGGAGCTGACCGCGCCGGACGCCGACGGGCAGCTGCGCACCATCCCCGCGTACACGACGCCCGAGGACGCGGTGCTCGCGCTCGGCCACGCCGTCCGGTACGCCGCCTGGCGCGCCGCGGACCGCGGCCGGCTGGTGCACCCCGAGGGCATCCACGCCCGCACGGCCCGCAAGCTCGTCGACGCGTGGCTGGACGAGGCGGGCCGCCCGGCGTCCCTCGACCTCGGACCCGCGCGGACCGCGGAGCTGCTCGCGCTGGCGGGCGTGCACGTGTTCCCGTCCGTCGGGGTGCACGACGCCGACGAGGCCGTCGCCGCGGCCGGGCGGCTCGGCTGGCCCGTCGCGCTCAAGTCGACCGTGCCGGCGCTGCGGCACCGGTCCGACCTGGGCGGCGTCCGGCTGGACGTGCACGACGAGGCCGAGCTGCGCGCCGACGTCGCGCAGGTGCTGGCGCTCGCCGCCGGGCACGCGCCGGAGGTCGGGCGCGCGCCGCTGGAGGTGCAGGCGATGGCACCGCACGGCGTCGCCTGCGTGATCCGGACCTCGGAGGACCCGCTGTTCGGGCCGGTGGTGGAGTTCGGCCTCGGCGGCGACACGACCGACCTGCTCGGGGACGTCGCGTTCGCCGTGCCGCCGCTGACCGACGTGGACGTCGCCGACATGGTGCGCGCGCCGCGGTCCGCGCCCCGGCTGTTCGGCTACCGCGGGGTGCCGCCGCTGGACGTCTCGGCGCTCGAGGACGTGCTGGCGCGGGTGTCCGTGCTGGCGGACCAGCTGCCCGAGCTGCTGCACCTGGAGGTCAACCCCGTAGCGGTCGCGGTGCAGGGGGCGCACGTCCTCGGCGCGACGGCCCGGGTGGGTGCCGCGGCGGCCCGGGCGGACGGACCCCGGCGGGCCCTGCCGGTCTGATCGCGGCACGGGCCGGAGGCGGGTTGTGACGCACCCGCCCGGCGGTGGGAGGATGTCCGGGTGCCTGCACCGTCCACCGACCTCCTCCGTGATCTGCACCGCGCCGGGTACTACCCGGACCTGGTGGCCGACGTCCTCGACGTGGCCCTCGCGGACGAGCCCGTCGAGGCGCACCTCGTGCACCCGGAGACCACCTTCGACGCGTCCGAGGTCCGCCGGCACGTCACCGTCCTGGCGCTGACCCCGACCCGGCTGGTGGTCGCGCACGTCGACGACCACCCGGCCGACAGCGAGCACCCGTCGGCCAGCGCCGCCGCGACCACCGAGGCCGTGCCGCTGTCCGAGCTGCGCTCCGTGGCGCTGACGCACGTCATCGGCTCGCCCGAGCAGCACGCGCCCGGGACCCCGGCCACCGAGCTCACGCTCGCCATCGGGTGGGGCGCGGTGTCCCGCGTCGACCTGGAGCCGGCCACCTGCGCGGACCCCGCCTGCGAGGCGGACCACGGGCTGACCGGCACCCTGACCCCCGACGACGTGGTGGTCCGGGTCAGCGCGGTCGCCGAGGGCGCCGGTGCGGTGCGCGACGCCGTGGCGTTCGCGCGGCGGCTGTCCGCGGCGAGCGCGCGCTGACGATGACCGCCGCCGCGTCCACGACCGTGCCGGCCCGGCTCGCGGACGCGGGCCTGGTGCTGCCGGACTACGAGGGGCCCTCGCTGTCGGGGCTGCTGCCCGCCGTCGCCGACGCGCTGGGCGTCCCCGTGCCCGACGGCGCCGCGCGTCGCGCCCAGCTCGGGCTGCCGACCACGCACCGGGTGTGCGTCGTCCTGGTGGACGGGCTCGGCTTCGAGAACCTCGTGGAGCGCGCCGGGCACGCCCCGTTCCTGCGGTCGCAGCTGGACGCGGTGACGCCGCTGTCCGCCGGCTACCCGTCGACGACGGCCGCGTCGATGGGCTCGTTCGGCACCGGGACCAGCCCCGGGCGCACCGGCCTGGTGGGCTACTCGGTGCGGAACCCGCGTGACGGCCGGCTCGCCAACATGGTGTCGTGGGACGGCCTCGGCCCGGCGCGGGAGTGGCAGCGCGAGCCCACGGTGTTCGAGCGGCTCGTCGCGCACGGCGTCACCGTCACCACCGTCGGGCCCAAGAAGTTCCACGGCTCCGGCCTGACCGAGGCCGCCCTGCGCGGCGGCGGCTACCGCGCCGCCGAGTCGCTGGGCGACCGGGTGGACGCCGCGCTGCGGCTGCTGCGCGAGCCGGGCCTGGTCTACCTGTACTGGGGCGACGTCGACAAGACCGGCCACCACGAGGGCGTCGGGTCCTGGCAGTGGGGCGAGGCGCTCGAGGCGCTCGACGGCGAGCTGCGCCGGCTGGTGCGCTCGCTGCCGCGCGGCGCGTCCGTGGTGGTCACGGCCGACCACGGCATGGTGGACGTCGACCTGGCGCAGCGCTGGGACGTCGGCGCCACCCCGGCGCTGGCGACCGACGTCGAGCTCGTGGCCGGCGAGCCGCGCGCCCTGCACGTGCACCTGACCGACGGCGCCGACGCCGACGCCGCGCACGACCGCTGGTCCGACGTGCTCGGCGGCGCCGCGGTGGTGCTCCGCCGGGACGACGCGGTCGCCGCCGGGCTGTTCGGGCCGGTGGCCGACCACGTGCGGCCGCTGCTCGGCGACCTGGTGGTCGCGACGACCGGCCGGGCCACCGTGGTCGACTCGCGCACCCAGACGCCCGCGTCCCTGACGCTGGTCGGCGTGCACGGCTCGCTCACGTCCACCGAGGTCCGGGTGCCGCTGCTCGCGGTGCACACCTGACGCGCCGGCGCACCCCCTGATCGACGACCACCCAGCACGGAACGAGGAGAGCGTGGCAGAGCTGGTCTTCTTCTGCGGCACGATGGACTGCGGCAAGTCCACGCTGGCGTTGCAGATGCACCACAACCACACGGCCCGCGGTCGCGGCGGCGTGCTGTTCACCCGCAACGACCGGGCGGGGGAGCACCGGCTGTCGTCCCGGCTCGGCCTGTCCGTGCCCGCGGAGGAGGTCGCCGACACCACCGACTTCTGGGCCGAGGTGGTCGACCGGCGCACCCGCGGCGGGTCCGTGGACTTCCTGATCTGCGACGAGGCGCAGTTCTACTCGGCCGCGCAGGTCGAGCAGCTGGGCCGCGTGGTCGACGAGCTGCACGTGGACGTCTTCGCGTTCGGCATCACGACCGACTTCCGGACCCGGCTGTTCGCGGGCTCCGCGCGGCTGCTGGAGCTCGCCGACCGGGTCGAGACCCTGCAGGTGCAGGCGCTGTGCTGGTGCGGGGCCCGCGCCACCCAGAACGCCCGCACCGTGCACGGGGTCATGGTGGTCGAGGGCGCCCAGGTCGTCGTGGGCGACGTGGCGGTGGCCGAGTCCGACGAGACCGACGAGGCGGACGACGCCGTCGGCTACGAGGTGCTGTGCCGGATGCACCACCGGCAGCAGATGACCGCGCGCTCGTCCCGCGCGGCCTCGCTGTCGCCGCAGACCCTCGGCGTGCTCGGGGACTGAGCGCCGCGGGGACGGGCCCGGGCTACTCCGGCTTGGCCCCGAACACGATCTCGTCCCAGCTCGGCACCTTCGGCCGGCCGCGGCGCGCGGACCGCGGGCGGGTCTCCCGGTCCTCGGCCGGCTTGGCCGCGGGCGCCTCGCCCGGCAGCGGCTCGCCCGGCTCCAGCGCCACGGGCGTCTCGGGCTCCGGCTCGGCGGGACGGACCCGCGCGGGCGCCGGGTAGATCCGGGCCTCGGCGGCCGGGTCCGCGTCCGCGGGGTGCGCGCCGGGGGCCTCGGGCTCGTCCAGCTGGCCGAAGTCGAAGGCGTGCTGCGGCCCGAAGCCCGGGAACGCCTCGTCGTCCGCCTCGTCCTCCAGGTCGAGCGCCTGGCGCACGCCGCGACGGGCGCGCAGGTCGTCCAGCAGCTCGTGCGTGGCGCGCAGGTCGTCGGCCGGGTCGTCGACCTGGTCCGCCTCCTGGCGATGCTGCCCGTGGGCCGCGGGGCCGTCCACGGCGGCGAGCACGGGGCGCACGTCGGCGTCCACGTCGAACCCGAGGTCGCGCACGGCGGACAGGTGCCGGCGGGGGACCGGGCCGTCGCTGATCTCGGTCTCCGAGAGCCAGCGCGCCTCGTCCTCCTCCGCGTGCACGGCGCGGGCGGAGGCGTCGTAGGTCCAGCGCGCCTCGCGGGCGTCGTCCTCGACCTGGAACCGGGCCACGACCGTCCAGCCGCCGCCGGCCTCCCGGTAGGCGTCCCACACGACCGCGGCCGGGTCGACGCCGCGCGCGGCCAGGCGGTCGACCACCAGGTCGCCCAGCACCGGCGCGCCGACGTCGCGGCCGACGCGGGTGCCGCGGGCCTGCTCGGCGACGAACTCGCGCTCGGCCAGCACGGGGCCCTCGAACCGGCGCACGTGCTCGACGGCGACGCCGGTCTCGTCGGCGATCTGCTCCGCGGACTGCCCGGCGCGGACGCGCGCCTGGATCTCCTTGGGGCTCGGGCGCCCCGACTGCTCGGCGCGCACCTGCTCCAGCTGCGCGCGGTCGCGGCGCACCGCGGCCCGCAGCGACTCGTCGATGTGCAGGCGGTAGCGCTGCCCGTCGGCCGCGGCGAGGACGAGGTCCTCCCCGTCCTCGTGCAGCCCGATCAGCTCCAGCTCAGCCATCACATCTCCCATCATCCGGCCACGAGCGTGCCATCGCGCGGGCACCTTCGCGGGGAGGCGCGGCGGTGCGCCGCGCACTCGGTCGCCCCTGCCCGGCTGCCATGATCTCCCCTGTGCCTCCCGACCTCCCGCTGCAGCCCGTCCTGGAGCTGCTGGGCGTCTTCGTGGGTGCCCTGTCCGGTGGGCTGGCCGCCGTCCGCAAGCGGTTCGACATCTTCGGCATCGTCGTCCTGGCCTGGGTCGCGGGCCTGGGCGGCGGCATCCTGCGCGACGTGCTGATCGGCGCCGTGCCGCCGGTCGGCATCGCGCAGTGGCAGTTCGTCGCGACGGCCTGCGCCGCCGGCCTGGTGACCTGGGCCGCGCACCCCGGGCTCGGCCGGCTGCGGCGCTCGGTGCTGGTGCTCGACGCCGGTGCGCTCGCGCTGTTCACGGTGGTCGGCACCGTGAAGGCGCTCGAGTACGGCACCGGCGCGACGGCGGCGGTGTGCGCCGGCGTGATCACGGGCGTCGGCGGCGGCGTGCTGCGGGACCTGCTGACCGGCGAGGTGCCCGTGGTGCTGCACCAGCGGCAGCTGTACGCCATCCCGTCGGTGCTCGGCGCCGTGCTCGTCGCCGTGCTGTGGCACCAGGACGCGCTGACGGTGCCGACCGAGGTGCTGGCGGTGGTGGTCGTGCTCGGCACCCGGCTGCTGGCCCTCCGGTTCCGCCTGCAGGCCCCCGGGCCGTGGGACCCCGCCGCCGTGCGCGCCGGGCGGTCCGGCCGGACGCGGGTGTCGCGTCGACGGCCCGCGGAGCAGCCGGCGCCGCTGCTGCGGTGGGTGGCGCGGCTGCGCCGCCGCCGGCGGACCTGAGCGCCGGTCCGTCCGCCGCCGGCGTCCGGCAGGATGGGGCCGTGACGAGCGACCCGCAGCCCACCGCCCAGCCCGCAGCCGTCCCGACCCGCGACCCCGCCGAGGTGCGCGCCCTGATGGACCTGGCCGAGCGCCTGGCCCGCTCCGCCGGCGACCTGATCCGCACCGGCCGGCCCGCGCAGGTGGAGGTGGCCGCCACCAAGTCCTCCGACGTGGACCCGGTCACGGCGATGGACCTGGCCTCCGAGACCCACCTGCGCGCGCTGATCGCGCAGCACCGCCCCGACGACGGCGTGCTGGGGGAGGAGCACGGCTGGGAGCCCGGCACCTCCGGGCTGACCTGGGTGCTCGACCCGATCGACGGCACCGTGAACTACCTCTACGGCATCCCGGCGTACGCCGTGTCGGTCGCCGTGGTCGCCGGGGAGCCGGACCCGGAGCGCTGGACGCCGGTGGCGGGCTGCGTGCACGCCGTGGTCGACGGCCGCACCTACACCGGTGGCCGCGGGCAGGGCGCGTTCCGCGACGGCGCCCGGATCACGGCCAACGCCGCGAGGCCGCTGGCGACCTCCCTGGTCGGCACCGGCTTCGGGTACCGCGCCGACCGGCGCCGGGTGCAGGGCCGCGTCCTGGCGGAGCTGCTGCCGCAGGTCCGCGACATCCGGCGCATCGGGTCGGCCGCGCTGGACCTGTGCCGGGTCGCGGAGGGCACGCTGGACGCGCACTACGAGCGCGGCCTCAACCCGTGGGACCTCGCCGCCGGCCAGGTGATCGCCATCGAGGCGGGTGCGCAGGTCAGCGGGCTGCGCGGCCGGGCGGCGAGCGCGGACATGTCGGTGGTCGGCCCGGCCGCGACGGTGGTCGAGCTGGCCGAGCGGCTCGCGGCGCTCGGGGCCGACTCCGACGCCTGACGCGCCGGGTGCCAGCGGGGTGCGCCGGGCGCCGAAATAAGGCACAATCCGCAGCGCCTGATCGGGAACAAACTCGCCTGGCGATGGCTTGATCCCGCGTACGCCAGATCTACGACCACACGGAGCGTGACCCCACCTCATGGCAACCGACTACGACGCCCCGCGCAAGACCGAGGAGGACCTCAGCGAGGACTCGCTGCAGGAGCTCCAGGCCCGGCGCTCCGACAAGAACTCGGGCGTGGTGGACGAGGACGAGACCGAAGCCGCCGAAGGGTTCGAGCTCCCGGGCGCGGACCTCTCCGGCGAGGAGCTCTCGGTGCGGGTGCTGCCGCGCCAGGCCGACGAGTTCACCTGCTCCAAGTGCTTCCTGGTCCATCACCGCAGCCAGCTCGCGTACGAGAAGGACGGCATGCCCGTCTGCTCGGAGTGCGCGGCCTGAGGCTGCCACCGGGCGCGCACGCCGCGCGCGCCCGCCCCGCCGTCACGCCGGCCGGACCCCCGTGGTCCGGCCGGCGTCGTCGTCCCCGGCCAGCGCCGCGACCAGCGCCTCCGGGCGCCGCGTCGAGATGATCCAGTAGGGCGTCGGGTCGGCCGGGTCGTCCAGCTCCACCCGGACGGCCGTGCGGACCCAGCCGCGGTGGGCGAGGTGCGCGCGGGCGTCCAGGCCGGGGCCGAGCTCGTGCCGGGTCTCGTCCGCGTCGAGCGCGCGCGGGTCGCGCAGCAGCCCGAGCGGGATGTGCGCGGCCCCCGCGCGCAGCTCCCCGTCGGCGACGCGCACGCGGGTCGCCGCCCACACCGCGATCAGGGCCGCGAGGACCAGCCCGACGACCGCGGCGGCGACGCCCGCGGGCACGGCGACCGGCAGGAGGGCGATGCCCAGCATGGCGGCGAAGGCGGGCACGGCGATCCAGCCGGAGACGGAGGGCCACAGGCGCTCGTCGAACGCGGGCGACGACACGGGGGTAGGGGTCTGCACGCCCCCATCGTCCCACCCGCGCTGTGTAGGGTCGGGGCCCGTGACTGCCGACGGGACCCTGACCATCCAGCTGCGCCGCCTCGACGACGGCGTGCCGGTGCCGCACTACGCGCACCCGGGCGACGCGGGCGCGGACCTGGTCACGCGGGTGGACGCGACGATCGCGCCGGGGGAGCGGGTCACCGTCCCGACCGGCATCGCGATCGCGCTGCCCGAGGGCTACGCCGCGTTCGTGCACCCGCGGTCCGGCCTGGCCGCGAAGCACGGGCTGACGATCGTCAACGCGCCCGGGACCGTCGACGCCGGCTACCGCGGCGAGATCGCCGTCACCCTGCTCAACACCGACGCGCGCGAGCCGGTGGTGCTGCACCGCGGCGACCGGGTCGCGCAGCTGGTGATCCAGCGCGTCGAGCGGGCGCGGTTCGTCGAGGCGGACGTGCTGCCGGACTCCGTGCGCGGCGCCGGCGGCTTCGGGTCGTCCGGCGGCTGGGGCGGCACGCCGGCGGACGCGTCCGCTGCGCCCGCGGCGGACACGGACCCGGCCCGCTAGGTGCTCCGCAGCGAGCGGGCTACTGTGAAGGTGACAGCGCTCGCGACGCGGGCGACCCGGGGAAGGGACTGAGGGTGGCGCTATTCCGGCGTGGTGCGAAGGACCGCACCGCCGAGGACCAGACCGCTGGCGGCGTCGACGCTCCCGAGGAGCCCGCGCCCGCCGAGGACGCGCCGGCCGCGGCGGCACCCGTGCCGTCGGCCCCGTCCGGCGGCCCCGCCGACCGCTCGAGCGGCCCCTGGGACTCCACGGAGCAGGTCCCGCCCGGTCCGCGCGTGGACCTCGGGGCGCTGCGGCTGCCCGGCGTGCACGGCATGGAGCTGCGGATGGAGATCGACAAGAAGTCGGGCACCGTCACGGCCGTGGGCGTCACGCTGGACGGGTCGACGCTGCAGATGCAGGCGTTCGCCGCCCCGCGCACCGACGGCATCTGGGACGAGATCCGCGAGGAGATCGGCGAGTCCGTGAAGAAGCAGGGCGGGGCCGTCGACGACGTGCCCGGCCCGTTCGGCCGCGAGCTGCTCGCCCGGCTCCCGGTCCGCACCCCCGAGGGCCGCACCGGGCACCGCCCCGCGCGGTTCGTCGGCGTCGACGGCCCCCGCTGGTTCCTGCGCGGCGTCATCACCGGCCGTGCGGCGGTCGACGAGGAGGCCGGCGCGAAGCTCGAGGACCTGTTCCGCCGCACCGTCGTCGTGCGCGGCACCGAGGCCCGCGCGCCGCGCGACCTGCTCGCCCTGACGCTGCCCGGCCAGGCCGACGGCGTCACCCCCGGGCCGGCGCCCACCACGCCGGCCACCCCGACGTTCGACCCGCTGAAGCGCGGGCCGGAGATCACGGAGATCCGCTGACCATGTCCCCGGTGTCGCTGCGCGAGAGCCTGCGCAAGGCCGTCGCCTCCCAGGACGAGATCGAGGCCGACGAGGAGCGCGAGGACGCGGTCCGCGCGACCGGCTGCACGGCCGTCGCGCAGACCTCCGACCGCCGCCGCGTGAAGGTGTCCGGCGTGATCCGCTCCGTCGTGCTCCGGCCGCGCCAGGGCGTGCCCGCCCTCGAGGCCGAGCTCTACGACGGCAGCGGCAACCTGGTGCTGGTCTGGCTGGGCCGGCGGGAGATCGCCGGCATCGAGCCCGGTCGCCGGCTCAAGGTCGAGGGCCTGGTCTGCACCCGCGAGGGCCGGCGCTCCATGTTCAACCCCCGCTACGAGCTGCGGTCCCGGCCCGGTGAGTGACCAGCCGGCGGGCGACCGGACGCCGGTGCCCCCGGTCGCCGCGCCCGAGGACGCGGTGCCCGCGCGCGGGGTGCGGGCGATCGAGGCGGAGCAGTTCTCGATCGCCGACTCGGTCGGCGGCGTGCGCGGCGCGATCGAGTCGGTCGCGCCCGGCCTGCTGTTCGTCGTGGTCTACGTGGCCGGCGGGCAGCAGCTGCGGCCCGCCCTGGTCGCGGCCGTCGCGGCCGCCCTCGTCGCCGTCGTCGCGCGGCTCGTGCAGCGCAGCCCGCTCACCCAGGCGCTGTCGGGCGTGCTGGGCGTCGGCATCGGCGTCTTCTGGGCCTGGCGCACCGGCGACGCGAGCGACTACTTCGCGTGGGGCCTGCTGACCAACGTCGCGTACCTGCTGGCCTTCGTGGTCTCGGTGCTGGTGCGCTGGCCGCTGGTCGGCCTGGTGCTCGGCCTGTTCCGCGGCGACGGCCCGATGTCCGAGCACGGCTCGTGGGCCGGTGCCGTCGCCTGGCGGCGGGACCCGGCGCTGCTGCGCCGGTACGCCCTGGTCACCTGGCTCTGGGCCGGCATGTTCGCGCTGCGCCTGCTCGTGCAGGTGCCGCTGTACTACGCCGACCAGGTCGCCTGGCTCGGCACCGCGAAGCTGGTGATGGGCCTGCCGCTCACCGCGCTGGTGCTGTGGGCGAGCTGGATCCTGGTACGCGGCTCGACAGCAGCGCGGCCAGCTCCGACTCCGACGCCTCCCGGCCGGTGACGAACAGCAGCTCGTCGCGGCCCTCCAGCGTGTCGTCCGCCGACGGCTGGAACGGGCGGTCGTCCCGGACGATCGCGGCGAGCACGGTGTCGGCGGGCCACGCGATCTGACCGACCAGCGACCCGGCGAGCGGCGAGTCCTCGGGCAGCGTGAGCTCGAGGATGTCCGCGCCGGACTGGTGGAACGTGAAGATCCGGACCAGGTCGCCGACGGAGACGGCCTCCTCGATCATCGCCGTCATGATCCGCGGCGTGGAGACGGCGACGTCGACGCCCCACGCCTCGTCGAACATCCACTCGTTCTTCGGGTTGTTCACCCGGGCGACCGTGCGCGGCACGCCGTACTCGGTCTTGGCCAGCAGCGAGATGACCAGGTTGGCCTTGTCGTCGCCGGTGGCGGCCACGACGACGTCGCACTCGTCGGTGCGCGCCTGGGTCAGCGTGGGCAGCTCGCACGCATCGGCGAGCAGCCAGTCGGCGTCGGCGACCTGGGCCACGCGCATGGCGGACGGCTGCCGGTCGATCAGCGTGATCTCGTGCCCGTTGGCCAGCAGCTCGCGCGCGATGGACCGGCCGACCGACCCGGCGCCGGCGATGACGACCCTCATGCCCGGACCTCCGGTGCGGCGGTGACGATGCGCTCCACGGTGGCCGACTCCTCGGTCCGCAGCAGCAGGTGCACGATGTCGTTCTCCTGCAGGACGGTGCCGGCGTCGGGCAGGAACCCGTCGCCGTAGCGGGTGAGGTAGGCGACGCGGGCGCCGGCGGCCTCCTCCAGCTGGCGCAGCGGCTTGCCGACCCAGCCCTCGTGCACGTCGACCTCGGACAGGCTGATCTGCCCCGAGGCGTCGGTGAACTCGCTGGTGGCGCCCATGGGCAGCAGCCGGCGCAGCACCTGGTCGGCGGTCCAGCGCACGGTGGCGACCGTCGGGATGCCGAGCCGCTGGTAGATCTCCGCGCGGTGCGGGTCGTAGATCCGCGCCACGACGTTCTCCACCCCGAACGTCTCGCGGACCACGCGGGCCGCCAGGATGTTCGAGTTGTCGCCGTCCGAGACCGCCGCGAACCCGAAGGCGTCGTCGACCCCCGCCTGGCGCAGGGTGTCCCGGTCGAAGCCGAGGCCGGTCACCTTGCTGCCCTGGTACGCCGGGTCGAGCCGGCGGAAGGAGTCGGGGTTCTGGTCGATCACCGCGACGGAGTGCCCGTGGGCCTCCAGCGACTGCGCGAGCGTGGCTCCGGCGCGGCCGCAACCCATGATGACGAAGTGCACAACGCGGAACGCTATACCCGCAGGGCGGCGTTGCGCTGATCCGTCGCCCTGCGCCTAGCATGGTCACTCGTGCCGGACCTCGCGGATGCCGCCAAACGCTTGCTGCTGGGCCGACCGGTCCGCAGCGAGAACCTGGGGCACACCCTCCTCCCCAAGCGCATCGCGCTCCCGATCTTCGCCTCCGACGCGCTGTCGTCCGTCGCGTACGCCCCCGACGAGGTGCTGCTGACCCTCGCGCTGGCGGGCGTGGGCGCGACGATGATCTCGCCGTGGGTCGGCCTGGCGGTCGTGGTGGTGATGGCGACCGTCATCGCGTCCTACCGGCAGAACGTGCACGCCTACCCCTCCGGCGGCGGCGACTACGAGGTCGCGACGGTCAACCTCGGCCCGCGGGCCGGCGTCACCGTGGCCAGCGCGCTGCTGGTGGACTACGTGCTCACGGTGGCCGTGTCGGTGTCCTCGGGCGCGCAGTACGCGGCGTCCGCGCTGCCGGTGCTGCGCGGGCACGAGACGGCGTTCGCCGTGACGGTGGTCGTGCTGCTGACCCTGGCCAACCTGCGCGGCGTCCGGGAGTCGGGCCGCGCCTTCGCGGTGCCGGTGTACCTGTTCATGATCGCCGTCGGGTCCGTGGCGGTCGTCGGCTTCGTGCAGTACCTGATGGGCGACCTGCAGCAGGCGGCCACCCACGACCTGACGATCGTCCCCGCCGAGGGGCTCGAGCAGGGCCTGACCGGCGCCGCCGGGGCGTTCCTGGTGCTGCGGGCGTTCGCGTCCGGGTCCGCCGCGCTGACGGGCGTCGAGGCGATCAGCAACGGCGTGCCCTCGTTCAAGAAGCCGAAGTCGCGCAACGCGGCCACCACGCTGCTGCTGCTCGGCACGCTGTCGGTGTTCCTCATCATGTCGATCCTCACGCTGGCGAACCTCACGGGCGTCCACTACGTCGAGGACCCGGCGACGCAGCTGCTGCGGGACGGCGTGCCCGTGGGCGAGGACTACGTGCAGGACCCGGTCATCGGCCAGCTCGCGCAGACGATCTTCGCCGCGTTCCCGCCCGCCTTCTACGCCGTCTCGATCGTCACCGGCCTGATCCTGGTGCTCGCCGCCAACACGGCGTTCAACGGCTTCCCGGTCCTCGGCTCGATCCTGGCCAAGGACGGCTACCTGCCGCGCCAGCTGCACACCCGCGGCGACCGGCTGGCGTTCTCCAACGGCATCATCGCGCTGGCCGCCGGGGCGATCGCCCTGATCATCGCCTTCGACGCGCAGGTCACCCGGCTGATCCAGCTCTACATCGTGGGCGTGTTCGTGTCGTTCACGCTGTCCCAGCTGGGGATGATCCGGCACTGGACCCGTGAGCTGCGCACCCAGCCGGACCCCGCGCGCCGCAGCCAGATGCTCCGCTCGCGCGTGATCAACGCCATCGGGTTCGGCATGACCGCGACGGTCCTGGTCATCGTGCTGATCACCAAGTTCATGCTCGGCGCGTGGATCGCCATCCTCGCGATGATCGTGGTGTTCATCGGGATGCAGGGCATCCGCCGGCACTACGACACCGTGGCGGGCGAGCTCGCGCTCGGGGACGACGTGACGTCGTCGCGCGCGCTGCCGAGCCGCGTGCACGCGATCGTGCTGGTGTCGCACCTGCACCGGCCGACGATGCGGGCCGTGGCCTACGCCCGGGCGTCGCGGCCGCAGGTGCTCGAGGCCGTCACGGTCGGCGTCGACCCCGAGGAGGCGCAGCGGCTGCGCGACCAGTGGGAGAAGATGGACCTGCCGGTGCCGCTGCGGATCCTGGACTCGCCCTTCCGCGAGATCACCCGCCCGATCATCGCCTACGTCCGCTCGATCCGGCGGGAGAGCCCGCGGGACCTGGTGGTCGTCTACATCCCCGAGTACGTGGTGGGGCACTGGTGGGAGCAGCTGCTCCACAACCAGAGCGCGCTGCGGCTCAAGGGCCGGCTGCTGTTCACCCCGGGCGTCGTCGTGGCGTCGGTCCCGTGGCAGCTGGCCTCGACGGAAGGACAGACCGGTATGGAAGAGCACGTGCGCAGGACGACGTCCCGTGGCCTCTGAGGCGCGGGCGACCCGGCCGGCCCAGCCGTCGCCCGGCGACGTCGCCGAGCTCGAGATCGGCCCGGTCGCCCACGGCGGGCACTGCGTGGCGCGGTGGCGCGAGCCGGGCGCCGAGGGCGCTGACGGTCCCGGGCGCGTCGTGTTCGTGCGGCACGCGCTGCCCGGCGAGCGCGTCCGCGCCCGGTTCACCGACGCCGGGTCGAAGGCGAAGTTCTGGCGGGCCGACGCGGTCGAGGTCCTGCAGGCCTCGCCGGACCGCGTGGAGTCCGCGTGGCCCGAGGCGGGCCCGGGCGGGGTGGGCGGCGGCGAGCTCGCCCACGTCCGCCTCGACGCCCAGCGCGCCTGGAAGTCCGCGGTGCTCGCCGAGCAGCTGCGGCGGCTCGCGAGGATCGAGCGGGACGTGCCCGTGCACGCGCTGCCCGGCGACGACGAGCGCGGCGGCCTCGGCTGGCGCACCCGCGTCGGCTTCCTGGCCGACCGCGACGGCCGCGCCGGCATGCGCCGGTTCCGGTCGCACGACGTCGTGCCGGTCGACCGGATGCCGCTGATGAGCGAGGCGCTGGCGGAGCTCGACCTGCTCGGGCGCCGCTGGGACCGCGGCGTGCGGATCGAGGCGGTCGCGCCCGCCGACGGCGACACCCCGCTGGTGCTGGTGGACGACCTGCCGTTCGACCTGCGCCGCGGCAAGGTGGACCACCGGCCGAACGCGCGGAACGCCGTGCGCGAGCGCGTGCAGGTGGGGGACCGGTCGTGGACCTACCGCGTGGCCGCCGCCGGGTTCTGGCAGGTGCACCGGGAGGCGCCCGCCGCGCTGACCGGCGCCGTGCTGGCCGCGCTCGGCGACGTCGACGGCGGCCGCGTGGTCGACCTCTACTCCGGGGCGGGCCTGTTCACGCTGCCGCTCGCGGACGCCGTGGGGGAGCAGGGCTCCGTCGTGGCGGTGGAGGGCGACGCGCGCGCCGTCAAGGACGCGCGGCGCAACCTGCACGACCGCCCGCAGGTGGCCCTGCACGCCGGGGACGTCGCCGCGCTGCTCGGCTCCGGGGCCGTGGGCGCCGGCGCCGACGCCGTCGTCCTCGACCCGCCGCGGGTCGGCGCCGGCCGGGACGTCGTGCGGGCCGTCGCCGGGCTGGCCCCGCAGCGCGTCGTGTACGTCGCGTGCGACCCGGCGGCGCTCGCGCGGGACGTCGCGTACCTGGCCGAGGAGGGCTACGACCTGACCGCGGTCACCGGCTACGACCTGTTCCCGATGACGCACCACGTCGAGGCCGTGGCGGTGCTCGAGCGCTCGGGACCGGCCCCGGCGTGACGACGGCGGCGGGCCACGACGCGTACATCGCGGCGGCGCCCGAGCGGTTCCGGCCCGCGCTGACGGCGCTGCGCGCGCTGCTCGCCCGGACCCTGCCGGAGGCGGAGGAGATCGTCGCCTACGACATGCCGGGGTTCCGGGTCGACGGGGCGGTGGTCGCCAGCTACGCGGCGTTCAGCCGGCAGTGCGGGCTGTACGTCCTGCCCGGGGCGATCGCCGCGCACGCGGAGGAGATCGCGGCGGCCGGCCTGAAGGCGACGAAGACCGGCATCACCTTCGCGCCCGGCAGGCCGGTCCCGGACGACCTCGTGGAGCGCCTGGCCCGCGCGTCCCGTGCGGAGGCCGGGGTCTGACGGCGAGGCCGCGCCGCGTCGCCCACCCTTTCTCGCTCCACCGACGGGTTTCGCGGGTGGCGACGCGAGAATCGGCGGGCGTCGCGGTCGGCGGGACGTCGCGCTCGCTTCCGGCACGCGCGCGTCCTAGCGTGAGGGGCGGGCGCCGCGGGCCCGCGGCGTCCGGGAACGGAAGGAGTCGACGATGACGTCCACGCACGAGGGCGACGGCCGCGAGAGCGCGGCGGAGGCGACGCGCCGGGTGGCCGAGGCCAGCCGCCGCGCGTCCGCCGAGCTGCACAAGCAGGGCACGCCCGACTACGACCTCCGCCAGCACCAGAAGGCGGTCGAGCGCGAGCGCCGTGCCGCCGACGCCGCCGGGTCCGCCGACCGGCCGTAGCCCGGCGGAGCCGTCCCCGCCGCGGCCTGGGCGGCGACGTCGGCGCGTCCGCGCGCGCGTCGCCGCCGGGGCCGCGTCGGGGTAGGATGTATCTTGACGTCAAGATACTTGTTCAGGTGGCCGACCCCCAGCCCGGCCGCACTCGCCCAACGAAGGAGCCCACCTGTGAGCACCGTCGACAGCTTCGGGTCGAAGTCCCGGCTGCAGGTCGCCGACGACACCTACGAGATCTTCCGGCTCGACGCCGTCCCCGGCACCGAGAAGCTGCCCTACAGCCTCAAGGTCCTCGCCGAGAACCTGCTGCGGACCGAGGACGGCGCCAACATCACGGCCGACCACGTCCGCGCGCTCGCCGAGTGGGACCCGGCCGCGGAGCCGGACACCGAGATCCAGTTCACGCCGGCCCGCGTGATCATGCAGGACTTCACCGGCGTGCCCTGCGTCGTCGACCTGGCCACCATGCGTGAGGCCGTCGCCGAGCTCGGCGGCGACCCGGCCCGGATCAACCCGCTGGCCCCCGCCGAGCTGGTCATCGACCACTCGGTGCAGATCGACGTGGCCGGCCGCCGCGACGCCTTCGAGCGCAACGTCGAGCTCGAGTACCAGCGCAACCACGAGCGCTACCAGTTCCTGCGCTGGGGCCAGACGGCGTTCGACGACTTCAAGGTCGTCCCGCCCGGCACCGGCATCGTGCACCAGGTCAACATCGAGTACCTCGCGCGCGGCGTCATGACCCGTGAGGTCGACGGCGTGCTGCGGGCGTACCCCGACACCTGCGTCGGCACCGACTCGCACACCACGATGGTCAACGGCCTGGGCGTGCTCGGCTGGGGCGTCGGCGGCATCGAGGCCGAGGCCGCCATGCTCGGCCAGCCCGTGTCGATGCTCATCCCGCGCGTCGTCGGCTTCAAGCTCACCGGGCAGATCCCGTCCGGCGTCACCGCGACCGACGTCGTGCTGACCATCACCGAGCAGCTGCGCGCGCACGGCGTGGTCGGCAAGTTCGTCGAGTTCTACGGCGACGGCGTCGCGGCGGTGCCGCTGGCCAACCGCGCGACCATCGGCAACATGAGCCCGGAGTTCGGCTCCACCTGCGCCATCTTCCCGATCGACCAGGTGACGATCGACTACCTGCGCCTGACCGGCCGCTCCGAGCAGCAGCTCGCCCTCGTCGAGGCGTACGCCAAGGAGCAGGGCATGTGGCTGGACCCGGCCGCGGGCGTCGCGGACGCGGTCTACTCCGAGTACCTCGAGCTGGACCTGTCCACCGTGGTGCCGTCCATCGCCGGCCCGAAGCGCCCGCAGGACCGCATCGAGCTCACGGCCGCCAAGGAGTCGTTCGCCACGTCGATCCTCGACTACGTCGACGCCGACGAGGCCGCGCCGTTCACGGGTGCCGCCCGCGAGTTCACCGGCCTGGACGAGTCGGTCGACGAGACGTTCCCGGCCTCCGACCCGATCGCCGCCGGCGAGCACACCGACAGCAGCGACGCCCCGGCGCACGTGGCCGGCGGGGACAGCGCGCGGCGCCCGCACAAGCGGGTCCCGGTCACGCTGGCCGACGGCACGCAGACCGAGCTCGACCACGGCGCCGTCGTGATCGCCTCGATCACCTCGTGCACCAACACCTCGAACCCGTCGGTGATGCTGGCCGCCGCGCTCCTGGCCCGCAAGGCCGTCGAGCGCGGGCTCTCGGCCAAGCCGTGGGTCAAGACGTCGATGGCGCCGGGCTCCCAGGTCGTCACGAACTACTACGAGAAGGCCGGGCTCTGGCCGTACCTGGAGAAGCTCGGCTTCCACCTGGTCGGCTACGGCTGCGCCACCTGCATCGGCAACTCGGGCCCGCTGCCCGAGGAGGTCTCGGCGGTCGTCAACGAGCACGACCTGTCCGTCGTCTCGGTGCTGTCCGGCAACCGGAACTTCGAGGGCCGGATCAACCCCGACGTCAAGATGAACTACCTGGCCTCGCCGCCGCTGGTCATCGCGTACGCGCTCGCCGGGACGATGGACTTCGACTTCGAGAACCAGCCCCTCGGGCAGGACGAGTCCGGTGCGGACGTGTTCCTGGCCGACATCTGGCCGGCGCCCGAGGAGGTCCAGGCGACCATCGACGCGTCGATCGACCGGCAGATGTTCGAGGCCGACTACGCCGACGTGTTCGCCGGGGACGACCGGTGGCGCGCGCTGCAGACGCCCGAGGGCGACACGTTCGCCTGGGACACCGAGTCGACCTACGTGCGCAAGCCCCCGTACTTCGAGGGCATGGGCGCCGAGCCGTCCCCGGTCGTCGACGTCACGGGCGCCCGCGTCCTCGCCAAGCTGGGTGACTCGGTGACCACCGACCACATCAGCCCGGCGGGCTCGATCAAGGCGGACAGCCCGGCCGGCCAGTACCTGGCCGAGCACGGCGTGGAGCGCCGCGACTTCAACTCCTACGGCTCGCGCCGCGGGAACCACGAGGTCATGATCCGCGGCACGTTCGCCAACATCCGGCTGCGCAACCAGCTGGTGCCCGGCGTCGAGGGCGGCTTCACGGTCAACCACCTGACCGGCGAGCAGACCTCGATCTACGACGCGGCCCAGGCCTACGCCGCGGCCGACGTGCCCCTGGTCATCCTGGGTGGCAAGGAGTACGGCTCCGGGTCGTCCCGCGACTGGGCCGCCAAGGGCACGGCGCTGCTCGGCGTCAAGGCCGTCATCACCGAGTCGTTCGAGCGGATCCACCGGTCCAACCTGATCGGCATGGGCGTGCTGCCGCTGCAGTTCCCCGCCGGGGAGTCGGCCGACTCGCTCGGGCTGGACGGCACGGAGACCTTCGACATCGCGGGCGTCACCGCGCTGAACGAGGGCAGCACCCCGCGGACCGTGCACGTCACGGCCACCAAGGGCGACGGCTCGGTCGTGGAGTTCGACGCGGTCGTCCGCATCGACACCCCGGGCGAGGCGGACTACTACCGCAACGGCGGCATCCTGCAGTACGTGCTGCGCTCGCTCGTCGCGGCCTGACGCACCCGGCTCGACCACCGCACCCCCGGACCGCACGGTCCGGGGGTGCGGTGCGTCCGCCGGCGCCGTATTGGCGGTGCGCCGGCCGCGTGCCGGGCGCTACCGTCACCGCCGTGATCGACCTCGCCGCCCTCGCCCCCGTCCCGACCCTCGTCACGCCGCGCCTGCGGCTGGTCCCGCTCGGCCCCGAGCACCTCGACCCCACCTGGGAGGCGCTGCAGGACGCCGAGCACATGCGGCTCACGGGCACCCGGGCGGCCTTCACCCGCGAGCAGGTGCTCGCCCACCTGGAGCGGGTGGTCCTCGACGACGAGCGCGGCGACTGGGCGATCACGCACGCCGACGACGGCCGCTACCTCGGCGAGGTCGTGCTGAACGACCTGGAGGCCGACGACCGGGCGATGAACGTCCGGATCGCGCTGGCGCCGGGGGAGCCGGGCCGCGGGTACGGGACGGAGGCGATGACCGCCGTGCTGGACCACGCCTTCGACGCGGTCGGGCTGCACCGGGTCGGCCTGGACGTGTTCGCGTTCAACCCGCGGGCGCAGCGGTCCTACGAGAAGGCCGGCTTCGTCCTCGAGGGGCGCCAGCGGGACACGCTGCTCTGGGACGGGGAGTGGACCGACTCGGTGCTGATGGGCGTGCTGGCGACCGACCCGCGGCCGACGCTGCGCGGCTGAGCGCTCAGTCGCGCGGGTTCCGGCCCCGCGCGTCCCAGGCGTCCCGCACGATCCGCTCGAGCACGGGCAGGTCCACCCGGTCCAGGTCCTTGAGGTAGAGGCAGCCCTGGCCGACCGTGTGCTCCCCGAGCTGCGCGAGGTCGTCCGCGTGCGCCTCGACCCCGTCCATGAGGTACACGGTCAGCGCCGCCTTGCGCGGGGAGAAGCCGACCGGCGGCCAGTCGCCGGACCGGCCGCTCGCGTAGGTGTAGCGGACGGATCCGAACCCGACGATCGACGGCCCCCACATCACGGGTGGCTCGCCGGTGACGGCGGCCATCAGGTCGAGCACGCGCTCGGCGTCGCGCCGCCGGCGCGCGGGTGCGGCGGCCGCGACGAAGGCACGCGGGTCGGCGTCCGTGGGCAGGGTCTTCGGTGCGTCCGCCATGGTGCCCATGATGCCGGTCGTGGTCGCGCGGCTCAGGCCGCGAGCAGCTCCCGGACGGCGTGCGCGCCGATGCCGCCGATGACGGGGTCGTCGTCGCCGTGCACGACCATCGCCGACGCCATCACCAGGGCCCAGCCCGCGGCCCGCCGCCAGCGGCCGGTGTCGGCCCAGGTCCGGTCGGCGAGCGCGTCGCTGCGCGCCCGGAACGCGGCGCGCCCGGTGGCGTCGAACGTCAGCCACGCCGTCGCCAGGTCGCACGCGGGGTCGCCCGCGGTCACGTCGCCGAAGTCGAGCAGCGCAGCGAGCGTGCCGTCCCGGGTGACCAGGTTGGCCGGGTGCGGGTCGCCGTGCGCCCACACCGGCGGCCCGGGCCAGGCGGGTGCGGCGAGCGCGTCCTCCCACAGCACCTCGGCACGCGCCCGGGCGTCCGGGACCAGGTGGTCCAGGTGCCCGGCCGCGAGCCGCTCCCGCAGGGCGGTGCTGCGCCCGGCCAGCGCGCCGCCGCGCACGGGGTTCACCGGGGCGCCCGCGGGGGCGCGGACGTGCAACGCGGCGAGCGCCTCGGCCAGGGCGGGCGCCCACGGGGTGCGCGCGGCGAGCGGCTCGTCGGCCGCGTGCCGGCCGGCGAACCACGGCACCACGCTCCACGCCCAGGGGTAGGTGGGGGCCGGCACCCCGGTCCGGACCGGCGCGGGGACCGGCACCGGGCAGAGGCGCGCCAGCAGCGGCAGCCACTGCTGCTCGTGCTCGACCAGCCGCGCCGCGACGGCGCGCCGGGGGAGCCGGACGGCGAGGTCGTCGCCGAGCCGGAACGTCGCGTTGTCCCAGCCGTGCGCGACCAGCCGCAGCGGCAGCCCGGCCAGGTCGGGGTGCTGCGCCGCGAGCAACCCGTGCACGAGGCCCGGGGTCAGCTCGACGTCGGCGGGCGGCTTGGCGGGCACGGCGGACGACCTCCGGGGACGGTGCGGCGGGAAGCGCCCGACGCTACACCCGTGCCCGGCGACGTCGGCGTCCTACCGGGTACGACCCTCACCGAGGGCGGGAGGCACCGGGGTCGCGCCGTCCGGCACCGCCACGGGGCGGGCACCCGGGACCAGCAGCGACTGCGCCAGCAGCGTCGAGCCCGCCACCGCGGCGGGCATCGTCGCGACGGCGCCGCCCGGCACCAGGAAGCAGAGCTGCGTCGCCACCCCGAACCCGAGCGCCCGCGCCCGGTGCCCGCGCAGCAGCGCGTTCCGCTCCCGCCTGCCGATCCCGCGCGCGACGAGCGCCCGGGACGACAGCTCGTGCGCCAGCACCCAGCCGGTCAGCAGCACGCCGACCACCCAGCCGAGCACGGACCCGACCAGCGGCACCAGGCCGACCAGACCGGCGACCGCCGCGGCGAGCAGGCCCCGGGTCACCAGCGCGAAGCCGTCGACGGCCCCGCGCCAGAACCCGGTCGACCCCTCGGGCACGGTCCCGGTGGACTCCTGCTCGACCGCGCGCCAGATCCGCTCGTAGAACGGCTCGCCGACGGTGAGCGTCAGCGCGGTGAAGGTCACGACGACCAGGACCACCGAGGCGACCAGCACCATCGCCTGCGCCGCGAACGCGGCGGTGCGCTCCCAGAACGGCGTCCAGTCGTCGGCGAACGGCGTGAGCCACTCGCCGATCGGGCCGAGGTTGAGCACCAGCGTGCCGATCGCGATCACGACCAGCAGGCCGACCAGGGCGGCGGGGATCAGCCCGCGCGCCATCGTGGCCGGCCGGCGGCGCCACATGCCCCAGCCGTGCCCGAGCAGCCGTGCGCCGTCGAGGAACTCCTGCATGGCGGCAGCCTAGGTCGCGGGCGTGGACTCGCGCGTGCGGACGGCCTCGGCGGACCGGTCGGCACCGGACCGGTCGGCACCGCGCTGGTCGGCACCGGGCTCCAGCCGGGGCTGCGGCACGACCGCGTCCACGACCATCGAGCCGTCGTGCGGCCCCTCGACCGGCACGGGCTCGGGCGTGGCCTCGACCTGGGACAGCGGGGCGATCGGCATCGTCGCGAGCTGCCGGTGCGCCCGCAGGTACGCGGGCACCAGCAGGACGACCGCGCCGAGCCACGCGAGCGGGTTGCCCCAGACGACGCCGACGTAGCCGAACGCCGCGCCGAGGGCGATCGCGGCACCGACGCGCATCACCAGCTCGACGACCCCGGTCAGCGTCGGGACGCCGGTGTGCCCCAGCCCCTGCAGCGCCCCGCGCAGCACGAACAGCACGCCGAGCGCCGTGTACAGCGCCCCGTTGATGTGCAGGAACTGCGTCGCGAGGTCGACGACGGTGTCCGAGCTGGTGCCGTGCCCGACGAACAGCCGGACCAGCGCCGAGCCCGACACCACGACGACCGCGCCGACGGCCACGGACCCGGCGACGGCGAGCCAGGTCGCCTGGACGACGCCCTGCCGGATGCGGTCCGGCCGCCCGCCGCCGAGGTTCTGCGCGACGAACATGGACACCGCGAGGCCGAGCGACTGCAGCAGGGCCACGGCCAGGCCGTCGACGCGGGACGCGGTGGTGTAGGCCGCCACGGCGTCGGGGCCGAGCTCGTTCAGGCGCACCTGCACGGCGAGCGTGCCGATCGCGATGATCGAGGCCTGGAAGCCCATGGGCAGACCCAGGCGCAGGTGCTCGGTCAGGTCGGCGCGCGAGACGCGCCAGTCCGCGCGCCGCACGTGCAGCACCGGGATCCGGCGGCGGACGTACTCCAGGCACAGCACCACGGACAGCGCCTGCGAGACGACCGTCGCGAGGGCGGCGCCGGCGACGCCCAGGCCCATGGGACCGACCATCACGACGACGAGCAGCACGTTCAGCGCGCAGGCGATGGTCAGGAACACCAGCGGCGTCCGGGAGTCGCCGATCGCCCGGATGATCGCGCCGAGGAAGTTGAAGAACATCACCGCGCTCGCGCCGAGGAAGCTCACCTGGGCGAACGTGGTGGCCTCGGCCATCAGCACGTCCGGCGTGCGCAGCAGCTCCAGCACCGGCCCGGCCAGCAGCGGCGCCCCGGCGGTGAGCACCACGCTGAACGCAGCGGTCAGCACGGTGCCGGCCGCCACGGAGCGGCGCACGGCGGCGTGGTCGCGCGCGCCGTACGCCTGCGCGGTCGGGATGGCGAAGCCGGACGTCATGCCCCAGGCGAACCCGAGCAGCAGGAACAGCAGGCTGCCGGTGGCGCCGACCGCGGCGAGCGAGTCGACACCGAGGTGCCGGCCGACGACCACGGCGTCGGCGAAGTGGTAGAGCTGCTGGACGACGTTGCCGACCAGCAGGGGGACGGCGAACAGCAGGATGACGCGCCAGGGACTGCCGGCGGTCAGGACCTTGGCCATGACGAGGATGCTCCGGGGCAGGGTGCGGGGGGAGGTGGGGGCCGAGCGGGGAGGGACGCCGACGATCGCGCCCTGCCGATCGTATCGTTACGACCCGGCCCGACCTGCAGGGTTTTCCCGGGTGATCCGCACCACTCAGACGGGCGCCGGCACCGTCCGGGACGCGTCCCAGGGCACCGCCCAGCCCAGCGCGTCGAGCAGCCGGTCCAGCACGTACGCCGTGAACCCCCAGACGAGCACGCCGTCCGCGTCGAACGCCGGCCCGCGGTACTCGTGCCCGGCGTGCGCGACCACGGCGGTCACCCGGTGCGCCGGGTCGACCAGGTCGGCGACGGGCACCCGGAACACGTCGACCGTCTCGGCCGGGTCCGCCGCCGCGACCGCGGACGGCCGGTCCCACCAGGCCAGGACGGGCGTGACCAGGTTGCGGCTGGCGGTGACCGGCAGCGGGGGCAGCGTGCCGAGCACCCGCACGCCGCCCGGGTCCAGCCCGGTCTCCTCCTGGGCCTCGCGCAGCGCCGCGCCCTCCGGACCGGCGTCCTGCGGGTCGATGCCGCCGCCCGGGAACGACACCTGCCCGGGGTGGTGCCGGAGGGTGGGCGAGCGCCGGGTCAGCAGCACGTCGAGGTCGGCGGCGACGGCGGGGTGGTCGGTGTGCGCCGCGGCGGCGTCCAGCGCCCCGAACAGCACCAGCACCGCCGACTGCCGCACCGGGCGGTCCGTGGGACCGAAGGCCCGCACCGGGTCCGGCGACCACACCGGCCGCGCGTCGCACAGCGCCAGCAGGTCGGCCAGCGCCGTGCCGGCCGGGGTGCTGCTCACGCGCGGTCCCGCACCGACCGGGCGAACGCGGCCAGCCCCAGGTCGGCGCCCGGCCGCAGCGCCGCGAGGTGCTGGCGCGACCCGAGCCGGATCGTGTCGACGTCGGCCTGCTCCAGGTCCGCCGTCATCTGCGGGGTGCCCAGCCACAGGTCGAGCACGCCGGCGTCGACCTCGAGGTGGAACTGCGTGCCGACGGCGCTGCCGGCCCGGAACGCCTGCACGGGGGTCACGTCGGTCGATGCGAGCAGCGTCGCCCCGGACGGCAGGTCCACGGCGTCGGAGTGCCAGTGCAGCACCGTCGGGCGCCGGCCGGCGCCCGCCAGCAGCGGGTCGTGCGCGACGACGTCCACCGGGGCGAACCCGATCTCCGTGCCGTGCCGCCGGTGCAGCGTGGCGCCGAGCGCGAGCGCGAGCAGCTGCATGCCGAGGCAGACGCCGAGCGTGGGCACCCCGGCGTCGACCGCCTCGGCCAGGAGCCGCCGCTCCGCCGCGAGCCCGGGGTGCCCGGCGTCGTCGTCCGCGTCCTGCGGTCCGCCCATCACGACCAGGCCCGCGAGGTCCTGGACGGCCGGCAGCCGGGGGCTGGCGTCGTCCAGGACCGTGCGGGTAGTGAGCGGCAGCCCGTCCAGCGCGCGGGCGATCAGCCCGGGCCCCTCGTGCGCGACGTGCGTGAGGACGAGGACGGGGCGCTGCGAGGTCACGGGCCGACGATAGCCGCTGGTCACCAGCCGTCGGGCAGCGGCCGGCCCTCGTCGTAGCCGGCGGCGGACTGCACGCCGACCGTCGCGCGGTCCGCGAACTCGGTCAGCGAGGTGGCGCCGACGTAGGTGCAGGACGAGCGGACGCCGGAGGTGATCCGGTCCAGCAGGTCCTCGACGCCGGGGCGCTGCGGGTCCAGGTACATCCGCGAGGACGAGATGCCCTCCTCGTAGAGCGCCTTGCGGGCCCGGTCGAACGCGGAGCCGCCGCGGGTGCGGGCGGCGACCGCGCGCGCCGACGCCATGCCGAACGACTCCTTGTAGAGCCGCCCGTCGCCGTCGGCGTGCAGGTCGCCGGGCGACTCGTGCGTGCCGGCGAACCAGGACCCGACCATCACCTGCGACGCGCCGGCCGCCAGGGCGAGCGCGACGTCGCGCGGGTGCCGCACGCCGCCGTCGGCCCACACGTGCTTGCCGAGCTCGCGCGCGGCCGCGGCGCACTCCAGCACCGCGGAGAACTGCGGGCGGCCGACCGCGGTCATCATGCGGGTGGTGCACATCGCGCCCGGGCCGACGCCGACCTTGACGATGTCCGCGCCCGCGGCGATCAGGTCGCGCGTGCCCTCGGCGGTGACCACGTTGCCGGCGACCACCGGGACCTGCGGGTCCAGCGCGCGCACGGCCTCCAGGGCATCCAGCATCTTGCGCTGGTGCCCGTGCGCCGTGTCGACCACGAGCACGTCCACCCCGGCGTCGAGCAGCGCCGCGGCCTTGCCCTTGACGTCGCCGTTCACGCCGACCGCCGCGGCGACCCGCAGCCGGCCCTGCGCGTCGACCGCCGGGGTGTAGACCGACGACCGCAGGGCACCGACCTGGGTCAGCACGCCGACCAGCCGCCCGTCGCGGACGACGGGGGAGAACTTGCGGCGCGACGCGTGCAGGCGCTCGAACGCCGCCTCCAGCCCGCGCACGCCGCCGGACTCGACCACCGACAGCTCCACCGTGGTGGGCTCCGGCGACATCACGTCGGCGATCTGGGTGAACCGGTCGACGCCCTCGCAGTCGGCGGGGGTGACGACGCCGACGGGGCGGTCGTCCACGACCACGACGGCCGCGCCGTGCGACCGCTTGCCGATCAGGGTCAGCGCGGTGTGCACGGTGTCCTGCGGGGACACCACGACGGCGCTCTCCACGACCGTGTGCTTGGCCTTGACGGACGCGACCACGTCGGCGACGACCTCGGTCGGCACGTCCTGCGGCAGCACCGCGATGCCGCCGCGGCGGGCGACGGTCTCGGCCATCCGGCGGCCGGCGACGGCCGTCATGTTGGCCACCACCACCGGGATGGTCGTGCCGGTGCCGTCGGGCGCGGACAGGTCCACGTCGAAGCGGGACGCGACCTCGGAACGCGACGGGACGAGGAAGACGTCGCCGTAGGTGAGGTCGGAGGTGGGCTCGTGCCCGGGCAGGAAGCGCATAGGTGTGTTCCCCTTTCCACCAGATGCTACCCGGGGCCGGCGGCGGCCCCCGGGCCCCGGGCAGGCCTGCACTACTCCTTCACAGCGCCGGCGCTCTGGTTCATGATCCGGCGCTGGAACACGAAGAACAGCACCGCCACCGGGATCGTCATGATGGCGGCGGCCGCGAGCTTCAGCGGGTACTGGGTGCCCTGCGACAGCTGCCCGGACGCCAGCTGGGCGACGCCCTTGGTCAGCGTGACCAGCTGGGGGTCCTGCGACGCCACGATGAAGTGCGACAGCTCGTTCCACGACCCCTGGAACGACAGGATGACGATGGTCACCAGCGCCGGGCGCGCCATCGGCAGCACGACCGACCAGAACACGCGGAACGTCCCCGCGCCGTCCATCCGGGCGGCCTCCTCGACCGAGGGCGGGATCGACTCGAAGAAGTTCTTCATGATGAAGATGCCGGCGGCGTCCGCCAGCAGCGGGATGATCAGGCCCGCGAACGAGTTGTAGATGCCGACCTGCTTGATGACCAGGAACTTCGGGATGAGCAGCACCACGTTGGGCACGGCCATCACCGCCACCAGCCCGGCGAACACGAGCCCGCGGCCACGGAACCGCAGCCGGGCGAGCGCGTACCCCGCCAGCGAGTTGATGAACACCCGTCCCACGGTCACCACGACGGTGACCACGACCGAGTTCCGGAACCACAGCGGGAAGTCCGAGCGCAGGAACAGCCGCTCGTACGCGGCGGTGGTCCAGGTCTGCGGGATCAGCGACACCGCGTTCTGCGCCGCGTCCGCGTCGGTCTTGAACGAGGTCGCGACCTGGATCAGGAACGGGAACACGTACATCAGCGCCAGGACGGCGAGCAGCGCGTAGGTCAGCGACGTCGCGGCCAGCCGGCGGTTGCTGCGGCCGGCGCGCCGGGGCGCGGTGCGGCCGGTGCCGGGTCCGGCCGGGGTGCGGGTGGCGGTCGCGGCGGTCATCGGTCGCTCCGGTCGTGGGGCCCGTCGGCGTCGGGTCGGGTGGTGGTGGCGCCCGGGCCGCCGGTGGTGGTGGCGGTCGCGGCCGGCGCCGCCGGGGCAGCGGGCGGCGTCCGGTGGAACCGCTTGCGGCGCGGCACGCCGCGCTCCCGCAGCACGAGGCGCTGCAGCACGGTCATCAGCACGATGATGGCGAACAGCACGAACGCGATCGCGGCGCCGCGGCCCCACTCGTTGTTCTGGAACGCCGCGGTGTACGACAGGTACGCCGGGGTCAGGGTCGTCTTGGCGGGACCGCCCTGGGTACCGGTGTAGATCTGGTCGAACACCTGCCAGGTGCCGATCAGCCCCAGCGTCACGACCGTGAAGACGGTCGGCCGGAGCATCGGCAGGGTGACCCGGAAGAACCGCTGCCGGCCGTTGGCGCCGTCCATCACCGCGGCCTCCTCGACCTCGGCCGAGACGGCCTGCAGCGCCGCGAGGAACAGCAGCATGAACGTGCCGGAGGTGGTGAAGATCGCCATCAGGATGAACGCGGTCATCGCGACGCTCGGCCCGGCGGCCCACTCCCACAGCGGGATGCCGAGGAACCCGTGCTGCGCGAGGAACGCCGGCGCCTGGTCCACGCCCACCTTCTCCAGGACGAGGTGCAGGACGCCGGCCGGGGTGTTGAACCAGTTCGGCCCGGTGATCGACAGCCGCGCCAGGATGCTGTTGATCGTGCCGGAGGCCGAGAACAGGAACAGCCACAGCACCGTGATCGCGACCGACGACGTGACGGACGGGAAGTAGAAGGCCGTCCGGAAGAACCCCTTGCCGCGCAGCGCCCTGCGGTTCACCAGGGTGGCGAGGAACAGCGCGAGCGCCGTCTGCAGCGGGACCACCAGCAGGACGTAGTACGTGTTGTTCCGCAGCGCCGTGCCGAAGTCCTGGGTGGCCAGGCCGCCGCCGAGCAGCAGGGAGTCGTAGTTCTCGAGCCCGACGAAGCCGACGTCGGACGCGAGCGGGCTGCCGCGCCCGTTCCAGTCCGACAGGCTGACCCAGAGCGCCATCAGCACGGGCACGACCAGGAACAGCCCGAGGATCACGAGCATCGGGGTGAGGAACAGCCACCCCGACAGGGCCTCGCGGCCCCGGGCGGACCCGGGGCCGCGCGACCTGCGCCGGGGCGGCGCCACCGGCGCGGCCTGACTGGTCACCGGATCAGGAGGCGTTCTCGTCGAGCACGGCCTGCAGGTTGGTCTGCACGGAGCCGAGGACCGCGGCCGGGTCGCCGGTCTCGAGGCCCTCGAGCTGGGCGTTGAAGTCGGTGATGACGTCCGCGGCGCCGCGGGCGTTGACCACGTTCTGCGCGAAGTCCGCCGAGTCGATGAACGCGGTCATCTCCGGGTACAGCTCCTTCCAGCCGTCGGCGGCCGACTGCACGGACGGCATCACGCCGAACGCCTCGGCGAACGCGAGCTGCTGGGTGGTGTCGGTCAGGTGCTGCACGAGGTCGACGGCGTCGGACCGGCTGGGCGAGTCGGCGGCGACGCCCCAGCAGTTGGTGAACTGCAGCGTGCCCTGGCCGGCCGGGCCGGCGGGCAGCGGGACGACCCGGTAGCCGACGTCCGGGTAGTCGTTCTCCATGGCGCCGGTGATCCAGTTGCCCTCGATGGTCATCGCGGCGGCACCGGTGCCGAAGGCCTCGCCGCCCCACCCGGTGCCGAGGTCGGCCGCGTACGCCGCGCTGCCGGACTGCAGCAGCTGCTGCACGTACGTCAGCCCCTCGACGTTCTCGGCCGAGTCCGCGGTCGCCTCCGTGCCGTCGGCGCTCACCAGCGAGCCGCCGGCCTGCGCGAGGAACGCGCCCACGCGGGCGTACTCGCCGGAGAACCCGAGACCGGTCTGCGTGTCCGTGGTGAGCCGGCCGGCGACGTCGGCGAGCTGCTCCCACGTCGTGGGCACGTCGGCGTCCGTCAGGCCGGCGGCCTCCCACGCGGCGGTGTTGATGACCAGGCCGAGCGTCGAGAAGTCCTTCGGCGCGCACACCAGCTCGTCGTCGTAGGTGAACTGCTCGACCAGGCTGGGGTAGAAGTCGCCGGCGTTCGCCAGCTCGGACCCGTACGGGTGCAGCGACCCGTTGGACGCGTACGTCTGGAACTGGTCGGCGCTCACGTAGAACACGTCGGCCGGCTCGCCGGACGCGAAGCCCTGGCTGAGCTCCTGGTTCAGGTCGGAGGCCACCTGGACCGTCGCGTCCACGCCGGACTCCTCCGACCAGGCCGCGACGGCGGCCGTGACCGCGTCGGTCTCGGCGTCGCCGGACGAGCCGATCAGCACGCTCAGCGAGCCGCCTCCGTCCGAGGTGGCGGAGTCCCCGCCCTCGTCGTCGAAGCCGGACCCGCCGCAGGCGGTCAGGGCGAGGAGGCCGGCGGCGCCGACGGCGGTGGACGCCAGCAGGCGCCGCCCTCGGGTGGGGATGGTGTGCATCGGGGGTCTCTCCTTCGAGGGTGGTGCGGGGTCGGGCTGGGGGCTGGTCAGGGAGTCCGGCTGGACGTGCGCTCGACCAGGTGCGGCGCGAGCAGCACCTGGCGGCTGCGGGTGCCGCCGGTGCCGTCGAGCTGGTCGAGCAGCAGGTCCAGGGCGCGGTGGGCGGCTTCGGTCAGCGGCTGGGCGACGGAGGTGAGCCCGACGGCGGCGGCGACCGGGGTGTCGTCGAACCCGACGACCGCCAGGTGCGTGCCGTGGGTGCGGGCGACGGTGAGGGCGCCGAGCGCGAGCGAGTCCGAGGCGCACACCACGGCCGTCGGCGCGGCGTCGGCGAGCACCCGCTCGGTGGCCTGCGCGCCCGCGGCGACCCCGTCCGGCACCCGGGCGTGCAGGCGGCGGAGCAGCCCGCCGTCGTGTCCGGCGTCGACCATCCCGGCCGCCCAGCCGGAGGCGCGGTCCGCCCCGACGTCCGACCCGTCCGGCCAGCCGAGGTAGGCGATCCGCTCGTGGCCGAGCCGCCGCAGGTGCTCGACGGCCGCCCGCGTACCGGCCGCGCCGTCGACGTCGACCCACGGGTGCCCGTCGCGGGCCTCCTCCGGGGAGCCCCACGGCCGGCCGAACGTCACGAACGGCACGTCGCGCCCGGCGAGCCAGGCGGCACGGGCGTCGTCGCGGTGCGTGCTGGTGAGGACGAACGCGTCCAGGTCGGCGGTGTCCAGGAGCTCGCTGTACTGGGCGATCTCGCGCTCGTCGTCGGGGGCGGTGAACAGCATCACGCGGTAGCCGCGGGCCTGGGCCGTCTCGGTCAGCGCGTGCAGGAACCGGTCGAGCACCGCGCCGTTGATCCCGTCGTGCACGGGCTCCAGGCGCAGCCCGAGGACGCGGGAGCGGCCGGTGCGCAGCTGGCGGGCGGCCGCGGACGGGCGGTAGCCGAGCTCCTCGATCGCGCTGCGCACCCGGTCCGTGGTCTCGGCGCGCACCAGGTGCGGGGCGTTGAGCACGTTCGACACGGTCTGCCGCGACACGCCGGCGCGCTGGGCGACGCTCTCGAGCGTGGGCCTGGCGGTGGTGTCCATGCGTGCTCCCTCGTCGGCTCCGTCGGACATATGATCGTTCCAAGTCCTGATTGGAACGCTCAAACCCTGAGCCCTAGAGTTGCCAGCGGCTCCCCGGCTGTCAAGCCGGGGACAGGCCGGCACAGGCCGGTACAGGTTCGGCCGGGTCCACCGACCCGGTCCCGACGACTGCTGCACGACCGCCCGCCCGCACCACGGACAGACGACGAGGTACCCCATGGAGCTCCAGCCCCTGCTGCACGACCTGCTGGTCGCGGTGCACGCCCCCACCCAGGCGTGGTCCGACCGGGACGGCCAGATCGCGCTGACCGGCGGCCGCGGCGCCCAGGGCGTCTACCACGGCGACGTCCGGGTGCTCGCCGGCGCGGTGCTCACGGTCGGCGGCGTGCTGCCGGAGGCGGTCGCCTCGGGCGCCGACGGACCGGGCCGGGCGCGTGCGGTGCTGCTCGCGCGGTCGGTCGACGGCCCCGGTGCCGACCCGACCGCCCGCCTGGAACGGCTGCGCACCGTGGCGCCCGGGTCCGTCGCCGAGACGCTCACGCTGTCCTGCGCCACGGCGGAGCCGGTCACCGCGCGGCTCGAGGTCGCCCTGCGGCCCGACGGCACCCCGATGGACCGGATCAAGTCCGGGGCCGCGGTCGAGGCCGCGCCCGTCCCCGTCGCGGTGGCCGGCGGCGCACGCTGGGACGCCGACGCCGACGTCTCCGCCCACCTGGAGGCACCCGGGGCCGACGTCGCGGTCGACGCCGACGGCACGGTCCGCCTCGCGTGGGACGTGTCCGCCGCGACCGGGTCGCCGCAGACGCGCGGCTGGACCCTGACCGTCACCGACGCGGGCGGGGTGGTCACCGCGCCGCGGCGCGCCGAGCCCGAGTGGTCCGCACCGGAGGTCGAGGCGGCCGACCGCCGGCTGCCCGCCCTGCTGGACCAGGCGCTGGCCGACCTCGGCACCCTGCGGCTGTCCGCGCGGTTCGCGCCGGACGAGGTGTTCCTGGCCGCCGGGGCGCCGTGGTTCTTCACGCTGTTCGGCCGGGACTCGATCTGGGCCGCGCGGATGCTGCTGCCGCTCGGCACCGGGCTCGCCGCCGGCACGCTGCGCACCCTCGCCGCGCTGCAGGGCAGCACGACGGACCCGGCGACCGCCGAGCAGCCCGGCAAGATCCTGCACGAGGTCCGGCGTGCCGAGCTGTCGATGCCGGGCGAGGGCACCGTGCTGCCCCCGGTCTACTACGGCACCGTCGACGCGACGCCGCTGTGGGTCTGCCTGCTGCACGACGCCTGGCGCTGGGGGATGCCCGCCGCCGAGGTCGAGGCGCTGCTGCCCGCGATGGAGCGCGCGCTCGCCTGGATGTCCGACCACGGCGACTCCGACGGCGACGGGTTCCTCGAGTACGCGGACGAGTCCGGCACCGGGCTGGCCAACCAGGGCTGGAAGGACTCCGGCGACTCCGTGCAGTGGCGGACCGGGGGGCTCGCCACCGGACCGATCGCCCTCGCCGAGGTGCAGGGCTACGCCCACGAGGCCGCCGTCGCGGGCGCCGCGCTGCTCGACGCGTTCGGCCGCCCGGGCGGCGACGGGTGGCGGGCGTGGGCCGCGGCGCTGGCCGAGCGGTTCCGGGCCGCGTTCTGGACGTCGGACGAGCGCGGCGCCTACCCCGGCATCGCCCTGGACGCCGACAAGCGCGTGGTCGACACCGTGACGTCGAACATGGGCCACCTTCTCGGCACCGGCATCCTGTCGGCCGAGGAGGAGGCCGTCGTCGCCGCGCGCCTGGTCGGGCCCGACATGGACTCCGGCTACGGGCTGCGGACCATGTCGACGGAGTCCGCCGGCTACTGGCCGCTGCGCTACCACGGCGGCGCGGTCTGGCCGCACGACACCGCCATCGTGGTGCAGGGCCTGGCGCGCGCCGGGCACGCCCGCGAGGCCGCGGCGCTGGCCGAGGGCCTGCTCGCGGCGGCGCAGGACCTCGACGACCGGCTGCCCGAGCTGTACGGCGGCGACCCGCGCGGCTCCGTGCCGCGCGTGGTGCCGTACCCGGCGGCGTGCCGCCCGCAGGCGTGGTCCGCGGCGGCGGCGGTGTCCGTGCTCGGCGCCGCGCTCGGGCTGCGTCCCGACGTCCCGGGCGGCCGGCTGGACGTCGCGCCCCCCGCGCCCGCGCCGCTGGGTGCGGTCCGCGTGCGGGGGCTGCGGCTCGCCGGGCTGCCGCTCGAGGTGCGGGTGGCCGCCGACGGCAGCGCCTCGGTGAGCGCGGCCGCCGACGTGGCGGTGCACCTCCCGGGGTGATCCCGCGGGCCTCCCTCGTGCGCGCAGGCCCGCGGCGAGGCCGCCCCGTAGGGTGGGGGCTTCGTACGCGAGCCGCGCGCACGAGGGCGACGGGCGGTGAGGACATGGGGCTGCTGGAGACCATCGGCTCTCCCCGGGACGTCCGGGCGCTCTCGCCCCGGCAGGTGCGCGCGCTGGCGGGGGAGATCCGCGCCTACCTGGTCGACCGCGTGTCGCGGACGGGTGGGCACCTCGGCCCGAACCTCGGCGTCGTCGAGCTCACCCTGGCGCTGCACCGGGTGTTCGACTCGCCGCGCGACAGCCTCGTCTTCGACACCGGGCACCAGGCGTACGTGCACAAGCTGCTGACCGGGCGGCAGGACTTCGCCCGGCTGCGCCGCCGCGGCGGGCTGTCCGGCTACCCGAGCCGCGCGGAGTCCGAGCACGACGTCGTGGAGAACTCGCACGCGTCCACCGCCCTGTCCTGGGCCGACGGCATCGCGCGGGCCAACGCCCTGGCGGGCCGCTCCGACCGGCACGTCGTGGCCGTGGTCGGCGACGGCGCCCTCACCGGCGGCATGGCCTGGGAGGCGCTGAACAACATCGCCGACGGCGCGGACCGGCGCCTGGTCGTCGTGGTGAACGACAACGGCCGGTCGTACGCGCCGACCATCGGCGGGCTCGCGCTGCACCTCGACGCCCTGCGCACCACCCGGGGCTACGAGACCGTGCTGTCCTGGGGCAAGCAGGCGCTCAAGCGCTCGGGCCCGCCCGGACGGGCCGCGTACGACGCGCTGCACGGGATCAAGAAGGGCATCAAGGACGTCGTCGCGCCGCAGGGCATGTTCGAGGACCTCGGCCTGAAGTACGTCGGCCCCGTCGACGGCCACGACGCCGCCGCCGTCGAGTTCGCGCTGCAGCGGGCCCGGGCGTTCGGCGGCCCGGTGATCGTGCACGTCATCACCGAGAAGGGCCGCGGGTACAGCCCGGCCGAGCAGGACGTCGCCGACCGGTTCCACGCCGTCGGGCAGATCCACCCCGAGACCGGCCTGCCCGTCGCGCCGTCGCGGTTCGGCTGGACCGGGGTGTTCGCCGACGAGATCGTCCGCATCGGCCGTCGCCGCCCGGACGTCGTGGCCCTGACCGCGGCCATGCTCAACCCCGTCGGGCTCGCGCCGTTCGCCCAGGAGTTCCCGGACCGGACCTTCGACGTCGGCATCGCCGAGCAGCACGCCGTCACCACCGCGGCGGGCATGGCGTTCGCCGGCCTGCACCCCGTGGTCGCGGTCTACGCGACGTTCCTCAACCGGGCGTTCGACCAGGTGCTGATGGACGTCGGCCTGCACCGCGCCGGGGTGACCTTCGTGCTGGACCGCGCCGGGCTCACCGGCGACGACGGCGCGAGCCACAACGGCATGTGGGACCTCGCGATGCTGGGGCTCGTGCCGGGCCTGCGGCTCGCGGCGCCCCGCGACGAGGACACGCTCCGGTCCGCGCTGCGCTCCGCGGTCGACGTCGACGACGCCCCGACGGTGGTCCGCTACCCCAAGGGCGCGCTGACCGAGCCGCTGCCCGCCGTGGACGACGTCGACGGCGTGGACGTCCTGGCCCGGCACGGCGCGGACGACCGGCCCGCGCTGCTGGTCTGCGGGTTCGGCTCGATGGCCCGCACCGGCCTCGCGCTGGGCGAGCTGCTCGCGGCGCACGGCCTGCGGGTCACCGTCGTCGACCCGCGCTGGGTGCTGCCCGTGCCCGCCGCCCTGGTCAAGCTGGCGGGGGAGCACGACCACGTCGTCACGATCGAGGACGGCGTCCGCGAGGGCGGCCTCGGCTCGGCCGTCGCCCTGCGCGCCCGGGACGCCGGCATCGGCACCCCGGTGCAGGCGTTCGGCGTGCCGCGCGGCTTCCTCGAGCACGCCACCCGCGACGAGCTCCTCAGCACCCTGCGGCTCACGCCCCAGGACATCGCCGCCGACGTCCTCGCGGCCCTGAACCCCCGCGCCTGACCCGGCCGCGGGCTGCGCTCCCGCCCGGTCCGGGCCCGTCCGTACCCCGCCGCGAGGTCGTCAGCCAGCGGCGAGGTCGTCACGCACGTGTGACGACCTCACCGACGTGTGACGACCTCGCGGACCGCCCGGAGATCGGGCTGCCGGCGGGCGACGTGAGCGGCGTCACCGTCGCGTCGGGGCTGGTCAGCGAAGGCCCAGGACGGAGGTCCCAAGACATCCCATGACCTCGTGAATAGCGTCACGAGTACGACGCACTCAGCGAGGGAGCCCCACACATGTCCACCACCGCAGTACCTCAGACCGGCACCGACGCCACCGCGGGTGCCTGGGACGGCTTCGTCACCGGGCCCTGGTGCGACGGCATCGACGTCCGCGACTTCATCCAGCGCAACTACACGCCGTACACCGGCGACGCCGGGTTCCTCGCGGGACCCACGGAGCGGACCACGGGCATCTGGGCGAAGCTCAGCGCGATGTTCCCGGAGGAGCGCGCCAAGGGCGTCTACGACATCGACAACCACACCCCGTCGACGATCGTCTCGCACGGCGCCGGCTACATCGACCAGGCCAACGAGCTGATCGTCGGCCTGCAGACCGACGCCCCCCTCAAGCGCGCCATGTTCCCCAACGGCGGCTGGCGCATGGTCGAGAAGTCGCTCGAGACCTACGGCTACGACGTCGACCCCGAGGTCGCGAAGACCTTCACGACCTACCGCAAGACGCACAACGACGGCGTCTTCGACGTGTACCCCCCGAACGTGCGCGCCGCGCGCTCGTCCCACATCATCACCGGCCTGCCGGACGCCTACGGCCGCGGGCGGATCATCGGCGACTACCGCCGCGTCGCGCTGTACGGCGTCGACGCCCTGATCGAGGCCAAGCGCCTGGAGCGCCACGAGCTCGACATGGAGCCGTCGGTCGAGGACGTCATCCGGGACCGCGAGGAGAACGCGGAGCAGATCCGCGCCCTGCAGGAGCTCAAGCGGATGGCCGCCTCGTACGGCGTCGACATCTCCCGGCCGGCGACCACCGCCCACGAGGCGGTCCAGTGGCTGTACTTCGCGTTCCTCGGCGCGGTCAAGGAGCAGAACGGCGCGGCGATGTCGCTGGGCCGCACCTCGACGTTCCTCGACGTGTTCATCCAGCGCGACCTCGCCTCGGGTGCGATCGACGAGCGGTTCGCGCAGGAGCTCATCGACGACTTCGTGATCAAGCTGCGCATCGTGCGGTTCCTGCGCACCACGGAGTACGACAACCTGTTCTCGGGCGACCCGACGTGGGTCACCGAGTCGATCGGCGGCATCGGCGAGGACGGCCGCCCGCTGGTGTCCAAGACGTCGTTCCGGTTCCTGCAGACCCTGTACAACGTCGGCCCGGCCCCGGAGCCGAACCTGACCGTGCTGTGGAGCAACCGGCTGCCCGAGGGCTTCAAGCGGTTCTGCGCGCAGGTGTCGATCGACACCTCGGCGATCCAGTACGAGTCCGACGACCTGATCCGCACCTCCTGGGGCGACGACGCGGCCATCGCGTGCTGCGTGTCCCCGATGCGGGTCGGCAAGCAGATGCAGTTCTTCGGTGCCCGCGTGAACATCGCCAAGGCCCTGCTGTACGCGATCAACGGCGGCCGCGACGAGATCACCGGCAAGCAGGTCGCCCCGGTCAGCGCGCCCGTCGAGGGCGACGTGCTCGACTACGAGGACGTCGCGGCGAAGTACGACACGCTGCTCGACTGGCTGGCCGAGACCTACGTCGACGCCCTCAACTGCGTGCACTACATGCACGACAAGTACGCGTACGAGCGGCTCGAGATGGCGCTGCACGACCGCACCATCCTGCGGACCATGGCGTGCGGCATCGCCGGCCTGTCCGTCGTCGCCGACTCCCTGTCCGCGATCAAGTACGCCACGGTGCACCCGGTGCGCGACGAGGACGGGCTCGTGACGGACTACGTGATCGAGGGCGACTTCCCGGCCTACGGCAACGACGACGACCGCGCGGACGACATCGCGGTGGGGATCGTGAAGTCCTTCATGGCGAAGATCCGCCGGCACAAGACGTACCGCGACGCGCTGCACACGCAGTCGGTGCTGACCATCACCTCGAACGTCGTCTACGGCAAGGCCACGGGGAACACCCCCGACGGCCGCCGGGCCGGCGAGCCGTTCGCCCCGGGTGCCAACCCGATGAACGGGCGGGACTCGCACGGCATGCTCGCCTCGGCGATGTCGGTGGCGAAGCTGCCGTACTCGGAGGCGATGGACGGCATCTCGCTCACCTCGACGGTCGTGCCCTCGGGCCTCGGTCGCACCAAGGAGGAGCAGATCGGGAACCTGGTCGGCCTGATGGACGCGTACAACGTGTCGTCCGGCTACCACCTCAACGTCAACGTGCTGAACCGGGACACCCTCGAGGACGCCATGGAGCACCCCGAGAAGTACCCGCAGCTGACCATCCGGGTGTCCGGCTACGCCGTGAACTTCGTCCGGCTCACGCGCGAGCAGCAGCTCGACGTGCTGTCCCGGACGTTCCACGGCGGGGTCTGATCCCCGTGGGTGCCCGCCGGGGGAGCAGCCCCGGCGGGCACCCGCCCCGCACCACGCAGCACCAGCCCGCAGCACCCGGCAGCACCCCGGAGGAGGCCCCGATGACCAGCACCGTCGAGCAGGAGGGTGCCGGCGCCCCGGTGATCGAGCTGGGCATCCCGGTGACCGGCGGCTCGCACCACCGGTCGACGGCCGGCACCGCGGGCCTCGAGGTCAGCGACGCCGAGCGCAGCGAGCGGTTCGCGCAGATGCGGGCCGGCGAGCTCGGGTCCCTGCACTCCTGGGAGCTCGTCACCGCCGTCGACGGCCCCGGCACCCGGCTGACCACCTTCCTGTCGGGCTGCCCGCTGCGCTGCCTGTACTGCCACAACCCCGACACGATGGAGATGCGCCGCGGCGAGCCGGTGCTGGTCACCGAGCTGCTGCGCCGGGTCGAGCGGTACCGCGGCGTGTTCGCCGCGACCGGCGGCGGGCTGACCGTCTCCGGCGGCGAGCCGCTCATGCAGCCGGCGTTCGTGGCGCGGCTCCTGCGGGGCGCCCAGGAGCTCGGCGTGCACACGGCGATCGACACCTCGGGCTACCTGGGCGCGCACTGCACCGACGCGATGCTCGACGACGTCGACCTGGTGCTGCTGGACGTGAAGTCCGGCATCCCGGAGACGTACCAGGAGACCACCGGCCGCGACCTGCAGCCGACGCTGGACTTCGGCCGGCGGGTCGCCGCGAGCGGCACCGAGATCTGGATCCGGTTCGTGCTCGTCCCCGGCCTGACGGACGCGCCCGAGAACGTCGACGCGGTCGCCGACTACGTCGCCACGCTGCCGACCGTCAGCCGCGTCGAGGTGCTGCCGTTCCACCAGATGGGGCAGGACAAGTGGCAGGCGCTCGGCATGCCGTACGCGCTGGCCGACACGCAGCCCCCGAGCCCCGAGCTCGTCGCCCGGGTGCGGCAGCAGTTCCGCGACCGCGGGCTGACGGTATTCTAGGCTGCCGCGTCCGCGACGCCCGGGGCGAGCAGCCGGCGGCCGAGCACGCGCTCCGACCAGCCCTCGCGGTCCAGGTACGGGCAGATGCCGCCCAGGTGTGCCGGCCAGCCCGCGCCGAGCAGCATCGCCAGGTCGACCTGCTCCGCCGACGGGACGACGCCCTCGTCCAGCAGCAGCCCGATCTCCTCGGCGAGCCCGCGCGCGACGCGCTCCCGCACCGCGGCCTCCTGCTCCGCCCGCGAGCCGCCCGCGGTGGGCGCCCCGAACACGTCCTGGATCGCCGGGTCGACCTCCGCGAGGCCCGACGGCCCCGGCTGCGCGACGGTCCGCCCGTCCTCGACGAGCCGGTCCAGCCCGGCGGACCGCGGGTACCGGTCGCCGAGCTCGTCGTGCAGCGTGACCAGCACGTGCCGGGCCACGGGGAGCCCGACCAGCTGCAGCAGCGCGAAGGGGCTCATCGGCAGGCCGAGCGGCCGGAGCGCGGTGTCCGCGACGGTGACCGGCGTGCCGTCCTCCACGGCACCGAGCACGTCGGCCAGCATCCGCAGCAGCACCCGGTTGACCACGAACCCGGGCCGGTCGGTGGTGCGCACCACCGTCTTGCCGGCGCGGCGGGCCACGTCCACCGCGGTCGCGAGCGCGGCGGCGTCGGACGTCGGCGTCGCGACCACCTCGACCAGCGGCATCTGGGCCACGGGGTTGAAGAAGTGCAGCCCCACCACCCGCTCTGGGTGCGCGAGGCCCTCGGCCATCGCCGTCACCGACAGCGCGGAGGTGTTGGTGGCCAGCACGCAGTCCGGCCGGACCAGCTGCTCGAGCTCGGCGAACACCGCGCGCTTGACGTCCAGCACCTCGGTGACGGCCTCGACGACCAGGTCGGCGTCGGCGAGGGCGGCCAGGTCGGTGCCGACCTGCACGTGGTCCAGCAGCCGGCGTCCGGCGTCCTCGGCCAGCCTCCCGCGGGAGACCGCCTGCTCGACCAGGGTCCGCACCCGGTCCCGGCCCGCGGCGGCACGGTCCTCGTCGACCTCGCGCAGGGCGACCGGGACCCCGAGCCGCGAGCCGAGCAGCACCGCCAGCTGCGCGGCCATCAGCCCCGCCCCGACGATGCCGACCCGGCGCACCGGCCGCGGCTCCGTCGCGTCCGCGCCCGACCGGGCGGCCCGGCGCGCGCCGCGGCCGGTCAGCTCGGCGGCGTACAGCGCGGCGCGGGCCTCGTCGGACATCAGCAGCTCGGCCAGCGCCACGTCCTCGGCGCGGAACCCGGCCTCGCGGTCGCGCGACCCCGCACGGGCCAGCAGGTCGAGCACGTGCGCGTACGCGGGCGCCGCGCCGTGCAGCCGGGCGTCCAGCGTCGCGGCGGCACGGGCGACGGGGCCCGGGTCGTCCTCGCCCGACGCGGGCACCGGGGCGTCGCGCCGGGTCGGTGACCCCGCGCGCAGCAGGCCCGCGGTCCACGCCAGCGCCGCCTGCTCGAACCCGTCGACGGGCAGCACCGCGTCCACGAGGCCGAGGTCCAGGGCCTGCTCGGCGGTGGTCAGCCGGTTGCCGGCCAGGGGGCGCAGCGCGGCGAGGTCGACGGCGGCGGGCAGGCCGACGAGGCGGGGGAGCAGCCAGCAGCCGCCCCACCCGGGCACGATCCCGAGCGAGGCCTCGGGCAGCCCGATCGAGCGGATGCCCGCGGCCGCGACCCGGTGGTCGCAGTGCAGCGCGAGCTCGAGCCCGCCGCCGAGCGCGTGCCCGGTGACCCACGCGAACGTCGGCACCGGCAGCTCGCCCAGCAGCCGGAGCGCGGCGTGGCCGGCCTCGGCCAGGGCGGTGGTCTCCGCCAGGGAGCGCAGGCCGCGGGCGACGGTGAGGTCGGCCCCCGCGACGAAGCAGCCGGGGCGGCCGGTCACCGCGACCGCGGCGACCTCGCCCGCCTCCGCCCGCGCGCGGACGGCCAGCAGCGCCTCGCGCAGCACCGTCAGGCCCCGGGGGCCGAGCGTCGTCGGCCGCGCCGGGTCGGTCGCGGTGAGCGTCAGGAGCGCGAGCACCCCCGCGCCGTCCGGCAGGTCGACGTCGCGCGCGGTGACGCGCAGCACGTGGTCGTCCGCCTCGGCGGGCAGGGCGGACGACGGGGACGGGTCGGTGGTGCCGACGTGGCGCATGCGCTCTCCTGGGACTGCGGTGTCCGACAGAACACCGCGACCCTAACGGCGCGGCGCCCACCGTGTCGCGGAGACGCGGGGGCGGCGCGCCGCAGGTCAGCCGTTCGCGCGGCGTACCCGCCCCGGATCAGGCCGGTGCGCCCTGGGCGGCGAACGCCTCCGCCAGCCGCGGCGCGATCAGGGCGATCTGCCACGGGCGCGCGCCGCCGGCGGCGAGCCGCTCGGCCAGGTGCGGCTCGTCGGCCGGGACCGGGGGCTGCCAGCAGACCCGGCGCAGCAGGTCCGGCTGCAGCAGGTTCTCGGCGGGCACGTGGTGCGTCTCGGAGAGCTCGGCGACCACGGCGCGGGCCGCGAGCAGCCGCTCGTTGGCGGCCGGGTCGCGGTCGGCCCAGGCGCGCGGGGGCGGCGGGCCGTCGGAGCGCGGGCCGCGGCTGCTGGGCAGCTGGTCCTCGGGCAGCTGGAGCGCGTCGTCGATCGCGCGCTGCCAGAGCGCGGCGCGGCGGCGCGTGCCCTTGCCGGAGAACGGCGGCAGCGCGACCAGCGCCGGCACGGACCGGGGGAGCGCCTGCGCGGCGGCGACGATCGCGGCGTCGGGCAGCACCCGGCCCGGCGAGATGTCGCGCTGGCGCGCGTTCTCGTCGCGGGTCTCCCACAGCGAGCGCACGACGGCGAGCCGGCGGGGGTCGCGGATGGCGTGCACGCCGGACACCCGGCGCCAGGCCTCGACCCGCGGGGCGGGCGGCGGCGCGAGGCGCACGGCCTCGAACTCCTCGGCTGCCCACTGGGCCTTGCCGGCCAGCGCCAGGCGCTCGGCGAGGACCTCGCGCAGCTCGACCAGCACCTCGACGTCCAGCGCGGCGTACCGCAGCCACTGCTCGGGCAGCGGCCGCGTGGACCAGTCGACGGCGGAGTGCTCCTTGGCCAGGCCCAGGCCGAGCAGCTCGGCGACGACCGCCGCCAGGCCGACCCGCTCCAGGCCGAGCAGCCGGGCGCCGAGCTCGGTGTCGAACACCCGGCTGGGTCGCATGCCCTGCTCGGCGAGGGCGGGCAGGTCCTGCGAGGCGGCGTGCAGCACCCACTCCACGCCGACGAGCGCGTCCGACAGCGCCGAGAGGTCGGGCAGCGCGGCGGGGTCGATCAGGGCGGTGCCCGCGCCCTCGCGACGGACCTGCACCAGGTAGTTGTGCTGGCCGTAGCGGTAGCCGGAGGCGCGCTCGGCGTCCACGGCCACGGGGCCGGTGCCGGCGCCGAACGCCTCGACGACCCGGGCGAACGCCTCGGGGGTGTCGACGACGGCGGGGACGCCCTCGGCGGGCTCGGTCAGCGGGACGACCGCGGGGGCGTCGGACGGGGGCTCGACCCCGTCGGCCGGGGCGGTGAGGTCGGCGCCGGCCAGGGCGGGGTCGTCGTCGGCCGGGGTGCCGGCCGGGTGCGGGACGGACTGCATGGGGACAACCGTAGGCCGTCGGCGGGACCGCGCCGGTCCGGCGCGCTCAGGCCAGCAGGCCCGTGCGGATGGAGATGGCCACCAGCGCGGCGCGGTCGCCCGTGCCGAGCTTGCGGGAGATCCGCGCCAGGTGGCTCTTCACCGTGAGCGCGGACAGCCCCAGCTCCTCGCCGATGGCGCGGTTGCTGCAGCCGTCGGCCACCAGGCGCAGGACGCTGAGCTCGCGGGACGTGAGGTCCGGGCGGGCGCGGGTGAACGGCGAGGGCACGGCACCGGGGGCGGACCCGGGCGGGCCGACGGTGGCGTTCGGCTCGGTCGCGACGGCGCCGCGCAGGCCACCGGTGAGCAGGCCGACCAGGTCGCGGCGGCCGGCCCGGCGGGCGAGCAGGATGACGCGGCCCGAGCCGCGGCGGCGCAGGTTGCGGACCAGGGTCTGGCCGTCGCCCTCGGCGAGCTCGGTCACGACGACGCACATCTGACCGAGGGGGCGGCGCCGCGGGTCGGTGGCGGTGCCGGCGCTGCCCGCGGCGAGGGGGCGGCGGGCCTGGGGGGCGAGGGCGGTGGCACGGGCGCCGGCCGGGGCCCCGGCCGCGGTGCGTGGCGCGAGGCCGGTGCCTCGCCTGATCGGCTCGATGCTCACTGCGGTGCCCCCTTGACGGTCCACGATCTTGACCCCTCTATCGGCCCGTCACCCTGTTGTCTTGAGCACATCGGGTGACATCGTGACCCCGCCGTGATCCAGGAGTCACGGGTGCTAGTACCGGGGTCCGAGCGCGACGACCCCGTCGGGCAGCGGCGGCAGACCTGCGACGGTGCACAGCAGCACGCCCCAGGCCCGCAGGTGCGGTGCCAGGTCCTCGTCACGCGCCGTCCAGGAGGCGCGCAGCTCCAGCTCGCAGAGCTCCGGGCGCTCGTCCAGCGCCCCGAAGGACTGGGACAGCACCCGGGTCACCGTGCCGCCCGCGGCCGCCACGTCGACGTCCGCGGTCGCGAGCGCGTCGGAGAACCAGCTCCACGCGACCTCGGCGAGCAGCGGGTCCTGGCCGACCTCGGGCTCCAGCGTGGCGCGCACCAGCGTCACGAGGCGGAACGACCCGTCCCAGGCCTCCTGGCCGGCGGGGTCGTGCAGGACCACGAACCGGCCGGACGCGAGCTCGTCGGCGTCCGGGTCCCGGCGGCTGCTGCGCACCTCGGCGACCAGCGCCGCGGTGTACGGGGCGATCCGGGTGGGGCCGGGGGCCTCCTCGAGGGAGACCTCGGGCCGCAGGGTGACCCCGCGCAGCGACCGCAGGGCGCGCAGGAACTCCGGTGGCGCGTCACGGGGGCCGGTGGTCACGAGGCCGAGCGTAGGGGTGCGGTGCCCGGGACGTGGGCGCGGCACGCCGGGCGCCGACCGCTCGGACTAGGGTGAACACGCCCTGGCACCGCCTTCGAAGGAGCACCCGCGCATGTCCGCACCCACCGCACAGATCGGCGTGACCGGCCTCGCCGTCATGGGCCGGAACCTGGCCCGCAACCTGGCCCGGCACGGGTACACCGTCGCGGTGCACAACCGCTCGAACTCGCGCACCGAGTCCCTGATCGCCGACCACGGCGACGAGGGCACCTTCGTGCCGTCCGCCTCCACCGAGGAGTTCGTGGCGTCGCTGGTGCAGCCCCGCACGATCATCGTCATGGTCAAGGCCGGCGCCCCGACGGACGCCGTGATCGACGAGCTGGTCCCGCTGCTGGACGAGGGCGACATCGTCATCGACGCGGGCAACGCGCACTTCCCCGACACCCGCCGCCGCGAGGCCGCGCTCCGGGCGAAGGGCCTGCACTTCGTCGGCACGGGCGTGTCCGGCGGCGAGGAGGGCGCGCTCAACGGCCCGTCGATCATGCCCGGCGGCTCGCGGGAGTCCTACGCGGTGCTCGGCCCGATCCTCGAGGACATCTCGGCCAAGGTCGACGGCGTGCCGTGCTGCACCTACGTGGGCCCCGACGGCGCCGGGCACTTCGTCAAGATGGTGCACAACGGCATCGAGTACGCCGACATGCAGCTGATCGCGGAGGCGTACGACCTGCTCAAGCAGGGCCTGGGCGCGAGCGCGGCGGAGATCGCGGACATCTTCCGCACCTGGAACGAGGGCGACCTCGAGTCGTTCCTGATCGAGATCACCGCGGACGTGCTGTCCCAGGTGGACGCGGAGACCGGCTCGGCGTTCGTCGACATCGTGCTGGACCAGGCGGAGCAGAAGGGCACCGGCCGCTGGACGGTGCAGAACGCGCTCGACCTGGGCGTGCCGATCACGGGCATCGCGGAGGCCACGTTCGCCCGCGCGCTGTCCGGGTCGGTCCCGCAGCGCACCGCCGCGCTCGGCACGCTGCCCGCGCACGCGCAGGCGTTCGACGTCACCGACCGGGACGCGTTCATCGAGGACGTCCGGCTGGCGCTGTACGCGTCCAAGGTCGTGGCGTACTCGCAGGGCTTCGACCAGATCGCGGCCGCGTCCGCGGAGAACGGCTGGGACATCGACCGCGGCGCGATGGCCCGCATCTGGCGCGGCGGCTGCATCATCCGCGCGCGGTTCCTCAACCGGATCACCGAGGCCTACGAGCGCGACGCCGACCTGCCGCTGCTGCTGGCCGACGAGTACTTCACCGGCGCCGTCGGCAACGGCGTCCAGGCGTGGCGCCGGGTCGTGGCCCAGGCCGCGCTGGCCGGCGTGCCCACCCCGGCGTTCTCGTCCTCGCTGGCGTACTACGACGGCGTCCGCGCCGAGCGGCTGCCCGCCGCCCTGATCCAGGCGCAGCGCGACTTCTTCGGCGCGCACACCTACCGCCGCACCGACCGCGAGGGCACGTTCCACACGGACTGGTCCGGCGACCGCGCCGAGCTCCCCGCGTGAGCGCCGCGCAGGCGGCGCAGGAGGTCTCGGGCCTGCAGCCCGTGATCCTCGGCGCGGACATCGGCGTGTACGCCCTCGCGCGGGCGTTCCACGAGCAGTACGGCGTCCGGTCGGTCGTGGTCAGCGGTGCGGCCCTCGGACCCGTGGCGCACTCGGCGATCATCGACCACGTGCTGGTGGCCGACGGGCACGACCCGCGCCAGCTGGTCGACGGGCTGCTGCGGGTGGCCCGCGAGCAGGCGGGCAGGCGGCTCGTCCTCATGGCCAACTCGGACTGGCTGGTCCGGGTCGTCGTGCAGCACCGCGCCGAGCTGGAGCCGCACTACGTGGTCCCGTTCCTCGACGAGGAGCTGATGGACCGGCTGTCGGACAAGGCCACGTTCTCGGAGATCGCGACCGAGCTCGGGATCGCGGTGCCGCGGACGATCGTCCAGGACTTCGCGCTCGCCGACGACCCGGCGTGGTCGCCGGTGCCGGTGGACGTCGGCTACCCGCTGATCGCGAAGGCGGCCAGCAGCGCCGACTACCAGGAGGTCTCGTTCCCGGGGAAGCAGAAGGTCTTCGAGATCGGCTCCGCCGACGAGCTCGACGCCCTGTGGGGCTCGCTGCGGGCCGCCGGCTACCGCGGCCGGTTCGTGGTGCAGGAGCTGATCCCGGGGGACGACACCCAGATGCGGTCCATCACCGCGTACGTCGACAGCCGCGGCGAGATCACGCTGCTGTGCTCGGCGCACGTGCTGCTGGAGGAGCACACGCCGTCCGGCCTGGGCAACCCGGCCGCGATGGTGGTGACGCGCGAGGAGCCGATGCTGGAGCAGGCGCGGACGTTCCTGCGGGGCGTCGGCTACGTCGGGTTCGCGAACTTCGACGTCAAGGTGGACCCGCGCGACGGGTCGTACCGGTTCTTCGAGGTGAACCCGCGCATCGGCCGGAACAACTACTACGTCACCGCGGCGGGGGCCAACGTCACCCGGTTCCTCGTCGAGGACCGGGTGCTGGACCGCGCAGTCGAGCCCGTCGTGGTCGACACCGAGGTCCTGTACTCGATCCTCCCGCACCGCCTGCTGCTGCGGTACGTGCTCGACCCGGCGCTGGCGGCGAGGGTGCGGGGCCTCATCCGCAGCCGGCGCGTCGCGCACCCCCTGCGGTACCGGCGGGACTCGGGCCCGCGCCGTCGCTGGTACGCGCTGGCGGCCTCGGTCAACCAGGTCCGCAAGTTCCGCCGCTACTACCCCAACCCCACGACCACGGGTTTCTGAGCGCGACTCGTCCGTTGGAAGCGGACAACCGCGACCCCGAACCGGGTCATACCGGTCAGGTTGATGCGCTTTCAACGGACGTCGGACGCGCGAACGGCCGCTCCTCCCGCTGCGGGAGGGGCGGCCGTTCTCGTGCGGCGGGGAGCGCTCAGCCCAGCTCGGAGGTGCCCGAGTAGAGGTGCAGGACCGGGACCTGGAGGTCGTCACGGGCGCGGGACGCCCAGTCGCGGTGGAACGTGTCCTCCAGCGCGTGCGGGTACGTGACGACGACGACCTCGCGGGCGCCCTCCGAGGCCACCGCGGCGCGCAGGGCGGGCAGCGGGTCGTCGTCCACCACGGTGCCGCTCGCGTCGACGCCGGCGTCCGCGAACGCGGCCAGGCTCTCGGCGAGCTGCTCGGCCGCGTCGGCCGTGGCCTCGGACGGCCCGGGCTCGCGGCCCAGCACCGTGTCGAGCGCCTCGCGCAGCTCACCCAGGCTGAGCTGGTCGACCAGCGACACGAGCACGTTGCGCTCGGTGTCGGCGGGGACGAGCACGCGGTAGCGCAGCGTCTCGTCGGCGTGCAGGGCGACGATGTGGGCGACGTCGGCCGCGGCCAGGGTGTCCTCCGTGAGGACCAGGATCGTGTCGGTCACGGACCGACCCTAGCGGGCGTCGGCGCTGCTCACGCGGTGGGGCAGCTGCCACCGGCCGAGCAGCATGCCGTCGTGGTGCAGCAGGTGGGCGGCGCGCGCGGGCACCGGTCCGATCCACCCCGCGCCCTGGACGGCGCGCAGCGCGGGACCGCCGACGACCAGCGGGCTGGTGGTCAGGCAGAGCTCGTCGACCAGGTCGGCCTGCACGAGGTCCGTGAGCAGCCGCGGCCCGCCCTCGGCCAGTACGCGGGTCAGCCCGCGCTCCGCCAGGGCGGCCAGCGCGGCGGGCAGGTCGACGGTCGCGCCGCCGGCCACGACCACGCGGTCCTCGCCGAGCTCGGCGCGCAGCTCCGCCAGCCGCGGCGAGGCGCTGGACGTCACCACGTACGGCGGGTGGTCGGTGCCCTGCAGGCCGGGCGGCAGCTCGCCCGACACCGTGACCAGCGCGAGCTCCAGGTCGGGCGCCTGGCCCCGGGCGGCGCGGGCGGCGCGCAGGTCGGCGGGGACGGTCAGCGGCGTGTACCCCTCGGCCCGCGCCGTGCCCGCGCCCACCAGCACCACGTCGGCGACGGCCCGCATGACCCGGAACACCCGCCAGTCCGCGGGCCCGTTGATGCTGCGCGACCGGCCGTCCGGACCCTGGGCGGCACCGTCCAGCGTGGCGATCATGTTCGCGCGCACCACGCTGGTGCGGCCGGCAGGCGGCGCCGGGTGGGCGTACAGGTCGTGCAGGACGGGCTCGCCGGGCTCGGTGGCCAGGGTGACCCCTGCGCGGTCGAGGGGCAGCAGCACGTCCAGGGGCGGGAGCTCGCGGGGCATGCCGGTCAGGCTAGTCGCCCGACCACGCCCCGGGTCGTGCGGGCCACGGGCACGCCACCCGGGGCGGGAGGCCCACCGGCGGACACGCCTCGCCCTCGCGCGCCGCCCGGCCTAGGCTGTTCGGCCGTGACCCCGAGCCCCGCCACGCCGACGACGGCCAGCCTCACCACCCGACGCCCCGAGGTGGCCCCCGACCGGCTGCTCGCCGAGCGCGTCCCGCCGCGGCACTTCGCGGACGAGTCGTTCGACACCTACCGCCCCGACCCGCAGTACCCGAGCCAGGCCGCCGCGGTCGCCCGCCTGCGCGAGGTCGCCGCGGAGCTGGCGCGGCCGGGCTCGGGCGGCGGGCTGCGCTGGTTCCGCCGCAAGCCGGCCCCCGTGCCGGCCGTGTACCTGGACGGCGGCTTCGGCGTCGGCAAGACCCACCTGCTCGCGTCGCTGGCGACGGCGCTCGGACCCGAGGCGTCGGCGTACGGCACCTTCGTCGAGTACACCAACCTGGTCGGCGCCCTCGGGTTCCGGCCGACGGTCGACGCCCTCGCGACGCGCCGGCTGGTCTGCATCGACGAATTCGAGCTGGACGACCCCGGCGACACCGTCCTGATGTCGCGCCTGCTGCGCGAGCTCACCGAGCGCGGCGTGGCGCTCGCGGCCACGTCCAACACGCTGCCCGAGTCCCTGGGCGAGGGCCGGTTCGCCGCCGACGACTTCCTGCGCGAGATCCAGGACCTGTCCGGCCGGTTCGAGGTGCTGCGCATCGACGGCCAGGACTACCGCCGCCGCGAGGCGGTCACCGACGCCCCCGGGCTGGACGACGACGCCGTGCGGGCGGCGGTGTCCGGGGTCGACGGTGCCACGCTCGACGACTTCGGCGGGCTGCTGCAGCACCTGGCCACCGTGCACCCGTCCCGGTACGGCGCGCTGCTGGACGGCGTCGACCTGGTCGGCCTGACCGGCGTCGGCCCGGTGCCGGACCAGGACGTCGCGCTGCGGCTGGTCGTGCTGGTGGACCGGCTGTACGACCGCGACGTGCCGGTGCTGCTGGGCGGCGCGGGGGAGTCGGGGCTGTTCACGGAGCAGATGCTGTCCGGCGGCTACCGCAAGAAGTACTTCCGCGCCCTGAGCCGCCTCGGCGCGCTCGCCGAGCGCGGCCGCGCCGAGGCCACCGCCCGCTGACCCGCCCCGGCCCGCCGCCGAGATAGGGCGACCGCGCCGAGATAGGGCCCGCGTACGCCCTACCTCGGCGCGGGGGCCTATCTCGGCGGGACGGAGACCGGGCTCGCCGCCCGTGCGGTCAGGCGAGGATCGCGACCGAGCGGGGCGGGAGGACGAGGTGCGCCTCGGCGCCGGGGTCGGCCGGGCGGAACTCGGCGGTCGTCCACGCCGCGCGCACCGTCAGGCCCGCGGCGTCCGTGCCCAGGGGCACCGTGCGCTCGGCGTCGGCCAGGTTGACCGCGACCCGCGCCGGGCCGCGGTGCAGCACGAGCCAGTCCGCCCACGGGCCCTCGGCCGGCGCGTCGGGCGCCCACGTCAGGTCGGTCGCCGTGCGGTCGCCCGACGCGAGCGCCGGCACCTCGCGGCGCAGCGCGGTCAGCGTCCGGTACCAGTCGAGCATCCGCGCGGGCCCGGGCTGCTCGGCCTCGGCCCAGTCCAGCCGGCTGGCCTCGAACGTCGCCGGGTCCTGCGGGTCCGGCACGACGAAGGTGTCCTCGTCCGCCCCGTACATCGCCGCCCAGCCGTGCCCGCCGAACTCACGCGCCCGGCCCTCGCGGACCGCCTGCGCCAGCTCGGGCTCCGGGTGGTCCGTGACGTACATCCACGGGGTGCGGGCGGCCCACTCCTCGCCCATGAACAGCATCGGCGTGAACGGCGACAGCAGCACGAGCGCGGCCTCGGCGGCCAGCGCGCCGTCGTCCAGCGCCGCGGACGGGCGGTCGCCGAGCGCGCGGTTGCCCACCTGGTCGTGGTCCTGGCCGAACACGACGAACCGGTGCCCGTCGACCTCCGGCGGGACCGGGGCGCCCCAGTCCTCGTCGCGGAAGGTGGAGTACCCGCCGTCGTGCACGAAGACGTCGCGCATCGCCTTGCGGAGCGTCGACGGGGCGCCGAAGTCGACGTAGTACCCGTGCCGCTCGCCGGTCAGCAGGGCGTGCAGGGCGTGGTGCACGTCGTCGGCCCACTGCGCGGTCATGCCCCAGCCGCCGTCGGCGGTCGGCGTGACGGAGACCGGGTCGTTCAGGTCGACCTCGGCGATGAGCGACAGCGGCCGGCCGACCTCGGCGGACAGCGCCGCCACCTCGTCGGACAGCTGCGCCAGCACGTGCCGCGGCGAGTCGTCGACCAGGGCGTGCACGGCGTCCAGGCGCAGCGCGTCCACGTGGAAGTCGCGCAGCCAGCGCAGCGCGCTGTCGACGATCCACCGGCGCACCTCGTCCGACCCGGGGCCGTCCAGGTTGATGGCCGCGCCCCACGGGGTGTGGTGGGCGTCGGTGAAGTACGGGCCGAACTCGCCCAGGTAGTTGCCGGACGGCCCGAGGTGGTTGTGCACCACGTCGAGGCAGACGGCCAGCCCGGCGGCGTGCGCCGCGTCGACGAACCGCTGCAGGGCGCCCGGGCCGCCGTAGGGCTCGTGCACCCCGTACAGGCTGACGCCGTCGTACCCCCAGCCGTGCTCGCCGTTGAACGGCGCGAGCGGCAGCAGCTCGACCACCTCCACGCCGAGCGCGGCCAGGTGGTCCAGCCGCCCGGTCGCGGCGTCGAGGGTGCCGGCCGGCGTGAACGTGCCGACGTGCAGCTCGTAGACGACCGCGCCGCGCACGTCCCGGCCCGCCCAGCCCGCGTCGGTCCAGCCGAACCGCGAGGCGTCGAACACCCGGCTGGCCCCGTGCACGCCCGCGGGCTGCCACGGGCTGCGGGGGTCGGGCCGCGGGTCCCCGCCGTCCAGCGCGAACGCGTAGTCCGTGCCGTGCGGCAGGTCCTGGTCCGGCGCCCACCAGCCGTCGCCGGCGGGCCGCAGCGCGACCGCGGCCGAGCCGGCGTCGTCCGCGGCGGGCAGGTGCAGGGTCACCGCCTGGGCGCGCGGCGCCCAGACCGAGCCGGGGGTGATCATGCGTCCGTCCTCTTCACGAGCAGGGCCACGGGCAGCCGGTCCAGCAGACCGGCGAGGGGCTGCACGCCGCCGTCGACCCGGCGGTCGGCGAGCACGTCGTGCCACTCGCCCTCGGGCAGCGCCACGGTGTGGTCGCCCCAGCCGCCGAGCCGGTCGACCATCGCCGCGAGCCGGGTGGCCACCACGACCACGCGCGGCTCGCCGTCGCTGCTGCGGGCGTAGGTGAGCACGTGCCCGGACGAGTGCGGCAGCGCCACGACGCCCGCACCGGTGCCGACGAAGGCCTCGGGCAGGTCCCGGCGCAGCCGCAGCGCCCGCGAGGTGACCAGCAGCTTCTCGTCGGCGAGGTCGCGCGGGCCGGCGCCCTCGTCCAGGCGGTCGAGCCGGGCGGCGAGCGCCGCGGTGTCGACCGGGCGCCGGTTGTCCGGGTCCACCAGCGCGACCGCGGGCACCTCGGTGCCCTGGTACACGTCGGCGATGCCCGGCAGCGTCAGCTGCACGAGCTTCTGCCCGAGCGTCGCGGCGCGCACGGCGTGCCGGGTCCGGTGCTCCCAGTCGGCGAACAGCTCGCCGACGCGCTCGGAGGCCAGTGCCTGCGTGGCGAAGTCGAGCACGGCCCGCTCGTACGCCTCGTCCGGCGCGGTCCACGACGTGCGGGCCTTGGCCTCGCGCACCGCCTTGGTCAGGTACTCGGTGAGCCGCTCGGCCGCGATCGGCCCGTCCGCGGTCCAGGTGCCCGCGAGGGTCTGCCACACCAGGTTCTCGGCGCGGCCGTCCAGCAGGCTGCTGCGGTACGGCGCGGACGCCGCGCGCAGCCGCTCCACGAGGTCCGCCCACTCGACCGGCAGCTCGGACAGCACGCCGAGCCGGGCCCGGACGTCCTCGCTGCGCTTGGTGTCGTGCGTCGAGAGCGTGGTCATGCCCAGCGGCGTCTGCTGCTGCGCGCGGACCGCCCACGCCAGCAGCTCGGTGGGGGACAGGGCGAACCGCTCGGGCTCGCCGCCGACCTCCGTCAGGCTCACCAGGTGCGTCCACCGGTAGAACGCGGTGTCCTCGACGCCCTTGGCCATCACGGCGCCGCAGGTCTGCTGGAACCGGACGACCAGCTCGTCGCGCCGGGCGTCGCGGGTGCGGCCGGCGCTGCCGACCTCGCGCCCGAGCAGCAGGTCCACCAGCACGTCCATCGTCTCGGCGCGCTCGGGCGTCAGCCGCTCCCGCGCGATCCGGGCGGCGTGCTCGAGCACCTCGATGTCCGCCGGGTGCGGCGTCTCGCCCGGCACCACGTAGGCCCGGTACCGGTCCATCGCCACCAGCAGCTCGACGAGGCAGTCGTGCAGCGACCGCCAGGTGTGGTCGCGCAGCCGGAGGTCGTCGCGGCACACCTCGGCGGCGAGCTGCGTGAGGCGGTACACCTCGGCGTACAGCGCCCGGTCGACGATCTCGCGCTTGGCGGTGTCGACCAGCTCGGGCAGCGCGTCGGACGACTCGCCGGTCAGCCGGTGCATGAGCGCGCCGAGCCGGGCGCTGCCGCCGGGGTCGACGAACGTCTGCTGGATCCGCCACAGCGCCTCGTAGCCCGTGGTGCCGGCGGTGTCCCAGTCGGCGGGCAGCTCCTCGTCGCCCTGCAGGATCTTCTCCACCACGACCCAGGCCCCGTCGGACTGCTCCCGCAGCCGCTCCAGGTAGCCGCCGGGGTCGGCGAGGCCGTCCGGGTGGTCGATCCGCAGGCCGTCCAGCACGCCCTCGTGCAGCAGGCGCAGCACCAGGGCGTGCGTGGCGTCGAACACCTCCGGGTCCTCGACCCTGATGGCCGCGAGCGTGCCGACGTCGAAGAACCGCCGGTAGTTCAGCTCCTCGTCCGCCACCCGCCAGTACGCGAGCCGGTAGTGCTGGCGCTCCAGCAGCTCGGCCAGCGGCAGCGCCTCGGTGCCCGGCCGGACCGGGAACGCGTGGTCGTAGTACCGCAGCACGGGCTGCGGCTCGTCGCCCTGCCCGGGGACGACCTCGTGCTCCAGGTGCAGCTCGCCGGACGCGAGCACGGAGCCGATGCGGTCCCCCAGCACGGGCATGAGCACGTCGCCCGCACCGGCGGACCAGTCGACGTCGAACCAGGACGCGTACGGCGACTCCGGGCCCTCGGCCAGCACCGACCACAGCGCCTTGTTGTGCCAGGCGGGCGTCGGCACGGCCATGTGGTTCGGCACGATGTCGAGCACCAGGCCGAGGCCGGCGGCGTGCGCCGCATCGGCCAGCCGGCGCAGCGCCGGCTCGCCGCCGAGCACGGGGGAGACCTCGTCGTGGTCCACGACGTCGTAGCCGTGCGTGGAGCCCGGCGCGGCGGTGAGGATCGGCGACAGGTACACGTGCGTGACCCCGAGCGACGCCAGGTAGGGCACCCGCTCCGCGACGTCGTCGAGCGTCAGGTCCGCACCGAGCTGCACCCGGTAGGTCGAGGTCGGCACGGGGCGGCCGGGCGCGGGCAGCCGCCGGGTCGGGGTCCGTGCCTCCTGGCCGCGGTCCACGCTCACCGGCCGGACCGGGGCTCGGGGACGGGGGAGGAGCCCAGGGTCGAGCCCTCGCGCTCCGGGTTCGGCGCAGCCTGCCGCTCCGGGTCCGCGGGCGCCTGCGTGACCGGGTCGATCGGCTGTGCCGGCGGGCGCATGAGGACGACGGTGGACCGGTGCTCCAGGGGGACCTGCGCGCCGTGCTTCAGCTGGTCGCCGACGTCGAACTGGTGGTCGGTGTCCAGCGCGACGGTCCAGGTCTCGCCGTACTCGGCGTCCGGCAGCGTGAACGTCGTCGGCTCGGGCTGGGCGTTGAACAGCACGAGGAACGAGTCGTCGACGATCTCCTCGCCGCGCAGGTCCGGCTCCGCGATCGCGTCGCCGTTGAGGAACACCATGACCGCGCGCGCGAACTCCTCCTGCCACTGGGCGTCGGACATGTGCGCGCCGTCGGGGGTCAGCCAGGCGATGTCCCGCAGGTCCGACTCGCCGCCGCGCTCGGGTGCCCCGGCGAAGAACCGGCGCCGGCGGAACACGGGGTGGTCCCGCCGCAGGTGCACGACGCGGCGGGCGAAGTCGAGCAGCCCGGTGCGCTCGTCGTCCAGCTCCCAGTCCACCCAGGACAGCTCGTCGTCCTGGCAGTACACGTTGTTGTTGCCCTGCTGGGTGCGGCCGAGCTCGTCGCCGTGCGCGATCATCGGCACGCCCTGCGAGAGCAGCAGGGTGGTGAGGAAGTTCCGCTGCTGGCGGCCTCGCAGGTCGCGGATCTCCGGGTCGTCCGTCGGGCCCTCGACGCCGGAGTTCCAGGACCGGTTGTGGCTCTCGCCGTCCCGGTTGCCCTCGCCGTTCGCCTCGTTGTGCTTCTCGTTGTACGACACGAGGTCGGCCAGCGTGAAGCCGTCGTGCGCGGTCACGAAGTTGACGCTCGCGATCGGCCGGCGCCCGCTGTGCTCGTACAGGTCGGAGGAGCCCGACAGGCGGGACGCGAACTCGGCGAGCGTGGAGGGCTCGCCGCGCCAGAAGTCGCGCACGGTGTCGCGGTACTGGCCGTTCCACTCCGACCACAGGGGCGGGAACCCGCCGACCTGGTAGCCGCCGTCGCCCAGGTCCCAGGGCTCGGCGATGAGCTTGACCTGGCTGATGATCGGGTCCTGCTGCACCAGGTCGAAGAACGCCGACAGCCGGTCGACCTCGTGGAACTGGCGGGCCAGGGTGGCCGCGAGGTCGAACCGGAAGCCGTCGACGTGCATGTCCTGCACCCAGTACCGCAGCGAGTCCATGATCAGCTGCAGCACGTGCGGCGAGCGCATGAGCAGCGAGTTGCCCGTGCCGGTGGTGTCGAAGTAGTGCGCCTTGTCGTCGTCGACCAGCCGGTAGTACGAGGCGTTGTCGATGCCGCGGAAGCTCAGCGTCGGGCCCAGGTGGTTGCCCTCGGCGGTGTGGTTGTAGACCACGTCGAGGATGACCTCGATGTCGGCGGCGTGCAGGGCCTTGACCATGCCCTTGAACTCCTGCACCTGCTGGCCGGTGGTGCCGTAGGCGGCGTAGGCGTTGTGCGGCGCGAAGAAGCCGATCGTGTTGTAGCCCCAGTAGTTGGACAGCCCGCGGTCCTGCAGCGACGGGTCGTTGACGAACTGGTGCACGGGCATCAGCTCGACGGCGGTGACGCCCAGGCTGGTGAGGTGCTCGATGACCGCAGGGTGCGCGAGGGCCGCGTAGGTGCCGCGCTGCTCCTCCGGGACGGCGGGGTGCAGCCGGGTGAGGCCGCGGACGTGCGCCTCGTAGATGACCGAGTCGTGGTACTCGCGCTGCGGCGGGCGGTCGTGGCCCCAGTCGAAGTACGGGTTCACCACGACGGAGGTCATGGTGTGGCCGGCCGAGTCCTCGGTGTTGCGCTCGTCCTCGGCGCCGAAGGTGTACGAGTACAGCGACGGGTCGTTGTCGATCTGCCCGTCGATGGCCTTGGCGTACGGGTCCAGCAGCAGCTTGGACGGGTCGCAGCGGTGCCCCTGCTCGGGGTCGTACGGCCCGTGGACGCGGAAGCCGTAGCGCTGGCCGGGCTGCATGCCCGGCAGGTAGCCGTGCCAGACGAACGCGTCCATCTCGGGCAGGTCGACCCGCGTCTCGTTGCCCGCCTCGTCGAACAGGCAGAGCTCCACCCGCTCGGCGACACCCGAGAACAGCGCGAAGTTCGTGCCGCTGCCGTCGTAGGTGGCACCCAGGGGGTAGGGGCGTCCGGGCCAGATCCTCATGCGCGTCAGTCCTCCGGGAACGGTCGGTGACCGGGTGGGGGGTGCAGGGACGCGGTACGTCCCTGCGCACAGCGTGCCAGGGGTACCCCCAGGTCCGCCTGACGAACGGACGGCTGCGGCCGGTGACCCGCGTCGCACCCGGTCTCCCACCAGGGCCGTCCGGGTGGTGCGGGGGGATGCCACCGGTGTAGTTCACCCGCCGCAGGGGCCCCGTTCACCCAGCCGGACTATCGCATAACGGGCAAAACGGACGCATGCTTCCAGGTATGGCGGACGAGGACGAGGCGCGGGTGGTCATCACCAACGCGGACATCGCGGCAGCGAAGCGCGACTGGCAGCTCGCCCGGACCCGCGGCGAGCTGCCGACGCGCGTCGACGCCGCCTACGACGTCTACCGCCGGCTCGTCTCGGCGCAGGCCCAGCAGATCGCCGACACCTTCCGCGAGGGCGGGGTGCTGCGGGCGGACCAGGGCTGAGCCGCTACCGGACGTCCGACGTGGTCAGCAGCACGCCCCGCGCGGCCAGCCGGGTCAGGGCGTCGATGGTGGTGCGCACGCCGACGCCGGCGGTCAGGTCCGTCAGCACCCGCACGTCGAACCCGGCCTCGAGCGCGTCGAGCGCGGTCGCCGTCACGCAGTGGTCGGTCGCCAGGCCCACGACGTCGACGCCGTCCACGTGCCGCGCGCGCAGGGCGTCGGCCAGCCCCGCAGGCGCCGCGTCGGCCTGCGCCCCGGTCTCCGCCGGCGTCACCTGGCCTGCGAACCCGGAGTAGTCCTGGCGCCCCTGCCCCTTGCGCACGTGCACGGTGCCCGCGGGCAGCCGCAGGGCCGGGTGGTACGCCGCGCCGGCGGTGTCCCGGACGCAGTGCTCGGGCCAGGTGCGCACGTAGTCCGGCTCCGCCCCGACCGCGAAGTGCCCCGCGTTGTCGTGCGGGAGCGGCTCGTGCCAGTCCGCGGTCGCCACGACCACGTCGTAGGCGTCGCCCGCGCGGGCGATCAGCTCGGACACCTGCGCCGCCACCGCCGCGCCGCCCGCGACGGCCAGCGCGCCGCCCTCGCAGAAGTCGTTCTGCACGTCCACCACGACCAGCGCCCGGCCCACCGTCGGCTCCTCCCGCGGGCGCGCACCGTGCGGCCCGACCAGGCCCACTCTACGAACCGCGGGGCTCAGGCGGGACGGTGCGCGACCACCGCGGTCCCGTCCAGGTCGTCGTCGTGCACCACGCGGACCACCAGGCCCTGCCCCTCGCACGCCGCGGCGGTGGCTCCCGCCTGCCGCACGCTGGTCTCGATCAGCAGGTGACCGCCGGGTGCCAGCCAGCGGGGTGCGGCCGCCGCGACCCGCCGGTGCAGGTCCACCCCGTCCGCGCCGCCGTCGAGCGCGGACCGCGGCTCGTGGTCGCGCGCCTCGGTGGGCATGTGCGCGATCTCGGCGGTCGGCACGTAGGGCGCGTTCGCCACCAGCACGTCGACCCGGCCCGCCAGCCCCGCCGGCAGCGGCGCGTCCAGGTCGCCCCGCAGCACCGTGCCCAGCGCGCCGACGTTGCGCCGGGCGCAGGCCACCGCGGCGGGCTCGACGTCCACCGCCCAGAGCGCGGTGCCGGGCCGCTCGGTCACCAGCGCCAGGCCGACCGCCCCGGTGCCGCAGCACAGGTCGACGACCGTCCCGCCCGCGGGCAGCACCGCGAGCGCCTCCTGCACGAGCAGCCCGGTGCGGGCCCGGGGAACGAACACCCCCGGCTCGACGGCGACCCGCAGCCCGCCGAACTGCGCCCAGCCGACCACCTGCTCCAGCGGCTCCCCGGCCACCCGGCGCTCCGCCATCGCGGCCAGCGACGCCGGGTCGGACGCCTCGGCGGCGAGCAGCGCGGCCTCGTCCTCGGCGAACACGCAGCCGGCGGCTCGCAGCCGGCAGACGAGCGCGGCGAGGGCGGCGGGGTCCAGGACGACGGGCACGGCCCGGAATCTACGCCGCCGCGTCGCTCACAGGAGCGTCCCGGCCGTCGATAGGGCGGGTGAGCGCAGGGGAAACGCCACCGGAGAGGGGAAGCCCGCCGTGCCGGAACGGGTCGTGCGACTGGCCGAGGAGGTCGGGCGCGTCACGGGCGAGAAGCTGCAGGGCATCGAGCAGGTCGCCCGCAGCACCAAGATGCTCGCGCTGAACGCGCTGATCGAGTCGGCGCGCGTCGGGGACGCCGGTGCCGGCTTCGCGGTCGTGGCCCGCGAGGTGGGCGAGATCGCCGACCGCGCGCGGGGCCTGTCGGAGGAGCTGTCCTCCGAGCTGCAGCCGCGGATCGCCGAGCTGACCGAGCTCGGTCACCAGCTGGTGGGGCGCGTGCGCGGCCAGCGCCTGGCGGACCTGGCGCTGAACGTGATCGAGCTGATGGACCGCAACCTGTACGAGCGGTCCTGCGACGTCCGGTGGTGGGCGACCGACGCCGCGCTGGTCGACGCGCTGACCGCGGGCGACGCGGCGGCCGTGCAGCACGCCGGGGGCCGGCTCGCGACGATCCTGCGCAGCTACACCGTGTACCTGGACCTGTGGCTGGCCGACGCCGACGGCCGGGTCGTCGCCCGGGCGGCGTCGGGCCGCGGCGGTGCGGCCGTGGTCGGCGCGGACGTGCGGGACCAGCCCTGGTTCCGCGCGGCGATGGCCACCCGCACCGGTGACGACTACGCCGCGCTCGACGTCGCCCGGGACCCGCTGCTCGGTGCGCCGACCGCGACCTACGCCACCGCGGTGCGCGAGGGCGGCCGGCCCGACGGGCGGCCGGTCGGCGCGCTCGGCGTGTTCTTCGACTGGGAGCGGCAGGCGCAGGCCATCGTCGACGGCGTGCGGCTGGAGCCCGCCGAGCGCGAGCGGACCCGGGTGCTGGTCCTCGACCGGGCGGGCCTGGTGCTCGCCGCGTCCGACCGCACCGGCGTGCTCACCGAGCGGGTCGCGCTGCGCACGGGGGACCAGGCGACCGGGTCGTACGTCGACGAGGACCGCACCGTCGGGTTCGCGGCGACACCGGGGTACGAGACGTACGAGGGGCTGGGTTGGTACGGGGCGCTGGTGCAGCAGGCCTGACCGGTGCCGGGTGCCGGACCGTCGACGTCAGGCGCCGTCCTTCGTGACGAGCCGCTGGAGCAGCTGCAGCAGCGGCTTGGCGGCCTTGTTGGCCTGCTCGAGCACGTCGGCTCGCCACAGCGGCCGGAGCGTCCGCTGGTTGCGGATCTGCTGCTCCTTCAGCAGGGCGAGCGTCTCCCTCATCTGGGCGCGGTCGTCGTCGGTGAACATGTCGTCCTCCTCCGTGGGGGTGGATGGGCCGGAGCCCGTGCCGGGACCGGCGGTCGGGGCGCCGAGCTCGGCGCCGCGTGCACCCAGGAAGGGCGCGGGGTCGACGTTCACGCCGTCGACGAGGATCTCGAAGTGCAGGTGCGCCGCGGTGGTCCCCGACGCGCCGGAGTGGCCGACGCACTGCCCGACCAGCACGTGCTGACCGACCTCGACCGCCATCTCCTCGCGGAACATGTGGATGTACCGCGTGCGCACCTGCCGACCGTCTTCGTCCGCGTGGCGGATGTCGAGCACCCACGCCCCGCGTTCCGTCTGCCAGATCTTGCGGACCACGCCGTCCTGGGCGGCGAAGACCATGGTGCGTCGGGTCCCGAGGTCGGCTCCCGCGTGGAAGTTGCCCACCGCGCCCTCGAGGACGCGCGGGCCGAAGGGTGACGTGATCCGGCCGAGGCCGGGACTCTGCCACAGCACCTGGCACCTCCCGAGGACAGACCGCACACCGCCGGCGGACGAGGTGCCGTCGGCGGGCCGTACAGGTCGAGTGTCCACGCACGGGTCTCAGGTGGGCCGCACGGCGGGGCAGGTCCGGGCCGGTAACCTGGTCCGCGCCGCCCCGGTAGCCCAACGGCAGAGGCAATCGGCTCAAACCCGATCCAGTGTGGGTTCGAATCCCACCCGGGGCACCCAGACCCAGCCGACTTGTCAGGTGCGCGAGCCGGTACCGTGCCGCCGGAGCGCGACCTCCAGCCAGCCCGCCAGCTCGTCGTCCGTGGCGAGGCCGTCGGGCGCGACCGTGAGCCACCGTGCCCCCATCGGACGGCCGACGCCGCCCATGGACGCGGGCTCGGCTCCGCGCCGTGCCAGCAGCGACTCCCGCTCGGCCGGGTCGATCCGCACCAGCAGGTCGCCGTCCCGGCCGGCGGACACGAGCATCGACCCGTCCAGCATCACCGCGCGGCCGCCGAACATCGCGACCTCCCGGACGACCGACCCGGCGGGGAGCGCCGTCAGGATGCGATCGACGAGCACCCGTTGCGCCGGGTGCTGCGGGGCGCGGCTGCTGGGCATCGCGGCTCCGTCCCTCGTCGGCCTCGATCGGGTCGCCCCCACGATCCCGCCCCGCACGGGGGCGCTGTCAAGAAGCGCTCAGCCGGTCCCGCCGCCCGAGCAGGAACGCCCGCTCCGCGGCGTTCCCCGTGCGCTCGGCGGCCGCGGTGTACGCCGCCGCCGCCTCCGCGTCCCGTCCGAGCCGGCGCAGCAGGTCCGCCCGGACGGCGTGCAGCACGTGCAGCCGGTCCAGGTCGAGCGCGTCCACGACCGGCAGCGCCGCGGCGGGGCCCTCCACCTCCGCGAGCGCCACCGCGCGGTTGAGCGCGACGACGGGGGAGGGGGCGACCGCCAGCAGGTGGTCGTAGAGGGCCAGCACCTGCGCCCAGTCCGTGTCCCGGGCGTGGGCGGCCGTGCTGTGCACCGCCGCGACGGCGGCCTGCAGCTGGTACGGCCCGGGCCGGTCACGGCGGAGGCAGTCGCGCACGAGCGCCCGGCCCTCGTCGGCCAGCGCGACGTCCCACAGCGAGCGGTCCTGCTCGTCGAGCGGCACCAGGTCCCCGCTCGGGGTCGTCCGGGCGGGGCGGCGCGCCTGCGTGAGCAGCATGAGGGCCAGCAGACCCCGGACCTCGGGCTCGTCGGGCATCAGCTCCAGCAGCACCCGACCCAGCCGGACCGCCTCGGCGCACAGGTCGTCGCGCCCGAGGCCGTCGCCGCCGGACGCGGTGTACCCCTCGGAGAACACCAGGTAGACGACGGCGAGCACCGCGCGGACCCGGTCCGGCAGCTCGGCGCCGTCCGGCACCCGGTACGGGATGCGCGCGTCGCGGATCTTGCCCTTGGCGCGCACCAGGCGCTGCGCCATCGTCGCCTCCGGGACGAGGAACGCGCGAGCGATCTCGGCGGTGGTCAGCCCGCCGAGCAGGCGCAGCGTCAGCGCCACCTGGGCGGACGGGGCCAGTGCCGGGTGGCAGCAGGTGAAGAGCAGGCGCAGCCGGTCGTCCTGCACGGCGTCGGCGGTGGCGACGGCGTCCACCTCCTGAGGGGACGGCTCGCGCAGCAGCGCGGCCTCGCGGTGCCGGCCGCGCCCGACCGCCTCGCGCCGGAGGCGGTCGAGCGCCCGGCGGCGGGCGGTCGTGACGATCCAGCCCGCCGGGTCCGGGGGGAGCCCGTCCGCCGGCCAGCGCCGCAGCGCGTCGACGAACGCGTCCTGCACCGCCTCCTCGGCGAGGTCGAGGTCGCCGTAGGCGCGGGCCAGGGTAGCGACGGCGCGCCCGTGCACGGCACGGAACACCGCGTCGACCTCGGCGGGCGAGGCTCCCCCCACGCCGGCTCAGCCCTGGCCGTCGTGCCGGAACGGCCGGACCTCGACCGGCAGGCCCACGGCCTCGGCGAGCCGGCGGCCCCAGTCCAGGGCGCCGTCGAGGTCGTCGCTCTGGATGACCGTGAACCCGCCCAGGTGCTCCTTGCCCTCCAGGTACGGCCCGTCGGTCAAGAGCACCTGCTCGCCCTGCGGACGCAGGACCGTGGACGCGGTGGGCTGGTGCAGGCCGCCGGCGAACAGCCAGACCCCGGCGGCGCGCATCTCCTGGTCGAGCGCGCCGACGCGCTCCATCACCGGCTGCAGGAGCTCGGGCGGGGGCGGGGGACCGACGGGCTCCCACAGGTTGAGGACGTACTGCTGCATGGCACACCTCCGTGGTGCTGGCGCCGACCCCGGTGGCCGGTGCTCACCCTCTGCACGAACGATGCGCCGCCGGATCGACACCACGGAAGAGGTCCGGCCGGACCGGGACGCCGCGGGCGCTCTCCACCTCGGCGCGCCGCCGTCCGGTTCGCACCGGTTCACCCCGGTCAGCAGGGAAATCACCCGGTTCGCCGACGACGTCGCCCCGCGGCACGCCGCAGGATGGACGTCGCATCAGGTAGCGGTGCGCCCGGGCACCGACCGCCCGGAGACCGGGGGCGTGCGTGCGCCGTCGACCCGACGGCCAGGAAGAGCGGATGCCGACCAGCCCCACCCCGCGTCCCACGGCCGGCCGCCGTGCCCCCGTCGTCCCCGCCCTGCTGGCCGGTGCGGCGGGCGTGCTCGTGCTGGCGCTCGCGGCCCGCGGGGCGGTCGCCACCTGGGCCGTGACCCTGGCCGCCGTGGCGAGCGCGCTCGCGGGGCGGCTGCTGCGCCGGTCCAGCGGGTCCGGCCGGCCGGACCAGGACGACCGGGTGACGTGGCGCTGGGCCGGGACGGCGGCGTCCGCGCTCGCCGTCGGCCTGGCGGCGGAGGCGGCGCTCGCGGCCGGCGGCGGCCCGCGCGGTGCGGCGTTCACGGCGGGCGCGTGCGTCGCCGCCGCGGCGCTCTACCACGGCCTGGTGCACTGGAACCGGATCCGGACGGCGATCTCGGACCCGGGGGACTGGCTCAACGGCGTCAGCGCCTCGGCCGCGATCCTGGCGCTCGGCAACCTGCTGGTGCGCGACGAGGCGGGCACCGCGGCGTGGTGGTCCGTGCAGCTCGGTCTGCTGCGCCTGGCGGTGCTGCTCGTGGCGCTCGGCACGGCGGGGACGGTGCTGACCATCGCGGGCCTGCGGCGGGACCGGCGCGCCTGGGCGCTCGCGGCCGGCGTCGCCGCGGTCGCGGCGGTCGAGGGCGCGGCCCTGCTGCTGCCCGCCACGGCGGCGCCGCGGGCGGTGGTGCCGGCGTCGTGGGCGGCCCTGGTGCTGCTGATCGCCGCGCTCCGGTTCAGCCGGCCCGGGGCCCTGCCCCCTCAGGACGCGTCGTCGCAGACCACGACCGTCGGCGCCGTCGTCGTGATGGTGGCGGGCGTGGGGATCCTCGTGGGCGACGCCGTGCGGCCGGGGGACCAGCCCGTGTCGTCGCTGCTCGCCGCCGTCGCGGCCGTCGGCGGCGGGTTCCGGGTGGTGCGGATGGTGGCCGAGCTCGCGCAGCTGGCGTCCGTGCGGCAGGAGGCGCGCACCGACCCGCTCACCGGCGTCGCGAACCGCCGGGCCCTGGTGGAGCGGGTCGACGCCGTCTCCACCTCCCCGCGCGGCGCGCTGCTGGTCGTCGACCTCGACCGGTTCAAGGAGGTCAACGACCGGTACGGCCACGCCGTCGGGGACCGCGTCATCCGCACGGTGGCCGGCCGGCTGGCCGAGGCGCTGGAACCGCACGGGCTGCTGGCGCGGCTCGGCGGGGACGAGTTCGCGGCCGTCGTCGACGACGCGCACCCCGACGACGCCGTGGCGCTGGCCCACCGGCTGCTCGCCGCGGTCGAGCGCCCGGTGCGCGCGGAAGGGCACGAGTTCCGGCTCGAGGCCAGCGTCGGCGTCGCCAGCACGGCGCTCGGCGCCCGTGCACCGGGCGAGCTCATGCGGCGCGCCGACGCGGCGATGTACGACGCCAAGCAGGCAGGCGGCGGCGTCCGCCTGTACGACGAGGAGGCGCACGCGCGGGCGCACGCCGAGCGGGAGCTGCGGGACGCGCTCGCGGTCGCGCTCGACCCCGACGGCGGCGACCGGTGCGGCCGGGTGGTGGTGCACCTGCAGCCCCAGGTCGACCTCGCGGACGGGCAGGTGGTCGGCGCCGAGGCGCTGGTGCGCTGGGAGCACCCGGAGCGCGGGCTGCTCCCGCCGGGGGAGTTCCTCGACCTCGCCGAGGAGCACGGGCTGATGACGCCGCTGACCCGCCAGGTGCTCGACCTGGCCACCCGGGAGGCGGCCGCGTGGGACCGCGACGGGCACGCGCTGCCCGTGGCGGTGAACCTGTCCACGTCGTGCCTGGAGGACCCCGCGCTGCCCGACCTCGTGGACGCCGCCCTGCGCCGGGCCGGGCTGCCGCCCGAGCGCCTCGTCGTCGAGATCACCGAGACCAGCCTGATGCACGACCCGGAGCTCGCGGTCGACGTGACCCGGCGGCTCGCCGACCGGGGGATCGGCATCAGCATCGACGACTACGGCACCGGCTACTCGTCCCTGGCCTACCTCAACGACCTCCCCGCGGCCGAGCTCAAGCTGGACCGGTCGTTCACGGCACGCGTGCTCGCGGACGACCGCACCCGCGCCATCGTGTCGGGGACGATCGACCTGGCCCACCACCTCGGCCTGCGGCTGATCGCGGAGGGGGTGGAGGACGCCCGGACGCACGCGCTGCTGCGCGAGCTCGGCTGCGACCGGGTGCAGGGGTACCTGCACGGGCGCCCCGTGCCGGCGGCGGAGTTCCGCGGCTGGCTCGCCGCGCGGGACCGGGGCGGACGGGTCCCGGTGGGCTGATCCGCGCGTCCGGATGGCGCGGGGGACGACCCTGAAACCCGACCGACCGGTCAGGGTGCTGAGGTTCACAGGCGACGTATCCGCCGCCGGGCCGGTCGTGGTCCTAGAATCACTCCTCGTGAGCACCCAGGACGCGACGCCGAGCGACGAGGCGCAGACTGCCGACACCCCCCTCGACCTCGAGATCCCGCAGGCCCGCGCGGCCGAGAAGGCCCCGGAGACGGCTGCCAAGCCGGCCCGGCGCGCGGTGGTCGCGGAGGACGAGGCCCTGATCCGCATGGACGTCGTGGAGACGCTGCGCGAGGCGGGCTTCGACGTGGTCGGCGAGGCCGGGGACGGCGAGCAGGCGGTGGCCCTGGCCACCGAGCTGAAGCCGGACGTCGTCGTGATGGACGTCAAGATGCCCGTCCTGGACGGCATCTCCGCCGCCGAGCGCATCGCGAAGGCCCACCTGGCCCCGGTCGTGCTGCTCACCGCGTTCTCGCAGACCGAGCTGGTGGAGCGGGCCCGTGACGCCGGTGCGATGGCGTACGTCGTCAAGCCGTTCAGCCCCTCGGACCTGCTGCCGGCCGTGGAGATCGCGATCTCCCGCTACGCGCAGATCGCGGCGCTGGAGTCCGAGGTCGCCGACCTCGCCGAGCGGTTCGAGACGCGCAAGCGCGTCGACCGCGCCAAGGGTCTGCTCATGACCAAGATGGGCCTGTCGGAGCCGGAGTCGTTCCGCTGGATCCAGAAGACGTCGATGGACCGCCGCCTCACCATGCGCGAGGTCGCGGACGCCGTGATCGACCAGGTCGGCGGCGCCGCCTGACGCCAGGCAGTCGCGCGGCTCCTCGAGGCCCGGTCCACCCCCGCGGGTGGGCCGGGCCTCGTGCTGTCGCGGCCCGGCGGCGGCAGCCGCATCATCGACACCGGAGGGTGGGCCAGGTCACAAATCGGCAACAACCTCGATCTGAGACGCGAATGTCACACGGTGGACACACAGGCCGCATACGTTTCCGCGCAATCGCCGGTGTGACGGGCAGCACGCCGGCATCCGGCCGGGGGTTCCCGGCCGGCAGTACTCATCGACAGGGGTACCACGCAATGACTCGTACGACACAGGCCGTCCAGGCGGCCGCTCTCGCCGGCGCCGTCGCACTCGTGCTGACCGCGTGCGGCAGCGACGACGGCGGTTCCAGCGGCGGTGAGACCTCGGGCGAGGGCGCCAGCGGTCCGCTGATCGTCGGCACCCTGCTGCCGCAGACCGGCACCCTGGCCTACCTCGGCCCGCCGGAGATCGCGGGCGTCGACCTCGCGGTCGAGGAGATCAACGAGGCCGGCGGCGTCCTGGGGGAGGACGTCCAGGTCGAGCACGCCGACTCCTCGGACGCCGAGCACGCCGAGGTCGCGACCCAGTCGGTCACCGAGCTGATCTCGCAGGGTGTGCAGGTCATCATCGGTGCGGCGGCGTCCTCGGTGACGCTCAACGTGATCGACGACATCACCGGCTCCGAGATCGTCCAGATCTCGCCGGCCAACACGGCCACGTCGCTGTCGGGCTACTCCGACTTCTACTTCCGCACCGCCCCGCCGGACACGGTGCAGGGCGCGGCGCTCGGCAACCTCATCGCGAGCGACGGTCACGCGAACGTCGGCTTCCTCGTCTTCAACGACGACTACGGGACCTCGCTGCGCGACGTCGTGAAGACGACGGTCGAGGAGGCCGGCGCCACGGTGGTCTACGGCAACGAGGGCGAGGAGTTCGACCCGGCCGCGAGCAGCTTCGCGACCGACGTGACCGCCCTCATGGCCACGAACCCCGACGCGATCGTCGTGCTCGCGTTCGAGCAGACCAAGCAGATCCTCCCCGAGCTGATCGCGGCGGGCGCCGACCCGGCGTCGATCTACATGGTCGACGGCAACACGGCGGACTACTCGGCCGACTTCCAGCCGGGCACGCTCGAGGGCGCCCAGGGCACGATCCCCGGCGCGTTCCCCAGCGACGAGTTCCAGGAGCGCCTGAAGGGCGTCAACCCGGACCTGCAGGACTTCGCCTACGGTCCCGAGTCGTACGACGCGACCATCCTGGCCGCCCTCGCGGCGGTCAAGGGCGGCGCGACCGACGGCCCGACCATCCAGGCCAACCTGCCCGCGGTGTCCGGTGCCGACGGCGGCGAGGAGTGCACGTCGTTCGCCGACTGCGTCGAGCTGATCGACGCCGGTGAGGACATCCAGTACGTGGGGCAGGCCGGCATCGGCCCGTTCAACGAGGACAACGACCCGTCGTCCGCGTTCATCGGCGTCTACCAGTACGGGGCCGACAACAAGAACACCTGGATCGAGGCCGTCGAGGGCTCCGTCGACTGACCTGATCCGAAGGCACGACCGCAGCACCACCGGGAGGGCCCGGGACGCACGACGCGTCCCGGGCCCTTCCGGCGCGCCGGGGGTCCGGCGTACCGTCCGGGGGCATGGACTTCCGACTGGAGCTCGTGCAGGTGCCGGTCTCGGACGTGGACCGTGCCAAGGACTTCTACACGCAGCGCGCCGGCTTCGTGCTCGACCACGACCACGAGGTCGGCGGGGGCATCCGGTTCGTGCAGCTGACGCCGCCCGGCTCGGGCGCGTCGATCGCGATCGGGACCGGGCTGACGACGATGCCGCCGGGATCGGTCGAGGGCCTGCAGCTGGTCGTCGCCGACATCGACGCGGCGCGCACCGAGCTGACCGGCCGCGGCCTCGACGTCGGCGACGTGCAGGACTTCCCCTGGGGGCGGTTCCTGTTCTTCGCGGACCCGGACGGCAACCGCTGGGCCGTGCAGCAGATCGTCGCCGCGGGACAGGAGCAGGGCTGATGTGCCGGAACATCACGACGCTGCGGGGGCTGGAGCCCGCCGCCACCGAGGACGAGATCGAGGCGGCCGCGCGGCAGTTCGTGCGCAAGGTCAGCGGCGTGCAGGCCACGAGCGCGGCCACCGAGGGACCCGTCGAGAGCGCGGTCGCGGAGATCGCCGCGATCGTGACCCGGCTGCTCGGCGAGCTCCCCGAGCGCCGCCGGCCGCCGGCCACCGTGCCGCCGCTGCGCCGGCCCGCGGTGCGCGCCCGCCTCGGCCTGGACGAGCCCGACGACCACGCGCACGACCACGACCACCCGCACGACCACGACCACGAGCACGTGCACCCGCACGAGCACGTGCACGCGTGAGACGGGACCCGGGTCGATGAGCCGCCGGTTCCAGGTCACCTTCGACGCGCACGACCCGCGCGCGCTCTCGACGTTCTGGCGCGACGCGCTCGGCTACGTGCACCCCGGGCCGCCCGGCGTGCCGGTCCCCGAGGGCACCGACCCGCTCGCGGTGTGGGACGAGGTGCTCGCCGGGATGGGCGTCCCGGAGGACCGGCGCAACGACCACTCCGCGATCGAGGACCCGGACGGGGACGGCCCGCGGGTGTTCTTCCAGCGGGTGCCGGAGGGCAAGGTCGCCAAGAACCGCGTGCACCTCGACGTCCGCGCGGCGCCCGGGCTGCAGGGCGACGCCCGCATGGCCGCCCTGGAGGCCGAGTGCGACCGCCTGGTCGCGCTCGGTGCCACGCGGCTGGCGCGCTTCGACCCGGAGCCTCCGCTCGGCGCCGGCCACGTCGTCCTGCAGGACCCCGAGGGCAACGAGTTCTGCCTGGACTGAGCGCGTCCCGACGCGCCGCGAGGTCGAGGGTCCGTCGGCCGTGACCGACCGGGAACCCTCGACCTCGCGACGAACCCTCGACCTCGTCGAGCGCGCAGACCGTCCTGGGTGTCAGACCGCCGGGGGGGCTGGCTTGTCCGTCGCGGCCTCGACGTCGGTCGCCAGGGTGCCGAGGTAGAGCTCGATCACCTTCGGGTCGTGCATGAGCTCGCGGCCCGGCCCGGAGTAGGCGTTCGACCCCTGGTCCAGCACGTACGCCCGGTCGCAGATCTGCAGGCAGCGCCGGGCGTTCTGCTCGACGATGACCACGGAGACCCCGGCCTTGTTGATCTTCCGGGTCCGCAGGAACGTCTCGTCCTGCCGCACGGGGGACAGGCCGGCGGACGGCTCGTCCAGCAGCAGCACCGACGGGTCCATCATCAGCGCCCGCGCCATGGCGACCATCTGCCGCTCGCCGCCGGACAGCGACCCGGCGCGCTGCTTGCGCCGCTCCCCGAGCACGGGAAAGAGGTCGACGATGAAGTCGAACCGCTCCGCGAACCGCTTGGGGGCCTGGAACAGCCCCATCTCGAGGTTCTCCTGGATGGACAGCGACGGGAACACGTTGTTGGTCTGCGGCACGAACCCGACGCCCCGCCGGACCAGCGAGTCGGCCCGGTGGTTGGTGATGTCCTCGCCCTTCAGCACCACGGAACCGGACCGGATGGTCACGAGGCCGAACAGCGCCTTCAGGAGGGTGGACTTGCCGGCGCCGTTCGGGCCGATGATGCCGACCAGCTCGCCCGGGTGCACGACCAGGTTGCAGTCGTTGAGGATGTTCACGCCCGGGACGTAGCCGGCCACCAGGTCGGTCGCCGCGAGCAGCGGCTCCCCGGCGGGGGCCCCGCGGTGGACGGTCGAGGGGTCGGACCCCTGCACGGCGGTGCTGCTCATCGGGTGCCCTCCTGGTCGGCGGCGGCCGCGGCCGCCCGGTTGGCCTGCTCCTCGGCCTCGAGCTGCTCGATGCTGCCGTCGTCCAGCAGCGCGTCGTCGCCCAGGTCGGTGTCGTGGTGCGCGCCCAGGTAGGCGTCGATGACGGCCTGGTCGGCCATCACGTCCTCGGGCGGGCCCTCGGCCACGATCTTGCCCTCGGCCATCACGACCACCCAGTCCGAGATGTGCCGGACCATGTGCATGTCGTGCTCGACGAACAGCACCGTGGTGCCGTCCTCGCGCAGCGCCTGGATGTGCCCGAGCAGCGACTGGGTCAGCGCGGGGTTCACGCCGGCCATCGGCTCGTCGAGCATGACCATGGTCGGGTTGCTCATGAGCGCCCGGGCCATCTCCAGCAGCTTGCGCTGGCCGCCGGACAGCGAGCCGGCGTAGTCGTCGCGCTTGGCGTCGAGCTTGAACCGGACCAGCAGCTCCTCGGCCTGCTCGGTGATCTCCCGCTCCCGCGCCTTCCACAGCGGCGGGACCAGGGCCGTGAACAGGTTCTCCCCGGACTGCCTCGTGGCCCCCAGCTTCATGTTCTCGATCACCGTCATGCGCGACAGCGCCTTGGTGAGCTGGAACGTGCGGACCATGCCGGACCGGGCGACCCGCGCGGCGGACACCCCGGACAGCGACCGGCCCTCGAACGACCAGGTGCCGGTCGACGGCTTGTCGAAACCCGTCAGCAGGTTGAACAGGGTGGTCTTGCCGGCGCCGTTCGGCCCGATCAGCGCCGTGATGGCGCCGCGCTGGACCTCCAGGTGACCGACGTCGACGGCGGTCATGCCGCCGAAGTGCCGGGTGACGCCGTCGGCGACGACGATCGCGTCGGGCTTGGGCACGCCGGGCGTGTGCGCGACGTGCGCCAGGTCCGCGACCACGCGGTCGCGGCCGGTGGCCGTGGTCGCGTGCGGGACGTGCGCGGGGACGTGGCCCCTCGGGGACTCAGCGGACATCGATCGCCAGCTCCTTCTTGTCGCCGAGGATGCCTTGTGGTCTGAAGATCACCAGCAGCATCAGCGTGACGCCGACGATGATCCAGCCGAACTGCTCGATCTGCTCGCTGCGCATGACCGACTCGGGCACCCCGGCCCGCATGACGGACTTGATGAGCATGAGCGACACCCAGAAGATGATCGACCCGAGCACCGGGCCGAACACGGTCGCGGCTCCGCCGAGCAGCAGGATCGTCCAGACGAAGAACGTCATGGGCCGGCCCATGGAGTCGGGCTGCACGGCGCGTGGCAGGACGTAGATGATGCCCGCCACGGCGCCGATCACCCCGCCCAGCACCAGCGACTGCATCTTGTACGAGTAGACGTTCTTGCCGAGCGAGCGCACGGCGTCCTCGTCCTCCCGGATGCCCTTCAGCACGCGGCCCCAGGGGCTGCGCATGAGCAGCCAGACGAGCAGGCAGGCCAGCGCGACGACGGCCCAGCCGACGATGCGCACCCACCACGAGTTCGACGCGTTCATCGAGTACTCGAACGGACCGAGCGCGAACGACCCGTCCGGCAGCGGCGACGCGTCCTGGAACGTGTCCTTGTACGAGTTGCCGCGCAGGCCGGACGAGGCGCCGGTGATCTCCGTGAGCGCGGTGGACCGGCCGATCAGCCGGACGATCTCGGCGGCGGCGATCGTGACGATCGCCAGGTAGTCGCCGCGGAGCTTGAGGGTCGGGATGCCGAGCAGCAGCCCGAACACGGCGGCGCACGCGATCGCGACCAGCACGGCCGCCCACAGGGGCCAGCCGGCGATGGTCGAGATGGCGAAGCCGTAGGCGCCGATGAGCATGAAGCCGGCCTGGCCCATGTTCAGCAGGCCGGTGAGGCCGAAGTGCACGTTGAGGCCGATGGCGGCCAGGGCGTACGCGGCTGTCGTCGGGGCGAAGATCTCGCCCGCCACGTTGACGAGGATGCGGGACCACTCCATGACGACTCCTTAACCGATCCGCTCGGCGCGACCGAGGATGCCCTGGGGCCGCAGCAGCAGGACCAGGATGAGGATGAGCAGGGCGCCGGCGTAGCGCATGTCGCTCGGGATGACGAGGTTCGACATCTCGACGACCAGGCCGATGACGATCGAGCCGGCGAGGGCGCCGAACGCCTGCCCGAGCCCGCCGAGCGTCACCGCGGCGAACATCAGCAGCAGCAGGGCGCCGCCCATGTTCCAGGAGGTGGCGTTCAGGTACAGGCCCATCAGCACGCCGCCCAGGGCGGCCAGCGCCGCGCCGAGCACCCAGACGATCCGGACGATCCGGCTGACGGTGATGCCCGACGCCGCGGCGAGCGCCGGGTTGTCCGACACCGCCCGGGTGGCCCGGCCGACGCGGGTGCGCAGCAGGAAGTACGCGACGCCCGCCAGCACGACCGAGGCGATCACGAGCGACCACAGCGAGGTGGTGCTGATCCGCACCGGGCCGAACGTCACCATCGTCGGGTTCGTCGTGACGATGCGCAGGGCGCCTCCGCCGAAGAAGAACTGGTACGTGTACTGCAGGGCCATCGACAGGCCGATCGTGACGATCATCTGCTGCGTCGTGCCCACCCGGCGCCGGCGCAGCGGGTTCCAGATCCCCGCGTCCTGCACCCAGCCCGACGCCGCGCCGACCAGCACGGCGACCACGCCGGCGACGATCAGCGGCATGCCCCAGGACTGCACCGCGAGGTAGGCGATGATCGCGCCGAGCGTGACCTGCTCGCCGTGTGCGAAGTTGGACAGCCCGGTGGTGCCGTAGATCAGCGAGAGGCCGACCGCGGCGAGCGCGAGCAGCACGCCGAACACGAGGCCGCTGGTCGCCTGCTGGGCCAGCCGGCCCCAGGAGAAGCTGCCGCTGTCGGAGCTGCCGACCGGTGCGCCGACCTCGCCGTCGGCGGCGGGCGCGGTGCCGTCGTCGCCGGGCTCGGCGGTGGACCCGCCGTCGGAGCCGGACCCTCCGGCGTCGCTCGGCGCGCCGAGCGGGAACAGCGCGCCGGCCGAGGACCCGAGCGCGACCGTCACGGTGCGCGGGTTGCTCGCCGGGTCCCGCAGGGTCTCGCCCGCGGGGAGCGTTCTGGTGTCGACCGTGACCGTGTACTCGCCGGCCTCGGTGACCGCTGCGGTCCACCGGCCCTCGGCGTCGGTCGTGGCCTGGACGGTGCCGCCCGGGCCCTCGACGTCGATGACGACGCCGACGGCGGGCTGCTGGTCCGCGGTGCGGATGGTGCCGTTGACGCAGCCGGTGGCCGCGTCGGCGACGCACCCGGCTGCTGCCGTGGGTACGGGTGGGGCTGCGTGCGCGGTGGCGGGCACCGCGACGGTGAACAGGAGTGCGAGGAGGAGCACGCCGAGGGCGAGGATCGCCCCGGCGGTGGAACGGTCCCTGGTAGCGGCTCGGCGCACCTGGTCCTCCGTCCGGTCGTGGCCGACCCCCTGGTCGGCCGTCGGCTGCGGGCTCGCGGTGGATCAGCGTCGGTGCTGCCACGAGTTCGCCGCGAGAGTAGGCAGCATTTGTGTCCGGTCGATTACGGGCGTGTTCGCTGCGGTCGCGTCTGCGACCGGCGCGTCGGCCCGGCTCCGCCCGGGACAGGATCATGACCTACGTCACGTCGGACGGGGACGACTCGCCCGTTCGGCGGACGGATTCACCCAGACAGGTGAGAAGGGCCACATCACGCGGCGCTGACCAGGTGCTCAGCGCCGGAGGGTGCCGGAAGTCGTTGAACGCGACTAGGCACGGGGCCGGGAGTGCGCCATGATCGGTCGATGCCGCGGGGGGCGCAGCACATACGTGACGACACCGGTGTCGCCACGCCGTCCGAGGAAGCTCATGGAGGTCGTCGAACCGTGCGTACGCCCGTCGCCGTCCGTCCCGCTCGCCCCGAGGACCTGGACGTCCTCGTCGCGCTCAGCCTCGCCGCGCGCCAGGAGTCGCAGGTCGGCTCCCAGCTGTGCACCGACGACGCCGACCGCCTCCGGCACCAGATCGGCGCCCTCGTCGGCGAGCCCGGCGCCTGCGGCCTGGTCGGTCTGCTGGACGACGAGGTGTGCGGGCTGGTGCTGGCGCGGATCGTCGGGCCGAGCATCTTCACCGAGGACGTCACCGTCTCGATCGAGGTCGTGTACGTCGCCGAGGGCGCCCGGCGCCGCGGTGTCGGGCACGCGCTGCTCGGCGGCGTCGTCGAGGAGGCGCAGCGGGTCGGCGCCACGGACGTCCTGGCCGTGCCGCTGCCCGGTGCGCGCGGCATGCTCCGGTTCCTGGCGCGCCTCGGGTTCGCCCCGGCCGCCGCGCACCGCGTGGTCAGCACCGAGGCGCTGCAGCGCAAGCTGGTCGCCGACGCCCCCGCGGCGGGGCGCCGCGCGTCCGGCCGCGTCGGGCTGGACGACCTGATCGCCCGGCGGCGGCGGGCCCGTGCGGCGCGCGCGGTGCCGGGGACGACCGAGGCGGCTCAGGCCGGGCGGGCGTCGATCAGCATGCAGGTCAGCCGGGCGGAGCACACCCGCCGGCCCCGCGGGTCCTCGACCACCACGTCGTAGGTCGCGACCTTCGCGCCCCGGTGCACGGCGGTCGCCGTGCCCGTGACCACGCCCTCGGTCGCCGACCGGTGGTGCGTGCAGCTCAGCTCGATGCCGACCGCCTGCCGGCCCGGTCCGGCGTGCGCGTTGGCGGCGTAGGAGCCCAGCGTCTCGGCCAGGACGGCCGAGGCGCCGCCGTGCAGCAGGCCGTAGGGCTGCACGTTGCCCGCGACCGGCATGGTGCCGACGGCGCGGTCGGGGCCGACCTCGAGGATCTCGATGCCCATGCGCTCCATCAGGGTCCCGGGCGGCACGTGCGTGCCGAGCGGGGCGGGGAGGGCGGGGGCGGGGCCGGGCGCGTCGGTGTCGGTCATGCCCGATAGGTTGGCACCCGTGACTGACGCGACGCGACCCCTGCCCGACGGCGGAGCGGCACCCGCCGCACGGCTCCTCCTGGTGGACGGGCACTCGATGGCCTACCGCGCGTTCTTCGCGCTCCCCGTGGACAAGTTCGCCACCTCGACCGGTCAGCCGACCAACGCCGTGTTCGGCTTCGTGTCGATGCTCGCCAACCTGCTCCGCGACGAGGCGCCGACGCACGTCGCCGTGGCCTTCGACGCCGGCCGGACCACGTTCCGCACCGAGCAGTACGAGGAGTACAAGGCCAACCGCTCGGCCTCCCCGGAGCCGTTCCGCGGCCAGGTCGAGGTCATCAAGCAGGTGCTGGCCACCATGCACATCCCGACGCTGGACAAGCCGGGCTTCGAGGCGGACGACATCCTCGCGACCCTGGCCCGGCAGGGCGCCGCGGAGCAGATGGACGTGCTGATCTGCTCCGGCGACCGCGACTCGCTGCAGCTGGTGAACGACCGCGTCACCGTGCTCTACCCGGTCAAGGGGGTCTCCGAGCTCGCGCGGATGACCCCGGAGGCCGTCGAGGCCAAGTACGCGGTGCCGCCGGAGCGGTACCCGGACATCGCCGCGCTGGTCGGCGAGTCGTCCGACAACCTGCCGGGCGTCCCGGGCGTCGGCCCGAAGACCGCCGCGAAGTGGATCGCCACCTACGACGGCCTGCAGGGCGTCGTGGCGAACGTCGACAAGATCACCGGCAAGGCGGGGGAGTCGCTGCGCGCGAACCTCGACCAGGTGCTGCTCAACCGGCAGCTCAACCGGCTGCTGGACGACCTGGACCTGCCGCTCGGGCCGGAGGACCTCGCGGCGCGCCCGTGGGACCGCGAGGCGCTGCACACCATCCTCGACGAGCTCGAGTTCCGCACCCTGCGCGACCGGCTGTTCGCGATGCTGCCGTCCGAGGACGGGGGACCGGAGGAGGTCGCCGGCCCGTCCGAGGGGCCCGCGCTGGTGACGCCGGTCGACGGCGGGCTCGCCGCCTGGCTGGAGCGGCACGCGGGTCTGCGCACCGGCGTGGACGTGCAGGGCTCCGCCTCGCCGGCCGGCGGGGACGCCTGGGGCATCGCGCTGGTCGTCGGCGACGAGGCCGTGGCCTACGACCTCGGCCAGATCGCCCCCGCGGACGAGACGGCGCTGGCCGCCTGGCTCGCCGACCCGGCGCAGCCGAAGGTGCTGCACGCCGCGAAGGAGGCCTGGCACGCCCTCACGGGCCGCGGCCTGACCCTGGCCGGCGTGGAGTTCGACACCGAGCTCGGCGCGTACCTGCTGCAGCCGGACCGGCGGGGCTACGACCTGTCCGACCTCGCGATCGGCTACCTGCGCCGCGAGCTCGGTGCGGTCGCCGACGAGGGCGGCCAGGGTGCGCTGGACCTCGACCTGGAGGGCCCGCAGGAGGGTGCGCGCGGTGCCGTGCGCGCCGCGGCCGTGCTGGACCTGGTCGACGTGCTCGGCGAGCAGCTGGCCGAGCGGGGTGCCGACCACCTGCTGCGCGACGTGGAGCTGCCGCTGGAGGGCGTGCTGGAGCGCGTGGAGCACGTCGGCATCGCCGCGGACGCCGCGTACCTGTCCGCGCTCGAGAAGGAGTACGACTCCGCGGTGCAGCGCGCGGCGGGCGAGGCGTACGACGCGATCGGGCGGGAGGTGAACCTCGGGTCGCCCAAACAGCTCCAGGAGGTCCTGTTCGACCAGCTGGACATGCCCAAGACCAAGAAGACGAAGACCGGGTACACCACCGACGCCAACGCGCTGGCGGACCTGTTCGCCCGCACCGGGCACCCGTTCCTCGAGCACCTGCTGGCGCACCGGGACGCGATCCGCCTGCGGCAGACCGTCGAGGGCCTGCTGCGCTCGGTCGCGCCGGACGGACGCATCCACACGACGTTCCAGCAGACCATCGCGGCGACCGGCCGGCTGTCGTCGACCGACCCGAACCTGCAGAACATCCCCATCCGCACCGAGGCCGGCCGGCAGATCCGCCGCGCGTTCGTGGTCGGCCCGGGCTACGAGACGCTGCTGACCGCCGACTACTCGCAGATCGAGATGCGGATCATGGCGCACCTGTCCGGCGACGCCGGGCTGATCGAGGCGTTCACCGCGGGGGAGGACCTGCACTCGTACGTCGGCTCTCGCGTCTTCGGCGTGGCGACCCACGAGGTCACCGCCGCGCAGCGGTCCAAGATCAAGGCGATGTCCTACGGCCTCGCGTACGGGCTGTCCTCGTACGGCCTGTCCCAGCAGCTGAAGATCGACGTGGCCGAGGCGGCCGCGCTGATGCAGGACTACTTCCACCGGTTCGGCGGCGTGCGCGACTACCTGACGGGCGTCGCCGACGAGGCGCGCGCCACCGGGTACACCGCGACCATCCTCGGCCGCCGGCGGTACCTGCCCGACCTGACCAGCGACAACCGGATCCGCCGTGAGGCCGCCGAGCGCATGGCGCTCAACGCGCCGATCCAGGGGTCGGCCGCCGACATCATCAAGCTCGCGATGCTGGGCGTGCAGCGCGAGCTCGACGCCCAGGGCCTCGCCAGCCGGCTGCTGCTGCAGGTGCACGACGAGCTGGTGCTCGAGGTCGCGCCGGGGGAGCGGGACGCCGTCGAGGCGCTCGTCCGGGAGCAGATGGGTGCGGCGTACGACCTCTCGGTGCCGCTGGACGTCTCGGTCGGCGTCGGCGAGAGCTGGCACGCCGCCGGCCACTGACGGGCGGCCGACCCGCTCCGGGCCCGACCGGATCCGCCACGCCGCGCCGAGGTCGTCACATCACGACGAGGTCGTCAGTCGCGAGTGACGACCTCGGCGCGTTCTGACGACCTCACCTCGCTGGGAAGGGCTGGAGGTCCTCGACCCGCGGCCGGACCCGGCCGTCGCGGGGCCGGGCGTCACGCCGGGAGGTGCCTCGGGCGCCGCCCGGCCGGGGCCGCGGACTACGCCGGGCGGTGCGCGACGAAGATCGCCGTGCCCGGGAGCCGCTCGCCGCGCAGCGGGCTCCAGCCGCCCCACGTGCGGTCGTTGTCGGCGGGCCACTCCGGCTCGACCACCCGGTCGATGACGAGCCCCGCGGCGACCAGGTCCGCCACGTGGTCCCCGATCGTGCGGTGGTACTCGGCGTACAGCACCCGGCCGCGGTCGTCGGTCTCGACGTAGGGCCGCCGGTCGAAGTAGGACCGGTCCGCGGTGAGGCCGCGCTCGCCCGGGTCGTCGGGGAACGCCCAGCGGACCGGGTGCGTCACCGAGCAGACCCAGCGGCCGCCCGGGCGCAGCACCCGCGCGGCCTCGGCGTGCACGCGGGCGGCGTCCGGAACGAACGGGATCGCGCCGTACGCCGTGAACACGACGTCGAACGCGGCGTCGGGGAACGGCAGCGCCCGCGCGTCGGCCTGCACCAGCGGCACGGCCGCGGGGCGCCCGCCGAGCGGACCGGCGTCACCCGAGCCCGCGGCGCCCCGCCGGTCCGTCGGCCCCGGACCGGGCAGGGCGGCGCTGTCGACCTCGGCCGCCGCGGCGAGCATCCCCGCCGAGACGTCCGTCGCCACCGCCAGCGCGCCGTGCGCGGCCAGCCACCGCGAGCACTGCGCCGCGCCGGCACCGACCTCGAGCACGCGCCGGCCCACGACGTCGCCGAGCAGGCGCGCCTCGGCCTCGCGCAGCCCCTCGGGGCACCACAGGAAGTCGTCGTCGCCGAGGAAGGCACCGTGCTCGTCCAGGTACTCGCGGGCGTTGGCGTCCCACCAGCGCCGGCCGGCGCCCTCGGTCGCGGCGGCCGGGACGTCGAGGTAGCCGGCCGCGGCGAGCCGGTCGCTGTCGTCGGGGGTCACCCGCACGACGGTAGCCGCAGGCCCGGGCGCGGCCCGCCCGGGACCTCCGGCTCACCGGCGCCCCCGCGGCACGGATAGCCTGGTCACGCCGCGCGACGCCGCTGCGGCACCCCCCACCCTGCGAAGGAGACCCCAGCGTGCGAGTCGGACTGCTCACCGGCGGAGGCGACGTCCCCGGGCTGAACGCGGCGATCCGGGCCGTGGTCAAGCGCGGCGAGGGGGAGTACGGCCACTCGATCATCGGCTTCCGCAACGGCTGGCGCGGGGTCGTGGACGGCGACATCGTCCCCCTGAGCCGCAGCCACATCCGCAACGTGCTGCCGGTCGGCGGCACGCTGCTGGGCACGGCGCGGTTCCACCCGCACTCGTCGGACGGCGGCATGGACGCCGTGCTCGCCACGCTCGAGGCGGAGCGGATCGAGGCGCTGATCTGCATCGGCGGCGACGGCACGCTGCACGCCGCGTCCAAGGTGGCCGAGGCCGGCGTGAAGATCGTCGCGATCCCCAAGACCATCGACAACGACGTCTGGGGCACCGACCGGTCCATCGGCTTCGACACGGCGGTCGAGATCGCGACCGAGGCGATCGACCGGGTGCACACGACGGCCGAGTCGCACAACCGCGTGATGATCGTCGAGGTGATGGGCCGCAGCGCCGGGTGGATCGCGGTGACCGCGGGCATCGCCGGCGGGGCCGAGGTGGTGCTCGCGCCCGAGGAGCCGTTCGACATGGACAAGATCGTCAGGTTCCTCAAGCACCGGCACCGCGCGCACGCCAACTTCTCGATCGTCGTGGTCGCCGAGGGCGCGGTGCCCGCCGAGGGCACCTCGATGTCGTACGAGGCGCCGGTCGGCCAGTTCGGCGAGATCGTCGCCGGCGCGATCAGCGAGCGGGTCAAGGCGGAGATCGAGCAGCGCACCGGGTTCGACACCCGCGTGACCGTGCTCGGCCACGTGCAGCGCGGCGGCAGCCCGGTCCCGGCCGACCGGATCCTGGGCAGCCGGTTCGGCGTGGCGGCCATCGACGCGGTCAGCCGCGGCGAGACGGACGTCATGACGGCGCTGCGCGGCGAGGAGGTCGTGCTGGTCCCGCTGCCCGAGATCGCGGGCAAGGTGAAGCGGGTCCCGGCCGGGCTGCTGCAGGTGGCGCGCGCGCTGGCGTGACGGCCGCTGCGTCGCCACCTGACGGCTTTGACCCGCTGTCGTCGCGGCCGGTAAGGTATTCGGCGGTGCGGCGTGTCATCAGGCGCGCCGACCGCATCCCAGTCCTCTACTTCATGTCCGCATCGGAGCCCATCCCTACATGAGCATCTCCACCCCCGCCAAGCCCGGCACCCCGCAGGTCGCGATCAACGACATCGGCTCGGCCGAGGACTTCCTCGCCGCCGTCGACGCCACGATCAAGTACTTCAACGACGGCGACATCGTCGAGGGCACCATCGTCAAGGTCGACCGCGACGAGGTCCTGCTCGACATCGGCTACAAGACCGAGGGCGTCATCCCGTCCCGGGAGCTGTCCATCAAGCACGACGTGGACCCGGGCGAGGTCGTCAAGGTCGGTGACGAGGTCGAGGCCCTCGTCCTCCAGAAGGAGGACAAGGAGGGTCGTCTGATCCTGTCCAAGAAGCGCGCCCAGTACGAGCGCGCCTGGGGCACGATCGAGAAGATCAAGGAGGAGGACGGCGTCGTCACCGGCACCGTCATCGAGGTGGTCAAGGGTGGCCTCATCCTCGACATCGGCCTGCGTGGCTTCCTCCCGGCCTCCCTCGTGGAGATGCGTCGTGTCCGCGACCTCCAGCCGTACGTCGGCAAGGAGATCGAGGCCAAGATCATCGAGCTCGACAAGAACCGCAACAACGTGGTCCTGTCCCGCCGTGCCTGGCTCGAGCAGACGCAGTCCGAGGTCCGCTCCACCTTCCTGCAGACCCTGCAGAAGGGCCAGGTCCGCCCCGGTGTCGTGTCCTCGATCGTCAACTTCGGTGCGTTCGTCGACCTGGGCGGCGTGGACGGCCTCGTGCACGTCTCCGAGCTGTCCTGGAAGCACATCGACCACCCGTCCGAGGTCGTCGAGGTCGGCCAGGAGGTCACGGTCGAGGTCCTGGACGTCGACTTCGACCGCGAGCGCGTCTCCCTGTCGCTGAAGGCGACGCAGGAGGACCCGTGGCAGGCCTTCGCCCGGACGCACGCCATCGGCCAGGTCGTCCCCGGCAAGGTCACCAAGCTCGTCCCGTTCGGTGCGTTCGTGCGCGTCGAGGACGGCATCGAGGGCCTCGTGCACATCTCGGAGCTGGCCGTGCGCCACGTCGAGATCCCGGAGCAGGTCGTCCAGGTGGGCGACGACGTCTTCGTCAAGGTCATCGACATCGACCTGGAGCGCCGCCGCATCTCGCTGTCGCTCAAGCAGGCGAACGAGGGCTTCGACCCGACCTCCGAGGACTTCGACCCCGCGCTGTACGGCATGGCGGCCGAGTACGACGAGGAGGGGAACTACAAGTACCCCGAGGGCTTCGACCCGACCACCAACGAGTGGCTCGAGGGCTTCGAGGCGCAGCGTGAGGTCTGGGAGGGCCAGTACGCCAAGGCGCACGAGCGCTGGGAGGCGCACCGCAAGCAGGTCCTGGACGCCGTCCAGGCCGACGCGGAGGCCGCGAACGGCGAGGGCGCCTCGACGTCCTCGTCCTCGTCCAGCTCCTCGAGCTCGTCGTCCTCCACCGCGTCCTCGTACTCCTCGGCCCCGGCCCAGGAGGCGACCGGCACGCTGGCGTCCGACGAGGCGCTCGCCGCACTGCGCGAGAAGCTCACCGGCAACTGAGCCGACCGGCCGGGCAGCAGCCCGGCCGCCGGTCCGACGGGCCGGCCACCTCCGGGTGGCCGGCCCGTCGGCGTCCCGGCACCCGGGTCCGTCCGCCTGGCGGGCCCGCCGCCGCGTGAGAGTATCGACGGCGCCGCCCCCTCCTCCCGCGAAAGGCCCCGCTGTGCCTGCCCGCTCCACCACGCCCCGTCCGGCGATGCTCACCGGGTCGGTGCTGCGGCGCTCCCTGCTGCTCATGGGCCGGGGCATCGCGTCCCAGCCGCGCACGTACGTGCTGGCCATCGGCACCTCCGCCGCCTACGGCGCCCTGACGGTCGCGATCAGCCGGGTGCTGGGCTGGGCCACCGACGACGTCGTCGTGCCGGCGCTGGGCGGCGACACGCGGCCGAGCATCTGGCTCGCCGGCGGCGTGCTCGCGCTGGTCGCCGTCTGCCTGGCCGCCGCCGTGGCCGGCCGCCGGATCTTCGCGGGGATGGGCGTCGCGGACCAGCAGGCGATGCACCGCCGCTCGGTGACGCGCCAGTACCTGCGGCTGCCGATGAGCTGGCACCGCCGGCACCCGACCGGCCAGCTGCTGTCGAACGCGTCCGCGGACGTCGAGGCCGCGACCAACGTCTTCAACCCGCTGCCGTTCGCGCTGGGCGTCGTGGTGATGATCGGCGTCGCCGCCGTCGCCCTGCTCAGCACCGACGTGTGGCTCGCGCTGGCGGCGCTCGTCGTGCTGCCCGCGGCCGTGGTCGCGAACCTGGTGTTCCAGCGGCGGATGTCGCCGGCCGCCACCCGCGCGCAGCGGCTGCGCGCCGAGGTCGCGGACATCGCGCACGAGAGCTTCGAGGCCGCCCTGCTGGTCAAGTCCCTGGGCACGGAGGAGCGCGAGGAGCGCCGGTTCGCCGAGCGCGCCGGGCAGCTCAAGGACGCGAACGTCCGGGTGGGCGTGGTGCGCGCGTACTTCGACCCGGTGATCGACATGCTGCCGAGCCTGGGCACCCTGCTGGTGCTGCTGGTCGGCGTGCAGCGTGTGGAGGCCGGGGCGGTCGGCACCGGCGACATCGTGTCCGCCGCCTACCTGCTCACGCTGATGGCCGTGCCGGTGCGCGCCTTCGGCTGGGTGCTCGGGGAGCTGCCGCGCGCGCTGGTCGGCCACGAGCGCGTGGCGCGCGTCGTCGACTCCGAGGGCGAGCTGGTGCCCGGCACGCAGCCGCTGGTCCGCGGGCCGCAGGGTGCGTCGCTGCACGTCTCCGGCGTCGGGGTGTCCGTCGACGGGCCCGAGGGCCCGGTCGAGCTGCTGCGCGACGTGGACCTGGACGTCGCGCCCGGCCGCGTGGTCGCCGTGGTCGGCCCGACGGGTGCCGGCAAGACCACGCTCGTCTCGCTGGTGCCGCGCCTGACCGACCCGACCACGGGCACCGTCGCCGTGGACGGCACCGACGTGCGGGACCTGGTCCCGGGCGACCTGACCGACCAGGTGGTGCTCGTGGGCCAGCAGACGTTCGTGTTCGAGGACACCGTCCGCGGCAACGTGACCCTCTGCGACCCGGACGACCCGGGTGCCCCGTCCGACGACGAGGTCTGGGACGCGCTGCGGCTGGCGCGGGTCGACGGCGTCGTCCGCGACCTGCCGGGCGGGCTCGACGCCCCGCTGGGGGAGCGCGGCTCCAACCTGTCGGGCGGCCAGCGGCAGCGGCTCGCGATCGCCCGGGCGCTGGTGCGCCGGCCGCGGCTGCTGGTGCTGGACGACGCGACCTCCGCGGTGGACCCCCGCGTCGAGCAGGGCATCCTGACCGGCCTGCGCGAGCAGACCGGCGGCGGGGGCGGCGGCGGCCCGACGGTGCTGCTGGTGGCCTACCGGATGTCGTCGGTGCTGCTGGCGGACGAGGTGGTGCACGTCGAGGGCGGCCGCGTGGTCGACCAGGGGACGCACGCCGAGCTGCTGGCCCGGGACCCGGGCTACCGGGCGCTGGCCACGGCCTACGAGCAGGAGACCGAGCGGCGCGCCGCGCGCAGGGCCGAGCTCGCGGAGCTGGACGCGCTGGACGCCCTGGACGCCGGGGACGAGCTGGAGACGCTGGACGAGGAGGGGGCCCGATGAGCGCCGAGGAGCGGTCCGGCCTGGGCGGCACCGAGCGCGGCGTGCTCGCGACCCTGCGCCGCGGCGTGCAGGTGTCGCCGCAGCTGGTGCAGGGCATCGGCGTCACGCTGCTGCTGGCCACGCTCGCGGCCGCGGGCAAGGTCGTCGTGCCGGTCGCGGTGCAGCAGGTCATGGACACCGGGATCCTCGCCGACGGCGGGCCGGACACGCGGCGCGTGGTCACCCTGGTGCTCGCGGCGGCGCTGGCGCTGCTCGCGGGCGGCTTCTGCTCCGCGCTGGTCAACGTGCGGCTGTTCCGGGCGAGCGAGGCCGGCCTGGCGGAGCTGCGTGTCCGGGCGTTCCGGCACGTGCACGACCTGTCCGTGCTGACCCAGAACACCGAGCGGCGCGGCTCGCTGGTGTCCCGCGTGACGTCGGACGTCGACACCATCTCGATGTTCGTGCAGTGGGGCGGCATCATGCTGCTCGTCTCGATCCTGCAGGTGGCCGTCGCGACGGTGCTGATGGCGGTCTACTCCTGGCAGCTCACGATCCTGGTGTGGCTGTGCTTCGGCCCGCTGGTGCTCGCGCTGCGCCCGCTGCAGCGCCGGGTCAACGTGGCGTACACCCGCGTGCGGGAGCGCGTCGGCGCGATGCTCGGCGCTGTCTCCGAGGCCGTCGTCGGCGCCGAGACCATCCGCGCCTACGGCGTGCAGGCCCGCGTGCAGCGCAAGGTCGACGCCCGGATCCAGGGCACCCGGGACGCGATGGTGACCGCGCAGAACACCGTGTCGCTGGTGTTCTCGTCCGGCGTCCTGGTGGCCAACCTCGTGCTCGCCGTCGTGGTCGTCGCGGGAACGGCGCTCGGCATCGCCGGGGACCTGACCGTCGGCCGGCTGCTGGCGTTCCTGTTCCTGGTGCAGCTGTTCACCGGCCCGGTGCAGCAGGCCACCGAGGTGCTCAACGAGCTGCAGAACGCCGTGGCCGGCTGGCGCCGCGTGCTCGGCATCATCGACACCCCGGTCCAGGTCGCCGACCCCGGTCCCCGCGGCGTGCCGTCGCCCCGAGGTCCGGCCGCCGTCGAGCTGCGCGGGGTCGGTTTCGCGTACCCGGAGGGGCCGCCCGTCCTGCACGGGGTGGACCTGCACCTGCCCGCGGGCCGCTCGGTCGCGGTGGTCGGCGCCACGGGGTCGGGCAAGACCACGATCGCCAAGCTGGTCACCCGCCTCATGGACCCGACGCACGGCGCGGTGCTGCTGGACGGCACGGACCTGCGCACGGTGCGGCCGCAGGACCTGCGCCGCCGGGTCGTGATGGTGCCCCAGGAGGGGTTCCTGTTCGACGCCACGCTCGCGGAGAACCTGGTCTACGGCCTGCGCACCGAGGACGGCACGAGCGCTCCCGCCCCGGCCGAGGCGGAGCCGCTGCTGCGTGCGGCCCTGGCGGAGCTCGGGCTGTCGGACTGGCTCGCCGAGCTCCCCGCCGGGCTCGCCACGCAGGTCGGCCAGCGCGGCGAGGCGCTGTCGGCGGGGGAGCGGCAGCTGGTCGCGCTGACCCGTGCCTACCTCGCCGACGCCGACCTGCTGGTGCTGGACGAGGCCACCTCGGCCGTGGACCCCGCCACCGAGGTGCGGATCGCCCGCGCGCTCGACTCCCTGACGTCGGGCCGCAGCACCATCACGATCGCGCACCGGCTGTCGACCGCCGAGGCCGCCGACCTGGTGGTCGTCGTGGACGCCGGGCGCGTCGTCGAGCACGGGCCGCACGAGGACCTGGTCGCGCAGGACGGCGTGTACGCGTCGATGCACCGGGCGTGGGTGTCCCAGACCCGCTGAGCCCGGGCGGGCGCGCGCGCCGTGGGAGGATCGGGGGCGTGACCGAGCAGCAGACCTCCGAGCCCACCACGCCGCCGAGCGCCCTCGACCCGGAGGTCGCGGTGCGCCTGCGCCGGGACGACGCCGGCCTCGTCGCGGCGATCGTGCAGCAGCACGACACCGGCGAGGTGCTCATGCTCGGCTGGATGGACGACGAGGCCGTGCACCGCACCCTGACCAGCGGCCGCGTGACGTTCTGGAGCCGGTCCCGTCAGGAGTACTGGCGCAAGGGCGACACCTCCGGGCACGCCCAGTACGTGAAGTCCGTGGCCCTGGACTGCGACGGCGACGCGCTGCTGGTCCGGGTGGACCAGGTCGGTGCCGCCTGCCACACGGGCACCCGCACCTGCTTCGAGGCCGGCGGCTCGCTCGGCGCCGTCGTGGGGGAGCGCCCGGCCTCCGCGGAGCAGCACGGATGACCGCCGCGACGCCGCCCGCCGCCGCCACGACCGCGCCCGCGCCGGTCGCGGTCGACGTGCCGTGGGGCACCACCTGGCCCGCGCTCGGGGAGTTCCGCGCCCTGGCGGCCGACCGCCGGGTGATCCCCGTGGTGCGCCGGCTGCTCGCCGACGACACCACGCCCGTCGGGCTGTACCGGACGCTCGCCGCCGGCCGGCCCGGGACATTCATCCTCGAGTCCGCCGAGCAGGACGGCAGCTGGTCGCGCTGGTCGTTCGTCGGCGTGCGGTCGCGTGCCACGCTCACGGTGCGCGACGGCCGTGCCGTCTGGACCGGCGACGTCCCCGCGGGCGTGCCGGTCGACGGAGACCCGATCCAGGTGCTGGGCGAGACGCTCGAGGTGCTCCGCACGCCCGCCGTGCCGGGCCTGCCGCCGCTGACCGGCGGCCTGGTCGGCGCGCTCGGCTGGGACGTGGTGCGGCACTGGGAGCCCACCCTGCCCGCCGCGGCGCCGGACGAGCTCGGCGTGCCGGAGATGACGCTGTGCCTCGCCAGCGACCTCGCGGTCACCGACCACCGGGACGGATCCGTGTGGCTGGTCGCCAACGCGATCAACTTCGACGGCACCGACGCGCGCGTGGACGAGGCGCACGCCGACGCCGTCGCCCGGCTGGACGCGATGCAGGACGCCCTGCTGCGCCCCGCCGCACCCGCCGCCGCCGTGCTCACGGACGCCCTCGTGCCCGAGCTCGAGTTCCGGACCTCGCAGGCCGACTACGAGCGGGCCGTCGCCACCGGCAAGGAGGCGATCGTGGACGGCGAGGTGTTCCAGGTCGTCCTGTCCCAGCGTCTCGACCTGGACTGCCCGGCCGCGCCGCTCGACGTCTACCGGGTGCTGCGGACGATCAACCCGAGCCCGTACATGTACTACCTGCAGCTGCAGGACGCGGACGGCCACGACTTCGCGGTGGTCGGCTCCAGCCCCGAGACGCTGGTCAAGGTCAGCGAGGGGCACGTCACGACGTTCCCGATCGCCGGGTCCCGGCCGCGCGGTGGCACGCCCGAGGAGGACCGCGCCCTGCACGACGAGCTGATCGCGGACCCCAAGGAGCGCGCCGAGCACCTGATGCTGGTGGACCTGGCCCGCAACGACCTGGTCAAGGTCTGCGAGCCCGCGACCGTCGAGGTCGTCGAGTTCATGGCCGTGCGGCGGTTCAGCCACATCATGCACATCTGCTCGACGGTCGTCGGCCGGATGCGGGCGGGCGCCACCGCGCTCGCCGCGCTGACCGCCACCTTCCCCGCCGGCACGCTGTCCGGGGCACCCAAGCCGCGGGCGATCGCGCTGATCGACCAGATCGAGCCCGCGCGCCGCGGGATCTACGGCGGGACGGTCGGGTACTTCGACCTGGCCGGCGACATGGACATGGCCATCGCCATCCGCACCGCCCTCATCCGGGACGGGCGCGCCAGCGTGCAGGCCGGCGCGGGCATCGTGGCGGACTCCGTGCCCGCCACCGAGTACCAGGAGTCGCGGGACAAGGCGGCCGCCGCCGTGCGCGCCGTGCAGATCGCCGCCCGGCTGCGCCCGGCGGGTCCGGCGTGACGGCGGCGGAGCCCGGCGCGGCCGGCGCCCGGCGCGGGGGAGGGCGCGGGCGCTGGGTCCTCACCCTGCTGCTGCTCTCGGGCCTGGTGGCGCTGACCGCCCTGCCCACCTGGATCACCGCCACCGGCACCAGCCCGGTGACCGGCGACGTGACCGTGGGCGTGCGGGGGACCGTCGCAGCGCCCGGCCTGGTCGCGGCCGCGCTCGTGCTGCTCGCCGCCGCCGGGGCGCTCGGCCTGGTGGGCCGGGTGGGTCGCTGGGTCGTGGTGGTCGTCGTCGCGGCCGCGGGCGCCCTGGTGCTGGCCTCGGCCCTCGGGGCGCGGTCCGGCGCGGAGGCCACGGCCACCCGGGCCGTCGCGGAGGCGACCGGCGTGTCCAGCCTCACCGGGACCGTGCAGGTCGCCCTGTGGCCGTGGCCGGCGGCCCTGCTCGGTGTGCTCGTCCTGGCCGCGGCGGTCGGGATCGCCCGCGCGTCGGGCGGCTGGTCGGCGACCTCCGACCGGCACGAGCGCGCAGCGTCCGGTCCCGCGCGCGTCCCCGCGGCGGGCACCTCGGCCGACAACCCGTCCGGGCCTGCGGCGAGCGGCTCGGCCACCGCCGGCACGGCCCCCGCCGGCGACGCCTCGGAGCCCGCGGACGAGCGCGGGACGTGGGACGCGCTGTCGCGTGGGGACGACCCGACGTGAACCGTCCAGTAGGGTGACGACACACAGTCAGAAAGGTGTTGCGCGATGGTCGAGCAGTCGGTCCGTTCCCACGGCGTCGTGACGGGAGCGGCTCAGCAGACGCCCCGCACGGAGACGCTGCGGCTGCCCCCGACGGCCCCGCCGACGAACCACGGGCACACCACCGCCGCGTGGACCACCACGGTCGTCGTGCTGATCGGGTCCGTCGCCGGTGCGCTCGGGCTGATCTTCGCCCTGATGTGGCTCTTCTGGGCCGGTCTCGCCGTGGCCCTGCTCGGCGTCGTGATCGGGATCGTGCTGCGCAAGCTCGGGTACGGCCAGGGCGGCAAGCACACCCTCGAGAAGGCGCGCCGCACCGGCGGTCACTGAGCCGCTCCCCAGGCGCGCCGGGGTCCCGGCCCAGGTGGACGCGCCGACTCCGCTCCGGTAGACCTAGGGCCTTGGCACCCGTCCGACCAGGGCGGATGCCCGTGCCGCATCTTCCGAGTGACAGGAGCCGATCATGTCGACCCCGAACCAGCCGCAGGACCCGTACTCCGCCCCCGACGGGCAGGGCTCCGGCGACCAGTCGGGCTCGGTGCCGCCGTACCCGGGCACCTCGCCTGCGGGCGACAGCTCCGGGCAGCCGCAGGGCGGCGTCCCGCAGTACGGCCAGTACGCGGGCGGCGACCAGTCGGGCGCGCCGCAGGGCGGCTACGGCCAGCCCGCCTACGGGCAGGGCGGCTACGGCCAGCAGCCGTACCCGGGCGGCGCGCCGGGCTACGGCGGCGTCTACCCCAAGAACAACCTCGCGGTGTGGTCGCTGGTGCTCGCCATCATCGGCTTCTTCGTGTGCTCGATCTTCACCAGCATCCCCGGCATCATCGTCGGCTCGAAGGCCAAGCAGGCGGTCGCCCGCGGCGAGGCCAACAACGGGTCGCTGGCCAACGCCGGCTACATCACGTCGTGGATCGTCACGGCACTCCAGGTGCTCGGGATCATCCTGCTCATCATCCTCGCCGCCACCGGCGCGCTGGCGACGACGTTCGACACGTACCAGTACTGACGTGGCCCCGGCCGCCCCGCCCGCGACCCTGGCGACCCGCACCCGGCTCCGGGCCGCGCGGGCACCGCTGCTGGTCGCCGGCGGGGCGGCCGTGCTCGCGCTGGGCCTCGTGCTCCGCGACCCGCACCAGCAGGGCTCCTGGGGCGTCTGCCCGCTCTACGCACTGACCGGCACCTACTGCGCCGGCTGCGGCGGGCTGCGGGCCACGCACGACCTCCTGGTCGGCGACCTCGCCGGCGCCTGGGGCGCCAACCCGCTCTGGGTGGTCGTCGTCCCGGTGCTGGTCGGGCTCTGGGTGCGGTGGCTGGTCCGCGCCCTGGGGACGGGTCGCCGGGCGGCGGCACCGCCCGCGGCGGTGGCGCTCGGCATCGGCGCCGTGGTCGTGCTGTACAGCGTCGCCCGGAACGTCCCCGCGTGGGCCGGCGTGCTCGCGCCGTGACCGGCGTCGCCGCGGACGGGTGAATCCACCCACCGGATCCGGTCGGCCGGGTCCGTGAGCGGTCCCGGCTTCCCTAGGATGCGGGTCGGCGCGCCCGCGCCCAGCACCGCCCCAGGAGGCACCGTGACCACGCCCGACCAGCCGACGGACCCGTACCGGCCGGACCCGTCGACGCCGTCGACCGACGGCACCGGAGCCTCCGGTGCCGCCTGGGAGCAGCAGCCCGTCGAGCCGTACGGCCAGCAGCCGGCCTCCGGCCAGCCCGCCCCGGACGCGTACGGCCAGCAGCCCTACGGCCAGGCGCCGTCGTACGGCCAGCCGGCCCCGGACCCGTACGGCCAGCAGCCCTACGGCCAGGCGCCGTCGTACGGCCAGCCCGCCCCCGACGCGTACGGCCAGCAGCCCTACGGCCAGCAGCCGACCTACGGCCAGCCCGCCTACGGCCAGCAGCCCGCGTACGACCAGCACCCCGCGTTCGCGCAGCAGCCCGGCGGCTACCCGGGCGCCGGCCCCGCCGCGGGCTGGGGCGCCCCGCCGTACGTGCCCGTCTACGGCTACCCGAAGAACGGCCTCGGCGTCTGGTCGCTGGTGCTGGGCATCGTCGGCCTGGTCTGCTTCGGCCCGTTCGCCGGCATCCCCGCGATCATCACCGGCGTGCTGGGTCGCAAGGCGGCGGCCCGCGGCGAGGCGAACAACGGTGGCCTCGCGCTGGCCGGGATCATCCTCGGGTCGGTCGGCAGCGCCATCTGGGTCGTGTCGTTCGTCTTCGGGTTCGCGGGCGCCTTCGTCGACGGCTTCAGCTCCGGGTACGACTACTCGTCCTACTGACGTCCCGTCCCACCCCCTGGCTGCGTGGTCGGGGGCGTCGCCCGTCGCCCGTACGATGGCGGAGGTGGTCGTCAGGTCGCGCCACGCCCGGTCGGGGCGGGAGCGTCCGCGAGGAGCCGAGCCGGCTCCCGTGCCGTGAGGTGCGCCGCCGCCGACCTCGGGGGAGAAGAGACGCCGATGGGCACCGTGCTGGACGACATCGTGGCGGGCGTGCGCGAGGACCTCGCGGTGCGCGAGGCGGCGACGCCGCTGGCCGAGCTCAAGGAGCGGGCGGCGCGCGTGCCGGGCGCCATCGACTGCGTGGCCCGGCTCCGGGTCGAGGACGCGGTCACCGTGATCGCCGAGGTCAAGCGCTCGAGCCCCAGCAAGGGTGCGCTCGCGACGATCACCGACCCCGCCGCGCTCGCCGCCGAGTACGAGAAGGGCGGCGCGACCGTCATCTCGGTGCTCACCGAGCAGCGCAAGTTCAACGGCAGCCTGGCCGACCTGGACAGCGTCCGGGCCGCGGTCGACATCCCGGTGCTGCGCAAGGACTTCGTCGTCACGCCGTACCAGGTCTGGGAGGCGCGGGCGCACGGCGCGGACCTGGTGCTGCTCATCGTCGCCGCGCTGGAGCAGACGGTGCTGACCTCGCTGGTGGAGCGGGTGCACTCCCTGGGCATGACCGCCCTGGTCGAGGTGCACGACTCCGAGGAGGTCATGCGGGCCGTCGACGCGGGCGCCCGGGTGATCGGCGTGAACGCCCGGAACCTCAAGACGCTGGAGGTGGACCGCGGCACGTTCGCGCGGGTCGCCCCGGCCATCCCCACGGACGTCGTGAAGATCGCCGAGTCCGGCGTCCGCGGTCCGCACGACGTCATGGACTACGCCCGGGCCGGCGCCGACGCCGTCCTGGTGGGCGAGGCCCTGGTGACCGACGACGCGCCGCGGCAGTCGGTCGCGGACCTGGTGGCGGCGGGTGCGCACCCGTCGCTGCGCGCGGTCCGGCAGTAGCCGACGCCCCCACAGCCACGCAGCACGAACGGACGAGGAGCACCACGGTGACGACGGGACGTACGGGTCCGCAGGTGACGAGCACGCCCGGCGGCCCGCTGGCCACGCACGCGGGCCCCTACTTCGGCGACTTCGGCGGGCGGTACGTGCCGGAGGCCCTGATCGCCGCGCTCGACGAGCTCGACACCGAGTTCCACAAGGCGCTGGCCGACCCGACCTTCGGGGCCGAGCTCGCGCGGCTGCACCGCACCTACACCGGCCGGCCGAGCCCGCTGACGGAGGTCAAGCGGTTCGCCGAGCACGTGGGCGAGGGCGTGCGCGTGTTCCTCAAGCGCGAGGACCTCAACCACACCGGCTCGCACAAGATCAACAACGTGCTGGGCCAGGCCCTGCTGGTCAAGCGGATGGGCAAGACCCGGGTCATCGCCGAGACCGGCGCGGGCCAGCACGGCGTGGCGACCGCGACCGCGGCCGCGCTGCTGGACCTCGAGTGCGTCGTGTACATGGGCGAGGAGGACACGCAGCGCCAGGCGCTCAACGTCGCCCGGATGCGGCTGCTGGGCGCCACGGTCGTCCCCGTGACGATCGGCTCCCGCACGCTGAAGGACGCGATCAACGAGGCGCTGCGCGACTGGGTCGCCAACGTCGACACCACGCACTACCTGCTCGGCACGGTGACGGGCCCGCACCCGTTCCCCGAGATGGTCCGCGACTTCCACAAGATCATCGGCGAGGAGGCGAAGGCGCAGCTCGCGGAGGAGATCGGCGCCCTGCCCGACGCCGTCGTGGCCTGCGTGGGCGGCGGCTCCAACGCGATGGGCATCTTCAACGCGTTCCTGGACGACCCGTCGGTGCGGCTGTTCGGCTTCGAGGCCGGCGGCGAGGGCATCGACTCCGGGCGGCACGCCTCCCGGTTCAGCGGCGGCTCGCCGGGCGTGCTGCAGGGCACCAAGTCGTACCTGCTGCAGGACGAGGACGGCCAGACCCTGCCCAGCCACTCGGTGTCCGCCGGGCTCGACTACCCGAGCGTCGGGCCGGAGCACGCGTGGCTGCACGACATCGGCCGCGCCGAGTACCGGCCGGTGACGGACGTCGAGGCGATGGACGCGTTCCAGCTGCTGTGCCGCACCGAGGGCATCATCCCGGCCATCGAGTCGGCGCACGCCCTGGCCGGGGCCCTGCAGCTCGGGCGCGAGGCCGCCACGTGGGAGACGCCGGACGGCCGCGCGCCGGTCGTCCTGGTGAACCTGTCGGGCCGCGGCGACAAGGACGTGGCCACCGCGGCCGCGTGGTTCGACCTGATCGAGGACAAGCCGGTCGTGCAGGCCGACGAGGGGGAGCAGCTGTGAGCGACGTGCAGGTGGGCTCCCGGACGGCCGCGGCCCTGGACCGGCTCAAGGGCGAGGGCCGGGCCGCGCTGGTCGGGTACCTGCCGCTGGGCTACCCCGACGTCGCCGGATCGGCCCGCGCCGCCGTGGCGATGGTCGAGGCGGGCGTCGACGTCATCGAGATCGGGCTGCCGTACTCCGACCCCGTCATGGACGGCCCGGTCATCCAGGACGCCGTCGACCACGCCCTGACCGGCGGCACCCGCGTGCGCGACGTGTTCGGCGCGGTCGAGCAGATCGCCGCCACCGGCGCGCCGGTGCTGGTGATGACCTACTGGAACCCGGTGCTGCGCTACGGCCCCGAGGCCTTCGCACGCGACCTCGCGGCCGCGGGCGGCGCGGGGCTGATCACGCCCGACCTCATCCCCGACGAGGGCGCCGACTGGATCGCCGCCGCCGACGCGCACGACCTGGACAAGGTGTTCCTGGTCGCGCCGTCCTCGACGCCCGAGCGGCTCGCCATGACCGCCGCGGCGTCCCGCGGGTTCGTGTACGCGGCGTCCACCATGGGCGTGACGGGGGAGCGGACCACCGTCGGCGCCCGCGCCGAGCAGCTGGTCGCCGACACCCGCGCGGCCGGTGCCGAGCGCGTCTGCGTCGGGCTGGGCGTGTCCCGCCCGGAGCAGGCACAGGACATCGGCCGGTACGCGGACGGCGTCATCGTCGGCTCCGCCTTCGTGCGCGCCCTCGCAGCCGCCGAGACGGCGGCCGCGGGCATCGACGGCGTCGCTGCTGTCGCCGCCGGCCTGGCGGAGGGCCTGCGCCGCTCGCGCTGACCCTCTGCGCTCGGCCGGCACGGCGCGCGCCGACCCGACCGGCCCGCGCTCGGCCGGCTCGAGGTCGTCACCTCCGCGCGAGGTCGTCATCTGCACCTGACGACCTCGGCGCGATGTGACGACCTCGCCGGATCCCGCCGGCTCGGGGCACGGCGCGGGTCACCGTGGGCCCGCTTCCCGGGCGTGGACCCCCGTCGGGGCCTGCGCCGCCGTCGCATAAGGTGCCCGTGTGATGATCCCCGCCGCCATCCCGAGCCCCTCCGAGGCCGTCTGGTACCTCGGCCCGGTGCCGCTGCGTGCCTACGCCCTGGCGATCCTCGCCGGCATCGTCGTCGCCGTGCTGCTGACGCAGCGCCGGTGGAAGGACCGCGGCGGCGACCCCGAGCAGGTCCTGGACATCGCGTTCTGGGCCGTGCCGTTCGGCATCGTCGGCGGCCGGCTCTACCACGTGGTGAGCTCGCCGGACGCGTACTTCGGCGCGGGCGGCGACCCGGTCAAGGCGCTCTACATCTGGGAGGGCGGCCTCGGCATCTGGGGCGCCGTCGCGCTCGGCGCCGTGGGCGCGTACATCGGCTGCCGCCGCGCCGGGGTCAGCTTCCCGGTGTTCGCGGACGCCCTCGCACCGGGGCTGCTGATCGCGCAGGCGATCGGCCGGCTCGGCAACTGGTTCAACCAGGAGCTGTTCGGCGGTCCGACCACCCTGCCGTGGGGTCTGCGGATCGACGACGCGCACCTGCCCGCCGGGTTCGAGTCCGGCACGCTGTTCCACCCGACGTTCCTGTACGAGCTGCTGTGGAACCTGGCCGGCGCCGCGCTGCTCATCTGGCTGGACCGCCGGTTCCGCCTGGGCCACGGGCGGGTTTTCTGGCTGTACGTCGTCGTCTACACGACGGGCCGGCTCTGGATCGAGCTGCTCCGGATCGACCCCGCCGAGATGGTCGGCCCGTTCCGGCTCAACGTGTGGACGTCGATCATCGTGGGGCTCGGCGCGCTGGTAGCGTTCATCGTCGTCGGACGTCGTCATCCTGGACGCGAGACCACACCTCTCCTGGCCGGACCCACCGCACCTGCCGAGACCGACGAGCCCGCCGCATCCAGCGGACCCGCAGGCCAGGACGACGAGGTGGCGGAGCACGGCCCCGCACGCTGACCGCGAGCCCGCCCGTGTGACCCACCTCACTTCTCGCGATGTGAGCGCCTGTGTTTCCGGCAGGTATCGTCGCCACACTTGTCACCCGGGCCGATGACGTCCCTCTCCCCCCAGAGCTCTACCAGGCCCCCAGCGGGTCCGTGAGGACGGTGCTGATGCCCGCGTCGCCACAGCGTCTCGGTGCTTCCCCCGCCGTGCCGCAGCAGGTCGGTCTGTACGACCCGGCTGCCGAGCACGACGCCTGCGGTTTCGCGTTCGTCGCGACGCTGCGCGGCACGCCCGGCCGCGACATCGTCGACGCCGGGCTGACCGCCCTGCTCAACCTCGACCACCGCGGCGCGGTCGGTGCGGAGGAGAACAGCGGCGACGGCGCCGGCATCCTGACCCAGATCCCCGACGCGTTCCTGCGCGACGTCGTGGACGCCGAGCTGCCCCCGGCCGGCCACTACGCGATCGGCATGGCGTTCCTGCCGCAGGACGACGAGGAGCGCACGGTCGCGGTGCGCGCGGTCGAGGCGATCGCCGCCGAGGAGAAGCTCGACGTGCTCGCCTGGCGCGACGTCGCCGTCACCGCCGACCTGGTCGGCCCCACGGCCCGGTCCTCGATGCCGGTGTTCCGCCAGCTCGTCGTGGCCGACCCGTCCCGCGAGCTCGCGGGGGTCGACCTGGACCGCCGGGCGTACCGGCTGCGCAAGCGCGCCGAGCGCGAGCTCGGCGTGTACTTCGCGTCGCTGTCCGCCCGCACCCTGTCCTACAAGGGCATGCTCACGCCGGGCCAGCTGGAGCCGTTCTTCGCCGACCTGTCGGACCCGCGGTACGCCTCCGAGCTCGCGCTCGTGCACTCCCGGTTCTCGACCAACACCTTCCCGTCCTGGCCGCTGGCGCAGCCGTTCCGGCTGATCGCGCACAACGGCGAGATCAACACGGTGCGGGGCAACCGCAACTGGGTCGCCGCCCGCGAGGGCACGCTGCGCTCGGACGTGCTGGGCGACCTCGCCCCGCTGCTGCCGGTCTGCACCCCGGGCGGCTCGGACTCCGGGTCGTTCGACGAGGTGCTCGAGCTGCTGCACCTGGGCGGCCGCTCCCTGCCGCACGCGATCATGATGATGATCCCGGAGGCCTGGGAGAACCACGCCCAGATGGACCCGGCGCGCCGCGCGTTCTACGAGTACCACTCCAGCCTGATGGAGCCCTGGGACGGCCCCGCGGCGATGACGTTCACCGACGGCACGCTGATCGGGTCGGTGCAGGACCGCAACGGCCTGCGCCCCGGCCGGTTCTGGGTGACCGAGGACGGCCTGGTCGTCATGGCGTCCGAGGCGGGCGTGCTCGACCTGGACCCGGCGACCGTCGTCCGCAAGGGCCGGCTCGAGCCGGGCCGGATGTTCCTGGTCGACACCGGCCAGGGCCGGATCATCGAGGACGACGAGATCAAGGCCCAGCTCGCCGCCCAGCGCCCGTACGCGGACTGGGTGCGGGAGAACTCCGTCTACCTGGAGCAGCTCCCCGAGCGCGAGCACGTGCAGCACTCGTCCGCCTCGGTGCGCCGTCGCCAGCGGGCGTTCGGGTACACCGAGGAGGAGCTGAAGATCCTCCTGACGCCCATGGGCGCCGCGGGCGCGGAGCCGCTCGGCGCCATGGGCTCGGACACCCCGATCGCGGTGCTCTCGCAGCGGCCGCGGATGCTGTTCGACTACTTCACGCAGATGTTCGCGCAGGTGACCAACCCGCCGCTGGACGCGATCCGCGAGGAGCTCGTCACGTCCATCGGCGGGGCGATCGGCCCGGAGCCGAACCTGCTGGAGGACACGCCGCTGCACGCGCGCAAGCTCGTGCTGCCGTTCCCGGTGCTGGACAACGACGGCCTGGCCAAGATCGTCAAGATCCACAAGGACCCGGCGATGGCCGGCATCTTCCGCACCACCATCGTCCGCGGCCTGTACAAGGTCGACGGCGGGGGAGCGGCCCTGGAGCGGCGCCTCGAGGAGATCTTCGCCGAGTGCGACCGGGCGATCGCCGACGGCGTGAGCTTCCTGGTGCTGTCCGACCGGGACTCCGACGCCGACCGCGCGCCGATCCCGTCGCTGCTGCTGCTGTCCGCCGTGCACCACCACCTGCTGCGCCGGCACACCCGCACCCAGGTGTCGCTGGTCGTCGAGGCCGGTGACGTCCGCGAGGTGCACCACGTCGCGCTGCTGATCGGGTACGGCGCCGCCGCGGTGAACCCGTACCTGGCGATGGAGACCGTCGAGGACCTCGCGACCAACGGCTACCTGCCGGGCGTCGCGCCGGAGCAGGCCGTCAAGAACCTGATCAAGGCGCTCGGCAAGGGCGTCCTCAAGGTCATGTCCAAGATGGGCATCTCGACCATCGCGTCCTACCGCGGCGCCCAGGTCTTCGAGGCCATCGGGCTGTCCCAGGCGCTGGTGGAGCGGTACTTCACCGGCACCACCAGCCGGCTCGGCGGCATCGGGCTGGACGTCATCGCCGCCGAGGTCGCGGCCCGGCACAACGACGCCTACCCGCCCAACGGCAACCGCCTCGCGCACCGCCGCCTCGCCACGGGTGGCGAGTACCAGTGGCGTCGCGACGGCGAGGACCACCTGTTCGACCCCGAGACCGTGTTCCGGCTGCAGCACTCCACCCGCACGCGGCAGATGGACGTGTTCCGCGACTACACGCACCGGGTCAACGAGCAGTCGTCCCGCCTGATGACCCTGCGCGGCCTGCTCGACCTCAAGGTCGGCGCGCGCCCGCCGGTGCCGATCGACGAGGTCGAGCCGGTCAGCGAGATCGTCAAGCGGTTCAGCACCGGCGCGATGTCCTACGGCTCCATCTCGGCGGAGGCGCACGAGACGCTCGCGATCGCCATGAACCGGCTCGGCGCCAAGTCGAACACCGGCGAGGGCGGCGAGGACCCGGAGCGGCTGCACGACCCGGAGCGCCGCTCCGCGATCAAGCAGATCGCGTCGGGGCGTTTCGGCGTCACGTCCGAGTACCTGACGTTCGCGGACGACATCCAGATCAAGCTCGCCCAGGGCGCCAAGCCCGGCGAGGGCGGTCAGCTGCCCGGGCCGAAGGTCTACCCGTGGGTCGCCAAGACCCGGCACTCCACGCCGGGCGTGGGCCTGATCTCCCCGCCGCCGCACCACGACATCTACTCCATCGAGGACCTGGCGCAGCTGATCCACGACGCCAAGAACGCGAACCCGTCCGCGCGGATCCACACCAAGCTCGTCAGCGAGTTCGGCGTGGGCACCGTCGCGGCCGGCGTGGCCAAGGCGCACTCCGACGTCGTGCTCATCTCCGGCCACGACGGCGGCACGGGCGCCTCGCCGCTGACCAGCCTCAAGCACGCGGGCACCCCGTGGGAGATCGGCCTGGCCGAGACCCAGCAGACGCTCGTGCTGAACAACCTGCGCGACCGCGTCGTGGTGCAGGTCGACGGCCAGCTCAAGACCGGGCGCGACGTGATCGTCGGCGCGCTGCTGGGTGCCGAGGAGTTCGGCTTCGCGACGGCGCCGCTGGTGGTCTCGGGCTGCATCATGATGCGCGTCTGCCACCTCGACACCTGCCCCGTGGGCGTCGCGACGCAGAACCCCGACCTGCGGTCCCGGTTCACGGGCAAGCCGGAGTTCGTCGTGACGTTCTTCGAGTTCATCGCCCAGGAGGTCCGCGAGCTGCTCGCCGAGCTCGGGTTCCGCAGCATCCTCGAGGCCGTCGGCCACGTCGAGATGCTCGACACCCGCGCGGCCGTCGACCACTGGAAGGCGCAGGGCCTGGACCTGGCGCCCGTGCTCGCGCTGCCGGAGCCGGTCCCCGGCTCCGCGCTGCACCACGTGCATGCCCAGGACCACGGGCTCGAGCGCGCGCTGGACAACCAGTTCATCGCGATGGCGGCGGACGCCCTCGAGGACGCCCGCCCCGTGCGGATCGAGCTGCCGGTGCGCAACGTCAACCGCACCGTCGGCACGATGCTCGGCCACGAGGTGACCCGTCGCTACGGCGGCGCCGGCCTGCCGGACGACACCATCGAGGTCCGGCTGACCGGGTCCGCCGGCCAGTCGTTCGCCGCGTTCGTCCCGAAGGGCATCACCCTGCGGCTCGAGGGCGACGCGAACGACTACGTCGGCAAGGGCCTGTCCGGCGGGCGCGTGATCGTGCGCCCCGACCGCAACACCGCGCTGAGCGGCGAGCACAACGTGATCGCGGGCAACGTGATCGGCTACGGCGCGACGTCCGGCGAGATGTTCCTGCGCGGCGTCGTCGGCGAGCGGTTCGGCGTGCGCAACTCCGGCGCGACCCTGGTGGTCGAGGGCGTGGGCGACCACGGCTGCGAGTACATGACCGGCGGCACCGTGCTCGTGCTCGGCCGCACCGGCCGGAACTTCGCCGCGGGCATGTCCGGCGGCACGGCCTACGTGCTCGACCTCAAGCCCGAGCGTGTCAACGTCCAGGCGGTCGCCGTCGGCGAGCTGGGTCTCGACCCGCTCGACGACGAGGACGCGGCCCTGGTGCTGGACCTGCTGCGGCGGCACGCCGACGAGACGGGCTCGCGGGTCGCCGCCGAGCTGCTCGCCGACGGCGTCCTGACCGACGCGACCCGCGCCCGGTTCACCCGGGTGCGGCCGACCGAGTACTCCCGCGTCCGCGCGGCGCTGGCGAAGGCGGAGGCCGACGGCCTCGACCCGAGCACGCCCGGCGTGTGGGAGGGCATCCTGGAGGTGGCTCGTGGCTGACCCCCGCGGCTTCATGAAGGTGCGGGAGCGCGAGCTGCCCGCCAACCGCCCCGTGGCCCTGCGCCTGATGGACTGGCGCGAGGTGCACGAGCACCGCAGCGTGCAGGACGACCCGCAGGCCGCCACGCTCATCACCCAGCAGGCCGGCCGCTGCATGGACTGCGGCGTGCCGTTCTGCCACAACGGCTGCCCGCTGGGGAACCTGATCCCCGAGTGGAACGACCTGGTGTGGCGCGGCCAGTGGGGTGACGCCATCGAGCGGCTGCACGCCACGAACAACTTCCCGGAGTTCACCGGCCGCATCTGCCCGGCGCCGTGCGAGTCCGCGTGCGTGCTCGGCATCAACCAGCCGGCCGTGACGATCAAGAACGTCGAGGTCTCGATCATCGACGAGGCCTTCGACCGCGGCCTGGTGCACCCGCAGGTGCCGCAGCGCCTGTCCGGGCACACCGTGGCCGTCGTCGGCTCCGGCCCCGCCGGGCTCGCCGCCGCGCAGCAGCTGACCCGCGCCGGGCACACCGTCGCCGTCTACGAGCGGGACGACGCCATCGGCGGTCTGCTGCGCTACGGCGTGCCGGACTTCAAGCTCGAGAAGCGGCACATCGACCGCCGCCTCGCGCAGATGGAGGCCGAGGGCACGCGGTTCCGGCCGAACGTCGAGATCGGCCGCGACATCACGTGGGCGCAGCTGCGGTCCCGGTACGACGCCGTCGTCGTCGCCACCGGGTCCACCGTGCCGCGCGACCTGCCGCTGCCCGGCCGCGAGCTGGCCGGCATCCACCCGGCGATGGACTACCTGCACGGGTCCAACGCGCTGGTGGCGGGCAAGGTCGTCGCCGACCCGATCGACGCCGCGGGCAAGCACGTCGTGGTCATCGGCGGCGGCGACACCGGATCGGACTGCGTCGGCACCGCGCTGCGCCAGGGGGCCGCGTCCGTCACCACGCTCGCGATCGGCAAGCAGCCGCCCGTGGAGCGACCGGCGAACCAGCCGTGGCCGACCGACCCGGTGCTGTTCGAGGTCTCCTCGTCGCACGAGGAGGGCGGCGACCGCGCGTTCCTCGCCTCCACCGTGGCGTTCCTCGGCGGCGAGGACGGCCAGGTCACGCACCTGCGCCTCGCCACCACCGAGTACCAGCCGGACGGCCGCCGCGTGCCCGCAGCGGGCACCGAGCGGGACATCCCGGCGGACCTCGTGCTGATCGCGATGGGCTTCACCGGTCCCGAGACCGAGGACCTGGTCGCGCAGGCCGGCGTCGACCTGACCGCGCGCGGCCTGGTCGCCCGGTCGGACGACTTCGCGACCTCCGTGCCCGGCGTGTTCGTCGCCGGCGACGCGGGCCGCGGCCAGTCGCTGATCGTGTGGGCCATCGCCGAGGGCCGCGCCGCGGCCGCCGCGGTCGACACGTACCTCGGCGGGTCGACCGAGCTGCCCGCCCCGGTGAGCGCGGGCACGGTGGCGATGCGGGCCTGAGCACGGCGCACGACACGTGACGGGCGGTCGAACGTCCGGCGAACTCTGGGACCTCGGTCCCGGGTCCGCCCGTTCGGCCGCCCGTCCGCGTACCACCGGGACGGGTGCCCGGGGTCCTCGGGCGCGTCCCGGGTCGGGCGGGACCGCCCGGCGGCCGTAGACTCGTGCCCGTCTGGCAGTACCGCGCCGCGGCTGCCCGCCCCGACCGGGTGCGGGCACGGTGGCGCTGCGCCGTCGACCATCAACCGCGCGCGTCCTCCTCGTCACGGGCAGCCCCGAGCCGACCAGGACGTTCGGTCCGAACCGTCTGTCACGAAAGGCCTAGGCTTTCCCCCATGCGTAGAGCGAAGATCGTCTGCACCATCGGCCCCGCCACGGAGTCCGCCGAGCAGATCCAGGCCCTTGTCGACGCCGGCATGGACGTGGCGCGGCTGAACCGCAGCCACGGCGAGACCGAGGTGCACAAGCGGGTGTACGACAACGTGCGCGCCGCCGCGAAGGCCTCGGGCCGCTCGGTCGCCGTCCTGGTCGACCTGCAGGGCCCCAAGATCCGCCTGGGTCGCTTCACCGAGGGCAAGCACGTCCTGGCCGAGGGTGACACGTTCACCATCACCACCGAGGACGTCCCCGGCACCAAGGAGCTCGTCTCCACGACCCACAAGGGCCTGGCGGACGACGCCCGCGTCGGCGACCCGCTGCTGATCGACGACGGCCGCGTGCTCGTGCGCGTCACCGCCGTCGAGGGCCCGCGCGTGGTCACCCGCGTCGAGGTCGGCGGCCCGGTCTCGAACAACAAGGGCATCAACCTGCCCGGCGTCGCCGTGTCCGTCCCGGCCATGAGCGACAAGGACGAGGAGGACCTGCGCTGGGCGCTGCGCACCGGCGCCGACATCATCGCGCTGTCCTTCGTCCGCAACGCCGCCGACTACGACGACGTGCGCCGGATCATGGAGGAGGAGGGCCGGGTCGTCCCGGTCATCGCCAAGATCGAGAAGCCGCAGGCCGTCGAGAACCTCGCCGAGATCGTCGACGCGTTCGACGGCATCATGGTCGCCCGCGGCGACCTGGGCGTGGAGCTGCCGCTGGAGCAGGTGCCGCTCGTCCAGAAGCGCGCCGTCGAGCTGGCCCGCCGCAACGCCAAGCCGGTCATCGTCGCCACCCAGGTGCTCGAGTCGATGACCAACAACCCGCGCCCGACGCGCGCCGAGACGTCCGACTGCGCGAACGCGGTGCTCGACGGCGCCGACGCGGTCATGCTGTCCGGCGAGACCTCGGTCGGCGAGTACCCGATCGAGACCGTCCGCACGATGGCGCGGATCATCGAGGCCACCGAGGAGATGGGTCGCGAGCGCATCGCGCCCCTCGGCTCCACCCCGCACACCCGCGGTGGCGCCATCACCCGCGCGGCCGCCGAGATCGGCGAGACGCTGGGTGTGAAGTACCTCGTGACCTTCACGCAGTCCGGCGACTCCGCGCGCCGCATGTCCCGCCTGCGCTCCTCCATCCCGCTGCTGGCGTTCACGCCGACCCCCTCGGTCCGCAACACGCTGTCGCTGAGCTGGGGCACGCAGACGTACGAGGTGCCGCAGGTCGAGCACACCGACGCGATGGTCCAGCAGGTCGAGTCCACGCTGCGCGCGCAGGGCCTCGCCGAGGTCGGCGACTACGTCGTCGTCGTGGCCGGCACGCCGGTCGGCGTCGTCGGGTCGACCAACTCGATCATCGTGCACAAGATCGGCGACGACGCCTCGGGTCGCGTCGCCTGACGCACCGCACGTCCGCGCAGGGCCCCGCAGCCGTCCGGCTGCGGGGCCCTGCGCGTCCCGGCCGGACCTCACCCGCGCCGGGCGACGTGCCGGGTGACCCGCCGGGGGATCGTGGGGGTGTCCCGCACGCACCCGGGTGTCCAGGAGGACCGCACGATGGCGACCTACCCCCTGATCGCGGACCACGGGCTGATCGGCGACCTGCAGACCGCCGCCCTGGTGTCGACCGACGGCGCGGTCGACTGGTACTGCGTCCCCCGGTTCGACTCGCCCAGCGTGTTCGGGTCCCTGCTCGACGCGCGACGTGGCGGCCGGTTCCGCATCGCGCCGCTGGGCGACGACCACGTCGTCAAGCAGCTGTACCTGCCGGACACCGCGGTGCTGGTCACGCGCTTCCTCACGGAGGAGGGGGTGGGCGAGGTGATCGACTTCATGCCGCCCACCGGCCGGACCGTCACGCCGCAGCACCGGCTCGTGCGGGTGATGCGGTGCGTCCGGGGGCGGGTCCGGTTCGAGGCGCACGTCGCGCCGCGGTTCGACTACGGCCGCGCGCCGCACGAGACGACGGTGACCGAGCACGGGGCCGTGTTCGCGAGCGCCGACCTGACCCTGACCCTGCACACCGTGCGCACCGAGGACGACCGGAGCCGGGAGCGCCTGGAGGTCGACGCCGACGGGGACGTCCGGGTGGTGTACGAGCTGGTCGCGGGGGAGCGCACCGGGCTGGTGCTCGAGTCGGCGGCCGACGGCCCGCCGCGGGAGATCCGCGCCGGCGACCTGCGGGAGCTGCTGGACGGCACCGCGTCCTTCTGGCGCGGCTGGCTGGCCCGCTCCACGTACGCCGGCCGGTGGCGCGAGGCCCTGCAGCGCTCGGCCATCGCGCTCAAGCTGATGACGTACGCCCCGTCGGGCGCGCTCGTGGCGGCACCGACCGCCGGGCTGCCCGAGCAGGTCGGCGGCGAGCGGAACTGGGACTACCGGTACACCTGGGTCCGGGACGCGTCGTTCTCCATCTACTCCCTGCTGGGCCTCGGGTTCGTGGACGAGGCCGCCGACTTCGGCGCGTGGCTGCGGGACCGGATCGAGGAGGGGGTGGTCGGGGGCAGCGGCCCGCTGCGGATCATGTACCGCGTCGACGGCTCCTCCGACCTGGTGGAGGAGTCGCTGCCGCACTGGGAGGGCTACCGCGGCTCCAGCCCGGTGCGCATCGGCAACGCCGCGCAGGACCAGCTCCAGCTCGACATCTACGGCGAGGCCCTCGGCAGCGTCTACTTCGCCGACCAGCACGGGCTCGCCATGGGGCACCGCGGCTGGGTCGCGCTGCGCGACATGCTCGACTGGCTCTGCGAGCACTGGGACCAGCCGGACGAGGGCATCTGGGAGACGCGGGGCGGCCGGCAGGACTTCACGTACGGCCGCGTGATGAGCTGGACCGCGCTGGACCGCGGCATCCGGCTGGCGACGGACCACGGGCGGCCGGCGGACCTGGCCCGGTGGACCGCCGGGCGCGACGCGGTGTACGACCAGGTCTGGAAGCGGGGCTGGAACGCCCGCCGCGGCGCGTTCGTGCAGCACTACCGGACCGAGGTGCTGGACTCGTCGCTGCTGCGGATGGCGACCGTCGGGTTCATCGACCCGCGGGACCCGGCGTGGCGGTCCACGCTGGCGGCGATGGCCACCGAGCTCGTCACCGACAGCCTGGTGTACCGCTACGACCCGGCGGCGTCGCCGGACGGCCTCGTCGGCGACGAGGGCACGTTCTCGCTGTGCACCTTCAACTACGTCGACGCGCTCGCCCGCGCGGGGATGCCCGACGAGGCCCGGATGGTGTTCGACAAGATGCTCACCTACGCCAACCACGTCGGCCTGTACTCCGAGGAGATCGGGCTCACCGGCGAGCAGCTGGGCAACTTCCCGCAGGCCTTCACCCACCTGGCGCTGATCGACGCGGCGATCACCCTCGACGCGACGCTCGACGGCGTCGCCCGGCGGCGCACGGGAGCGCCGCTCTGACCGGCGCCGGGTCGCCGGACCACCCGACGGAGGAGCAGCCGTGACCGAGCCGAGCAGCCCGTACGACCCGCACCCGGCCCCACCCCGGTTCGCCGCACGGCTCTGGGCGGCCGGGCTCGCGACGGCCGCCGTCGCGGCCCTCATCGCGCTCGCCGGCGCCACGGTGGCGCGGGCCGTGCTGGACACCGCGCTGCTCTCGGCGGACCCGCTCGGCCTCGGGTGGTCGGGAACCGCCACCTACGCCGCGGGCGCCGCGGTGCTGGCGGTGCTGCTCACCGGTGTGCTGCACCTGCTCCTGGTCGCGGTCCCGCGGCCGGTGTCGTACTTCGGGTGGATCGTCACGCTGGTCGGGGTGATCCTCGTCGTCCTGCCGTTCCTCGCCGAGGCGTCGCGGGCGAGCCAGGTCGCGACGGCCGTCGTCTCCGGCCTGGTCGTCGTCGCGACCGGGTCGCTGCTCGGTGCGCAGGGGGCCGCGATCGACCGTCGCCGGGTGCGGGCTGCCCGCTGACTGCTGCCGGTCCCCGCGACCACGCTCGTCGCGCGCGCGCCGGCGCCTCGGCATACGGTGCGAGGCGACCGGGACGGACGACGGGTGAGGAGCGGGTGTGGACGGCGTCGAGGTGCTGCAGGACGGGTACGGCCGGGTCGGGGACCTGGTGCACGGCGTGCTGGAGGGGGCCGGGGAGCGCGAGCTCACCACGCGCCTCGGGCCGGAGGCGAACACGATCGCCTGGCTGGTGTGGCACCTGGCCCGGGTGGAGGACGCGCAGGTGGCCGACGTCGCCGGGACCGAGCAGGTCTGGACCGCCCAGGGCTTCGTGGAGCGGTTCGGCCTGCCGTTCGACGCGGACGCGACGGGCTACGGCCAGAGCCCGGACGAGGTGGCGCAGGTGCGGGCCGACGCCGCGCTGCTGGGCGCGTACCTGGACGCGACGCGGGCGGCCACCGACGCCTACCTCGCACGGCTGGAGGACGAGGACCTGGCCCGGGTGGTCGACGAGGGCTGGGACCCGCCGGTGACCGTCGGGGTGCGGCTGGTGAGCGTGCTGGGTGACGTGCTGGAGCACGCGGGGCAGGCGGCCTTCATCAAGGGCGTCGTGACGTCGCAGGCCTGAGCCCGGGGCAGACTGGTCGGGTGCGTGTGCAGCCCGTCAGCCCCGAGGTCGTGGTGGAGCGGCTGGTGGACCGGGTGCTCGACGGCCTGACGGCGGCGCCCGAGCGGGACCGGCGCTGGCTGGTGCTGCTCGACGGTGCGCCGCCCACCCGCCCGGAGCGGCTCGCGGACGCCCTGGTCGAGCCGCTGCGCGCCCGCGGGCACGCGGCGGTGCGGGTGTCGGCGGGCGACTTCCTGCGTCCGGCGGGGGTCCGGTTCGAGCACGGCCGCGAGGACCCCGACGCGCTGCTGGACGACGCGCTGGACACCGGCGCGCTGATCCGCGAGGTGCTCGACCCCCTGGGCCCGGACGGCGACGGCCGCTACCTGCCGGCGCTCTGGGACGCCGTGCGCGAGCGGTCCGCCCGCGCCGGCCGGGTGCAGGCCCCTCCCGGCGCCGTGCTGCTGCTGGACGGCACGTTCCTGCTGGGCCGGTGGCTGCCGGTGGACCTCGCGGTGCACCTCGCCGTCCGGCCGGAGACCCTCGCGCGGCTGACCCCGCCGGACCAGGCGTGGCGGCTGCCCGCCGAGCAGCGGTACCGCGCGGAGGTCGAGCCCGAGGACGTCGCGGACGTCGTGGTCCGGGTGGACGACCCGCGGCGGCCCGGCTGGGTCGTCGAGCGCTGAGCCCGGACCGGGCGCCCGCTCTGGGTCCGCACCCGATCGGGGTGCATGCTGGGGGTGGGCGGATCCTCGCGGGTGAGCGGTCCACGGTGCGGAGGTGCGGCGATGGACGAGGCGGCGGTGCGGCGAGGGGCCGACGGGGGACGCGGCGGCACCGGGTCCGGTGACGCGCCCTCGACGCCGGAGTACGACGCGTTCGGTCCCTGGGTGGACCCGGTGCGCTCGGCCGAGGAGGTGCCGCCGCTGTACCGGGACCACCCGGTCGACCTGGCGGCGAGCCGCCTCGTGCTCAAGGTGCCGCGCGACATCGCCCGGCGGGACGCGACGCCGGACATGGACCTGTACGACCACCTGCTCGTGCTGGGCCCCGACCGGTTCACGGCGCTCAGCCGGATCAGCACGCCGGCGGCACGGCGCGCGGCCGCCGCGCCCGCGGGCGGCCGCCGCTACGACGTCCGCGAGATCGCGTACGACCGGGTCGCCGCCGTGCAGACCAGCGTCGACCTGCTGGACGGCCGGCTCACCGTGCACGCCGTCACGGGCGCTCCCGTGCGGATCCGGTTCAACGGCTCCTCGGCCGACGTGGTGGAGCAGCTGGTCGACCTGCTGCGGCTGCTCGCCTGGCCCGTCCCGACGACGGGCGACCCCGCCCCGCGGGACCCGACGGTGCGCACGCCGGGGACGGCGCGGCTGGACCGGCGGGCGCTGGGGGAGAAGGAGATCGGGCTGGTGTCCGCCTACCGCGAGGTCGCCGACCGCGAGCCGGGCCTCAAGGCCCTGGCCTCGCACCCGCGTCGCACCGTGGCGCCGTCCGCCGGAGGGCCGGCGCGGCTGCTGCACCTGCTGCACCCCATGACGGTCCAGGCCGCGGTCGTGGCCTCCGAGGGCCGCGAGCTGCAGGTGTTCGGCCGGCGGGACTGGCTGGTCCGCGGCCGGACGCCGGTGCACTCCGAGTCGCGCCTGGTGCTGCCGCTGGACCGGCTCACCGACGTGGCCACGCGCACGCACCCGGTCTACCACGACGTCGCGGTGGTGACGCTGCGCAGCGGCGATACCGCGATCGACCTGCCCGTCCCGGCGGACTCGGACGCGCTCCGCGTGCTGGCGGGGCTGCTCGGCTAGCCGCCGTCCGCACCGCGTGCGCGCGGGGCTGCGTGGTGCCACCGTGGAGGGCATGAGCGAGAACGTGCCCGACAGCTTCGACGCCCGCCAGCCCGACCTGCCGACGCTCGGCGTCGACCCGGACCCGGTGCCCGACGACCACACGGGTGAGGCCCCCACCCGGGAGCCGCTCGACGAGGACGAGCCCACCGGTGCGTAGGGCGGACCCTCACCCGGTCTCGGCCGGCAACCGCCCGGTCCCGATCGCGGCGACCAGCCTGGCGTGGTCCGCCTCCGCGCGGTCCGCGTACGCCGTCGCGAAGTCCGCGAACGCCCCGTCCGCCCGCTCGCCGCTGCCGAGGTAGGCGGCGATGGCGACCCGGTCCCCGGACCGCGCGTGCGCGCGGGCCAGCGTCCAGGCGCACGCCCGGGCGTAGGCGGCGAGCCCCTCGGGCCGCATCGCGTCGACGGTGACGGAGCCCTTCCAGTCGCGGAGCTGGCGGACGTAGTAGTCGCGGGCCACGCCGTCCGGGCCGGCGGTGCGCTGCCAGCCCAGCAGCACGTCCGAGGCCGACTGCATGAGCCGCTGGCCCTCGACGACGCGCCGGCCGTGCTGGCCGCGACGGGTCCGGCCGAGCGCGGTGTCCACCACCGACGGCTGCGCCTCCTTGGCCTGCAGCACCAGCGCGTCGTCCGCGTCGTCGCCCTGCATCAGGAGCACGAACGCCCGGGTGCCGACGCTGCCCACGCCGACGACCTTGCGCGCGACGTCGACCAGCCGGTACCGGTCCAGCAGCCGGCGGCGGTCCGACGGCAGGGTGCGCCGGTACGACCGCAGCAGCCCGCGCATCCCGGCGGTGAAGGTGGCACCGTCGGCGTCGCTGAGCAGGTCGTCGACCGTCACCAGCAGCGGCGGGTCGGAGACGAACCGGCGCACGCCGTCCCGGACGGTGGTGAGCCGGGTCAGCGCGCTCAGGTGGTCGCGGCGCATCGCCTTGCCGACGACGCCCTGCACCTGGCGCTCGGCACGCCTGCCGACCGGCCGGGCGTACTCCTCGACCAGCCGGTCGACGTCGGGGTGCGCGTACCAGACCTCGAGGGTGCGCCGGCCGGCCAGGTCGCGGACCGTCTCGCGGTAGGCCCGGGCGGTGCCGGTGACCAGCGCCTGCCGCGCCCGGCTGCGCACGCCGGTGTGGCGCGCGGCGAGTTCCACGCTCGCGACCAGCCGCTGCACGTCCCACTCGAACGGTCCGGGCGCGGTCTCGTCGAAGTCGTTGACGTCGAACAGCAGGTGCCGTTCGGGGCTGGCGTAGAGGCCGAAGTTGGCCAGGTGCGCGTCACCGCACAGCTGCACCTGCAGCCCGCTGCCCGGGTGCGCCGCGAGGTCCTGCGCCATGATCAGCGCGCTGCCGCGGTAGAAACCGAACGGGGACGCCGACATCCGGCCGTACCGCAGCGGCAGCAGCTCGGCCACCCGGGTCTGCCCCTGCGCGACCAGCAGCGCCACCGGGTCGGCGTCGTCGGCGCGGTCGCCGGGGTCGGCCAGCGCGCCCCGGGGCAGGGCGGAGCGCGCCGCCCGGCCCGCGGCGGCGCGCTCCGCCCGGGTGGGCGTGCCCGGGTCGGTCATCCCGCCAGCGCGCGCTGCTTGAGGCCGGCGAACTCCTCGGTGCTGATCGCGCCGGAGTCGAGCAGCTGCTTGGCGCTGGCGATCTCGTCGGCGGGCGAGCGCCCGGCGGTCGTGCGGATGTACTCCTCGGCCTCCTCGCGCGCCTGGATCTGCGCCGCGATCTGCCGCTGCCCCATGCCCCGACCCCGGGCGATGACGTACACGAGCAGCGAGAGGTAGGGCAGCACGATCAGCGCGATGATCCACAGCGCCTTGCCCCACCCGCCCAGGCTCCGGTCGCGGAACAGGTCGCCGCAGACGTGCCACAGCAGCACCAGGTAGGTGAGGAACACGAACCACCAGATCATCAGTCCGAACCAGTCCCAGAACGAGTCCACGGCTCCACCTCCGCGTCGTGGCCGGCGCGCTCGCCGACGGTCCTCACGTTCCTCGCCCCGGCCCCCCGCACCCTCACCCGCGGGGGGTGAGAGCGCGCCGTGACCAGGTACGCACCTCCCGGCTCACCCGCGGCGGGTGGCGTCACCCGCCGCGGGCGGACGCGACGGTGGACGCGGGACCCGGCGCGACGGGCGCGACGGGCGAGCGGCGCGTGCGGGCAGCAGCGGTGCCGTGCGCACGAGGGCGGGTGAGCGGGATGACGACCACGCAGGCTCCGGCACGGGAGTGGTACGCGGCCACGGTGGCCCAGGTGAGCGAGGCGTTCGCCGTGGACCCGGCGCGCGGGCTGACCGCGCACGAGGCGGCGCAGCGGCTGGCCGCCTACGGCCCCAACGCGCTGGCGGCCGAGCGGCCGGAGCCCGCGTGGCGCGCGTTCGCCCGGCAGTACGCCGACCTGATGCAGCTGGTGCTGGTGGGTGCGGCGGTGGTGAGCGTCGTCGCCCTGCGGGACCTGTCGACCGGCCTCGTGGTGCTCGGCCTGACGGTGCTGAACGCGCTGATGGGGCTGCACCAGGAGGGCAAGGCCGCGCAGAGCGTCGCCGCCCTGCGCAAGATGCTGGTGATGACGGCCCGGGTCCGGCGCGACGGCGTGCTGCTGCAGGTGCCGGCGGAGGAGCTGGTGCCGGGCGACGTCGTCGGCTTCGAGGCGGGGGACAAGGTGCCGGCGGACGGCCGGCTGGTCGTCGCGGCGTCGCTGGAGATCGAGGAGGCCGGCCTGACGGGGGAGAGCACGCCGGTGCCGAAGTCCGTGCACCCGGTGCCCGGTACCGACGTGGCGCTCGGCGACCGCGTCTGCGTCGCGTACATGAACTCCCAGGTCACCCGCGGGCGTGGCGAGATGATCGTGACCGGGACGGGGATGGGGACCGAGGTCGGGCACATCTCCGGGATGCTGAGCGGCGTCGAGCAGGACGAGACCCCGCTCACCCGGCAGCTGGACCGGCTGACCGTCATCATCACGCTCATGGCGGCGGTGGCCCTGGTGGCGATCGTGCTGCTCGGCCTGGCGCGCGGCGAGGACTTCGACACGCTCTTCCTGGTCGGGATCAGCCTGGCGATCGCCGCGATCCCGACCGGGCTGCCCGCCGTCGTGACGATGCTGCTGTCGCTGGGCACGCGGGAGCTCGCGGACGCGGGCGCGATCGTCAAGCGGCTGCGCTCGGTGGAGACGCTCGGTGCGACGTCGGCCATCTGCTCGGACAAGACCGGCACCCTGACGCTGAACCAGATGACCGCGCGCCGGCTGGTGCTCGCGGGCCGCCGGTACGGCGTGGACGGCGAGGGGTACGCGACGACCGGCCGGATCCTCGCGACCGGCGGCGGTCCGGACGTGCGGCTGGAGCCGTTCCTGCTGCCGATGGCCCTGGCCAGCGACGCCGTGATCCGGGACGGGGCGTGCGTGGGGGACCCGACGGAGGGCGCGCTGGTCGTGCTCGCCGCCAAGGGCGGGCTGGACGTCGACGAGACGCGCCTGGCGTTCCCGCGCGTGGCGGAGGTGCCGTTCGACGCCGCGTACAAGCTGATGGCGACGTTCCACCGGGTGCAGGTCGACGGCCGCGTCGTGGTCCGGTGCTTCGTCAAGGGCGCGCCGGACGTGCTGCTCGCGCGGTCGGACCGGTACCGGGACGTGGACGGCTCGGCGAGACCGCTCGACGACGGCCGGTCCCGGGTGGTCGCCGAGAACGACGCGCTCGCCGGCGAGGGCATGCGCGTGCTCGCCCTGGCCCAGCGGGACGTCGAACCCGCGGACCTCGAGCGCGGCGACCTGCTCGAGCTGGTCACCGGGCTGGAGCTGCTGGCCCTCGTGGGCATCGTGGACCCGCCCCGCCGGGAGGCGGGTGAGGCGATCGCCGCGTGCCGCCAGGCCGGCATCCGGGTCCGGATGATCACGGGGGACCACGCGACCACGGCCGCCGCCATCGCCGCGCAGCTCGGCATCGAGGGTCGCGCGCTCACCGGCGCCGAGTTCGCCGCGATGCCCGACGAGCGGCTGGAGGCGGAGATCGACAGCATCGGCGTCGTCGCGCGGGTCGCGCCCGAGGACAAGGTGCGCCTGGTCGACGTGCTGAAGCGCCGTGGCGAGGTCGTGGCCATGACCGGTGACGGCGTGAACGACGCGCCGGCCCTCACCCGGGCGGACATCGGCGTCGCGATGGGCATCACCGGCACGGAGGTGACCAAGGACGCCGCGGAGATGATCCTGACCGACGACAACTTCGCCACCATCGTCACGGCGGTGGAGCGCGGCCGCGGGCTCTACGACAACCTGATGAAGTACGTGCGGTTCCAGATGGTCGTGCTGGTCGGGTTCATCCTCACGTTCGTCGGCGCGGGCGTGTTCACGATCGCCGACGGGGTGCCGCTGTCGCCGCTGCAGATCCTCTGGGTCAACTTCGCGATCGACGTGGTGCTGGCGATCGGCCTCGGGTTCGACGCCGCCGGCGAGGGCCTCATGCGCCGGCGCCCGCGGTCGCCCGACGCCCCGGTGCTGGGCCGGGCGCTGGGCGCGCACCTGGGGCTGGACGGGCTGCTGATCGCGGTCGCCACCCTGCTGGTGGTCGCGTGGGCCGAGCCCCGGTACGGCCTGCTCGTCGCCACGACGATGGGGCTGACCACCGCCGCGCTCACGCACGTGGTCGCGGCGGCGACGTGGCGGGACCGGCGGCGCAGCGTCGTCAGCCACGAGACGGTCGCGAACGGCCGGTTCGTCACCCTGGTCCTGGTCGTGCTGGGGCTGACCGTCCTGGTGACGTCGCTGCCGATCCTGCAGCGCCTGTTCGGCACCACCGACCTGACCCCCGGGCAGTGGGGTGCGTGCCTGCTGGGCGCGGTGGGCTACCTGGTGTGCAGCGAGGTCGTGCGCGCCATTGCCAGGGCGGTCGACCGGTCGCGGGCATGACGACCCCCGCCGGCTCCGCGCCGGGCTCCCCGGGCCCGCCGGAGACGCTCGGGCGCACCGAGCGCCGGCTCGCCGTGCTGCTCGCCCTGGCGATGTTCGTGCTCGTGGTGGACACGTCCCTGATGAACGTGTCCATCTCGGCCGTGGTGCACGACCTGGGCACGACGGTGAGCGGGGTGCAGTCGGCGATCGCGCTCGAGGCGCTGGTCTCGGCCGCGTTCATCCTCGTCGGCAGCAAGGTCGGCGACCTGGTCGGCCGGAAGAAGGCGTACGTCGCGGGGCTGCTCGGCTACGCGGTCGGCGCGACCGCGATGACCTTCGCGCAGGGCCTCACCGCCGTGATCGTGCTGTGGGCCGTGGTCGGCGGGCTCGGCGCGTCGCTGCTGCTGCCGGCGATGCAGTCCCTGGTGCACGGCAACTTCGCCGGCGCCGCGCAGAAGCAGGTGTATGCCCTGGTCGGCGCCGCCGCCGCGGTGGCCGCCGCCGTGGGGCCGCTGCTCGGCGGGTTCATCACCACCTACCTGTCGTGGCGGGTGGCGTTCGCGCTCGAGGTGGTGGTGATCGCCGTCGTGCTGTCGGGCATCCGCCTGGTGCACGACGTGCCCTACACGGGTGCGCGGCGCGTGGACGGGGTGGGCGCCGTGCTGTCGGCGACCGGGATGGGCGGCATCGTGCTCGGCGTGCTCGCCTGGCAGGAGGGCGGCGAGCGCGTCGGCCTGCTGGTCGGCGTCGGCGTGCTGGCGCTGGTCGCCCTGGGCGGGTGGCTGGTGCGGCGGCAGCGGCGCGGCCGGGCCGTGCTGCTCGACCCGGACCTGTTCCGGTCCCCGCCGTTCCGGGTCGGCGTCTCCCAGCAGCTGCTGCAGCAGGTCGCCCTGGGCGGCGCGATGATCGCGCTGCCCATCTACCTGCAGATGGTGCTCGAGTACGACGCGATGGCCGCCGGCCTGTCCCTCGCGCCGCTGTCGCTGTCCATGTTCGCCACGGCGCTCGCGATGAGCCGGCGGCCCGGGCGGTGGCCGGTGCACCGGGTCGTGCTCGCCGGGTTCGGCCTGCTGGTCGTCGGGATCGCGGTCCTGCTGCCCGTGGTACCCCGCGCGGGGTCCGGCTGGGCGCTCGCACCGCCCCTGCTGGTGGCGGGCTGCGGGCTGGGCCTGCTGGTGTCGCAGCTGAACGACTACACCCTGTCCCCGGTGTCCCAGGAGCGGGTCAGCGAGGCCGCGGGCGTCAACTCCGCGGCGGGGTCGTTCGGGCTGTCCTTCGGCCTCGCGGTCGCCGGCGCGGTGCTGCTGGCGACCCTCAGCACGGGGTTCACCGCGCAGGCCCGGGACAGCGACGTGCTGAGCCCCGCGGACCAGGAGCGGGTGGCCCGCGCCCTGGACGAGGACGCCGAGCTCATGAGCACCTCCGCGCTCACGGCCCTGCTGGCCGACGAGCCGCCGGCGGCCGCCGCCGAGGTCGTGCGGATCAACGACGAGGTCCGGCCGCGCGCCCTGCAGGCGGCGCTGCTCGTCCCGCTGGTCGCCGGGCTGCTGGGCGTGGCGAACGTCCTGCGGATGCGCCGGGCCGCCGCACCGGGCTGACGCGCTGCGGCGTCTCGCGCGGGCCCGCGCACGGCACGGCCCGCGCACGGCACGGCCCGCGCACGCCGTGCGGCGGACGCGGGCCGACGTGGCCACGGGTCAGGACGCCAGGATCCGCGCCTTCTGGGACTCGAACTCGGCGGGCGTCAGCACGCCCTGGTCCTTCAGCTCGGCCAGCTGGCGCAGCTGGTCCAGGCGCACGTCGACGGCTCCGCCCGCCGGTGCGGGCTGCGCGACGGGAGCCGGCGCGTACGCCATCTCCTGCTGCGCCTCCTGCTGGGCCCACCGCCCCTGCTGGCGGCGTTGCACCCGGCCGGACACCGCCGTGGCGGTCCCGGCGACGACGGCGGTCCTCGCGACTCCTCGCAGCAGTCCGGGCATGTCGGTCCTCCTCAGGTCTCGTGGGTGTGCGGGGTCAGCCCGCGTCGACCGCGTCGACCGCGTCCAGCGCGGCCAGCAGCGCCTGCACGGGGATGCGCCCGCTCGCGACGAGCTGCCCGCCGCCGCGCCGCAGCGCCGTGGCGAACGGCGCCGCCCAGGTGTTCTCGTAGACGAGGACGCCGGCAGCCGCCCCGGGTGCCAGCGCGGCGGCGGCCTCGGCCAGGTCGTCGTCGCCGAGCAGCCCGGAGGAGGCCCCCTCCAGCAGCGTCAGGTCGAAGTCGCCCGTCGCGTCCAGGTCCCGCAGCTCGAGGCCGGTGACCGTGCCGTCCTCGGCCTTGGTCACGAAGGCCAGGTCGAGCACCCGCACGATGCCGCGCTCCACCAGGTCCAGCAGCAGCGGGAACGCGGTCCCGTCCAGGCGGTTGTCGGGGAACTCGACGACCAGGTAGTCGACGGGCCCCATCTCCTGGATCTCCAGCTCGTCCGTCGTGGTGTCCACGCCCGCCCCCTCGCCGTCCCGCGGCCCGCCGACGGGCCGGGGACGCCCCGTGCGTCCCGACTCCACGGTGCTGCGCGCGGCCGGCCGGGGCATCACCCCCCGCGGGTGGTGGGCACCGGGGAGGGTGACGAGGCCCGGGTATACGTTGCCCGCATGGGGACACCGACCACGGAGCACCGCCTGCTGCGGCCGCCGCCCGCGCGGACGGTGCACCGGCCGGCGGTCGACCGGCTGCTCGACGCCGACGCGGACGACCGGCTCACCGTGGTGGCCGCGGGTGCCGGGTGGGGCAAGACGACCGCCGTGGCGTCCTGGGCCGCCGAGCAACCCGGCCCGGTCGCCTGGATCGCCCTCGAGCCCCGCGACGTCGTCCCGCAGGCCCTCGCCAGCCGGATCCTGGAGGCCCTGCGGGGGAGCGGCGCCGTCCCGCCGGACCACGACCTCGCCCGCCTGCGCGTGCCGCCCACCAGCACGCCCGGGTTCGTCACCCGGTGGGTGCGCGGGCTCGCCTCCCTGCCGGTCCCCGCCACCCTGGTCCTGGACGACCTCGACGTCGTCCGGCACCGCACCGTGGTCGGCTCGGTGCAGGACCTGCTCGCCGCCGACGTGCCGCTGCGCCTGGTGCTGCTCAGCCGCGCCGACCCGCCGCTCGACCACCGGGGGACCACCCGGGTGGCGGCGGAGGACCTCGCGTTCACCGCGGCGGACGTGCGGGCGCTCGCGGACCTCGAGGGCGCCGACATCTCACCGGAGCAGGCCCGGCACATCCTCGCGCGCACCCGCGGCTGGCCCACCGGCGTGCGGATCGCGATCGCCCGGCTCGCCCGGCGCGGGCACGACGACCCCGGGCCGGAGGAGGCGCTCGCGGACGACCGCGCGGTCGCCGCCTACCTGGTGGCCGAGGTGGTCGACCGGCAGCCGCCCGCCGTCCGGTCGTTCCTGCTGCGCTCGAGCGTGGTGCCGACCTTCAGCCCGGAGCTGGCGCGCGCCCTGAGCCCGAGCGCGCCGCCCGCGCGGCTGCACGACGCCCTCGCGGCGGCCCACGACTTCGTCGCGCCGGTGCGGGCCGACGGCGCGGCGCTGCGCTACCACCCGCTGCTGCGCGAGATCCTGCACGCGACGCTGCGGCTGCGCGACCCCGACGGGCACCAGGACGCCCACGCCTGCGCGGCACGGTGGCTCCTGCGGCACGGGGACCCCGTCGCCGCGCTCGACCACGCCACCGAGGCGGAGGAGTGGGACCTGCTGGGCCGGGTGCTCGCCGAGTCCGCGGCCCCGCTGCTGGTCGGCCCGGGGCGCGAGGCCGTCCGCGAGGCCCTGGTGCGGCTGCCGTACGAGGAGCTGCCGCCCGGTGCGTGGTCCGAGCTCTGCGCGGCGGCGCTCGCGCACGTCGACCGCGCCTACCCGGCGTGCCGGGCGCACCTGCGGCGGCTGCGGGTGCTCCTGGCGGCCGGGCCGTGGCCCGGGGCCACGGCGACCGACGACGCGGCCGCGCCCAGCGCCGCCGACGTGCTCACCGACCTGCTCGACGCCGCGTCGGCCCGCGGGACGGGCGACGTCCCGGCCCAGGAGCGCGCCGCGACCGCGGCCGTCGAGGCGCTCGGCCGGGTCGCGTGGCCGTTCCCGGCGTTCGGCGGCTACCTCCGCAGCGCGCACGAGCTGCGCGGGCACGCCCTGCTCTGGCAGGGCGACCTGGCCGGGGCGCGCCGCGAGCTGACCGCCTCCGTCGCAGCCGAGCCCGGGGTCGTCGACCTCACCTCGCTGAGCGCCCGCGCCGGGCTCGGCCTCGCTCACGCCGCCCTGGGACAGCTGGACGCGGCCGAGCGCGAGGCCCGGGCCGCCGTCGACCTCGCCGCCGGCTCGGGCTGGACGTCGTACTCCTACGTGCGCCCGGCCTACGCCGCGCTCGCGTGGGTGGCGCTGCTGCGGGGCCGGTGGACCGAGGCCGACCGCGCGGTCGCGTACGGGTTCGCGGCGTCGGACGCCGGGGCCGACCCCGTGAGCCTCGCGGCGCTGCACGCCGTGCAGGTGCTCGTGGCGCTGTCCCGCGGCCGGGTGCGCGCCGCCCAGGCGGCGTCCGAGGCGGGCCGCGCCCACGAGCCCCCGCCGGCGCTCGTCGCCGCCCTGCGGCTGCGCGGTCAGGTGGAGCTGGAGGTCGCGCCCGGCGGGGCGCCGGCGCTCGGCGCGGCACGGATCGCCTCCCCGCTGGACGCCCTGGTCGCCGGGCGGCTCTCGCTGGCCCGCGGCGACCTCGGGTCCGCACGTCGGCACGCCCGCGCGGCGGCGGGGTGGGCCGAGGACGTGCGCGACCCGCTGACCGAGACCGAGGCCCGGCTGCTGCTCGCCGAGGCCGCCGAGCAGCGGCACGGCGCCCGGTCCGCCGAGGACCTGGTCCGGCACGCCCTGGCCGTCGCCGGCCCGGAGCGGCTGGTCCGGCCGTTCGTCGTCGGGACCGGGCCGGGCACCCGCGCGGCGCTGGCCCGGGTGCTGCCCGGCCGCGTCGACCCGCTCGCCGCCGAGGTCGCCGGCCACCTGCGCGCACCCGTGCCCGTGCCGGAGCCCGACCCGCTGCCGAGCGCCCTCACCGGCCGCGAGCTCAGCGTGCTCGCCGCGCTGCCGACCATGGCCAGCAACGCGGAGATCGCCGACGAGCTGGTCGTGTCGGTCAACACCGTGAAGGCGCACCTCAAGTCGCTCTACCGCAAGCTCGGGGTCGCGACGCGCCGCGCCGCCGTGGCGCGCGGGCGGGAGCTGGGCCTGCTGCCCTGAGTACCGGGCCGCGCCACCGCCTCAGTGCAGCAGCGTGTACTTGAGCACGGCCATCGCCACGCCCAGCGCGCCGGTGGCGGCGGCCGCCACCAGCCGCGGGACGCCGCGCAGGCCCCCGGCGGTGCCCATCCGCCAGCCGACCAGGACCAGCAGGACCACGTTGGCGACCAGCGCGACGCGCACCCCGGTGCCGGTCGGCACGTCCAGCAGCGCCTCCACCAGCAGGACCGCTGCCGGCACCAGGCAGGCCGCGACCATCGGCAGGCCGTCCGCGAGCACCTCGCGGCGCTCGTCGGGACGCAGCCGCCGGCGTTCGTGCGTCCGCAACGCGATCCAGTGCGCGTACGACTCCGCCGCCCAGTACACGACCAGCGTCCCGGCGAGCACCAGCGCGAGCCGGCCGAGCCCGAGCTGCTCCGGCGCGGCGGCCAGCACCGACCCGGCGACGACCAGGCCGTACAGGTGGGAGGCGCGCCGCCGGACCGCCCGGGGCTGGGTCTGCCGGGCGGTCTGCGCGGCGCCGGGCTCCGCCGGCACGCCTCAGCCGAAGGTCTCGAGCAGCAGGTCGCGCTCCGCGTCGGTCAGGTTGGTGCTGACCAGCCGCGAGCCCAGCCCGTGGAACCGCTCGCCGAGCCGGTCCAGGTCGCCGTCCTGCGTGACGGTGAGCAGCAGGGAGGTGCCCTCGGTCGTCTCGTCGCGCAGCTTGACCAGGTCCTTCTCGTCGATGCCGACGCCCTCCACCGACTTCGCGACCGCCGCGATGCCCGCACCCGCGGCGGCACCGAGCAGCGGCACGAAGAACAGCCCGCCGACCAGGAACCCCCACAGCGCGCCCCAGCCCGCGGACCGCTTGCCCGCCTCGTGCCGGTGGTGCAGGTCCGGGCGCTTCGCACCGGGCGGCCACGACACGACGGCGGAGTCCACCACCGTCACGAGGCCGTCGGCCGCGGCGGCCTTGAGCGCGCCGAGCGCCTTCTCGGCCCCCTCGGGGGTCTCGAACTTCCATGCGGCGAACGTCGTCATCGTCGTCGTCCTTCCGTGCGGGTGCCGGGACGCCACTGTCCCGCCGCCGGGGCGCCGACCGGCTCACCCGCGTGGGGTGAGCGCGGCGCCGGGTCGCTTCGCGGGGGGTACGACGAAGGCCCCAGGTCGATGACCTGGGGCCTTGCTGGTGGGCGATACTGGGATCGAACCAGTGACCTCTTCCGTGTCAGGGAAGCGCGCTACCGCTGCGCCAATCGCCCGGGTACTACGAGGTGGAGATGGGATTCGAACCCACGTATACGGCTTTGCAGGCCGCTGCCTCGCCTCTCGGCCACTCCACCCTGAGACCTTCGTCCTCAGCGACCGATGAAGGTCGGCCGGGAGTGTCTGCCTCCGAGCGGACGACGGGATTCGAACCCGCGACCCTCACCTTGGCAAGGTGATGCTCTACCACTGAGCCACGTCCGCACGCCTCGTTCAGCCGGTTGTTACCCGGCGTTCCGCGGTGCGTTGAGAACATTAGCCGACGCCCGGCGCGGGCGTCCAATCGGCTCCGCGCAGGTCGGAGGACCCGCGCGATCACGCGGATCTTGGGCTATGGCGTCCCTGGTGAGGGCGTCTGCTGACTACGGTGACGGGGTGCCGAGCGACCCCACCGACCCGTCCGCGCCGCCGCCCCCGGCCCGCGGTGCGGCGAGCCCTGCCGGCGGCGTCGCGTGGTTCGCCGGACGGGTGCTCCGGGACCCGGTCGAGCACGTGCCGGACGTGGCGCGCGAGCCGTGGCGCCTGCGCGAGCCGGGGCACTGGGTGGTCGTGGGCGACTTCGACGGGCCGGTGCGGGCGTGGCGGTTCGCGCGTGCAGACGCCGACCCGACGCGCTCCGAGGCCGCCGGGAGCTGGCACGGCCCGGACCCGGCGTCCTGGGTGTCGTCGGTGGACGAGTCCGCGTACGTGCGCGGCGTCGAGGAGCTGCGTGCCGCCGTGCGCGAGGGCACCGTCTACCAGGCCAACCTCTGCCGGGTGCTCGAGGCGCCGCTGCCGGAGCTGCAGGGGCGCGAGCCCGACGCCCGCGCCCTCGGTGCGGCGCTGGCGGCGGACAACCCGGCCCCGTACGCCGGCGGCGTGCACGTCCCGGCCGGGGGAGCGGTCCCCGGGGTGTGGGTCGTCACGGCGTCGCCCGAGCTGTACCTGCGCGTCGAGGACGGCTGGGTGACCTCGGCCCCGATCAAGGGCACCGCCACGAGCGCCGCCGGGCTGTCCGACAAGGACCGCGCCGAGAACGTGATGATCACCGACCTGGTCCGCAACGACCTGCAGCGGGTCTGCGACCCCGGCACGGTGGAGGTGACCACGCTGCTCGGCGTGGAGGAGCACCCGGGGCTCGCGCACCTGGTCTCCACCGTCCGGGGCCGGCTGGCCGCCGGCGTCCGGGACGGCGCGGACCTGTGGGGCCGGCTGCTCGCCGCGACCTACCCGCCCGGGTCGGTGTCGGGCGCGCCGAAGTCGTCGGCGCTGGACCTGATCGCCCGGCTCGAGCCGGTGCCGCGCGGGCCGTACTGCGGCGCGGTCGGCTGGGTCGAGGTCGACGACGACGGCGGCGTGCGTGCCGAGCTCGCCGTCGGGATCCGGACGTTCGCGTGGCGGGACGGCGTCCTGCGGTTCGGCACCGGAGCGGGCATCACGTGGGGGAGCGACGCTGCCGCGGAGTGGCGCGAGACCGAGCTCAAGGCGCGCCGCCTGGTCGCGCTGGCGTCCGGCGTCCCGGTGGGAGACTGGCGCCCGTGACGACCGTGTGGGCCGGAGGCCGGCTGCGTGACGCCCGTGAGCCGGTCGTCACCGCGGTGGACCCGGGGCTCACGACCGGGTCCGGCCTGTTCGAGACGTGCGGGGTGGTCGGCGGGCGCGCTTTCGCGCTGACCCGGCACCTGGACCGGCTCGCCGCGTCGTCGCGGGCGCTGGGACTGCCGCCCGTCGACCTCGACGAGGTCCGCACCGCCGCGGCCGCGGTCGTCTCCGCCGAGGGTCCCGGGGCCGGGCGGGTCCGGATCACGGTCACGCCCGGGGCGCCGGACGACGGCGCCCCGGTGCTGCTGGTGACCGCCGGTCCGGCGCCCGTGCGCGGCCCGGTGCACGTGGTCCGGTCGGTCTGGGTGCGCAACGAGCGGTCCCCGCTCGCGGGGCACAAGTCGACGTCCTACGCGGCGGACGTGCTGGCCCTGGCGGCCGCCACCCGGGCCGGCGGCAACGAGGCGGTGCTCGCCAACACGCGCGGCGACCTCTGCGAGGGCACGGGGTCCAACGTGCTGGTCGAGCGGGACGGCGTGCTGCTGACCCCGGACCTGGCCTCGGGCTGCCTGCCCGGGGTGACCCGCGCCCTGGTGCTGGAGTGGGCGGCGGAGGCGGGGCTCCCCGTGCACGAGGCCACGCTGCCGTTCGCGGTGCTGGACGAGGTCGCCGCGGGGACCGCGCACCTCGCCCTCACCGGGTCGCTGCGCGGGGTCGCGGCGGTGCACGCGCTGGACGGCGCTCCCGTGGCGCCGGGGCCGCTCACGGCGGAGGTGGCGCGCCTGTTCACCGAGCGCGCGGGAGCCGACCCCGACCCGTGAGGGCCGCGGGCCGCCGAGGTCCGGGTCGTCAGGCGGTGAGCAGCGCGGCGATGAGCGCCGCGATCTCGCCCTCCATGCGGTCGCTCTCGGTGCCGAGCGCGACGAGCTGCTCCGTGGCCGTGAGGAACCGCTCGAGCGGCTCCGACGGCGAGGCGAGCAGCGCGCTGCCCTCGATCCCGGTCAGCGAGATCAGGGTGAACAGGGGGTCCTCGTCCCGCCACACCTGGACGTCCCCGCAGCCGGCGGGGTCCTCCGCGTCCGCGAGCATGCCCTGCAGCAGGAGCTCGCGGCCGAGCAGCCACACCGACGTGGACTGGGGGCTGGTGAACACGGCTCGCACCGTGTAGGGGTCACTCACGCGGTACGACAGCTCCGCGGTCACCGGCAGGACGCTGGCGTCGGAGCTGATGAGCTGCATGGCGACGGACTCGACGACGTCGTACGAGCGCTGGGCCACTGCATCCTCCTTCACACACATCACGCGAGAGGAACATCATGACAGCCGAAGTCCCAGGGGCCGAGGTCCCGCGCCGACTTTCACCCGGTAGGACCCCTCACGCCGGCGCCGGCGGTGCCGACAGCGGTGCCGCGCGCGGCCGCCTGGCCCGCCGATCCCGCTGGTGGAGCGGCCGTCGGCCTGCCGGCACCCCGGTCGGGGATGCCGATTTCTGGGTTGCCGCCCGGTTCGGGTAATGTCTTCCCCTGCCGGGCGATTGGCGCAGTGGTAGCGCGCTTCGTTCACACCGAAGAGGTCACTGGTTCGAACCCAGTATCGCCCACCCGAGCCGAAGGCCCCTCACCTGCGCAGCAGGCGGGGGGCCTTCGTCGTGTCACTCCCCGCGTGCCGCCGCGGTGACCGCACGGTCGACCCGGTCCAGCAGCGCGGCGAGCTGCGTCGGGCTGGTGGCGAAGTTCAGCCGCGCGAACGCCCGGGTGTCCACGTCGGTGTGCTGCCCGAACTCCGCGCCCGCGCTCAGCCGCGCCCGCCCGAGCCGCAGGACGTCGTCCGCCGGGTCGTCGGTGCGCAACGCGGTGCGGGACAGGTCGAGCCACGCCAGGTACGTCGCCTCCGGGGCGTGGAACCCGATCCCGGGGCGCGCGGCCGCCCACTCGACGATCCGGGCCCGGTTGCCGTGCAGGACGACCCGCAGGCGGTCGAGCCAGTCCTGCGACTCCCGCCAGGCCGCGACCGTCGCGATCCGTCCCAGGGTGCTCGGCGTGCCGAAGATGTCGAGGGGCTCCGCGTCGAGCCGGGCGCGGACGCCGGGGTGACCGACGTGCACCACGGCGCACCGCAGCCCCGCGATGTTGAACGACTTGGTCGCCGACGTGGTCGTGATCGTCCGGGCCGCGGCACCGGGGCCGAGCGACGCGAACGGCACGTGCTCGTGCCGGTCGTAGGTGAGGTCGGCGTGGATCTCGTCGGACAGCACGACCAGGTCGAGCTCGTCGGCCACGCCGGCCAGGGTCCGCAGCTCCGTTCGGGTGAGCACGCGTCCCGTCGGGTTGTGCGGGTTGACCAGGACGAGGAGCCGGACACCCGCGTCGCCGAGCCGGGTGGTGAGGCCGTCCGCCTGGAACGACCAGCCCGTGCCGTCGTCCACCATCGGCACGGGGACGATCCGCCGGCCGGCGCGCTCGATGGAGGCCAGGAACGGGGGGTAGCTCGGGACCAGGACCGCGACGCCGTCGCCGGGCTCGGTCGCCTGCTCCACGACCACCTGCAGGACCTGCAGCACGTCGGTGAGGACGCGGGTCCGGCCGGGTTCGGGGGACCAGCCGTAGCGGCTGCGCATCCGCTCCTCGAAGGCGAGCACCACGGGGTCGCCCTCCGGCCAGAACGGGTAGCCCAGGTCGCTGCGGGCGACCGCGTCGGCGACCCGGTCCCGCACGACCTGCGGTGCGGCGAAGTCCATGTCGGCCACCCACGCGGGCAGCGCGTCGTCGTCCACGGCCCCCCACTTGACCCCGGTTCCGGCCCGCAGCCGCGCGCTGTCGACCTCGAAGGCCGTGTCGTCGCCGATCACGCCCGCACCCCGGTCCCGGAGACGAGCAGGTCCCGGATCTGCTGCATCTGACCGTGGTGCTGGGCCAGCTCCTCGTAGACGTGCATGAGGGCGGCGCCCTGGGTCAGCTCGCGGTCGGGACCCTCGAACGCGGCCGGCGGCGACGAACGCAGCGGCGCACCGGGGTCGGCCGCCGCCACGTCCAGCGCCAGCTGCGCACGCACCGCCGCCGTCCGGGCGAGCAGCGGCGCGACCGGTCCCGTCGCCTCGAACTCGCCGTCCCGGTCGCGTTCGACGCGACGTCCGTCCACGAGCTGCCCGGCCCACGCCTCGACGACGCCGAGGCAGTGGGTCAGCAGGCCGTAGGGCGAGTTGGCGCCGGGCAGCGCAGGGCGCCGGCTGCTCAGCCCGTCGCCCAGGGCCGCCACGATCCCGGCCATGCCGTCGAGCGCGCGGTCGGCGAAGTAGCAGTACTCCTCGGTCGTGATCATGCGTGCCGCCTCTGCTGGTGCGTACCGGTGCGTCGTCACCGGTCTGACAGGTGACACGGTTGCGCACCCGTGCGTCACCGGTCAAGATGGTGACGTGTTCGTCTTCGTCAGCGGTGATCCCGCCCTCGACTTCGTCGGGACGCTCAAGTGGCGGCGCAGCGCCGAGCCGGAGGAGCTGCTGGTCGACCCCGGCGCGCTCGACGCGTGGTTCGTCGGGAGCGGGACGGTGACCAGCCCGCCGGGGAGCTCGGCAGCGGACCTGCACGCCGCACGCGCGCTGCGCGAGTCCGCCTACGGCCTCGTGGTCGCTGCCCTGCAGGGCCGCGCCGCCCGGGCGGAGGACGTCGCGGCGGTGAACCGGGCGGCGGCGGACCCGCCGGCCACGACGATGCTCGTCGACGGCGAGCGCGCGGCCTCGGGCACGGCGGCGCAGGCGCTCTCCTCGATCGCCCGCGCGGTGATCGAGGTCGTCGCGAGCGCGGACCCCGCCGAGCTCAAGGAGTGCGGCAGACCCGCGTGCACCCGGGTCTACCTGGATCGCTCCCGCGGGCACCGCCGGGCGTGGTGCGGCATGGAGGAGTGCGGCAACCGGGTCAAGGCCGCGGCGTACCGCGAGCGACGCAGGGCGCGCGCCGCGACGTGACGGCGGCGCCGGTGCGCGTGACGGGTCGGTAGCATCGCCTGAGGATCCCGCGCGTGAGGTGCGGGCCCGACCCGAGGAGACCATGCACGTGCCCGAGCTCATCACCCTCACCGTCGACGGCAGCAGCACCACGGCCGAGGCGGGGACGACGGGCACGGACCTGTTCTCCGCGCGCCGCGACGTCGTGGTCGTGCGCGTCGACGGCGAGCTGCGGGACCTGTCCCGCCCGCTGCCCGACGGCGCGGTCGTCGAGGCCGTCACCATCGACTCCCCGGACGGCCTGGCGGTCCTGCGGCACTCCGCCGCGCACGTGCTGGCGCAGGCGGTGCAGGAGGTCAACCCGAAGGCGAGGCTCGGCATCGGACCGCCGGTGACCGACGGCTTCTACTACGACTTCGACGTCGAGACCCCGTTCACCCCCGAGGACCTCAAGGCCCTCGAGAAGGTGATGTCCCGGATCGTCAAGGAGAACCAGACCTTCCGCCGGGTCGAGGTCTCCGACGACCAGGCGCGCGAGCTCGCGGCCGACGAGCCGTACAAGCTCGAGCTGATCGGCCTGAAGTCGACCGCCGACACCGCGGGCGAGGGCGCGTCCGTCGAGGTCGGCGCCGGCGGCCTGACCTACTACCAGAACGTGCGCGGCGCGGGCCGGGAGTCCGAGACCGTCGTGTGGCAGGACCTGTGCCGCGGCCCGCACGTGCCCAGCACCAAGGTGCTCGGCAACGGCTTCCAGCTGACCCGGACGGCCGCCGCGTACTGGCGCGGGTCCGAGAAGAACCCGCAGCTGCAGCGCGTCTACGGCACGGCGTGGCCGACCAAGGACGAGCTCAAGGCGTACCTGGAGCGGCTCGCTGAGGCCGAGCGCCGCGACCACCGCCGGCTCGGCACCGAGCTGGACCTGTTCTCGTTCCCGGACGAGATCGGCTCCGGCCTGGCGGTGTTCCACCCCAAGGGCGGCATCATCCGGATGGAGATGGAGGAGTACTCGCGGCGCAAGCACGTCGAGGCGGGCTACTCGTTCGTCAACTCCCCGCACATCACCAAGCAGCAGCTGTTCGAGATCTCCGGCCACCTCGACTGGTACGCGGACGGCATGTACCCGCCCATGCAGCTGGACGAGGAGCGCGACGCCGACGGCAACATCAAGCGCGCGGGGCAGAACTACTACCTCAAGCCGATGAACTGCCCGATGCACAACCTGATCTTCGACTCCCGGGGGCGCTCGTACCGCGAGCTGCCGCTGCGGCTGTTCGAGTTCGGCACGGTGTACCGGTACGAGAAGTCCGGCGTCGTGCACGGCCTGACCCGCGCCCGCGGCTTCACCCAGGACGACGCGCACATCTACTGCACCCGCGAGCAGATGAAGGGCGAGCTGACCAGCCTGCTCACCTTCGTGCTGGACCTGCTCAAGGACTACGGGCTCGACGACTTCTACCTGGAGCTGTCGACCCGCAACCCCGACAAGTCGGTGGGCGAGGACGCGGCCTGGGAGGAGGCGACCGAGACGCTCCGGCAGGTCGCCACCGAGTCCGGCCTCGAGCTGGTCCCGGACCCGGGCGGCGCCGCGTTCTACGGCCCGAAGATCTCGGTGCAGGCCAAGGACGCCATCGGCCGCACCTGGCAGATGTCGACCATCCAGCTCGACTTCAACCTGCCCGAGCGGTTCGACCTCGAGTACACCGGCGCCGACGGCACCCGCCAGCGTCCCGTGATGATCCACCGCGCGCTGTTCGGGTCGATCGAGCGGTTCTTCGCGGTGCTGACCGAGCACTACGCGGGCGCGTTCCCGGCCTGGCTGGCACCTGTCCAGGTACTCGCGGTCCCGGTCGCGGAGCCGTTCGAGCCGTACCTCGAGGACGTCGTCGCCCAGCTGCGCGCCCAGGGGATCCGTGCCGAGCTGGACCGGTCGAGCGACCGGTTCGGCAAGAAGATCCGCAACGCCAGCACCCAGAAGATCCCGTTCGTGCTGATCGCGGGCGGCGAGGACGCCGAGGCCGGCGCCGTGTCGTTCCGGTACCGCGACGGCCGGCAGGAGAACGGCGTGCCGGTGGCCGAGGCGGTGCAGCGCGTCGTCACGGCGGTGCGCGAGCACGCGCAGGTCTGAGCACGTGACGGAGCAGGACGTCCCGTCGGGGGCGGCGGCGGAGGACGCGGCCGCCCTCGCGGGCGTCCCCGACGGCTTCGGCCGGCTGTGGACCCCGCACCGGATGGCGTACATCGGCGGCGAGAACAAGCCGTCGGGGTCCGGCGCGGGTGACGGCTGCCCGTTCTGCCGGATCCCCGGGCTGTCCGACGAGGACGGCCTGGTCGTCGCGCGCGGCACCGTCGCGTACGTCGTGCTCAACCTGTACCCGTACAACGGCGGCCACGTCCTGGTGGTGCCGTACCGGCACGTCGCCGACTACACCGACCTGACCGACGCCGAGGTGGCCGAGGTCGCGGAGCTGACCCGCACCGCCATGCGCGTGCTGCGCGAGGTCAGCGGCCCGCACGGCTTCAACCTGGGGATGAACCAGGGCGACGTCGCGGGTGCCGGCATCGCCGCGCACCTGCACCAGCACGTCGTGCCCCGGTGGTCCGGGGACGCCAACTTCCTGCCGATCGTCGGCCGCACCCGGGCGCTGCCCGAGCTGCTGCACGACACGCGGGCCCGGCTCGCGGCCGCGTGGCCGGCGCGGCCCGACGTCGCCGCCGGCGACCAGAAGGGATGACCCGCACGTGCTGAACCGACTCCGAGGGGCCATGACGCGGCTCTTCACGCCGGTGGCGGACGCGCTGCTCAAGCGCGGCGTCTCGCCGGACGCGGTGACGATCGCCGGCACCGTGGCGGTCGTCGCCGCGGCGCTCTGGCTGTTCCCGACCGGGCACTTCCTCGCGGGCAGCCTGGTGATCGGGCTGTTCGTGCTGACCGACAGCCTGGACGGCGTCATGGCGCGCCGTGCGGGCCGGGCGGGGCCGTGGGGGGCGTTCCTCGACTCCACGCTGGACCGGTTCGGCGACGCCGCGATCTTCACCGGCATGGTGCTGTGGTTCGTCGGCGAGGGCGACTCCGCCTGGGGCGTCGGCACGGCGCTGGCCTGCCTGGTGCTCGGCTCGATCGTCCCGTACGCCCGGGCCCGCGCCGAGGGTCTCGGCATGACCGCCCAGGTCGGCATCGCCGAGCGCGCCGACCGGCTCGCGGCGGTGCTGGTCGCGGCGCTGCTGGTCGGCCTGGGGCTGCCGCAGGTCGTGCTGGTCGTCGTGCTGGCGCTGCTCGCGCTCGCCTCGCTGGTGACGATCGTGCAGCGGATGGCGACCGTCCGGCGGCAGGCGGTGGACGCGGCGTGAGCATCGACATGGCGAAGCTGTTCGCGTTCGCGTGGCGCGTCGTCGGCAAGGTCCCCGACCCGGTGGTGCGGGGCGCGTTCCGGCTGGTCGCGGACGTGCTGTGGCTGCTGCGCGGCTCGGGCGTCCGGCAGCTCGAGGCGAACCTGCGGCGGGTGCGCCCGCACGCGCGCCCCGAGGAGCTCCGCCGGCTGACGCTCCTGGGCATGCGCTCCTACATGCGCTACTACGGCGAGTCGTTCGCGCTGGTCGGCATGACGCCGGAGCAGGTCGACGCCCGGGTCCGGCTCGTGGACGCCGGGGAGGTGCGGCAGCAGATCGCCATCGGCCGGATGTCGGTGATGGCGCTCGGGCACCTGGGCAACTGGGACCTCGCGGGCGCCTGGGCCACGCGGAACCTCGGCAGGACGGTCACCGTGGCCGAGCGGTTGAAGCCGGAGGCGCTGTTCCAGGAGTTCCTCGCGTTCCGCGAGGGCCTCGGGCTGGAGATCATCGCGCTGTCCGGGGCCGGCGGCGGGGTGTTCCGCGAGCTGGTCCGCGCCGTGAAGCAGCCGACCGGCGGGCTGGTGCCGCTGCTGGCGGACCGCGACCTCACCGCCCGCGGCGTCGAGGTCGAGCTCTTCGGCGAGCGGGCGCGCGTCGCGGCCGGGCCCGCGGCGCTGGCCGTCGCGACGGGCGCGCCGCTGTACGCCGCCTCGATCACGTACGAGCGCCTCACCGGCGCGCGCCGCCGGGCCGCCGGCTCCCCGTGGGGGATCGTCATCGAGTTCGGCCGGGAGCTGTCGGTGCCCGAGGACGTGCCGCGCGCCGACCGGGTCCGCGTGCTCACCCAGCTCTGGGTGGACGACCTGGCCGCCGGGATCGACCGCGCCCCCCAGGACTGGCACATGCTGCAGAAGGTGTTCGTCGCGGACCTCGACCCCGAGCGGTACGCGAGGACCCTCGCGGCGGAGGGCGCGGCATGACGCCGGCCCCCGCGCGGCCGCTGCGGGTCGGCATCGTCTGCCCGTACTCCTTCGACGTCCCCGGCGGCGTGCAGTTCCACGTGCGCGACCTGGCCGAGGCGCTGATCGCGCGCGGCCACACGGTGTCCGTCCTGGCGCCCGCTGACGAGGACACCCCGATCCCGGAGTACATGACGTCCGCGGGCCGCGCGGTGCCGGTCCGGTACAACGGCGCCGTCGCGCGCCTCACGTTCGGTCCGGTCACGGCGGCCCGGGTGCGGCGCTGGCTGGAGGCCGGGCAGTTCGACGTGCTGCACCTGCACGAGCCGGTCACCCCGTCGCTGAGCATGCTGGCGCTGTGGGTCGCCGACGGACCCGTCGTCGCGACGTTCCACACCGCGCTGGTGCGGTCCCGCCCGCTGCAGATCGCGTACCCGCTCGTGCGGCAGTCGCTGGAGAAGATCAGCGCCCGGATCGCGGTCTCCGAGGACGCCCGGCGGACCCTCGTCGAGCACCTGGGCGGTGACGCCGTGGTGATCCCCAACGGCGTCTACGTCGACGCGTTCGCGCGCGCCGGCACCGACCCGCGCTGGGTGGGCACGCCGGAACGGCCGACCGTGGTGTTCCTCGGCCGGCTGGACGAGTCCCGCAAGGGGCTGCCCGTGCTGCTCGGCGCGGTCCCCGCGGTGCGCCGCGCGGTGCCCGGGGTGCGGATCCTGGTGGCGGGCCGCGGCGAGACGGGCCCCGACGACGTGCGCGAGCTGCTGGGCGACGACGCCGACGCGGTCGAGTTCCTCGGCGGCATCAGCGACGAGGAGAAGGCCCGCCTGCTGGCGTCCGCGGACGTGTACTGCGCGCCGCAGACCGGCGGCGAGTCGTTCGGCATCGTGCTGGTGGAGGCCATGAGCGCGGGCACCGCGGTCGTGGCGTCGGACCTGGGCGCGTTCCGCCGGGTGCTCGCCGACGGCGACGCCGGGGTGCTGTTCCGCACCGGCGACTCCGACGACCTGGCGCGGACGCTCGTCGAGCTGCTCGCCGACGGCGACCGCCGGGCCCGGGTCGCGGCGGCGGGGGAGTCCGCCGTCGCCCGGTACGACTGGTCGTCCGTGACGCACGAGGTGCTGACCGTGTACGAGATGGCGGTCGAGGGCAGCGAGGCGCCCGTCGGCGAGGACCCGACGTCCCGGCGCGGCGCGCGCACCGCCCTGCGCCGCCTGCGGGGTGACGACGCATGACCTGGTCCGAGATCGCGGTGGTCGTCGTCGCCGTCGTCGTGCTGGTGCTGTGGTGGTCGTGGGTGGCCGCGTCCCGCATCGACCGGCTGCACCGCAAGGTCGCCGCGTCGGGCGCCGTGGTGGACACCCAGCTGCTGCGCCGCGCGTCCGCGGCTTCCACCCTGGCGGCGTCCGGCGTGCTGGACCCGGTCAGCTCGGTGCTGATCGGGGAGGCGTCCTGGGCGTCGATCGCCGCCAGCCGGCCGCACACGCAGGGCATGGCCCGGCTGCCCGCGGAGCTCGCCGCACCGGACCGGCCCGGGACGACGACCGCGGACCGGGGGCTGGTCGAGAGCGAGCTGTCCTCGACGCTCCGCGAGGCCCTGGCCGACCCGGACGAGGTCGCCGCGCTGCGGGAGGAGCCGGGCGCCGACGAGCTGCTCGACGCCCTGGCGGACGCCTGGTACCGCGTGCAGCTCGCGCGCCGGTTCCACAACGAGGCCGTGGCGCAGGCGCAGCGCATGCGGCGCGGCTGGGCGGTGCGCACCCTGCGGCTCGCGGGCCGTGCGCCGATGCCGCAGACGCTGGAGCTGGACGACGCCTGGCCGCCCGCGCTGGGCCGCCCGGGCCGCCCGCCCGCCGCCGCCTGACCCGTGGACGGCGCCGCCGCGACGCCCGTGGACGGCACCGCCGTCGCCCGGCGCGGCGCGACTACGATGGGTGGCGGAACCCTGCCACCCCCCTCCCCCCGAGATGTGAGGCCCTCAGTGACCAGCGAGACCAGCCAGCCCGTCACCGCCGCCGACGCCCCCGCGGTGGGCACCGCGCGCGTCAAGCGCGGCATGGCGGAGATGCTCAAGGGCGGCGTGATCATGGACGTCGTCACCGCCGAGCAGGCCAAGATCGCCGAGGACGCCGGCGCGGTCGCCGTCATGGCGCTCGAGCGGGTGCCCGCCGACATCCGGGCCCAGGGCGGCGTCGCGCGGATGAGCGACCCCGACCTGATCGACGGCATCATCAGCACCGTGTCCATCCCGGTGATGGCCAAGGCGCGCATCGGCCACTTCGTCGAGGCGCAGGTGCTGCAGAGCCTCGGCGTGGACTACGTCGACGAGTCCGAGGTGCTCACCCCGGCCGACTACGCGCACCACATCGACAAGTGGCAGTTCACGGTGCCGTTCGTCTGCGGCGCGACCAACCTGGGCGAGGCGCTGCGCCGCATCACCGAGGGCGCGGCGATGATCCGGTCCAAGGGCGAGGCCGGCACCGGCGACGTCTCCAACGCCACCACGCACATGCGCACCATCCGCGACGAGATCCGCCGGCTGTCCTCGCTGCCCGAGGACGAGCTGTTCCTCGCCGCCAAGGAGCTGCAGGCGCCCTACGACCTGGTGGTCGAGGTCGCCCGCGCCGGCAAGCTGCCGGTCGTGCTGTTCACCGCCGGCGGCATCGCGACCCCGGCCGACGCGGCGATGATGCGCCAGCTCGGCGCCGAGGGCGTGTTCGTCGGCTCGGGCATCTTCAAGTCCGGCAACCCGGCCGAGCGCGCCGCCGCCATCGTCAAGGCGACCACGTTCTACGACGACCCGGACGTCATCGCCAAGGTGTCCCGCGGCCTCGGCGAGGCCATGGTCGGCATCAACGTCGACGACGTGCCGGTGCCGCACCGGCTCGCCGAGCGCGGCTGGTGACCCGGTCCGTGCCGACCGACGGCCCGTCGTCCCTCCCGGGGGACGGCGGGCCGTCGCCGTCCGCGCCCCCGAGCACCGGCACAGCGACCGCGCTCGGCCCGGACTGGGTGCTGGGTGCCGACGGGCTGCGGTTCCGCCGCGCCGCGCGGGTGCTGCTGCTCGACGCCGACGACCGGCTGCTGCTGGTCCGCGGCCACGACGCCGACCAGCCCGAGCGCTCGTGGTGGTTCACGGTCGGCGGCGGGATCGACCCGGGGGAGTCGTCGCTGGACGCCGCGGTGCGCGAGGTGCGCGAGGAGACGGGGCTGGTGCTCGACCCCGGGGCGCTCGTCGGGCCGGTGCTGACCCGCACCGGGATCTTCGACTTCTTCGCGGAGCGCTGCCGGCAGGACGAGGAGTTCTACCTGGCCCGGGTCGACGCGGCGCTCGACACCGACGCGATCGGCCGGGACGGCTGGACCGAGGTCGAGCTGGACCTGCTGGACGAGCTGCGCTGGTGGCACCTGGACGACCTGGCCGCCGAGGACCGCGAGGTGTTCCCCGAGGGCCTGCCCGACCTGGTGCGCCCCCTGCTGCGCGGCTGGGACGGCGTCACCCGGCACCTCGGCCCCCAGCACGACCGCTGACCCCAGACCCCGGTCCCGGCCCGCGTCGCCGGCGGATTCTCGCCTCGCCGGCCGATCCACCCGCTGGTGGTGCGGGAAAGCGCTGGCGAACCGTTTTACGTACCGGGGAGTAACGTCCGCGCCCGGTTCTCCGGTACCGTGCGCCGGTGCCCCTCTCCACGTCGCCCGCCACCCGCATCCACCGCAGCGGCATCCGCACCCTCATGGAGCTCGCCATGCGCGACCCCGAGGCGATCCGGCTGGAGATCGGCGAGCCCGACGTCCCGACCCCGGCGCACGTGGTCGAGGCGGCCGGCCGGGACGCCGCCGCGGGTCACACCGCGTACACGTCGAGCACCGGGACGCCCGAGCTGCGCGCCGCGCTGGCGGAGAAGGTCCGCCGGGTCAACGGGCTCGACGTCACCGCGTCCGACGTCGTCGTCACCCACGGCGCCATGCACGGCCTCGCCATGGCGATCAACGCGCTGGCCGGACCGGGCGACGAGATCCTGCTGCCCGACCCCGAGTTCCCCAACTGGCGGATGGCCGCGGTGGCCACCGGGGTCGACGTCGCGACCTACCCGGCGCACGCGGCGAACGGCTTCGTTCCGACACTGGCGGACATCGCCGCGGCGGTCACGCCGGCGACCAGGGCGATCGTGGTGTGCTCGCCCAACAACCCGACCGGGGCGATGTACCCGGCCGAGCTGCTGGCGGGGATCGTCGAGCTGGCGCGCGAGCGGGACCTCTGGGTGCTCTCGGACGAGTGCTACGAGGCCATCACGTTCGACGCCCCGCACGTCAGCCCCGCCGCGTTCGACACCGACGGCCGGGTGCTCACGTTCTTCTCGTTCTCCAAGACGTACGCCATGACGGGCTGGCGGCTCGGCTACGTCGTGTCGCGCGACCCGGGCGTCGTCGACCTGCTCGGCCAGGTCGCGGAGGCCACGGTCGCCTGCCCGTCCTCGGTCAGCCAGCGCGCGGCCCTCGCCGCGCTGACCGGCCCGCAGGACGACGTGGTCGCGGCGGTCGCCTCCTACCGGGAGCGGCGCGACGCGGCGGTGGCCCTGCTCGACGCCCGCGGCGTGCCGTCGGTGCCGCCCGCGGGTGCGTTCTACCTGATGGTCGACGTGTCGGCCGCGACGACCGACTCCGAGGCGTTCGCGCTGCGGCTGCTGGACGAGCGGCACGTGTCGGTGTCCCCGGGCAGCGCGTTCGGCGCGGCGGGCGAGGGCATGGTCCGGGTGTCGCTGGCCAGCGACCGCGCCGCCCTGCTCGAGGGCCTCGGCCGGCTCGCCGACCTCGTCGGCGACTGGGGCACGGTGGAGGTGCCGGCCGTCGCCGCTGCCGCGGCCGAGCGCGCTCTGGACGGCGCGGTGCCCGCGGATTCGTAGGATGAGAGGCGTGAGCGCTTCCCCCACGATCGGTGTCCTGGCCCTGCAGGGCGACGTGCGCGAGCACGTCGCCGCCCTCGAGGCGAGCGGGGCGACCGCCGTCCCGGTTCGCCGCACCAGCGAGCTCGACGCCGTCGACGCCCTGGTCCTGCCGGGCGGCGAGTCCACGACCATCGACAAGCTGCTGCGCGCGTTCGAGCTGGACGGGCCGGTGCGCGAGCGGCTCGCGGGCGGCATGCCGGCCTACGGGTCCTGCGCCGGGATGATCCTGCTCGCGGACCGGATCGTCGGCGGCATCGACGGCCAGCGCACCCTCGGCGGGCTGGACGTGACGGTGCGCCGGAACGCGTTCGGCCGGCAGGTCGACTCGTTCGAGTCGGACCTGCGGATCGACGGTGTCCCGGACACGGAGGCGGACCCCGTGCACGCCGTGTTCATCCGTGCGCCGTGGGTCGACGAGGTCGGACCCGCCGCCACCGCGCTGGCCCGCGTCGAGTCCGGCCCCGCCGCCGGTAGGATCGTCGCGGTACGCCAGGGCTCGCTGCTCGCCACGTCCTTCCACCCGGAGGTGACGGGGGACACGCGGGTCCACCGGCTGTTCGTCGAGATCGTCCGCGACGCCCTGTGAGCGCGGGGGCGCCGCCCGAGGCCGGGCGGTGCCGTCCCGCCGGTCCGCCGGGCAGCAGGTCGAGGCGCTAGAACGAGAGGGTACGAAGCGATGTCGGGTCACTCCAAGTGGGCCACCACGAAGCACAAGAAGGCCGCGATCGACGCGAAGCGGGGCAAGCTCTTCGCGAAGCTCATCAAGAACATCGAGGTGGCCGCCCGCACGGGCGGCGGTGACCCCGCGGGCAACCCGACGCTGTTCGACGCCATCCAGAAGGCGAAGAAGACGTCGGTCCCCAACGACAACATCGAGCGCGCGGTCAAGCGCGGCTCCGGCGCCGAGGCCGGTGGCGCGGACTACCAGACGATCCTCTACGAGGGCTACGGCCCCGGCGGCGTCGCGTTCCTGGTGGAGTGCCTCACCGACAACCGCAACCGCGCCGCGGCCGACGTCCGCGTCGCCTTCACGCGCAGCGGCGGCCAGCTGGCCGACCCCGGCTCGGTGGCCTACCTGTTCTCCCGCAAGGGCGTCGTCATGGTGCCCAAGGACGGGACCACCGAGGACGACGTGATGATGTCGGTGCTCGAGGCGGGCGCCGAGGAGGTCAACGACGCGGGCGAGGCCTACGAGGTGCTGTCCGAGGCGACCGACCTGGTGGCCGTCCGCACCGCGCTGCAGGACGCCGGCATCGAGTACGACTCCGCGGACGTCGTGTTCCACCCGGCCACGCAGATCGAGGTCGACGCCGAGGGCGCCCGCAAGATCTTCCGGCTGATCGACGCGCTCGAGGACTCGGACGACGTGCAGAACGTCTACGCGAACTTCGACGCCTCCGACGAGGTCATGGCGGAGCTCGAGGACGACTGAGCCCGCCCGCAGCCCCGCCCGACGCCCCGCCCGGCCCTCCGCCGCGCGGGGCGTCGGCGCGTCCGGGCCGGTCCGGGGGTCCGGGCTGGGAGGATGGGGCCGTGCGCGTACTCGGTGTGGACCCCGGCCTGACGCGGTGCGGGCTCGGCGTGGTCGACGGCCTGCCGGGCCGCCGGGTCCGGATGGTGGCCGTCGGCGTGGCCGAGTCGGCGCCGTCGGCGGACATCGACCAGCGGCTGCTCACCATCGCCGCGCACATCGACGACTGGCTCGAGGAGCACGCACCCGACGCGCTCGCCGTGGAGCGGGTGTTCGCCCAGCACAACGTGAGCACGGTGATGGGCACCGCGCAGGTGGCCGGCATCGCGATGCTCGCGGCGGCCCGGCGCAAGATCCCGGTCGCGATGCACACGCCGTCCGAGGTCAAGGCCGCCGTCACGGGCAGCGGCCGGGCCGAGAAGCTGCAGGTGCAGACGATGGTCGCGCGGCTGCTGCAGCTGGACGCGCTGCCGAAGCCGGCCGACGCCGCGGACGCGCTCGCCCTGGCGATCTGCCACCTGTGGCGCCCGGCCGGGGCGGTCGGCGCCCCGCAGCGCGCGCCGGGTTCGATGACGGCCGCTCAGCGCGCCTGGGCCCAGGCCGAGCAGGCCAGCCGCCGCGTCCGCGCCTGACGGCGGCGCACCGGTGCGGGGCGTGTCGTTCGTACAGGTGTTCGCACCCGTGGCAGACTGCTCGCCGACGTCCGACGGGAAGGAGCCGGTGTGATCGCCTCGGTGCACGGGACGGTGCTGGCCGTGCGGCTGGACGCCGCGGTGGTGGAGGTCGGCGGGGTCGGCATGCTGGTGCAGGCGACCCCGGCGACGCTGGCGGGCCTGCGGGTCGGGCAGACGGCGCTGCTGCACACCCAGCTGGTGGTGCGCGAGGACTCGCTCACGCTGTTCGGGTTCGCGGACGCCGACGAGCGCGAGGTGTTCGAGGTGCTGCAGACCGTCAGCGGCGTCGGGCCCCGGCTCGCGCTGGCGATGCTCGCGGTGCACACGCCGGACGGCCTGCGGCGCGCGGTGGCCGCCGAGGACCTGGCCGCGCTGAAGCGGGTGCCCGGGATCGGCCACAAGGGCGCGCAGCGGATCGTCCTGGAGCTGGCGGACCGGCTCGGCGTGCCGCGCGAACTGGTCGCCGGCGGCGGTGCCCCGGTCGCGGCGAGCCCCGCGGACCGCCGTGACCAGGTGGTCGAGGCGCTGGTCGGCCTCGGCTGGAACGCCAAGGCGGCGCAGGACGCGGTCACGTCCGTGCTGGACGGCAGCGAGGAGCCGGTCGGGGAGGCGGAGGTCGCGGGCGTGCTGCGCGCGGCCCTGCGGACGCTGGGCGGCGGCCGTGGCTGACGACGTCCCGGAGGACGGCGAGGGCTCGCTGGTCCGGCCCGGCGCGGACGAGCTGGAGCGCGCGGCCGAGGCCGCGCTGCGCCCCCGGCACCTGGACGAGTTCGTCGGCCAGAAGGTGGTGCGCGAGCAGCTGTCCCTGGTGCTGCAGGCCGCGCTGGGCCGCGGCCGCGCCCCGGACCACGTGCTGCTGTCCGGCCCGCCCGGGCTCGGCAAGACGACGCTGGCCATGATCATCGCCGCCGAGCTCGGCACCTCCCTGCGCGTCACCAGCGGGCCGGCGATCCAGCACGCGGGCGACCTGGCCGCGATCCTCTCCTCCCTGGAGGAGAACGAGGTCCTGTTCATCGACGAGATCCACCGCCTCGCGCGGCCCGCCGAGGAGCTGCTGTACGTCGCGATGGAGGACTTCCGCGTCGACGTGGTGGTGGGCAAGGGCGCGGGCGCCAGCGCGATCCCGCTGGCCCTGCCGCCGTTCACGGTGGTCGGCGCCACGACCCGTGCCGGGCTGCTGCCGGCGCCGCTCCGGGACCGGTTCGGGTTCACCGGGCACCTCGACTTCTACGCCGACGACGAGCTCGAGCGGGTGCTGCTGCGCTCCGCCGGGCTGCTCGACGTGCCGCTCGCGCACGAGGCCGCCGCGGAGATCGCGTCCCGGTCCCGCGGCACCCCGCGCATCGCCAACCGGCTGCTGCGCCGGGTGCGGGACTGGGCGCAGGTGCGCGGCGACGGCACGCTGTCGCTCGACGCGGCCCGGGCGGCGCTCGAGGTGTACGAGGTCGACCGCCTCGGCCTGGACCGGCTGGACCGCGCCGTGCTCACGGCGCTGTGCACGCGGTTCGGCGGGGGACCGGTCGGGCTGACCACGCTGGCCGTGGCGGTCGGCGAGGAGCCGGAGACCGTCGAGACGGTCGCGGAGCCGTTCCTGGTGCGCGAGGGGCTGATCGGCCGCACCGCGCGCGGGCGGGTCGCCACCGCCGAGGCGTGGGCGCACCTCGGGCTCACCGCGCCGGTGCCCACGGGCACGCTGTTCGGCTGAGCACGCTCGCCGCACGACCTCGACGCGCCCGGGCCGCCGCGGGAGGATGGGAACCGACGCGCGTGCGCGGTCGTTAGGAGCCCGGAGCCGTGGCGCCTAGACTGCGGCCGACGTCATACGCGATCAGGAGCTCGTCTTGGACCCCACCTTCCTCATCATCCTCGTCATCGGCATCGGGGCGATGTTCCTGCTGTCCAGCCGGCAGCGGAAGGCGCAGCGGGAGCAGCTCAGCTTCCGGGACAACCTGCAGCCGGGCCAGCGGGTCATGACCGGGTCCGGCATGTACGGGACCGTGGTCGAGGTGGACGGCGACGAGGTCACCCTCGAGTCGACCCCGGGGACGCAGAGCGTCTGGATCAAGGCCGCCATCGCGCGCCTCGTCGACCCGCCGGTCGAGGAGGTCGTCGAGGACGACGACGCGCTGGCCGACGACGCGGAGTGGCGCGACGAGCCGGGTGCAGTCCCGCCGGGCCGCATCGACGTGCCGGACGACCTGTCGTCGCTGCAGCCCCCGCGTGACGACGAGGGCCCCGACGGCCCCAAGAAGCCGCAGCAGTAGTCGTACCCCATCCGCACCGCCCGCTGGACCCAGCGGGCGGTGCGCGCACGAGAGAAGACGATCCGTTGGCCCCACCCACCCGTCGCCGCCACCCGGCGCGCACGCTCCTCACGCTCGCCGTCCTGACGGTCGCCGTCTTCGGGGCGATCTTCGCCGGGACGCGGTGGTCCGACGCGTCGTGGACCCCGAAGCTCGCGCTCGACCTGGAGGGCGGCACGCAGCTGATCCTCGCGCCGGTCGCCGAGGACGAGTCCAGCGTCTCGTCGGAGACCATCGCCCAGGCGATCGAGGTCATCCGGCAGCGCGTCGACTCCTCCGGCGTCGCCGAGGCCGAGATCACCAGCCAGGGCGGGTCCAACATCGTCGTGGCCCTGCCGGGCCGCCCGAGCGAGGAGACGCTGGACCTGGTCCGGACGTCCGCGCAGATGGAGTTCCGCCCGGTCCTGACGTACGGCGCGCCCGAGCCCACGCCGGCCGCGACGCCGACGCCGACGGACGGTGCGACGGCGGCCGCCGAGGAGCCCTCGGACGAGCCGACCAAGGCCGCGCCGGACTCGGCCAGCGACGCCGAGTACTACATCACCCCGGCCGTGCAGGCCCGGTACGACGCCCTCGACTGCACGGACCAGGCCAACCTGACCGGTGGCCAGTCCGCCCCCGCGGACGAGGCCCTGGTCACCTGCGACCCCACCGGCACGATCAAGTACGTGCTCGGCCCGGTCGAGGTCGAGGGGTCCCGCATCGCGAACGCGAGCTCGGGCCTGCAGGTCAGCCAGTCCGGCGCCGTGACGAACACGTGGGCCGTCAACATCGAGTTCGACCGCGAGGGCACCCGCACCTTCGCCGAGGTGACCGAGCGGCTGCAGGGCCAGCAGGCGCCGCAGAACCAGTTCGCGATCGTCCTGGACGGCCTGGTGATCTCCGCGCCGTCGCTCGACCCCGGCGTGATCATCTCGGACGGCAAGCCGGAGATCTCCGGCTCGTTCACCCGCGAGACCGCGACCACGCTCGCCAACCAGCTGAAGTTCGGCTCCCTGCCGCTCAGCTTCGAGGTGCAGAGCGAGGAGCAGATCTCCGCGACGCTCGGCTCCGAGCAGCTGGAGAAGGGCCTGATCGCGGGCCTGATCGGGCTGCTGCTGGTCGTCGTGTACTCGCTGTTCCAGTACCGCGCGCTCGGCCTCGTGACCGTGGCGTCCCTCGTGATCGCGGGCGTGCTGACGTACGGCGTGGTCACGCTGCTGTCCTGGACCCAGGGCTACCGGCTGTCCCTGCCCGGCGTCGCCGGCCTGATCGTGGCCATCGGCATCACCGCGGACTCGTTCATCGTGTACTTCGAGCGCATCCGCGACGAGCTGCGCGAGGGCCGGACCCTGGTCGCCGCCGTCGACCGCGCCTGGGAGCGCGCGCGCCGCACGATCCTCGCCTCCGACGCGGTGAACTTCCTCGCCGCGATCGTCCTGTACTTCCTGGCCGTCGGCTCGGTCCGCGGCTTCGCGTTCACGCTCGGCCTGACCACGCTGATCGACCTGCTCGTCGTGTTCACCTTCACCCACCCGGTGATGCGGCTGATCGCGCGGACGAAGTTCTTCGGCTCCGGCCACCCGCTCTCCGGCCTGGACCCGCGGCGCCTCGGCGCCCCGGACGCCACCCGGTACGTGGGCCGCGGGCGCGTCGTGCGCGGGCCGCGCACCGACGCCGGCACGTCGGCCGACGCCCCGGCGCCCGCCGACGCCCCGCGCGGGCTCGACGTCCCGACGTCGACGCTCGTGGCCGCCCCGGCCGGGGCCGGCGGCACCATCGCCGAGCGCCGGGCCGCTGCCCGCGCCGCGCAGGCCGGCACCGTCCCGGCGGACGCCGCGCCCGCCGACGGCGCGCCGGCCGACGACGGTCCCGCGACCCCGGAGGACACCGCACGACGCACCGAGGGGAACGAGTCCTGATGGCCGTCAACTTCGCCCAGTGGGGCAACGACCTCTACACGGGCCGCCGGTCGTACGACATCGTCGGCCGCCGCAGGCTCTGGTTCTCCATCTCCGGCGTCCTGGTCCTGATCTCCGCGGCCCTGCTGTTCACGCCGGGTCTGCACGCGGGCATCGAGTTCCGCGGCGGCTCGCAGTTCACCGTGTCGAACGTGTCGACCACGGACCAGCAGCCCGCCATCGACGCGGTCACGGACATCGCCCCCGAGGAGGTGCCGCGCGTCACGAACGTCGGCTCCTCCTCGCTGCGGATCCAGACCGCCGAGCTGACCAACGACCAGGTGAGCCAGGTCCGCGCGTCGCTCGAGGAGGCGTACGGCGTCTCCGAGGACGACGTCGCGAGCTCGTTCATCGGCCCGACCTGGGGCAAGGACGTGTCCCAGAAGGCCGCGACCAGCCTCGTCGTGTTCCTGGTGCTGGTCAGCATCGTCATGACGATCTACTTCCGGAACTGGCGGATGGCCCTCGCGGCGATCGTCGCGCTGGTGCACGACATCGTCATCACGGCGGGCGTCTACGCCGCGATCGGCTGGGAGGTCACGCCGGCGACGGTGATCGGCTTCCTGACGATCCTCGGCTACTCGATCTACGACACGGTCGTGGTGTTCGACAAGGTGCGCGAGAACACCGTCGGCATCACCGACCAGACCCGCTCCACCTACGAGGAGCGCGCGAACCTCGCGGTCAACCAGACCCTGGTCCGCTCGATCAACACGTCCGTGGTGGCCCTGCTGCCGGTCGCCGCCATCCTGTTCATCGGCGCGTTCGTGCTCGGCGCGGGCACGCTGCGGGACATCGCGCTCGCGCTGTTCGTCGGCATGCTGGTCGGCGCGTTCTCGTCGATCTTCCTCGCCACGCCCCTCGAGGTCGCCCTGCGCGAGCGCGAGCAGCCCATCCGGGAGCACACCGCCAAGGTGCTGGCCCTGAGGGCCCGCACCGCGACGGGCGCCGGCGACGGCACCGAGGCCCGCGGGGACGACGCGGCCGGCGACCCGGTCGCGGTCGGCCGGTACACCGGTCAGGTCCGCCCCGGCGGCCACCAGGGAGTCGCGGCGCAGCCGCGGAAGAAGAAGGGTCGGCGATGAGCCACGCGCAGCAGGACCGGACGAGCGCCCCGCTCACCGGCGAGGCCCTCGTGGCCCGGATCGACGAGCTCGTCCGCGACGTGCCCGACTACCCGACGGCGGGCGTGGTGTTCAAGGACATCACGCCGCTGCTCGCGGACGGACCGGCCTTCCACGCGGTGGTGCAGGAGATGGCCGCCCGCGTCCCGGGCCCCGTCGACCTGGTCGCCGGCATGGAGGCGCGCGGGTTCATCCTCGCCGCACCGGTCGCCCTGGCCCTGGGCGCCGGCTTCCTGCCGGTGCGCAAGGCAGGCAAGCTGCCCGGGCCGACCGCCCGCCGGGACTACGAGCTCGAGTACGGCGCGGCGTCGGTCGAGCTGCACCCGTTCACCGTCCCGGCCGGCTCCCGCGTGCTCGTGGTCGACGACGTGCTCGCCACCGGCGGCACCGCGAAGGCGACGATCGAGCTGCTCGAGGAGTGCGGCGCGGAGGTGGTCGGCCTGTCGTTCCTGATGGACCTGACGTTCCTCCCGGGCCGGTCCCGGCTCGAGGGGCACCACGTCGACGCGCTGCTCGCCGTCGGCTGAGGAGGTCCCGCGGCCCGGAAGCCGTAGAATCGTCCGGATCGGCGTCGCGACCGGCCGGCCCGGATCACGACGCATCGGACAGCCGGGCGGTTCCGGCACGACGGGAGGCTCGCATGGCGGACCAGGTACGGACGTCTCCCGACACGCCCGAGGCCGCCGCGACCACCGGCAGCACCAGCCGGGTGCGCTCGCGCCTGGCCCGGTTCGGGCAGGGGAGCCGGCCGCAGCAGTCGCCGGTCATCGAGCCGCTGCTGCAGGCCGTCCGGACCAACCACCCGCGGGCCGACCTCAGCCTGCTGGAGCGCGCGTACGTCACGGCGGAGCGCGCGCACCGGGGGCAGCTCCGCAAGAGCGGTGACCCGTACATCACGCACCCCGTCGCCGTGGCGACGATCCTGGCGGAGCTCGGCATGACCCCGCCGACGCTCGCCGCCGCGCTGCTGCACGACACGGTCGAGGACACCTCGTACTCCCTGGAGCAGCTGCGGGCGGAGTACGGACCCGAGATCGCCATGCTCGTCGACGGCGTCACCAAGCTCGACAAGGTGACCTACGGCGACGCCGCGCAGGCCGAGACCGTGCGCAAGATGGTCGTCGCGATGTCCCGTGACATCCGCGTGCTGGTCATCAAGCTGGCGGACCGGCTGCACAACGCGCGCACCTGGAAGTTCGTCCCCGCCGCCTCGGCGGAGAAGAAGGCGCGCGAGACGCTGGAGATCTACGCCCCGCTCGCGCACCGGCTGGGCATGAACACCATCAAGTGGGAGCTCGAGGACCTGTCGTTCTCGACGCTGTACCCGAAGGTCTACGACGAGATCGTGCACCTGGTCGCCGAGCGCGCCCCGGCCCGCGAGGAGTACCTCGCCGTCGTGCGCGACCAGGTCGGCGCCGACCTGCGCACGTCCAAGATCAAGGCGACCGTCACCGGCCGGCCCAAGCACTACTACTCGATCTACCAGAAGATGATCGTCCGCGGCCGCGACTTCGCCGACATCTACGACCTGGTGGGCGTGCGTGTCCTGGTCGACACGGTGCGCGACTGCTACGCGGCGCTCGGCGCCCTGCACGCGCGGTGGAACCCGGTCCCCGGCCGGTTCAAGGACTACATCGCGATGCCCAAGTTCAACCTCTACCAGTCGCTGCACACGACGGTGATCGGCCCCGGCGGCAAGCCCGTCGAGATCCAGATCCGCACGCACGACATGCACCGCCGCGCCGAGTACGGCGTCGCCGCGCACTGGAAGTACAAGGAGAACGCCAAGGGCGCCGGTGCCGACACCGACGGCAACGACATGGCGTGGCTGCGCCAGCTGGTCGACTGGCAGAAGGAGACCGCCGACCCCTCGGAGTTCCTCGACTCCCTGCGGTTCGAGATCGCCGACGGCGAGGTCTACGTCTTCACGCCCAAGGGCGACGTCATGGCGCTGCCCGCCGGCGCCACCCCGGTGGACTTCGCCTACGCCGTGCACACCGAGGTCGGCCACCGCACGATGGGCGCCCGGGTCAACGGCCGGCTCGTGCCGCTCGACTCGACCCTGGAGAACGGCGACGTCGTCGAGGTGTTCACCTCGAAGTCCGAGACCGCGGGCCCGTCGCGCGACTGGCTCGGGTTCGTCACCAGCCCCCGCGCGCGCAACAAGATCCGCCAGTGGTTCACCAAGGAGCGGCGCGAGGAGGCGATCGAGCACGGCAAGGACGCCATCGCCAAGGCGATGCGTAAGCAGAACCTGCCGATCCAGCGCCTGCTGTCCCACGAGTCGCTGGTCGCGCTCGCCAACGAGATGCGGTACGCCGACGTCTCGGCCCTGTACGCCGCCATCGGCGAGGGCCAGGTGTCCGCGGCGACCGTCGTGCAGCGCCTCGTGCACGCGATGGGCGGCGAGCCCGGCGCCGAGGAGGACATGGCCGAGGTCGCGCGGCCCGGGCAGACCGCCCGGCGCGTGCGGACCGGCGACCCCGGCGTCGTGGTCAAGGGCGTCGACGACATCTGGGTCAAGCTCGCCAAGTGCTGCACCCCGGTGCCGGGCGACGACATCGTCGGCTTCGTGACCCGCGGTCAGGGCGTCAGCGTGCACCGGTCGGACTGCATCAACGTCTCCTCGCTGCGCGAGCAGCCCGAGCGCATGGTCGACGTCGCCTGGAGCCAGAGCAGCACCGCGCTGTTCCTGGTGCAGATCCAGGTGGAGGCGCTGGACCGCAGCCGGCTGCTGTCGGACGTGACCCGCGTGCTGTCCGACCACCACGTGAACATCCTGTCCGCGTCGGTGTCGACCTCGCGCGACCGGGTGGCGATGTCCCGGTTCGTCTTCGAGATGGCGGAGCCGTCCCACCTCACGTCCGTGCTGTCGGCGGTGCGCAAGGTCGAGGGCGTGTTCGACGTCTACCGGATCACGGGCGCGAAGGCGGACCAGCCGGTCGTCGACGCCTGACGACCGTCCGGCACGGCAGGTGGCGGTGGTGCTGATGGCGCCGGTGGTGCTGGTGGCGCCGGCGGTGCTGGGCGCGCTGTCGCCGCGGCCGGGGCGGCGCGGGGGAGCAGGGCGGCGGCCGCGCGGATGCCGCGGCGGCCCGCGGCAGCCGCCACGTCCGCGCGCAGCCGGGTGAGGTCCAGGCCCGCCGCCGCGAGCCGGGCGACCAGCGTCAGCGCCAGCTCGGGCGGGTCGTGGCTGAGCAGGTCCACGGCCGTGCGCCGCGGGGTCGTGACCCGGACCCCGCCCACGGTGGTCACGTCGCGGTCGGGCAGGTCGGCGACGGACGCCGCACGTCCGGGCGCCGGGTCGGGGGCCCGGACGCGGCGCGGTGCCACCACGTGCAGCCGGTCCGGCGGCGGGCCGCCGAGGTGCACCCACACCGCCGCCGCCCGCGCGACCGCGCACCGCGCCGGGACCCGGGGCGCCAGCGCGGCCGCACGGAGCACGGCGGTCTCCGGGACGCCGGCGGGCAGCGCGGCGTCGTCCCGCAGCGGGACCAGGTCACCGTCCCGGAGCAGCACCTGCCAGGCGACGTCGCCGAGGTCCGCGCGGCGGACGACGGCCGCCCGGGCACGGGCGGGCGCGGGGGAGCCCGTGCGCTCGGGCGGGTGTGGCGGATCAGGCAGGTGGGGCAGGTCGGGCAGGTCGGGCACGCTCACCGCAGCAGGATGCCGGTCGACCCCCGCACTGGGCGAGGGGCGACCGGCATCCCTGTGGACGGCTCCCGGCGTGCCGCCGGGCGGCGGTCAACCGGCGCGGCGGGTCAGCCGCGCGAGTCCTGCGCGGCCCGCTGGACCTGCTCGAGCCAGGCACGCCGCGCGTCGAGCGCGGCCTGCGCGTCGGCGACCTTGCGGCTGTCGCCGCCGGCCTGGGCCTTCGCCAGGTCGGCCTCGAGCTGCGCGATGGCGTTCTCGAGCTGGGCGAGCGCACCCTCGGCCCGCGCGCGGGTCTCCGGGTTGGTGCGGCGCCACTCCGCCTGGTCGGCGTCCCGGATCGTGCTCTCGACCGCGCGCAGGCGCGCCTCGACGCGCTGGATGTCGCCGCGGGGCACCTTGCCCGCCGCCTCCCAGCGGTCCTGGATCGACCGGAGCGCGGCCTTGGCCTGCCCGAGGCCCTTCGACACGTCGATCGCCTCGGCCTCGGCGAGCAGCGCCTCCTTGACCTCCAGGTTGGCGCCGTACTCGCGGTCGGTCGCGGCGTTCAGCTCGTCCCGGGCGTGGAAGAACGTGTCCTGGGCGGCACGGAACCGGGCCCAGAGCGCGTCGTCGTCCGCGCGGCTGGCCCGCCCGGCGGCCTTCCACCGGGCCATGAGGTCGCGGTACTGGCCGGCCGTCGCGCCCCAGTCGGTGCTCGTCTGCAGGCGCTCGGCCTCGCGGACGATCTCCTCCTTGGTGGCCTTGGCCCCGGCGTTGCGGGACTCGAGCTCGGCGAAGTAGTGCCGCCGCTCCCGGTCGAACGTGGTGCGCGCGTGGCTGAACCGCTTCCAGAGCGCCTCCTCCGAGGTGCGGTCGACGCGCGGGCCGGAGCGCTGCGCCTCCTTCCACTCCTCCAGCAGGCTGCGCAGCTGCTCGCCCGCCGGGCGCCACTGCATCCGGGCCGGGTCGGTGCCGGCGATCTTCTCCGCGCGCTCGACGATCTGCGTGCGGGCGGCCAGCGCCTCCTGCCGGGCGGCGGCCCGCTCGGCCTCCACCGCGGCGCGCCGCTCGGCCGCGGTCGCGCGCAGCGCGTCCAGGCGGGCACGCAGCCCGTCCAGGTCACCGACGGCGGCGGGCTCGGCGGTCTCCTCGGTCAGGCGCGTGAGCGTCTGGTCGATCTCCTTGACCGCGAGGTCCGTCGCGGTGAGGCGCGCCTCGAACAGCACGACCTTGGCCTGGAGGTCCAGGAACCGGCGCACGTACAGGGCGAGGGCCTCGTCCGCGGTGGCGCCGGGGAACTGGCCCACGGCACGCTCGCCGGCGGCCTCGCGGACGTACACCGTGCCGTCCTCGTCCACGCGGCCGAACGCCGTCGCCGCGGCCGCCTCCGCCGAGTCGTCCGGGACGGTCACCGGGGCGGCGGGCGCCACCGGGGTGGTCGCGGCCGCGACGGGGGACTGGCCCGGGGCCGGGCGCGGCCGGGGGCGCATGGCGCTCGGCAGCGGCGGGCGGGGGACCGGGCCGGGGGCGGCGGCCGGGGCCGCGGGCGCGGCGGTGGGCGCCTCGGGAGCGGCCTCCGCCGGCGTGCTCTCCTCGGCTGCGGCGCCCGTCTCCGGTGCCACCTCTTCGGCGGCGGGCTCCGCGGCGGGCACCTCGGAGGTGGTCTGCTCGGGAGCGGTCCCCCCGGCGGGGGCGTCCTCGGGAGCGACCTCCGAGGCGGTCACCTCGGACGTGGTCTCCTCGGCAGCAGTCTCCTCGGCGGCGGCGGCCTCCACGGGGGCGACCTCCTCGGGAGTGGTCTCCTCGGGGGCGGTCTCCGCGGGCGTGGTCTCCTCGGGAGCGACGTCCTCGGCGGCGGCCTCCTCGGGCGCGACCTCCTCGGGCGCGGTCTCCTCGGGCGCGGTCTCCTCGACCTGCTGGTCCGGCGCCGTCGTGGCCACGGCGGCCTCGTCGTCGTGCGAGCGCTGCTGCTCGTCGGGCGTCTCGGTCACTGGGTCTCCACTCCCTCGATGGTGACGGGGGTGGAGGGGGTGCCGTCGGAGGCACCTCCGCTCACGCCCGCGTCAGCGACTGCCTGCACGACGTCGAGGCCCGACGTGATGCGGCCGAACACGGTGTAGCCGCCGGCGTCGTCCGCCGGGATGGTCGAGTCCTCGTAGACGAGGAAGAACTGGCTCCCCATCGACTCGCCGTTGCCGCCCTGACGCGCCATGGCGAGGGTCCCCGCCGGGTAGACGTCGTCCGCGGGCGCGTTCTCGATCGGGCCGAACGAGTAGCCCGGGCTGCCGGTGCCGGTGCCCGTCGGGTCACCGCACTGCAGCACGTAGATGCCCTCGGTGGTCAGCCGGTGGCAGTCGGTGCCGTCGAAGTAGCCCTCCTGGCCGAGGGTGACGAAGTTCGCCACCGCCTGCGGCGCGGCGGCCCCGTCGAGCTCGACGCCGATCTCGCCCTGGCTGGTCGTGATCGTGCCGGTCCAGGTGCGGCCCTCGGCGAGCGCGGCCTCGGGGACGACGCCGCCGTTGCCGACGCGCTCCGCCGGGGTGGTCGCCGCGGTCGTGGCACCGGGGTCGCTCGCGGCGTCCGCGCCGCCGTCGCCCGATCCCGACAGCAGGATGCCGGCGGTCACGCCGACGCCCAGCACCAGCACGCCGACGACACCGACGGCGACGATCTGCTGGCGACGCCGCCTGGCCCGCCGGGCGGTCTGGCGCTCCTGCCACTTCTCGTACCGGCGGCGCTCGTACTCGCGCTCGCGCTTGCTGGACGGCACGCACACTCCTCGATCTCGACCTGCGGGCGGGTCCCCCTGGTGGACACGGAGCACCCGCGCCCGCCCGACAGTCTAGGCAGCCGGGGCGGGACTCGGACGCCCCCCGCGCCGCGGGCGTCGCGCCGACCTGCCGCGCAGCCGTCGCGGGCCCGGGCGGAGCGGTGCCGACGCCACCGCTAGCGTGGCCGGGTGCGCATCGTCGGAGTCACCTCGCCCGTGTTCGCCGCCGCCTGCTACGTGGTGGCGGCGGACGACGGGACCTGCGTCGTCGTGGACCCCGGGGTGGGTGTCGCCGACGCCGTGCGGGGCGTCGTGGCGGAGCAGGGGCTGCGGATCACCGGGGTGGTCGTGACCCACGGGCACGCCGACCACGTGTGGGACGCGGGCCGGCTCGCGACCGAGGCGGGCGTCCCGGTCCGGCTGCACGCGCGCGACGCGTACCGGCTGGCCGACCCGCTCGGCACCCTGGGTGCAGGAGGCGCAGGGGGCGCGGCACCCGACGCGCTCGGCGTCCGGGACGCCCTGCGTGCGGCCCTCGTCGCCGCGGGCGCCGACGCCGAGGGCTTCGAGGCGGGCGCCGTCGAGCCGTTCGGCGCCGGCGACGACGGGGCGCGCACGGCGGACGCCGAGCTCGTGCTCGGCGGCGTGCGGCTGGTCGCCCGGCACGCGCCCGGGCACACCGAGGGGTCGACGCTGTATCTGGTGGACGCGGGCGCGGACCAGGTCGCGTTCACGGGCGACGTGCTGTTCGCCGGCACCGTCGGGCGCACCGACCTGCCGGGCGGTGACGCCGCCGTCATGGCCACGACGCTCCGCGAGGTCGTGGCGGTGCTGCCCCCGGGCACGCACGTCCTGCCCGGCCACGGCCCCGCCACCCGCGTGGACGTGGAGCTGAGGACCAACCCGTACCTGGCAGGATGACGCGCATGGCACGTCCGACTCCTCTGTCCGGTTTCCCCGAGTGGCTCCCCGACGGCCGCGTGGTCGAGCAGCACGTCCTCGACACGCTGCGGCGCACCTTCGAGCTGCACGGCTTCGCCGGCATCGAGACCCGCGCGGTCGAGCCGCTCGACCAGCTGCTGCGCAAGGGGGAGACCTCCAAGGAGGTGTACGTCCTGCGCCGGCTGCAGGAGGAGGTGGACGGCTCCGACGCCGACCGGTCCGGCCAGCTGGGCCTGCACTTCGACCTCACGGTCCCGTTCGCGCGGTACGTGCTGGAGAACGCGGGCCACCTCGCGTTCCCGTTCCAGCGCTACCAGATCCAGAAGGTGTGGCGCGGCGAGCGGCCCCAGGACGGCCGGTTCCGCGAGTTCGTGCAGGCGGACATCGACGTCGTCGGTTCCGGCGACCTGCCGTACCACTACGAGGTGGACCTGCCGCTGGTCATGGCGGAGGCGCTCGGCGCCCTGCGGGACATCGGCGTGCCGCCGGTCCGGATCCTGGTGAACAACCGGCGCGTCGCCGAGGGCTTCTACCGCGGGCTCGGGCTCACCGACGTCGACGGCGTGCTGCGCAGCATCGACAAGCTGGACAAGATCGGGCCGGACAAGGTCGCCGGCCAGCTCGTCGCCGAGGCGGGCGCCACGCCCGAGCAGGCGCAGGCCTGCCTGGCGCTGGCCGCGATCAGCGGCGGCGACGCCGGCGTGGTGGACCGGGTGCGGGAGCTCGCGGCCGCGCACGGCGTGCGGTCCGAGCTGATGGAGCAGGGCCTGGACGAGCTCCGGCAGCTGGTCGAGGCCGCCGCGGTGCGCGCCCCCGGCGTCGTCGTCGCCGACCTCAAGATCGCGCGTGGCCTGGACTACTACACCGGCTCGGTCTACGAGACGGTGCTGGTGGGCCACGAGCAGCTCGGCTCCATCTGCTCGGGCGGGCGCTACGACACCCTCGCCTCGGACGGCAAGCAGACCTACCCCGGCGTCGGGCTGTCGATCGGCGTCTCCCGGCTGGTGTCCCGGCTGCTGTCCGGCGGGTTGGTGCGCGCGACCCGCGGCGTCCCCGCGGCCGTGCTGGTCGCCGTCACGGACGAGCAGACCCGCCCCGTCTCGGACGCCGTCGCGACAGCCCTGCGCGCCCGCGGCGTGCCGGTCGAGGTCGCACCGACCGCCGCCAAGTTCGGCAAGCAGATCAAGCACGCCGACCGGCGCGGCATCCCGTACGTGTGGTTCCCCGCGGGCGAGGACGGCGCCGCCGACCAGGTCAAGGACATCCGCTCGGGCGAGCAGGTCGACGCCGACGCGGCCGTCTGGGCGCCTCCGGCCGAGGACCTGTTCCCCCGGGTGGTGCCGGCGGGGGAGTGACCTCGGGGCGCGGGCGTCAGGCCAGGGCCGCGACGCCCGCGTTCAGGGTGGTGGCGTACAGCGCCCACGCCAGGTAGGGGCCGAGCAGCCACGCGACCCAGGGCGTCAGGTGGTGGAACGCGACGATCGTCGCGACCAGCGCCACCTCCAGCAGGAGGATGACCACGAGGCCCCAGCCGAGCTGCTCGGCGCCGAAGAACACCGGGGTCCACGCCGCGTTCAGCGCCAGCTGCACGCCGTACAGGACCAGCGCGGTGCGGGCGGCACGGAAGCCGTGCCGCCGCCAGATCAGCCACGCGGCCACCGCCATCATCACGTACAGCACGGTCCACACCGGGGCGAACACCCAGTTCGGCGGCACCCACGACGGCTTCGCGGCGTCGGCGTACCAGCCGTCGACCCCGGACGACGAGGCGATGCTGCCGCCGCCCGCCACCAGCACGTTGAGCAGGAGCAGGCCGGCGAGGACCAGCCAGGACCGGACGCCGCGGGCCTCGGGGGTGACCGGGCGGGTGCGGCCGGTGCGGGCGCGGGCGGGATCGGGACGGGCGGACGACGCCGGGTTCGCGGTGGTCATACCTCCACGGTCGACGGTCCGGGCGGGACCGGCAACCCGGACGCCAGCATGCTGAGCACCTGCGAGCGGAGCGCAACGTGACCAGGCCGCTTGCCACCGGGTCGAACGCGTGTTCGAATCGAGCCATGCGGTGGGACGGGCAGAAGCTGACCGAGGCGACGGACGCGGCGCTGCCCGGGCTGACGCTGGCGGGCCTGCAGCGGTCGGTGCGCACCCCCGAGTTCGCGGGGGTCACGTTCCACGAGGTGCACGCGAAGTCGGCGCTCAACAAGGTCCCCGAGGCGTCGGCCATGCCGTTCCGGTGGACCGTGAACCCGATGCGCGGCTGCTCGCACGCCTGCACGTACTGCTTCGCGCGACCGACCCACGAGTACCTCGGGATGGACGCCGGCGCGGACTTCGACACCCAGATCGTCGTCAAGACCAACGTCGTCGAGGTGCTCGCCGCGGAGCTGCGCCGGCCGTCCTGGCGGCGCGAGCACGTCGCGCTGGGCACCAACACCGACCCGTACCAGCGGGCCGAGGGCCGCTACGCGCTGATGCCGGGGATCATCGGCGCCCTGGCGCACGCGGGGACGCCGATCTCCGTGCTCACCAAGGGCACGCTGCTGCGCCGCGACCTGCCGCTGCTGACCGAGGCGGCGCGGGACGTGCCGGTCAGCATCGCCGTGTCCCTGGCCATCGGCGACGAGGCGCTGCAGCAGGCCGTCGAGCCCGGCACCCCGACGCCGCGCGCCCGGCTGGCCATGATCCGCGCGATCCGGGACGCGGGCTTCGACTGCACCGTGATGGTCGCCCCTGTCCTGCCGTGGCTGACCGACGGCACGGCGCACCTGGACGGCCTGTTCCGCGAGCTCGCCGCCGCGGGCGCGACCGGGGTGACGGTGATCCCGCTGCACCTGCGCGGGCCGGTGCGGCCGCTGATGCTCCGGTGGCTCGCCGACCAGCACCCGGCCCTGGTCGCGAAGTACCGGCGGCTGTACGGCGACGGGGCGTACGTCCCGGAGGAGTACCGGCGCTGGCTCACCGAGCGGGTGCGGCCGCTGCGGCGCCGGCACGGCCTCGACGCGCCGCCCGCCCTGGCCGACGCGGTGGACCCCGGCGGCCGCCCCCAGCCGTCGCCGTGGCGGTTCCGGCCGGGGTGGTCCCGCGACCTGCCGGAGAGCCTGGTCCCGGGCGTCGCGTCCGGCGCCGTGCAGCCCGCGCTGTTCTGACGGGCGCCGCCGGCGCGCGGGGCCGCAGTAGACTCGCCGGGCTGCGCGATGCAGCGCCCCACCACCTGAGAGGACTCTCCGTGCTGCGCACCCACACCGCCGGCTCGCTGCGGGCCGAGCACATCGGCACCACCGTCACCCTGACCGGGTGGGTGGATCGCCGGCGCGATCACGGTGGGGTGGCGTTCGTCGACCTGCGGGACGCCTCGGGCATCGCCCAGGTCGTCGTCCGGGACGAGGCCGTCGCGCACGGCCTGCGCGCCGAGTACGTGCTGCAGGTGACCGGCCAGGTCGGTCGCCGGCCCGAGGGCAACGAGAACGCGCACCTGGCCACGGGCGAGGTCGAGCTGGTCGCGGACCAGGTCGTCGTGCTCAACGAGTCCGCGCCGCTGCCGTTCCAGGTGTCGTCCTCGCTGGACGAGCCGGTGGGCGAGGAGGCGCGTCTGCGCCACCGCTACCTGGACCTGCGCCGGCCCGAGCCCGCCAAGGCGATGCGCCTGCGGGCCAAGGCCAACCAGGCCGCGCGCCGCGTGCTCGACGCCCAGGACTTCGTCGAGGTCGAGACCCCGACCCTGACCCGCTCGACGCCGGAGGGCGCCCGCGACTTCGTCGTGCCGGCCCGCCTCGCGCCGGGGTCCTGGTACGCCCTGCCGCAGTCGCCGCAGCTGTTCAAGCAGCTGCTGATGGTCGGCGGCCTGGAGCGCTACTACCAGATCGCCCGCTGCTACCGCGACGAGGACTTCCGTGCCGACCGGCAGCCGGAGTTCACGCAGCTGGACGTCGAGATGTCGTTCGTGGACCAGGAGGACGTCATCGCGCTGGGCGAGCAGATCCTGCGCGCCCTGTGGGACCTGATCGGCTACGAGATCACGACGCCGATCCCGCGGATGACCTACGCCGACGCCATGGCCCGGTTCGGCACCGACAAGCCCGACCTGCGGTTCGGCCTGGAGCTGGTCGAGCTGACGTCGTTCTTCGCCGACACGCCGTTCCGCGTGTTCCAGGCGCCCTACGTCGGTGCGGTCGTCCAGCCGGGCGGCGCCTCGACCCCGCGCCGCGGCTTCGACGCCTGGCAGGAGTGGGCCAAGCAGCGCGGCGCCAAGGGCCTGGCCTACGTCACCGTGGCCGAGGACGGCACGCTCGGCGGCCCGGTCGCCAAGAACATCTCCGAGGCCGAGCGCGAGGGCCTGGTGGCCGCCGTCGGTGCCCAGCCGGGTGACGCGGTGTTCTTCGCCGCGGGCAAGCCGGCCGAGGCCCGTGCCCTGCTCGGTGCCGCCCGCCTCGAGGTCGGCCGCCGCGGCGGTCTGATCGACGAGTCCGCGTGGGCCTTCGTGTGGGTCGTCGACGCGCCGCTGTTCAAGCCGACGGGCGAGGACGACGACGTCGCCGTCGGCGAGGGCGCCTGGACGGCCGTGCACCACGCGTTCACCTCCCCGACCCCGGAGTGGATCGACCGCTTCGAGGAGGACCCGGGCGAGGCGCTGGCCTACGCCTACGACATCGTGTGCAACGGCAACGAGATCGGCGGCGGGTCGATCCGTATCCACCGCCGCGACGTCCAGGAGCGCGTGTTCGCGGTCATGGGCATCGACGAGGCCGAGGCGCAGGAGAAGTTCGGCTTCCTGCTCGACGCGTTCCAGTTCGGCGCCCCGCCGCACGGCGGCATCGCGTTCGGCTGGGACCGCATCGTCGCGCTGCTGACCGGCTCGGAGTCGATCCGCGACGTCATCGCGTTCCCCAAGTCCGGCGGCGGCTTCGACCCGCTGACCGGTGCCCCGGCCCCGATCACGGCGCAGCAGCGCCGCGAGGCCGGCGTGGACGCCAAGGCCAAGGCCGCCGGCGACGGCAAGGCCGCGGTCGCCCCCCAGGGCGCCACGGCCGAGACCCCCGTCGCGGACGCGGCGGCACCCGCCCAGCAGTGACCCCGGTCGCCGACGAGGCGGCCGCCGGGACGACGTCGTCCGCCCCCGCGCTGCCCGCGCGGTGGGCGGACGACCCGTTCCTGCTCGACGAGCGGCGCTGGTGGCGGCCCGCGCGGGTGCGCACCGACGGCGACGCGATGCTGCTGGTGCAGCGCTCCACCTCGGCGGACGCCACCATGCTGATGGCGGTCGGGCCGGCCGCACCGGTCGCCGGCCTGCTGCGCACGCACGACGAGCCCGGTCACCGGTTCGCCTGGGTCGAGACCGCCGCGCTCGACCTGCTGCGCACGGACGAGGTCGCGCGGTTCGGGCTGGTGCCCGCGCGCACCGGCTGGGAGTGGATGGCGACCGCGACCGCGCCGCCCGCCGTCGCCGCCGAGGCGCACGTGCGCGAGCTCGACCCCCGGGCCGACGCGGACGCGGTCCGCGCGTGCCTCGCCGAGGCCAACCCCAGCACCGACGCCGACCCGGAGGGCGCGGGCGAGCGCTGGTGGGGCGTCGTGGCGTCGGACGGCGGGCCCGGCGACCGGCTGGGCGGCGTCATCGGCGCGAGCCCCCGCGCCGGGCGCCCCGGCGGCGCCGGCTCCGCGCACCTGCACGGGCTGGGCGTGCGCCCGGGGGAGCGCGGGCGCGGCCTCGGCGCGGCCCTGACCGCCGCCGCCGTGCGCGCCCTGCTGGCGGACGGGTCGGACTGGGTATCCCTCGGGATGTGGGACGACAACGACGGCGCCCGCCGGATCTACCACCGCCTGGGGCTGCGCACCCGGCACCGGCTCACGACGCTGCGCCGCCCCTGACCCCCCGCTGTCCCGCGCCGGTGGGCGAGCGGCCGCGGGTCAGTGCGTGATCGCGAGGCGCTCGTGCAGCCGGCGCAGCGGGGCCGGCGCCCACCAGTTCGCCGAGCCCAGCACCGTCATCGTCGCCGGCACCAGCAGCAGCCGGACCAGCGTCGCGTCGATCAGCACCGCCACCGCGAGCGAGAAGCCGACCTCCTTGATCACCAGCAGCTCGCCGGCGACGAACCCGGCGAACACCGCGATGATGATCGCCGCGGCCGACGTGATGACCCGGCCCGAGCGCTGCAGGCCCAGCCGGACCGCCTCGTCGTTGGGGACCCCCGCGTCGTGCAGCTCCTTGATCCGGGACAGCAGGAACACCTCGTAGTCCATCGCCAGCCCGAACGCGAAGGCGATGACCAGCGCCACGACGTAGGTCTCGATGCCGCCGGTCGGCTCGAAGCCCAGGACGCCCGACAGGTGGCCGTCCTGGAACACCCAGACCAGCACGCCGAGCGAGGCGCACAGCGACACCGCGTTGGTCAGCAGCGCCTTCACCGGCACCACCACCGACCCGGTCATCAGGAACAGCAGGACGAGCGTCGCGACGGCCACGATGCCGAGCGCCCACGGCGCCCGGTCGAGCAGCGCGTCGGTGAAGTCGATCTGGTTCGCCGCCTGGCCGCCGACGTAGGCGTCGAACGGCAGGTCGAGGTCGCGCAGGGCGTGCACGACGGCCTGGGCCTCGGCCCCGCCGGGGTCGGTGCCGTCGGGTCGCACGCCCACCACCACGACCGAGTCGCGGGCGGCGGGGGCGTCCACGGACGCGACGCCGTCGAGCGCCTCGAGGTCCGGGACGGCGGCCTGCACCTCGGCGACGCTCGTCTGCGCCACCAGGTACACCGCGGGGGAGGACGACGCGGGGTACTGCTCGGCGAGCTCCGCCACGAACTCGCGCTGCGGGCTGGACGCGGGCAGCAGCTCGGTCGTGGAGTTGCGCAGCTCCAGGTGCAGCAGCGGGCTCGCGAGCACCAGCAGCACCGCCAGCGTGCCGCCCATGACCCACCACGGCCGCCGCTGCACGCGTGCCGCCAGGCGGGAGAACACGCCCTCCTCCGTCTGCACGTCGGCGGTGCGCGCCAGCACGGCGCGCAGCCCGGGCACCCGCGACAGCCGGCTCGGCCCGGCCAGGCGGCGGCCCGTCAGCACCAGCAGCGCGGGCACCAGCGTCAGCGCGGTCGCGACCGCGAACACGATCACGGCGACCGAGCCCGCGCCGAACGCGCGCAGGATGTCCTGGCGGAACACCAGCAGGCCGGCGATGGAGATGGCGACGGTGAGCGCCGAGAACGCGACGGTGCGGCCGGCGGTCGCCATCGTGCGCAGCAGGGCGGACACCACCGCGCCGTCGCCCCGCCGCCGGCGGGCCGAGCGGCCCTCGTCGTCACCGAGCGTCCGGCCGAGCTCCTCACGGAACCGCGACACGACGAGCAGCCCGTAGTCGATGGACAGGCCCAGGCCGAGCACGGTGACGACGTTGACGACCGACGACTCCAGGTCGTCCATCAGGTACGACAGCCCGACCAGCGTGCCCAGACCACCGGCGATGGACGCGATCGCACCGACCATCGGCATCGCCGCGGCGAGGAACCCGCCGAACACGAGGACCATGATCAGCAGCGCCACCGGCAGGGCGATGGCCTCGCCCGTGGTCAGGTCCTCCTCGACCTGGTCGGTGATCGCGGAGACGATCAACGAGCCGCCGCCCACGAGCCCGGTCGCGTCGGGCGCCACGTCGGTGAGCGCGGGCGCCACCGCGTCGAGCGCCTGCTCCAGGTCGTCCAGGGCGGCCGACGTCGCGTCGCCGGACAGCTCCGGGTCCAGCTCGGCGACCATGAGGAACCCGGACCCGTCCTGCGCGAGCAGCGGCGCCGCGGCCGGGTTCGCCACGCCCTCGGGCAGCACGAACGGGTCGATGACCGCGACCACTCCGGCGACCGCCGCGACCTCCTCGCGCGCGGGCGCCAGCGCCTCCGCGAGCCCCTCGGTCGCCGGGTCCACGTCCTGCACCAGCAGGCTGAGCGATGCCCCGGACTCGTCGCTCGACGTCAGCAGCTCGGCGGCACGGGCGCTGTCCGAGCCCGGCACGACCGGCTCGCCGGTGCTGAGCCGGTCGAACAGGTTCTGCCCGCCGACGCCCACCAGGGCGAGCAGGAAGCAGGCCACGGCGACGACGGCCCAGACCAGGACCGTCAGGCGGGGGTGGCGGGCGACCAGTCGGCCGAGGCTCTCGAACACGCGGGTCAGCATCGCAGGCCCGAGGGGGCGCGCGCACCACGGACCCGCTCCCCGCCGGGTGCGCGCCGGCGGTGGCGCGCCGTGTGGGACGGCGCCCGTAGGCTCGCGGGCATGGATCTGTTCGACTCGGTCACCTCGACGGCGCAGGGGACCCCGACGACGTCGGCCGGCTCCCCCCTCGCCGTGCGGATGCGGCCGAGCAGCCTCGCGGAGGTCGCCGGGCAGGAGCACCTGCTCGTGCCGGGCTCCCCGCTGCGCCGCCTGGTGGAGCCGGGGGACGCGACCGCGCGGCGCGCGGCGCCGTCGTCGGTCGTGCTCTGGGGCCCGCCCGGCACGGGCAAGACGACGCTGGCCTACCTGGTCGCCACCACGTCGGGCCGCCGGTTCGTCGAGCTGTCCGCCGTCACCGCCGGCGTCAAGGACGTGCGCCAGGTGGTCGAGGACGCCCGGCGCCGGCTGGCGTCGGACGGCTCGGAGACCGTGCTGTTCATCGACGAGGTGCACCGGTTCACCAAGGCGCAGCAGGACGCCCTGCTCCCGAGCGTGGAGAACCGCTGGGTGACGCTGGTCGCCGCCACCACGGAGAACCCGAGCTTCTCGGTGAACTCCCCGCTGCTGTCCCGGTCGCTGCTGCTCACCCTGCGCCCGCTGGAGACCGACGACGTGCGGGCCCTGGTCCGGCGCGCGGTCGACGACGAGCGCGGGCTGGGCGGCGCCGTCCGGCTGACCGAGGACGCCGAGGACCACCTGCTGCGCCTGGCCGGCGGCGACGCGCGCAAGGCGCTGACCATCCTCGAGGCCGCCGCGGGTGCCGCGCTGGCCGACCGCGAGGCGCGGCTCGCCGACCCGGACGCCGACCTCGGGGACGCCGCCGACGAGCCCGCCGTGGTCGACCTGGCCACCACCGAGCGCGCGATCGACGTCGCCGCCGTGCGGTACGACCGGGACGGCGACCAGCACTACGACGTGATCAGCGCGTTCATCAAGTCGGTGCGCGGCTCCGACGTCGACGCGTCCCTGCACTACCTGGCCCGGATGATCGCCGCGGGGGAGGACCCGCGGTTCATCGCCCGCCGGATCGTCATCTCGGCCGCCGAGGACGTCGGCATGGCGGACCCGAGCGCGCTGCAGACCGCGGTCGCCGCCGCGCAGGCCGTAGCGCTGATCGGCATGCCGGAGGCGCGGATCATCCTGGCCGAGGCCGTCGTGCACCTGGCCACCGCCCCCAAGTCGAACGCGGCCTACAACGGGATCAACGCCGCCCTGGCCGACGTGCAGGCCGGCCGGATGGGCTCTGTTCCCAGCCACCTGCGCGACGCGCACTACGCCGGCGCCAAGGCCCTCGGCCACGGCAAGGGCTACCTGTACGCGCACGACCACCCGCACGGCATCGCCGCGCAGCAGTACCTGCCGGACGACCTGGTCGGCAGCCGCTACTACACGCCCACCGACAACGGCTACGAGCGCCAGGTCGGCGAGCGGCTGGGCCGGATCCGGTCCGTGCTCGACCAGGCCCCGCCGCCCGAGGCCCGCTGAGCGCGCGTGCTGCTCGGCGCGCGCCGAGCAGGCCGCGGTTAGGCCCACGGCCGACGACCCGGTAGAGTTGCACGGTCGTCCGCACCCGGGTCCCGCTCGTCGGGGCCCGCGGGTCAGCCGGACGGCCGCCTGGGGTCCTAGCCCGCGTCCGCCGGACGCAATGGTCGGCCCCACGCCCACCCGCGGAGTCACCGCGGCCGGGTGTGCCGTACGAACGACAGGAAGATCCATGAGCAACGTGACCCGTGCGCGTCGCCAGGTGCGCCTCTCCCGCGCCCTCGGCCTCGCGCTGACGCCCAAGGCCGTCAAGCACTTCGAGAAGCGCCCCTACCCGCCCGGTGAGCACGGCCGCGCCCGTCGCCGGACCGAGTCGGACTACGCCGTGCGTCTGCGCGAGAAGCAGCGCCTGCGCGCGCAGTACGCCCTCCGCGAGAAGCAGATGGCCCGTGCGTACGAGGACGCCCGCAAGGCCCCGGGCCTGACCGGTGAGGCCATGGTCGAGGACCTGGAGACGCGTCTGGACGCGCTGGTGCTCCGCGCCGGCTTCGCCCGCACGATCCTGCAGGCCCGCCAGACGGTCGTGCACCGTCACGTGCTGGTCGACGGCAAGATCGTGGACCGTCCGTCCTTCCGCGTGAAGGAGGGCCAGACCCTCCAGATCAAGCCGAAGTCGCAGACGACCGTGCCGTTCCAGGTCGCCGCCGCCGGCGCCCACCGCGACGTGCTGCCGGCCCTGCCGGGCTACCTGGACGTCCAGCTCGAGAAGCTGAGCGCCGTCCTGGTGCGCCGCCCGAAGCGCGCCGAGGTCCCCATCACGTGCGAGGTCCAGCTGGTCGTCGAGTACTACGCCCGCTGATCGCACCTGCTGCACCTCCGCGACGCCCCCGCACCGCCCTCACGGGCCGGAGCCGGGGCGTCGCGGCGTTGTGGGGCACCACCTGCGGCGCGATGCGCCGGTAGGGTTCACCCGACGCCGCCTCCGGCGTCGACGACCGAAGGGCTGGCCATGCTGGGAGACATCGCGGGGCTCATCGCGGCCATCGCCTTCGTGCTGCTGGTGGGTGCGCTCGCCGTGCCGCTGGTGAAGCTGGGCCGGGTGCTCGACGAGACCCGCACCTCGGTGCGCGAGATCACCGAGCACACCGTGCCGATCCTCGACGAGGCCGCGACGACCGTGTCGTCCACCAACACGCAGCTCGAGCGGGTCGACGCCATCACGACGTCGGCCGCGCAGATCACGCAGAACGCCTCGGCCCTGACGTCGCTGTTCGCGGCGACCGTCGGCGGCCCGATGATCAAGGTCGCCGCGTTCTCCTACGGGGTGCGCCGCGCGCTCGCCGGGCTGGGCGGCCGCGGGCGGTCCGGGCGATGAGCCGTCTGCTCTGGGTCGGCGTGGGCGCCGCGGCCGCGGTCGCCGGCGCCAAGCGGCTCGGGCTGCTGGACACGGTGACCGGCGCGGCCGACGGCCCGCACGGCGCGCACAGCGCGGGCGCAGCCGGCGCCGCGTCGACGGCCGCCCGTGCCGCGCGCACGGCGTTCCGGGCCGGTGCGACCACCGCCGGCGCCGTCCGGAATCTGTCGGACGCGCGCCGCGAGTTCGTGACCGGCATGGCCGAGCGCGAGGCGCAGCTGCGGCACGACCTGGTCGGCGACGTGGACGTGGACGCGATCCGCACCGAGCGCGCCGCCCACCGGGCCGCTGCCCACGCCGCGGGCACGGCGGACGAGGCCGACGGGTCCGGCACCGTCCCGCCCGCCTGGCACCGCGACCCCGCGGCGCGGACGGAGGCCCGCCAGGCGCGGTCGCGCCGCGGCTGGGCCGACGAGCCGACCGAGGACCCGGGCGACGGCGACGGCGACCTGCCGTACGCCTTCTGAACCAGACCACGAGCGGCCGCCTAGGCTGCACCCCGGTCGCGCGAGCGGGAACACCCCCGCCCGGCGCGACGCTGAGCACGAGGACGGCGGGGGGAACCCCCGCCCGCGAGATGACGAGGACACCATGCGCACCGCCGAGATCCGCCAGCGTTGGCTCGACTTCTTCGAGGCCCGCGGTCACGCCGTGGTGCCCTCGGCCCCGCTGATCTCGCCCGACCCGTCCACGCTGTTCGTGATCGCGGGCATGGTCCCGTTCATCCCGTACATGCTCGGCGAGCAGACCGCGCCGTGGCCCCGCGCCACCAGCGTGCAGAAGTGCGTGCGCACCCTCGACATCGAGGAGGTCGGCAAGACCACGCGGCACGGCACGTTCTTCCAGATGAACGGCAACTTCTCCTTCGGCGACTACTTCAAGGAGGGGGCGATCACCCACGCGTGGGAGCTGATCACCACTCCGCAGGACCAGGGCGGCTACGGCTTCCCGAAGGAGAAGATCTGGGTCACGGTCTACGAGACCGACGACGAGGCCGCGGACCTCTGGAAGAAGATCGCCGGCCTGCCGGACGAGCGCATCCAGCGCCGTGGCATGAAGGACAACTACTGGTCCACCGGTGCGCGCGGCCCCGCGGGCCCCTGCTCGGAGATCTACGTCGACCGCGGCCCCGAGTACGGCGCCGAGGGCGGCCCCGTCGTGGACGAGGACCGGTACATCGAGATCTGGAACCTCGTCTTCATGCAGTACGAGCGCGGCGACGGGGGCGGCAAGGAGGACTTCCCGATCCTCGGCGAGCTCAACCAGAAGAACATCGACACCGGCATGGGCCTGGAGCGCGTCGCGTTCCTGCTGCAGGGCGTCGACAACATGTACGAGATCGACGAGGTCTTCCCGGTCATCGAGGCCGCGCAGGAGCTGTCCGGCCGCCGGTACGGCGCGGACCACGAGGACGACGTCCGGATGCGCGTCGTCGCCGACCACGTCCGCTCCGGCCTGATGCTGATGGGCGACGGCGTCGTCCCGTCCAACGAGGGCCGCGGCTACGTGCTGCGCCGGCTGCTGCGCCGCGCCGTGCGCGCGATGCGCCTGCTGGGCGTCGAGACGCCCGCGCTGCCGACGCTGCTGCCGGTGTCCCGCGACGCGATGTCCCCGTCCTACCCCGAGCTCGCGCGCGACTTCGACCGGATCGCCAAGGTGGCGTACGCCGAGGAGGAGTCGTTCCTGCGCACCCTCGTCGCGGGCACGTCGATCCTCGACCTGGCGGTCAACGAGGCCAAGCAGACCACCACCGGCCCGAAGCCGCTGCTGACCGGCGACAAGGCGTTCCAGCTGCACGACACGTACGGCTTCCCGATCGACCTCACGCTCGAGATGGCCGCCGAGCAGGGCGTCTCGGTCGACGAGAAGGCGTTCCGCACGCTCATGCAGGCGCAGCGCGACCGCGCCCGCGCCGACGCGCTGGCCAAGCGGGCCGGTCGCACGGACACCGCCGCGTACCAGGACCTGCACGCGACGCTCAGCGGCTCGGGTGCCAAGCCCGTCGAGTTCGTGGGCTACGAGCAGGCCACCGCCCGCTCGCGCGTGGTCGGCCTGCTGGTCGACGGCGTGCCCGCGCCCGCCGCGACCGCGCCCGCGGACGTCGAGGTCGTCCTGGACGTCACGCCGTTCTACGCCGAGATGGGTGGCCAGCTGGCCGACCACGGCACGATCGTGCTGGACGGCGGCGCGACCATCGAGGTGGACGACGTGCAGGCGCCCGTCAAGGGCCTGCCCGTGCACCGCGGCCGGCTGGTCGACGGCACCGTGACCCTGGACGAGCCGGGCGTCGCGACCATCGACACCACCCGCCGCCTCGCGATCAGCCGCGCGCACACCGCGACGCACATGGTCCACAAGGCCGTCCAGGAGGCGTTGGGCGACACCGCCACGCAGGCGGGCTCCGAGAACGCGCCCAGCCGCGTCCGGTTCGACTTCCGGTCCGGCCAGGCCGTGCCCGCGGGCGTGCTGTCCGAGGTCGAGGAGCGGGTCAACACCCGGCTCCAGGAGAACCTCGACGTCACGGACGCGACCATGCCGATCGCCGAGGCCCGCGCGCTCGGCGCGATGGCGCTGTTCGGCGAGAAGTACGGCGACCAGGTCCGCGTCGTGTCCATCGGCGGCGACTGGTCGCGCGAGCTCTGCGGCGGCACGCACGTGCGCCGCTCCGGCGAGCTCGGCCTCGTCACGCTGCTCGGCGAGTCCTCGATCGGATCCGGCGTCCGGCGCGTGGACGCCCTGGTCGGCGACGGCGCCTACGGGTTCCACGCCAAGGAGCACGCGCTGGTGGGCCAGCTGTCCGGTCTGCTCGGCGCGCGCCCGGACGAGCTGTCCGACCGGGTCGCGTCCCTGATGGCCCGGCTCAAGGACTCCGAGAAGGAGCTCGCGGCCGTGCGCGCCGCGCAGGTGCTCGCTGCGGCGGGCTCGCTCGCGGCCGGGGCGGTCGACGTCGCCGGCACGCGCGTCGTCACGCACGACGCCGGCGAGGTCGCGGCGGACGACCTGCGCACCCTCGTGCTGGACGTCCGCGGCCGGCTCGGCGAGTCCGCGCCCGCCGTGGTCGCGATCGGCGGCGTCGCCAAGGGCCGGCCGGTCGTGGTGGTCGCGACCAACGCCGCGGCCCGTGCCGCCGGCGTCCGCGCCGGTGCGCTGGTCAAGACCGCGTCCGGCGTGCTCGGCGGCGGTGGCGGCGGCAAGGACGACCTCGCGCAGGGCGGCGGCGCCGACGCGACCCGCCTGCCGGAGGCCCTCGCCGGCATCCGCGACGCGATCGGGGCGGGCGCCTGATCCCCGGCACGGGTCCGGGGCCGTCCGACGCGGGCGCCCCGGACCCCGACGCCGTGGTGCGCGGGTCCCGGCTCGCGGTCGACGTGGGGTCCGTCCGGGTCGGCCTCGCGGCCAGCGACCCGGACGGCCTGGTCGCCACCCCGGTGGCGACGCTCGCCCGCGACACCCGGCCCGCCGCCGCTGGTCAGCTGCCCCAGGACGTCGCGCAGATCGTCGCCGAGGTCGCCGGACGGAGCGCCGCGGCGGTCTACGTGGGCCTGCCGAAGCACCTCTCCGGGACCGAAGGCGCTGCGGCCGAGTCCGCACGCGCGTACGCTGGGACGCTGGCGCAGGCTGTCGCACCGGTCCCGGTGCGTCTGGTCGACGAGCGGATGAGCACGGTGTCCGCCCATCAGGCGCTGCACGCGTCCGGCCGGTCCGGACGTCGTCACCGCGCGGTCGTCGACCAGGCAGCCGCCGTGGTGATCCTGCAGACCGCGCTCGACGCGGAGCGTTCCTCGGGCCGCCGGCCCGGCGAGCGGGTCACGGCGACCCGCCCGGACGACGCTCCCGCCGGGCGCCCGGGGGGTCCGCAGGACGCTGAGCAGGCAGGACACACGGAAGGGACGACCGAGTGAGCGACCTCTTCCTCGGGGCTCCGCAGCAGGAGCACCACGAGGCGCCCCCGCCCTCGCGACGCTCGCGCCGGGACACGCACGAGCAGAAGGCCCGGCGCCGCAAGCACAAGCGCCGCCGCACGTTCGTCGTGCTGCTGCTCGCGCTCGCCCTGGTCGGCGGCGCCGTGTTCGTCATGTGGAGCGTCGTCGGCGGCCTGTTCTCCGGCGACGGCGGCACCGAGGCCGGCGTGGAGGACTACCCGGGCCCGGGCAGCGGCGAGGTCCAGGTGACCGTCGCGGCCGGCGACACCGGCGGAGCCATCGGCGCGACCCTGGCCGAGGCCAACGTGGTCGCCACCGCCGGCGCGTTCACGAGCGCGTACGCCGCCAACCCCGCGGCCACCGGCATCCAGCCGGGCACGTACAACCTGCTGCAGGAGATGCGGGCGAGCGACGCGGTCAACGCCCTGCTCGACCCCGCGAACCGCGCCTCGTCGCGCGTCACCATCCCCGAGGGCTACACGGCGTCGCAGATCTACGAGCGCCTCTACGAGGTCACGACGATCCCCGTCGAGGACTTCGAGGCCGCCGCCGGCGACGCCGCCGGCATCGGCCTGCCCGCGGTGGCGGGCGGCAACGTCGAGGGCTGGCTGTTCCCCGCGACCTACGAGGTCGAGCCCGGTGCCACGGCGACGAGCGTGCTCGCGCAGATGGTGGGGCGGACCACCGCGCTGCTCACCGAGAAGGGCGTCCCGCAGGACCAGTGGGAGACGGTGCTCAACAAGGCGTCCATCGTCGAGCGCGAGGGCAAGCTGGACGAGGACCGGGCCAAGATCGCCCGCGCCATCGAGAACCGGCTGGCCATGCCGATGAACCTGCAGATCGACGCGATCAACGCGTACGGCCTCGGCATCCCCGGCACCGAGCTCACCAACGCGGACACCGGCAACGCGCAGCCGCCGTACAACCCGTACAACTCGTACAAGATCCCCGGCCTGCCGCCGACGCCGATCGCGTCGCCCGGCGAGGTGTCGATCGACGCGGTGCTGAACCCGGCGGACGGGCCCTGGCTGTACTGGGTCACGGTCAACCTGGACACCGGCGAGACGAAGTTCGCCGAGACGTTCCCGGAGCACCAGGAGAACGTCGACGAGCTGCGCGCGTGGCAGGCGGCGAACCAGTAGTGGCGGCGGGGCGCCGGGCGGCCGTGCTCGGCCACCCGGTCGCCCACTCGCTCTCGCCGGTGCTGCACCGCGCCGCGTACCGCGAGCTCGGCCTGACCGGGTGGTCCTACGAGGCCGTCGACGTCACCGAGGAGCAGCTGCCGGCGTTCGTGGCGGCCCTCGACGGCACCTGGGCCGGGCTCAGCCTGACCATGCCGCTCAAGCAGACCGTCATCCCGTTGCTCGACCACGTCGAGCCGCTCGCCGAGGTGGTCGGCGCGGTCAACACGCTGCTCGTGCAGCCCGGTGGTCGGCACCCGGTGCTCACCGGGGCCAACACCGACGTGCACGGACTCGTCGCGGCGCTGTCCGAGGGACTCGCCGCCGCGGGGGAGCCCGGGGCCGGGGTCGCGCGCAGCGCGGTCGTGCTCGGCGCCGGGGCCACCGCCGCCTCCACGCTCGCCGCACTGGCGCAGCTCGGCTGCACCACCCCCGTCGTGCACGTCCGGTCCCTCGGCCGCACGGGGGCTCTCGCGCGGGCCGCGCACCGCATGGGCGTCGAGCCGGTCTTCCGCCCGCTCGCCGAGGCCCTGCCGGCGGTGGCGCGCGCGGACCTCGTCGTCTCCACGCTGCCGCCGCGCGCCGGCGACGACCTCGCCGCCGCGCTCGCCGCGTCCGCCGACGCCGGGCCGCGTCCGGGCGCCGTGCTGCTCGACGTGGCGTACGACCCGCGGCCCACCGCGCTGCAGTCCGCCTGGCAGACTCGCGGCGGCGTCGCCGTGCCGGGGGAGCGGATGCTGCTGCACCAGGCCGCGGAGCAGGTCCGGCTCATGACCGGACGTCCCGGCCCCCTCGCCGCGATGGACGCCGCCCTGGGCGCCGCGCTCGACGGGACCGCCGCGCCCGTCTGACGCGGTCACCGGGCCAGTTCACCCCCTGTCACGACCCGTTCGGCCACTCGGGGGACCCGGGAACCTCATCTCACCCCGCGGTCCTGCCGATGGTCCCCTCGGGACAGGTTGCACCGACCTGCCCCGGAACGGAGGCACGGGGCGTGAAGCAGCTCGGCGAGATCCTGCTGGACGAGGGCCTGGTCAGCGAGGCGCAGCTGATGGCGGCGCTGGACGAGCAGATGGCACGGGGGCAGTCGCTCGGCCGGACGCTGGTCGAGATCGGGATCCTCACGGAGGGGCAGCTGGTCGCCGCGCTGGCGCGGCAGGTCGGCATGTCGTTCGTCGACCTGGACGAGTACCAGGTGGACCGGGCGGCCGTCTCGATGGTGCCCGCGGCGCTCTGCCGCCGGTACACCGTCCTGCCGGTGGGGTTCCAGGACGGCGCGCTCGTGCTCGCCACCGCCGACCCGGGCAACGTGGTCGCGGTCGACGACGTCCGCACCGTGTCGGGGATGACGGTGCTGCCGATCGTCGCGACGTACGAGAACCTCAGCCGCGCGATCGAGCGGTTCTGCCGCGCCGACGGCGAGATGGAGGACCTGTCCTCGGCGTTCCAGGAGGAGGCGAGGGTCGAGGTCGACCTGAGCCAGGTCGGCGACGTCGTCGAGGACGACGCTCCGATCGTCCGCTACGTCAACCTGCTCGTGACGCAGGCGATCTCCGACCGCGCGTCCGACATCCACATCGAGCCGTCCGAGCACGACCTGCGCGTCCGGTACCGGATCGACGGCGTCCTGCACGAGATGCAGCGCTCGCCCAAGCAGATCCAGGGCGGCGTCATCTCCCGCGTGAAGATCATGTCGGACATCGACATCGCCGAGCGGCGCAAGCCGCAGGACGGTCGCATGTCGGTCACGCACAACGGACGCAAGATCGACCTCCGCGTGGCGACGCTGCCCACCGTCTGGGGCGAGAAGATCGTCATGCGTATCCTCGACAACTCGACCGCGAGCCTGGACCTGCGTGACCTCGCGTTCCTCGAGCACAACTACGAGACGTACCGCGACTCCTACACGAAGCCCTACGGGATGATCCTGGTCACCGGCCCCACGGGTTCCGGCAAGTCGACGACGCTCTACGCGACGCTGAACGCGGTCTCCAAGCCGGAGATCAACGTCATCACCGTCGAGGACCCGGTCGAGTACCGCCTCGCGGGCATCAACCAGGTGCAGGTCAACCCGAAGGCCGGCCTGACGTTCGCCGGCGCGCTGCGGTCCATCCTGCGGTCCGACCCGGACGTCGTCCTGCTGGGTGAGATCCGCGACCACGAGACCGCGCAGATCGCCATCGAGGCCGCCCTCACGGGCCACCTCGTGCTGTCGACGCTGCACACCAACGACGCGCCCTCGGCCATCACCCGGCTCGTCGAGATGGGCATCGAGCCGTTCCTCGTCGGGTCGGCGCTCGACGCGGTGGTCGCCCAGCGACTCGCGCGCAAGCTCTGCAGCAAGTGCTGCGAGCCGTACACGCCCACCGAGACCGAGCTCATCGGTGCCCGGTTCCCGTGGGTGCCGGGCGAGCCGCTGCCCGAGCTGTTCCGGCCCGTCGGCTGCGTCACCTGCTCGCGCACCGGGTACCGCGGTCGCGTCGCGCTGCACGAGGTCATGCGGGTCACGGAGGAGATCGAGCGTCACGCCGTGGCCCGGTCGTCCGCCGCAGACATCGCCACCACGGCCCGGCAGCAGGGCATGATCTCGCTCCGCGACGACGGCTGGCAGAAGGTGGCCCTCGGCCAGACCTCCATCGAGGAGATCCTGCGGGTCGTCGCGTGAGCCCGAGGCGGCACGTCGGCGGCCCGGTGTCCTCAAGGAACCGGCCGCTGCGGCCGATGGTGGGGAAGCACACCCCGGGCAGCCGCCCGGGCCAGAACACGGAGGTGGCACGGTGACCGAGGCGTATCCCGGCGCGGGGGAGGACCGGACGCGCGCCCTGCCGCCCGTGGTCCCGAACCCGGTGTCCCCCCACCCCGGAACCCCGCCGGCCGGTGCCCCCCAGGCCTACGGCGCTCCGGCCGGGTACGGGTTGCCGCCCTACACCGGCCCCGGCGTCCCGGCCGCCGCCGCGCCGGTGCCGGCGGTGGCCCCGGCAGCAGCCGTCCCGCCGCCCGCCGCGGGCCTGCCCACCGGCTACGGCGGTCCGGTCGCTGCGCCGCCGGCGCCGTCCGGCTACGGTCAGCCGGCCCGTGCGCCGCAGCCGGCTGCCGCCGGCGCACCGCCGACCCGCGCCTCCATGCGGTCCGCCGCCGCTGCGGCTCCGGGGCCCGTCGCCGGTCCTCCGGCCGGCGCCGGGCCCAACGCCCGCTCCGGCATGGGCCAGGCCGCTCAGGAGAACGACCTGCGCCTCGACGAGGTCCTCGCCCGCATGGTCGAGCTCGGTGCCTCGGACCTGCACCTGACCAGCGGTGCGCCGCCGATGGTGCGCGCGTCGGGTGCGCTCGTCCCGCTCGAGGGCTTCCCCGTGCTGTCCGGCGAGCCGCTGCGCCGCACCCTCTTCGCGATCCTCACCCAGAAGCAGCGGGAGCAGTTCGAGTCCGAGCTCGAGCTCGACTTCGCGTACGCCCTGCGCGGGCACGCCCGGTTCCGGGTGAACCTCTACCAGCAGCGCGAGTCGGTGGGTGCCGCGTTCCGCGTGATCCCTTACGAGATCAAGCCGCTCGAGGAGCTCGGCGTGCCACCCGTCGTGGGCTCGTTCGCCGGCCTGCCCCGCGGGCTGGTCCTGGTCACCGGACCGACCGGATCGGGCAAGTCCACGACCCTCGCGTCCATGGTCGACCTGGCGAACCGGACCCGGTCCGACCACATCATGACGGTCGAGGACCCCATCGAGTTCCTGCACCGGCACAAGAAGTCGATCATCAACCAGCGCGAGGTCGGCGCGGACACCCACTCGTTCGCCGCCGCCCTCAAGCACGTGCTGCGCCAGGACCCCGACATCATCCTGGTCGGCGAGCTCCGCGACCTCGAGACCATGTCCGTCGCGCTGACCGCCGCCGAGACCGGTCACCTCGTCTTCGCCACCCTGCACACCCAGGACGCAGCGCAGACGATCGACCGCATCATCGACGTGTTCCCGTCGTACCAGCAGCAGCAGGTGCGTACCCAGCTCGCCTCGGCCCTCCAGGGGGTCGTGTGCCAGACGCTCTGCAAGCGGTCGCACGGCACCGGGCGCATCGTCGCCACCGAGGTCATGGTCGCCACCCCGGCCATCCGGAACCTGATCCGCGAGGGCAAGACGCACCAGATCTACTCCGCGATGCAGGCGGGCGCCCAGCAGGGCATGCACACGCTCGACCAGCACCTCGCCGACCTCGTGCGCGCGCACAAGATCACGTACGAGGTCGGGCTCGAGAAGTGCCACAACTCCGAGGACTACAACCGGCTGACCGGCCGGACCACCTCCATCAACCAGGGCGCCGCGTCCCTGCAGGGCGGCACGCCGACCACGCAGGGCTACGGCCAGACGGGACCGCGCTGACATGGCCGCGACAGAGCTGCGCACCTTCGAGTACCAGGCGCTCGACACCGGCGGGAAGATCCTCAAGGGCCGGATCGAGGCGCCGCACCAGGGCGCCGTCGCCGGCCGGCTCAAGACCATGGGCATCGCGCCGGTCGCGATCAACGAGGTGTCGACCAGCGGTCTCAACATGGAGATCAAGCTCGGCGGCGGGTCCGGGGTCAAGACGAAGGACCTGGCCATCATGGCGCGGCAGCTCGCCACCATGGTGTCCGCCGGCCTGAGCCTGCTGCGGGCGCTGTCGATCCTCGCCGACCAGACCGAGAACAAGGCCCTGGCCAAGATCCTCGGGCAGGTCCGGGGCGACGTCGAGACCGGCCTGTCGCTCTCGGCCGCGATGGAGAAGCACGCCGACGTCTTCCCGCCGCTGATGCTCAACATGGTCAAGGCGGGCGAGGTCGGCGGCTTCCTCGAGGAGGTGCTGGTGTCGGTCGCCAACAACTTCGAGGCCGAGGTCGCGCTGAAGGCCAAGATCACCTCGGCGATGACCTACCCGGTCGTCGTGTTCATCATCGCGATCCTCGCCGTGGTCGGGATGCTCATCTTCATCGTCCCCGTGTTCACGGCGATGTTCACCGACATGGGCGCCGAGCTCCCGATGGCGACCAAGGTCCTCGTCTGGCTCTCGAACGTGATGAAGTGGTCCGCCATTCCGCTGGCCATCGCCGTGGCGGTGTTCGCCTTCTGGTGGGGCAAGCACAAGAACGACCAGGCCGTGCGCGAGCGGACGGACCCGATCAAGCTGAAGATCCCGGTGTTCGGCGCATTGTTCCAGAAGGTCGCGATCTCGCGGTTCACCCGCAACTTCGGCACGATGATCCGTGCCGGCGTCCCGCTGCTGCAGGCGCTCGACATCGTGGGGGACACGAGCGGCAACGTCGTCATCACCCACGCGGTCAAGGACGTCCGTGACTCCGTCCGCACCGGTCAGTCGCTGACCGGCCCGCTGGCGCAGCACAAGGTGTTCCCGCCCATGGTTGTGCAGATGATGGCGGTCGGCGAGGACACGGGGGCGCTCGACACCATGCTGGACAAGGTGGCCGACTTCTACGACCAGGAGGTCGAGTCGACCACGGAGCAGCTCACGTCCCTCATCGAGCCGATCATGATCGTCGGCATCGGCTCGATCGTCGGCGGCATGATCGTCGCGCTGTACATGCCGATCTTCAGCATCTACAACGTCATCCAGTGACGTCCGGCGGACCGGCCACTCGTACGGGTGGCCGGTCCGTTTTGTCCTACGGCGGGCGGGTGAATCACGCCGGGGTCCTCAAGTAGTGCGGGGGGCTCACCGATGAAAGCAGTGCAGTGACACCCGCGGGTCCTTCGGGAGCCGCACTGGAAATGAAGCTGAACAATTCCCGGTCCGTACCGCTGAAGGGGAGCCTGACGTGCTCGCTCGCATTCGTAAGTCCATGGACGAGAAGGACAAGGGTTTCACCCTCGTCGAGCTCCTCGTCGTCATGATCATCATCGGCATCCTGGCCGCCGTGGCCATCCCGGTGTTCCTCAACCAGCGCGCCAAGGCCCGCGACACCTCGACGAAGGCCGACGTGTCGACCGTCGGCAAGGAGATCGCCACGTACTACGTGGACGGCACCGGCACCCTCACGGCGTCGGTCTCCGGCGGCGACCTCACCATCACGGAGACGGGTGCCGCGAGCACCTACACCGCCACGATCGCGCTCTCGTCCGGCACGGCACTGAAGACCAACGTCAAGAACATCGGTACCGGCACCACGCCGCCGATCGCGACCAACTGGTGCGTCGCGCTGACGAACCCGGACGGCCAGACCAAGGACTGGCAGTACTCCGCGCAGGGCGGCCTCGAGGCCGGCGACTGCTGATCGCCTGACTGACGGGGCGGGGGCGTGAGCCCCCGCCCCGTTCGCGTCCCAGCACCACCTACACCCAGCACGATCCCCGGAGGACAAGCGGTGACCTGGAGCCAGCGCCTGCTCGAAGCACGCGAACGCGACCGCGGCGCGAGCCTCATCGAGGTGGTCATCGCCTGCGTCCTGCTCGGCATCCTCTCCGCCGCCGTCCTGGCGGTGGTGCTCCAGACCCAGTCCGCCGGGGTGAACAACCGCAACCGGATCGCCGCTGCGAACCTGGCGGCCCGCGAGATCGACATGGTGCGCGCGGAGTTCCGGGAGACCTCCGGGGCACCGCTCGCGATCGCCGCCGCCGGCACCACGGTCAACAGACGCCCGCTCGGCAGCGCTGCCGCGGGTCAGCCGCTGGTCGTCGACGGCACTCCCTACACGGTCACCACGTCCGCCCAGTGGAACATCACCGGCGGCGGCGAGTCCGCCTGCGACGGCGGCGCGCTCGTCATCTACCCGACGCTCGGCGTGACCGTCACCGTGACCTGGCCGAACATGGGCGCGATCCAGCCCGTCGTCAGCAGCACGTCGCTCGCCCCCGAGAAGGGGACGGGCATCCCCGACACCGATTCCTTCGTCGCCGTGAAGGTGACCGACGCGGTGGGTGCCGCCAACCCGGGCCGCGGGGTCTCCGTGACGGGCGGCGGTGCCACTCGCTCGGGGACCACGGACGCGCAGGGCTGCGCCGTCGTCCAGGTCAGCCCCGCCGCGGGTCTCGGTACCGACTACAGCGCCAAGGTCACCGACTCCGGCTACGTCGACATCGCCGGCACCGCCAACCCGGCCAAGGTCGTGGGCCTCGTCGGGCAGGGACAGCTCAACAACAACGTCACGTTCCAGGTCGACAAGGCCGGGTCGGTGGCGCTGCGGCTCGTGGACGAGTCCGGAGCGCCGCTGGCGGCCTCGGCGGCGGGTGCGCAGATCACCCTGGTGGCGTCGGAGTCCTCGGGCACGACCAACCAGCGCACGGTGACGGCGACGGGACCGGTCACGACGGTGACCGGGCTGTGGCCGACCCGGTACGGCGCCTACTTCGGCACCACCGCGCCCGCCGCCGGTTTCCCCTTCCACCAGCTCACCCCCGGCGCGACGGTGACGATCGACGTCACCTACGCCGCTGCCCGGTGGGTGCTGACTGCGCTGCCGACGGGTACCACGTCGGTGTACGCCGGGCCGGTGGGCACCGCGAGCTGCACCGGTCCCGGCGTCCAGCCGGTCGACCCCGCCGCTGTGTCCCTCCTCCCCGGCACCTGGAGCTTCTTCGCCAGCGGACCGTCCTTCGACTGCTCCACCGGTCCCACGGGGATCGTGCTCGCGTCCGGCGACAACGGCGAGGAGATGTGGGGGCAGACGACGCTGCGCGTCAACAACGCCCCGGCGGGCGTGCTGTGGGCCGTGAACCGGACCAGGAGCGGCAACCTCACCGCCTGCCCCACCGGCACAGCGGCGGCCACGGCGGTGAACGTCGACGGCGCGCGCGCCGGCGCCGTCCCGATCGCCGCGGGCGACTGGTTCGTCTACGCGACGAACGGCGCGGCCGGCGGCGGTTGCGTGGGAACCCCGTTCGGGCAGTACTCGAAGGTCCTGAACTACGACACGGAGAACGTGCTGACCTGGACGAACCCTCCGGTTCCGTCCACGGTGACCGCCAGCAAGCTCGCGTCCGGCAGCCAGTACACGGTCGTCGCCTGGACGGGTGCGCAGCAGATGACCTGCACGCGGAGCCTGCCCGCCGGCGTCACCCAGCTGACCAAGACGGCCAACACGGCCACGACGGCCACAGGCTCGTTCGGCGCGGGGACCTGGCGGTTCTTCGTCCGGGACAGCGAGAAGGGCACCTGCACGTTCGCGGGCACGGTCGTCGTGAGCGGTGCAGGGACTCCCTACACCCTGCCCCTCAGCACCTCCAACCCTCTGACGGTGCGCTGATGCGCGCGCGGATCGACCGGGCGCTCGAGCGTCGGGACGCCGGCATGACTCTGACCGAGATGCTCGTCGTGATGCTCATCATGGGCATCGTCATCGCGGCGACCGTGTCGCTGACGATCACGATGAGCCGGACCACGGGCCAGACGATCGCCCGCCAGGACCAGGTCGACGCGGCCCGGGTCGGTGTCGAGCGCCTGAGCAAGACGGTGCGGACGGCAGTCCGTCCCGGTCAGCTGAGCGCCGACTGCGTCGACGCGTGCGCGGAGCTCAACGCGTTCCTGCAGGGCACGGCGACCGGGATGCAGTTCTACGCGAACCTCGACAACCCGGGAAACACCTACGGCCCCAGCCGGATCACCTACACGGTCGGGACCTCCGGCGCGGACAAGGGTGTGCTGATCGAGAAGGTCCAGCGCCCGAACACGAACGTGCCCGGTACGTCCGGCTACGTGTACTGCAACGCCGAGGCGGCGGGTGCCACAGCCGACTGCAGGTCCCGGCTGACGGTGCGCCGGGTGGCGTCGGGCGTGCAGACCACCGGGGCGCTGTTCAGCTACTTCGACATGGCGGGCGACCCGTTGATCCCGCTGGCCTCCGGACTGCCCGCCGACAAGCTGGAGCAGGTCCAGGCCGTCGAGGTGACCCTCACGGTGCGGAGCAGCAGCCCGACCGCGCCGCGCCCGACCACCTACATCCAGCGGATCACGCTGCCCAACGCCCTGGCGGCCGTCCAGGCCGAGGAGGACACCACACCATGACCAGCGAGCGGTGGACGGGAGTGCTGCGGAGGGTGCGCGGCGCGGACGACGAGGGCGCGGCGCTCGTGGTGGTCGTGGGCTCCATGCTGGTCCTCGCGATGCTGGCGATGACGGCGCTCGCCTACACGCTGAACAGCCAGAAGTTCGCGCGCTACGACCAGGACTACTCCGCGGCCATGGCTGCGGCGCAGGCGGGCGTCGACGACTTCATCAGCAGGATGGACCGCGACCCCCTCTACGGTGACGCCCTCGACTGCACGAACGAGGCGTGGCGCGGCTCCACGTCCGGCGCCAACCCGTGCGGGTGGACGACGACGACGCCCGCGGGGTGGCTCCCGGTCGAGCCCGGCGCGAGCGGGGCGAAGGACGCGTACTTCCACTACTCCGTGGACGCGTCCCTCAAGCGGTCCAAGGGTTCGGTCTTCCTCACGGCCACCGGTCGGGTCGGGGACGTCTACCGGACCATCCAGACGACCGTCGGCAAGGGTGGCTCGACCGACTACGTCTACTACACGGACTTCGAGTCCGCGGACCCCTCCAACGTGCAGGCGTACTCACCCAGCGGGGCCACGAGGACGCAGTGCGGCGCTGGCGGCTACTCCAACGCCAAGTACTTCTGGCAGGGCCGTACCGATTGCACGGAGATCACCTTCATCAACAGCGACGTGCTGGACGGGGCCGTCTTCACCAACGACTCGATCCTGAGCTCCGGGGCGACGTTCAAGGCGGGTGTCGAGACGGCGAACCCGAACTGCAAGAACGCCGGCACCGGCGCCAGCTCCTGGAACCAGTACTGCCTGCGCACGGGCAGCACGGCCAACTTCAACTCGATCAAGCCCCAGTACGCGGCGCCGAAGTACCTCGACGACAACTCGGCGGCGTTCGCGACCAACCCCGGCTGCCACTACTACGGCTCGACCCGGGTCATCTTCAGCGCCGACGGCAAGATGACGGTCTGGAACAAGAAGTCGGTCAACGGCAACCGCGCCCCGGTCGCGATCGCGCCACCGGGCGGCACGGCGCCGGCGTGCGGCACCCTGGACCAGCTCGACCAGGCCAGCGGCGCCACGTTGAACGTGCCGACCGAGATGGTGATCTACGCCGCAGGCTCCGGGACCGCGAACCGCCAGTGCTACGCCGAGGAGATCGGCGGCAAGTCCGGTGCTCGGCTGCCCCTCGGGACCTACTCGGAGGCGACTCCGGCCTCGCCGAGCGGCAGCGGGCAGCAGTACACGTACGACGTGAACATGCGCGAGACGACCAAGTACTGCGGGCAGGGCAACCTGTACGCGGAGGGCATCCTCAAGGGTCGGGTCACCCTCTCGGCCGAGCAGTCCATCGTCGTGACGGGCGACCTGCTCACCGCGTCGAACCTGGCGACGGGGTCCACCGACATGATCGGCCTGGTCGCGACGAACTCGGTCGAGGTGTTCCGCCCGCGGATCGCCACCGTCAGCTCCGACCGCGAGTGCCTGAAGACCTCGGGCTCGGGTTGGAACCAGTACTGCAGCTCCTACGGCCCGTGGAAGTGGAAGGCACCGGAAGGCGAGGACGCGGTCTCCGGCTGGCCGGTCCGGTACAAGGCACCGACCGCGACGTCGATCGAGCCCCCGAGCGGTATCCAGATCCAGGGTTCGATCCAGACGCTGCAGCACTCGTTCCTGGTGCAGAAGTACGCGGCGAGCGGCGGCAACGGGATCCTCCAGGTGCGCGGCTCGATCGCCCAGCGCTGGCGTGGCGCGGTCGGCACCGGGTCCGGACCCGGGATGACCGGGTACAGCAAGCTCTACCAGTACGACACCCGTCTGCAGCTGGACCGCCCGCCCTACTTCCCCACCTGGGCGAACTCGCAGTGGTCCCTGCGGTACAGCGGCGAGATCAGCACGCCCGCGAACGTGCGGGGCTAGCCGTGCTCCCTCTCGTCGTCGTCCTCGCGACGTTGGTGGGTGTCGCCGTCGGCTCGTTCCTCAACGTGGTCGTCTGGCGCGTGCCCCGGGACCAGTCGGTGGTGAGTCCCGCCAGCGCGTGCCCGCGGTGCGGGCACGCGATCCGCAGCCGGGACAACGTACCCGTGCTGTCCTGGCTCGTGCTTCGCGGCCGGTGCCGGGACTGCGGCGAGCCCATCGCGGTGCGGTACCCCCTCGTGGAGGCAGCGACAGGCGTGCTCTTCGCGCTCGCCGCCTGGTGGTGCTGGGCGCAGGACGTGCCGTGGCTGCTGCCCGCGCTCGCCTACCTTGCTGCGGTGTCGATTGCCCTGGCACTGATCGACCTGGACGTCCACCGGCTTCCGGACGCGATCGTCCTGCCTTCGTACCCGGTCTCCCTGGCGCTGCTGGCGCTGGCGAGCTGGGCGCCCGGCGGCGAGCCGGACTGGGGTGCGCTGCTGCGGGCGGTGATCGCCGGCGTGGCGTTCCTGTCCTTCTACGCCCTGGTCCTGGTGGTCTACCCGGCCGGCATGGGGTTCGGCGACGTCAAGCTCGCGGGCGTCCTCGGGCTCTACCTCGGGTGGGTCGGCTGGGGAGCGGTCCTGGTGGGCTGGTTCGCGACCTTCCTCCTCGGTGGGCTCTTCGCGGTGGCGCTGCTGCTGCTGGGCCGCGCGCGGAAGGGCACGGGCATCCCGTTCGGCCCCTGGATGCTGCTCGGCGCGGCCGTGGGCATCGCAGCGGGAGAACAGCTCTGGAGCGCCTACCTGGGCTTCTTCGCCTGAGAGCCACCCGCACGGCGGCTCAAGATCCCGCGTCCCGGGCCGATGACATCAACAGCGTGCCCAGCGGCGCGTCCAGCACGACCTGACAGGAGACGGCCACGTGGCAAAGACCCGGGTGATCGGGCTCGACATCGGCACCACGGGTGTCCGGGCGGTCGAGGTGGAGTTCGACAACGGCGGTCCCGCCAAGGGGGCGCCGGGACGTGTGCTGCGTGCGGGCTTCGTGCCGCTGCCGTGGGGCGCGGTGCACGACGGCGAGGTCGCCGAGCCGGCGACGGTGGCATCCGCGCTGAAGCGGCTGTGGGCCGAGGCCAAGTTCACGACGAAGGAGGTCGTGATCGGCGTCGGCAACCAGCGGGTGCTCGTCCGCGAGCTCGACATGCCGGCGCTGCCCCCGGCCCAGCTGCGCGCGGCGCTGCCCTTCCAGGTGGAGGGCCTGATCCCGGTGGCCGCGAGCGACGCGCTCCTCGACTTCTTCCCGATCAGCACGAGCGACGGCGCCGACGGGCCGCAGCTGCACGGCCTGCTGGTCGCTGCCACCGCCGAGACGGTGGTCGCGAACACCCGGGCCGTCGAGATGGCCGGTCTCGTCCCGACGATGGTGGACCTCAACGCTTTCGCGGTCGCCCGGATCCAGGCCCGGTCGGGCTTCGGCAGCGGCGTCATCGCGTTCGTCGACATCGGCGCCCGCGTCACCAACCTGTCGATCGTCGTCGACGGCCACCCGCGGTTCGTCCGCATCCTGCCCTCCGGCGGCCACGACGTCACCGAGGCGCTGTCGAGCACCCTCGACATCCCGCAGCAGGACGCCGAGCGCCTCAAGCGCGAGGTCGGCATCGGCCTGGCGTCCGCCCAGGAGGACCTCACCGCGAAGCAGATCGTCGCCGAGGTGACGACCGGCCTGGTCGACTCCATCCGCAACACCCTCGTCTACTACGCGAGCAGCAACCCCGGAGGAGCCGTGCAGCAGATCGTCCTGTCCGGCGGAGGCGCGTTCCTCCCCGGCCTCGGGCAGTACCTGGCGAGCGCCGCTCGTGTGCAGGTCGTGGTCGGTGAGCCCCTGGCCTTCATGCCGCTGGCCAAGGGCGTGGACCCCCGGTCGCTCGGCGCCGACCCCGCGACCTACGTGGTCCCGCTCGGCCTGGCGATGGGGGTGGCGGCATGAGCGTCGTCAGCCCCACGCGGCGTCCCGAGGCGGTTCCCGTGAGCTCCTGGCCGCAGGTCAACCTGCTGCCCGGGGAGGTCACCCAGGGTCGTCGGCTCAAGTCCATCAAGAGGCTGCTGCTCGCGGCGCTGCTGGTCGTGGTCCTGATCGCGACCCTCGCATACGCCGGCGCCCTGTGGCTCGCCAACTCGGCCGCAGCAGAGCTGGAGGCCGCGCAGGCGGAGACCGCGCGGCTGCAGAGCGAGAAGGAGCAGTACGCCGAGGTCCCCGTGGTGCTCGGTGCCATCAGCCAGGGCGAGTCCGCGCGCCAGCAGGGCATGTCCTCGGAGATCCTCTGGCCGGACTACCTCGAGGCGCTCCGCGCGGTGACGCCCACCGGTGTCTCCTACGACTCGATGGTCGTCACCGTCGGCACCCCCGGCCAGGCGTACACGGGGAGCACGAATCCTCTCGCGGCGCTCGACACGATCGGGCAGGTGTCCTTCACCGCCCGGTCGACGACCCTGCCGGACACGGCGTCGTGGATCGAGGCGATCGAGGGTGTCAAGGGCATGAGCGACCCGTGGTTCTCGTCGGCTTCGCTGACCGAGGCCGACGGTGTCATCTACTACCAGGTGGAGGCCACCGTGGACCTCCTCCCGTCGGCCCTCTCGGGCCGGTTCGAGCCGGAGGTCGACCAGTGATGCGCCAGGCGAGTGCCAAGGTCTGGATCGGGGGCACCGCGTTCCTGTCCGTGCTGCTGCTCGCGGCGGCGTGGTTCCTGCTCGTCGACCCCGTGGTCGCGCGGGCGGCGGACGACACCGCCTCCGCCGCGGCGCAGCGGGACCAGAACGACCTGCTCGAGATGGAGATCGCACGCCTGGAGGAGCAGTTCACGCACCTGGCCGAGTACCAGGCCGAGCTCGAGGCGCTGCGGCTCCAGATGCCGGTGACCGGTGACGGAGCGAGCATCAGCCGCGAGCTCCAGAGCCTGGCGGACACGGCCGGCGTGACGATCCTCAACGTGGCTCCGAGCGTGCCGACGCCCTTCGTCTCGTCGGTGCCGGCGGCTGCGGCCGAGCCGACCGAGGAAGCCGGAGTGGAAGGTGCCGCGACGAGCGAGGACGCGGCGATCTCCGACTCGGCCGCCCCGGTCACGGACGGCACGGTTCCGGGGTTCTACTCGGTGCCGATCACGCTGACGTCGCTCGGCACGTACGACGCCTCGGTGGCGTTCCTGCGCTCGGTGCAGGAGGACGCGAGCCGGCTCTACCTGGTGTCGTCCATCCAGGCCACCACGCAGGAGGCGGCCGGCGCGAACGGTGGTCGTCCGGCGACCTCGCCCGGTGACATCGAGCTCGTCATGACCGGGTACGCGTTCGTCCTCGTGGACGGTGCGGCGCAGCCCGTGGACCCGACCCAGGTCCCGGAGGAGTCGGTCCCCGTCCCCGGCGGCGAGGCGAACCCGTTCGCCCCGGGGCGCTGACCCGGCCACCGCAGTACCGCACCACCCGCGCCCCGGCCCACGACGTGGACCGGGGCGCGGTCGCGTCCCCGTGACGTGAAAGACTCCGCACCATGCTCCGTTGGTTGACGTCCGGTGAGTCGCACGGCCCCGCCCTGGTGGGCGTGCTGGAGGGCCTCCCCGCGGGGGTCGAGGTGGACTCCTCCCACATCCGCGAGGCCCTGGCCCGCCGCCGGCTCGGCTACGGCCGCGGCGCGCGGATGAAGTTCGAGCAGGACGAGGTCCGCGTGCTCGGCGGCGTGCGCCTGGGCGAGTCCCAGGGCGGCCCGGTCGCGATCGAGATCGGCAACACCGAGTGGCCGAAGTGGGTCGACGTCATGTCGTCGGACCCGGTCGACGACCCGGAGAAGCTGAACCGCGCCCGCAACGCCCCGCTGACGCGGCCCCGCCCGGGCCACGCGGACCTGGTCGGGATGCGCAAGTACGCGTTCGACGACGCCCGTCCGGTGCTCGAGCGTGCGTCGGCGCGCGAGACGGCGGCCCGCGTCGCGCTCGGCACCGTCGCCGCCCGGTTCCTCGAGCAGGCCGCCGGCATCCGGCTCGTCTCGCACGTGGTCGGCATCGGCCCGGTCGCGGCCCCCGACGACGCCGCGCTGCCCACCCCGGACGACACGGCGGCGCTGGACGCCGACCCGGTGCGCTGCTTCGACGCGTCGACGTCGGCGGCGATGGTCGCGGAGATCGACCAGTGCCACAAGGACGGCGACACCCTGGGCGGTGTCGTCGAAGTGCTGGTCTACGGCCTGCCGTCCGGGCTCGGCTCGTACGTGCACGCCGACCGCCGGCTGGACGCGCGGCTCGCCGGCGCGCTGATGGGCATCCAGGCGATCAAGGGTGTGGAGGTCGGCGACGGCTTCCGCACCGCCACCCGCCGCGGCTCGCAGGCGCACGACGAGATGGAGCGGGACGCCGACGGCGTGATCCGCCGCCGCAGCAACCGCGCCGGCGGCATCGAGGGCGGCATGACCAACGGCGAGATCCTGCGCGTGCGCGCGGCCATGAAGCCGATCTCGACGGTGCCGCGCGCGCTGGACACCGTGGACACGTCGAGCGCGGAGCCCGCCAAGGCCCAGCACCAGCGCTCGGACGTCTGCGCGGTGCCGCCGGCGGCGGTGGTCGCCGAGGCGATGGTGGCGCTGGTCGTCGCGGACGCGCTGCTGGAGAAGACCGGCGGTGACTCCGTGGGCGAGGTGCGGCGGAACCTGGACGCATACGTCGCGGCGATCCCCGACCTGCTCCGGTGAGCGCCCGATGATCCTGCGCCCCCGCGTCGTGCTGGTCGGCCCGCCGGGCTCGGGCAAGTCGACGGTCGCCCTCGCGCTCGCGCGTCGCTGGCACCTGACCCCCCGGGACACCGACGGCGACGTCGAGCGCGTCGCCGGCAAGTCGGTGTCCGACCTGTTCGTGGAGGACGGCGAACCGCGGTTCCGCGAGCTCGAGCGCGACGCGGTCCGGGTGGCCCTGGTCGAGCACGACGGCGTGCTCGCGCTCGGCGGCGGCGCGGTGCTGCACCCGGAGACCCAGGCGGCGCTGGCGGAGTACCGCGCGGCCGGCGGCGTCGTGGTGTTCCTGGACGTCAGCCTGCGGCACGCCGCGCCGCGCGTCGGGTTCAACCAGTCGCGGCCGCTGCTGCTGGGCAACCCGCGGGCGCGCTGGCAGCAGCTGATGACGGAGCGCCGGCCGGTGTACGAGGCGGTGGCCACCGTCGTCGTGTCGACGGACGGCATCACCCCCGCGGAGGTCGCGGGACGGATCGAGGAGGCGCTGGCGGACCAGCGCAGGGACGACGACGAGGCGGGACGATGAGCGGGACGCGCACGGTCGAGGTGCGGGGCGAGTCGCCCTACGAGGTCGTCATCGGCCGCAACCTGCTGGGCGAGCTGCCGCGGCTGCTGGGCGACGGCGTCCGCAAGGTGCTGGTCATCCACCCGGCCGCGCTGGCGACGACGGCGGACGCGGTGCGCGAGGACCTGACGGCGCACGGCTACGAGGCGCTGCTCGCCGAGGTGCCGGACGCGGAGCCGGCCAAGTCGGCGCAGGTCGCGGCGTTCTGCTGGCAGGTGCTCGGCCAGGCCGACTTCACGCGCAGCGACGCGATCATCGGGCTGGGCGGCGGCGCGACGACGGACCTGGCGGGCTTCGTCGCCTCGACGTGGCTGCGCGGCGTGAAGGTCGTGCACGTGCCGACGACGCTGCTGGCGATGGTCGACGCCGCGGTCGGCGGCAAGACCGGGATCAACACGGTCGAGGGCAAGAACCTGGTCGGCACGTTCCACGCGCCCGCCGGGGTGCTGTGCGACCTCGCCGCGCTGGAGAGCATGCCGAGGCACGACTACGTGGCCGGCCTGGCCGAGGTGGTCAAGTGCGGGTTCATCGCCGACCCGCGGATCCTCGAGCTGGTCGAGGCGCACGCCGCCGAGATCACGGACCCCGTGGCCGCCGCGGGGTCGGAGGTCGTGGCCGAGCTGGTCGAGCGCGCGGTGGCCGTGAAGGCGCGCGTCGTGGGGGAGGACCTCCGCGAGGCCGGGCTGCGGGAGATCCTCAACTACGGGCACACCCTCGGCCACGCGATCGAGCACGTCGAGCGCTACTCCTGGCGGCACGGCGCGGCCGTGTCCGTCGGCATGGTCTACGTCGCCGAGCTCGCGCGGCTCGCAGGCCGGCTGGACGAGTCCGTCGTCGCCCGGCACCGGGCGATCCTCACCAGCCTGGGACTGCCGACGACCTACCGCGGGGACCGCTGGGACCAGCTGCACGCCGCGATGCGCCGCGACAAGAAGACCCGCGGCGACCTGCTGCGGTTCGTGGTGCTGGAGGACGTCGCCCGGCCGACGCGGCTCGAGGGGCCGGACCCGACGCTGCTGGTGGCGGCGTACGCCGAGATCGCCGAGGGCGCGGCGGCGCCCCGTGGGCTCTCCCTCGGCTGAGCCCACAAGCCGCTGAGTTTGTACCACCGCTTACAAGCCCCAAGGCTTGTGTCCTCGGTTACCAGGTCCTAACCTCGTCCCATGTGGACGATGACGGTCGACCAGGAGGGGAGCCGCCGGGTCGGCGACCGGGTCGAGGCGCTCCTGGCCGGGCTGGCGGAGGCCTCGCCGCTGGTCGGCGAAGTGCCGGGCGCGGTCGTCCTGCCGTTCGAGCGGACGGTCGGTGACGAGGTGCAGGCCGTCCTGGCCAGTCCCGACCTGGTGGTCGCGCTGGCGCTGCACCTGGTGCGGACCGGGGGGTGGAGCATCGGCATCGGGGCCGGCGTGGTCGACACGCCGTTGCCGCCGTCGTCCCGGGCGGGCTCCGGCAGCGCGTTCGTGCACGCGCGCGACGCGGTCGAGGCGGCCAAGTCCCGCCTGCGCAGCGTGCCCCTGGCGGTGCGCGGTGACCGGGCGGACCTGGCGGCCGAGGCCGAGGGCGTCCTCGTCCTGCTGGGTTCGGTCGTCGCCCGCCGCACCGAGCCGGGCTGGGCCGTCGTCGACCGGCTGACGGGCGCGTCGGGCGCGTCCGGCGTGCGGCAGGAGGACCTCGCCGCCGACCTCGGCATCAGCCAGCAGGCGGTCAGCGCGCGCCTGCGGTCGGCGCTGTGGTTCGAGGAGGCCGCCGCGCGTCCGGCCGCGGCGCGCCTGCTCCGGCTGGCCGGCGGGTCCGGTCACGATGGGCAGCCGGACGACCGCGAGGGGGAGGCATGACGCCGCTGTGGGGAGCCGTGGTCGTCGTGGCCGCGCTGGTGGTCAGCGGCGGACTCGGCTGGGTCGCGGCCGCGGGCGTCCTGCGCCTGGCGGACCGGGGCGGCCGTGCGGGCCGGGCCCGCGCCACCACCGTCCCGGCGGCGCGCGTGGAGCCGGGCAACCGGCACGACACCGCGTACCGCAAGGGGCGCGCGAACCGGAAGCCGGCCAAGGGCGGCGGCGCCGGTCGGTCGGCCGGCGACGGCCCGGACGGCGAGCGCGCCCGGCAGAAGCTGCGCGGCGGCACCTGGATCGGCGTGCTCGAGCGCCTCGCCGTCACCGGCACGCTGCTGGCCGGCGAGCCCGGGGGAGTCGCCGTGGTGGTGGCGGTCAAGGGTCTCGGCCGGTACCCCGAGCTGCGTGCCGGGGACGACCCCGCCGTGTCCGAGCGGTTCGTGATCGGCACGCTCGCGTCGCTCGTCTGGTCGGCGGGCGTCGGCGTGCTCGGCCGGTGGCTGCTGACCCGCTGATCCGGTGCCGCCGCCCGCACGCTAGGATGGTCGGCGGCTCAGCCCCGTCCGCGACCCGCGGGCGTGCGTGGCGGCCGACCGACGCACCCCAGGACAGGAAGCAGCGACACGTGGCGACGACGAACGACCTCAAGAACGGCACCGTGCTGAAGATCGACGGCCAGCTCTGGACGGTCATCGAGTTCCAGCACGTGAAGCCCGGCAAGGGCGGCGCGTTCGTCCGCACCAAGCTCAAGAACGTCCTGTCCGGCAAGGTCGTCGACCGGACGTTCAACGCGGGCCTGAAGGTCGAGACCGCGAACGTCGACAAGCGCGACATGCAGTACCTGTACAAGGACGGCGACGACTTCGTGTTCATGGACACGGACACGTACGACCAGATCACCGTCCCGGCCGCCACGGTGGGCGACGCCGCGAACTTCATGCTCGAGAGCACCAGCGCGATGGTCGCGACCAACGAGGGCGTGCCGCTCTACGTCGAGCTCCCGCCGTCGGTGACGCTCATGGTCACCTACACCGAGCCGGGCCTGCAGGGCGACCGCTCCTCCGCCGGCACCAAGCCCGCCACGCTGGAGACCGGCTACCAGATCCAGGTCCCGCTGTTCCTGGAGACGGACACCAAGGTGAAGGTCGACACCCGCGACGGCAGCTACCTGGGTCGCGTGAACGACTGACGTGGGTGCACGCACCAAGGCCCGCAAGCGGGCCCTCGACGTCCTCTTCGAGGCGGAGCAGCGCCGGCTCGACCCGCTGACCGTGCTCGCCGACCGGATCGCCCAGCCCGGCACCGAGGCGGCCCTGCCGCAGTACTCGGTCGACCTGGTCGAGGGCGTCCAGGCGCAGCGCGCGCGGATCGACGAGGTCATCGCGACGCACTCCCACGGCTGGACGATCGAGCGGATGCCCGCGGTCGACCGCGAGCTGCTGCGGATCGGCACCTGGGAGATCCTCTTCAACGACGACGTGCCGGACGCGGTCGCCGTGGACGAGGCCGTCGAGCTGGCCCGCAGCCTGTCGACGGACGAGAGCCCGGGCTTCGTCAACGGCCTGCTCGGCCGCCTGGTCGACCTCAAGCCGACCCTGCTGGCCTGAGTCGCCGCGTGCTGCACGGCCCCCGTCCCGCCCGGGACGGGGGCCGTTCTGCGTCTCACGGGGATGGCCGGTGACGGGCTGCCCTCGCTAATGTCGGTGACACCAGGTGAGGGTCGACGAACGCCCCGAGCGCCCCGCGAGAGCGCGAGGCGAGGGGCAGCCGCCGCTCGACCGGCCTCCACGACGTGCTGCGTACCGCTCCGGTGCGCGCTGACGCGGAGAGGTCGCGACATGCGCATGACGTCGTCGAGCAGGAATTCTGCGGGGCCGACGGCGTTGGTGGTCGGCGCGCTCCTCGCCTGCGGAGGTTGCGGTCCCGGGGACGCACGCCCGTCCCCGACCGCTGCCGAGGTGATCGGCGGGTACCTGGGCACCGCCCCCACTCCCGCGCTGCTCGCCGCGCTCCGGTCGGGGGCGGTCGACGAGGAGGCGTACCGCTCCGGGTTCGAGCGGTACGCCTCGTGCCTCCGCGATGCCGGTCACGCGGTGGTCGTCGTCGACGAGACCGGCCCCGTGCTGGACTACCGCGTCCGCGCGGAAGCCGCGGCGGACGACGACCGCTGCTACCACTCCGAGTTCGCGCCGCTCGACGACGCGTGGCAGCTGGCGAACGCCGACACGTCGCGCTGGGAGCTCGAGCTCGGCGAGTGCCTCGCTACGCACGGGATCAGGCCCGGCCGCTCGCTGGACACGATGGAGTTCCAGCGCGCCGCGCTGCGGGTCGACCTGAGTGCCTGCCTGGCGTGAGGCGCGGGCGTGCCCGGCGGAGGTGGCACGGGTCACGGGCGCCGAGGGTGGACGCGCGGGGCGCGGCCCGGCCGTGCTGTGTAAGGTGCCCGGGACAGGCATTCCTTTAACACCGTCCCGTGAGGCGGGGAAGGAGACGGCCCGGATGACTTCCGGTACCCCCGTGCCCGACGACGTGAGCGCCACCGGCGCCACCGTCGTCCTGGGCGAGCAGGACGTGGCCCGCGCGCTGACGCGCATCGCCCACGAGATCCTCGAGCGCAACAAGGGCGGCGACGACCTCGTCGTCCTCGGCATCCCGACCCGCGGCGTCCCGCTGGCGCGCCGGCTGGCGGAGCGGCTGGCCGCCGTCGAGCCGGGCCTGGTCGCCGAGCACCTGGTCGGCAGCCTGGACGTCACGATGTACCGCGACGACCTGGCCCAGCACCCCACCCGCACGATCGGCGCGACGAGCGTCCCGGCGGGCGGCATCGACGGCAAGGTCGTCGTGCTGGTGGACGACGTGCTCTACTCCGGCCGCACGATCCGCGCGGCGCTGGACGCCCTGAACGACCTCGGCCGCCCGCGGGCGGTGCAGCTCGCGGCGCTGGTCGACCGGGGGCACCGCGAGCTGCCGATCCGCGCGGACTTCGTCGGGAAGAACCTGCCGACCTCGACCGCCGAGCGGGTGCGGGTGCTGCTGGCGGAGACCGACGGCCGGACCGCGGTGGTCATCGAGAGCGGGGACGCGCGATGAGGCACCTGCTGTCGACCGCCGACCTGGACCGGGCCGCGGCGATCCGGGTCCTGGACACCGCGAGCCAGATGGCCGCGACCCAGGGCCGGCAGATCAAGAAGCTGCCGACGCTGCGCGGCCGCACGGTCGTCAACCTGTTCTTCGAGGACTCCACCCGGACCCGGATCTCGTTCGAGACGGCCGCCAAGCGGCTGAGCGCGGACGTCATCAACTTCTCGGCCAAGGGGTCGAGCGTGTCCAAGGGCGAGTCGCTCAAGGACACCGCGCTGACCCTGCAGGCGATGGGCGCCGACGCGATCGTGATCCGGCACCAGGCCTCGGGCGCGCCGCACACGCTCGCGCACGCCGGCTGGACGGACGCGGCCGTGGTGAACGCGGGCGACGGGATGCACCAGCACCCGACGCAGGCGCTGCTGGACGCGTTCACGATCCGCCGGCGCCTGACCGGCACCACGGACAACCCCGACGGCGTCGGCGACGACCTCGCCGGGCTGCACGTGGCGGTCGTGGGCGACGTGCTGCACAGCCGGGTCGCGCGGTCCAACGTCGACCTGCTGCACACGCTCGGCGCCCGCGTCACGCTGGTGGCGCCGCCGACGCTGCTGCCCGTCGGCGTCGGACCGTGGCCGGCCGAGGTGTCCTACCGGCTGGACGACGTCCTCGCCCAGGGGCCGGACGCGGTGATGATGCTCCGCGTGCAGCGCGAGCGGATGTCGACGGCGGGCGGCGGGTTCTTCCCGAGCCCCCTGGAGTACACCCGGCTGTACGGCCTGGACGCGCGCCGGCTCGCGGCGCTGCCGGACCACGCGATCGTGCTGCACCCCGGCCCGATGAACCGCGGCCTGGAGATCTCGGCCGTCGCGGCGGACTCGCCGCGCTCGGTGATCGTGGAGCAGGTCGCGAACGGCGTGGCCGTCCGGATGGCCGTGCTGTACCTGCTGCTGTCCGGCGACGGCGACACCCTGACCAGCCCCAGCACGAGCGCGACCGGAGTGACGGCATGACGACGCAGTACCTGCTCAAGGACGTGGCGCCGCTCGGCGGCGCCGCCACCGACGTGCTGGTCGCCGGCGGGCTGATCGCCGCGATGGGCGCCGAGGCGGGCGACGCGGCGGAGAACGCCCCGGACGACCTGCACATCGTCGACGCGACCGGGATGGTGCTGCTGCCCGGCCTGGTCGACCTGCACACCCACCTGCGCGAGCCCGGCCGGGAGGACGCCGAGACGATCGCGTCCGGCACCCGCGCCGCCGCGGTCGGCGGGTTCACCGCGGTGCACGCGATGGCCAACACGACGCCGACCCAGGACACCGCGGGCGTCGTCGAGCAGGTGTGGCGGCTCGGCACCGCGGCGGGCTGGGTCGACGTGCACCCGGTCGGCGCGGTCAGCGTCGGGCTGGCGGGGGAGCACCTCGCCGAGCTCGGTGCGATGGCGGACTCCGCGGCCCGGGTGCGGGTGTTCAGCGACGACGGCAAGTGCGTGCACGACCCGGTGCTGATGCGCCGCGCGCTGGAGTACACCAAGGCGTTCGACGGCGTGGTCGCGCAGCACGCGCAGGAGCCGCGGCTGACCGAGGGCGCGCAGATGCACGAGGGCGTCGTGTCGGCGGAGATCGGCCTGGCGGGCTGGCCCGCGGTGGCCGAGGAGGCGATCATCGCCCGCGACGTGCTGCTCGCCGAGCACGTCGGCGCCCGGCTGCACGTCTGCCACCTCTCGACGGCCGGCTCGGTGGAGATCATCCGCTGGGCGAAGTCCCGGGGCATCGACGTGACCGCGGAGGTGACGCCGCACCACCTGGTGCTCACCGACGAGGAGGCCCGCGGCTACGACCCGGTGTTCAAGGTGAACCCGCCGCTGCGCACGCAGGCCGACGTCGACGCGGTCCGCGCGGGCCTGGCGGACGGCACGATCGACATCGTCGCGACCGACCACGCCCCGCACACCCGCGAGGACAAGGACTGCGAGTGGGCGGCGGCCGCCTTCGGCATGACCGGGCTGGAGACGGCGCTGTCCGTCGTGCAGCAGACGATGGTCGACACCGGCGCGCTCACCTGGGCCGACGTCGCCCGGGTGCTCTCCACGACGCCCGCGCGGATCGGCCGGGTCGAGGACCACGGCCGGCCGCTCGCGGTGGGGGAGCCGGCCAACCTCGTGCTGGTCGACCCCGCCGCGCGCCGGGTCGTCGTCCCGGCGGAGCAGGCCACCGCCGCGGAGAACACCCCGCTGCGCGGCCGGGAGCTGCCGGGGCGGGTCGTCGCGACCTTCCTGCGCGGCCGCGCCACCGTGCTGGACGGCGTGCCGCAGGACGACCCCGCGGACCCGCGGTTCGCCGCCGGGCGGGTGACGCCCTGATGCCGCCCTGGCTCTCCGTCACGATCCTGTTCGTGCTCGGCCTCGCGCTGCTGACGGGCATGGCCCTCGGCTGGCGGCGGCTGCAGCGCGGCACGGGCACGATGCCCGCCCCGCCGGCCGTCCCGGACGCGGACGCGCTGGGCGCGGCCCGCACCGAGGCGTTCGACGCCGTGTACGTGTCCAGCACCCGGGCCGGGGACTGGCTCGACCGGGTCGGCGAGCACGCCCTGGGCGTGCGCTCGGTGGCCACCGTCCAGGTGCACGACGCGGGCGTGGTGGTCCGACGACGAGGCGCGCCGGACGTGTTCGTGCCGCGCGCCGCCCTGCGCGCGGTCGGCACCTCCGGCGGCATGGCCGGCAAGGTCGTCGGCGGCGAGGGGCTGGTCGTCCTGACCTGGACCCCCGACGCCGCCCGCGACCCCCGCGGCCTCGACACGGGCCTGCGCCTGCGGCACCCCCGCCAGGGGGACGAGCTGCGCGCGGCCGCACAGACACTGATCGGATCGACGCCCGCCACGAGCGGGCATGAGGAGAACTCATGACGGACGCACTGCTGGTCCTGGAGGACGGGCGGACGTTCGCCGGCGAGGCCTACGGGGCCACCGGCACGACCTGGGGCGAGATCGTCTTCAACACCGGGATGACCGGGTACCAGGAGACGCTCTCCGACCCGAGCTACCACAAGCAGATCGTCGTGATGACGGCGCCGCACGTCGGCAACACCGGCGTCAACGACGAGGACCCCGAGTCGGGCCGGATCTGGGTGTCCGGCTACGTGGTGCGCGACCCCGCGCGCCGGGCGTCGAACTGGCGCTCCACCCGGTCCCTCGACGAGGAGCTCGCGGCGCAGGGCGTCGTGGGCATCTCCGGCATCGACACCCGCGCCCTGACCCGGCACCTGCGCGAGCGCGGCGTGATGCGCGCCGCCATCGTGTCCGGCGACGCGCTGCGCGACGCCGCGGGCCGGGCCCGCGCGGTGGAGGACCTGGTCACCGAGGTGCGCGAGCGCCCGCAGATGGCCGGCGCCGACCTGGCGGGCGAGGTCTCCACCGACACCGCCTACGTGGTCAGGGCCCTCGGTCCCGACGGCCAGGAGCTGGCCGAGCCGGTGGCGCGCGTCGCCGCGGTGGACCTCGGCATCAAGTCGATGACCCCGCACCGGATGGCGGAGCGCGGCATCGAGGTGCACGTGCTGCCCGCGCAGTCGTCCATCGAGGACGTGCTCGCCACCGGGCCCGACGGCGTGTTCTTCTCCAACGGCCCCGGCGACCCGTCGGCGGCGGTGCACGAGGTCGAGCTGCTCCGCGACGTGCTGGACCGGAGGATCCCGTTCTTCGGCATCTGCTACGGCAACCAGCTGCTCGGCCGGGCGCTCGGCTACGGCACCTACAAGCTCGGCTACGGCCACCGCGGCGTGAACCAGCCGGTGCTCGACCGCGCCACCGGCCGGGTCGAGATCACCGCGCACAACCACGGCTTCGCGGTCGACGCGCCGCTGGACGACGTGTCCGTCGCCCCGCACGACGGCGGGCGGTACGGCCGCGTGACCGTGTCGCACGTCGACCTCAACGACGACGTCGTCGAGGGCCTGGCCGCCCTCGACCTGCCGGCCTTCTCCGTGCAGTACCACCCCGAGGCCGCGGCGGGCCCGCACGACGCCGCCTACCTGTTCGACCGGTTCCTGGACCTGATGCGCGAGCCCGACAAGGGTGCCGCTGCTGCCGGCCAGGCCACCGACGTCACCTCCACCACGAAGGGCGCCTGATGCCTCGCCGCACCGACATCCACTCCGTCCTCGTCATCGGCTCCGGCCCGATCGTCATCGGCCAGGCCGCGGAGTTCGACTACTCCGGCACCCAGGCCTGCCGCGTGCTCAAGGAGGAGGGCCTGCGGGTCGTCCTGGTGAACTCGAACCCGGCGACGATCATGACCGACCCGGAGTTCGCCGACGCGACCTACGTCGAGCCGATCACCACCGAGGTGCTCACCTCGATCATCGCCAAGGAGCGCCCCGACGCGATCCTGCCGACGCTGGGTGGCCAGACCGCGCTGAACGCGGCGATCGCCCTGGACGAGGCCGGCGTGCTGGCCGAGTACGGCGTCGAGCTGATCGGCGCCAACATCCCCGCCATCCAGAAGGGCGAGGACCGCGAGCAGTTCAAGCAGGTCGTCGAGGTCTGCGGCGGCGAGTCCGCGCGCTCGGCCATCGTGCACACGCTCGACGACGCGCTCGGGGCCGTGCAGGACCTCGGCTACCCGGTGGTCGTGCGGCCGTCGTTCACCATGGGCGGCCTCGGCTCCGGCATCGCCTACGACGAGACGGACCTGCGCCGGATCGTCGGGCAGGGCCTGCACTACTCGCCGACCACCGAGGTGCTCCTCGAGGAGTCCATCCTCGGCTGGAAGGAGTACGAGCTCGAGCTGATGCGCGACAAGCACGACAACGTCGTGGTCGTCTGCTCCATCGAGAACGTCGACCCGGTCGGCGTGCACACCGGTGACTCCGTCACCGTCGCCCCGGCCCTCACGCTGACGGACCGGGAGTACCAGCGGCTGCGCGACATCGGCATCGCGGTCATCCGCGAGGTCGGCGTCGACACCGGCGGCTGCAACATCCAGTTCGCGGTGCACCCCGACACCGGCCGGATCATCGTCATCGAGATGAACCCGCGCGTGTCCCGGTCCTCCGCGCTGGCGTCGAAGGCCACCGGCTTCCCGATCGCGAAGATCGCGGCGCGGCTGGCCGTCGGCTACACGCTGGACGAGATCCCCAACGACATCACCGGCTCCACCCCGGCGTCGTTCGAGCCCACGCTCGACTACGTCGTGGTCAAGGTGCCGCGGTTCGCGTTCGAGAAGTTCCCGGCCGCCGACCCGACGCTCACCACCACGATGAAGTCCGTCGGCGAGGCCATGGCCATGGGCCGCAACTTCACCGAGGCGCTCGGCAAGGCGATGCGCTCGATCGACCGCAAGGGCACGACGTTCCACTGGGACGACGAGCCGCTGACCGGCGAGGCACTCGACGCCCTGACGGCGACCATCTCGCGGCCGACCGAGCACCGCCTGGTCGACGTGCAGCAGGTGCTGCGCGCCGGCGTGTCCGTCGACGAGGTCTACGCGCGCACCGGCATCGACCCGTGGTTCCTCGACCAGCTGCAGCTGATCAACGAGGTCGCCGCGGCGACCTCCGCCGCGCCCGAGCTGAGCCGGGCCGTGCTGGCGCGGGCCAAGCGGCACGGCCTGTCGGACGTGCAGATCGCGTCCCTGCGCGGGGACAGCGAGGACGTCGTGCGCGGCGTCCGGCACGCGCTCGGCGTGCGCCCGGTCTACAAGACGGTCGACACCTGCGCGGCCGAGTTCGCGGCCCGCACGCCGTACCACTACTCGTCCTACGACGAGGAGACCGAGGTCGCCCCGCGCACCCGGCCGGCGGTGCTGATCCTCGGCTCCGGCCCGAACCGGATCGGCCAGGGCATCGAGTTCGACTACTCCTGCGTGCACGCCACGCTGGCGCTCAAGGGCGAGTTCGAGACCGTCATGGTCAACTGCAACCCCGAGACCGTGTCGACCGACTACGACACCGCCGACCGCCTGTACTTCGAGCCGCTGACGTTCGAGGACGTGCTCGAGGTGTACGAGGCCGAGAAGGCCGCCGGCCCGGTCGCCGGCATCATCGTGCAGCTCGGCGGGCAGACCCCGCTGTCGCTCGCGCAGCGGCTCCAGGACGCCGGTCTGCCGATCCTCGGCACCCCGCCGGCCGCCATCGACGCCGCCGAGGACCGCGGGGCGTTCGGCGCCGTGCTCGCCGCCGCCGGGCTGCCCGCGCCGGCCTTCGGCACCGCGACGACCCTCGCGGTCGCCCGCGAGACCGCCGCGCGGATCGGGTACCCCGTGCTGGTCCGCCCGTCCTACGTGCTCGGCGGCCGCGGCATGGAGATCGTCTACTCCGACGAGCAGCTGACCGAGTACGTGGAGCGGGCGCTGGTCGACGCGACCGCGCGCGGCGGCAGCCTGCCGCCCCTGCTGATCGACCGGTTCCTGGACGACGCCATCGAGATCGACGTGGACGCGCTCTACGACGGCACCGAGCTGTTCCTCGGCGGCGTCATGGAGCACATCGAGGAGGCCGGCATCCACTCCGGCGACTCGGCGTGCGTGCTGCCTCCCGTCAGCCTGTCCGAGTCCGAGCTGCAGCGGATCCGGGTGTCGACCGAGGCCATCGCGGCCGGGGTCGGCGTGCGCGGCCTGCTGAACATCCAGTTCGCGCTGGTGTCCGACGTGCTCTACGTCCTCGAGGCGAACCCCCGGGCGTCCCGCACGGTGCCGTTCGTGTCCAAGGCCACCGGCGTGCCGCTGGCCAAGGCGGCGGCGCTGGTGATGACCGGCCGGTCGATCGCCGACCTGCGGGCGTCCGGCGTGCTGCCGGCCGAGGACGCGAGCGTCATCGACCTGGACGCGCCGATCGCCGTCAAGGAGGCCGTGCTGCCGTTCAAGCGGTTCCGCACCGCCGACGGCACCGTGGTCGACACCGTGCTCGGCCCGGAGATGCGCTCGACCGGTGAGGTCATGGGCTTCGACACCGACTTCCCGACGGCGTTCGCCAAGTCGCAGTCGGCGGCGTTCGGCGGCCTGCCGACGTCGGGCCGGGCGTTCATCTCGGTCGCGGACCGGGACAAGCGCTCGATCGTGTTCCCGGTGAAGCGGCTCGCGGAGCTCGGCTTCGAGATCCTCGCCACCGAGGGCACCGCCGTGGTGCTCAAGCGCAACGGCATCGACTCCCGGGTGGTGCGGAAGTTCTCCACCGGCCGGGGCCCGGACGGCGAGCCGACGATCGTCGACCTGATCTCCGCCGGCGAGGTCGACATCGTCGTGAACACCCCCTCGGGCCAGGGCGCCCGCGCCGACGGCTACGAGATCCGCGCGGCGACGACGGCGGCCGACAAGGCCATCGTCACGACCGTGCAGCAGCTCGGCGCCGCGGTGCAGGGCATCGAGGCGGCGCTGGCCGGGCCGTTCGGCGTGGCGAGCCTCCAGGAGCACGACGCGGCCACCGCCGCGCGGCGCGCCGCGACCGCGGCCGCCCGGGTGACCGCGTGAGGCCGTTCGGCGCGCGGCTCGCGGCGGCGATGTCGGCGCACGGCCCGCTGTGCGTCGGCATCGACCCGCACGTCGCGCTGCTGGACGCCTGGGGGCTGCCCGACAGCGCCGAGGGGCTGCGCCGGTTCGCGCTGACGGTGCTGGAGGCCGTCGGCGGGTCCGTCGCGGCGGTCAAGCCGCAGGCCGCGTTCTTCGAGCGGCACGGCTCCGCCGGCGTCGCGGTGCTGGAGGAGGTCGTGGCCGCGGGCCGCGACACCGGCACGCTCGTGGTGATGGACGCCAAGCGCGGCGACATCGGCTCGACGATGGGCGCCTACGCCGACGCCTACCTGCGGGACGGCTCGCCGCTGGCCGCCGACGCGCTCACCGTCTCGCCGTACCTCGGGTTCGGCTCGCTGGCCCCGGCCGTCGACGCCGCCCTGGCCACCGGGCGCGGGCTGTTCGTGCTCGCGCTGACCTCCAACCCGGAGGGCGCCGCCGTGCAGCACGCCCGGGACGCCGAGGGCGTCGCCGTGGCGGACCGCGTGGCCCGGGCGGCGGGGGCGGCGAACGCGGCCGAGCTCGAGCGTGCCGGGGGAGACCTCGGCTCGATCGGGCTGGTCGTCGGCGCCACCATCGGCGACGCCGCCGCGCGGCTCGGCGTGGACCTCGCCGCCGTGCGCGGGCCGCTGCTGGCCCCGGGCGTCGGCGCGCAGGGCGCGGGCCCGGCCGAGCTGGCCGCGGTGTTCGGCGCGGCGCGCTCGTCGGTGCTGGCGTCGTCCTCGCGCGGCGTGCTGGCCGCGGGCCCGGACGTGCGCGCCCTGCGCGACGCCGCCCGGGCCGCCGCCGACGCGGCGGGCGCCGCCCTGCGCTGACCCGGCTCCGCCCTGCGCTGACCCGGCGCCGGCCCTGCGCCGGCCCGCGGAGGTCCGCCGCCCGCCGAGGTCGTCACTACGCGGCGAGGTCGTCAGGTACGTGTGACGACCTCGCCGGTGTGGGACGACCTCGGCAGCCGTGGCGTCCCGTGGCGCCCCCGTGGCGGACGGGCCCGGCGAGCCGGTGACGCCGACACGCTGTGCAAACGTGCCCCTTCGCCCATTGCGTGCCATCCTCGGGAGATGGGGTCCACGGGCTCCGGCGCGACGCAGCACCGGGGGCAGCGGATCACCGTGGTTCCATGTCCCTGCCTCCGAACTGTGATGAGAAGGTGACTCACGTGGCACTTCCGACTCTCACCCCCGAGCAGCGTGCAGCGGCTCTGGAGAAGGCCGCCGCCGCCCGCCAGGCCCGTGCGGAGGTCAAGAACCGGCTGAAGTACTCGCAGGGCACGCTCTCCGAGGTCATCGCCCAGGGCCAGAAGGACGAGACCATCGGCAAGCTCAAGGTCCTCGCCCTGCTCGAGTCCCTCCCGGGAGTGGGTAAGGTCAAGGCACGCCAGATCATCTCCGAGATCGGCATCTCGGAGACGCGCCGCGTGCGTGGCCTCGGCCCGCACCAGGTGAAGGCGCTGGTCGACCGGTTCGGCTGAGCCGGCACCCCCCGTCCTGCGGCCCCGCGAGGGGCCGCACAACTCCAGGAGCACCCGAGAAGCATGACGACGTCGCGCGCCCGGCTGACCGTTCTCGCCGGACCGACCGCCGTCGGCAAGGGCACCGTGTCCGCCGACCTGCGTGCCCGGTACCCCCAGGTCTGGCTGTCCGTGTCCGCCACCACCCGGTCCCCCCGGCCGGGCGAGGTGGACGGGGTGCACTACCACTTCGTCACGCCCGAGCAGTTCGACGCGATGGCGGCGGACGGCGAGCTGCTGGAGTGGGCCGTGGTGCACGGCAGGAACCGCTACGGCACGCCGCGGCGGCCGGTCGAGGAGCGGCTGGCCGCCGGTGAGCCGGCGCTGCTGGAGATCGACCTCCAGGGCGCGCGGCAGGTGCGGACCACGATGCCCGAGGCGCAGTTCGTGTTCCTGGCGCCGCCGTCGATGGACGAGCTGGTGCGCCGGCTCGTCGGGCGCGGCACCGAGGACGAGGAGGAGCGCGCGCGCCGCCTCGCCACCGCGGAGGTGGAGATGGCCGCCGAGCCCGAGTTCGACCACGTGATCGTCAACGACGAGGTGCGGCGCGCCACCGACGAGCTGGTCGCCCTGATGGGGCTGCCGGTCGCGGTAGACTGACCGGCAGACTTTCGTCCGCCACCCCCTCAGAGCACCGGGAGCCACCGTGTCCGGAACCGTCGCCGAGCCCATCGGCATCACCGACCCGCCGATCGACCGCCTGCTGGAGCGCGCGGACTCGAAGTACGCGCTGGTCATCTACTCCGCCAAGCGCGCCCGCCAGATCAACGCCTACTACTCGCAGCTCAACGAGGGCCTGCTCGAGTACGTCGGCCCGCTGGTGGAGACCCGCCCGCAGGAGAAGCCGCTGTCCATCGCGATGCGCGAGATCGACGCGGGCCTGCTGACGGTCACCGCGAACGAGGCCTGAGACCGGGCCTGACGTGCGCGTCGTCCTCGGCGTGGCCGGCGGCATCGCCGCCTACAAGGCCGCCCACGTCCTGCGGCTGCTGACCGAGGCGGGGCACGACGTGCGCGTCGTGCCCACCCGGGCGGCCCTGGAGTTCGTCGGTCGTGCCACCTGGGAGGCCCTGTCGGGCCACCCGGTCACGTCCGAGGTGTTCGACGACGTGCCCGAGGTCGCCCACGTCCGGCTCGGCCGGCAGGCCGACCTGGTCGTCGTCGCCCCCGCCACCGCGGACCTGCTGGCCCGCGCCGCGTCGGGACGCGCGGACGACCTGCTCGCCGCGACGCTGCTCACGGCGACCTGCCCCGTGCTGATGGCCCCGGCCATGCACACGGAGATGTGGCAGCACCCGGCCACGCGCGCCAACGTCGCGACGCTGCGCGAGCGCGGCGTCCAGGTGCTCGACCCGGACTCCGGCCGGCTGACCGGCGCCGACAGCGGGCCCGGGCGCCTGCCGGAGCCCGAGGCCATCGCCGCGGCCGCGCTCGCGCTGGTCGACGCCGAGGGCAAGCCGCGCACCCGCGACCTGCTGGGCCGCACGGTCGTCGTGTCCGCCGGGGGCACCCGCGAGCCGCTGGACCCCGTGCGGTTCCTCGGCAACCGGTCGTCGGGCCGTCAGGGCGTGGCCCTGGCCCGGACCGCGCTGGCCCGCGGCGCCGAGGTCACCCTCGTCGCCGCCAACCTCACCGTGCGCCCGCCCGCCGGCGTGCACGTCGTGCCGGTCGAGACCACCGCCGAGCTGCGCACCGCCGTCCGCTCGGCCGCGGAGCGCGCCGACGTGGTGGTGATGGCCGCGGCCGTCGCCGACTTCCGGCCCGCGTCCGGGTCGGCGCACAAGATCAAGAAGCAGGCGGACGGCTCCGCCCCGCCGCTGGCGCTCGTGCAGAACCCCGACGTGCTGGCCGAGCTGGTCACCGACCCGCCCCGCACGTCCGGCCGGCAGGTCGTCGTCGGGTTCGCGGCAGAGACCGGCGACGCCGAGGGCGACGTGCTGGAGCACGGCCGGGCCAAGGCCCGCCGCAAGGGCGCCGACCTGCTCGCGGTGAACGCCGTCGGCGAGGGCCGCGGCTTCGGCACCGAGCACAACGCGGTGACGCTGCTCGACGCCGCGGGCGAGCGCGTGGCGTCCGTCGAGGGCAGCAAGGACGAGGTCGCCGACGGCATCTGGGACGCGGTGCTGGGGACGTTGCCGGAAGCAGCGGGCGCGGACCAGTAACCTGTCCGGCATGACGACAGCTGACACGCGCCTGTTCACGTCCGAGTCCGTGACCGAGGGGCACCCGGACAAGGTCTGCGACCAGATCTCGGACGCGATCCTGGACGCGATCCTGGAGCAGGACCCGACGGCGCGCGTGGCCGTCGAGACCATGGTGACCACGGGCCTCGTGCACGTGGCCGGCGAGGTCACCACGTCCGCGTACGTCGAGATCCCGCAGATCGTCCGCCAGGTCGTGCGCGGCATCGGCTACACCTCCTCGGACATCGGCTTCGACGGCGACTCGTGCGGCGTGTCCGTGTCGATCGGCCAGCAGTCGCCCGACATCGCCCAGGGCGTCGACAAGGCGTGGGAGTCCCGCCAGGACGCCGAGGACCACGACCCGCTCGACCTGCAGGGTGCCGGCGACCAGGGCCTCATGTTCGGCTACGCCTCCGACGACACCGCCAGCCTGCTGCCGCTGCCGATCTACCTGTCGCACCGGCTGGCCGAGCGCCTCGCGCTGGTCCGCAAGGAGGGCGTCGTCCCCGAGCTGCGCCCCGACGGCAAGACCCAGGTGACCGTCGGCTACGACGGCGACCGGGCGGTCCGCCTCGACACCGTCGTGCTCTCCACCCAGCACGGCCCGTCGGTGCAGCTCGAGGCCGAGCTCGCGCCGGCCATCGCCGAGCACGTCGTCAACCCGGTGCTCGAGGCCGCGGGCCTGGACCTGGACACGAGCGACTACCGGCTGCTGGTCAACCCGACCGGGCAGTTCGTCGTCGGCGGTCCGCAGGGCGACGCCGGCCTGACCGGTCGCAAGATCATCGTCGACACCTACGGCGGCATGGCGCGCCACGGCGGCGGCGCGTTCTCCGGCAAGGACCCGTCGAAGGTCGACCGCTCCGCCGCCTACGCCATGCGGTGGGTCGCCAAGAACGTCGTGGCCGCGGGCCTGGCCCGCCGCTGCGAGGTGCAGGTCGCCTACGCCATCGGCAAGGCGCACCCCGTCGGCCTGTACGTGGAGACCTTCGGCACCGAGACCGTGCCGCTGGACCGCCTGACCGCCGCCATCCGCGAGGTGTTCGACCTGCGCCCGGCCGCGATCATCCGCGACCTGGACCTGCTGCGGCCCATCTACCGGCAGACCGCGGCCTACGGGCACTTCGGCCGCGAGCTGCCCGACTTCACCTGGGAGCGCACGGACCGCGTGGACGCGCTGCGCTCCGCGCTCGCCTGAGCGCCCCCGGTGCCGGTGGGTCGATGACGACGGGGGCGACCGGAACCCCGGAGCAGCCCACGCTCAGCGGGCTCGACGCGCCGGCGTCCCCGCGCCCGCGCCGTCGTGCGCGGGCGCGGGACGTCGACGTCGAGCCCGCCGCCGACCTGCCCGTCGCCCGGGTCGCGGTCGAGCTGTCGCCCGCGCACCTCGACCGGCCGTTCGAGTACCTGGTGCCGGCCACGCTCGCCGACGCGGCCGTGGCCGGCACCCGGGTCAAGGTGCGGTTCGGCGCCCAGGACGTCGACGGCTTCGTGCTCGACCGCACGGCCGAGCCCGAGCACGACGGGGCTCTCGTGCCGCTGCGCCGGGTGGTCTCCGCCGAGCCCGTGCTGACGCCCGCCGTCGCGCGGCTCGCACGGGCCGTCGCCGACCGGTACGCCGGGACGCTCGCCGACGTGCTCCGGCTCGCCGTGCCGCCGCGGCACGCCCGGACCGAGGCGGAGGTGCCGCCGGGCGCCACCCCGTCCGACACCCCGCCGTCCGACGACCCGCCCGCAGACGGCCCGCGCCCGCGCCCGACCCCGGCCGCCGGCGCCACGCCCGTGCCCGCAGGGCCTGCGTGGACGCCCTACCGCGGCGGCCCGGCGTTCCTCGCGCACCTCACCGCCGGCGGCGCGCCGCGCGCCGCGTGGTCGGCGCTGCCCGGGGACGCGGGGGAGCGCTGGCCCGACGCCGTGGCGCAGGCCGCCGCCGCCACGCTCGCGAGCGGCCGCGGCGCGCTCGTCGTCGTGCCCGACGCCCGGGACGTCGACCGCGTCTGCGCCGCGCTCGTGGCGGCCGGCGTGCCCGCGTGGTCGCCGGACGGCACCGACGCCTCCCACGTCCGGCTGATGGCCGACGACGGCCCGTCCCGCCGGTACCGGGCCTACCTCGCCGCGCTGCGCGGGCACGCCCGGGTGGTCGTCGGCACCCGCGCCGCCGCGTTCGCGCCGGTGCGGGACCTCGGCCTGGCGGTCTGCTGGGACGACGGGGACGACCTGCACGCCGAGCCGCGCGCCCCGTACCCGCACGTGCGCGAGGTGCTGGGCCTGCGCGCCGAGCTGGAGGGCTGCGGGCTGCTGCTCGCCGCGCACGCCCGGTCCACGGAGGTGCAGGCCCTCGTCGAGTCCGGCTGGGTCCGCCCGGTCGCCGCCGACCGCGACGTGGTGCGGGCGCGCACCCCGCGGGTGCGCGCGCTGACCAGCCTGGAGCTGGCCCGCGAGGGCGCCGCCGCCGCGGCACGGCTGCCCGGCGAGGCGTGGCGCACCATCCGGGAGCGGCTGGCCGACGGGCCCGTGCTGGTCCAGGTCCCGCGCGCCGGCTACCTGCCCGCCGTGGCCTGCGCCCGGTGCCGGGAGATCGCCCGCTGCGCGCACTGCCACGGCCCCCTGCAGATCGGGTCGGGCGACGGTGCCGCGCAGTGCCGCTGGTGCGGCCGCCTCGCGATCGGGTGGCGGTGCGAGGCGTGCGGCAACGGCACCTTCCGCTCCGTGGCCGTGGGGTCCGACCGCACCGCCGAGGAGCTCGGCCGCGCGTTCCCGGGCGCGACCGTGCGGACGTCCGGGGCCCGGTCGGCGGGCGGCGTCCTCGCGGAGGTGCCCGACCGGCCGGCGCTGGTGGTGTCGACGATCGGTGCCGAGCCGGTCGCCGTGGGCGGGTACGCCGCCGCCGTGCTGCTCGACGCCGCCGTGACCACCGGGTCGACCTCCCTGCGCGCGACCGAGGACGCCCTGCGCACGTGGCTCGCCGCCGCGGCGCTCGTCCGGCCCGCGCGGGACGGCGGCGTCGTGCTGCTGGTCGGCGACGGCGCCGAGCGGCCCACGCAGGCGCTGGTGCGCTGGGACCCCGTGGGCCTGGCCGAGCGCGAGCTGGCCGAGCGGGCCGAGGTCCGGCTGCCGCCCGTCGTCCGGGTCGCCGAGCTCACCGGCACCCGCGAGGTCGTCGCCGCGGTGCTCGCGCGCGTCGAGCTCCCGCCCGGCTCCGACGTGCTCGGCCCGGTCCCGCTGCCCGAACCGCTCGCGCACGGCGCCACCGCCGTGCAGGAGTCGCTCGACCCGCCCGTCCGCACGCTGGTGCGGGTACCGGTCGCGCACGGCCGGGCCCTGGCCCGGTCGCTGGCGGCGTCGCTCGCCGTGCGCAGCGCGCGCCGCGAGGGCGGGTCCGTCCGCGTCCGGCTCGACCCCGAGGAGATGCTGTGACCCGCGCACCCGTCGACGCCGTCGTGTTCGACCTGGGCAACGTCCTGGTCCGCTGGGAGGCCGCCCGCGCGTTCGACGGCCGGCTCACCGACGCCGAGGTCGAGCAGTTCTTCGCCGACGTCGACTTCCCGGCGCTCAACCTCCGGCAGGACGCCGGCCGGCCGTGGCGCGAGGCGCGCGCCGAGGTGGCGCGCACCCACCCCCAGCACGCGCCGCTGCTCGACCTGTACGTCGAGCGGTTCGCGCACGCCCTGCCGGGCCCCGTGCCGGGCAGCGCGGAGGTCGTCGACGACCTGCGGGCCGCGGGCGTGCGGGTGCTCGGCCTGACCAACTGGTCCGCCGAGACCTACCACCACGCCGTCCCCGCCGCCCCGGTGATCGGCCGCCTCGAGGCCGTCGTCGTCTCCGGCCACGAGGGCGTCGTGAAGCCCGACCCGCGGATCTTCCGGGTGCTGGCCGAGCGGCACCACCTCGACCCGGCGCGCACCGTCTTCACCGACGACAGCCCCGCCAACGTCGAGGGCGCGGCCGCGCTGGGGTACCAGGCCGTGCTGTTCACGTCGGCCGCCGCGCTGCGGGCGGAGCTGGTCGCGCGCGGCGCGCTGCCCGCCTGACCTGCACGCCCGGGCCCGCGCCCCTGCCGGCCCGTGCCGGGACGTGCGTGGTTGGATCGTCGCCATGGCCAGCACGCGCTACGTCAGCGACACCGCCCGCGCCAACTGGAGCTCCCTGGTCGCCCTGGCCGCCGGCATCGGCGCCGTCCTGCTCCGCGGGACGGAGGACGCCGCGTCGGTCGCCGTGGTGACCTACCTCGCGTTCTGGCCGGTGTTCGTCGTGGTCTACCTGGTGTGGACGCACCTCACCTACGCGCGCCGCGGCCCCCGCGCCCTGGTGCAGACCAGCCGGCGCGAGTCGGAGCGGGGGCGGCGCTGGTGGTCCCGGCTGCTCGACTACGGCGGCGCGTCCAGCTGGACCCTGTCCGCGGCCGTCGTCGCGGTCGTCGTGACGGTCCTCGTCGCCCAGGACCCGGCGTTCCGCGGCGACTGGCTGTACGTCGGGGCCGGCCTGCTGTGCGTCGCGTGCTCGTGGGCCCTCATGGCGTACGCGTTCGCGCTGCAGTACCTGCGGCTCGACAGCGGCCGGCGCGCCGACGGCACCCGGCACGTCGTGATGGAGCTCGAGGGCGACCCGCGGTTCACCGACTACCTCACCCTCGCGATCCTCCTGTCCGCCATGGCGGCGACCGTGTCCGCGCAGATCCGGTCCCGCGAGGCGTGGGGCGTGGTGCGGGCGCACGTGCTGCTCGCGTTCACGTTCAACTCGGTGGTCGTGGCGATGATGGTCTCGCTGCTGTTCGGCGGCCTCGGGGGCTGAGGGCCGGCCGAGCACGCAGCGGCACTAGGATCGGTGCCCATGCGCCTGCTCTTCGCCGGGACGCCCGCGGTGGCGCTGCCCTCGCTGGATGCCCTGCTCGCCTCCCGTCACGAGGTCGTCGCCGTCCTCACCCGGCCCGACGCCCGCGCCGGCCGCGGCCGGACGCTGACGCCCAGCCCGGTCAAGCAGCGCGCCCTGGACGAGGGGCTGGAGGTGCTGACGCCGGCCACGCTCAAGGACCCCGAGGTCCAGGCGCGGCTCGCCGAGATCGCACCCGACGCCGCACCCGTCGTGGCGTACGGCAACCTCGTCCCGCCCGCGGTGCTCGACCTGCCGCGGCACGGCTGGGTGAACCTGCACTTCTCGGTGCTGCCCGCCTGGCGCGGCGCCGCCCCCGTGCAGCACGCGATCATCGCCGGCGACGAGGTCACCGGTGCCAGCACGTTCCGCCTCGAGGCCGGGCTGGACACCGGCCCGGTGCTCGGCATGCTGACCGAGACCATCCGGCCGCTCGACACCTCCGGCGACCTGCTCGACCGGCTCGCGGCAGCCGGGTCCGACCTGCTCGTGAAGACCCTCGACGCGCTGGAGGACGGCATCCTCACGCCGGTCCCGCAGCCCGCCGACGGCGTCAGCCTCGCGCCGCGGCTGACCACCGAGGACGCCCGCGTCCGCTGGCAGCACCCCGCGATGGCCGTCGACCGGCGGGTGCGCGGCTGCACGCCGGCCCCCGGCGCGTGGACCACCCTGCCCGACGGCACCCGCCTGGGGCTCGGCCCCGTGCGGCTCGCGCCCGAGGTCACCGACCTGCGGCCCGGCCAGGTGCGCGTCGGCCGCGGCGAGGTGCTGGTCGGCACCGGCACGCACGCGGTCCGGCTCGGCGAGGTCCGGCCCGCCGGCAAGCGCGGCATGGCCGCCGCGGACTGGGCGCGCGGCGCGCGCCTCGACGAGGGCACCGTTGTCGGGGCCGAGGGGGCGACGGCGTGAGCGGCGAGCAGCAGCGCGGCCAGGGCGGTCGGGGGAGCCAGGGCGGTCAGCGCGGGCAGGGCGGCCAGGGCGGGCAGCAGCCGCAGGGCGGCGGCGCCCGGCGCGGTCCCCGGCAGCGCACCGCCGCGGCGCCGGCCCAGCGTCGCCGTGGCGGCGACCCCGCCCGCACGGCGGCGTTCGAGGTGCTGCGCACGGTCGACGAGTCCGACGCCTACGCCAACCTGGTCCTGCCGCCCCTGCTGCGCGAGCGGGGCATCCGCGGCCGCGACGCGGGCTTCGCCACCGAGCTCGCCTACGGCACGCTGCGGCTGCGCGGCCGGTACGACGCGATCGTCGAGCAGTGCGCCGGCCGGCCGCTCGACCAGATCGACCCGCCCGTGCTCGACGCGTTGCGGCTCGGCGCGCACCAGCTGCTCGGGATGCGCGTGCCCCCGCACGCCGCCGTGTCCGAGACCGTCGGCCTGGTCCGCGAGCAGATCGGTGCCGGTCCCGCGCAGTTCGCGAACGCGGTGCTGCGCGCCGTGTCGCGGGAGCCGCTCGACGTGTGGCTGGCACGGATCGGGGACGCCGCCGACCCCGCGGAGTCCGACGAGGTCGCGCGCCGCTCCGTGGTCGACAGCCACCCGGCGTGGGTCACCCGGGCGCTGCGCGAGGCGCTGGTCGGCCACGGCCGCACCGCCGGCGAGCTCGGCGACCTGCTCGCCGCGGACAACGAGGCGCCGCGGGTGTCGCTCGTCGCGCGTCCCGGCCTCACGGAGCGCGACGCGTTGCTCGCCGCCGCCGGCCCGGACGCCACCCCGGGCCGCTGGTCGCCGACCGCCGTCACGCTCGCGGGCGGTGGCGACCCTGCGGGTCTCGCCGACGTGCGCGCCGGCCGGGCCGGTGTCCAGGACGAGGGCAGCCAGCTGGTCGCGCTCGCGCTCGCCGAGGCGCCGCTCGACGGACCCGACACCCGCTGGCTGGACCTGTGCGCCGGACCCGGCGGCAAGGCGGCCCTGCTCGCCGCGCTGGCGGGGGAGCGCGGCGCCCGGCTCGTCGCGAACGAGGTCCAGCCGCACCGCGCGCGGCTCGTGCGCCAGGCCGTCGCGGCGGTGCCCGACGGTGCCGTCGAGGACGTGCGCGTCGGCGACGGCCGCGAGGTCGGCGAGCTCGAGCCCGGCGGGTACGACCGGGTCCTGCTCGACGCCCCGTGCACCGGCCTGGGGGCTCTGCGCCGCCGGCCCGAGTCCCGGTGGCGCCGCACGCCGTCCGACCTGGCGCAGCTCACGCAGCTGCAGCGCGAGCTGCTCGGCTCGGCGCTGCGCGCCGTCCGGCCCGGCGGCGTCGTCGCGTACGTGACGTGCTCGCCGGTCCTCGCCGAGACGCGGCTGGTCGTGCTCGACGCCACCCGGGCCGCCACGAAGGCCGGGCTGGCCGTCGAGGTGCTCGACGCCCCGGCGGTGCTGCACGGCATCGCGCCGGGGCTGGACCTGCCCGCGCGGGAGGACGCCCAGCTCTGGCCGCACGCCCACGGCACGGACGCGATGCACCTGACGCTGCTGCGCCGCACGGCCTGACCCAGGAGGCACGGCCCGCACGGCACCACCCGCACCGCCTGGCCCGCGAGGTCGCGGGCCCGCGGATACCCTGGTCGGGTGCCCGCTCTGATCAGCCCCAGCATCCTGTCCGCCGACTTCGCGAACCTCGAGCGCGACCTGCACGCGATCGGCCGGGCCGACTACGCGCACGTCGACGTCATGGACAACCACTTCGTGCCCAACCTCACGCTGGGCCTGCCGGTGGTCAAGCGGATCATCGAGGTGTCGCCGGTGCCGGTGGACGTGCACCTGATGATCGAGGACGCGGACCGCTGGGCCGTCGAGTACGCCCGCGCCGGGGCCGCCTCCGTCACGTTCCACGCCGAGGCCGCGCAGGCCGCGGTGCGGCTCGCCCGGGAGATCCGGGGTGCCGGGGCGCGGGCCAGCATCGCGCTGCGCCCCGCGACGCCCGTCGAGCCGCTGCTGGACCTGCTGCCCGAGTTCGACATGGTGCTGGTCATGACGGTCGAGCCCGGGTTCGGCGGCCAGTCGTTCATCGAGGGCACCCTGCCGAAGATCCGCCGGCTGCGGGCCGCGATCACCGAGCAGGGCGCGGCCACCTGGATCCAGGTCGACGGCGGGGTGTCCCGGGAGACGATCGGCCGGGTCGCCGAGGCCGGGGCGAACGTGTTCGTGGCCGGGTCCGCCGTGTACGGGGCGCCGGACGTCGGCGCCGAGATCGACACGCTGCGCGAGCTCGCGGACGCGGCGACCACGGCGCGCTGAGCGCCGCTGACCCACGCCGACCCGGCGCCGACCCGCGCCCGGCCCGGACGTCCGGTCCGCGGCGCCCGGCGCGGGCGGGAATGCCGCGTGTGGCATCATCGTTGGTCAGAACACACACACGTGCTCCGGGGTCGGTGCAATTCCGAGCCGGCGGTGACAGTCCGCGACCCGCAAGCGCCTCGGCGCGAGCGGTTGACCTGGTGGAACTCCAGGACCGACGGTGAAAGTCCGGATGGGAGGAGACGTGGCGGTGCGCCCGGCGTGAGCCAGGTGCGCCGTGGTCGTCGTGCACCTGCGCGCCGCCCGCACCCCGGAGCCCGACGGGCGAGGAGCGGGAGCGGATGGACGGGCGGGCAGCGGTCGAGCGGGACGCGATGGCGCGCGCCCTCGACCTGGCCGCACGCGGCCCCGCGCACGGACCGAACCCCCGCGTCGGCTGCGTGCTGCTCGCGGCCCCCGGTGCGGGTCCCAGCGGGACCGTCCTGGGCGAGGGCTGGCACCGCGGTGCCGGCACCCCGCACGCCGAGGTCGCCGCGCTGGCCGACGCCCGGGACCGCGGCCACGACGTCCGCGGCGCGACCGCGGTGGTCACCCTCGAGCCGTGCGACCACACCGGCCGCACCGGCCCGTGCTCGGTCGCGCTCCTCGAGGCGGGCGTCGCGCGGGTCGTCGTGGCCGTGCCCGACCCGAACCCCGTCGCGGGCGGGGGAGCGGCCCGGCTCCGGGCCGCGGGCGTGGACGTCGTCGTGGGCGTCGAGGAGACCGCCGGCCGGCTGCTGCTGCGGCCCTGGCTGACCGCCGTCGGCCGCGGTCGCCCGTTCGTCACGCTGAAGACCGCCGCGACCCTGGACGGCCGCGTCGCCGCGGCTGACGGCTCGAGCCGGTGGATCACGTCGCCTGAGGCGCGGGCCCACGCGCACGCCCTGCGCTCGGAGGTCGACGCCCTGGTCGTCGGGACGGGGACGGCGCTCGCCGACGACCCGGCGCTCACGGCCCGGACGGCCGACGGCGACCTCGCCGCGCACCAGCCCCTGCGCGTGGTCGTCGGCGAGCGGGACCTGCCGGGCGGCGGGCGGCTGGCCGGCCCCGGCGGGGAGGTGCTGCACCTGCGCACCCGCGACCCGCGCGAGGTGCTCGCCGCGCTGCACGCCCGGGAGGCCCGCCGCGTGCTCGTGGAGGGCGGCCCGACGCTCGCCGCCGCGTTCGTGCGCGCCGGCGTCGTCGACGAGGTGCACGCCTACGTCGCCCCGGTGCTGCTCGGCGCGGGCCGGGCCGCCGTGGGGGACCTGGGGATCGAGACCATCGGGGACGCGCTGCGGCTGCGGACCCGCGAGGTGCGGCAGCTGGGGCCCGACGTGCTCGTCGTGGCCGACGTCGCCGACGCACAGGAGGAGGACCGCTGATGTTCACCGGCATCGTGGAGGAGGTCGGCACCGTCGTGGCGCTCGACCTGGCTCCGGACGGCAGCCCCGACGGGGACGCACGCATGACCGTGCGCGGCCCGCTGGTCACCTCGGACGCCCGGCACGGCGACTCCATCGCCGTGTCCGGCGTCTGCCTGACCGTGGCGGAGCTGCCCGGGGACGGCACGTTCGTCGTCGACGTCATGCCCGAGAGCCTGCGGCGCACCGCGCTCGGCGACCTGGCACCCGGCGCGCCGGTCAACCTGGAGCGCGCCGTGCGGGCCGACGCCCGGCTCGGCGGGCACGTCGTCCAGGGCCACGTCGACGGCGTCGGCACGGTGCGGCGGCGGGACCCCGGCCCCCGGTGGGACGAGGTCGAGGTCGCGCTGGACCCCGCGCTGGCCCGGTACGTGGCCGAGAAGGGGTCGGTCGCGGTCGCCGGCGTGTCGCTGACCGTCACGGCCGTCGGCGACGACTGGTTCGGCGTCTCGCTGATCCCCACGACGCTCGCCGAGACCACGCTGGGCGGCGCCGCCGTCGGCTCGCGGGTGAACCTCGAGGTCGACGTCCTGGCCAAGTACGTCGAGCGGCTGCTGGCGGTGACCCGGTGACCACCGAGATCGCGCTCGGCACCGTCGAGCAGGCGCTCGCCGAGCTCCGCGCGGGGCGGCCGGTGCTGGTCGCCGACTCGCCCGACCGCGAGAACGAGGCCGACGTCATCCTGGCCGCCGAGCTCGCCACGGCCGAGTGGGTGGCCTGGACCATCCGGCACTCGTCCGGCTACCTCTGCGCCCCGATGACCGGGGCGCGCGCCGACGCCCTCGACCTGCCGCTCATGGTCCCCTCCAGCCAGGACCCGCGCCGGACCGCCTACACCGTGACCGTCGACGCGGCCACGGGCGTCACGACGGGCATCTCCGCCGCCGACCGCACCCGGACCCTGCGCGTGCTCGCCGACCCCGCCTCCGGCGTGGAGGACCTGATCCGGCCGGGGCACGTGCTGCCGCTGCGGGCCGTCCCCGGCGGCGTCCTGCACCGCGCCGGGCACACCGAGGCCGCCGTCGACCTGTGCCGGCTGGCCGGGGTCGCGCCCGTCGCGGCCATCGCCGAGCTGGTGAACGACGACGGCACGATGATGCGGCTCGACGGCACCGCGGCGCTCGCCCGCGAGCACGGCCTGGTCGTGCTGACCATCGCCGACCTGATCGCCTGGCGCACCGAGCACGGCGACCTGCCGACGGAGCCCGCCACGGCCGGCGACGCCGCGGCCACCGCACCGGAGCGCCGCGTGCACCGCGCGAGCTCCGCCGTGCTGCCGACCCGGCACGGCGAGTTCCGGGTGCACGCCTACCGAGACCTGCGCACCGGGGCCGACCACGTGGCGCTGGTCGCCGCCCGGGGGCTCGCCGACGTGCCCGTGGTGCGGGTGCACTCCGAGTGCCTCACGGGCGACGCCTTCGGATCCGCCCGGTGCGACTGCGGCCCCCAGCTGGACGCCGCGCTGGAGCTGGCCGCCCGCGACGGCGGTGCCGTCGTCTACCTGCGCGGGCACGAGGGCCGGGGGATCGGGCTGCTCGCCAAGATCGGCGCGTACGCGCTGCAGGACCAGGGTCGGGACACGGTCGAGGCCAACCTCGACCTGGGCTGGCCCGCCGACCGGCGCGAGTACGGCGCCGCGGCGGCGATCCTCGAGGACCTCGGCGCCCGCCGGGTCACCCTGCTGACCAACAACCCCGCGAAGGTCGCCGGCCTGACGGCCCACGGCATCGAGGTGACCGCGGTGCGGGGCCTCGAGGTCGGGCGCACCCCGCACAACGAGGCCTACCTGCGCACCAAGGCGCGGGCGATGGGGCACCTGCTGCCCGGCCTGGACCACGACACCACCCACCCCACGGAGGACGCACGATGAGCGGCAGCGGCGCACCCAGCATCACCACGGACGGCAGCGGCCTGCGGGTCGTCGTCGTCGCGGCGAGCTGGCACACCGAGGTCATGGACGGCCTGCTGGCCGGGTCCCGGCGCGCGCTCGCCGCCGCCGGCGTCACGGACGTCCGCGAGATCCGCGTCCCGGGCACCTTCGAGCTGCCCGTCGCCGCCGCCCGGCTGGCCCGCGGCGGCGAGGTGGACGCCGTCGTGGCGCTCGGGGTCGTCATCCGCGGCGGCACCCCGCACTTCGACTACGTCTGCCAGGCCGCCACCCTCGGGCTCACCGACGTCGCGGTCAGCACCGGCGTGCCCGTCGGCTTCGGCGTGCTCACGTGCGACGACGAGGCCCAGGCGCTCGACCGCGCCGGGCTGCCCGGGTCGCACGAGGACAAGGGGGCGGAGGCCGCGGAGGCCGCCGTGGCGACCGTCGTCGCGCTGCGCGGGCTGTGAACCTGCTGACCTGGCTGTTCGACGCCCAGCTGGTCGTCGCCGGCCACCCCGTCCTGTGGCGCGAGGTCGTCGGCAACCTGTTCGGGCTCGCGTCCGCGCTCGGCGGGCTGCGGCGGCAGATCTGGGCGTGGCCGGTCGGCATCGTCGGCAACGTCCTGCTGTTCACGGTGTTCCTCGGCGGCGTGTTCCACACCCCGCAGGCCACCGACCTGTACGGCCAAGCCGGCAGGCAGGTGTTCTTCGTGGCCGTCGCCGTGTACGGCTGGGTCCGGTGGTCGCAGACCCGCCGCGCGGGCCGGGAGCACGGCGAGCCCGACGCACCCGCCGTGGTGCCCCGGTGGGCCGGGCCGTCCGGCTGGGTGCAGATCGGCGTCGTCGCCGTGGTCGGCACCGTCGTCTGCGCGCTGGTGTTCCGCGAGCTCGGGTCCTACGGGCCGTGGGCCGACGCGTGGATCTTCGTCGGCTCGCTGCTGGCGACGTACGGGATGGCGCGCGGCTGGATCGAGTTCTGGCTGATCTGGATCGCCGTCGACGCGGTCGGCGTGCCGCTGCTGCTGAGCGCCGGGTACTACCCGTCCGCGTTCCTCTACCTGGTCTACGCGGGCGTCGTGGTGTCCGGGTTCGTCGTGTGGTGGCGGGCCCGCCGCGCGGCCGAACCCCAGCAGGTCACCGCGGCCGCCGGCGTCGAGGGCTGAGCGCGGTGCCGGCTTCACCCGCGCGAGCGTCTACCCTGACGGGCGTGAAGACGTTCGACTCGCTGTTCGCAGAGCTCACCGACAAGGCGACGACCCGGCCCGCCGGGTCCGGGACGGTCAAGGAGCTGGACGCCGGGGTCCATGCGATCGGCAAGAAGATCGTCGAGGAGGCCGCCGAGGTCTGGATGGCCGCCGAGCACGAGGGCGACGAGCGCACCGCGGAGGAGATCTCCCAGCTGCTCTACCACCTGCAGGTGCTCATGGTGGCGAAGGGCCTCACGCTCGAGGACGTGTACGCCCACCTCTGACCCGCCCCCGCCGTCCGTCACATCTGAACCCCTGAGGACACCCCCGTGCTGAGGATCGCCGTCCCGAACAAGGGCTCGCTCGCCGAGCCCGCCGCCGAGATGCTGCGCGAGGCGGGCTACCGCCAGCGCCGCGACTCCCGTGAGCTCGTCCTGCCCGACCCCGACAACGGGGTCGAGTTCTTCTTCCTGCGTCCGCGCGACATCGCCGTGTACGTCGGCACCGGCACCGTCGACGTCGGCATCACCGGCCGCGACCTGCTGCTCGACTCCGGGTCGCCCGCGACCGAGCACCTGCAGCTCGGCTTCGCCCGGTCGACCTTCCGGTTCGCCACCCAGGCCGGCCAGATGAACGACGTGCGCGAGGTCGGCGGCCGCCGCGTCGCCACGTCGTACCCGGTGCTGGTCGGCGAGTACCTGCGCGCGCAGGGCGTCGAGGCCGCCGAGATCGTCCGCCTGGACGGCGCCGTCGAGACCGCGATCCGCCTGGGCGTCGCGGACGTCATCGCGGACGTCGTGGAGACCGGCACCACCCTGCGCGCCGCGGGCCTCGACGTGTTCGGGGAGCCGATCCTGCGCTCCGAGGCCGTGCTCGTGCGCCGCGTCGACGTCGAGGAGCCCACCGGGCTCGACGTGCTGACCCGCCGCATCCAGGGCGTGCTCACCGCGCGGGAGTACGTGCTGATGGACTACGACGTGCCGCTGGCGCTCGTGGACCGGGCCGTCGCCGTGACGCCCGGCCTGGAGTCGCCGACCATCTCGCCGCTGCACAACTCCGAGTGGGCCGCCGTGCGCGTCATGGTGCGGCGCTCCGAGACCAACCGGGTGATGGACGCCCTGTACGACGTGGGCGCCCGCGCGATCCTGGTCACCTCGATCCACGCGTGCCGGCTCTGACGGGACGCGGCGTGGCGGACGGACCGGCCCGGGGCACGGGCGACGACGGCGGCCGGCGACCCGCGCTCGACGCGGTGTTCCGGCCGCGCGCGGCGCGCCTGGTGACGGGCGTGCTCGCGGTGGTCGTCGCGGTGGCCACCGTGCTGCTGCTGGTCCTGCTGCCGGGCGTCGGCCTGGTCGGGTACTCGATCGCCGACCGCACCGGGATCGCCCTGGTGGGGCTCGCCATCGTCTGGTTCTGCTGGCGGCAGGCCACGGTCTCCGCGACGCCCACCCCCGAGGGCCTCCGGGTGCGCAACCTGGCCACCACCCGCACCGTGGCGTGGGCGGAGATCGTCTGGGTGCGCTTCGGCGAGGGCCGGCCGTGGGTCCAGCTGGACCTGGACGACGGCGACACGCTGGCCGTGATGGGCGTGCAGCGCTCGGACGGCGAGCGTGCGCGCCGCGAGGCCCGGCGGCTGTCGACGCTGGTGTCGGTGCGCCAGCGCACGTCCCGCGACGACTGAGGGACGACGGAGGACGACGGAGGGACCGAGGCGGCCCGGACCGCCCTCGGTCTCCGCGTACCTCAGACCCCGCGTGCCAGCCGCGCCGCGTGCGCGCCGGCGGCGGCCGCGGCGAGGAACGCCGCCGGGTCCTGCGCCAGCCCGCGCCCCATCGTGGACAGCCGGACGGGCGAGCCGCCGAGCGCCGCCAGCAGGTCCGCCCCGGCGGGCACGTCGACCAGGCGGTGCCGCCCGACCGGCGCGCCGAGTGCCCGCACCTGCTGCCCGACGCGCCGGCCGACGGCCGCGAGGTGCGCCTCCGGGTGCTCCTCGGCGTCGGGCACGGCCACGCCGAGGCCGGCGGTGCTCGGCGCGGCGTCCACCGCGGGTGCCGCCGCGGGGTCGAACACCGGCACCACCACGTCCGCGGGCGCGAGCGCCACCCGGCCGTAGGCCGTCAGCGAGTGGTGCGAGATGCCCAGGTGCCGCTCGCGCGGGTCGGCGCCGGAGACGCGCAGCGACGCGACGGGCCGCCCGCCGAGCACCGCCGCGGCGTTGACTGCCTCGCCCGCCGCGACGCCGGAGAAGCCCCAGCGGGTGCCGGTCCCGAGGTTGCCGGGGCCCTGCGCGACGACGACGACGTCCGCACCGACGACGTGCCGGGCGGCGAGCAGGGCGGTGTGCACGGTGACGGCCTCGTGGTCGCCCCCGAACGCCTGGCCGGCGGTGAGGCACGACGCGAGCCAGCCGGCCTCGCGCAGCCCGGCGACGGCCATGGAGAACCACGCGGGCAGCGCGCCGCCGTCCGTCATGACGTAGGCGACCCGCAGCGGCGGGACGCCGGACCCGGCGGCCGACGCCCGCGCGTCGGCGTACCGGATGCCGGCGACGACGGCGGGCAGGGCGGAGTGCAGGTCGGCGACGACCACGGGCAGCCCGGCCAGGTCGTCGGCGTCGCGCAGCACCTCGTGGTGCGGGGACTCCTGGTCGTCGACGCCGAGCACCATCGCCTGCAGCGGGGTGTAGCGCGCCTTGACGAGGTGCCCCGGCCCGGGCGGGGGGTCGGCGGGGAGCGTGCCGGGCGCGACGACCAGGGCGTAGCCGCCGGTGCCGAGCCCGCGGGCGAGGGCGGACACGTTGAGCAGCACCGTGTCGCCCACCGCGGGCCGCCCGACCAGCTCCGGGTACGCCAGCGCCCGGACGCTCACCGGGCCCGGACCCTGCACGCCGTCCGCGACGGCGACCGTCAGCTCGAGCGCCCCGGTCCACCCCCGACCGACCTTCTCCACCACACCCGAGCGCCACGTGATCACCGGACCACGCTACCGGCCACTACGGTTGTCCCGATGCCTGAACAGATCCATCCCGCCGAGCGGCTGCTCAACCTCGTCATCGCCCTGGTGCACACGCCCGGGCGCATGACCAAGGAGCAGATCCGCCGTACCGTCGCGGGCTACGGCGACGCCCCGTCGGACGAGTCCTTCGAGCGGATGTTCGAGCGCGACAAGGACACCCTGCGGGACCTCGGGATCCCGGTGGCGACGGTCACGTCGGCCGGCCACGGCGACGACATCGGCTACCGGATCGACCAGGACGCGTACGCCCTGCCGCCGCTGGAGCTGACGTCCGCCGAGCTGGGCGCGCTGTCGCTGGCGGCGGAGTTCTGGCAGGACCGCTCGGTGCGCGCGGACACCTCGCGGGCGCTGACCAAGCTGCGCGCGGTGGGCGCGGGCGCCGGGTCGAGCGACCTGGCCGCCGGCCTGGCCCCGCGGGTGCGGGCGGGCGGCGACGCGTTCCCGCCGCTGCTGGACGCGGTGCAGGCCCGGCGGCGGGTCCGGTTCACGTACCGGGCGGCGAGCACCGGCGAGGTGCGCGAGCGCCAGGTCGAGCCGTGGCGCCTGGTCGCGCGCCGGGGCGGCTGGTTCCTGGTGGGCTTCGACACCGACCGCGGCGGCACCCGGTCGTTCCGGCTCAGCCGGATCGAGGGCCGGGTGAAGGCGGTCGGTCCCGACGGGGCCTTCGACGCGCCGACGCCCGAGCAGACGCAGGCGGCGCTGCGGTCGTGGGACGCCGGCCAGGAGCGGACCGCCGTGCTGGCGCTGCGGGCGGAGCGTGCCGAGGCCCTGCGCGCCCGCGGGGTCCCCGCGGAGCTCCCGGACGACGCGAGCCCCGCGCTGCGGGCCGCGGTCGCCGACCGGGACCTGGTGCGGGTGCCGTACCGCGCGACCTGGGAGCTCGCGGAGGAGGTCGCCGGCTACGGCGACGCCGTGCTCGTCGCGGAGCCGCCGCAGCTGCGGGAGGCCGTCCTCGGCCTGCTGCGCGTGGCCGCGGCGCTGGACACGACCTCGGCCCCGGGCGCGACCGCGACCCCGGGCACGACCGCGGAGGGGACGGACCACCATGGCTGAGCGCGCGAGCGAGCGGCTGCTGCGCCTGCTCGGGATGATCGGCTACCTGGACCGCAACGACGGCGTGTCCGTCGAGCAGCTCGCGGCGCACTTCGGGGTCACCCCCGCGCAGGTGATGGCGGACGTCGACACGCTCTGGATGAGCGGCACGCCGGGGTACTACCCGCACGACCTGATCGACTTCGACGCCGACTCCTACGACCGCGGCGAGATCCGGCTGACCGAGGCGCGCGGGATGACCCGGCCGCTGCGCCTCGGCACCCGGGAGGCCGTCACGCTGCTGGCCGCGCTGACCGCGATGGTGGCGGACCTGGGCCCGACGCTGGACCCGGAGCACGCCGCGGTGCTGCGCTCGACGCTCGGCAAGCTGACGGCGGCGACGGGGGAGGCCGCGAACGCGGTCGACGTGCGGCTCGCGGTCGACGGCCGCCCGGACGTCGTGGCGGCGGTCCGCACGGCGCTGGCCGGCGGGCGCCGGCTGCGGATCCGGTACGTCAACGCCTCCGACGTGACGAGCGAGCGCGACGTGGACCCGCTGCGGCTCACCACGAGCGACGAGCGGTCCTACCTGCAGGCGTGGTGCCTGCGGGCGGGGGACGAGCGCCTGTTCCGGCTGGACCGCGTGCTGACCGCCGAGGTGCTCGACGTCCCGGCGGACGCGCACCCGGGTGCGGGCCGCGGCGCGACGGCCGAGTTCCGCCCGGACCCGACCGGCGCGGTCGCGACGCTGCACCTGCGCAGCACCGGCCGCTGGGTCGCGGAGACCGTGCCCGTCGAGGAGGTGCGCAACCTCCCGGACGGCTCGTTCGAGGTCGACGTCCGGGTCGGCCAGCCGGCGTTCCTGCGCAGCCTGCTGCTGCAGGCGGCGCAGGACGTGCTGGACGTGCGCCCGCCCGAGACGGCGCGCGACGTGGCGGAGCGCGCCCGCGGCGCCCTCGCCGCGTACGGCGCGCTCGCGACGGGATAGGTTGGCGCGATGGTCTGGTGGGTCGTGTGGTCGGTGCTGGTCGTCGGCACCCTGGTGGGCGCGTTCCTGCTCGGCCGCTCCCTGTGGCGCGGGTTCCGGGCCCTGGTCGCGGAGCTGCACGAGGCCTCGGAGGTGCTGGGCCGGCTGGCCGAGCACGCGTCGACGCTCGCCGAGCAGGCGCAGGAGGCCGAGCGGGCCGCCCGCGCCGCGCGCGAGGCCGTGCTGCTCCCGGAGCCGGAGGAGGCGCGCGACCGCTGGTCCGCCCTGCGCGCCGAGGCGCGCGTGCGCCGCGAGGCCCGGCGCGAGCGCGACCGCAGGACCCGCGAGCAGTGGCGGGCGTACACGCGCTGACGTGCGTACCGCCGGGTGCCACCGGGTGACGCCGCCGTCCGGATAGGATCGGCCAGGTCATCCTTCTCCGTTCGACAGGATCGTCATGAACGCCCTCAAGCCCTGGCACATCGTCGTCCTGCTTGTCGTGATCCTGCTGCTGTTCGGGGCGCGCCGGCTCCCCGACCTCGCCCGCAGCGTCGGCGAGTCCCTGCGCATCTTCAAGCGCGAGGTCAAGGACCTCGCCGACGACGAGCCCCGCACCACGCCGGTCCCGCCGCCGACGGCGCAGCCGGCACCCCCGCTCGCGACCGGCCCCGTGGTGAACCCCACGCCGTCGGCGTCTCCCGCACCGCCGCTGGACGCGCCCGGCACCAGCCAGCAGCCCCCGGCGAGCGGCAGCTCCACCCCCACCGCCTGATCCGTGGCACGCACCAGGCGGACCGACCCCGACGGTCGGATGCCGCTGCGGGAGCACCTGCTCGAGCTCCGCAAGCGGTTGTTCCTCGCGGCGGTGGGGCTGGCGGTCGGCGCCGTGGCCGGCTGGTTCCTCTACCAACCCGTGTTCGAGCTGCTGCAGCAGCCGCTGCTGGACTCGGCGGCCGGCCGCGACGGCCGCGTGTCGGTGAACTTCGCCGGCCTGGCCAGCGCGTTCGACATGCAGATCAAGGTGTCGCTGTTCCTCGCGGTGTTCGTCACGAGCCCGTGGTGGCTGTACCAGCTGTGGGCGTTCATCACGCCGGGCCTGACCCGGCGCGAGAAGCGCTCCGCGGTCGGCTTCCTGGTGGCCGCCGTCCCGCTGTTCCTGGCGGGGTCGGCGCTGGCCGCGTGGACGCTGCCGACGGCGGTGAAGGTCCTCACGGACTTCACCCCGGAGGGGGCGTCGAACTTCATCGACGCGCAGTCGTACCTGAGCTTCGTGATGCGCTTCGTGCTGGCGTTCGGCCTGGCGTTCGTGCTGCCGGTGATCATGGTCTGCATCAACCTGGTCGGCCTGGTGCGCGCGAGCACCTGGGCGCGGGGCTGGCGGTGGGCCGTGCTGCTGGCGTTCGTGTTCGCGGCGGTGATGACGCCGACCCCGGACGCGATCACGATGATCGTGATGGCGCTGCCCATCTGCGCCCTGTACTTCGCGGCGCTGGGCGTCTGCGTGCTGCACGACCGGCGCGCGGACAAGCGGCTCGGCGCGGCGGGGGAGCCGGCGGACGGGACGCTCGCCCGGTGAGCCGGCTCGGGGTGCTCGTCAACCCCGTGGCCGGCAGCGGACGTGGCAGCGGCGCGGGTGCCGCCGCCCTGGCCGCGCTGCGCCGGCGCGGGCACCACGTCGAGGACCTCACCGCGCACGACCTGGTGGAGGCGACGGCGCACGCCCGCCGCGCGGCCGTCTCGGGCCTCGACGCGCTGGTCGTGGTGGGCGGCGACGGGCTGGTGCACCTGGGGGCCAACGTGGTGGCCGACACCGACCTGCCGCTCGGCATCGTCGCGGCGGGCACCGGCAACGACGTGGCGCGCGCGCTCGGCCTGCCGCGCGGTGACGTCGGGGCGGCCGTCGACGCCGTCGAGCGGGCGCTGCTGGCCGGGCCGCGGGCCGTCGACGCGGTGCGGGTCGGCTCGCCGGCGCACGCGGCGCGCGAGTGGTACCTCGGGGCGCTGTCCTGCGGCATCGACGCGGCGGTGAACGCCCGGGCCAACGCGCTGTCCTGGCCGCGGGGCTCCGCACGCTACGTGCGGGCGCTGGTCCCGGAGCTGCGGGCGTTCCGGCCGTACGGCTACCGGGTGACCACGGACGACGGCGTCTGGGAGTCGGCGGGCACCGTGGTCGTGGTGGCGAACGGCCCGTGGATCGGCGGCGGCATCCACGTCGCCCCGGGCGCCCGGTTGGACGACGGCCTGCTCGAGGTGGTCGTCGCGGGGCCGTTCACGCGGTCCGGCGTCGTGCGGATCTTCCCCGGGATGTACCGCGGCCGGCACGTCCGGCACCCGCAGGTGCAGGTGCTGCGCAGCAGGACGGTGCTGGTGGAGCCGGCGCCGCACCTGGGCGGCACGCCGCCCGAGGCGCACGCGGACGGGGAGCGGATCGGCCCGCTGCCGCTGGTCGCCGAGGTGCACCCCCGCGCTCTGCAGGTGCTGGCGCCGCCCGCGACCTAGGGTGGGAGACGTGGCACGCACCTCCCGTCCCGGCGACGACACCGAGCTCTCCCCGGCCGAGCGGTACGCCGCGGCCCGGAAGCGGGCGCAGGCGGAACGCACCGAGCTCGCGCAGTTCCGCAAGCTGATGGACTTCCCGCTGGACGACTTCCAGGTCGAGGCCTGCGAGGCGGTGGAGCAGGGCAGCGGCGTGCTGGTCGCGGCACCGACCGGCGCGGGCAAGACCGTCGTCGGCGAGTTCGCGGTGCACCTCGCGCTCGCGACGGGCCGCAAGGCCTTCTACACGACGCCGATCAAGGCGCTCTCCAACCAGAAGTACACCGACCTGGTGCGCCGGTACGGCGCGGGCCAGGTGGGGCTGCTCACCGGCGACACCACCCAGAACGGCGAGGCGCCGGTGGTCGTGATGACCACCGAGGTGCTGCGCAACATGCTGTACGCCGGGTCCAGCACGCTGGACGGGCTCGGCTACGTGGTGATGGACGAGGTGCACTACCTGGCCGACCGGTTCCGCGGCCCGGTGTGGGAGGAGGTGATCATCCACCTGCCCGACGACGTGCAGCTGGTGTCGCTGTCCGCCACGGTGTCGAACGCCGAGGAGTTCGGCGACTGGCTGCGCACGGTCCGCGGCGACACGGCCGTCGTGGTGAGCGAGCACCGCCCGGTGCCGCTGGGGCAGCACGTGCTGGTCCGCGACGACCTGCTGGACCTCTACGCCGGGCACGTCGACCCGACGGCGCCGGGCAAGAACCCGCCGATCAACCCCGAGCTCGCGCACCTGCTGCGCCGCGCGGACCGGTCCGACGGCCCGCACCGGGGGCGGCGCGGCGCGGGCGACCGCGGGTTCCGGGGCCCCGGCGGGCGCCGCCGCGACGGCGGCGGCCAGGGCGGCACGGGCGGACCGGGCGGGCCCGGTGCCGGTGGCCCGCGGCCGGTCCCGCGCCCGGTGATGGTCGACGTGCTGGACGAGGCCGGGCTGCTGCCGGCGATCGTGTTCATCTTCAGCCGCGCGGCCTGCGACGCGGCCGTGTCGCAGTGCCTGGCAGGCGGTCTGCGGCTCACCACGCCCGCGGAGCAGGCGGAGATCCGGCACATCGCGGAGACCCGCTGCGCGTCGATCCCGCAGGAGGACCTGGACGTCGTCGGGTACTGGGGCTTCGTCGAGGCGCTGGTGCGGGGCGTCGCCGCGCACCACGCCGGGATGCTGCCCGCGTTCAAGGAGACGGTCGAGGAGGCCTTCGCCCGCGGCCTGGTCAAGGTGGTGTTCGCGACCGAGACGCTGGCGCTGGGCATCAACATGCCCGCCCGGTCGGTCGTGCTGGAGAAGCTGGTCAAGTGGGACGGCTCCCAGCACGTCGACATGACGCCGGGGGAGTACACCCAGCTGACCGGGCGCGCGGGCCGGCGCGGCATCGACACCGAGGGGCACGCCGTCGTGGTCGGCCGCGGCGACCTGGACCCGATGGCGCTGGCGGGGCTGGCGTCCAAGCGGCTGTACCCGCTGCGCTCGGCGTTCCGCCCGACGTACAACATGGCGGTCAACCTGACGGCGCAGGTCGGCCGGGTGCGGGCGCGCGAGGTGCTGGAGACGTCGTTCGCCCAGTTCCAGGCGGACCGCGGCGTCGTCGGGCTGGCGCGGCAGGCCCAGGGCCACGCCGAGGCGCTGGAGGGCTACGCCGAGGCGATGAGCTGCCACCTGGGCGACTTCCGGGAGTACTGGTCGCTGCGCAAGGAGCTCGGCGACCGGGAGCGGGGTGTGCACCGCGCGAGCACGGCCGCCCGGCGGGAGGCCGCGGCGCGGAGCCTGCAGGGTCTGCAGGTCGGTGACGTCGTGGCGGTGCCCAGCGGCCGGCGCGCGACGCACGCGGTCGTCGTGGACGCCGGCACGGCCGGCGGGTTCGAGGGCGCGCGGCCGCTGGTGCTCACCACCGAGCGCGAGGTCCGCCGCCTGTCCGTGCAGGAGGTCGGCGACGGCGTCAAGACGCTCGGCCACCTGCGGGTGCCCAAGGAGTTCTCCGCGCGCGCCGCGTCCTCGCGGCGCGACCTCGCCGCGGCGCTGCGCACCGAGATCTCGTCCGGCCGGATCGACGGCGCGACGCCTCCCGGGCGCCGCGGACGTGCGGTGGTGGCGGCCGACGAGGACGAGGCGATCGCCCGGCTGCGACGCGAGCTGCGCGCGCACCCGTGCCACCAGTGCCCGGACCGCGAGGAGCACGCCCGGTGGGCGGAGCGCTGGCAGCGGCTGGAGGGGGAGCACCGGTCGCTGGTGCGCCGCATCGAGGGCCGCACCGGCTCCATCGCCGTGGTGTTCGACCGGATCTGCGACGTGCTGAGCCGGCTCGGGTACCTCGAGCAGGACGACGACGGCGACCTGCGGGTGACCGAGGACGGCCGCTGGCTGCGCCGGATCTACGCGGAGAACGACCTGCTGCTGGCCGAGTGCCTGCGCCGCGGGGCGTGGGACGACCTGGACGTGCCCGGGCTCGCGGCGGCGGTGTCGGCGGTCGTCTACTCGGCGCGCCGGGACGACCGGGACCGGAACCCCACCGTGCCCGGCGGCCCGGCCGGCCGGCTCGGCGTCGCCCTGGAGGCGACCACCCGGATCTGGTCCGAGCTGGACGACCTGGAGGTGGCGCACCGCCTGGAGTCGACGCAGCCGCTGGACCTCGGGCTGGTCGGCCCGGTGCACCGGTGGGCCGCCGGTCGCGGGCTGGACGCGGTGCTGCGCGACGCGGACCTGGCGGCGGGCGACTTCGTCCGGTGGTGCAAGCAGGTCGTCGACGTGCTCGACCAGGTGGCCAAGGCCGCGCCGGACGCGAAGGTCCGCGAGACGGCGCGCAAGGCCGTCGGCGCGGTGCGGCGCGGCGTCGTCGCCTACGCCGGCACCTGAGGCGCGCCCGCGCGCGGGCCGGTCGCGCCGTCCCTGGCTAGGGTGCGTCACGTGAGCACCACCCTGTACCGGGACGGCGCGGTCCTGACCCCCGCCGTCCTGCGCGCTGCCGGCACCTCGGCGCCGGTCCCCGGCCCCACCGCCCTGCTCGTCGTCGACGGCGTGATCGCCTGGCTCGGCGGCGAGGACGAGGCCGACGGGCTCGCCGACGCCGCGGACGCGGTGGTGCGGCTGGAGGGCGCCATGGTGACGCCGGGCTTCGTCGACGCGCACGCGCACGTGCTCGACACCGCGCTGCGGCTCGACGGCCTGGACCTGGCGTCCTGCACCAGCCGCGACGAGGTGCTGGCCGCGGTCCGCGCGGCGGTCGCCGGCCCGGTCGGCCGCCGGCTCGCGGCCGAGGGCGGTCCGCTCACCGGCTGGGGCTGGGACGAGCACGGCTGGCCGGACGGCGGCGCGCCGAGCCGTGCGGACCTGGACGCCGCCGCGGGCGGTGCGCCGGTCTACCTGGGCCGGGTCGACCTGCACTCCGCGGTGGTGTCCACGTCGTTCGCCCAGGTGCTCGGCCTCACCACGCTGCCGGGCTGGCACGAGGACGGGCGGGTGACGGGGGAGGCGCACGCCGCCGCGCGCGCCGCGGTGCGGGACGTCGGCGACGCCCGGCGCGCGGAGCTGGACCGCACCGCGCTGGCGGCCGCCGCGCGGGCCGGGATCGTGGCGGTGCACGAGCAGAGCAGCCCGCAGACCGACTCCCGGGCCGGGCTGGCGGGGCTCCTCGCGCTGACCGCGGACCCGGCGTCCGCCCTGCCGCTGGTGGTCGGCTACCGCGCCGAGCTGTGCGAGACCGCCGACGACGCCCGCGCGGTCGCGGCGGCGCTGCCCGGCCTGGTGGGGGTCGGGGGCGACCTCGACGTCGACGGATCGCTCGGCAGCCGCACCGCGGCCCTGCGCGCCCCCTACGCCGACCTGCCCGCCGGTGCGACGACGCTCACCGGGACCCTCGCGCTGACCGCCGAGCAGGTGAGCAACCACGTCGCGGCGGTGACGCGGGCCGGTCTGCAGGCGGCGTTCCACGTCATCGGCGACCGCGCGATGGACGAGGCGCTGCTCGGGTTCCGGGTCGCGGCGGAGGTCGAGGGGGTCGAGGCGGTGCGCGGGGCCGGCCACCGGCTGGAGCACGCGTCGATGCTCGACGCGCCCGCGCTGGCCTCGCTGGTCCTGCTGGGCATCACGGCGTCCGTGCAGCCGGCGTTCGACGCGGCGTGGGGCGGGGACGCCGGGATGTACGCGGCGCGGCTCGGCCGCGGGCGCGCGGCGTCCCTGCACCCGCTGGCCGACCTGCGGGCCGCGGGGGTGCCGCTCGCGTTCGGCTCGGACAGCCCGGTCACCGCGTTCGACCCCTGGGGCGCGATCGCCGCGGCCGTGCGGCACCGCACGCCGGACCAGCGGGTGCCCGTCGCCGACGCGCTCGCCGCGCACACCCGCGGGGGGTGGGCCGCCGCGGACGACCGGACCGCGGGGGTGCTGGAGGTGGGCGCACCCGCACACCTGGCGGTGTGGCGCACCGCCGGCCGGGGCGTGCCCGCGCTGCGGCCGGACGAGCCCGCGCCGGAGTGCCTGCGCACCGTCCGCGCCGGTGTCGTGCTGCATGACGCCCTGGGCTGACGGCGGTCGCCCGGACGGGTGAACCCGCTGGTCCGGGCACGCGGCCGCGTCACCCGCCGGTCGCCTGGGCGTCACCCGATCGACACGCCGTACGACACGCCGGGGCGGTCCCGCCAACGGGACGATTCCGGCACGGGCCCGTGCGGTGCACGACCTGCGGCGACGCCCGCCCGAGCCCCGTGAGCACCCTTGACACCCCCTGGCGTTTCGGTAGGTTCTCCGCAGTGGTCGGGCGGAGACGCCGGACGGCGGGCCGGCGGGAACGACGGTCGCCGCGGACCACGTCGGGCTCCGACTCGGCCCGCGTGTTCAGTAGAGAACGGGCACCGCCCTCGGTGGTGTCGTGCGGTACGAAGGACACGCGGGCCGGTCGGTCGGCCCCTCACCCGGTCGGGACCTCGACGAGCCGGCACCGGGCGGTCAGCCGGGTGCCGTACCCTGGCGCGGTGCTGCCCCGTGACCCCTCCCGCTGGTGGAGCGCGCTGCTGGCGGTGCTCGGCGGGCTGCTGACCTGGTCCGCGTTCCCCGACCTCGGCTGGTGGTACGCCGCCGCGCCCGGGATCGCCCTGCTGTTCCTGGCGATGCGCCGCGACAGCGCCCGGTGGAACGCCCTGCTCGGCCTGCTCTGGGGCCTGGCGTTCTTCGTGCCGCTGCTCACCTGGGCCGACGACGCCGTGGGCGTGGTCCCGTGGCTCGCGCTGTCGGTCGCCGAGGCGGGGTTCGTCGCCCTGTTCGGCGCCGCCTGGTCCTGGGCCCGTCGCGGCGAGGCGGTCTGGCGGCGCGGGTCGCTGCAGCTGGTCGTGTTCGTGGTGCTCTGGGTGGCGGTCGAGGAGCTGCGGTCGATGTGGCCGTTCGGCGGGTTCCCCTGGGGCCGGCTCGCGTTCTCGCAGGCCGACTCCCCGGTGCTGGCGCTCGCGAGGCTCGGCGGCGCGCCGCTGGTGTCCGCCGCCGTGGCCGCCGCCGGCGTGGCGCTGGCCCTCGCGTGGCTCGCCGCCCGCCGGTTCGCGCTGCTGCCGGTGATCGGCCGGGTCTCGGTCGCGGTCGGGCTGGTCGTCGTCGGCCTGCTGGTGCCGATGGACACCCGCGCCGAGGACGGCACGCTGCTGGTCGGCGCGGTGCAGGGCAACGTGTCCGAGCCCGGCCTGCACGCCTTCGACCAGCGGCGCGAGGTCCTGGACAACCACCTGGAGGGCACGCACCTGCTGCTCGACCAGGTGCAGCCCGGCGAGCTCGACGTCGTGCTCTGGCCCGAGAACGGCACGGACATCGACCCGCAGGTCGACACCGACGCCGCGGCGGACATCGAGGCCGCGGCGCAGGCCGTCGGCGCGCCGCTGCTGATCGGGACGATCGAGTACCCGAAGTCGGGCGGCCGGTACAACACCGCGCTGCTCTGGGAGCCCGGCGAGGGCCCGGTGGCGAGCTACTCGAAGCAGCGTCCCGCGCCGTTCGCGGAGTACATCCCGCTGCGCGACCTCGTGCGGCCGTTCTCCTCGGCGGTCGACCTGGTGCAGCACGACATGATCGCCGGCACCGAGCCGGGCGTGATCCCCCTGGAGTCCGAGCGGCTGGGGCGCACCGTGCAGATCGGCGACGTCATCTGCTTCGAGGTCGCCTACGACGGCATCGTCCGGGAGAGCGTCCGCGAGGGCGCCGAGGTGCTGGTCGTGCAGACCAACAACGCCTCGTTCGGGTTCTCGCCCGAGTCCACCCAGCAGCTCGCGATGTCGCGGCTGCGGGCGGTCGAGCTCGGCCGCGCCACGGTCCAGGTGAGCACGGTCGGCGTCAGCGCCGTCATCTCGCCCAACGGGACGGTGGCGCAGGACACCGCGCTGTTCACGGCCGAGCAGCTCGTGGCCCGGCTCCCGCTGCGGCAGTCGCTGACCCCGGCGGCGGCGCTCGGCGCCTGGCCGAGCGGCGTGGTCGGGGCCCTGGCGGTCGTCATGACCGTGGCGGGCGTCGCGGGCGCCCGGCGGACCCGGCGCGCGGACCGGCCGGAGCCGGCGGCGTGACGACGAGCCTCCGCGCCGCGGGGCGCGTCCTCGTCGTCGTGCCCACCTACGACGAGCGCGAGAGCCTGCCGCGCGCCCTCGCCGCCGTGCGGCAGCACGTCCCGGACGCCGACGTCCTGGTCGTCGACGACGCGTCGCCCGACGGCACCGGCGACATCGCCGAGGCGATCGCGACCTCGGACGCGGCCGGCCGGGGCCGGACCGCCATCCACGTCCTGCACCGCTCCGGCAAGCAGGGGCTCGGCACCGCGTACGTGGCGGGCTTCCGCTGGGCGCTCGAGCGCGGCTACGACACGGTCGTGGAGATGGACGCCGACGGCTCGCACCGCGCCGAGGACCTGCCCGCGCTGCTGGCCCGCGTGCCCGACGCCGAGCTCGTCATCGGCTCCCGGTGGGTGCGGGGCGGCCGGGTGGTCAACTGGCCGTGGCACCGGCAGCTGCTGTCCCGCGGCGCCAACGTGTACGCCTGGCTCGCCATGGGCCTGGACGTGCGGGACGCCACGGCCGGGTTCCGCGCCTACCGCGCCGGCGCGCTGGCGCAGCTGCCCCTCGGCACCGTCGCGTCCCAGGGGTACTGCTTCCAGATCGACATGGCCTGGCGGGTGGTCCAGGCGGGCGGCCGGGTCGTCGAGGTGCCGATCACCTTCGTCGAGCGCGCCGAGGGCCGGTCCAAGATGAGCCGCGGCATCGTGGTCGAGGCGCTGGTCCGGGTGACCGTGTGGGGCGCGCACGAGCGGCTGCGCCAGCTGCGCGCCCTCGTGCGGCGCTGACACGCTCCTGCACCGCTGACGCCGCCCGGGACGACGACGGGCCCCGCACCGTGCGGTGCGGGGCCCGTGCGTGCGGATCAGCCGTCAGGCGCTGCGGCGGAGCTTCCCGGCGCGCAGCAGGTCCAGGCGCTCGTCGAGCAGGTCCTCGAGCTCCTTGATGGTGCGGCGCTCGAGCAGCATGTCCCAGTGCGTGCGGGGCGGCTTGGTGGCCTTCGGCTCCGGCTTGGACGCGTCGCGCAGCAGCGCCTCCTCGCCGCACCGGCACTCCCACACCACCGGCACGTCGGCCTCGACCGAGAACGGCAGGATGATCGTGTGCCCGTTGGGGCAGTCGTAGTAGGCCTGGAGACGGGGGGCGAAGTCGACGCCCTCGTCCGTCTCCATGCTGTGGGACCCGATGCGCATACCGCGCAGGGACCGGTTCGACATGCGGGACCTCCGTGCCTTGACGTACAAACGTGTTGCTTACCGGTGGGCACAACGTCCGGGGATGGTGCTGTGTTCCAGTGTCTCGTGAAGGTCCGGTGAACGCGCGCCGAGCGCGGCTCAGCCCAGCGTGCTGCGCACCGCCCGGCGGACCAGCTCGGCGTCGTCGGCGCCCTCGTGCCGCCACGCCCGCTGCTGCTGCGCGCCGTTGCCGCGCTCCAGCACCCGGGCGAGGTGCTGGGTGACCCAGTCCAGGTCGCCCGCCGCGGTCAGCGCCGGGGCGACGTGCCGCACCAGCTCGTCGACGGCCGTGCGGGCCGGGACCGGCCGTCCGGACTCCGGGCTGACCAGCTCGCCCGTCAGGCCCGAGCGCGCGGCGCGCCACCCGGCCACGCGGATCTCCTCCGCGCGGGGCTGCGGCCGGGCGTCGGCCGGCCCGGTGAGCGCGGTGTCGGCGAGCCCGCGGACCAGCGCACCGAGCAGCACGGCGTCCTCCGGGTCCAGGCACACGTCGGCGACCCGGACCTCGACCGTCGGGTACACCGCCGACAGCCGGGCGTCGAAGTAGATCATCCCGGAGTCGAGGATCGTGCCGCTCTCGACCAGCGACCGGACGGTGCGCCGGTAGGTCTCGGCGTCCCCGAACGGCGCGGTCGGGCCGGCGGTGGGCCAGCGGCCCCACACCTGCGACCGGAAGCTCTGGTAGCCGGAGTCGTCGTCGCGCCAGTACGGGCTGTTGGCGCTCAGCGCGAGCAGCACCGGGTTCCACCGCCGCAGGTGGTCCACCACGCGCACGCCCTCGTCGTCGTCCGCCACCTCGACGTGCACGTGGCAGCCGCACGTCAGCTGGTCGCGCGCGGTCTGCGCGAACGTCTCCGCGATGTCCTGCGCGCGGCGGTTCACCACCACCGTCGGCTCGACGTCCTTCGGGGACGTGCCCAGCGCGGCGATCCGCGCGCCGGCGTGCTGCGCCGAGGAGTCGGCGCGCCACCGGCCCGCGCGCACCTCCTCCAGCAGCGTCGGCAGGTCGGCGCACGGGTGCGTCGAGGTCTCGATCTGCTCCTGGGTGAACTCCTTCTCCAGGGAGCCGCCCGGCTCGTCCGGGTCGTCGTCGCCGTCCTGGGCGGAGGCGTACTGCAGCGCCGCTGCGGCCACCGCGCGGGGCGAGCCGTCCTCCGACACGAGCAGGAACTCTTCTTCCACACCGATCGTCCGCACGGAGGCAGTCTGGCGGCCGATCCCGCGTCTGTCCTGCTGAGCAGGCCCGTCACCCGGCCGGCGCGGTCACGATGCGGGCTTCGACGCCTTCCCGTCCAGCCACAGCGTCGTCGACTGGTCGCGGTGCACCCCGTCCGACCCGACGTGCTTCTCGCTGATCGTCGGGCCCTTCTTGATGACGTGCACCAGCGCCATGGCGTGCCCGCGGCCCAGGCCGTAGTCCTCGGCCAGCCAGGCGACGATCGTCCCCGCCTTGACGGCGGGGTCGTCGTAGCCTTTCGCCACGGCCTGGTCGACGAGCGCGCGCGGGGTGAGCCCGGTCCTGTCCTCGATCGCGTCGAGGTACGCCTGGAACGACATGGGCCGACGGTAGCGGACCGCCTCGCGCTTCAGGGTGCGACCGGCTCCCGGGGTTCCTTCGAGGACGCGCGCGCGCCGAGCGGCCGGGCCCGGCGCCAGACGATCTCGGCCTGCAGGCCGACCATCAGCGCGATCATCACGAGGATCTCGCCGACGCCGCCGTCGTCGCTGATGTCCCGCAGGTAGGCGATCGTGCCCAGCGCGACCTTCGCGACGATCAGCCCGACGAACAACCCGATCGTCAGCGGCGTCCCCTGCGCCCGGACGGTCCCGGTCGCCGCGTCGCGCCAGACGCGGGTGTGCCGTCCCCGGACGATCCCGACGACCACCGACAGCAGCAGGCTGATCGCGAGGAACACGATCGGCCAGAACGTGCGCGGCAGGTTGAACCCGCCGATGAGGACGCCGACCCCGGCGTAGATCAGGGCGAGCTTGAACCGCGTGCTCCCGACCACCTCGTGCTGCTGCGTCTGCCGGATGATCGCGTACACGACCAGAGCCAGGATGAGCAGGTAGTTCCAGGCGTCCATCTCGATCGACCCCCCTGTCGATCGCTCGCGGCGTGCCCGGCGTCCGGACGAGACCGGTGTCGCGCGTGGAGCGGCGTCCGCCACCCTGGCAGAGCGGCGAGGCGGCCGGCCAGCCCCTGACCACCTGGTGACCGGCAGGATGGCCCGGTGACCGCCGCCCCGCTGCTCGTGTTGATCGGCCCCGCCGCCGCGGGGAAGTCCACCGTCGGGGCGCTGGTGGCCGACCGGCTCGGCGTGCCGTTCGTCGACCTCGACGCCGTCGCGGCGCCGGCGTACGCGGAGGTCGGCTGGTCGGTGACCCGGCTGACCACGCGGATCGCGGCGGTGGGGCGGCTCGCGGCCGAGGTCGAGTGGGAGCCGGCGCGCGCGCACGCGGTGGCCCGTGTCGTGGCCGAGCACCCGGGCGCGGTCGTCGCGCTCGGCGCCGGGCACACCAACTTCACGTCGGCGGTGCACGCCGCCGCGGTGCGGGCGGCGCTCGCGCCGGTGCGTGCGGTGGTCCTGCTGCTCCCCGCCGAGGCGCCCGAGGAGGCCCTCGCGGTCCTGCGGGCGCGGTCGCTCGCGGACAAGGGGACGGACTGGGTCCGCGACGGCCACGACTTCCTGGCGGGGTGGGTCGCGGACCCGGCCGTGCGCACGCTCGCCACGCACGTCGTGGTCACCGGGGACGAGCCGCCGGGGCGGACCGCCGAGCGCGTGGCCCGGCTGGTCCGTCCCGAGGGCTGAGGGCGGTCAGCGGATCTCGTCCCGCAGGTGCTCGGTGCCGACCGAGGACCCGTCCGGCGTGCGGAACGGGGTCGCGTCGCCGTCGGCCGTCGTCGGGTCCGCCGCGTCGGCGTCCTCGGCGGCGTCCGGGTCCTCGCCGCCGACGCCGAAGCCCGGCGCGGTGTCGGGGGCGCCCTGGCCGGGGTCGGCGGCGGCGATCGTCTCGTCGTGGTCGGGGTGCGGCATGAACGGCTCGGCGGTGCTCATGGCGCCATCAGAACGCGGCGTCGCCGTCCTCGCCACCGGTGCCGTCCTCGACCCACTCCAGCAGGTCGCCCGGCTGGCAGCCGAGGACGCGGCACATCGCGTCCAGGGTGCTGAACCGGACCGCCTTGGCCCGGCCGTTCTTCAGCACCGCCACGTTGGCCGGGGTGAGCCCGACCCGCTCCGCGAACTCGCCGACGCTCATCTTGCGGCGGGCCAGCTCGACGTCGATCCGGACGACGATCGGCATCAGATCACCGCGTCCAGGTCGGTGCGCAGCGTCGTCGCCTGCCGCAGCAGCGCGCGCATCACCAGGAGCACCAGGCCGATCACCGCGACCACGACGGAGGCCAGGAACAGCAGCAGCGGCATCCCGGGGTCGTCCGCGCGGAACCCGACCCAGCCGAGCACGCCCAGCAGCACCACCCACGCGGCGGCGACCGACCACACGATCGCGTCCACCCAGCCGAGCGAGGCCTCGGTGAAGATGCGGTCCCGGCTCACCAGCGTCAGCAGGCGCCAGGTCGCGACGACGACCACCTGGACGCACAGCACCCAGAAGATCGTGATGATCGTGGCCGGCCAGCGCAGGTAGGCCTCCTCGGGGTTCTGCTCGGCCATGTACCGGAACTGGCCGGGCAGCGACATGGTCTGGAACAGGACGAGGACGGCGAACAGGACGACGAGGAAGACGCGGAGGAGGGCTGTCGCCCCACGATCGATGCTCATGCGGTCGAGAATCGCGCGGAATCTATCGAAAGTCAATCGGTCCGGCCGCTTCCGAGCGCGCACGCACCGGACGCTCCCGAAACCCGCACGCGCGTGGCACCGCACGCCCTAGGTTGCGGGGATGGACCGCGCGGACGGGATGCAGGAGGTCGAGCTCGCCGAGCTCGCGGAGCCCGGCGCGGGCAGCCGCTCGCCGGATCCGGCCCGCCGCCCGGCCACCGCCGGCGCCACCGCCGACGCCGACGACGCCACGGACCGGCGCCGGCGCCGCCGCCGCGCGGTGCTCCGGTGGTGGCCGCTCGGTCTGCTCGCGGTGGCGGCGGTGGTCGGCAGCGAGGTCGTGCTCGACGCGCGCGAGCGTGCGCGGGTCGCCGCGGCGCGAGAGCACCCAAGCGTGGTGGGCTACGACGTCGGACCCGGCGTGCGCGCGCACCGTTCGGACCCCGCCGCGCTGCCCTCGCTCGACGTCGTGGTGGGGGACCTGCGGGTCGAGCCGGCCGAGGTGGTGCCCGGCACGCCGCGGGCGGTGCGCGGCGTGGACGTCGCGTCGGGCGACGAGGTGTGGCGAGCCGAGCTCGAGGACGCGGCACGCGCCGCGGAGCTCGGTTCCCTCGACCCGCCGGGCTGCTGGGCGGCGGGCAGCCCGGCCGAGCAGGCGGTCTGCTTCGTCCAGGACACGCCGACGACAGCGGTCGACGGCGGCGGCTACGAGCTGGAGCCGCCGGTCCGGGCGCGGCTGGTGCGGATCGATCCCCGCACGGGTGCCCTGACCGAGGACCGCGAGCTCGCCCCGCGGTCCTCGGTGACGGTCAGGGGAGACGAGCTCGTCGTCGCCGAGGTGGTCGGGAACGGCGTGCGGGTCGCGGTGCAGCACGCCGTGACCGGCGAGCAGGGGTGGTCGGCAGCGCTGCCGGCGGACGCGCGCGTCCTCGCGGGTGTGCCGGACCAGTCGCCGATGGTGCAGCTGACCGAACGGCACGTCGTGGTCCAGGTCGGCCAGCGGTCGTGGGCGGTCGACCGCGGGGACGGGCGGGTCGAGGTCGCCGCGGCCCAGGTGTGGGTGGGCCGCGGCGAGCGCTTGATCAGCCACAGCATCGACGACGGCATGACCCGGCTGCGGGGGGTCGACGGGTCCGGTGACGCGCCGGCGGTCGGCTTCCCGGTCTGGTTCGACGTCGACGACGGCAGCGTCCCGGGGTGGGACGTGCTCGCGGACACCGACGGCGGGAACCGGCGGCTGCGCGCGGTGGACGCCCGCACGGGCGAGCAGATCTGGGAGCACACCCTGGTCGGGCCGTCCGAGGGATCCCTGATCCTGCTCGACGACGTGCTCTACGGCGCCGACGGGGCGGCCGTCTGGGCGCTCGACGCGCGGGACGGCACCTCGATCTGGCGCACCCCGCGCGACCCGGAGGCGGGGGACGTGGCGGGCGACGCCTCCGCGGGGGCGTGGTCCGCGCCGGTCACCGACGGGCGGCAGCTGCTGCTCGTCGAGCCGGAGACGCCGGGGGACGGCAGCCGGGCGGTGCTGCGGGCGTGGTCCCTCGCCTCCGGTGCCCTGCTGTGGACCGCGCCGCTGCCGGAGGAGGCCGGTGGGCACGCCGGCGTCTGGGACGGCGCGCTGTACGGCATCTGGCCCGACCGGGTGCTGCTGCGCTGAGTGCCGGTCCTAGGGTGGCCCCATGCCGGACGCCGTGCCCCGCCCCGAGCCGTTCACCCCGCGCGCCGACCCCGCGGCCCTCGCCGACCTGCGCGCACGCCTGCGTGCCACCCGGTGGCCCGACGCGCCTCAGGGCGGGGGCTGGGACCTCGGTGCCGACGTCGGCTACCTGCGGGAGCTCGTGGCGTACTGGGCGGACGGGTTCGACTGGGCGGCGCAGGAGGAGGCCGCGGCGCGGCTGCCGCAGTTCCGGGTCGCCCTGGGCGGCCTCGGCATCCACTTCGTGCACGCCCGCGCCGTCGCCCCGGCCGGGCCGGTGCTGCCGCTCGTGCTCTGCCACGGCTGGCCGGACTCGGCCTGGCGGTACCGGAAGGTGGTCGACCTGCTGACCGACCCGGGCGCGCACGGCGCGGACCCGGCCGACGCCTTCGACGTCGTGGTCCCGGACATGCCCGGGTACGGGTACTCCGACGCCCCGCACGGCGCCCCGCTGGACTCGGTCGCCGTCGCCGGCCTGTGGGCCGACCTGATGGGCGTCCTCGGGTACGAGCGGTTCGGCGCCGCGGGCGGGGACATCGGCAGCCACGTCAGCCGGTACCTGGCGCTCGACCACCCGGACCGGGTCGTGGCCGTGCACCGCACGGACGGCGGCATGCCGCGGTACGCGGGCGACCCCGCCGAGCTCACCCCGGAGGAGCGCGACTGGCTCGCGCGCGGCGCGGCCTGGCTGGCGGCGGAGGGCGCCTACGGGGCCGTCCACCGGACGAAGCCGCAGACCCTGGCGGTCGGCCTGACCGACTCGCCGGCCGGGCTGGCCGCGTGGATCGTCGAGAAGCTCCGCGCGTGGAGCGACGGCGACGGCGACGTCGAGCGCAGCTTCACCCGGGACGAGATCCTCACCCTGGTCACCGAGTACTGGCTGACCGGGACCATCGGCTCCTCGATGCGGATGTACGCGGCCAACGCCGCGACCCCGCCCGAGCAGCTGGCCCGGCGGGTCGAGGTGCCGTCGGGGTTCGCGCTGTTCCCGGGCGACATCCTGCGCCCGCCGCGGGCGTGGCTCGAGCGCACCACGAACCTGGTGCACCTGACCGAGCCGGCGCGCGGCGGGCACTTCGCGGCGTTCGAGGAGCCCGAGCTGTACGCGGCGGAGCTGCGGGAGTTCTTCCGGCCGTTCCGCCCGACCCCGCAGGGCGGCTAGCCCAGCGCCCCCGCGGCGTCCGGCTCGTCGGAGGGCGGCACGGGCAGCGTCCGGCCGGCCAGCAGGTCCGCGCCCGCCAGCGCCTTGGCCTCGGAGGTCGCGACGTCCCACAGGTCCGCGAGCTGCTGCGCGTCCTCGAACGTGTAGCCGGCGTCCCAGAACGCGGCCTGCCGCTGCGCGTCCGTCGCCGCCGCGGGATCCAGCGGCGGCAGGGCGGGGATCGGCTCGCCGTCCAGCAGCATCTGGCCCGCGCGCGCCTTCGTCTCCGTCGGGTCCGTGCCCCACAGCTCGGCGAGCCGGTCGACGTCGTCGGCGTGGTCCGAGGCCCAGAACGCCTGGTACTGCTCGCGGGTGTAGTCGCCCGGCAGGGCCGACCAGTCGATGCCGACCGCGCGGGCGACGTCCTCGACGGCCACCGCGAACCCGGTGTACGGGTTGCTCGCCGCCGCGGCCCCGGCGCCGACCACGACCAGCGCGGAGGCGGCGACGGACGCGGCGGCGACCTTGGCCACCCGGCGGACGGGCAGCGGTACTGGGACGGCGGGTGCGGCGGCGGCCTCGGCGAGCCGAGCCGCGACGCGCGCGGACGTCGCGGCGGTGTCCGCGGCCGCGGGCTCACGGGACCGCAGGGCCCGCGCGACCAGGTCCTCGAGCGGGTCGCCGGTGCCGCCGGCGGGACGGTGGTGCTCGGTCATGGCTGCTCCTCGGAGGTCGGCAGGTCGGCGGCGCGCAGCGTGGCCAGCGCGCGGGATGCGTGGGAGCGGACGGTGGCGGCGGAGGTGCCCAGGACGCTCGCGATCTCGACGTCGGGCAGGCCCTCGTAGTACCGCAGCACCAGCACGGTGCGCTGCCGCGGCGGCAGCGCCGCGAGGTGCCGCCACATGGCGTCCTCCTCGACGACGCCGTGCGCGTGGTCCGCGCGGGACCCGGCGTGCGCGGCGAGGACCTCGTCGGCCGCGGGCCGGATCGTCCGCACGTGCCACCGCCGGCGCCAGGACAGGTGCTCGTTGGTGACCATCCGCCGCAGGTACAGGTCCGGCCGGTCCATCAGCGCGATCCGGTGCCACCGCACGTGCGCGCGGAGCAGGACCTCCTGGACCAGGTCGGCGGCCGTGTGCTCGTCCCCGACGAGCACGCTCGCGTAGCGGAGCAGGCCCGGCAGGTGCGCGCGCACGACGTCGTCGAGGTCCCGGGCGGGCGGTGCGACGGCGTCCCGCCGCGGCGCGACCGCCGGGGTCGGGACGCTGTCCGGGGCGGGGAGCCACGTGGTCATCGACGTGCCCCCTCGACGGCGGCGCGACCCGCGAGCGCCCGGAGCGCCGCGAGCGGGTCACCGGCGGCGACCTCCGCCGGGCGGGGCAGCGGCCGGGGCTCCAGGCAGCGCAGCAGCAGCGCCTCGACCAGCGCGGCCCGCCGGACGACCGCCCGCGCGTCGACCTCGCCGGGGAGGATCCGCACCTCGACGGTGTCCCGGACGGGCCGCTCGGCGACCAGCTGCGTGAGGTTCACGTCCGCGTACTTGGTGAGCCCGGCGGCGCGGGCCGCGTCCCGCAGCCGCGGCCAGGCCGCCGCGTCGTCCGCCCACGGCTGCTCGACCAGCTCCAGCAGCGCGTCCGGCAGCGGTGCCAGGCGGCGGCACGCGGGGTTGGTGCCGAGCACCGCCCAGAGCTCCGCGCGCCAGTGCCCGAACAGCCGGACCAGGTTGGCGAACGCGGCGGGCGTGCGGAACGGCGCGCCGTCCACGTGCAGGTGCACCGCCGCCTCGCGGGGGACGGTGAAGCCGAGCTCGCGGGCGGGCAGCAGCAGCCGCTCCAGCTCGCGCGCGTGGTCCGCGACCAGGGGCGGCGTCACGACCTCGCACGGCCGCTCCCGTCCGGCCGGCAGCGGCAGCGCCACGGCGATCGTCGCCCCGGCCGGGTCGTTCACCCGGGCAGCGCGGCCCACCAGCTCGACCTCCGCGCCGAACAGCGGCGCCACCGGGCGCAGCACGTCGGCCAGCGGCGCGTCCGGGTCCGCGTGCCGGTCCACCAGCCGCAGCAGGCGCGCGTCGTCGCACAGCACGCGGTACCAGCCGCGGTGGCCGGGCGCCGTGCCGGTGCCCGCGAGGTCGGCCTCCAGCGTGATGTCGTCCACCAGGCGGGCGACGGGGCGCCCGGCGGCGTCGGTGACGTCGAAGGCGGGGGACAGGTGCCGGAACACACCCACGCCGGCCACCGCCGACGGCTCGCTGTCGGTGTGGAACGACCGGCGCACCCGGCCGCCGCACCGGGCCGCGAGCGCGTCGGCCAGCACCTGCCGGTCGGATCCGGCGGGCGCCAGCAGCTCGATCTCGAAGCCGGTGCGCAGGGTCAGGACGGGCGCGTCGATGGTCGTCTCCTCCTCGGGCGGGTCGTCGGCGGTGGCGGTGGTGTCAGGAGCCCGCGACCTCGGCCGGCGTCCCGACCGGCTCGACCGGCAGCGGCTCGCCGTCGAGGAGCAGCTGCCCCGCCCGTGCCTTGGTCTCGAGGAACTCCGTGCCCCACAGCGCGCTCAGCTCGTCGACGTCGTCCGGGCCGTACCCGGCGCCGAAGAACGCGTCGGACTGCTCGGGCGACACGACCGCCGGCGGCTCCTCGGTGCCGCTCGGCGCGACCGGGACGGGCTGGCCGTCCAGCAGCAGCTGGCCCGCCCGCGCCTTGGTCTCGGTGTCGGCGGTGCCCCACAGCGCGCTGAGCTCGGCGACGTCCTGCGCGCCGTAGCCCGCGCCCCAGAAGGCCTCGTACTGCGCCTGCGAGTAGTTCTCCGGCATCGCCGACCAGTCGATGCCGACCGCCTGCACGGCGCCCTCCACGGCACGGGCGAACCCCGTCCCGGGGTTGGCCGCGGCGGCGAGTCCGGCGCCGGCGACGCAGAGCGTGGTGGCCGCGAGGCCGACGGCGACGAGGCGGAGCGGCGTCCGGCGGGAGCCGGTGGTGGGGGTCGCGTTCACGGGGTTCCTCCAGGGAGTCGGTGGGGCGTGCCCCCTAGAGACGCGGCTCGACGCGGATCTGTGCAGTCCGCGGCGGCACGAGAGTAGGTGCGGACGACGGCCGACCCGGACCGGTCCGCGCACGACGCGCCGCACGGCCCGGTCCTGCGGGCGGGCACCTACGCGGCCGGAAGGGGGTCCCGCGGTGTCGCACAGCGCCACTACGGTGGTCCTGCGCCGGACGCCGGAGCCCGCGCGCGACCAGGGGAGCGGCTCGCCGCCCGACCGAGGGGACACCCATGACCACGGCCACGAGCACCGACGGACGTGCCACGCACGTCGCCGACAGCCACGACCTGATCCGGGTCCGCGGCGCCCGCGAGAACAACCTCAAGGACGTCAGCCTGGACATCCCGAAGCGCCGGCTGACGGTGTTCACCGGGGTGTCCGGCTCGGGCAAGAGCTCGCTGGTGTTCGCGACCATCGCCGCCGAGTCGCAGCGGATGATCAACGAGACGTACAGCGCGTTCGTGCAGGGGTTCATGCCGACCCTGGCGCGACCCGACGTCGACGTCCTGGACGGCCTCACCACGGCGATCATCGTCGACCAGGAGCGGATGGGCGCGAACCCGCGGTCCACCGTCGGCACGGTGACCGACGCCAACGCGATGCTGCGGATCGTGTTCAGCCGGCTCGGGCAGCCGCACGTCGGCTCCCCGCAGGCCTTCTCGTTCAACGTCGCGTCCATCAGCGGCGCGGGCGCCGTGACGTTCGAGAAGGGCGGCACCACCACCAAGGAGCGGCGCGAGTTCAGCATCACCGGCGGCATGTGCCCCCGGTGCGAGGGCCGCGGCACGGTGCAGGACTTCGACCTCACGCAGCTGTACGACGCCGACAGGTCGCTGGCCGAGGGCGCGATCACCGTCCCCGGCTACTCGATGGACGGCTGGTCCGGCCGGATCTTCGGCGGCAGCGGCTTCTTCGACATGGACAAGCCCGTGCGGGAGTTCACCGAGGCCGAGCTGCACGACCTGCTGCACAAGGAGCCGACCAAGATCAAGGTCGAGGGCATCAACCTCACCTACGAGGGCCTGATCCCCAAGATCTCCAAGTCGATGCTCGCCAAGGACGTCGACGCGATGCAGCCGCACATCCGCGCGTTCGTCGAGCGGGCGATCACGTTCACCACCTGCCCTGACTGCGACGGGACGCGCCTCAACGAGGGCGCGCGGTCGTCCAAGGTCGCCGGCATCAGCATCGCCGACGCCTGCGCCATGCAGATCAGCGACCTGGCGGCCTGGGTGCGGGGGCTGGACGAGCCGTCCGTCGGACCGCTCCTGGAGTCGCTCGGGGAGACCCTCGACTCGTTCGTCGAGATCGGGCTGGGCTACCTGTCGCTCGACCGCCCGTCCGGCACGCTGTCCGGCGGCGAGGCGCAGCGCACCAAGATGATCCGCCACCTGGGGTCGTCGCTGACCGACGTCACCTACGTGTTCGACGAGCCGACCATCGGGCTGCACCCGCACGACATCCAGCGGATGAACGAGCTGCTGCTGCGCCTGCGGGACAAGGGCAACACCGTGCTGGTCGTCGAGCACAAGCCCGAGGCGATCGCGATCGCCGACCACGTCGTCGACCTCGGACCCCGCGCCGGGACCGCCGGCGGCGAGATCGTGTTCGAGGGGACCGTCGAGGGCCTCCGTGCCAGCGGCACCCTGACCGGCCGGCACCTGGACGACCGCGCCGCCGTCAAGCCGTCGGTGCGCTCCGCCACCGGCGCGCTGGAGGTGCGCGGCGCCGCCACCCACAACCTGCAGGGCGTCGACGTCGACGTGCCGCTCGGGGTCCTGGTCGTCGTCACCGGCGTCGCCGGGTCGGGCAAGAGCTCGCTGATCCACGGGTCCGTGGCGCAGCGGGACGGTGTCGTCTCGATCGACCAGGGCGGGATCCGCGGCTCGCGGCGCAGCAACCCCGCCACCTACACCGGGCTGCTCGAGCCGGTGCGCAAGGCCTTCGCCAAGGCCAACGGCGTCAAGCCGGCGCTGTTCAGCGCCAACTCCGCGGGCGCGTGCCCGACGTGCAACGGCGCCGGCGTCATCTACACCGACCTCGGCCCGATGGCGTCCGTCGCGACCACCTGCGAGGAGTGCGAGGGCCGGCGGTTCCTCGCCTCCGTCCTGGAGTACCGGCTGGGCGGGAAGAACATCGCGGAGGTGCTCGCGATGTCCGTGACCGAGGCCGAGGCGTTCTTCGGGGCCGGGGAGGCGCGCACGCCTGCCGCGCACGCGGTGCTCGACCGGCTCGCCGACGTCGGCCTCGGGTACCTCAGCCTGGGGCAGCCGCTGACCACCCTGTCCGGCGGCGAGCGGCAGCGGCTCAAGCTCGCGACGCACATGGGGGAGAAGGGCGGCGTGCTCGTCCTCGACGAGCCCACGACCGGCCTGCACCTGGCCGACGTCGAGCAGCTGCTCGGTCTGCTGGACCGGCTGGTCGACTCCGGCAAGTCCGTCATCGTCATCGAGCACCACCAGGCGGTGATGGCGCACGCCGACTGGATCATCGACCTGGGTCCCGGAGCCGGGCACGACGGCGGACGGGTGGTGTTCGAGGGCACGCCGGCGGACCTGGTCGCCGCGCGGTCGACCCTGACCGGCGAGCACCTCGCGGCCTACGTGGGGGCCTGAGGCGGCGGCTCAGCCGACCGGGCCGGACTCCCGGAGCACCGGCCAGGCCCCGTCCGACCAGTTCGCCAGCACCGACTCGGTGACCCCCGACCGCGGGTCGTGCCGGGTGCGGGCGGAGACGCCCGCGTCGTAGCCCTCGAGGACCAGGTCGGCCGAGTCCAGGCCGAGCCAGAAGCCCGCGCCGTACCGCATCCCCTCGTCCTCGACGACGTGCCGCGGCGTCGTCATCGTGGCGAGCGTCGCCGCCGAGACGATCCGGTGCGCCAGCAGCGCGCGCCAGAACGCGGCGAGGTCGGCGGTGGTGGTGAACACCCCGCCATCACCCGTCGCGCGCACCGGCAGGTGCAGCACGTTGGTGCGCAGACCGGTCGCGTGCAGGTACCCGCGGGCGACGTCGCCCGGCAGCTCGTCCATCCGCAGGAACGCCGTCCGCGTCATGCCCGCCGGCTCGAGCACCCGCTCGCGCACCAGGTCCGGGTACGGCGTGCCCGACACGCGCTGCGCGACCAGCGCCAGGAGCACGTAGCCCTGGTTGTTGTAGGCGAACGCCGCGCCGGGCGGGCTCACCTGCGGGTGCCCGCCGAGCATCGGGAGGAAGGCCTCGGTGTCGTCCAGCAGGTGCGTCGGGAGGGTGAGCACGTAGTCGGTGATCGCGCCGCCGGCGCCCTCGTCGAGGTAGTCGCCGATGCCCGACGTGTGGGTGAGCAGGTGCTCGACCGTCACCCCGTCGTCGACCAGCGGCAGGTCGTCGCCCAGCACCGGACGGACCGGGTCCGTCCACCCGAGCGAGCCCTCCTCGACCAGCGAGGCGACCGCCAGCGCGGTGAACCCCTTGGACAGGCTCGCGACCCCGAACCGGTGGTCCGTCGTGGCGGGAACCCCGTGCGCGCGGTCCGCGAGGCCGTAGGCCCGGTCCAGCACGACCTCGTCGCCGGCGTCGACGCGGACGACCCCGCTGAACCCGGTCGCGAGCGCGCGCTCGTGCAGGGCGGCGGCGTGGGCGGCGGCATCGTCGACGGGCATGGGGCCAACCTAGGGATCGCCACCGACCGGACGCGAGGCATTTCCGCGGACGTAGCGCAACTGATGGTTGCGCTCAGGCCCGGCGCGGGCATAGCGTGACGGGCAACCGATGGTTGCACTCAACGAGGAGGACGCGATGTCGCAGGAGAACCCGGTGCTCGAGGTCGGCAGCATCGAGCGGGAGATGCACGTGGACGCAACGCCGGACGTGGTCTACGAGGTGCTCAGCAGGCCCGAGCACCTCCGGGAGTGGTGGCCGGACGACGCCGAGCTCGGGCCGGCGGTGCCCGGGACCACCGGCGAGATCGTCTTCGGGGTCCGCGGGCGGCCCGACGCCGTCGTCGAGCAGCTGACCGTCGTCGAGGCGGTGCCGCCCCGCACCTTCGCGTTCCGCTGGACGCACCCCGCCGGCTCCGCGCCGGACGAGGGCAACTCGCTGCTCGTCACCTTCCGGCTGGAGCCCGCCGGCACCGGGACGCGGGTGCGGATGACCGAGACCGGCTTCCGCGAGCAGGGCTGGGAGGTGGCCCTCCTGGAGCAGCGGTACGCCGAGCACGTCGAGGGCTGGGACTGGTTCCTGCCGCGGCTCGCGGCGTACGCCGGCTCCCCGGCGGCTCGCCGATGACCGTGGTCGCCGTCGACGACGCCCTGTGGTCGGCGGTCGGCGACCCGACGCGGCGGCGCCTGCTCGACCTGCTGCTCGCCGAGGGCGGCGGCACCGCGACCTCGCTCAGCGAGCACCTGCCCGTCACGCGGCAGGCCGTGGCCAAGCACCTCGGCGTGCTCGACCGCGCGGGGCTCGTGCACGGCGTCACCGAGGGCCGCGAGAAGCGCTACCGCGTGGACGACGACCAGCTCGCGCGGGCCGTCGGCCAGCTCGAGGACGTCGGACGGACCTGGGACGCCCGGCTGCGGCGGATCAGGCGGCTCGCCGAGGCCGTCCAGGCGCAGCGCGACGCGGCGGACGACGCACCGCCCGGGTGACCGCCTCGCCGACCCCGTGCCCGGCGCGCGGGGTCGGTGAGGTGTCGGCGTGGGGTCGCCGCCGGTTCAGCGCCGGTTCAGCGCGGCGGCACCGCCGCGACGGCCTCGACCTCGACCAGGGCGCCCGCCCGGGCCGGGGTGACGGCCAGCACCGTGACGGCCGTGCGGCGCTGTCCCCACACGGCGCCGGTCGCGGCGTACGCCTCCGTCGGGTCGACGCCCGTGGCGAGGTAGATGGTCAGCTTCACGACGTGGTCGGCGTCCGTGCCAGCGGCGTCGAGCACCGCGAGGACGTTCCGCAGCGCCTGCTCCGTCTGCGGGCCGAGGCCCTCGAGCAGGGTGCCGTCCGCGACGGTGCCGTTCTGGCCGCCCACGTAGAGCGTCGGGCCGGCCGGCGCGATCATCCCCCACGCGAACGCGGGGCTGGCCGGCAGCGTCGCCGGGTCCACGGGGATCGGGTGCGTGGTCATGGCGGTTCCCTCCGTCGGGGTCCCCGCCAGTCTCCCGCCAGCCTCCGACACGCACCGGCGTCCTCGGTCAGCCGCGGTGGTCCGGCACGTCGAGCAGGTCGTGGGTCCGCACGGGGACCGCTCGCCGCGCGGCTCGGACGGGCAGCGGGTCGTCGCACAGCGCAAGCGCCTGCCGGACCCACCGGGAGGCCCGGACCCGGACGCCGTGCGGACCGGCCGCGTCGCGGAGCCGGACCAGCATGCGCACGCCCTCGGCCCCGCAGAACGTGACCTCGCGGCAGTCGAGCTCGGCCGGGCGCTGCCCGGCCGCCACGGCGTCGACGACGTCGGTGAACGCCGCGCGCATGCCGGCGTCGAGCTCGCCGGTGAACCGGACGTCGAGCGGGCCGTCGGCCGCGCGCACCTGCACGGTGCCGCAGGTCGACCGGGCCTCGGCCACGGTCGTCGGGGAGGTGCGGGGAGTGGGGCGCAGGAGACGCTCCGGACGTCGGGGGTGGCGGGCTGCGCGGCTCCGACGCCCCACCGGCGGGCGGCGGGCTCGGAGCCGACGACCTCCCCACCGTCTCACGCCCCGTGCCCCGCCGGCCAGCACCGCGATCAGGCGCGTCCTCGGGCGCCCCCGAGCCGGTCGGCGTGCGCCGCGACCCAGGCCGCGTCCGACCGGTACAGCTGCGCGTGGCCGCGGAGGGCCTCGTCCCCGTCGGCGCGCGCGGCGGTGAAGTCGGCGAGCGCATGCAGCCGGCCGACCACGGCGGCGAGCACGTCGGCCGGCCCGGGGCCGGCACCGTACGCCTCGCACAGCAGCCGCAGCCGCGTCCGTCGGCGGACCGCCCCGTCGCCCGGGACGAGCACGTCGTCGGCACCGGTCAACGGCACCAGGCGGTACGCCAGGTACGCGAGGTCCCACACCCGCGGCCCCGGCACGGCGGTGTCCCAGTCGACGACACCGGTCAGGCGGCCGTCGCGGAACACCATGTTGTACGGCGCGAAGTCGCCGTGGCCGACCACCTCCGCCGGGGCGCGCGGGGGCAGCCGCCACACGGCCCCCGCGGTGTCGAACCCGGCCGTGGCGTCGTGCAGCTCGGCGAGCAGCCGCCCCGCGTCGCGGAGCACCTGGTCGGTCCAGACCCAGTCGGGCATCGGGTACTGCGGCACGACCCCGGGCAGGAAGCCGACGGCGTCCCGCCCCTGCTCGTCCACGCCGAGGGGCTCGGGTACCCACGTCAGCCCGTGGTCGCGCAGGTGTCCGAGCAGGCGCTGCACCGTCGGTGTCCAGGGCCCGGCCGGGCGCCGGACCGTGTCGCCGACGCGGACCGCACCCCCGAGGTTGCCGCCGGGCAGCACCTCCTCGCCGTCGGCGCCCGTCACCGGTCGCCGCGGACCATCTCGGCGACGGGCGTCCCGCACGCGTCGCCGTGCCACGCCTCGACCCCCTCGCGCACGGCGAACCCGGCGATCACCACGGCGGCGAGCGGGTCGGCCCACCACCAGCCGAGCGCGCCGTTGAGCAGGAGCCCGGCCAGCAGCACCGCGGACAGGTACGAGCACAGCAGCGTCTGCCGGGAGTCCGCGACCGCCGAGGCCGAGCCCAGCTCGCGCCCGGTGCGCCGTTCGAACCACGACAGCGCCGGCATCACCGCGAGGCTGACCGCCGCGAGCACGATGCCGACCGTGGAGCGGTCCGGCTCCGCGCCGCCGAGCAGGGTGCGGGCCGCGTCGACGGTCACGAACGCCGCCAGGGCGAAGAAGGACAGCGCGATCGCCCGCATGGCGGCCCGCTCGCGGGTCTCGGGGTCCGGGGCGGCGAACTGCCAGGCGACCGCCGCGGCGGACAGCACCTCGACGACGGAGTCCAGCCCGAACCCGACGAGGGCGCTCGACGACGCCGCGCGCCCGGCGGTGATGGCCACGACCGCCTCGACGACGTTGTAGGCGATCGTGCCGAGCACGACGAGCCGGACTCGGCGCTGCAGCACCACGCGCCGTTCGGCGCCGAGCGGCTGCGCGTCCGCGGGCACGGTGCTCACGCGGCTGCCCGCCCGCAGGTGCAGCCCGGGCCGCAGCACGCCGGGTCGACCGCGAGCACGAGGGCGAGGAGGTCGGCCAGGGCGGGCGCGAGGCGGGTGTCCGCGAGGCGGTACCAGGTGCGACGGCCGTCCGGCACCGTCTCGACGAGCCCGCAGCCGCGCAGGCAGGCGAGCTGGTTCGACATCACCTGCCGGGAGACGCCGAGGGCGTCCGCGAGGTCCGACGGGTACGCGGGCGCCTCGCGGAGGGCCAGCAGGATGCGGGTCCGCGTCTCGTCCGACAGCGCGTGACCCAGCCGGGACAGCGCAGCCGTGTGCGTGAGGGTGACGGTCTCCATGCGCCGACGGTACAGCGAAACGTGTACTGCCGGAAGGGTCACGCGGTCGTGGCGGTACGGGCGAGCAGCACCGTCTGCGGCGTCTGCTCCCGGCCCTCGGCGGCGCGGTCCAGCCGCGCCACCACGTCCAGGCCGGCGGTCACGAGCACACCGGCGACGTGGTCCGGGTCGTGCCGGACGCTGGTCAGCGGCACGTCGCGCCCGTACGCCGTGGGCCGGTGCACGACCTCGCCGTCGCCAGCCTGGAACGCGGTGAGGAGGTGACCGCCGGGGCGCAGGACGCGCCGGAGCTCCGCGGCCACCGGCAGGAGGTCCGCCGGAGCCGTGTGGATCAGCGCGTACCACGCGAGCACGCCCCCGAGCGCGGCATCGGCCAGCGGGAGCTCCTGCATCGCTGCGACCTCGAACCGCAGCGCCGGGTGCGTGCGCCGGGCGACGGCGACCATGCCGGGCGAGAGGTCGTACCCGGCGACGGCCAGGCCCCGGGACGCGAGGTGCGTGGTGACCCGCCCGGTGCCGCAGCCGACGTCGGCCACAGGGTCGGACCCGGCTCGCAGGCAGCGGTCGGCGAAGTCGTCGATCATCGCGATGTCGAGCGCCGTCTCGGCGCCGAGGTCGGGCAGCAGCGCGGCGTAGTCCTCGGCCACGGCGTCGTAGCCCGCGCGGGTCAGCGCCGTCAGGTCGTCGGTCACCCGCGCACGGTAGCGGTGCGGGACTGGACGACCTCCGCTTGATCCCCGCGCGCCGTCCGCGGACCGATGGCAGCATCGCGGCATGGACGACGACGAGCGCCGCCAGGTGTCCCAGGACTACGACGAGGCGGTGAACATGACCCCCGCGGAGCTCGAGCGCTGGCTCGAGACGGACGAGTCGCGGTCCGTCGGGCAGAAGGACGGCGGCGGCGAGTCGGTCGGGCACCACTCCGGCCGGCGGATCGTCGAGATCGCGCGGACGAAGAAGGCCGACCTGTCCGACGACGACTACGCGCACATGACGAAGGTCGTCGGGTACGTCCACCGGCACCTGGCGCAGCGGCCGTCCGGCGACGTGACGGACACGCCGTGGCGGTACTCGCTCATGAACTGGGGCCACGACCCGCTGCAGGACCGACCGCGGCGCTGACCTGGGGGAGCGCGGCACGCGGCTGTGTCCTCCAGTGACCCGTCACCTGGACGTGACGTCCCAGCCCGTCGCCCGCAGCACCGCGCGGGCGACGGCGGGGGCGTCCAGGCCACCGGCGTCGACGAGGTGGTCCTCGACCCCGGCCGCCGCGAGCACCGCCTCGAGCTCCGCGGCGCGCTCCAGGTGCCAGCGGCGCTGGCCCTCGTGCTCCCGGTGCCGGTGCGCGAGGCGTGCGCGCACCGTCGGCAGGTCGAGCCGGAGCCGGCACACCGTCAGCGGCATACCGACGGCGTCGGCGTAGCGCGCGCGGTCCTCCGCCCGTTCCAGCACGCCGGCCAGCACCAGCCGCTCGGCGCCCCAGCGCCGGTAGACCGCCGAGACGGCCCGCAGGTTCGCCAGCTCCAGGTCCTGCTGGAACGGGTCGTCCGCCGGTGCGGGCCAGCTGCGGTGGAGCTCGTCCAGGTCGACGACCGCGTGCGGGACGCCCCAGGTCGCCAGCACGGCACCGACCGCCGCCGCCGTCGTGGACTTGCCGACGCCGACCGTGCCCGTGAGCAGCAGGGCCCCCGGGCCGGCCGACGCACCGGCGGCCCGCGCGGTCACGGCGCGGCCGGGTCCGCCGGGACGTCCGGCGCCTCGCGTCGGGGGCCGGCGACGTCGGGCCGAGGCCGGTCCTGCGGGTGCAGGCGTGCGGCCAGCACCGCGACGTCGTCCTCGCCCGGTCCCGCCGGCAGGTCGGTCACGAGCGCGTCGGCCAGCGCGTCCAGGTCGTCGAGCCCGCGGCGGCCGAGCATCTCCTGCAGCGCGGCGAGGCCCTCGCGCAGCGGGCGGGTCCGGCTCTCGACCAGGCCGTCGGTGTAGAGCACGACCGTGGACCCGCGCTCCAGGGTCACCACGTGGTCGACCCGCTCGCTGTCGGGCCGCACGCCGAGCAGGGCGCCCGGACCGGGGGACCGGAGCGGCTCCACCGTGCCGTCGGGGTGCACCACCACCGGCGGCAGGTGACCCGCGTTCGACCAGCGGACCCGGGTCACACCGCGATCGAGCTCCTCCGGCGTCTGCTCGAGCCGGGCGACGACCACCGTCGCCATCGTGGAGATGCGCAGCGTGCGCATGGCGGCGTCGAGGCGGGACAGGATCGCCGCCGGGCCCTCCTCCGTCACGACGGCGATCGCCCGCAGCATCGAGCGCAGCTGCGACATCACGGCGGCGGCCTCGATGTCGTGCCCGGCGACGTCGCCGATCACCAGGACCGTGCCGCCGTCGGGCTGCATGAACGCGTCGTACCAGTCCCCGCCGACGCGGGCCGCCTCGCCCGCGGGCCGGTAGCGGACCACGACCTGGACGTGGTCCGGCTCCACCGGCGCGGTGAGCAGGACCCGCTGCAGCGTCTCCGCGACGTCGCGCTGCCGCCGGAACCGGCGTGCGTTGTCCAGGGCGAGCGCGGCGGCGTCCGTCACCTGGCGCAGCGCGTCGATCTCGGCCGGCGACAGGGGCGGCCGGCCGGCGTCGCCGAACAGGCTCAGCGCGCCGATCGTGCGGTTCTCCCGGCGCAGCGGGATGACGGCCAGGGACTCGGGCGCCAGCCGGTCCAGCATCTCGTGCGTGCCGCCCGTTGCGAGGACCTGCTTGAGCTCGTCCGTCGCGCGGGCGCGGATCTCGACGAGCTCGCCGCTGGTGAGCGAGCGCGCGAGGAACGAGCTCTCGGACAGGGCGGCGATGCGGGCCGCGGCGTACGCGCGGACCACGGGCCGCAGCTCGGGATCCGCGTGCCAGGACGCGAGGTCGCGCAGGTGCCGGTGCGACGCCCGGGACTCGTCGTCGTCGACCAGCGTCACGACGCACCAGTCCGCCAGCGCCGGCACCAGCAGCTCCGCCAGCCGGGCCGCGGCGACGTCCGCGCTCATCGTCGACGCCAGCTCCGAGGCCACGCGGGCGAGCAGCGTGGCGAGGCGGACCGCCCCGTCGGGCGCCGTGGGGTGCACCACCGGGACGTCGTCCTGGGTGTCGACCGGAACCGGGGGCGCGCTGCTCACAGGGGAGAACATAGGTCACCGCGGGCGTCGCACCGTCCACGGAGCGGTGGCCCGGCCCCGGTACGCGCCTCCAGGATGTGCACGGTGTGAGGAAGGTCGCCGTCGCCCCGCTGGCCACGGCCTGTGCGCGGCCCTGTTCGTCGTCGGACCCGTCTTCCTGGGACCGGATGCCGCGGCGGTCGATCACACCCCCGCGACCAGCTCGTCGAGCACGTGCCGCGCGAGCTCGGCCTGACCGGGAGGGGTGTTGGTGATCATGATCAGCGCCTTCCACACCGCCCACCCCCGGCCCCGCGCCCAGGTGGCGTCGTCGACGTCGAGCTCCGCACGGAACACCTCGCGCGCCCGGCCGGACAGCCGCGTCCAGACGATCACCGTGTCGCACGCGGGGTCGCCGACGCCCGCGCAGCCGAAGTCGAGCACCGCGGACAGCACGCCGTCGCGGACCAGGAGGTTGTGGGTCGACACGTCGCCGTGGAACCAGATCGGCGGCCCGGTGAACGTGGCGTCGAGCGCGTCGCGCCAGATCCCCGCGGCTCGGTCCCGCTCGCGCCCGTGCACCCGGTGCAGGATGTCGCCGACCTCGTCGTCCCAGTGCTGGAGGGGTCCGCCGCGGAACGCGCTGTGCTGTCCCGGTCCCGGGCCGCCGTTCGTGTCGACGGCCCGCAGGGCGACCAGGAAGCCGGCGAGGTCGGAGGCGAACCGGACGGGGTCGTCGACCCGCGCGGAGGCGGCGGGCGTGCCGGGCAGCCAGTCGTACACCGACCACGGGGCCGGGAAGAGCGCGGACGGCCGCCCGACGCGGCGCACCGTGGGGACGGGGAGCGGGACGTGCGGCGCGATGCGGGGGAGCCACGTCTGCTCCTTGGCGACCTGCGGCACGTACCCGGGTGCGCTCGGCAGCCGCACGGCGAGGTCGTCGCCGAGCCGGAACATGCGGTGGTCGTTGCCGCCCGGCGCCACCGGCCGGAGCGGGAGGTGCTGCCACTGCGGGTGCTGCTCGGCCAGCAGGCCGCGGACGAGGTCCTCGTCGAGGCGCGTCGCGTCGATGAGGTCGTCCGTCATGCGCCCACGGTAGGCACGCTGCGACGGGACGTGTCGAGCAGAGGCGCTGCGGCCGGTCGTGGAGCGGGAGCGCGCGCCGGTCAGCGGATGCCGGCGGCCTCGGCCCAGGCGACTGCCTCGGCGCGGGTGGACACGCCGATCTTGCGGTACACGGAGCGGACCTGGGTCTTGACGGTGTTGCGCGAGACGAACAGGCGGCGGGCGATGTCCTCGAGGGTGACGTCCTCGGCGAGCTCGGCGAGGACGACGCGCTCCCGCACGCTCAGCGGCACACCGAGGACGCCGGCGGACGGGGTGGGGGCGAGCTCCAGGGTGGACATGACGGGTCTCCGCTCGGCGAGATCGAGTTCCGGCGACCGCGGGACGCGGTGGCCGTCCCCATCCGGATCGGCGGGGCGGGTCCACCTTGGTAGTTGAACCGTCATCTATCTCGGGGAACGGATACGACCGGCAGGCTGACGGCGCGCTGAAACTCCACTCCCGCGCTGGTCAGCGTCCGGCAAACGCTGTCCGCTGTGACCTGAACCGCACCCGTTCGGCGCAACGCCCGGTGCCCACTCGTTCGGCCCAGCCGGTCAGTCCTTGTGCGCGCCCCAGCCGTGCCAGCGCTCGACCTCGACGATCGCGGACCAGCGCGGGCTCGTGCGGTCGGGGTAGTTCCCGCCGGTGTAGTGCCGCGACAGCCGGTCGATGTCCGCGAGGTCCTCGTCGGGCCGCAGGTCGACGACGCGGCCGAGCAGCGTGACGTGGGTGTACCAGTCCTCGGAGTCGATCGCGGTCAGCGTGACCCGGGGGTCGCGCTGCAGGTGCTTGAGGCGCACGCGGGTGCCGTCGAGGTTCAGCAGCACCCGGCCGTCGTCCAGCCACAGGTACCAGGTCGCCGCGGAGACCGGGGAGCCGTCCTTGCGGAGCGTCGCCATGACGGCGGGGTTGGGGCGCTGGAGCATCTCGACGGCGTCGGCGGGCAGCGGGGGCGTGGGCATGCGTGGTCTCCTGCGGGTTCGGGCGGACGGGTTCGCGCCCATCTTCCCTCGCCGGCCCGTCGACGGCAGGTGCACGGTGCCGCACTAGAACGGCGGCTCCGTCGCCGGGAGCCGGATGGTCTCGTCCGCGACCCCCGGCCGGACGCGGTACCGGTGCCCGCTGGGGGCGGTCCACTCGAAGACGCCCGGGCGCACGTGGCGCAGGACGAAGCCCGCCTCGGTCTTCAGTCGGTGGTGGTGCCGGCAGAGCGGCTCGAGGTTGGCGTCGCTGGTCTCCCCGAGCCCCGCGGGGGCGACGACGGTGCCGGGCGGCGCGTGCGCGCTGGTCGAGTGGTCGAGGTCAGCGAGCTCGGCAGACAGGGTGCAGCCGGGCCACGCGCACACGCGGTCCCGGGCGCGGACGTGCTCGGCGAGGGCGGCGGTCGGCCGGTAGCGGGTGCGGCCCAGGTTCAGCACGGTGTGCTCGACCGGGTCGGTGACCAGCCGGCGCCAGGTACCGCCCCACGCGAGGGCCCGCGCCTGGACGGCGTCGATCGGCCCGTACCCCGCCAGGTCGGCCGGTCCGTCGTCGATCCCCATGAGCGTGCTGAGCGGGATCGTGACGTGGACGCGGGTCCGGGGGTGCGGTGGGACCGGCGGTCCCGGCGGTGTGCTGCCCGCGTCCGGATCCGCCGCCGCGACCGCGTCGCCGTCGGCGGCCAGGCCCAGCGGCGTGCGCGGCTCGCAGGCGCTGTGCAGCACGAGGTCCCGCAGACCGTCGGCCCGCAGCTGCGCCAGCGTGCGGGGGTCCCCGGCAGCGCGGGCCGTGCGGGCCGCGGCCTCGAGGGCTGCGTCGATCCGGACGGCGTCCTCGGCGGGGAGCACGGCCCACACGCCCGCCATGCCGTCGTCGAGCACGCGGGGGCGGGAGACGGAGCGCGTACCGCGGGCGTGGGCGTGGCGCTCGACGGCGTGCTCGCCGTCGACGCGCTGCAGCTCGGCCTCGACGTCCTTGCGGACCTGGTAGGCGGTACGGGTCTCGGCCCGCGGCAGGACGGCGGCCTCGACGGCGAGCGCGACCTCGGGCACCTGGTCGTGCAGCCGGCGCACGATGGCGCGGGTGCGCGGGACGTCGACGACTCCCGCGGCGAGCGCCGTGCCGGTGTCGGCGAGGTCACCCGTGATGGCCAGCCCGGTCTGGATGAGACCGGCGACCTCGCGCGGGGACGCGTGCAGCCGCATCGCGAGGGTCGCGGTGGAGATGTGCTGGTGCGTGAGCGCGCGCCCGGTTCGCGGTGGCAGCACGGGAGCGCGCATGCGCGGGTGCCGGTCGACGGCTGCCGCGGCCTGCGCGGTGACGGCGTGCGCCCAGGACTCGAGGCGACGGGCGGCTGCCACGACCTCCACCCGGTCGTACGCGTCCAGCTCGTCGAGCTCGAGGGTGAGCAGGAGCCGCGCGAGGTCCGGCCCGGACGGGGTGTCGTGCAGCCGTCGTGAGAGCGCGGTCGGTGCGTCGACCTGCTCGGGGACACCGGGTGAGCGGAGCCGGTCCCAGGCGCGCGCGACCCGCTCCGCGTGCAGGACGCCGGGCGCGTCGTGGGGCCCGTCGTCGGACGGTCCTCCAGCGGGGTCGTGCGCCTCGTCAGCCATGGCCCGACCGTACGGAGCGGCACCACCAGCCGGGCCCCGGTCGGGCCGCACCCTGGGGACGGTGCGCGCGTCGCCGCCTGTGGACCACCCGGCGCCCACCCGGCGCCCACCCGGTGCCCGCCCGGTGACCGGACCGCCGCCGCCTCCGGCGACCGACTTCGCCCGCCGCCGGGGGTGCCCCGGTTGTGCCCGGGAGCCCTCTGCCACCTACGGTGGGGGGCGTGGCGCGCACAGGATCGGACGACCGCAGCGTCGTCGTCCCCGCCACCGCGGGATCGGTCGCCCGATCACGACGCTGGGTGCTGGACCAGGCACGGGGCGGCGGCGCGACGCGTGATGCGCTCGCCGCGACGGAGCTGGTGACGAGCGAGGTCGTGACGAACGCGGTCCGGCACGCGGACGGCACGGGCACGGTCGAGATCCGGATCCGGCTGCGGGCCGGCGACCTCACGGTGGAGGTGGCCGACGGCGACCCCCGTCCGCCGGTGCCGCAGAGCGACCGTGCCGGGTTGCCGGGCGGTCACGGCCTGCACATCGTCCAGGCGTCGACGTCGGCCTGGGGCTGGCGACCGCAGCGGTCCGGCGGGAAGGTCGTCTGGTTCACCATCACCTGGTGACGGCCCGACCTCCGCGGGCGCCGACCGCGACGTCACACGAGGTCGAGCATGCCCGCCACGCCGGTGAGCTGGAGCGTCGCGAGCGGGGACCCGCTCGCCCCGCGCACGCGCAGCCGCTCCGGCCGCAGCGGCGGGACGATGCCCACGATCAGCGCGACGACGGCCGAGTCGATGAACGAGGCCCGGGACAGGTCGATCTCCCGCACGCCGGCCGCGGCCAGCGCGCGGCCGAGCGCGAGCTGCGTGACGCCGAGCTGCTCGCAGAAGCCCGCCACGGTGGCCACGTCGGCCTCGCCGGCGAGGTGCAGCACGGCGGGCTGCGCCGGGTCGATCCACGCACGCCCGGCAGCGGCGTCGGCGCGCGGGTGGTCCTGGGAGCGGGTCACGGCGTCAGTATCCCGTGCCGGGGAGCGGATCGACGGGACCGACGCGGGTCCCCGGCGCGGTCAGCACCACCAGCTGCCGGGTGGCGCGGGTCATCGCCACGTACCGGTCGACGGCGCCCGTGACGTCGGGTCCGAGGGACTCGGGGTCGACCAGGACGACGAGGTCGAACTCGAGCCCCTTCGCCTCGACCGGGGTCAGGGCCCGGACCCGCGGGTGCTCCACGGCCGGGCGTGCCCCGACCACGCACGCGGTGCCCTCGGGGTGCGCCGCGAGCCAGCCGGCCACGACCGCATCGAGGTCGGCCGCCGCGCCGCGGGCGACGGGGACGCCGCTGGTGCGCACGGACGTCGGCACGTTGGCGTCGGGCAGCGCGGCGCGGATCACGGGTTCGGCCTCGGCCATGACCTCGGACGGCGTGCGGTAGTTGATGCTCAGGTGGGCCACGCGCGCGTCGGCGGCCCCGACCCGTGCCAGCCGCTCCTGCCAGGACCCGGCGAAGCCGTGCCGGGCCTGGGCGCGATCGCCGACGACGGTGAGACCGCGGGACGGGCACCGCCGCAGCAGCATCTGCCACTCGGCGTCGGTGAGCTCCTGGGCCTCGTCGACGACGACGTGCGCGAAGGGGCCGGCGAGCACGTCCGGGTCCGAGGTCGGCGAAGCGGCGTCGTCGACGAGCGCCGCCTGCAGGTCGCCGACGCGCAGCATGGACATCACGCCCATCTCCGAGTCGTCGGCCGCGACGAGCTCCTCGACGACCCGGTCCATGGTGACCCGCTGCGCCGCGCCGGCGGCCTCGGTGCGGCGCCGTCGGGCGGAGGCGCCCGGGTCGCCGAGCCGGTGGCGGGCGGCGTCGAGCAGCGGCAGGTCGGGCACGGTCCACGCGCGGGGCTCGCGCCGCTGCAGCAGGCGCACCTCGTCCGGCGCGAGCCACGGCGCGCACAGCCGCAGGTAGGCGGGCACGGACCACAGGTCGGCGACCAGGTCGGCGGCCTCGATCACGGGCCAGGACCGGTCGAGGGCGCGGGCGAGCCCGGGGTGCCGCTCCAGGGAACGTCGCAGCTGGTCCGCGGGCACGTCGTCCTCGTCGACCTGGTCCACCAGGACGTCGAGCAGCGCCTCCCGGACGACGTCGCGTGCCTCGTTGTGCGGGGTGCCCGGGTCGGGGGCGTCGAAGGCCTCGGCCCAGTCGGTGGCACTCAGCCACAGGTCGGCCCACGCCGTCTCGACGAGCAGGCCCTCGGACGGGGGACGCTCGGAGAACCGCACGGCGGGCTCGATCGCGGCCACCATCGCGGCGGACGACTTCAACCGCGCGACCTCCGGGTCCGGCTCCGGCAGGGCCGCGGCACCCTCGGGGACGAGGTCGCGCAGGGTGCACGTCCGCACGCCCTCCTCACCCAGCCGCGGGAGCACGTCGCCGACGTACGCGAGGTAGGGCTCGTGCGGGCCGACGACGAGGACCCCGCCGTGCCGGCGTCCGACGGCAGGATCGGCGTACAGCAGGTACGCGGCCCGGTGCAGCGCCACCACGGTCTTGCCGGTGCCCGGGCCGCCGTCGACCACGAGCGGCCCGCGGGACCCGGCACGGATGATGGCGTCCTGGTCGGCCTGCAGGGTGCCGAGCACGTCACGCATCCGGTCGGACCTGCTGCTGCCGAGGCTCGCGACGAACGCGGAGTCGGCGTCGAGGGCGGGGCTCGCGGTCGCGCCGTCCGCGGTGAGGACCTCGTCCCAGTAGTCGCTGACCCGGCCCGCGGCCCAGCGGTAGCGGCGTCGGCTGACGAGGCCCTTCGGGTCGGCGCGGGTCGCGCCGAAGAACGGCTCGGCGGCGGGGGAGCGCCAGTCGACGAGCAGCCGGCGGTCGGCGGCGTCGGTGAGGCCCAGCCGTCCGACGTACACGGGCGAGGACCCGTCGGCGGGGACCATCCGGCCGAGGCAGAGGTCGAGCGTGAACCGGCGCAGGACGCGCAGGCGCGCGGTGAGCCGGTGCACCTCCTGGTCGCGGTCGAGCGCGGCCTGCCCCGACCGGCCCGGCGCGCGGCGGGCGGCGTCGAGGCGCGCCGTGAGGTCGGCGACGGTCTGCTCGAGGGTCGTGGCGATCGCGGCGAGGTGCTCCTCGTCGTCGCCGATCAGGGCGGGGTCGGCCTTGGCGGCGAGCCGGTCGGGCAGGGCGAACGCCGAGGTGGTGCGAGGGGTCACGTGGGTGGTCTCCCGGGTCGGGCACGGGCTGGTGCCCGGGAAGTCTGGGCCCGCACGGGGGCCTTGCCGCAAGACCCCCCGTGCTCTATACCTTGGAAGAGGCGAGGGGCCGTCTCAGGCGATCCGACCGGTGTCGGGGTCGACCTGCCGGAGGAAGCCCCGGATCGCTGCGGACAGCTCCGCGTCGCCCTGCCGCGCCCGGTCGTTGCGGGCGGTGTGGAACCCGTAGCCCGGCACCGGACCCGAGATCCACCGCAGGTGGTACGCGCCGGGCTCGTCCTGCTGCTCCACCACCTCGAACACCTCGCCGTCGACGTGCAGCCGGCGCGTCACGCGCCCTCGCCCCCGGTCAGCAGGCTGAAGGGCGCCGTCTCGACGAGGCCGGCGACCTGCCGGGCGAGCTCGGGGTCGGCGGTGACGAGGACGTCCGCCTGCAGCTGGGCGACGGCGACGTACTCGGCGTCGGCGGTGTCCGCCCAGCCGAGCTGCGTCGCGATGCGCCAGGCGACGGCCCGCGAGACGCGGTCGCCGAGCAGGCGGATCCGCAGCCCCGTGACCCCGTCGAGCAGCGCCCGCGCGTCGGCCTCGGTGCGGGCGCCGGTGCGCGCGTCGCGGTAGAGCAGCTGCAGGACCTGCGAGCGGAGCAGGGTCGGCGCGACCAGCTGGTGGCGGGCCGGCACGGCGACCTGCTCCTCGACGAGCCGGACGGCGGTGCGGGCGTCGATCGCGATGCGCGTCATGGCCCGATCATGCTCCGGCGGACCGGCACGGGACAGACCTCACCAGCCCCCGACGTACCGCTCGACGTCCGGCTCGCCGGTCAGGGCGACGACGTCGCGCGTCACGACCTCGGCGCGCGGGAACAGCGGGGTGCCGCCCCAGCGTCCCTCCCGCGCCAGCGCGCGCCAGGACCGCACGCGCAGCAGCAGCCGGCCGTCGGGGTCGCGCAGGGCGAGCTCGCCGAGCGCCTCGGCGGCGACGCGGTCGACGGCCGTGGCGACCGCGTCGCCGTCGGCCCGGACCGGGTGCTCGACCAGGACCTCGACGCGGACGCGGTCGAACGGCGGTGCGTCGGTCGCGTCGGGCGGCAGGGCGACAGCCCCGCGCAGCCCGGCGAGCACGGAGTCGACGCTGACGAACCTCTGGGCGGGCGACGCTCCCTCGGGCCCCCGCACGACCACGTCGGCGTGCGCGGTCGGCAGGCCGTGCCCGCGCGAGCCGGGGACGGGGACCAGGTCGGCGAGCCGCAGGGCCTCGGCGTTCTTCTTCTCCTGCGACGCCGCGTCCCGCCCGGACCAGTCCGGGCCGTCGTGCCACGCGACGGCGGACCGGACGTGGGCGAGGACGGCACCGGCGAGCCACGCCCGGTAGGTCCACTCCCAGTCCTCGCCGCCGTAGGCGTCGAAGCCCTCGTCGAACCCGCCGGTCGCGGCGAAGAACGCGCGGCTGCAGGCCATCACGGCACCGATCAGGTACCGGTAGCTCCGGTCGTCGACGTCGAGCAGGTCGTGGGTGCGGCGGTAGGCCTCCACCAGCCAGGCGGGCTCGGTCAGCTCGTGCGCGGGGCCGGCCTGCTCGACGGGGGTGTCGACGGGGACGCCCGCGAGGTCGGCGTGCCGCCGCCGGCCGGCGACGACGCAGTCGGGCGCGAGGGCGGGCAGCCGGCTGATCGCACGCAGGTACCCCGGCTCGGGGGTGGTGTCGGCGTCGAGGAAGACCAGCACGTCGCCGGTCGCGAGCGACGCCCCGAGGTTGCGGGCCGCGGCCGCGCGGAACCCGCGGTCCTCCTGCCGGACCAGCCGCACGCCGTCGGGCACGCGCGGCGGCTCGGGCGAGCCGTCGTCGACGACGATCACCTCGGTCCGGTCGGCGGGGTGGTCCTGCCGGGCCAGGCCGCGCAGGGTGCGGTCGAGCTCGGCCTGCTGGTCGTAGTGCACGACGACGACCGACACCGACGGCGGGGTCGCGGGCTCCCGGCCGTCCAGCAGGTCCCACCGGTTGCCGGGCAGCGCGGTGCCCCCGACCGACCCTGCCCACCCGGACGACCCTGCCCACCCGGACGACGCGACCGAGCCGGTCACGCGGACCACCACGCGAGGTACGCGGCGGCGACGTCGGCGAGGGTCGGCGCGAGGCCGGTGCCCGGCGGCAGCGCGGTCGACGCCGGGTCGAGCCACGCGCGCTCGAGCTCGGCGCCGAGCGCGGCGGGCTCGTACAGCGCGAGGGTGCCGGGCCGGAGCGCAGCCATCTCACGGGCGTACCGCGAGTCGACGACCAGCGGCCGGCGCCCCTGCTCGCCCCAGTCGAGCAGCGTGCGCGAGGCGGACAGGTGCTGGTGCGCGGCGACCGGGATCCCGGGACCCCGCAGTCCGGCGCGGAACGCGTCGTCGGCCAGGCTGCCGGTGACGCGCAGCTCCACGCCGAGGGCGTCGGCCGTCGCCCGCAGCCGGTCGACCTCGTCCTCGTGGCCCGCCGACGGCCCGCCGATCGCGACCACGGCCACCTCGGTCAGGTCGAGTCCGGCCGCGCGCAGCCGGGCGGCGGCGGTGGCGACGCCGCGGACGACGTCGTCGTGGCCCTTGCCGGGGTAGACGTAGCCCGCGACCAGCGCGACGAGCGACGTGCCGCGGGGACCGGGAGCCGGCGCCGGGGCCCCCTGCGGGTCGGGCGCGGATCCCAGCGGCACCACGGCCGGTACGCGGCCGGACGGGACGACGTCGTGCTCGGCCAGCAGCAGCGCCTCGTGCCTGCTGTTGACGACGACGCCCGCCGCGGCGGCGGCGATCCGGGCGTACCCGGAGACGCGCCGCGGCAGGTTGACGACGCCGTCGGAGGGCTGCGGCACGTCGTGCAGCGTGACGGTGAGGTGCGTCACGGCGGCGACCCGCTCGACGAGGTCGGCGGCCTCCTCCGGACCCCGCCCGAGGACGCGGTCGGTCACGTGCAGGTGCACGCGCCCGTGCGTCGCGGCCGCGGCGACGAGGTCGCGCGGATCCGCGACGTCGACCACCGCAGCACCCGGGGCGAGCCGCGCCACGTGCGCCGCCACGTCGCGCCCGTAGCGGACGACGCCGTGCCGCGGCGGGCCCGTCAGGAGGAGCGCGGGTACATCGGTCCAGGTCACCGCCGCATCGTCGTGGAGTCGCGGAGGGTCGGCAACCGCGCGACACTGCGACCACCGCACCGCCGCGATGCCCGGTCGCGGCTCGCGAGCCGGGGGGCGCCGAGGCGACAGACACGAAGGAGGAGGATGACGCACCTGCTTGCACCGGCTCGGGGCGAGGGGCCCGGTACCGGGTCGTCCACGCCGCCCGCAGCCGTCCGTGTCGCCTCCGTCCCCGCGGGCCACCCCTACGTCGCCGCCGCCGTGGCGGGCCCCGGCGTCGAGGTGCTGCCCGACCCGACGCCGGCGGGTGCGGCACCGGGCCGGTGGTGGCCGCCGGTGGTGCTGGACCCGCGGTGGGTCCGGGAGCACGCGGCGGAGGCGGACCTGCTGCACGTGCACTTCGGCACGGAGTCGTTCTCGCCGCAGCACCTCGCGGAAACGCTGGACGCGGCGCACGCGGCCGGGTGGCCCGTGGTGCTCACGGTGCACGACCTGGAGCACCCGCAGCTGGTGGACCAGGCGCCGTACGCCGCGCAGCTGGACACGCTGGTGCCCCGCGTCGACGCCCTCGTCACGCTGACGGCGGGTGCGGCGGACGAGGTCCGGCGGCGCTGGGGTCGCGAGGCGCTGGTCCTGCCGCACCCGCGCCTGCTCGGCGCGCACGTGCCGGCCGACGTCCCGCGCGAGCGCGGGACGGACGAGCTGCTGGCCGGCCTGCACCTGAAGGACATCCGCCCCAACGTCGACGCGGTCGGCGCCACCCGGCGGCTGGTCGAGGCCGTCGAGGCCCTGAACGCGACGGGATGGCGGGTCCGCGCCGAGGTGCGCGTGCACCGGCAGGTCCGGGACGCCGGTGCCCGCGACGCGGTCCGTGCCCTGTGCGCGGGGGCCGCGGACGTGGTGCTGGTCGAGCACGACCGGCTCGACGACGAGGCGCTCGCGCTCGCCCTGTCCCGGTTGGACGTCTGCGTGCTGCCGTACGCGCACGGGACGCACTCGGGCTGGCTGGAGCTGTGCTGGGACCTCGGGGTGCCGGTGGCGGCGCCGGCGGTCGGCCACTACGCCGACCAGCACCGGGACGGCTCGGTCGCCGGGTTCGGGGACGACGGCCTGGCCGCCGCCCTGCGCGATCTGGCCGCGGCGCCCACGACCACGCGTTCCGGGTCGCCGGGGCGCGCGGCGCAGGTCCGCGCCCGGCGCGCGGACCGGGAGCGGACCGACGCCGCGGTGCGCGCGGCGCACGCGGACCTGTACCGCCGCCTGCTCGCGGAGCGGGTTCGGTGAGCGGGCGCCTGCGCGTCCTGGTCGTCGCCCCGTTGCGGTTCCCGATCCGGCAGCCGCACGCCGGCGGCCTGGAGTCGGCGGTGTGGAACGAGGTGCACACGCTGCGCGCCCGCGGGCACGAGGTGACGCTGATCGCGGTCGAGGGCTCGGACTTCCTGGACGGCGGTCCCGCCGAGTTCGCGATGCCGACGCTCGCCTGGCCGGCGGGTGCCCGCTCGACCGACTCGCACTACCCGCCGGACTACCTGGACCGGTCGGTGCCGGCGCTGGACCGGGCGCTGGACGTGGTGGCCCGCACCCCGCACCGGTGGGACGTCGTGTCGAACCACTGCCTCCACGGCCTGCCGTTGCAGCGGGCGGGGGAGCTCGGCATCCCGATGCTGTCGACGCTGCACACGCCGGTGGACGACGACCTGGTGGCCGCGGACGCCGCGTGCCCGGGGGAGCGCAGCCGGTTCGTCGCGGTCAGCGAGCACACCCGCGCGGAGTGGGCGCGCGCCGGCATCACGTCGACGGTGCTGGCCAACGGCATCGACGCGGACGCCTGGCCGCGCGGGGCGGGCGGCGACGGCCTGGTCTGGTTCGGGCGGCTGGTGCCCGAGAAGGCGCCGCACCTGGCGATCGCCGCGGCCCGGGCGCTCGGCCGCCCGCTGACGCTCGCGGGCCGGATCGGCGACCAGGACTACGCGGACCGGTTCGTGCGGCCGCACCTCGGCGACGGCGTGCGGCACGTGGGCCTGCTGGCGCAGCCGGAGCTGGCGGAGCTGCTCGGGAGCAGCGCCTGCGCGCTGGTCACGCCGGCGTGGGACGAGCCGTTCGGTCTGGTCGGGCCGGAGGCGCTCATGTGCGGCACGCCGGTCGCGGCGTTCGCGGTCGGCGGCGTCACCGAGATCGCCCGGGTCGCCACCGGGATGAGCACGGTGCCGGCGGGCGACGTCGACGCGCTGGCCGCGGCGGCCGAGGCGCTGGTGGCGCGCACCACCGCCGAGCCGGACCTGCGGGCGCGGGTGCGGGCGACGGCGCAGCAGCGCTTCTCGCTGGCCGCGCGGGTCGACGCGCTCGAGCGGCTGTTCGCCGCGATGGTCGCCGAGCGGCGCGCGCCGGTGGGGCTGACCGCGTGAGCCGACCGTCGATCGCCTGGTACGTGCACCACCACGGCCAGGGGCACCTGGGCCGGCTGCGCGCGATCGCGCCGCAGCTGGACGCGGACGTGGTCTGCTTCAGCTCGCTGCCGGAGCCGCCCGACCTGCCGGTGCACTGCACGTGGGTGCGGCTGGAGCGCGACGACGCGGCCGAGCCCGGACGGCCCGAGCCCTCCGCGAGCGAGCCGACGGCGCACGGGCTGCTGCACTGGGCGCCGCTGCGGCACGGCGGGCACCGCGACCGGCTGGTCCGGATCGCGGCCGAGGCGCACGCCCGCGGCGTGACGGCGTTCGTGGTGGACGTGTCGGTCGAGGTGACGCTGCTGGCGCGGCTGCTCGGCATCCCGACGGTGCTGGTCGCGCAGCCCGGCGAGCGCGACGACGCGCCGCACGCGCTCGGGCTGCGGGCCGCGGAGCGGGTGATCGCGCCCTGGCCGGCCGACCTGGTCCCGGCGCCGCACCTGGACCCCGTGCGGGACCGGACGGTGTTCACCGGCGGCATCAGCCGGTTCGAGGGCCGCGAGCCCGCGGGCGCCCCGCGGTCCGGCGTGCTGCTGCTCAGCGGCCGGGGTGGCACGCACGTCGACCCGGCGCAGGTGGAGGCGGCGGCCCGCGCCACCGGGGACCGGCGGTGGACGCTGCTGGGCGCCCCAGGCGGGGGCGAGGCCGCGTGGACCGACGACCCGTGGGCGGAGCTCACCCGCGCGGAGACGGTCGTCGCGTGGGCCGGCCAGAACTCGGTCGCGGACCTGGCCGTCGCCGGAGCGCGCGCGGTGGTGGTGCCGCAGCCGCGGCCGTTCGACGAGCAGGTGGTGACCGGACGGGCCCTGGCCCGGGCCGGTCTGGCGGTCGTGGAGCCGGTGTGGCCGTCGGCGGAGCGCTGGCCGGAGGTGCTGGAGCGGGTGGACGCGCTCGACCCGGACTGGTCGCGCTGGCGCACGGCGGGCGCGGCCGCCCGGGCGGCGGAGGCGATCGAGGACGTCGCCCGCGGTGCGAGGGCCTCGTGACCGGCACGCGTGCCGTGGTGTCGCTGTGCTCGGCGCCGCGGGTGGACCACCTCCGGCGCCAGCTGGCCGCCCTGCGACCCGAGCCGCGCACCACCGCCGTGGTGGTGTGGATCGGTGCGGACGACCCGCCCGACCTGGACGCCGACGCCGTCCTGCGGGTCCCGCCCGGACCGGACGGGCTGCGGCTGGCCGCGGCCCGCAACGCGGGGGCGGACCACGCGGTCGCGCTGGGTGCCGAGCTGCTCGTGCTCCTGGACGCCGACTGCGTCCCCGGCCCGGGCACCCTGGACCGGTACGCGGCGGCGGCGCGGGCGCACCCGGACGCGGTGCTGTGCGGTCCGGTGACGTACCTGCCCCCGGGCGCGCCGGCGGACGACCCGGCCGCGCTGGTGGCGTTCACCGCCCCGCACCCCGGGCGTCCCGCACCGCCGGACGGGGACGTCGTGCGCGCCACCGATGACGAGTACCCGCTGTTCTGGTCGCTGTCCTTCGCGCTGACGGCCGCGCGGTGGGCGGGCGGACCCCGGTTCGACGAGCGGTACGCCGGGTACGGCGGGGAGGACACGGACTACGCGTTCGCGCTCCGCGCCGCCGGGGTGTCGATGGCCTGGGTCGGGGGTGCGCACGCGTACCACCAGCACCACCCGACGAGCTCGCCGCCGTGGCAGCACCTGGACGACGTCCTGCGCAACGGGGCGCTGTTCGCCGACCGGTGGGGCCGGTGGCCGATGGAGGGCTGGCTGCGCGCCTTCGAGGAGGCCGGCGCGGTGCGGCGCGACGGTGCGGGCTGGCGCCGCACCTGAGAGGTCAGGCGAGCACGCGGTCGGCGGGGACCGTCCCGAGCAGGTCGTCGGCCGCCGCCAGCACGTCGACCGCCACGGCGTCCGGCGCGTACCGGTCGGCACCCGCGCGGGCGCGCCGTCCCAGCCGCGCCGCGAGCGCCGGGTCGCCGAGCAGCCGGTCGACGGCGGCCGCCAGGGCGGCGGGGTCGCCGGGCGGCACCATCAGGCTGTCCTCGCCGTCGGTGCAGAAGTCGTCGTAGCCGCTCCCGGTCGTCACCACCAGCGCCCCGCCGATCGCCTTGACCTCGAGCGCGGCGTTGCCGAACCCCTCCCAGCGGGAGGGGCAGATCGTCACCGCCGCCGCCCGCACGCCGCGGTGGAGGTCGTCGCCCGCGACGTGCCCGAGCCAGGTCACCCGGTCCCGGACCGACTCGGGGAGCAGACCGAGCAGCTCCGTGCGGTCGGGCTCGAACCGGCGGTCGCCGCTGGACCCGGCCAGCACCAGCCGGGCGGCCGGGTGCCGCCGTGCGACCTCGGCGAAGGCGGCGAACGCGTCGGTCACGCCCTTGCGCCGCTCGAGCCGGCCGAGGAACAGCACCACCGGACCGTCGGGTGCGGGCCACCCGGCGGGCAGCGCACCGGTCTCGGCCGCCGCTCGGACGCGCTCGACGTCGATGCAGTTGCGCACCACCCGCGCGGCGGGCAGCCGCGGGAAGGTCGCGCGGTTCCAGCGCAGCATCGCCTCGGAGATCGCGACCAGCCCGGCGGAGCGGCGCACCTGCCGGTCCTCGAGCCGGCTCTGCAGGGCGTTCACCGCGCCGCCCCGCAGGCCGTAGGAGCGCGCGGAGAAGCCCGAGACCGCGTTGGTCAGCCGGGTGCTCGTCGCGAGGTTGGTCAGCAGCGGCGCACCCGCCGGCAGCGCGACACCGAGGGCACCCCACTCCGGGGTGAAGACCCGGTCGTGGTGGCCGGCCAGGTACGTCCGGCGCACGGCGGCGGCCCGGCGCAGCAGCGCGGCCGGGCGCGACGTGCCGGGCGGCATGCGGACGACGTCGAGCAGGTGCACGCCGCCGAGGTCCGCGTCGGGCCGGACCGGTCCGTCGGCGAGCAGGAGCAGGTCGACCTCGGCGCCGTGCCGGACCAGCGCCGGCAGGAGGGAGGCGTAGTGGCTGCCGATGCCGCCGGTGTACTCCGTCAGGCCGGCGTACTCCGTCGCGGCGACGAGCCACCGGCCACGGGTCCGCAGGTCGGGCTGCGAGTCGGGCTGCAGGTCAGGGTGCATGCCCCCATGCTGGCCCGAGGTGCCGCTCCGCGCGTGCCGAGCCGCCGCGCGGCTGCCGCGGGTCCGTGGTCGACTGGTCCTCGTCCGCCGCACCCGCACGAGGAGGAGCGCGTCCGATGTCCGACTTCAGCACCGGGGACCGCGTGTCCTGGAACACGTCCCAGGGCCGCACGCAGGGCACGGTCGTCGAGCGCAGGACCGCCGACTTCCAGCACGACGGCCAGCAGTTCCGCGCGTCGGACGACGAGCCGGCGTACCTCGTCGAGTCGGAGAAGACCGACGCCCGCGCGGCCCACAAGGGGTCGGCGCTGCGTCGCCTGTCGTCCTAGCCCCGGGCCTCAGGGCAGGGTCGCCACCACGGTCCCGGTGACGACCGTGCTCGCCACGAGCGCGGCCACCGTCCGCCGCACCGCCTCGGCCGCGGCCTCGGCGCCCCACTCGCCGCGCTCGAGCAGCCGGCCGCGGTCGTGCACGGCTCCCGACCAGGGGATCTCCCCGTGCAGCTGCGGCAGGGTGCCGCTCGCCGACAGCAGTCCCGCGAGCGCCGCCGTGCGGGTGTCCGGGACGGTGCCGTCCACGAGGGCGGCTCGCACCGGCGCCAGCACCGCGTCGCGCCGGCCGGTCGGGCCGGGGCGGAGCGTGCTGGTGGGCAGCAGGCCCAGCAGCCGGCGCCGCTCGCGCACGAGGTCGCCGCGCTCGACCAGGCGGTCCAGCACCGGTCCGCGGAGCCGGGGCCCGGTCACCGCGATCAGCTGGTGCACGTCCACGGGGCGGTGGGCGGCGCGGTCCCAGGTGTCCCGGAGCAGCGGGTCGGCGGGCGGCGCGCTCCCGGCCGTGCGCACCTGCCGGCCGCGCCAGGTGCCGCGGTCGTCGACCGTCACCCGCCCCTGCAGCGCGAGGTCGACCAGGACGGCCCCGGCGAGCACGTGGAACAGGGGCGTCCCCTCGCCGGTGACGCTGCCGTGCCGCGGGTCGACCAGCACGAGCAGCAGGTCCTCGGCCAGGGTGCGGGGGATCACGCGTCCTCCTCGTCGGACCGCAGGATCAGGGTCGCGCGGCGCAGCGCCTCGATCTGGGCGGCGTTGTAGAGCTCGGTGACGGCCTGCAGGACGATGTCGCGGGCGCGCTGCTCGCTGCCGGTGGTGTACGCGCCGATGTCCCGCATCGCGGGGTACTCGGCCTGCAGCCGGCGGATGCCCGGCGCCATCTGCTCGGCGAGCTGCTGGATCGTCCGCTCGTCGGCGTCCGCGTCGAGCGCGTCGAAGGCGTCGTCGACGGGGTCCCGCACCTGCATCACGGCCCGGAGCTCGGCCATCGCCTCGTCGTCGAGGATGCGCGAGTAGATGAGCAGCATCCCGCGGTCGGCCGCGCTGACCTCGCCGGCCACGGGCCCGAACCCCTCGGGCAGGCCGACGGACGCGCGGTGCCGCAGGATGATCGCCAGCTCGGCACGGACCCGCTGCAGCCGCTCGATCGTGACCTCCAGCTCCGTGTCCAGCACCCGGATCGCCTCGTCGGGGTCCTCGTCCGCACGGCCCATCGTCGCGATCTGCGCCAGGGGCAGACCGAGGTCGATCAGGCGGCGGATCTGCAGCAGCCGGACCAGGTGGGCGACCTCGTACTGCTTGTACCCGTTGGCGGTCCGCACGGGGTCCTCCAGCAGACCCGTCGCGTGGTAGTGCCGGACGGCCTTCACGGTCGTGCCGGCCAGGTCGGCGAGCTGTCGGGTGCTCCAGGCCATCGGCGTCCTCCTGCGTCTCGTCCGGGCGGCTCGGGCGGATCCGGGGGACCGCGGGTACCAGTCGAGACCATGCCCCCGGGGCACGGTCAAGCAACCGGGTGAAAAACGGGACCCGTCCCATCCGTGCGCGCCGCCGCGACGAACCAGGTGCGTGCCGCGGACCCAGCGGCGTGCACCACCCCGCCGAGCCCGAAGGACGCCCCCATGACCACGCTCTTGCCGGACACCGCGCCGACCCCCGCCCTCCCCGCCCCGGGGGAGCCGCTCTCCGAGCGCGAGCGGGTGGTGCTCGCCGAGCTCCAGCGCGACCTCTCGCTGGAGCAGATCGCGCAGCGGCTGTGGGTCTCCCGGAACACCATCAAGACGCAGGTGCGGTCGATCTACCGCAAGACCGGCGTCTCCACCCGGGCGGACGCGGTCGCGTGGGCCCGCGCCGCCGGTCTGGTCTGATGTCCGGAACCCGCTAGACCTCCGGCCCCGGGGTGGCTTGACTGGGAGGGTGACCGCCACCACCACCCCCGCCACGACCGGGACGCGACCCCGCGGCGGCGCGCGCTGCGCCGAGGGGGACGACCTGTTCGCCGAGCGCTACCGGGCCATCGACGCCCGGGACACCCGGTTCGACGGGCAGTTCTTCACCGCCGTGTCGTCGACGGGCATCTACTGCCGGCCGTCGTGCCCCGCGCGGACCCCGAAGCCGCAGAACGTCACGTTCTACCTGACGTCGGCGGCCGCGCACGAGGCCGGGTTCCGCGCCTGCAAGCGCTGCCTGCCGGAGGCGGCGCCGGGGACCCCGGAGTGGGACCTGCGGCGCGACCTGGCCGGCCGGGCGATGCGGCTGATCACCGACGGCGTGGTGGACCGGGACGGCGTCGACGGGCTCGCCGAGCGGCTCGGGTACACGGCCCGGCACGTGCACCGGCTGCTTGTCGCGGAGCTGGGCGCCGGACCGCTGGCGCTCGCCCGCGCGCGCCGGGCGCAGACGGCCCGCGCCCTGATCGTGGGCAGCGACCTGCCGCTGGCGGACGTCGCGTTCGCGGCGGGGTTCGGGTCGGTCCGGCAGTTCAACGACACGGTCCAGGAGGTGTTCGACGCGCCGCCGCGGGACCTGCGGGCACGGAGCCGCCGCGCGGGTGCGCCGCCGGTGGCCGGCCACCCCGCGGGTGCTGGTCCCGCCGCCGCGCGCCTCGACGTGGACCTGCCGGTCCGGCAGCCGTTCGACGCACCCGGGGTCTTCCGGTTCCTGGCCGTGCGCGCCGTCGCCGGGGTCGAGGTCGCCGACCTGGCGCCGGACCGCCTGCGCTACGCCCGGACGCTCGCCCTGCCGCACGGCCCGGCGGCGGTCGACGTCGTGGCCACCGCGACGCCGCCCGGGGGCTGGCGCGTCCGGGTGCGGCTGGAGCTCGCGTCGCTCGCCGACGTCCCGCCGGCGGTGGCCCGGGTGCGCCGGATGCTGGACCTGGACGCCGACCCGGTGGCGGTCGACGCCGCGCTGGCGGCCGACCCGGTGCTGGCCCCGCTGGTCGCGGCCACCCCGGGGATCCGGGTACCGGGCGCGGTCGACCCGCACGAGCTCGTGGTCCGGGCGCTCGTGGGGCAGCAGATCTCCGTGGCCGCGGCCCGGACCCACCTCGGGCGGCTCGCGGCACGGACCGGCTCGCCGTACGCCTCCGGGATCGATGGGCTCGACCGGCTGTTCCCCACGCCGGCCCAGGTGGTCGCGGGCGTCCGGGAGCCTGTCACCGACGGGCCGCTCGACCCGGACCGGCCGCTGCGGCTGCCGCGGCAGGCCGTCCGCGCGGTGCTGGACACCTGCCGGGCGCTGGCCGACGGGACGCTCGCGGTGCACGTCGGCGCGGACCCGGAGCAGCTGCGGGCGGACCTCGTCGCCCGGCCGCGGATCGGGCCCTGGACCGCGGCGTACGTCGCCATGCGGGTGCTGGGGGACCCGGACGCCTGGCTCAGCGGGGACGTCGCGCTGGTCGCGGGCGCGCGGGCCACCGGCGCGCTCGACCAGGACCTCCCGACCGCGGCGGCGCACCGCGTGCTGGCCGACCGGGCCTCGACGTGGGCGCCGTGGCGGTCCTACGCGGCGATGCACCTGTGGCAGGCGGCGTCGGGCACGCCCTGACGTCAGGTGGTCTGCTGCCGCGCGACCTCGGGTGCGCGGGGCTCGCGCGTCGCGCCCCAGGCCGACAGCAGCCGCAGCGCGTCGGCCGACGGCGTGGCCGGGACGGCGTTGTAGATGGTCAGGGTGTGCCCAGGGTCGCTCGGCAGCTCGACGGAGTGGTAGCTCAGCTCCAGGAGGCCGACGGCCGGGTGCCGGAAGTGCTTGGTCCCCGCGAAGTGCAGCCGCACCTCGTGCGCGGCCCAGAGGGTGCGGAACTCCGCGCTCTGCGTCGACAGCTCGCCCACCAGCGCCGCCAGGGCGCGGCTGCGCGGGTGCCTGCCGGCGGCGAGCCGCAGCTGCGCGACGGCCACCCGCCTGGCGCCGTCCCGGTCGGGGTACAGGTCTCCCGCCGCGGGGTCGAGGAACGCGAACCGCGCGAAGTTGCGTCGGCCGTCGCCGGCCCCGGACCCCGCCCCGTCGAGCATCGGCGCGTAGAGCGCCCGCGCCAGGTGGTTCATGACGACGACGTCGAGGAACGGGCCGACGACCATCGCCGCGGCGTCGGACATCGCGTCGACCATCCACTGCAGGCTCGGCCGCGGGGCCGGCCCGCCGGGGCGCGGGCGGGACATCGGCCCGGAGGGACGGGCGCCGGCGCGCACCAGGTCGAGCAGGTGGGTGTGCTCGGCCTGGTCCAGCTCGAGCACCCGGGACACCGCCTCCAGCACGGAGTCCGAGGGGTTGGCGACCTTCCCCTTCTCCAGCCGGGTGTAGTAGTCGGTCGACACGCCGGCGAGCACGGCGACCTCCTCGCGGCGCAGACCGGGGACCCGGCGGGCACCGGACGACGCGATGCCCGCGTGCTCGGGCGTGATCCGGGCGCGCCGGGTCCGCAGGAAGTCGCGCAGCTCGTCCCGGGGGTCCATGGGTCGAGCGTAGGCACGACCCACGGCGGCAGGCAGGGGTGCGTCAGGACCCCCGCAGCGAGGTGGCGGCCGCGGCCGCGCAGCCGCACCATAGGCGGATGCCCACCACCGTGAACGCGTACGCCGCGACCGCCGCCGACCAGCCGCTCGAGCGCACCACCATCGAGCGCCGCGACGTCGGCCCGCACGACGTCCGCATCGACATCAAGTTCGCCGGCATCTGCCACTCCGACATCCACACGGCCCGCGGCGAGTGGGGCCCGGTGCCCTACCCGCTGGTCGTCGGGCACGAGATCGCCGGCGTCGTCGCCGAGGTCGGCTCCGAGGTCACGAAGTTCGCCGTGGGCGACCGCGTCGGCGTCGGCTGCATGGTCAACTCCTGCGGCGAGTGCGCCCAGTGTGCGAAGGGCCTGGAGCAGTACTGCCTGCGCGGCAACACCGGCACCTACGCCGCCGTCGACCGGGACGGGTCCGTGACCCAGGGCGGGTACTCCCAGCAGGTCGTGGTCGTGGAGAGCTTCGTCGTGCGGATCCCCGACGGCCTGGAGCTCGACGTCGCCGCGCCGCTGCTCTGCGCCGGCATCACGACGTACTCGCCGCTGCGGCACTGGGGCGCCGGGCCCGGCACGAAGGTCGCGGTCGTCGGCATGGGCGGGCTCGGCCACATGGCCGTCAAGCTCGCGCACGCGATGGGCGCGGACGTGACCGTCCTGTCCCAGTCGCTCAAGAAGCAGGAGGACGGCCTGCGCCTCGGCGCCGACCGGTACTTCGCGACCAGCGACCCGGACACGTTCACCGAGCTCGCCTCGAGCTTCGACCTGATCATCAACACGGTCAGCGCCGAGCTGGACCTGAACGCCTACCTCTCGCTGCTCGCCGTCGACGGCACGATGGTCAACGTCGGCGCCCCGCCGCAGCCGCTGCCGGTGCAGGTCTTCTCGCTGATCCCGGCGCGCCGGTCGTTCGCCGGGTCCTCGATCGGCTCCATCGCCGAGACCCAGGAGATGCTGGACTTCTGCGCCGAGCACGGGTTCGGCGCGGAGATCGAGGTCATCTCCGCCGACCGGGTCAACGAGGCCTGGGAGCGGGTGCTCGCCTCCGACGTGCGCTACCGGTTCGTCATCGACACCGCGACGCTGGCCTGACGTCGCGCACCGACGCCCCCGTCGCCGACGCGCACCGCGCCCGGCAGCGGGGGCGTCGTCGTGCGGACCTGCGCGATGATCGGCGGGTGGCGACGGAGCGGCAGCGCGAGCAGGGTCCCGCGGCGGCTGTCGTCCGGGCGTTCGGGGGGCGCGGCCCCGCCGTCCCGCTGCCGGGCGGGCAGGGCACGTCGTGGCGCGCGGGCGACGTCGTGCTCAAGCCGGTCGCGTCCGCCGAGGACGAGCGCACGGTGCGGTGGCTGCACGACGTCGCGCCCGACGTCGACCCCGGCCCGCTGCGGATCGCGCTCCCGCGGGCGACGCCGGGCGGCCGCGTCGTCGTCGACGGGTGGACCGCGACGCCGTGGTGCGCCGGTACGCACGCGACGGGGGACTGGCGCGCACGGGCGGAGGTGGCCCACCGGTTCGCCGCCGCGTTCGCCCGGGTCGACGCCCGGACGCTGCCGCACCGCACCGACCCGTGGGCGGTGGCGGACCGCGTCGCCTGGGGCGAGGAGCCGGGTCCCGCCCTCCCGCACCCGGTGGGCGCGGCGCCGGCGCGGCTCGGTCCGCCCGACCCGGCGGCCCGGTCCCGGCCCGGCGTGGTGCACGGCGACCTGGCCGGGAACGTCCTGGAGCACCCGTCCGCGCCGCCCGCCGTGCTGGACCTCAGCCTGTACGCCCGGCCCGTCGGGTGGTCGGTCGCCGTCCTGGCCGTGGACGTCGTCGCGTTCGATGGCGTGCCGGTCCCCGTGCTCGACGCGGTGGACGACGTGCCGGGGCTCCCGGAGCCGGTGGCGCGCGCGGTGGTGTTCCGGATGACGGCGGACCTGCTGCGGGGCGGGCCGGTCGACCCGGCCTACCGGGCGGTCGCGGACTGGGCGGTGTCCCGAATGTGACCTCGGGTGCATCCACGGACGGGTCCCGCGCCGTAGAGGGGGTGTCAGCACAACCACGCCCCCGGGAACCGGGGGCACGGACCGAGGAGCACCCCATGCGTCATCGTCCGTTCGTCACCGGGACCGCTGGTCTCGCCGCCGCCCTCGTCGTCGCCGCGAGCGCGCTGCCCGCGTCCGCTGCCGCCGGCGGCACCGCATCGATCGCCGTCCTGCACGGCGTGCCCGACCTGACGGTCGACGTCTACGTCGACGGCACCCGCGCGCTCGACGACTTCACGCCCGGCACGCTGGCGGGCCCGCTGGACCTGCCGGCCGGCGCGCACTCGATCGCGATCACCGCCGCCGACGCCGCCGACGCGAGCGCACCGGCCATCGGCCCCGTCGACGTGACCCTGGACGCCGGGGCGAGCTACACCGCCGTGGCCCACCTGGACCCCGCGGGCGAGCCGACGGCCACGCTGTTCACCAACGACCTGGCCGCCGTCCCCGCGGGGCAGGGCCGCCTCACGGTCCGGCACACCGCGGCCGCCCCGGCGGTCGACGTGCTGGCGGGCGGCGCGCCCGTGGTCACCAACCTGTCCAACCCGGACGAGCAGTCGCTCACCGTCCCGGCGGGCACGGTGTCGGCGGTCGTCGCCGCGACCGGGACCACCGACCCGGTGATCGGCCCGGCCGACCTGGACGTCGCCGAGGGCGTCAGCACGATCGTCTACGCGTGGGGCTCGCTGGAGGCAGGCAACCTCCAGCTCGCGGTGCAGACCATCGACGGCCTGCACTCGGCCCCCGGCGGCGTGCCGTCCGGCGAGCTCGGCCTCGCGGCCGACGGCCCGTCCGGGGCCCTGTGGCTCGGCGGTGCTGCTCTGGTCGCCGCGCTCGGCGCCGTGCTGCTGACCACCCGCCGGTCGGCGGCGACGCAGCGCCGCTGAGGGGGCCGGGGCGCGGGCCGGGTCGTCCCGCCCGCCCGCGCCCCGTGCCCGTGTCCCCAGCCCGTCCCCCCTCGTGCCTGGAGTCCCCGTGCCCCCCACCGACCCCCGGCCACGTCGCAGCCCCCGCGCCGTGGCCGGGCTCGCCGTCGCCCTGACGCTGCTCGGCGTCGGGGTCGTCGGCGTGGTCGGCGCCCTCGTCGGGATGGAGGACGGGTCGGTGCGTGTCGGGGCGTCGACCGCCGCGTCGACGCCGCCGCCGGTCACGACCCCGGCAGCCCCGGCGCCCGCCTCGTCGCCCGCGGAAGCCGCTCCCGCCGTGCCGGTCGCGCCGGCGACGCCCCCTCCGCCGCCCGCGGCGTCGCCCACCGCGCCGGTGCGGGTCGTGGTCCCGGCGCAGGGCATCGACGTCCCCGTCGACCCGGTCGGCGTGGCGGCGGACGGGCAGATGGAGATCCCGCCGCTGGCCGAGCGCGGGGGCTGGTACCGGTTCGGCGCGGACCCGGGCGACGCGGCGGGGACGACGGTGGTCGCGGCGCACGTCGACTCGGTGGCGTCGGGCGGCACCGGCCCGTTCGTGCGGCTGGCGGACGTGCGCCCCGGGGACACCGTCGAGGTCGCCCTGGCAGACGGGAGCACGCGGACGTACGCGGTCGAGCGGGTGGAGGAGTTCCCGAAGTCGCAGGCCCGCTGGCCCGACGTGTTCACCCGGGATGGCCCCGCGCGGCTCGCGCTGGTGACGTGCGGCGGCACCTTCGACACCGGGACACGGCACTACCGCGACAACGTGCTGGTCATCGCGACCCCGGTCGGCGCATGATGAACCGCACCCCCGCATCCCGCGGCGAGGTCCGGCACGCGAGGAGGCGCGCCCTGCCCAGTCCCGTCGCGCACCTGCGACCGCCGCCCGAGTGGGACGACGACGCCCTCGCGCGCGCGTTCGCGGGCGGCGACGAGCCCGCGCTTGCCGAGGCGTACCGCCGCTGGGCGCCGTTCGTGCACACCCTCGCGCTGCGGGCGCTGGGCTCGGCCGCGGACGCCGAGGACGTGACCCAGCAGGTGTTCGTCTCCGCGTGGCGGGGCCGGACCGGGTACCGGGCCGAGCGCGGGCCGCTGACGGCGTGGCTGACGGGGATCACCCGGAACGCCGTCGCGGACGCCCTGGGCCGGCGCAGTCGCGACGTGCGGGGCCTGCAGGCGGTCGCCTCGCGGGTGGACCGCGAGCCCGAGCCGGACGTGGCCCGGGTCGCGGACCGGGTCCTGGTGGCCGACGAGCTCGACCGGCTCGGCGAGCCGCAGCGGACCATCCTGGCGCTGGCGTTCTACGGCGACCTGACGCACGACGAGATCGCACGCAGGCTCGAGCTGCCGCTGGGCACCGTGAAGAGCCACATCCGGCGTAGCCTGCTGCGGCTGCGCGACCGGTTGGAGGTGGACGGTGCGGCACATCGACCCTGACGCCGTCGCGCTGGCCGCGCTCGGCGAGCCGCTCGACGCGACCGACCGCGCGCACCTGACCGCGTGCGCGGACTGCGCGCGCGAGGTCGCCTCGCTCGCGGCCACGGTGGCGGTCGGCCGCGCGGGTGCGGGGGAGCAGCTCGTCGCGCCCCCGGACGCCGTCTGGGAGCGCGTGCGGGGCGAGCTGGGCCTCGCGCCCGACCTCGTGCCGGCCGCCCCCGCCCCGGACCCGGCCGTCGCGCCCGGACCTGCGGCGGCACCTGCTGCGCCTGCTGCGCCCGTCGTGCCGGCCGCGCCTGCTGTGACCCGCCTGCCCGACTCCTCGTCCGGGCGGCAGCGGTCCCGGTGGTGGCTCGCCGCCGCCGCCGGCCTGGTGGTCGGCGGGGTCGGGGGAGGCCTGGTCGCGGCCGCCGCGCTCGGGGACGGCGACGACGTGGTGCTGGCCGAGGCGCAGCTCGAGGCCCTGCCGGGCTGGTCCGCGACGGGCGACGCCGTCGTGGAGGAGGCGGCGGACGGCCGGCGCACGCTGGTCGTGCGGCTCTCCGACGCCGAGGCCGACGGGTTCCGCGAGGTGTGGCTGCTGGACCGGGACGCGACGCGGCTGGTCGGGCTCGGCGTGCTGGACGGCGACGAGGGGCGGTTCACCATCCCGGTGGGCCTGGACCTGGACGACTTCGCCGTGGTGGACGTCTCGGCCGAGCCGTTCGACGGCGACCCGGCGCACTCCGGGGACAGCATCCTGCGCGGGGAGCTCGGCACGCCGGCGTGACGCGGGCGGGCGGCGGGGGACAGGTGCGCGACCGCGGTCCGTCACGGACCCCGACGGGTCCGCCGTGACGGTGCACGACCGGGCGTGACACGGCCCGTCGGGATCTGCGTCAGCGCGCGAGGTCCCGACGGCGGAACCCCGCGAACCCGATGGCGGAGAGCAGCAGCGTGACCGCCGTGATCCCCAGCAGCCCGGTCCCGTCCGGGTCGGCGGTCACGGCGGGCACGTGCCAGAACGGGCTGACGGCCAGCACCCGGTCGTCCAGCCCGAACGTCGGCCCCAGCAAGGTCAGCACGAAGGACACCAGCACGCCCGCCCACGCGAGCAGGCCGAGCGCCGGCCGGGCGCCGACCACGGCCACGGACACCGCGACGACGGTCCACACGGCGGGGAGCGTCGCGACGGCCTGGGCGAGCACCTCGCCGAAGCCGGTGCCGATGTCCGCGCGGGAGGCGAGCAGCGCGACGAGCGTCCCGGCGAGGAGGACGTAGCCGGTCGTGGTGGTCAGGGCGAGCAGCACCGTGCTGCCGAGCAGGCGGGGGCGGGCGACCGCGCCGGCGACCACCGGCTCGACGCGGTCGTCCCGCTCCTCCGCCCGCAGGCGCAGTACGACGTGCACGCCCGGGATCGCGGCGACGATGCCGATCAGGGCGAGGATCGTCCGGACGAAGGCCCCCGTGAGGGCGTCCGCGCCGGTGGCGCCCGCGGCGAGCAGCTGCTGCACCCCGGAGTCGCCGCCCAGCAGGTCGGAGACGGAGGTCGCGAACGACCCGAAGACGACGCCGAGCAGGGCGAAGGCGATCGTCCAGGTCACGACCGACCCGGTGTTCAGCCGCACCGCGAGCCGCCACGTGGAGCGGACGGACCCGCGTGCCGGCCCCGGGCGCGGGGCGACCGACCCCTGGCCGAAGTCGCGCCGGCTCTGCAGGGCGAACGCGAGCAGCACGGTGCCGGCCGTCAGCGCGAGCGCTGGCAGCAGGGGTGCCCAGCGGTCACCGGAGGCCGGCCGGGCCTCGAGCGTCCAGCCGAGCGGGTTCGCCCAGGTCGTCCAGGCCGGGGCGCCCACCGAGGTGCAGAACCCGCGCAGCAGGAAGAGCGCCCCGAGCGCACCCACGGCCATCGAGCTCGCGGTCCGGGCGTCCGAGCCCAGCTGCGCGGTGACCGCCGCGACGCCGGCGAACATCCACCCCGAGGCGGTGAACGTGGCGCCGAGCAGCACCGAGGACCCGGGGTCGCCGCCGCACAGCACCGTGACCAGGCCGGCGACGACGCCGGCGGCGAGCGAACCGACCAGCGCCAGCGCGGTCCCGGACGCGAGCCGGGCCGCCCGTCCCACGACCCCGGAGGCGAGCAGCTCGGCCTGACCCGAGTCCTCCTGGCCGCGGGTGGTGCGGACGACGGTCACGACCGCTCCGAGAGCCACGAAGAAGCCGCCGAGCGCCAGGCTCCGCCAGGCGGTGAACCCGTCGACGGTGGTCAGGTCGTGCGCCGGACCGAAGACCAGCCCGAGCGCCGGGTTCGCCCCGATCGCCGCCGCCAGCGCCTGCCGCTCCGCCTGGCCGGGGAAGACCCAGGGGTAGACCACGACCGACGACGCCGACAGCAGGGTGGCGATCGCCACCCAGGGGGCGAAGCGGCGTCCGTCGTGGTGCAGGGACGCGCGCAGCAGGGGACGGGTGCCCGTGAGGGCGAGGGTCACTGCGCTCACCGCGCTCACCGGGTCACCTCGCCCGCGGGCGACGGCTCGCCGTCGTACAGGCGCAGGAAGAGGGTCTCGAGCGACGGCGGCGCCACCGTCAGCGACGCGATGCCGCACGGGGCCAGCGCGGCGACCGCCTCACCGACCCGCGCGGGGTCGACCGAGGCGGCGAACGCGGTGCCGTCGACGCGGGCGTCGTGGAACAGGGCGAGCTCGCGGCGGTCGGGCGCCCGCCCGAGCGTGGCGCGGACCGTCGTCCGGGTCCGCCCCCGCAGGTCCGCCAGGGTCCCGCTCCGCACGACCGCGCCGTCCCGGATGATGCTGACCCGGTCGGCCAGCGTCTCGACCTCGGCCATGACGTGGCTCGACAGCAGCACGCTCGCCCCGCGCGCCCGGGCGTCGCCGACCACCTCCTGGAACACGTTCTCCATCACGGGGTCCAGCCCGCTGGTCGGCTCGTCGAGCACCAGCAGCTCGGCGTCGGAGGCGAGCGCGGCGACGAGGGCGACCTTCTGCCGGTTGCCCGTGGAGTACTGCCGGCCGCGCTTGGTCGGGTCCAGGTCGAACCGCTCGACCAGCTCCGCGCGGCGCCGCTCGTCGAGCCCGCCGCGCAGCGCACCCAGCAGGTCGATGGCCTCGCCGCCCGTCATGCCGGGCCAGAGCGACACGTCACCCGGCACGTAGGCGAGCCGCCGGTGCAGCGCGACGACGTCGCGCCACGGGTCCCCGCCGAGCAGGCGGACCGTCCCGCCGTCCGCCCGGAGCAGTCCCAGCAGGACGCGGATCGTCGTGGACTTGCCGGCGCCGTTCGGACCGAGGAACCCGTGCACCTGGCCGCGGTCGACGGTCAGGTCGAGGCCGCGCAGCGCGCGGAACCGGCCGAAGGACTTGGTGAGCCCCTGGATCTCCACCACGGCGTCGTCGCTCATGGCACGAGTCAACTCCTCGTATGAGGAAATCCGCAAGTGTGGAATACGCTGCACCCGTGGACGAGACGACGAGGCGGGCGCGGCCGACCGGACGCCGGGCGGGGGACAGCGGCACGCGGGATGCGATCCTGGACGCGGCGCTGCGGCTGTTCGCGGAGCGCGGGTACGACGGCGCGTCGGTGCGCGCGATCGCCGGTGCGGCGGGCGTCGACCCCGCGCTCGTCCGGCACTTCTACGGCGACAAGGAGGCGCTGTTCGCCACGGCGGTCGCGAGCCGCACGACGCTCGTCGAGCAGCTCGCCGCGGCGGTCCCGGGGGACCCGGCGACGACGGGCGCCCGGGTGGCCGCCACCTACCTGGGGCTGTGGGAGGACCCGGCGACGCGCCCGGTGCTGCTCGCGCTGGTGCGGTCGGCGACGACCTCGGAGCACGCCGCGGACATGCTGCGCGAGGCGCTGACCGCCCGGGTCTCGGCCGCCCTCGGTGCGCTGGAGGGTCCGGCGGTGTCGCGTCGGTTCGCGCTGGCCGCCGCGCACCTGATGGGCCTGGCGCTCGCGCGTCACGTCCTGCGGCTGCCCCCCATCGCCACGGCCACGACCGAGGAGCTGGTCGCGGAGGTGGCCCCGACGATCCAGCGGTACCTCGACGGCAGCTACGCCTGAGGCGTGGACCGCCGGCGCCGGGCCGCGCGCACGACGGCGACGACGGCCCCGGCCACGATCAGCACGCCGATCAGCTGCAGGCCGGGCGAGTCGTCCATGCCGCCGAGGACGACGGCGGCGGCACCGAGCAGGACGGCGACAGCCGCCAGGAGGAAGGTCATGCCGGGAGTCTATCGATAGTCGATGGATCGCGACAGGTGCTTGACCCTGCCCCAGGGGCACGCCGTGCACTCGTGCCCTGCGGCCGCAGCGGGCGGTCGCCACATCACCGCCGGGAGCCGTCCATGTCCAGCGCCACCACCGAGCCCACCGGGCTCGTCGCCACGTTCCAGGACCTCGCCGCGCAGGTGCCCGACGCGCTGCAGCCGTTCGTCGTCGCCCTCGCCGGCGCCGTGCCGTTCATCGAGGGCGAGGGGTCCGCCGTGATCGGGATCCTCGCCGGGCTCGACCCGGTGGTCGCCGCGGTCGCGGGCGCCGCGGGGAACTTCCTCTGCGTGCTCGCCGTCGTGCTGCTCACCTCGCGGGCGCGGACCGCCGTCGTCGACCGCCGTGCCGGCGGGCCTCGCGGGGCGGGCGGTGTCGCGGTCGCCGAGCGTCCCGCGGCGCCGGAGTCCAAGGGCAAGCAACGGCTGCGGGCCTGGGTGCTCCGGTTCGGCGTCCCCGGGGCGAGCCTGCTCGGGCCGCTCGCGATCCCGACGCAGATCACGGCGGCGACGCTGGTGGCGTCCGGGGTCCGCAAGGGCTGGGTGCTGCTGTGGCAGGCCGTCGCGATCGTGGTCTGGACGACCGGGGTCACCCTGCTCGCGACCGGGGTGCTCACGTTCCTGACCCGGTGAGGCCGTGGGCCGGCGACTCGTCACCGGTCGTTGGCCGTGCGGTCGCCGCCGGATCACGGGCGCGCCACCTGCGCGGCGTCTGCTGCGGGCATGACCACCGAGACCTCGCGCACCGCCCTGCCCGCCCGTCCCGTCGCGGAGGTCGGCGTGTCCGGCCACCGCGGCGCCTCCGCCGAGCTGCCGGAGAACACGCTCGCCGCCTTCCGCCGGGCGCTCGAGCAGGGCGCCGAGGGCATCGAGCTGGACGTGGCGCTGAGCGCGGACGGGGTCGCCGTCGTCCTGCACGACGCGACCGTCGACCGCACCACCGACGGCACCGGGGACGTGGCCGCGCTGACGCTCCAGGAGCTCCGCGTGCTCGACGCCGGCGGCGGCGAGCGGGTGCCGACGCTCGACGAGGTCCTCGCGCTCGCCGCGGGCCGCGCCGAGGTCAACATCGAGCTCAAGGCCGCCGACGCGGCCCCGGCCGTCGCGGCGTGCGTCGCGCGGCACCCGGAGCTGACCTGGTTCGCGTCGTCGGGGCAGTGGACGGCGCTGGAGGAGCTGCTCGCGCTGGTCCCCGGGGCCCGGGTGTACCCGCTGACCCTCGGCGTGGCGACGACCGCGCACCTGCGGGCGGCGGCGGTCGCCGCCGGGTACGACGCCGACGCCGTCGACGCCGACCTGGAGCGGTTCTCGCACCTCGGCCGCGGGCTGGACGACGCGCTGGAGTTCGCCGCCCGCGTCGGGGCGGCGGGCGTCTCCACCTGGGCCGAGGGTCTCGGCGCGGCGGACGTCGAGCGCATCCACGCGGCCGGCCTGGCGGCGTGGGTGTGGACGGTCAACGACCTGGACCGCGCCGAGGAGCTCATGCGCATGGGGGTGGACGCGATCTGCACGGACATCCCCGGCGGCGTGCTGGCCCGCCGGGAGCTGGTCGTCGGCTGACCGGCGGTGCGTACGATCGTACGCATGACGGACGAGCAGACGACCCCCGACTACTTCGCAGGCGACCCCCGCACGGCCCACGAGCGGATGCTCGCGGGCGACCTGTACATCGCGGCGGACGACCCCGAGATCGCCGCGGCGGCGACGGCGGCCGTGCACCGGATGGCGGCGTTCCGCGACGCGTACGACGCCGACCCCACGACGAGCCAGGACGCGGCCCGCGCCCTGTTCGGCGCGCTGGGCGAGGGCGCCTTCGTCCGGGCGCCGGTGCACGTCGACTACGGCAACCAGGTGTTCATCGGCGCGCGGACCTTCGTCAACATGGGGCTCACCGCGCTCGACGTCGCGCCGATCCGGATCGGCGCGGACTGCCAGATCGGCCCGCACGTGCAGCTGCTGACCCCGACGCACCCGGTCGAGCCGCAGCCGCGCCGGGACAAGCTGGAGGCCGCGAAGCCGATCACGATCGGGGACAACGTCTGGCTCGGCGGCGGCGTGATCGTCTGCCCGGGCGTGACGATCGGGGACAACTCCGTCATCGGCGCCGGGTCCGTCGTGACCCGGGACGTCCCCGCGGACGTGGTGGCGGTCGGCAACCCGGCGCGCGTCGTCCGGTCCCTCTGACGGTGCGCACCCGCCGGACCGACCCGGGTCGCCGGGACCGGATCGTCGCCACCACGGTGGCGCTGGTCGCCGAGGTGGGCGTCGCCGGGGTGTCGCACCGGCGGATCGCCGAGCGCGCGGACGTGCCGCTGGGGTCGATGACCTACCACTTCGCCGGGATGGACGAGCTGCTGCACGAGGCGTTCACCCGGTTCGCCGAGAGCGTCGCGGCGCGGTTCGAGGCGGTGCTCGGCGCGGCGACGACGCCGGACCAGGCGGTGACGGCCGTCGTGGACCTGGTCCACGACCTGTCCCGCCCGGACGGCGACCCCGAGCGCGTCGTGACGTACGAGCTCTACACGCTCGCGGCGCGCGACCCGCGGTACCGGGTGATCACGACGGCGTGGATGCGGCGCAGCCGGGCGGCGCTGGAGCGGCACTTCGCCCCGGACGTCGCCCGCGAGGTGGACGCGCTGATCGAGGGGCTCGCCCTGCACCGCGCGCTCGACGAGCACCCGGGCGACCGCGCGGCCACGGAGGCGGCCGTGCGCAAGGTGGTGCGCGGGTGACCGCGACCCGGGCCGCGGCTAGGGTCGGCGCATGATCGGGAGCATCGACGAGGTCGTCATCGACTGCGCGGACCCGGGGACGCTCGCGGCGTTCTGGTCCCGGGTGCTGGGCGGGGAGCCCGTCGAGCGGGACGACGCGTGGTGGTACGTCCTGCCGCCGGGCTGGACGCAGCTGTCGTTCCAGAAGGTGCCCGAGCCCAAGTCGGTGAAGAACCGGGTGCACCTGGACGTCCGGGTCGAGGACATCGAGGCGGCCACCGCGCAGGCGGAGGCGCTCGGCGCCCGGCGGGTCGGTGCCGTGCACCACGACACCGCCGGGTCGTTCCAGGTGCTGCTGGACCCGGAGGGCAACGAGTGGTGCGTCGTCCGGCCCGCCTGACCCCACGGAAGGACACCAGCATGCGGATCGTCGTCATCGGCGGGAGCGGCCACATCGGCACGTTCCTGGTCCCGCGGCTGGTGCGCGCCGGCCACGAGGTGCTCACGATCAGCCGCGGCATCCGCGGCCCGTACGCGGACGCCCCGGAGTGGCGGCAGGTGCAGCGGGTCGTCGCCGACCGCGAGGCCGAGGACCGCTCGGGCACGTTCGGCGACCGGGTCGTGGCGCTCCGGCCGGACGTCGTGGTCGACCTGGTCTGCTTCACGGTGGAGTCGGCGTCTGCCCTGGTCGAGCGGCTCCGCGGCGAGGTCGCGCACCTGCTGCACTGCGGGTCCATCTGGCGGTCCGGTCCGAGCGTGCGCGTACCGATCACCGAGGACGCGCTGACGCCGCCGGTGGGGGAGTACGGCATCCAGAAGGACCGGATCGCGCGGCTGCTCGCGGCGGAGACGGCGGGCGGCGGGCTGGTCACGACCTCGCTGCACCCGGGCCACGTGGTCGGCCCGGGCTGGCACCCGGTCGGACCGCTCGGCAACCTGGATCCCGGGGTCTGGCGGACCCTGTCCGCGGGCGAGCCGCTGCGGGTGCCGGGGATCGGTGCCGAGCTGATGCACCACGTGCACGCGGACGACGTCGCGCAGGGGTTCGAGCGCGCGCTCACGCACCGGGACGCGGCGGCCGGCGAGGACTTCTCGCTGGTCGCGCCGACGGCCCTGACCGTCCGCGGCTACGCGCAGATCGCCGCGGGGTGGTTCGGCCAGGAGGCGCGTCTGGAGCCGGTGGGCTGGGACGAGTTCCGCGCGTCCACCCCGGCGGAGCACGCCGAGGCCAGCTGGGAGCACCTGTCGCGCAGCCACGCGTTCAGCATCGAGAAGGCGGCGTCGCGGCTGGGGTACGCGCCGCGGTACCAGCCGGAGCAGGCGGTGCTCGAGTCCGTGCGGTGGCTGGTCGAGCACGACCAGCTGGAGGTCGCGCGGCCGCTGGCCGCCTGAACGGGTCCGCCGAACCACGCACGCACCGGCCCCCGCAGCGGCACACCGGGCCGGTGCGGAGTGGACAGCGCCGGGGCGTCAGTGCTGGTGGAGGGGCTGGGAGCCGAGCACCGCGAGCAGCCGCAGCCGGTCGGACGACTCGCTGCCCGGGACCGCCGTGTAGACGAGCAGGCGGTGGGACCGGTCCGGGTCCAGCAGGCTCTGGCAGCTGAGCGCCAGCGCGCCGACCTCGGGGTGGACGAACCGCTTCACCTCGCCGGGACGGATGCCGACCTCGTGCCGGTCCCACAGGTCCCGGAACTCGGCGCTGCGGGCCAGCAGCAGCTCGGCGTACCGCGCGGCGCGCGACCCGGGACCGCGCCGGCCGGCGACCTCCCGCAGGCCCGACGCCCAGAGGCGGGACAGGGCCTCGTGGTCCTCGGGCGGGTAGAGCGCCCGCGAGGCGGGATCCGTGAACCACCGGTAGCCGATGCTCCGGTCCGGGCCGGTGAACCGGGTGAGGTCGCCGACCAGCGCCACACCGAGGCGCGTCTGCCGGAGCGTCTCGCCGAGCTCGGTGACGATCTCGGCCGGGGTGTCCTCGAGGCGGTCGAGGATGCGGAGCAGGCCGGGGGAGATGTGGTCGCCGTCCGCGCCGCGCACGGGCGGCTGGTGGCCGGCGAGCCGGAACAGGTGGTCCCGCTCGTCGACCGACAGGTGCAGGCCCTGCGCGATCGACGCGATCATCTGCTCGGACGGCTGGGGTCCGCGCTCCCGCTCGATCCGCGCGTAGTAGTCGGTCGACATGTGGCAGAGCACGGCGACCTCCTCGCGGCGCAGCCCGCTGGTCCGGCGGCGTGCACCGCGGGGCATGCCGACATCCTCCGGCTGCAGCGCCTCGCGGCGGCGGCGGAGGAACTCGGCGAGTCCGGGCCGGTCGATCTCCATGCGTCTCCTTCGTGCGGGTGCTGCGGCGATCCTGCCCTGCGCGACCGCACGGAACCACGGCCTGCCGATCCCCCCGTCGCACGCGGCGACGTGCTCACCGCCCGCCGGTCTCCGTCGCCCCGCTCGGGAGCCTGGTGACGCGGGGCGTCGTGAGGCGGAGCAGCGCGCCGAGGCCCTCGGGCGTCCCCGGCCAGTGCCGGTGGATCGCCGCGACGCCCGCGGCGCGGACGACCGACCGGAGCGTGATCACCACCACGACCGCGTCGTCGGCCCACCCGAGCACCGGTACCACGTCCGGCACCAGGTCGACGGGCAGCGCCAGGTACCCCAGGAGCAGCCACAGCCGGAGCCGGACGCCGCGCGGCAGGGTGCGGTCCGCCGCGAGCCGGCGGACCAGGCGGACCACGTCGGGCAGCAGCCGCACGAGGTCGCGCAGCCGCAGCTCGTCCGGCCGGGACAGCCAGAGCGCGGCGACCAGCGCGAGCCAGAGCAGCAGCAGCCCGCCGGCCGCGCCGGCGAGCGACCACGCCCACCCCGGCATCAGCGCGCCGGGAGCAGCGCGGCCGCGACGGCACGGGCCGTGCCGGTGCCGTGGCCGGGGTCGCGCAGGCGCATCGCCAGGTCCCCCGTGACGACGAGCAGGAGCTGGTCGGCCAGGGCGGCCGCGTCGTCGCCCGCCAGGGGGACCGCCAAGGCCGTGAGGCGCGCGCGCAGCGTGTCGGTGTCGAGCCGCACCGCGTCGGCGACCTCGGCGGGGGCATCCGCGTACTCGGCCGCCGACCCGAGGAACGCGCACCACCGGGAGCCGACGGGCTGCTGCCGGAACTCGTCGAGCGCGTCGAACACCGCGAGCAGGCGGCCCTCGGGGGAGTCCTGCCGGTCGACGGCCCGGTCCCAGGCCGCGATCCAGGCGTCGTGGCGGCGCGCCAGCGCGGCGGCGAGCAGCGCCTCCTTGCTCGGGTACCCGCGGTACAGCGTCGCCGCGGAGACGCCTGCTCGTTCGAGCACCGCGTCGACCGGCGTCGCGCCGATCCCGCGCGTGAAGAACAGCTCCTCGGCGGCATCGAGGAGCCTGGCCTCCGTGCTGGTGCGGATACCCACCCCTGCACTTTAGGCTCGCAGATGTGAAACGCTCGTTTTCGTTCCTGCAGCCGTCCCGCGCCACCGGCCTGCTCGTGGCCGGCACCGCGCTGATCGCGGGCACCTACGGGCTGGTCCGGCTGGCGTACGGCCTCTACCTGCCCGACATGCAGGCCGGCCTCGGCTTCTCCGCCGGCACGGCGGGCGGCATCTCGGCAGGGGCGTCCGTCGTCTACTGCCTGGGCGCGCTGCTCGGGTTCCTCGTGGCCCCCCGGCATGCACGGTCGCTCGTGGTCGCCGCGGGCGCGACCGCGGGCCTCGGCGCGGCCGGCATGGCGATGTCGCAGGGGGTCGCCCTGTTCGCGGCGGGGGCCATGGTGAGCTCGGCCGGCGCCGGCCTGGCGTCCCCGGCGCTGGTCGGGACCGTGCAGCGGAACGTCGCGGCCCGCTCGGTGGACCGCGCGCAGACGGTCGTGAACGCCGGCACCGGACCCGGGCTCGTCTCCGCGGGCGTGCTGGCCCTGGTGCTGCTGCCGGCCTGGCGGGCGGCCTGGCTGGTCGCGGCCGTGGTGACCGCGGTGGCGGCGGCGCTCGTGCTGGTCCTCGACCGCGGTCCGTCGGCGCACGGCGACGCGCCCCGGATCGCGCCGCCGGCGCCGTGGGTGCGGGCGCACCGGCGGCTGCTGGTGGCCGCGCTGCTGCTGGGCGCGGGATCCGCGGCGGTGTGGACCTACGGCCGCGGGATGCTCCAGTCGGCGGGCCAGGGCGCCACGGCGTCGACGCTCGCGTGGGTGGCGCTCGGGCTCGGCGGCACCGCGGTGATCGTCACCGCGCGCTGGACCGGCCGGCTCCGCCCCGCGACCGGCTGGGCGGTCACGGCGGGCGTGGTCGCTCTGGCCCCGGCCCTGCTCGTGAGCTCGACCGGTCACCTGCTGCTCGCCCTGGTCGCGTGCGCGGCGTTCGGCTGGGGGTACACCGCGGCCACCGGGGCGCTGATCGCCTGGACGAGCCAGATCGACGCCGCCCGCGCCGCGACGGGCACCGCGGTCCTGTTCGTCACGCTCGTCCTCGGCCAGGCTCTCGGCGCCGCGGGCGCGGGCGTGCTCGTCGGGGCGGCCGGGTACCCGGCGACGTTCCTCGCGGCGGGCGCCGTCGCGGGGCTGGCGGCGCTCCTGGGACTGGGGACCGGCCCGCGGACCGGTGCGACCGCCGTTCCCGGCGGGCCGGCGCTCCAGCCCGCCCAGCGAACGGCCTCCTGACCCCCGGGCCCGGGCGCTCCTCACCGGGGGCGAGGTGAGCGGCGGACGAGCCGCCGCTGCTGCGCCGCGACGTAGGCGCGGGCGCGGCGCTGACCACCGCGGGCGGCGATCGCCGCGTCCAGCGCGGTCAGCGCCCGCGCGATCGCCGACTCGTCGGGGTGCCACCCCCGGCCCTCGCACTCCTCGAGCCACTCGACGACGCCGCGGTGCCCGCGCTCGGCGTTGCACCGGCGGCAGGCCGGCACCTCGTTCTCCAGCCAGGACGGGCCGCCCCGGGCGCGGGGCACGAGGTGGTCGCGGGTCGGGGGGACGAGCGGCGCGAACGGCCGGCCGCACCAGACGCAGCGCGCGCCGTCGCGCTCGACCGCGAGGCGCAGGCGCTCGACGCGTGCCACGGGGTGCGCCCGGCCGGTGCTCATCGGCCGACGGTAGGCCGGGGCCTCGTCCTCGGCCACCGTGCCGGTCGACGCGAGCCCGCACCCCTCGCAGGACGACGACGGGTGGCCTGGCGGTCTGGTGCCGGCTACCTGGCAGACGCGGTCGGCGAGCAGCCGGCTCCGAGGTGAACCAGCCGTTTCCGCCCCGGCGCGGCGGCGACCCTGCGATCATCGGGGGATGAGGCTGCTCACCCCTGGCCGGCTCGGCGCCGCCGCGCTCGTCGCGCTGGTCCTGCTGATCACGGTCGGCCCGGTCGTCGCACCCGCACTCACCGTGCCCGCGAGCGCGGGGCCGTCCGCATGGCTCCTGCCGGTCGCGGCGGTGGTCCTGCTGCTGGCCGTGCCGGTCGGAGTGGTCCTGCTCGTGAGCTCGCTGCTGTCGCGCCGCGCGTCCTGACCACGCCCCCGCGCCGCAGCGGTGCGTCACGGTCCGTCGAGCTCCTGGAACAGCGTGAGGTGCAGCCCGGCGGGCGCGTCGAACCGGGCGTTCAGCGAGTTCCACGGCGTGCGCACCGGGGGCGCGACGACGACCGCGCCGGCGTCCTGGACCGCGGCGGTGCTCGCCGCGACGTCGTCGACCTCGAGGGCGACCCGGAGCCGCGGGCTGACCTGACGGCCGACCTCGACGTCGTCGATCATCCGCTTCTGCGCCGGGTTCGCGATCTCGAGGGTGGCGCGGCCGGCGTCCAGGATCATGACGCGCGCGTCGCCGTCGCCGGTGAAGGCGGCCTCCTCGGGCATGCCGAGCACGTCGCGGTAGAACGCGACCGCGGCGTCGTAGTCCTCGGCCTCGACGACGAGCCGCAGCTGGCGGACGGGACGCGCACCGGGTTCGGTCACGCGCCCCACCGTACGACCAGCGGTCCTGATCAGGCAGGGGCCGTCGGCGAGCGGTACGCGGTCGTGCGGGGCGACGGCGAACCGCTGGCCCGGGTAGCGCAGGCCGCGGAAGTACATCGTCGTGTGCGCGACGATCTGCTCGCCGGAGATCGCGACCCCGTCGTACCGCGCGTCGGTCGTGGTGTGGGCGTCGCTGACCAGGGTGACGTCGAACCCGCGGGCGGCCGCCGCCTGCGTCGTGGTCCGGATGCAGTAGTCGCTCTGCGCGCCGGCGACGACCAGGTGGGTCGCGCCCAGCGCGGCCAGCACGTCGGCGAGGTCGGTCGCGGCGAAGGAGTCGCGGTACTCCTTGCGGACCAGGGGCTCGTCCGGCAGGCGCCGGAGCGGCGGCGCGAGCTGCCACTCCGTCGTGCCCTCGCCGAACGCCGCGTGGTCCTGGACCCAGACGACCGGGGTCCCGGTGGCGCGGGCGCGCCCGACCAGCGCCGCGGTGCGCGCCAGCACGCCGTCCGCGTCCACGCAGCCGGGCAGGACGCCGACCTGCAGGTCGATCACGATCAGGACGGTGCGCGGGGTCACGGGCGCCATCATCGCAGCCGGGCCCGGGCGTCGTGCCACGTCAGGCCAGGTGCGAGGAGGACATCGCCCGGTCGGGGGTGACGCGCAGGACGACGCGCTCGGGGTCGTACTCGCGGTGCCGGTAGCGCTCGCCGTACCGCCGCAGCGCGTCGGCGATCTCGACGGGGTCCTCGACGACCTCGATCGTCCCCTCCAGCGTCAGCCAGCGACGCCCGTCGACCTGGCAGAGCGCCGCCCGCCCGAGCGGGTCGCCCGGCGCGCGGCGCGCGTTGCGGACCTTGGCGGTGCTGCGCCGGGTGGTGATGCGGGCGACACCCGCGTCGGCGTCCCACGTGAACGCGACCGGCACGACGTGCGGCGTCCCGTCCGGTCGCAGGGTCGTCAGGGTCGCGAGGTGGCGGTCGGTGACGAACTCGAGCCGGACCGGGGAGAGGTGGAGCACGCGCCGGAGCGTACGCGGCCCGCGGCCCCTCCGCACCGGCGGCGGACCCGTCAGCCCGTCGCGTCGTCCGGGCCGCAGGCCGTGCCGTCCGGTGCCTGGCGGACCCACGCCGGGAGGTCGGCGCGGAACGCCGCCGCGACGTCGGGGTCGCCGCTCAGCGACCACTGCACGACGGCGTCGACCTCGGCCTCGTGCTTGTCCCAGTCGAACCAGTTGACCAGCCGCAGCCGGGGGAGCCGCTGGTGCACGTCCTCGGACAGCACCTGGCGCCACCACGCCTGCTTGATCTCCAGCGCCGTCCCGGGCGCCGCGTCCGCCGTCACGAAGGCGGCGGTCTCCGGGATCGCGAGGGGCTTGTCCCGCGCCTCGGCGTAGTCCGCGTAGAAGTCGGGGACGGCGGACTCGTCGCCGGCCAGGCCGACGTAGCCGCCGGTGAGCTGGTCGACGAACTTGGTCGGCTCCGGGACGGAGCTCTCCCCCCACGGGTAGACGTCCCCCCAGTGGTACAGGGACATGCCGACCCAGTCGACGGCGTCGTCCCCCGGGTAGTACGGCGCGTAGGGGTCGTCCGCACCGGTGAGCGCACCGTCGGCGTCGGTGTCCAGCACCGCGAACGCGGGTGAACCGGGCCGGGCGGCGTGGTCGCCGACGGGGAACGGGTAGCCACCGCCGTAGTTCGGCGCCCACAGCGTCTGCGTGCCGGGGGCACCGGCGTGCACGGCGGCCGCGACCCGGCGGAACGCCTCGACGTACTCGACCGGCTGCTGGCCCCAGGCGTACCAGGAGCCGTTCATCTCGTGCGCGAACCGCAGCAGCACGGGGACGCCGCCGGCGTTGATCTCGGCGAGCAGGTCCACCACGTCGGCGACGACGTCGTCCGTCACGGCGGCGAGCCCGTCGTGCGGCTCGAGCGTGAGGACGAGCACCCCGCCGTCCTGCGCGACCTGCTGCGCGGCGGCCCGGACGTTCTCGGCGTCGGTGCCGTCGAGCGGCACGCCGGTGAACGAGACCGCGGCGGCGGGCCGCAGCCCGGTCGCCTCCGTGAACTCCGCCAGCGTCTCCGCGCCCCAGTCGGGGTTGACGCCGAGCGCCACCCCGTCGGCCGGGAACACCTGCGAGGGCAGGACCGCCACGCACGAGGGGGCCGAGGGGGACGCCTCCGGCGCGCCGGGCTGGGCGCACCCGCCCGCGAGCAGGGCGACGCCGGTGACGAGGGCGCCGGCGGCGGCACGGGTCGGACGGGTGGGTCGGGTCACAGCACTCCTCGGGGGGCGGGAGACGGGGACGGGGAGCCTAGCCGCGCAGGCGGTCGGCGCCCTCGGTGAGGTCCGGGCTCTCCTCGGGCCGGGGCACGCACAGCTCCAGCGCGCCCGGCCGCACGGTCACGGTGAGCCGGCGCCCGGGGTCGATGGCGTCGCCGTCGACCTGGCGCGGCTCCTCGCGGGTGCTGACCACGGTGATGCGCGCGGCGCGCAGCACCTCCATGTGGGGCACGCGCGTGCGGTGCCGCAGCACGCCCCAGGACGTCTGCACCCAGTGCGCGAGCGACCGCGGCTGCAGGATCGCCACGTCCATCTGCCCGTTGTCCGGCTCGGCGTCGGCCAGCAGCCGGACCCCGCCCTGCAGGCGGCCGACGTTGCCGATGATCACCGAGCGCGCGCGCCGGCGCAGCGGCGGCCGGTCGTCCAGGTGGATCTCGACGTCCATCCGGCGGTCGGTCAGGTGCTTGACCGCCGAGAACACGTACGCGATCGGGCCGACCTTGGCCTTGAGAGTCGTGGAGGCGTCCTCCAGCAGCGCGGCGTCGAAGCCCATGCCGGCCATGACCACGAACGCCCGGCCCTCGACGTCGCCGACGTCGATCCGCCGCCGGCCGTGCTCGGTCGCCATCCGCACCGCGGCGCCGGGGTCGTCGGGGACGCCCAGGTTGACGGCCAGCAGGTTGCCGGTGCCGGCGGGCAGGACCGCGAGCGCCACGTCGGTGCCGGCGAGGCCCTCGATGCAGGACCGCACCGTGCCGTCACCGCCGCACACGAAGACGACCTGCGCCCCGTCCGCGACGGCCTGGCGCGCCTGCCCGGCGCCCGGGTCGTCCTCGGTGGTCTCGACCCACTCCGGGAGCGGCCAGCCGGCCTCGGTGAGCGCCGCCTCGACGGCCTCCCGGCGGGCCTCCAGGCCGTCGACCCGCACGGGGTTGAACACGACGACGGAGCGCCGGGGCCCGGCGTCCTGCTCGGTGCGTGCGCCCTCCGGCGTGGGGCTGGTGGTGGCGTCGGTCGGGGTCAACGGTGCTCCTGCGGTGCGGTGGTCCGGGTGGGCCGACGACTCGGCACGAAGCAGTGCACCACGTCCGGCGGCTTCCGGCGCGTCGAGGTCAGAGGTGCCCGAGCGCCCGGGCGGCGTCGCGCTCGGCGACCAGCTCCGCCACCGACGCGTCGATGCGGGCCCGGGAGAACGCGTCGACGTCCAGCCCCGGGACGATCTGCCAGCGCCCGTCCACGGAGGTGACGGGGAAGGAGCACACCAGCCCCTCGGGCACGCCGTAGGAGCCGTCCGACACCAGTCCCGCCGAGGTCCAGTCACCGTCGGGCACGCCGAGCCGCCGCAGCCGGCTGTGCTGGATGATCGCCGTCGCCGTGGAGGCCACGGACGAGGCGCCGCGCGCCTCGATGATCGCCCGGCCGCGCTGCGCGACCGTGTCGACGAACGTGCTCTCGGCCCAGCCGCGGTCCACCACGTCGAGGGCGGGGCGGCCGGCGACCCGGGCGTGCCGCAGGTCCGGGTACTGGGTCGGGGAGTGGTTGCCCCAGATCGTCACGCGGCTGACGTCCGCGACGCCGCAGCCGGCGTGCAGCGCGACCTGGGCCACCGCCCGGTTGTGGTCCAGGCGGGTCAGCGCGGTGAACCGGTCCCGCGGGATGCTCGGCGCGTGCGCGGCGACGACCGCGGCGTTGGTGTTGGCCGGGTTCCCGACGACGAGCACCTGCACGTCCGACCCGGCGACGTCGTCGAGCGCCGCACCCTGCGGGCCGAAGATGCCGGCGTTGGCCTCGAGCAGGTCCGCCCGCTCCATCCCCGCGGTGCGGGGGCTCGCGCCGACCAGCACCGCCACGTCGGCCCCGTCGAAGGCGACGCGCGGGTCGTCGGTCACGTCGACGTCGACGAGCAGCGGCGAGGCGGCGTCCTGCAGCTCCAGCGCGACGCCGGCCGCGGCGCCGAGCGCCCGGGGGTGCTCGAGCATCCGCACGCGCACGGGGGTGTCGTCGCCGAACATCTCGCCGCTCGCCACGCGGAACAGCAGCGCGTACCCGATCTGACCTGCGGCGCCGGACAGCGCGAGCGTGACGGGCGGCTTCGTCATCGAGAGTCCTCCTGCGGCGGTACCGGGGTCGGGGTCATTCAAACCCGGCGCGGCCCGTGCCGCCGCCCGAGCGGTGGCACGTCACCCGAGCGCGGCCCCGGCCCGCTACCTTGTGCGGCATGGCGATCATCCACCAGGCCACGCTCACCCCCTCCAAGGCCGACCTGGTCGCCACCTGGCTGCCGGCGCAGCCGTGGTTCGACCGCGCGGCGGGGGAGCTGCGGCCGGTCGCGGCCTACCGGTTCGACGACCCGGCCGGTGAGGTCGGCATCGAGTCGCACCTGTTCGACGCCGACGGCGTCCTCGTGCACGTCCCCCTGACCTACCGGGGGGCCGAGCTCGCTGGCGCCGAGGAGTGGCTCGTCGGGACGATGGAGCACTCCGTGCTCGGGACGCGCTGGGTCTACGACGCCCCCGGCGACCCCGTCTACGTGGCCGAGGTGACGCGGGTGGTCCGCGAGGGGGACTCGCAGGTCCGGCTGCTCGTCGAGACGCCCGAGGGGCCGGTCGAGCGGCAGCCCACGATGCAGGTGCGCGGTTCCGGCCCGCTCGACGACGGTGCTCCGGCGACCCAGGTCGTCGTGGTCCGGCGGCCGCTCCACCAGGACGAGGCGCCGGCACGTGGGGCGCTGACCGGGGTCTGGCCCGGCCAGGAGGAGCCCGTCGTGCTGGTGCGCCTGACCTGACGCCGCGCGGCCCCGGTGCACGCCGGATTCACCCGCCTCGGAGCGGAAGGACCCGGCGACCAGCGCCGATGGGTCGTGCGTGAGGGACCAGGCGCCGGGGAGCGCGGCCGCGCACGCGGCGTTCGCGGTGAGCGCGCTGAGCACCTCCGTCGCGTACCTGCTCACCGAGGGCGTCGCGCGCAGCGTCGTCCTGCTCGCCGCGACGCTCGTCCCCGGCGTGGCCGTGCTGCTCGTCCTGCTGGTGCGCCGGCCGCCGCGTCCGCAGCCGTGGTGGTGCGCCGCCGCCGCGCTCGCCCTCCTCACCGCCGACAGCGCGACGTGGCTCGTCCAGGTCGGTCTCGGGGAAGCGCCCCGGACCAGCGGCCTGGTCGCCACGGTCGCCGTCCCGCTCGGGTACGTCGCGCTGCTCGCGGCCAGCATCTTCGTGGTGATGCCGACCGCCCGCGTGGACGGCGGGCGGGTCGTCGACGCGTCCATCATGGCGCTCGGCGGTGCCGGGCTGCTCTGGTCGTTCGTGTTCTTCCCGGCCCTGTCCGAACGGGGCGCCGGCGTGGGGGAGCGCGCCTCCACCTTGCTGACCGTGCTGCTGGTCAGCGGCACCTGCGGTGCGATCCTGCGCACGTGGGTCGGTGCGCGGCGAGGGCGTCCCACGATCGCCTACCTGCTCCTCGCCGGCGCGTGCGCCCTGCTCGGCAACGTCGGCAAGGTCGTGGCCGTCGACCCGGTCAGCGGTGCGGCCGCCCACTGGGTGGGTCTCGCGTGGATCGTCGCCTACGCCGCGACCGGGGCGGCCGTGGTGCACCCGGCGGCGGCGTTCCTGGCCGCGCCGGTGTCGCGGCCCGCCCGCCGGCTCGGCCCCGGGGCGCTGACCTTCCTGGGGTTCGCCCTCGCCCTGAACCCGGCGATCGCCGCGGTCCGCGAGCTGGCCGGGGGAGAGGCCGACCTGCTGCAGCTGAGCCTCGGGTCCCTGGTGCTCGTGCCGCTCGTGCTGGTCCGCGTGAACCAGCTGGCGCTGCTGCACGCACGGGCCGAGCAGGAGCTCGTGCACCAGGCCACCCACGACGCGCTCACCGGGCTGCCCAACCGCCGTGCGGTCGACCGTCAGGTCACCGCCGTGGTCGAGGCGGTGCGCACCGGCGCGGCACCGGGCGGTGTGGTGTGCTTCCTCGACCTCGACGGCTTCAAGGACGTGAACGACCGGTACGGCCACGATGTGGGTGACCGCCTGCTGGTCCACGTCGCCGAGCGGCTGCGCGCGGCCGTGCCCGACGACTTCGTCGCGCGGTTCGGCGGTGACGAGTTCGTCGTCGTCCGCGTCGGCGACCCCGACCGGCTCGAGGCGCAGACCGTCGGTCGGCTGGACCAGGTGCTGACGGAGGGCGTCGACCTGGGACCGCTGACCACGGTCGCCCGCGCCAGCGTCGGGGCCGTCGTGCTGCGACCCGGGACCACCACCACCGCCGAGCGGGTGCTGTCCGCGGCGGACTCCCGGATGTACGAGTCGAAGCGTGCGCGGCCGGAGGGGCGGGGGGTTCAGTCGGCGAGCTCCGGTGGCCACACCACCTGGAACCGCTCCAGCACGATCTCGTCGGACTCGCTCCAGACCGCCCCCCGCGCCGAGCAGGTGCGCTCCCAGTAGACGCGGTGCTGCTCGCGCCAGCTCCGCAGGCTGCGGTCGTCCTCGCCCTCGTCGAAGGCGAAGTCGGCGTCGACCTCGCGGAACCTCGCGATCCGCAGCTCGACGGTGCGCAGCACCAGGGCGGGCGCGCCCCTGCCGTCGCACGCGACCCAGTGCGCGCCGATCCGCGGCAGCGCCTCGCCGCGGTGTGCGAACTCGGCCACGAGCTCGGCGGTCGCGCGCTTGGCGCCGTGCCGCACGACGCCCAGCAGCTCGTCGCTGAGCTCCCGGGAGTCGCCGAACCGGTCGACGACGTACTCGTCGCCGGCGGCGACGAGCTCCGGGTGCGCAGTGACGTACTCGTGCCAGAAGACCGCGGCGGCGGCGGTGTCGAGCGGGCCGGCGGGGGAGCGGGACGTGGTCACGAGAGCATGCTCGCAGGTGGCGCCGGATCCACGTCCCCCGTCGCCTCGGAACGGGACGGGCCTGCCGCACCTCGCGCACCCGCCGGGACGTGCCGGGGCCACCCTCCACCGCCCTCCTCGTCACCCGCGGTTCCCCTCAGGTCGCGCGCGCAGCGGCCGACGTGACGTCCGACGGCTCGTCGCCGCCGCGCTCAGGAGGACCACCCATGCACCGACCGCTCGACCACGCCCGCGACCGCCGAGTCCCCACGGCCGCGGGGCGGGGGCGGTGGCGCACCGGCCCACGAGCCCGCGCCGCCGTGGCCGGCGTCGTCCTCGCGGGCCTGAGCGCCACCCTCGTGCTGACCCTCGACGGAGCGCTGACGGCGGCCGGCGCCGCTCCCGAGAACGCGCAGGCCACCGCGAGCCAGGTCGCAGAGGGTGGACGGGGCCCGACGACGCCCGGAGCCACGTCGTCCGGTGCCGCTGCGGATGTCGTGCCCGTGGCTCCCGTGCCGTTGACGGTGCCGGACGTCCTCGAGCCGGGGACGACGACGACGGTGCCGGTCCCGGACGTACCGGACGGCGCCACCGGGGTCCTGCTGGACCTCACCGTCACGCAGCTCCTGCCGGCGGGGGACCCCTGCGACCCTGCGTCCTGCCCGGACGGGGCGTCGGCGTCCCCGCGGTCCGGTCACGCCTCGGCGGTCGAGGTCGTGCTCAGCGGCCCGGACCGCGACCAGGTGATCCTGTCCGCAGGACGTGATCCGGTGCGGGTCGAGGTCCGGCCGCACGGCTTCGTCGTCGGCCCCGTCGCCGACGGTCCCTTCATCATCGAGTGCGACATCTACCTGGATGGCCCCGGGGCCACACCGGAGCCGTCGCCGGACCCCGCGCCAGGGCCGACGGAGACAGCCGAGGACCGGTCGCTCCAGGTGTCGGGCACGGTGCTGCGCGATGCCGGCGGCACCGGGGAGGTCGTCGACCTCCGGGGCACCAACCTCGGGGGGTGGTTGCTGCAGGAGGGGTGGATGTCACCGGCCGGCGAAGCGCCCCTCGCGCGGACCGGGTGGACCGCGTCGGCGGACGCGACCGGGTGGGGAGACTGGCCCGAACGCGCACTCGACGGCGACCCGTCCACCCGGTGGTCCAGCGGTCGCGAGCAGACCGTCGGGCTGACCTTCACCGTCGACCTCGGAGCGGCGCGCACCTTCGACGAGGTGTCCTTCGACGCGGGGTCGAGCACCGGCGACGTCCCGCCCGGGTTCGTCGTGCGGGCGTCACACGACGGCACCTCCTGGTGGGACGTCGGGTGGGGCCGTGGCTCCGGGCAGAAGACGGTCGTGCACACCGACTACCAGACGGCCCGCTACATCCAGGTCGCGATCACGGAGGCCGACCGGGAGCGGCGGTGGTGGTCGATCAGCGAGTTCCACGCGTACGTGTCGGACGAGTACAACACCCGCCGCGTGCTCGCCGAGCGCTTCGGGACCACGGTGGCCGACTCGCTGATCGCCGGCTACCAGGACGCGTGGATCCAGGAGTCCGACCTGGACGTGATCCGCGGTCTGGGCATGAACATGGTGCGCGTCCCCGTCGACTGGCAGGTCCTCATGCGACCGGACGGGACGATGCGGCCGGACCAGGAGGCCTTCGCGCGTCTGGACTGGCTCCTCGCCGAGGCCGGCGAGCGGGGGATCTACGTCGTCATCGATCTGCACGGGGCTCCGGGGGCCGCGTGCCCGTGGCACTCCTGCGGCCGGGCCGGGTCCAACGCGCTGTGGTCCGACGCCGTCCTGCAGGAGCGGACGGTGCGCATCTGGCAGCGCATCGCCGCCCGCTACGTCGGGGAACCGACGGTCGCGGCCTACGATCTGCTCAACGAGCCGCTCGTCACCATGGGTGCGGGAGAGTCCGCGGAGCAGACCCGCCAGAAGTTCGACCTGTACGACCGGCTCTACGACGCCGTCCGGGCGGTCGACCCGGACCACGTCATCGTCGTCGCCGCCTTCTACACGTGGGAGAACGCCCTGCCGCCGTCCGCCTACGGGTGGACCAACGTGGTGTACCAGACGCACCACTACCGGTCCTGGGCGACCGGTGACCACGCCGCGATGCAGCAGTTCGTCGACGAGGAGCTGGCCCGGCTCTCGCACTACCGCGCGCTCTGGCAGGTGCCGGTCTACGCGGGGGAGTTCCACATGGGGGAGTTCGACGACCTCTACCACCGGTGGCTCGGCGGGCTGAACGGGATCCACGCCGCGTGGACCACCTGGACGTACAAGGTGCGAGTCGGTGGCCACTGGGGCCTCTTCCAGGAGAACACCAGTCCCGTTCCGGACCTCGCCGGCGACGCACCCGAGACGATCGCCGCGAAGTGGGCACGCTTCGCCACCTCCGGCTTCGTCCCCAACACACGGCTGCAGGACGTCCTGCGGGCCGCCACGGCGCCACGGGCGACGCCTACCGTTCCGAGCACGATCCAGGCCGAGGGCTACGTGCAGGTGGGTGGCCTGCAGTCGGAGCCCACCACGGACGGCGGCGGCGTGAACATGGGCTGGACCGAACCGGGGGACTTCGTCGAGTACGACGTCATCGCCCCCCGGGCAGGGGAGTACCGCGTGACGCTGCGCGTCGCGAGCCCGGGTGGCTCACCCGGCGCACTCCACGTCGTCTCGCCGACGTCGAGCTCGCCGGTCTCCGTTCCCGCCTCGGGTGGGTGGCAGAGCTGGACGGACGTCGCCACGACCGTGCGGCTCGGCGCCGGGATCCAGCGGATCCGGCTGCAGGTCGACGGCTCCGGGTGGAACCTCAACTGGCTCCGGATCGAACCGGTGTGACCGCGCACGTGAGTGCTCGGCGCCGCACGGCTCGTCACGATCGGCGCTCTCACAGGCTGGGACGCGCCGCGGGGGTACGCCGGGCAGGTGCGAGAGTGCGGCCACCCAGGTGAGAGAGGCAAACCATGCCGAAGACGGTGATCCACGTGTTCCACGACGACGACGACTCCGTGGTCGTGGGAACCCGGGTGGCGCAGCGGATCCTCGAGGTCGCACTGGACCAGGGCGTGGAGCTCGAGGTGTTCTGCTTCGGCCCCGCGCAGCGTCGGATCGGCCGGGGTGCAGGTGAAGCCGACGCGACGTTCGACCGGCAGCTCGACGAGCTGCTGGCCGCCGGCGTCGTCGTCGGAGCATGCGTCAACTCGGCGCGCGCGGACGGCGTCGAGGCCGACCTGGACGCCCGGGGGTTCCGGCTGCGGGTCGCGCGCGACGAGCTGCTGCGGTTCACCCTGGAGGGCGCGACCGTCGTCACGTTCTGAGGCGTCACCGGTCGCGCTCGTCTCGTGCTCGTTGACGGTGACGGAGCCGGACACGTCGAGGTGAGTATCACCGCGCCAGGTCACCCACGGCGGGCCGCTGCGCGCGCTGCGGCCTCCACGCGCGATCGGTGTGCCGCCCAGTCCGCGACGGTCGACGTCACGGGGTCGGCACCGCGTGCCTCGTCCAGCTGCTCGCGCACGATGTCTGCGTGACCGGCGTGGCGGTTGGTCTCGGTCAGCACGTGGACCATGACGTTGAACAGCATCACGTCGGGCTGCGGCCACCACGGGACCACGCCCGGGGTGTCGACGGGCAGCGCCTCGATGGTGGCGTCCGCGTGCGCGCACGCCCGGCGGTACGCGGCGACGATGTCGCCGCGCAGCTCGTGCTCGGTGGCCCAGAGACTGTCGCGGTTGGCGTAGCCCGGGTCGTCGAACTTCGGGATCCGCTCGGGATAGGGACGGCCGAAGACGTCGCCCAGGTAGCGCGCCTCGGACAGCGTCAGGTGCTTCACCAGTCCGAGCAGGTTGGTGCCCGTCCTCGTGAGGGGCCGCCGCACGTCGTACTCGGAGAGCCCGTCGACGCTGCTTAGGAGCGACCTCCGCACGTCACGCAGGTCGTCGTGAAGGTACGCCTTCGCGAACTCGTCGATCATCGGCCGAGCATCCCACCGCGCGCATCGTCGGTCACGGTCACGGTCATGGCCACGGGCTCCCGACGACGCGTGATCGGGGCTCTCGCACCCGGGCAGCACTCGTTCGGCGAAGAGCCGATAATGAGCGTTATGTCAGATCGTAGTATGCGTATAGCTCCGACCTGCAGCAACACACCGCGACGCTGCCTCAGCCAATCGGGCCGCGTACACGCGCCAGTCATCGGGACGGTCGTCCATCGCCGCAGCGTCGCTGGGGTCCGGGGAGTTGGGCATGTCCCGGGCTTCACGTTCCTCGCCGCGTGGCCGGGATGGTGTGCGCGCCGACCCCGGGCTGCACGTGCACGAGCACCTGCGGCCGGTGGCCCGTGGTCAGACCCGGCCCTGTCGAGGGCCGGCCGCGTCGTCACCCGCTCGGGGCGCTTCTCGCCGCCGCCGCATGACTAGGCCGGCGCCCTGGCCGATCGCTGCGACGACAAACGCCGCTGACGCCGCCCAGGCCCCTGACCCTGCGCCACGCGAGGCCTGCACCGCGAGCACCACCGCTGCAACGACGAACACCACCACCGACGCGCGGAGCGTGAGCAACCAGCCGGGTGTCAGCTCCGGCGTCGAACGCATCCCCTCGGTCGGCATGCCGCGAGTGTGGCACCGGCGTCCGCCCGGCGCGCGGCGGCGACGTCAACCCACCGATTCGTCTGGCTCAGCACGGACGGGCGACAGTTCCTGCTGGACGGGGCAGTCCGCGTGACCCCGCTCACGCGGCGTCGAGTACGACCAATCCTGATACGCAGAGGTGCCAGTAGTAGGTTGCGTGTCGCTGGAGTGGTACGACCGATCGTGACAAGCCGAGGTGCCAGTAGAACTCTGCGCGGGCACTCTCCTGCGCGTCCCTGACAGCCTGCCGCGTGCGACGACACGCACGACGCAGTCCGCGTGAAGCGGCTCAGGCCCAGGCAGTCCTCGCGATCCCCGCGGATGAGCATGTGGGAACGCATGACACCTTCCTGCTGCATGCCGAGCTTGCGCAGCACTCGCTGGGACCCGAGCTTGTGTCACGCTCGCCGAAGGACTCAAGGGACAGCTGCACAGCAGGACCATCCCGGACCCTGGATGACTAGAGATCCCCGGCGAACCCGCGCTCGACATCGCGAGTCGAGGTCCCGGCGTCGGCAGCGACCTCGTAGATGATCTCCAGGCCGTCCTCGTCGTCCCACTGCTCCCCCACGGCGGTGAACCCGTACTGCACGGCTAGGTCACCGGAAGCGGTGTTCCCCGGAGCGATGGTGACCCGCACCCCACGCACCGTCGGCTCATCCCGAGCTCGCTGGAGCAGCGCCTCGAGTGCCGCACGGGCGTAGCCACGGCGACGATGCGCGGGATCGACCGCGTACCCGATCTCCACCATGCCGTCGGCATCCGGCGGTCCGTGGAAGCCGGCGCGACCGGCGGGCAGAGACTGGTCCTCGTCCCAGATGACGCCGGTGACCCAGCCCGTGCTGGCGGGGTCCCGACGAGCCTGCTCGCTCCGCCTCGCCCACACGCTGCGCCAGTCGGGTCCGGCGAAGTACGCGGTCAACCGGACAGGGCTGCACGACTCGGCACGGGCGAGGTCACCGGCGGCCAGAGCGTCGAACACCGCGCCTGTCAGATGGACGATGCGGACCCGGGGGCCGCGGCGACCGGGAGCGATCTCGGGAGAGGTCTCGTCGGTGGGCACGGGCATGCTCTCCACACGTCGGCTAGAGGGTCAGCGTTGTGGAGCGAACGATACGGCGGTATTCGACGCCGCTGGTTGTGTAGCGATCGAGGACATGACCGCTGCAGGCGCCTGAGTCACGCAGGTCCGGTGCGTCTCGTGGCGAGGCTCCGGAAGCGCGATCAGCGGGAGTAAGACCGATCTCGATACGCAGAGGTGCCAGTAGTGGAGTGCACACCGCTCATGACTGCGACGTCACACCCTCGCCTGCCGCACCTACGACGACGCCTCCGCGTCGTCGTAGCCGTCGGGCGTGAGGTTCCCCGTCAGGTCGCTGGCGATCCCCCGCAGCCGGTCGGCGTCGTCGGGGTCGGCGCCGCCGTCGCGCTGGAGACCGACACGCATGGTGAGCTCGTCTCCCGACCAGGTGGCGTACAGCTCTGATCCGGCCGCGTCGAAGGCGGTGTCCTGGCAGATGCCGCCGGTGGCACCCTCGACCTGCAGCGGTTGGGGCGTCGCGCATCCCTCGGCCCACCGAGCGACGGCCGCCGAGGCGTCGTCGTCCAGGGTGCGGGTGACGGTCACCGTGAGGGCGGTCCCGACCGCGGTCGTCCATCGACAACCAAGCAGGTCGGGGGCGTCTGTGAGCGGGATGGTGGCATCGGTGGGGTCGTTGACCGCGTCACCGAGAGCCTCGCGGACCGTGGCCGTGCCCACGAAGCTGCACGCCACGGGCTGCGCGGAGCGCACAGGATCTGGTTCCGTGCCGGTGCAGGAGCTCAGCGTCGTGACACAGGCCGTGGCGGCGACGAGCGGACGCAGAACCGCCCGCCAGTGACGCATGGACGCTTTCGGACGGGTGTTGGTCCCAGTACGGCGCACGGTACGGATCGACGTGCTCCCCTCAATGTGTGGCCACCGGACGCAGCCGAGGCCGAGCGCCCGCGGCACGGACGGGAGGGATCAGGTCCCCCGGGCACGCGATGCTACGAGGCCCGACGTGCGGCGGCCACCGCGGCGCACGCAGGTTCGCTGCTCGCCACGCACGGAGTGCGACCGAGCGAGATCCGCGGAGGTGCCGGGGACCGGGTGCGACCTGTCGTGATCCGCAGACGTGCCTGTAGCAGCCTGAGCGTCCTGGTGAGCAGCGGTCCACTCCCTCCTCCCCCGATGAGTGCGACCGACCGGATGAGGCAGGGAGCCAGCAGCCGGCCACGCGCGCCTCGAGGTTCCCCAGCGCACGCGGGGTCGACAGCGGGGACCACCGCCGCAGCATGCGGATGATCACCGTCCGAGACGGAGCCCTGACGGCCATAACGCGGATCACATCGACGCGCGGCATCCCCCGCCACGACTGCCTCCGCATCGCGTCACGGCGGCACCGCGCTCGATGCGCTCAGTCACGGGTACGCGACTGGGTACCTCGCTCCGCGCGTCCTGTTCCTGCTCGGCGCCGTCGTGACGGCGCTCGCCGCGAACGCTCGAGCCCCGGAGGTCGCCGTCGGCCAGGCCGCGCCCGCTCTGGTGAGCCGGTGATCCTCCGAGTCCTCGCTCAGCTGCGCCCCTCACGCCGCCCCTCCGGCGCGCACGATTACGACCAGGCCTGATACGCGGAGGCGCCAGTCGCGCTGTGCGCACTGCCTGTGAGCGGGTCCGGAAGATCCTGGATGTGCTCGATCCCGCCACCCGGAGGAAAGCCGAGGAGCTCGCGGGCCGTGCCCGGGTGGACGCTCCCCGGTCCGCCTCCCGCTCGATCAGGTCCGCACCTTTCGGTGTGCGTCTCCGGGTGGACGGGCACGCCCGGCCTACGTCATCTCGCTCGGCCCGTCGCTAGCCGGTGCCGTCCTGGCGCTCCCGGCCTGCTGAACGGCGAGTCCGCGCGGCCAGGGCTACGGGCGCAGCAGGATCTTCCCGCTGCGGCCCGCGACGAAGTTCGCCGCGCTGGCCTCTCGAGCCTCGTCGAAAGAGTAGATCTTCTCGACCGGAAGGGTCAGCGAGCCGTCGCCGATGCGCGCGACCAGCTCGCTGAGCAGGGTGGCTCGCTTGGCGCCGTCCATGGCTCCCATGACCTTGCTGCCCCAGAAGCCGGACACCGAGATGCTCTTGAAGATGATGGGGCCGGACGCGATCTCCATGACGGGCGAGCTCATCGCCCCGAAGACCACGAGCCGCCCGTTCTCGGCCAGGAGCGACACGATGTCACCGGCGGCCGATCCGCCGACCGAGTCGACGCCGACGGCGATCGGAGCCCCGGAGGTGATCTCGGTGGCCGCCTCGCGCCATCCGTCGGCGTCGGTGGCGACGACGTCGCCGATGCCGTGGGCCTTGAGCTCGTCGACTCCGGCGGCGCGGCGCACCAGACCGAGCACCTTGATCCCTCGCGCCGCGGCGAGCTGGGCCACGAGGCGGCCGACAGCCCCGTTGGCCGCGTTCTGCACCAGCCAGTCGCCCTCGGCGAGGTCGAGCGTGTCGAGCAGGCTGATCGCGCTGAACGGCATCGACACGAGCTGCGCGGCGGCTTCATCCGGCAGCGAGTCACCCACGGGGATCAGCGAAGCGGCCTCGGCGACGAAGTACTCGGCCCAGACACCGAAGGTCCCGCCGGTGGCGACCCGCTGGCCGACCTCGAGCGCCGTCACGCCCTCGCCGAGGGCGTCGACGACACCGACGGCCTCGGTTCCTGCGCGGGCGGGGAGCTCGGGCTTGAACCCGTAGGTTCCCCGTACCGTCCACAGGTCGTGGTTGTGGACAGGGCTCAGGAGCGTGCGCACGCGCACCTCACCGACCCCCGGCTGCGGGGTGGGGACGTCGTCGACGACCAGTACCTCGGTCGGCTCTCCGAACTCGTGATGGACAACAGCGCGCATGGTGTTCTCGACTTTCTGCATCTGATGCAGTGGTAGGCGATGACTGCGGTCGGACGAGGGGAGGTCGCCGCGGGCTCGTGCCTCGCGGAGGAACCGCTTCCCGGCCGACCGCGGCGGACCGGGTACCGGTCGTCGCCAGGGAGAAGAACGGTCGTCGTGCGAGCATCTATTCCGATTGCCGGAGGCAACTTCGTGGGCGGAACCGCCGCGGAGCGCCAGGTGCGGGAGCGGCGAGCGCCACCGCCACCCCTCTCCCCCGAGTTCCTGCCCGGGGGACAGCGGCGTCGCCGGTCGCGCACCCGTCATGCCGCCTCCTGCGGTCGGGACCGAATGAGCTGATCCGGGACGACCAGAGGGGAACGTCGCCCACAGGGCGCCGAGGCGCATCCCCCTGGCCGACGCCGGTCGCGAGCGATCTGGCTGCGCAGCGGTACCAGCAGACGCCTGTGATGACGGCACGCAAGTTTGCCGATGACCCCAGGCCGGGCCGGGCGTGCAGGCTCGGCCGCATGACACGCATCCTGATGATCGTCACCGCCGCAGACGCGCTGACTCTGGCCGACGGCTCGACCCATGCCACCGGGTTCTGGGCGGAGGAGCTGGTGGTGGCCCACCGCGCGCTGTCCGCCGCGGGTCACGAGGTCGTCCTCGCGACGCCGGGCGGTCGCCGTGCGCCGGTCGATCCCGGTTCGCTCGACGCGGCCGTCGTCGGCGACGAGAGCAAGGTCGAGGAGTTCGCCCGGTACCTCCGCACGATCGAGGCGCAGCTGGAGCGCCCCGCGGATCTCGCCGCGCTCGACGCGGCCGCGTTCCACGCGGTGGTGCTGCCCGGCGGGCACGGGCCCATGGCCGACCTCGCCGGCGACCCGGTGGTGGGTGCCGCGCTGGTCGCCGCCGACGACGCGGGCCGTGTCGTCGCGCCGTTCTGCCACGGTCCCGCGGCGCTCCTGAGCGCGACCCGGCCGGACGGGACGTTCGCGTTCGCGGGCCGCCGGTTGACGGTGTTCACCAACGAGGAGGAGACCTCGGGCGGCCTCGGGGCCGGCACTCCGTGGTTCGTCGCGGACGCGCTGACCGAGCGCGGCGCCGTGGTCGAGTCCGCCGCGCCCTGGAGCAGCCACGTCGTCGTCGACGGCAACCTCGTCAGCGGGCAGAACCCGCAGTCGAGCGACGAGGTCGCAACCGCTGTCCTGAGGCTCCTCGCCGCCTGAGCGTCACACCCCGGCCGCCGTGATCCGCGCGATCGCGGCGGCCAGGTCGCGCACGCTCCGGCTCGCCTCTGCCCGCCCTGACCGCGTCACCAGGTACAGGGTGTTGAGGGGGGCCACCTCCGGCCGGTGCAGCTCCACGAGCGAACCTGCCGCGAGCTGCTCCCCCACCAGGTACCGGGGCAGCACCGACATGCCGGCGCCACCGACGACGGCCGCGCGGACGGCGCGCAGGTCCGGCACCACGGCGGCCGTGGTCGCGATGTCGGGCCGGCGAGCGAAGACGGACCGCCAGTACCGGCGGACGATGGGCAGGTTCTCGGCGTAGGCCACGACCGGGATGCGCTCGAGCACGTCGACGGCTCCGTCGCCCTCCACGAGCGCCTGCGCCCAGCGCGGCGCGCCGACGAGGACGAACTCCTCGTCGGTGACCGGTGAGCCGCTCAGTCCCTGGACGCGCGGTCGCACCGAGCTGAGGACGATGTCGAGCTCGCCGACGCGCAGCTCCTCGAGCAGGTCGTCAGCCACGCCCAGGTGCAGGCGCACCGGGGCGCCGGCCGCCGCCACGAGCTCGGACACGTGCGGCGCCAGCACCTCGCCGACGACCTCCGCGGCACCGCCCACGTGCATGACGGTGCCGGCGTCGCCGGAGAGCTCGACCAGGTCGTCCAGCGCGTCGAGGTGCCGGGCGGCCTGCTGCGCGAGCACCGTCGCCCGCGCCGTGGCGACCACGCCCGTGGGCGTCCGGTCGAACAGCACGTAGCCGAGCCGCCCTTCGAGCGCCCGCACGTGACCGGACGCGGTGGGCTGCGAGATACCCAGCAGCCGCGCGGCGTCGCTGACCGAGCCGGCCCGGTAGGCGGTCACGAACGTCCGCAGGTGCTCGAGGTTCTGGGCTGCCACGGTCGCATGCTCGCACGAACCAGGCCACGGACATGGCGCCGTGAGCCGGTGCGCCAGCTGCGGCGCCGCCGCCGTGACGACGACCTGCGCGATCGCTGGCGCGCGAGCGATGGCGCACCACCGGTCCCAGGGGGCGGTGGTGCCTCCCCTCCCTCCGCGCCCCCGCAGCGACCACCTCCGAGGGCTCCGGCGAGGTCCCGCGCCCCCGGTCCGACGGGGACGCGCGAACGGCCGCTGCCGGTATCGTCCGTGGCGAGTCCCCGCAGTGCCGCCCGAGAGATCCGGACCGACGACGATGACGACGACCCGCTGGGCGGTCCTGGGGACGGGGCAGATCGCACGCACGTTCCTCGCCTCGCTCGCCGGGGCGGACGACGCCCGTGTCGTGGCCGTGGGCAGCTCGGACGGCACGCGTGCGCGGCGGTTCGCCGCGGAGCACGGGGTCCCGGGCGCGGGGACCTACGCCGAGGTCCTGGGCGACACCGACGTGGATGCGGTCTACATCGGCACGGTGCACACCACGCACGCCGCGCTGACGGTGCAGGCGCTGCGCGCCGGCAAGCCCGTGCTCTGCGAGAAGCCGCTCGGGCTCGACGCGGCGCAGACAGCGACCGTGACGGCCGCGGCCGAGGCGGCCGGCCTCCCGGTCGTCGAGGCGTACAAGTACCGCTTCAGCCCGTTCACCGACGCGCTGCGCCTGGCCGTCCTCGAGGGACGCATCGGTCGCGTCCGGTCCGTGCGCGCGAGCTTCGGGTTCACGGCGCCGACCCGTTCGGGGCGTCTGTTCGACCCGGCGTCCGCCGGTGGCGCCGTGTACGACGTCGGTGGCTACCCCGTCTCGCTCGCGGTGGCCGTCGCCCGCTGGTTCGGGGTCTCCCCCGAGGCGCTGACGGTGACCACGGCCGACGGCAGGCTCGCGCGCCGCACGGGCGTGGAGACGCACGCCCGTGCCCTGGTCACCGGGCCGGGTTTCGACGCGCGGGTCGAGGCAGCCATCACCCGCGACCTGACGCGGGCGGTCGACATCGAGGGCGACCGGGGCAGCATCCACGCCGACCAGGGATGGGGTTCCGGCCGGGCGTCCGCGCGCTCCTTCGAGATCCGGACGGGCGCCTCCACGGAGCAGGTCGAGGTGCCCGTCGTGGACCCGTTCCTGGTGGAGGCGCGCGCGCTGGCCGTCGCAGCGGCGGCCGGTCACCTCGAGGACGCGCGGATGCCGTGGGGCGACAGCACCGCCACCGCCCGGCTGCTCGCCCGGTGGCGGTCGGACCTCCGCGCGACGGCAGACCAGCAGCGCGACTGACGCCGGCCGCACGCCGCCCGGGCCGTCCGCCCGACGGAGGACGGATCCGCGTCGCCGATCCACCCCCGGGCGGACGCAGCCCGCCCCGCCACGCCCCTACCGTCCCTGGTGGACGCACAGCATCCGCACAGGTCACGTGCCGGAACGCCCACGCGGGAGCGGTCGTCCGCGCCATGCTGGGCGGGCGCCGTCGCACGGGCAGTCGACGGTGCCACCGACGAAGGGGCCACCCGATGACCACCACCCGATCCTCCCGTGCCGCGGCCGCGGCAGCCGCGTTCGCGGTCCTCGCGCTCGCCGGGTGCTCGAGCAGCGACGGGGGTGGCACGGCGTCCGCCTCGGACGAGTGGACCCCCGGCCCGCTCGACGAGTACCTGGCGCAGATCCACGGGTACAGCCTGGACGACGACCGGACCGAGGAGGAGCTGCAGGCCGAGTCCGACCGGCAGAACCGCCAGGTCGAGGAGCTGGTCGCCGCCTGCATGCAGGACGAGGGCTTCGACTACACGCCCGCCGAGTCGAGCGGCGGCACCGTCAGCTCGGACGACCTCGACGTCGAGTGGGGCACGCGGGAGTTCGCCGAGCAGTACGGGTACGGGATCAGCACCGACCCGTGGGGCTCCCCGGACGACGCGGAGGCCGACGAGTGGGTGGACCCGAACCAGGAGTACATCGAGCAGATGTCCGAGAGCGAGCTCGCGGCCTGGTCCGAGGCGCTGAACGGCCCGCCGGTCGAGGGCGACGGCGAGCAGGAGTACGACTGGACCACGGCCGGCTGCTACGGCGCGGCGCAGCACGAGGTGTACGAGGGCGGCGTCGACTCCGACGAGTTCGCCGGCATCGAGGACGAGCTGGACCGGTTCCTGGAGGCCTCGGGGACCGACCCGCAGGTGGTGGCCCTCGACGAGGCGTGGTCCTCGTGCATGGCCGACGAGGGCTACGACGGGCTGACCGGGGTGTACGCCGCCCAGGACGCGCTCTACACGGAGTACAACGCCCTGCAGGGCTGGGACGACCCGGAGTACGCGGCGCTGAGCGAGTCGTGGGACTGGGAGGCCGAGCCGGAGGGCCCGCCGGCGCCCGAGGTCGACGAGGCCGCGGTCGCGGCGTTCACCGAGAAGGAGATCGGCCAGGCGGTCGCCGACGTCGACTGCCAGGAGGAGGTGGACTTCACCGCCGAGCGCATGCGGATCGACCACGAGCTGCAGCAGGGGTTCGTCGACCAGCACGCCGACGAGCTCGAGGCGTGGGCCACCGCCGCCACCGCCGCCCGGGAGCAGTGACGTGACCGCTGGGAACGACCTCGTCCCGACCGGCTCCGCGCCGGAGCCCGAGCCGCGCCGCTCCTGGCGGACCGGCAACCGCACCCTCGCCGTGCTCGCGGGCGTCGCCGCCGTCAGCCTCGTGGCCGGGCTGGGCCTGTCCCGCCTGGTGCTGAACCCCGCCGAGGCGGCGGCCCGCACCGCGCCGCCCGAGGCCGGGCCGATCACCGTGCCGGTGGAGAGCCGCGAGCTGAGCAACGACGTGACCTTCCGTGGCGACGTCGTGTTCGACGACGCCGTGGACCTGCGGGTCGAGACCGCCGACCTGGGCGAGCGCGCCGTCGTCACGGGCCAGGTGCCTGCGGTCGGCGCGACGCTCGACGCGGGCTCCGTGGCCCTGGAGATCGCCGGCCGCCCCGTCCTGGTGCTGCCCGGCGGGCTGCCGACGTACCGCACGCTGGGTCTCGGGGTGTCCGGGCCGGACGTCCTGCAGCTGAAGGCCGCGCTCGGCGCCCTGGGCATCGGCGTCGGCGACGCGACCTCCGACGTCTACGACACCGCGACGGCCGTGGGGGTCACCGAGCTGTACCGGCGCGCGGGGTACCCCGTGCCGCAGCCCTCGGACGAGGCGTCCGAGGCCGTGACCGCCGCCGAGCGCGCCGTGCGGTCCGGGGAGGCGGAGGTCAGCGCGGCCGAGGGCGCCCTGGCGGCCGCGGGCGGCGGCTCGGGCGGCGCGCAGGTGGCCGCGGCGGACGCCGCCGTCCGGTCCGCCGAGCGCGCGGTGACCGTCGCCCAGGTCGAGCTGGACAGCTGCGCCGCGGAGGGCTGCACCGCCGGGGAGAGCGCGCGACGGCAGGCGGCGGTCGACGACGCCCGGGACGCCGTCGGCGTCGCGCAGGCCGAGCGCGCCGCGCTCGACGCGGCACCGGACACCTCCGGCGAGCGCGCCTCGTTGACCGCCGCGCGCGACGGCCTGGCCGACGCCCGGGAGGCGCTCCAGGACGCCCGCGAGGACACGGTCGTGGCGCTCCCCGCGAGCGAGGTCGTGTTCCTCGAGACGCTGCCCCGGCGGGTGGACGCGGTGTCCGTGCGCCGCGGCGGCACCGTCGAGGGGTCCGTCATGAGCGTGTCCGGCGCCACCCTCCAGGTCGTCGCGACGGCCGACCGCGCCGACGCCGGGCTGCTCGCCGTCGGCGCGACCGGCACCGCGGTGCTGGACGACCAGGAGTTCGGCGTGACGGTCAGCGCGATCGACGCCGGCACCGCGGGCGGCGGGGCGGCCGGCGGCGGTTCCGAGGGGTCCGAGGAGGGCTCCGGCGAGGGCGCGTCCGGCACCGGCCGGTCGACCGTCACCCTGCTGCCGGGCGAGCTCACGCCCGAGCAGGTCGCGGCGCTCCAGGGCGCCAACGTCCGGGTCCGCATCCCCGTGTCGTCGACCGCCGGCTCCGTGCTCGCCGTGCCGCTGGCGGCGCTCACCGCCGGGCCGGGCGGCGAGTCGCGCGTCGAGGTCATGGGTGAGGACGGGACGACGGCGCTCGTCGAGGTCGAGACCGGCCTCGCGGCCGGCGGCTACGTGGAGGTCTCCCCCGCCGGCGGGTCGGCTCTCGCGGAGGGCGACCTCGTGGTCATCGGGGCGACCGGCGCCGACGACGCGGGCGACGCCCCCGGCGACGAGGACGCGGACGCGTGACGGCCGTCGACGCGCCCGCCGTGGCCCTCCTCGGTGCCGGTGAGGGCTCGGGCGGGGTGCCGCCCGTCGTCGAGCTCCGGGGCGTCACCCGCGCGTTCCCGGGCGACCCGCCCGTGGTCGCGCTGCTGCCGAGCGACCTGCGGGTCGAGCGGGGCGACTACCTGTCGGTCGTCGGTCCCTCGGGCTCCGGCAAGTCGACGCTGCTGCACCTGCTCGGCCTGCTGGACCGGCCGACGGGCGGCGAGTACCTCCTCGACGGCGAGCCGACGTCCGAGGCGACCGAGGCGCGCCGCACCGCGCTGCGCGGCGGGAGGATCGGGTTCGTGTTCCAGCAGTTCCACCTGCTGCCCCACCGCACCGTGCTCGACAACGTCCTGCTCGCCACGCTGTACAGCGGGGTGCCCCGGGCCGAGCGGCGCGCCCGGGCGCTGGCCGCGCTCGACCGCGTGCACCTGGGGCACCGGCTCCGGTTCCTGCCCACGACGCTGTCCGGCGGCGAGCGGCAGCGGGTCGCCGTCGCCCGCGCCGTCGTCGCGTCGCCCGGCGTCCTCCTGGCCGACGAGCCCACCGGCAACCTGGACACCCACAACTCCGCGGAGGTGCTCGACCTGTTCGACGAGCTGCACGCCGACGGGCTCACGCTCGTGGTCATCACCCACGACGACGTCGTGTCCGCCCGCGCCCGGCGCCGGGTGCGGATCGCCGACGGCCGGCTGACGGAGCTCGCGTGAGCGCGCCGGTCCTCGACACCCCGCGTGCCGACCGGTTCGGCCTGCGCGACCTCGCCACCGAGGCCGCCGCGGGGATCGACGCCCGACCCGGGCGCCTGTTCCTGACCATCCTCGGCACGGTGCTCGGCATCGCGTCGGTGGTCGTCACCGTCGGCCTCGCCCAGACCGCGGCGGGGCAGATCGCCAGCCGGTTCGACGCCGTCGCCGCCACCCAGGCCATGGCGTCCGCCAGCACGACCCGCGGCGCCGACGGCGAGCAGCGGGCCGCCGCGCCCCTGCCGTGGGACGCGCCGGAGCGCGCCGAGCGCCTCGCGGGCGTCGAGTCCGCGGGGCTCGTCGCGGCCGTCGACGTGGCGGGCGCCGCCGTCACCGCGGTGCCGGTCAACGACCCCTCCGCACCGGCGACGACGTCCGTCGCCGTGCTCGCGGGCTCGGGCGACCTGCTCGACGCCGTCCGCGGCGAGGTCGTCACCGGGCGCTTCTTCGACGCGGGGCACGACGCGCGCGCCGACCGGGTCGCGGTGCTGGGGGTGCGCGCCGCCGAGCGGCTCGGCGTCTCCCGGGTCGACCGGCAGCCCTCGGTGTTCATCGGCGACCGGTCCTACACCGTCGTCGGGATCGTCGACGGCATGCAGCGCCGGACCGACCTGCGCGACGCGGTCGTCCTCCCCCTCGGCACCGCGCGGGCGGACTTCGGCCTGGTCGCACCCGACGAGCTGCACCTGCGGATCGCCGTGGGCGCCGGTCCCGTCGTCGGGGACCAGGTCCCGGTGGCCCTGTCCCCCAACACCCCGGAGACGGTCACGATGCAGGTGCCGGGCGGGTCCGGCGGGGTGCGCGACGACGTCCAGGCGGACATCAGCACGATCTTCCTCGCGCTCGGCGGCGTCGCGCTGCTCATCGGCGGCCTCGGGATCGCGAACGTCACGCTGCTGTCCGTGATGGAGCGGGTGGGGGAGATCGGTCTGCGCCGGGCGCTCGGCGCGCGGCGCCGGGACATCGCGGCGCAGTTCATGCTGGAGTCGGCGACCGTCGGCCTGCTCGGCGGCATGGTCGGTGCGGCGCTCGGCGTGGCGGTCGTCGTCCTCGTGTCCGCCGCCCAGTCCTGGACGCCGATCCTGCATCTCGGGGTCGTGCTGCTGTCCGCCGCCGGGGGCGGGGTCATCGGCCTGCTCGCGGGCGTCTACCCGGCGCTCAAGGCGGCGCGGGTCGAGCCGATCGCCGCCCTGCGCGGCGGGGTGTAGCCGCGCCGGTGCCCGGGACGTGGCCGGGCACCGGGCGGCACGGCCTCCTGCGGTCCTACCCGTCGCCGGGCAGCAGCGACGGGTCGTCCAGGTCGATCCGCACCAGCGGGCTCCCGGCGATCCAGTCGTCGGCCGAGCCGATCACGTCCTGCACGCCGCCGCGGTTGTCCGGGTGCCGCAGCTCGTCGACGATCTCGCGGAGCACCCGCTCGCGCTCGGCCGGATCGGTGACCACCACACCGGTGGCCGGCAGGTCGGCCCGCACGCCGTTCTTCAGGTGCACGACGATCCTCGGGTCGGCGACGATGTTGGCGTACCAGTCCCGCCGCGCCGGTGCCGTGCTCAGGTACAGCTCGTCGCCGGCCCGGTAGAACCAGATCTCGATCCTGCGCGGGCGCCCGGAACGGGCTCCCGTCGTCGTGAGGTCGATCGTGCGTGCCGCAGCGCTCGACCACCGGTCGAGGGACAGCGCCGCCTCGACGGCACGGGGATCAGGCATCGACGGTCTCCCCCGCCCGCATCGCCGGTCCCAGCAGCAGGCCCCCGTCGACGACGAACTCGGCACCGGTGACGAACCCCGCCTCGCGGGACGTCAGCCACAGCAGCATGTCGGTCACCTCGCGCGGCTCGGCCAGGCGCGGGACCGCGAAGGCGCCGGGCGAGTAGACGTCGGCGATCGCGGTGTCGGACCCGGGCACCGGCTCGTGGATGAACGGCGTGGAGACCACGCCCGGGTGCACCGAGTTCACCCGGATGCCGTCTCGACCCAGCTCCAGCGCGGCGGTGCGTGTCAGGCCACGGACCGCCCACTTGGCGGCGGTGTAGGGCGCGAAGAGCGCGGTGCCGACGTTGCCCATCGTCGAGACGATGTTGACGACGGACCCACCTCCGGCACGGCGGAGCGACGGGGCCACCGTCCGGATCCCGAGGAAGGCACCGGTGGCGTTGACGGCGATCGCGCGCGCCCAGTCGGCCGGGTCGGTGTGCTCGATCGGCGCCGGTGGCGTCTGCAGGCCCGCGTTGTTCACGAGGACGGAGACGGGACCGAACTCCGCCTCCGCTGCCTCGACCGCCCGCGACCAGTGGTCGGGCTCGGTGACGTCCAGGTGGACGAACACCGCTCGGCCCCCGAGCTCGTCGGCCAGTGCCTCCCCCGCGTCGTCCCGCCGGGCCGCGACGACGACGCGTGCGCCCTCGGCGTGGTAGCCGCGGACGTGGGACTCGCCCATCCCGCCCGTGGCTCCCGTGATCAGGACGACGTCCTCGCTGTAGCGCGTTCCCATGCTGATCCCCTCCACGTGCTGCGAGTCATCTGACTCGCAGCACGATCGTGCACCCGCCTCGTGAGGCGAGTCAAGCGACTCGCCCGTTGGGTACGCTGGGCCGGTGCCGGGTATGTCGTCGTTCCACCAGCGCGTCGCCGCCGACAAGCGGGCCGCGATCCTCGCCGCTGCCACCACGCTGTTCGGGACGCAGGGGTTCGCCCGTACCTCGCTCACGCAGGTCGCCACGGCCGCGCAGGTGTCGAAGTCCACGCTGTTCAAGCAGTTCCCGACCAAGGACTCGCTCTTCGACGCGATCGTCGGAGACGTGTGGACGCCCAGGACGCATGCCACCGCGGACCTCGACCCCGCCGACCCGGAGGCGGGCATCCGCGCGCTCGGGACGGTGTACGCCGACCTGCTGCGCCGTCCGGGGATGGCCGATCTGTTCCGCCTGGTGATCAGCGAGGCACCGTCGTCCCCCGAGCTCGGCCGCCGGCAGTTCGACCTCGGCAAGATGCCGTTCTTCGAGGAGGTGCGTCGCTACCTCGAGGCGGCCGACCGCGCCGGGACCCTGGCTGTCGAGGACGCCACCATGGCAGCGACGCAGATGATGGGGATGATCTCGAACTTCGTGCTCTGGCCGCGGATGTTCCTGGTCGACTGGGATCCCGGGACGGATGCGGTCGCCCGCGCCGTCGAGGAGGCGGCGCTCACCATGACCGCCCGGTACCGGACGCACGAGCGGTCAGGTCACGTCGGCGTCCGGGGCGGCACCGCCCACGGCGCGGTCGCCCGGAACACCTCCCCGACCGGCTGAGCTGCCGGCGACGGACGGTCCGCTGGACGGCGACGCGGGGGCGGGACCGGCCGCCTCGGGCTCGCGCAGGTGCCGGCCGAAGAACCGGCACGTGTCCTCCAGCTCGAACGCGGGCGTGCCGAGGTGCCCGCCCCGGTTGGCGTGCAGCGTCTTCTCCGCGCTGGTGAAGGCGTCGAACAGGTCGAACGCCCGTTGCCGCGGGTTCCCCGCGTCGTCCCACTGCAGCAGCAGGAGCACCGGCGCGGTCACCTGCCGGGCCTCGTCGCGCTGGGCGCGCGGTACGAAGCCTCCGGCGAAGAGGCACGTGGCGGCGATGCGTGGCTCGGCGACGGTCAGCCGGATGCCGAGGGCCGCCCACCCGGAGTACCCCACGCGCCCGTCCAGCTCCGGCAGCAGCAGCAGATCGCCCAGGACGGCCCGCCACTCCGGGGCCGCGTCGTGCACGAGCGGGCCGACCAGGGACTCGAGGATCTCGTCCACCGGCTCGCCGACCTGCAGGGCCCGGCGCAGGTCGGCGCCGGCCTGCTCGAGGGCGACGGAACGGCTCCGGCCACCGCACCCCGCCGCGTCGATCGACGCGACCGCGTAGCCGTGCTCGCCGGCCGTGTACCGCGCTCTGGCCACCAGCCGGGCGTCCGACCGGGGCAGGCCGTTGTTGTGCGCCATCAGGACGAGCGGAGCGGGCGTGGCACGAGGTGTCCACACCGTGCCGGGGATGTCACCGACGGTGAACTCGCGTTCGACGACGCCGTCGTCCAGGTGGTGCTCGGAGGTGAATCGCATGGTCGTGCCTCTCGGGAGCGATCGTGGGTGGTGCTCCCGGGCGACCTATCGCCCGACCATGACCCCGGCAGGGAGCACCCATGTCGACACGGCGTTCACGGGTACCACCTCCTCGTCCTCTCACACGGCTCTCGGAAGGTAGCGGCGGTTCCGCCGCCGGCACAACGCCTTTGTGTCGTCACGCGTCGCGCTCGACCGCCGCGGCCCAGCCGGCCGGGTCGTCGCCCGCCGGGACGTGGCGCAGGCCCTCTGCGAGCAGCGCGGCCTCGAGCCACCGCTCCTCCAGCGCCGTCAGCACGGCCACGTCGCGGTACCCGTCGACCAGGTTCCGGCGGGCGCCGGGCGGCGGCGGGTCCCAGGTGCGGAACTGCGTCGCGATCGTCGCGGCCCCGCGCGCCAGGTCGAGCACCCGGTGCCCGAGCCCCATGGCGTCGTGGTCGATCAGCACCGCCGCTCCGTCGTCCGCGACGAGCACGTTCGCCCCCCGGACGTCACCGTGCACGAGCGCCGGGGTGACGTCGAGATCCGGGAGGTCACGCAGCAACGCGTCCAGCCGGGCCGCCGCCCGGGGTGCGCGGGCCCGCACGGCGGAGGTGCGCGGCAGGGCCCGGACCGGCCGCGGGTCGGCGGCCCCGAGCACGGCGGGCGGCACCGGTCCCGGCAACGCGACGTCGATCCCGGCGAGGGCACGGTGCATCCGGGCCAGCGCCGATCCGGTCGCCCGCACCGCGGCGGCGTCACCGGGATCGAGCGCCGCACCCTGGACGAACGGCATGACCAGCGCCGACAGCCTCACCGGCCCGGACAGCACCACGCGGTGGCTGCCGTCCCGTGCGGGCACGGGCGCGGCCACGGGCAGGCCTCCGCCACCGAGGCGGGCGACGACGTCGGCGACCACGGCGAGCCGCGCGAACTGCGCCTCGGCGGCGCACGCCTTCACCACGAACGACCCGGCGGCGCCGTGCACCCACGCCAGGAGGTTCTGGTCGCTCAGGACCAGGCGCTCGCACGTGGTGCGCAGGCCCCAGTGGTCCGCGAGCGCGGCGACGAGGTGCGCGGCTGCCGCGGCGGCGTCGGTGAAGCCGAACCGTCGCGCGAGCGCCGCACGAGGTTCGACGGGCTCCCACAGCATGGTCACCGGCGGCTCCTCCACGGCGCCGACCCTAGCCCCGCCCTGACGTCCACGTCCGCGTTCCGACGGCCCTGGTCGGCGGAATCCCGGGGCCACCCGTGGGCCCGGCGAGCTGCTGCGCGCGCGAGCCGCTCGCCGGACCCGGCAGCCGCCTCAGGCGGTCAGCAAGCGGTCGTAGAACGCGCGCGGGTCCTCGGCCAGCGACGCCTTGACCATCGCGCTCCACTCGTCGACGACGACCTCGAGCGCCCCCGCCTCGACGGCGTCGAGGGTCCTGCGGGCGACCACGGCCGGGTCCGTCTTCGGCCCCTCGACGCCGTGGGCCATGTCCGTGTCCGCCAGGCCGAGGTGCACGGAGGTGACCTGCGTGCCCTGGCCGGCCAGCTCCAGACGCAGGGCGTTGCTCATGTTCCAGTTCGCGGCCTTGGACACCGCGTACGCGCCGGCGCCCGGGGCGGCGAACCAGGACAGCGCGGAGGCGACGTTGACGACGGTCCCGCCGCCGTTGGCGGCGAGGACGGGCGCGAAGGCCCGGACCATCGACAGCGTGCCCCAGAAGTTCACGTCCATCTCGGCGCGCACGCCCGACAGGTCGCCGAGCAGCTGGGCGCCGGTCGAGATGCCGGCGTTGTTCACCAGCAGGTCGACGTCGCCGGCCAGGGCGGCGGCCGCGGCCACGGCGTCGGGGTCGGTGATGTCCAGGGCGATCGGCCGGACACCCGGGAGGTCGATCGTGGCGGGCTCGCGGGCGGCGGCGTAGACGGTCGCGCCCCGGGCGAGCAGCTCGGCGGCGAAGTGGTGGCCGAGGCCGCGGTTGGCCCCGGTGATCAGTGCGGTTGTCATGTCTGGCACGCTAGGACCTGACGTTGACGTCAGGGTCAAGTCCAGGGCGAGCGGTCGGGGGAACGGGTGCGCATCGGAGAGGTCGCCGCGCAGGCGGGCGTGAGCGTGCGGGCGCTGCGCTACTACGAGGAGCAGGGGCTGCTGACCGCGGAGCGCACCGCGAGCGGGCAGCGCCGGTACGCGCCCGAGGCGGTCGACCGGGTCCGGTTCATCCAGAACCTCTACGCGGCCGGGCTCGGCAGCAAGGCCGTCCTGCGGATCCTGCCGTGCATGGAGCACGGCGGGCTGACCGACGAGATGCACGAGCGGCTGCTCGCCGAGCGCGCGCGGGTGCAGGCCCAGCTCGAGGACCTGACCGCGACGCGCGACAAGCTCGACGAGGTCATCCGGCTGGGGCAGGCGCACCGCGCGGGTCGCACCGAGCGTGCGGGGCACGACGGACGTGCCCTCGCGTCCTGACGAGGCAGGGCCGGCGTCAGCCGCTTCCCGGGGTGGACCGACGGCCTCCGTCTACCGACCTCGGCCCTGACCGCCGGCGAGCAGCGCCTGCGACAGCTCCGAGAGGGAGGCGAGCTCGAGGTCCGCGACGTCGTCGTCGACCGGCTCGTGCAGCAGGGCCCACGGCCCACGCCGCAGCCAGGCGGTGCGCAGACCCGCCGCACGTGCCGGCCGGATGTCGTTGTCGAGGCGGTCGCCCACGTGCAGCACCTGGTGCGGGGGAACCCCTGACGCGACGACGACGCGCTCGAAGAACTCCGGCGACGGCTTCGCGACACCCCACGTCGCGGACGTGGCGATGAAGTCGACGTCCGCACCCGCGGAGCGCAGGGCCTGCTCCGCTCCCCCGGGCTGGTTCCCCGCGATCCCGACGACCAGACCGGCGGCGCGCGCGCTCCGCAGGCACTCCAGGGCATCGGGGTACAGGTCCTCCGGGCCGATGTCCGGCGCCGAGGCCGGCGGCGCCACCCCGAGGAGCTCCCACGCCAGGCGATGATCGCCACCACGACTGATCACCGCCCCGATCGCGGCCATGAGCGTGAACGGGGTGACGCCCGCGGCCCGCGCCAGGTCGCCCCACGCCCGGGACTCGTCGACGAGGGTCTCGCCGACGTCGAGGACGACGGCGCGGAGGTCGGTGGGCACTCGTGCTGTCGTCACGGCAGCAGCCTGCCGCACGGGCGGGGTCCGGCGAACGACGCGACCCGCGTCCAGAGCGACTCACGGCGGCTCCGCGCTCGCCGATGCAACCATTCGGTGCCCTGGACCCGTCTGATGGGCATGAACGGATGGAGTACCAGATGAGATCGGACGACGAGTTCCGGGCCTGGGCGCAGCACAACCGTGCGCTGCTGGTCCGCACCGCCACGCTGCTCACGGCGGGCGACGCGCACACCGCCGAGGACGTGGTGCAGACCGCGCTGACCAAGATGTACCTCGCCTGGCCACGGCTGCGGGGGGTGCAGGACCGCACGGCGTACGCCCGACGGGTCCTGGTCAACGCCTTCACCGACGAGATGCGCTCGACGCGGCGGCAGCGGGAGGACCTCCGGCCGCAGCTGCCGGACCGGGCGGTCGCCGGCGCGGGGACCGACGAGGACTCCCGCCTGCTGTACCAGGCGCTCGCCGAGCTGCCGGAGCGCATGCGCGCGACGGTGGTGCTGCGCTACTTCCACGACCTGAGCGTCGCGGACACGGCACGGGCGCTGCGCTGCACCCCCGGCACGGTCAAGAGCCAGACCGCACGGGCCCTCGACAAGCTGCAGGTCCGGCTGGGACCCGCCCTGGTCGGGGACGACCCGCCGACGCCCCCACCACCCACCACCGCCGTCCCCACCGTCTTCCGTACCGCCGTCCCCGCGAGGAGCCAGTCGTGAGCGATCTGAACACCCTGATGTCCCGTGCCACCGCCGACGTCGCGACCACCCCGTCCCCGGCGATCCTGGACGCCGACGTGAGCCGCGGGCAGCGGGCGCGACGCCGGCGCAACCGGATCGTCGGCTCCGGCGTCGGCGGCGCCTTCGCGGTCACCGCCGCCGTCGGCATCGGGTTCACCTCGTCCGCGGTCCCGGCCGCGGCCGTCGAGCTCGTCGCCTACACCGAGCAGCAGCCCGCCGGGTTCACGATCGAGGAGGTCCCCGAGGGCTGGCACGTGCTGTCCTCCGACGCGGGCAGCCTCGTGCTGGCCGACGGCGACGACACCGGAGCCGACCCCGCCTCCTTCGAGGGCCGCATCGTGGCGACGCTGGTCGGCGACGAGTCCCTGCCGGCCTCGCTGGAGGCGCAGGAGTTCACCGTCGACGGCGACCGCACGCTGGTCTACGAGATGCTCGGGGCCGACGGCGAGCCCGGCGGGACCCTCGGGGTCTTCGTGCCCGAGGGCGACGGCGGCTACCTCTCGGTGCAGCTGCCGCCGGAGCTCGGCTGGAGCGGCGAGACCGCGGCGCAGTTCGCCGGCGGGCTGGACGTCACCGGGAGCGCCGAGCCGACGCGCGGCTGACGAGCACCGGGGCGGCGCGGGAGGAGGGTCCCGCGCCGCCCCGGCCGTCGGGTCCGGGGCGGCGTCAGGTCGCCGGCTGGACCGTCGTCCGCATCACGGTCTTGCTCTTTCCGATGTGCCGCTCGAAGACGAAACCGGCCTCCTCGAACATGCTGCGCGTGACGTTGTGCAGGAACGAGGACGAGGTCCGCTTGCCCGGCGGGAGCTCGTTCGGGAACGACACCACCTCGCCACCACCGGCCTGGGCGATCAGCCCGAGAGCGCCGTGCAGCGCCTCGAGCGCGACGCCGTGGCGGCGGTGGTCCCGGTCGACGAAGAAGCAGGTGATCCGCCACGGGGCGGGGTGCGTCTCGCCGGCGTCGTACTGCTTGCGGTGGTAGATCCCGGGCAGCTCGGTCGGGCTGCCGTACTGGCACCAGGCGATCGCCTGCTCGCCGTCGAACACGAGCGCGGCGTGGGCGACGCCCTCGTCGACGAGCCGCCGCTTGAACGTGGGCCCGTCGTGGTCGTGCTTGACCGTGCTCGAGGTGTCGCCGTGGAAGTAGCTGCAGTAGCAGCCGCCCCAGACGCCGTTGTGCTTCTCGGCGAGCGCCAGCCACGCGGGGAACGTCTCCGGCGTCAGCGGCTTGATGACGTGGTCGGCCATCCCCCGATCCTGGTACTGCGGCCCGGTCGAGCGGAAGACGCACGACGCTCCGCGAGCGGGCACATCGCGCCTCGCCTGCCCGTAGAGTCCCCGCTCATGGGGGCGGGACGCATGGCCGAGGTGCAGCTCGACGACGATCCCGCGCCGGGGGCGCACACCCCGCGGCGGGCGGTGGCCGCCACGCGCGCGCGGAGGCTGCTCCGGCGGTGGTGGCCGGTGCCGGCCCTCGTGGTCCTCGCCGCCGCGGCCTGGCAGGCTGCGGCCGACGGCCGGGCCGAGGACCGGGCGGACGTGCTCCGCGACACCCCCGGGGTGCTCGCCGAGACGGTGACGGCCCCGCTGGAGGCGACGCCCTGGGGCACGAGCGACGCCCTGGGACTCCTGATGTCCGGGACCCGGACCGAGGACGACCTCGTCGCAGGGGTGCTGGTCCCGGGGACGGGCACCCCGGCGTCGGTGGTCGCCCTGCACCCGGACACGGGAGACGTGGCGTGGCAGGCCGAGATCGGAGTGCTGCCTGACGACACCGGCTACACGCACGCGGCGTCCTGCACCTCGGGCACGCCCGCACCCGCGGCGACCCTGTGGTGCACCGTGATCGACGGTCCGGCGAGTGACGCCGGCCCCGTCATGACGAGCCTGGTCGAGGTCGACCTGGACGCGCGTGCGGTCGCCGGCTCCCGCGCGCTGCCTCCGCACGCCGAGGCGACGGTCGTCCGCGACACGCTCGTGGTCGGCACCGAGCAGGACGGCGCGGTCTTGCTCGTCGGCAGCGACCTCGTGGACGGCTCCGAGCGGTGGCGCACCGAGGTGCCGGACGCCGTCTCGCCGTCGATCCATAACGGGTGGCTCGTCGCGCCGGGCGATCACGTGCTCGTCCACGGTGCCTCGGGGACGTGGGCGGTCGACCCCGACGACGGCCGGGTGCAGGCCCGGGAGGACGGCCTGTACGTCGCCCGGGGTGACGGGCTGGTGGGCGTCCCGAGCTCGGGCGGCATGCGCGTCCGGCTCCTCGGGACGGACGGCGCGGGCACCGCGACGGTCTCCGGGTTCCCGGTCCCCGTGTCGCCGGACGACGGCTCGGCCCCGTCGGTCCAGCCGGTGTCGGCGACCGACGGCTCCGGCAGCGTGCTGCGGGGCGTCGACACCGCGACCGGGGCGGCGCGGTGGGAACGCGGGGTCGAGTCCGGTCCCCGCAGCGGCTACCTGCTGCTCGACGGCGTCCTGTACGGCAGCGACCTGACGACCGCGTGGGCCGTCGACGCCGGGACGGGGGCCGAGCGGTGGACGACATCGGCGGCGCTCACGGAGGGTTCCGAGCTGATGACCGACGGCCGCCACCTCCTGCGCGCGGAGCGCGAGGGCGACGCCGGCGGGCTCGTGCTGTCCGCGTACGCGCTCGACACCGGCCGCCGGATCTGGACGACGCCGGTTCCTGAGGGGGTCGAGCGGCTGTGGCCGTGGGACGGCGTCCTGTACGGCTACTCCGGCGACGGCCGGGAGATGTTCCGGTTGCACTGATCGCACGCGGACCACGTCCGCGGTCGGACGCCGAGCCGCGCGACGTCCGACCGCGGTCGGATGTCGCGACCGGGGCCGCGGCCTAGCGTCGGCGACGTGCTCACGTCTCGTCAGGTCCCGACCGCCCCGCTCGCCACCCTCGGCGTCCTCGTCGCCGTCGCCCTGCTGCTGCCGTTCCCCGGGAGCCTCAGCGTGGTCGTCTCCCGCTGGGCTGTCGCCTCGTCCGCGGGGCTGCCGATGATCGACCTGGTCTCGCTCGGGGCTCTCGGGCTCCTCGCCGCCGGCGTCGTCGTGACGGCGGTCCGTGCCTGGCGTCGGCACCCCGGCCGCTTGCCCGCCGTGCTCGGCGCCGCGGCGGGGGTCGTCCTCGCCTACGGCACCAGCGAGGCCGCCAAGGTGCTCCTCGTCCAGGGGCGTCCCTGCGCGCGGTGGGACGGTGTCCCGCACTGCCCTCCCGCCGGGGACTGGTCGCTGCCGTCGAACCACGCGACCGTCGCGTTCGCAGCGGTCGTGGTGATCGCGGTCGCGGCGCGATCGACGTGGGCGACGTGGGCCGCGGTGGTGGTCGCGCTGCTGGCGGCGGCGGGCCGGGTGCTCGAGGGGGTCCACTACCCGCACGACGTCGCCCTGGGTGCGGTCGTCGGCCTGTCGGTGGCCGCCGGGGCGGCGTGGTGCGGAGCGGTGCTGCGGCGCCGCGCGGAAGGGCACGCCGTGCCGGCGTAGCCGGACACGAGGAGGCGTGGACGCGCACCCGGCTCTCTGATTCAATGAGGCAACGCATTGAGTCATTGGAGGCACCGTGTCAGCTCTCGTCCTCGTCGCCCTGCTCGGACTGACGGTGGTCGCCGTCGTGCTCGTGGTCGCACTCCTGTCGAGCTCCGGCGCAGGGCCCGCCCCGGACCGGCCGGCGGTGGCGGCTGCGGCCCAGCGCCACGAGACGCGCGTGTCGGTCGCCGCCGCCGTGGTGAGCGCGGCGGCGACCGCGGCCGTCCTGATGGCACCCGCGATGCCGCTGTCCCGGGGCGACGAGCAGCGATCGCCGTTCTTCGCGCTCGGCGCCGCCACCGCGCCGTACCTCGCCGCGGTGCTGCTCTGCCTGGTCCGCGCGCTCGGCGAGCGCACCTGGCCCCGCCCGCGGGGCGCCGTGCGGACCGCGGCCCTGCACCGCCGCACCCTCCGGGACACGGGTGGCTGGCGCCTCACGGTGCTCGCCGCCACCGTCGGTACCGGGATGCTCGCGCTCCTGGTCTACGGGGCGACCTCGATGCCGGACGGCCAGCGGGTCGCCACCCTCGTGACGACGCGCGACGGCGACCTGGTCGAGTGGGGATCCGCCGGCCCGTACCCCGGGTGGTACTACGGCGTCCCGATCGCCGTCGGGCTCGTCTGCGTGTGCGCCGCGGTGCTGCTGTCGCTGCGCACCGTCACGCGACGGCCGCCCCTCCCCCACCTGCCGGCCGAGCACGACGACGCCGTGCGCCGGGTCGCAGCGGCTCGCGTGCTCGCCGGTGCGCAGCTGTGGACCGGCACCGGGGTGGGGCTGACGATGCTGTTCGCGGCGCTGGCGCTGCGCAGCACGGAGCACGCGGTGGGCGCCGCCCTCTCCGCCGGCGTCGGCGGAGTGCTCGTCCTCGGTTCGGTGGTCGTCGCGGCCACGGCGGTACCGCGCCCGCGGGCTCCCGGCGCCCGTGCCGGCCGGGAGGTCCTCGACGGGGCACCGGCGTGACGGAGCTCCGGGTCGACCTCGACGCCCCGACCCCGGTCTACGAGCAGATCCGTGCGCAGCTGGCGGCCCTCGTCGCCGTCGGGTCGCTCCTGCCGGGTGCGCGGCTGCCCGCGTCCCGCGACCTGGCGCGCGACCTCGGGGTCGCGGTCGGGACCGTCCAGCGCGCCTACCGCGAGCTCGAGGCATCGGGGGTCGTGCACTCGCGGCGACGCACGGGGACGGTCGTGGCGGAGGGTGCGGTCCGACCCGGGGGCCCGGCACCGGCCGGGAGGACGGCGCACGGCCACGACCTGCTCGGCGACGTCCGGGCCCTGGTCGCCCGCGGCCGGGCCGAGGGCCTCGACGACGCGGAGCTGCTCCTGCTGGTCCGGGGGGTGCAGGCCGACGCCCCGGTGCCCTCGGCGACGTAGCCGCCCGGTGGTGCGCCTCAGTTGATGATCTCGCCCCGCTGGTCCGCACGCAGCGCGGCGAGGCGCTCCCGCCATGTCGCCAGGGCCTCGGGCGTCAGGCGCGTCCACCGGGTGACCTCGCCGACGACCCGGAGCGGTGCGCCGCTGCGGTAGGACCGCGTCGGGTTGCCCGGGAACCTCTTGTCGGTGACGTTCGGGTCGTCCTCGTACGGCCCGGTGGGCTCGACCTCGTAGACGCGGGGCGCTCCGGCTCCCGCCGCGAGCTCCGCCGCGAGCCCCGCGCCGTCGACGAGCGCCGTGAAGTAGACGTGGTTCATGACGACCTCGGGCCGGTAGTTCGACCGGAAGCCCGCGGTCAGGAGGTCCCCGGTGCGCAGGTCGGCCTTCGTGCCGTGGAAGAACGGACCCTCGTCCAGCGCGCTGCTCACGACGCCAGGCTAGGCGCTGCCGCGCCGGCGGCGCCCTATCCTGGGCCCGCCAGGCACGAGCACCCCGGACGACGGAGTTCACCGATGCGCCGCTACCTGATCTCGTTCGACGACGGTGCGATGGACCACATCCCCGACGTGGACATGCCCGAGGTGGGCGCCGCGTCGCACGCCGTCGTGCAGGAGGCCAAGGACGCGGGCGTGTGGGTCTTCGGCGGCGGGCTGCTGCGGCAGCGTGCGTCGCTGGTCGATCCCGACGGGACGGTGACGGACGGCCCCTCGCCGGAGACCAAGGCCGTCGTCGGCGGCTTCGCGATCATCGAGGTGCCCGCCCGCGAGGACGCCGTGCACTGGGCGGCACGGATCGCCCGTGGCTGCCGCTGCACGCAGGAGGTCCGGGAGATCATGTTCGACCCGGAGTCCTAGGGCGGCTCCGCGTCACGGCCGGGTGAACGTGAGGTGCGTGACCCCGCTCGGGGTGGAGACGGCTTCGACGTCGTAGTCGGCCTCCAGCGCCTCGAGCCCGTCCCACAGCCGCACCCCGCGTCCGAGGACGATCGGCACCTGGGCCACGTGGACGTGGTCGACGAGCCCGGCGGCGATGAAGTCGCGGGCGACGGTCGGTCCCCCGCCGATCCGGACGTCCTGGCCACCCGCTGCCTCCCGCGCGACGCGGAGCGCCTCCGCCCGTGGTGCGTCGAGGAAGTGGAACGTCGTCCCGCCGGCCATCTCGACGGGCGGTCGCGGCCGGTGGGTGAGCACGAAGGTCGGGGTGCGGAACGGCGGGGTCGCACCCCACCAGCCCGTCCAGCCGGGGTCGTCCTGCCACCCGGGCGGCCCGAACTTGCCGGCGCCCATGATCTCGGCGCCGATCCCCGGCTCGTGCCGCCGCGCGATCGCGTCGTCCACGCCGTCGGCACCACCCGTGCGCCCGAGCATCGTCGCGCCGAACCGGGTGGCGAACATCCACTCGTGCAGGCGCTCCCCGGCATGCCCCATGGGCTGCTCCAGCGACTGGCCCTCGCCGGCGGCGAAGCCGTCCAGGGACACCGAGAGGTTGTGGATCCGGGTGCGGCTCATCTGCCGGACGCTAGACCCGACACACGTGCGGACGGAAGGGAGTCAGTGCACCGCCGAGAGCAGGGCGACGACCCCGACGTACGCGAGGACCACGAGCAGCGCGACGCCTGCCGCTGCCGGCCAGCCACGCGCGCCGCGTGGACCAGGTGCGGCATGCGGGCAGTCTCGCAGCACACCGAGGGCGGGTGGGTCTTGACGCCGCACTTGTTTTTCGCAAGTGTGGGCACGTCAGCACGTCAGCACGTGGAGCGTTCGAGGGAGAGCACGATGACCGCGATGTTCGTCAACCTGCCGGTGACCGACCTGGAGCGCGCGAAGGCGTTCTACACGGGCGTCGGGTTCACCATCAACCCGCAGTTCACCGACCACAACGCGGCGTGCGTGGTGGTGGAGGACGACCACGGGTACTTCATGCTCGTCACCCGCGAGTACTTCCAGACGTTCAGCGACCGGCCGGTCGGCGACCCCCGGACGACGGTCTCGGTGGCGACCGCGATCTTCCTGGACAGCCGGGACCAGGTCGACGCCACGGTGACCGCCGGCCTGGCGGCCGGTGGCGTCGAGGAGCGGCCCGCCTCGGACTACGGCTTCATGTACCAGCGCCAGCTGGCCGACCCCGACGGCAACCTGCTCGAGTTCGGCTGGATGGACCCGGTCGCCGCCGAGCACGGCCCCGGGGCCGTGGCGAACCAGCAGGCCTGAGCACCGTGGCCGCGCGCGACTACGGGCAGTACTGCGGGGTCACGCGCGGCCTGGAGCTGGTCGGCGAGCGCTGGGCCCTGCTGATCATCCGCGACCTGCTGGTCGGGCCGCGCCGTTACGGCGAGCTCGCCGCGGGCCTCCCCCGCATCCCGAGCAACGTCCTGGCGGCCCGGCTCAAGGAGCTGCAGGAGGCCGGGGTGATCCGGCGCGCTCCGCGCTCCCGGGTGGTCGTCTACGAGCTCACGCCGTACGGGCGCGAGCTGGAGCCCGTCGTGCTCGCGCTCGGCGCCTGGGGCTTCAAGGCGCTGGGCGAGCCCCGGGAGGGGCAGGTGATGACCGCCGACGCGATGACGGTCGCGCTGCGGACGGCCTTCCGGCCGGAGGTGGCCGCCGAGCTCCCGCCCACGGCGTACGCGGCGCACCTCGGCGCCGCGGAGCTGCTGGTCCGGGTCGACGGCCCGACCCTCGACATCGCCGGCGGCGACGGCGCCGCCGACCTGGCGTTCGCCGCGGGACCGGGCATCCGCCGGGTGATCTCCGGCGAGCTCGCACCGGACCGCGCCCTCGCGACCGGGGTGGTGGAGGTGCTGGGCGGGAGCGGCGCGCTGCTGCACCGCTTCGCCAGCACCTTCCACCTGGCGGCCTGAGGTCAGGCAGGGACCATCGCGGCGCGGACCTGCGCCACCAGCTCGGCGGGGACCTCGGCCAGGCCGTGGTCGTGCTGGGCGTGCTGCGCCACCTGACCGAGGATCTCGTCCTCGGTGCCGGTGAACGCACGGGCGCAGCCGGGGACGACGTCGCCGCAGCGGAATGCCTTCATGTCACGTCCTTCTCTCGCTGGGCCCGCGGTGCTCGGGCCCGTCTCCAGGCTCATCGGCCGGGACTACCCCGGGACTGAGTCGCAGACCGCCAGGATCACCCGCTCCATCGCGACGGTCCCCAGGACGGCGCCGTTCGGGTCCGTGCAGACCAGCGGGTCCCACCGGCGCAGCTCGTGCCGGAGCAGGGCACGCCGCGCCACGTCGACCACCGGCGCGCTGGGTGCCACGGTCATCGCCGGCACCCACCGGCCGATGTCGTCGCGGACCTCGGCCACCATGCCGTTCTCCCCGACCAGCACGTCGCAGCGCTCCCGGTCCCGGCCCGCCTCCGCGGGGTGGACCAGGCTCGCGATGCTCGACGTCAGCGAGGTGCGGGCCGCCGTGCGGCGGATGTGCGCGACGTCCTCGGCGGGCAGCGCGGGGAGCATCTGCGGCTGCGGCCGGCCCAGCGCCCAGCCCTGCCCGAGCGGCACGCCCAGCCCGATCAGCGCGTCGAGCTCGCCCCGGGTCTCGATGCCCTCCGCGAGGATCCACCCGTCCATCCGGCCGACCAGGTCCCCGAACACCTGGACGAGGGTGCGCTTCACCGGGTCGGCGTCGATGCCGGTCACCAGGGCGCGGTCGAGCTTGACGATGTCCGGCCGGAGCTCCAGCAGCAGCTGCAGGCCGGCGTACCCCGTCCCGGCGTCGTCCATCGCGACGAGGGCGCCCGCCGCCCGCGCCCGGTCCAGCACCGCGCCCGCGCGCCCGGCGTCGTCCACCTGCGTGTGCTCGGTGAGCTCCAGGACCACCCGGGACAGGTCGTCGTGCCGGTCCAGCGCAGCCGCGACCAGGTCGTCCGACAGCAGGTGCGGGTCGACGTTCACGGTGAGGAAGGTGTTCGGCGGCAGGTCGGCCCGCGCCGCGACGGCCTTCTCCAGCACGCGGGCCTGCAGGCGCGGGTTGTGCCCCCAGTGCTGCGCGGCCTCGAACCAGCGGTCGGGCGACGCGCGGAACGGCCCGTCGAACCGCGACAGCAGCTCGTACCCGGTGACGAAGCCGGTCGCGAGCTCGACGATCGGCTGCGCGTGCAGCGCGTGCCGCGCCGGGTCGTCCAGGACGCCCCGCAGCGCGGCGTCCCACCGCGGGTCCTCGACCGTGTCCGGCGCCTCGTCCACCTGGCTCACGACTCCCCTCCCGCTCCGACCCTCACTCCCATCGGCCCCGACGCCCCGAACCTGAGCCCGGGCCTCCCGTTGAAAGCGGATCCCCCCGGGGACGAACCGGTGCAGAAGGACACGACTTCCGCGCTCTCGTCGTCACCTTCCGCCCGAGATACTGTTCTTCGCGGCACAGTTTCTGGCATGCTGTTCCTCATGGCACACCATCCGGACGCGCTCGACGAGGTGCTCGTCGCGCTGGCCGACCCGACCCGGCGCGCCGTCGTCCGGTACCTCGGGCGGGGTCCCGCCGCCGTCAGCGAGCTCGCCCGCCCGCACGACATCACGCTGTCGTCGTTCATGAAGCACGTGCGGACGCTCGAGCGCTGCGGGCTGATCCGGACCGCGAAGTCCGGCCGGGTCCGCACCTGCACGCTCAACCGCGAGCGCCTCGCGCTGGTCGACGACTGGCTCGCCGAGCAGCGCGCGCTCTGGGAGAGCCGTACCGACCGGCTCGAGCACCTCGTCACCCACCTGGAGGAGACCCCGTGACCACGCTCTCGATCGACCCCGCGCTCGACCTGACGCTGCACCGCGTGATGCGGGCCCCGTGCCGCGACGTCTGGCGCGCGTGGACGGAGCCGGCGCTGCTGGAGCGGTGGTGGGTGCCCGCCCCGACGCGCGCCCGGGTCGACCGGCTCGAGGTCCGGCCCGGCGGCGCGTTCGTCACGCGGATGAGCGACGACGGCGAGACGTTCGTGCCGCACACGGACGGTGTGTTCCTGGTCGTGGAGGCGGAGCGCCGCCTGGTGTTCACCAACGCGCTCGACAGCGCCTGGCGGCCGGCGTGGCCGGAACCGGTGTCGATGACGGCCGAGATCGTCCTCGCCGAGCACCCGGACGGCACCGACTACCGGGTGGTCGTGCGCCACGGGGACCCGGCGCACCGGGACCGCCACGAGGAGCTCGGGTTCTTCGAGGGCTGGGGCTCCGTCACCGAGGCCCTCGCGGTGCTGGTCGAGGGCGGCGCGGCGGCATGAGGGTCACCGTCACCCAGTTCGTCACGCTGGACGGGGTCAGCCAGGGTCCCGGCTCCGCCGACGAGGACCCGAGCGACGGCTTCCGGCACGGCGGCTGGTTCGTCCCGTACCTGGACGAGGCGTTCGTCCGCCGCGCGTCGGACTGGCTGGACCGGGCCGACGGGCTGCTGCTCGGCCGGCGCACCTACGAGGCGTTCGCGCGGGACTGGCCGCAGATCCCCGAGCCGGACCCGTTCACGGCGCGGATGAACGCGCTGCCGAAGTACGTGGCCAGCACGACGCTGCGGTCGGGGTCGTGGCACCCGACGACCGTCCTGGGCGGCGACGTGGTCACGGCGGTCGCCGCGCTGAGGGGGCGGCCGGGGCGCGAGCTGCAGGTGCACGGCAGCGCCCGCCTCGCGTCGACGCTGCTCGCCGCGGGCCTGGTCGAGACGCTCCGGCTCGCCGTCGCGCCCGTGGCGGTCGGCGATGGCCGTCGGCTGCTCCCCCACCCCGGTGCCGACCTGGGGCTCCGGCTCGTGGAGCACGACGTCACGCCGTCGGGGCTGCTGCTGCTCGAGTACGAGACGACGGGCGCGGCGCCGCTCGCCGAGTACGCCGGGGTGCCGGGCGTCGGCTGACCCGCCGGCCGGACGACCGACCGCCGAGGTCGGGACCCCGACCTGCTGGGGTCGTGGGAGACGGACGTGGCGCGAGGTTGACCCTCGACCCGGTCGAGGCACGACCGTGCCGCCATGACCACCACCGACCTCCCCACGACCGTGCTGCCCCGTCAGTACCTCGTCTGGCTGTCCGGCGTCACCGTCGGACGCCTCGGGGACGCCGTGCTCGCCTTCGCCCTCGGCTGGGCGGCGGCCGGGCACGGCGGGACCACGGCAGCGCTCGCGCTGACCCTCAACGGGCTGCCACGCCTCGTCCTCCTGGTGCTCGGCGGTGCGGTCGCCGACCGGTTCGGGGCCTGCCGCGTCCTGATCGGCGGTGAGACGGCACTCCTCGCGATGACGGCAGCGCTCGCCCTGGTGCTGTCGCGCACCGGGTCCCCGACCGTGCTGCTGCTGGCCGCATCCCTCGCCCTGGGCACGGTGAGCGCGTTCTGCCTCCCGGCCGCCGGGTCGATGCCGAGACGGCTGGTCCCGGACGAGCAGCTCAGCCGGGCCCTGGCCCTGCGCCAGAGCTCGGGCCAGCTCGTCCTCATCCTCGCCGCGCCGCTCGGGGGCGTGCTGGTCGGGACGGTCGGTCTGCCCGCCATCGCCTGGGGCGACGTCGTCGGACTGGGCACCTTGCTGGCCGTGCTCGTCGTCGTCCGGGAGCTGCCCGGTCCCGAGCCGCGCGGTGACGACGGCCCGGCGCCTCGGCTCCGTGGGCTCGACCTGGCCGACGGCCTCCGGGTGGTCGCGCGGACACCTGGTCTGACGGGGGCACTGGTGCTGACCGGCGCCGGGGCGGCTCTGATGCTGCCGGTCCCGTCGCTCCTGGTGCCGCTGGCCGGGCGCGCGGCGGGCTGGGGGTCGGGCTGGACGGGTGCGGCCGCCGGCGCGGTCGGCGCCGGGGTGATCGTCGCAGCTCTCGTCACGACCCGGCGACGACCCGCCACGTCGCCCCGGGGTCCTGGTTCCGGTGCCGCGGGTCTCCTCGTCAGCGCGGCCGGGACCGGTGCGCTCGCCGCCGGCCAGCTGCTCGACGGGGCCGCAGCCGCGACGGTCGCCGTGCTCGGAGCGCTGACGTTCGGCCTCGGCAGCGGCGCCTTCGTCGCTCGGCTCGCGCCGCGCGTCCTGGGGAGCGCGCCCCGGACCCACCTCGCCCGGGTCCAGGCCCTCGTGGGCCTCGCCCAGCTCGTGCCCGTGCTGGTGACGAACACCGTGCTCGGCGCGGTCGCCGAGCGCACCCACCCGGGATGGGCACTGAGCGCGACGGCGGCGGCCCTGGTGGCGACGGCCGCGGGCGCGCGCCGGTGGTCGACCGGCACGACCCGGACCTCCGAAGACGTCGGTCGCCCGGTGGGTCCAGGCGCGACCGTCCCGTCGGGCGAGCGCGGCGCTGCTTGACCCTCACGTGGGTCGAGGGTCCAGAGTGGCTCCGTGCCCGACGACCTGCTCAGCATCGGCGAGCTCGCGCGCGCCGGCGGCCCGTCGGTGAGCGCGCTCCGCTACTACGACGCCGCCGGCGTGCTGCGGCCGGCACACGTCGACCCCGCGACCGGCTACCGCTGGTACACCTCCGCCCAGGTCCACACCGCGCGGCTCGTCGCCAGCCTGCGCCAGGCCGGGCTGCCCGTGGCGGACCTCGTCGCGGTCCTGGCGGCGCCGGACCGCGCGCACGCTGTCCTGGCGCGCCACCGTCGCCGGCTCGAGGAGGACCTGGCGGCCGCCGGCGCCCACCTCGACACCGCGGCCGACATCCTGGCCGAGCCGGGACGTGGCACCGTCGACGCCACCGAGCTCGCGGGCGCGGTCGCCGCCGTCCGGGACGCCGTCGGCGCGGACCCCGAGTGGCCCGCGCTGGCCGGGATCCTGCTCCACCTGGACGGGCCCGTCCTCCGGGTCGTCGCCTGCGACCGTCGTCGTCTCGCCGTCGCGACGATCCCGGTCGGGGAGCCGTCCGGCCCGGAGACCCGGGTGGTCGCGACCCTGGAGCAGCTGGACGCGGCGACGTCCGTGGCAGGCACCGGCGCGATCGCGCTCGGGGCGCGTGTCCTCGACCTTCTCGGGGTATCGGGAGCACCCCTCGACGCCGCGTACCCGGACTACGAGCAGCTCCTGGGGGTGCCGAGGGCGCGGACCGCGACCGCCGCCTCCGACGATCTCGTCGCCGGTGCCGAGCAAGCGGATGACGTCGTCGTCGTCCGCCTCGACGGCGACCGGGTCCGGCTGACCGCACCGCGCGCCAGGGACGTGCACGGCTTCTCCCGCACGTTCCTGCTGGACGCCGTGCGGGCGGCCGGCACCGAACGGGTGCACCTCGCCCTCGAGGACCGCAGATCCGTTCTCAGCGTGTCCCCGAGCGGGCGCCCGGACGACGTCGGTCTGGTGATGCCGGTCCTGCTGCGCGGGTGACGCGGTCCGCGCCGGCCCCGACAGGATCACGGTGCGCCCGGTACCGGGCACGACCGTGACGTCGCCCTGGGTGCAGCCGTAGCCGAGCAGGACCAGGCCGCCGCCGCCGGGGATCGCGCCTTCCTGGGTTGCGCCGGCCCCGGCCGCGTGAGGCACTGGGGCGTGCTCGACGACCCCCACGCGGACCAGCAGGACCGGCCCGGCTCCCCCGGTGTGGAGCGGGACGCGGGCCGGCTGCGGATCTCCCTGGTCGTCCCGGCCCGCGACGAGGCCGACCGCCTGCCCCGCTGCCTCGCGTCCGTCGCGGCGCAGACGCGGCAGCCCGACGAGGTCGTCGTGGTCGACAACGGCAGCAGCGACGCGACGGCCCGCCTCGCCGCGGCGGCGGGCGCCCGGGTGGTGCACGAGCCCGTCCGCGGGATCTGGCCCGCCGCCGCGACCGGCTACGACGCGGCGACCGGGGACGTCATCGCGCGGGTCGACGCGGACACCGTCCTCCCTCCGGACTGGCTGGCGCGCGTCGAGCACCTGATGACGGCCGACCCGGCGTGCGACGCGGTCACCGGGCCCGGCCGGTTCCGCGGGCTGCGCCGGGTGCCCGCCGGGATCGCGCACCTGCTCTACATGCAGACGTACTTCGTGCTGGCGGGGCTCGCGCTCGGCGGGACGCCGGTGTTCGGCTCCGGGTTCGCGGTGCGCGCGTCGGCGTGGCGGGCGGCGCGGACGGCGGTGCACCGGGACGAGGACGTGCACGACGACCTCGACCTGAGCTTCCACCTGCGGCCGGGGTCCGTCCGGTACGACGACGGGCTCGCGGTCTCCATCTCCGCCCGCCCGTTCCGCTCGCCGGGCGGCATGGTGCTGCGGCTCGCTCGCGGCTGGCGGTCGGTGGTCCTGCACTGGCCCCAGCAGGGGCCGTGGCGCGCCGCGGGCGAGCGGGTGCGGGCGCGGGTGCGCGGGCTGGCGGCTAGGACGCCAGCCGCCCGTCGGCGTCCTCCGGCGCGCTGATCTCGGCCCAGACGGCGTCCAGCGACAGCCCGAGCACGGCGGCGATGGCCGCGATGGTCGGGAACGCCGGCGTGGCGACCCGGCCCGTCTCGATCTTGCGCAGCGTCTCCGGCGACACGCCCGCGTCGAGCGCGGTGGTGAGCATCGACCGCTCGCCCCGGGCGCGGCGCAGCAGGGCACCGAGGCGCTGCCCACGGGCGACCTCGTCGGGTGAGAGCGGGAGCCGGACCATGAGCCGATACTAATACCGGGATACTCTTGCCGGGATAGTTGTTGGAAACGGAGGACGCCGCACGATGATCGAGATCCTGAACCCCACCGAGCTGGCCCGCGCCCGGGACACCGGCGCGCTGGTCGCGCACATCCTGCAGACGCTGCAGGGGCGGGCCGCCGTCGGCACGAACCTGCTCGAGATCGACCGGTGGGCCCAGGCCATGATCGTCGAGGCCGGCGCGCAGTCCTGCTACGTCGACTACGCGCCGTCGTTCGGCCGCGGGCCGTTCGGGCACTACATCTGCACCTCGGTGAACGACGCCGTCCTGCACGGGAAGCCGCGGGACCAGGTGCTCGCCGACGGCGACCTGCTGACGCTCGACCTCGCCGTCTCGCTCGGCGGCGTGGTCGCGGACTCCGCGGTGAGCTTCGTGGTCGGGCGCACGCAGCCCGCCGAGAGCCTCGCGCTGATCGAGGTGACGGAGCGCGCGCTGGCCGCGGCGATCGCCGTGGCGGGCCCCGGCGCGCGGATCGGCGACCTGTCGCACGCGATCGGCACCGTGCTCGACGGCGCCGGGTACCCGATCAACCTCGAGTTCGGCGGCCACGGGGTCGGCTCGACGATGCACCAGGACCCGCACATCTCCAACGCGGGCCGCCCCGGCCGCGGCTTCACGCTCCGGCCCGGACTGCTGCTGGCGATCGAGCCGTGGGTGATGGCGGACACCGACGAGCTGGTCACGGACGCCGACGGCTGGACGCTGCGCAGCGCGACGGGCTGCCGCACCGCGCACAGCGAGCACACCGTCGCGATCACCGAGGACGGCGCCGAGGTGCTCACCCTGCGGGGCTGAGCCCCGCGACGCCGACCCCGAGCAGGGCCGCCAGCCGCCGGGTGTCGTCCAGGTGCCGGTGAGTGCCGACGGGGTACTCCAGGCACCACAGCAGCTGGTGCACGGCGGCGCGGACCCCGACGGGCTCCGGCTCGCCCGGCATGTCGTCCCACAGTGCGGCCCGCGCCGCGTCGGCGTCCGCGGGGCCCGCCCAGGCGCTGTCCCAGTCGAGCACCGCCGCCACGGCCCAGCCGTGCTCGTCGTGCCGGACCAGGACGTTCGCGTGGTGCAGGTCGCCGTGCACCAGGACGGCGCGCTCGGCGTCCCCGAACACGTGGCCGTGCCGGTCCAGCACCTGCTCGGCGACTGCCCGGCGCGCGGGGTCCCCGACCCGGTCGCGGGTGCGGGCGCGGAGCGCGTCGAGCGCGGTGCCGGTCGGGTGGTCGAGGTCCCCGGACCCGGGATACGGCACGCGGCGGAGGCGTTCGAGCACGTCGGTCAGCCCGTCGAGCACCCGGACACGGTCCGCCGCCGCGAGGCGCGGCGCCACCTCCCGCCACGGGCGGCCGTCGACGCGCTCGTAGACCAGGTGCTGCTGCTCTCCGCAAGTCCCGGCGCTGAGCACCCGCGGCACCGGGATGCCGGCGTCCGCCGCGGCGCGCTGGGCGCGGGCCGAGCGCGCGAGCCGCAGGCCGGCTCCCGCGGGCGCGACCTTGACGACCAGCGCCACGCCGTCGGCGTCGACGACGTGCCAGGCGCGGGCTCCCCCGTCGCCGCTCGTCTCGGCGACGACCCGGGCACCCGGACCGACCAGGTCCTCGAGGAGCCCGGCGACCGGGGACTGCCGCGAAGGGTTCACGTGAGCCGCCCTCGGAGCAGCGCACGCTCCCGCGCGTTCCCGCACAGGGCCACGGCGCGCTCGACCTCGGCGCGCGCCTCGTCGACGCACCCGAGCCGCCGCAGCAGCTCGCCGCGGACGCTCGGCAGCAGGTGGGACCCTGGCAGCGCGCCGTCCGCGACCAGCGCGTCGACCAGGACCAGCGCGGCCGCCGGCCCCCGCGCCTGCGCCACCGCGACCGCCCGGTTGAGCTCGACGACCGGCGACGGCGCCAGGCGGCTGAGCGCGTCGTACAGCAGCACCACGCGCTCCCAGTCGGTGGACCCGACGGAGGGCGCCACCGCGTGGCACTCCGCGACGGCCGCCTGCAGCCCGTACGCGCCGAGGCCCTGGCCGACCCGCCCCGCGACCGCCAGCGCAGCCCGGCCGCGGCGGATCGCGGACCGGTCCCAGCGCCGCCGGTCCTGGTCCTCCAGCAGCACCGGGGCGCCGTCGGGGCCGGTGCGGGCGGGGAACCGCGCCGCCGTGAGCTCCAGCAGCGCGAGCAGCCCGTGCACCTCGGTCTCGTCGGGCTGCAGCCGGGCCAGCACCCGGGCGAGCCGCACCGCCTCGTGCGCGAGGTCGGGCCGGATCCAGTCGTCGCCGGACGTCGCCGTGGACCCCTCCGTGAAGATCAGGTAGACCACGGCCAGCACCGCGCCGAGCCGCTCCCGGCGGTCCTCGGCGGACGGGACGGCGAAGGGCACCCGCGCGGCGGTGAGGGTCTTCTTGGCACGGGTGATCCGGGCCTGCACGGTCGCCGTGGGCACCAGGAAGGCGCGGGCGATCTCGTCGCTGCTCAGGCCACCGACCACCCGCAGCGTCAGCGCGACCTGTGCCTCCTGGGACAGCACCGGGTGGCACGCGGTGAACATGAGCGCGAGGACGTCGTCCCCGACCCGGTCCGGGTCCCACAGCAGGTCCGGCTCCGGACCGGCGGGCGCCGCGCCGTCGCGCGGCAGCTCGCGGGCCAGCGCGGCGTACCGCGCGTCGAGGGCGGCCCGCCGCCGGTACGCGTCGACGGCACGGCGCCGGCCCACGGTGACCAGCCAGCCCGCGGGGTTCGCCGGGGCGCCGTCGCGCGGCCAGGTCACCAGCGCCTCGGCGAGGGCCTCCTGCGCCAGGTCCTCGGCGAGCGCGAGGTCGCCGGTGGACCGGGCCAGCGTCGCGACGATGGGGGCGGAGTGCATCCGCCACACCGCCTCGACCGCGGCCCGGCCACCGGACGTGCTCGTGACGCTCAGAGCTGCCCCGTCCGCTCGCGCCAGGCCCGCTCCCGCTGGACGTACGGGTTGTCCTGGGGGAACTCGTCGATGCTCGCGATCCGCCGGACCTCGGTCTTGCTGCCCGGCCCCGCCAGCGGCACGCGCTTCGCCCACTCGACCGCCTCCTCCTGCGAGGCCACGTCCAGGATCCAGAACCCGCCGAACAGCTCCTTGGCCTCGCCGTACGGTCCGTCGGTGACGAGCGGCGGCTGCTGGGCGTAGTCGACGACGACGCCCTTCGCGGCGTCGTCGAGGCCCTCCGCGGCCACCAGCACGCCGGCCGCGATCAGCTCGTCGTTGAACGCGCCCATGGTGTCGAGCATCTCGGCGAAGTCGACCTCCGCGGCCTCCTCAGGGGTCCAGTCCTCGCTCGACCGCATGATCAGCATGTACTTCATCGTCATCGCCTCCTGGTTCCGGGGGTCTCCTGCGGACCCTCTCACCGGGTAGTCGAACGGGGAACCCCCGAGATCGACACGGGACCGGACCCGCTCGTCAGGAGAACGGGACGTCCCGCGCCGGGATCACGCCCGCCGTCCGCCCCGGCGCCGCCTGCTCGGCCCAGTAGAGGTTGGTGTGCGCGATGACCTGCGCCGGCGGCGGCGCACCCCACGCGCTCAGGTCCTCGGTGGTGTGCGCGTCGGAGACCAGCGTGACGTCGTAGCCGCGCGCGAACGCCCCGTGGATGGTGGCCCGGACGCAGGCGTCGGTCTGGGCGCCCGCCACCACCAGCCGGCCGACGCCCGCCTCGGCGAGGACGTCCTCGAGGTCCGTGTCCTCGAACGCGTCCCCGAACCGCTTGCGCACCACCCGCTCGGACTCCCGGCGGGGCACCTCGGGCACGAGCTGCCACGCGTCGCTGCCGATCGGCATCCCCGGGTCGGCGTGCTGCACCCACACGACCGGGACGCCCTGCGAGCGGGCCCGCTCGGCGACGACGGCGACGTTGGTCAGCACCTCGTCCCGGCGGTGCGCCTCGGCCACGACTCCGCGCTGGACGTCGACGAGCAGCAGCGCGGTCCGGGTGCGGTCCGGCAGCGTGGTCATGGCGATCCCCCTCGTCCGCCCGGCGGTCGCCCGCCGTGCACCCACGGTAGGCCTGCTGCCCCGATCCGCCCAGGACCGGCACCGGAACCGGGGCGGTGTCAGGGTGCGGTCCGCTCGACGAACCGGACCACGTCGGCCACCTCCACCGCGTCCATGGTGTGCCCCAGCCCCGGGTACCGGCGCACGGTCGGCGTCGCGCACCGGTCCAGCCACCGTTCCAGCCGGTCGGCCCACGACGGCGGGATCACGTCGTCGGTGCCGCCGTGGCAGCAGAGCACGGGCGGGCGCACCGCCCTGACCCCCGGGTCGCGCGGGTCCCGGGCGCCGGCGAGGAACCCGGAGAGGGTCACCACGTACGCGTACCGGTCCGGCCGTGCGCGGAGCATCTCCAGGGCGACCGCCGCGCCCTGGGAGAAGCCGACCAGCCCGACCGACGACGCGCCCGGCTGCGCGTCCGTCCACGCGGCGACCGCCTCCGCCGAGGCCGCGAAGCCGGCGCGGTCGCCGCGGTGCACGTCCGCCCACGCGTACCGGTCGCCGAGTGGCAGCCTGCCCGGCAGGGACACGCCCGTCGCGGACGACGGCAGCGCCTCGGCGATCGGTGCCATGTCGGCGGGGACGCCCCCGGCGCCGTGCAGCAGCACGACCAGGTGGCGGCGTCCGTCCGGCACGGTCAGACCGCGCGGCGGGCCAGCACCACGTGCTCCAGGCCCGGCCGGTCCGGGGCGTCCCGCACGTCGACCGGGTCCAGGCCCGCGGCGGCCAGGGAGTCGCGCATCTCGTCGAGCGTCCGGAACCGCAGCGTCGACGTCGACACCGCCTCCGTCCCGTCGGGGAACCGGAACGTCGACGCGAACGACACCAGCGGCAGCGCCACCTCCGTGACGGCGAACCGCTCCTCGACCCGTCCGACGCCCGGCACGTCGCGCACCTGGTGGTCCGGCCCCGCGGCCCACCCCTCCCACGCACGCGCCTCGGGCCGGCGGGTCTCGAGGACCAGGTGCCCGCCGGGCACGAGCGCGTCGTGGATCCCGCGCAGGGTCGCGGCCCACGCGTCGTCGGTCAGCAGCACCTGCGCGACGTTGCCGGTCATCGTCGCCAGGTCGACCTGCAGCGGCGGCAGCGTGCTCGCGTCCCCGTGCAGCCACGTCACCGCATCGGCGCCGGGCTTCGCCCGGGCGACGTCGAGCGAGGCGGCCGCCGGGTCGACGCCGGTGACTGCGCAGCCGTCGGCCGCGAGCAGCAGCGCCAGCGTGCCGGTGCCGCAGCCGACGTCGAGCACGCGGCGTGCGCCGACCTCGCGGGCGACCCCGCGGTACAGGTCCAGGTCGGACCGGTCGTCGTCGAAGACGTCGTACAGCGGGGCGAGGCGCGGGTCGGCGAAGATCGCGTCGGGGCTCACGCGCTCAGCCGTGCGACGGCTCGCCGATGCTGGTCACCGTGGTCAGCAGGAGCGCGGCGTCGCTCAGCGCCTCGACGCCGTGCCGGTCGTGGGTCAGCGTGGCGAGGAACCCGGCGGGCAGCGTGTCGACCCGGTCCGCGGTGCTGACGCCGACGGTGCCCCGGAGCACCAGGATGCTGCCGGCGGGGGGCGAGTTGTGCTCCGCGAGCCGCGTGCCCCTGGTCAGGGCGATGACCGTCTGCCGCAGCGGGCCGTCGTGCACGACGATCTGGGCGCTGCGTCCGTGCGGGTCCTCGTGGGCGAGGGCGATCTGGTCCTGCGCGAGCTGGTGCACGTCCACGGTGTTCTCCCGGCGTCGTCATCGGTGCGGTGTGCTCCTACCCAACACGTCCGGGCCGCCCGGGGCGAATCAGGTGGCCCGGTGCGTCGCGCAGGTGGCAGCGTCGCGGCCATGAGCACGCACCTGTGGACCGAGGACGCCGCCGCGTCCTACGACGCGTCCAGCGCGGCGATGTTCGCGCCGGAGGTGCTGGGGCCGGCCGTGGACTTCCTCGCGGCGCGGGCCGCCGGCGGCGCTGCGCTGGAGCTGGCCGTCGGCACGGGGCGGGTCGCCCTGGCGCTCGCCGACCGCGGGGTACCGGTGCACGGCGTGGAGCTGTCGGAGCCGATGGCGGCGCGGCTGGCGGCCAAGCCCGGCGGCGACCGCGTGCCCGTGACGATCGGCGACATGGCGACCGCGACCGCGCCGGGCCGGTTCCGGCTGGTCTACCTGGTGTTCAACGGCATCACGAACCTGCTGACCCAGGACGCCCAGGTCGCCTGCTTCGCCAACGCGGCGCGGCACCTGGAGCCGGGCGGTGCGTTCGTCTGCGAGGTGTTCGTCCCGCAGCTGCGCCGGCTCCCGCCCGGGGAGGTCGCGATCCCGTTCGACGTCAGCGAGGAGCACCTGGGCTTCGACCGGTACGACGTCGTGGAGCAGCGGCTGGTGTCCTACCACTACGGCACGGCGCCGGACGGCACGGTCACCACGGGCCGCTCGCCGCACCGGTACGCGTGGCCCGCGGAGCTGGACCTGATGGCGCGGATGGCCGGGATGACCCGCACCGAGCGCCGGGCGGACTTCGCCGGGTCGCCGTTCACCGCGGAGAGCCCGTCGCACGTCTCGGTCTGGCGCACCCCGGCCTGACCGCGCTCAGCGGCGCTCGGCGACCTCGCGGCGCTTCTGCTGCGCGGGCCGGGCGGGCTCGTGCTCGCCGTTCCACACCTGCACGGCGCCCCAGAGGGACGCGGCGATCGGCACCGCGAGCACCGCGCCGGTGATCCCGGCCAGCACGGTGCCGATGGTCAGGGCGACCAGGATGACCAGCGGGTGCAGCGCCAGCGAGCGTGCCATCACGACCGGCTGCAGGAAGTTGCCCTCCAGCTGGTTCACCACCACGACGATGCCGACGACGATCAGCGCCTCGACCGGCCCGACCGCGACCAGCGTCACGAGCGCGGCCAGCACGCCGGCGAGCGTCGCGCCCACCAGCGGGATGAACGCGAGCAGGAACACCAGGACCGCCAGCGGGATGGCGAGCGGCACCCCCACGATCGCCAGGCCGATGCCGATGCCGATCGCGTCGACGGCGGCGACGATCGCGGTCCCGCGCACGTAGCCGCCCATCGTGGTGACCACGCGGTGCCCGACGCGCTGCCCGCGCCGGTAGCGCTCGCCCTCGAACGGGCGCAGCAGGAACTCCCAGATCTTCGGGCCGTCCTTGAGGAAGAAGAACAGCACGACGACCATCAGGACGAAGCCGGTGACGAAGTTGGCCCCGGCCGAGAACCCGGCGATCGCGCTGGCGCCGAAGCTGCTGGACGTGAGGAAGTCCGTCACGGCCGTGCGGGCGTCCGCGATCTGCTCGTCCGTGATCTGGATCGGCAGGTCGCCGAGCTGCTCCTGCAGCTCGCCGAGACCGGCGGTGGCCTGGTCGGCGAGGTCGTCCCACTGGTGGATCACGGCGTAGACCACCGCGGCCAGGACGCCTCCGAGCACGCCGACGACCAGGAACAGCGCGACCCAGGTCGCGAGGATCGAGGGCATCCGGTGCCGGCGCAGCCACGACACCAGCGGGTGCATCGCGCTGGCGAGCACCAGGGCGATCAGCACCGGGATCACGACCAGGGTCAGCTGCGTGACCGCGAACACGACGACCGTGACCAGCGCCAGCAGCGCGAGCGTCTGCACCGAGCGCGTGCCGACCCGGCCGAAGCCGTCCGCCCACAGCCCGGGCGTCGTGCGCCGCTGCTCCTGCTGCGCGTCGACGGCCCGCTCGACCGCCCGCGCCGCGTCGACGCGCGTGGGCGCGGCCGTCCTACCTCGTCCGAACCACATGTGCACACCTTCCCGGCTGTCCGACCTCGGAGGCTACGGGGCGCGCCGGGGCGCCGCGACCGATACCGGCGGCGTCCACCTCACGGCGTACGCCGGTCTCCGTCGTGGGGACGACGACGCAGGCCACCGCGGCGCGGCACAGTGGTGGCATGGCTCAGGACCGCCCGCACCGGCTCAGCGACGCACGCGCACGGCAGCGCGCCGAGCTGCTCGCGCGACGGCGCCGCGCGCTGACCCGGCTGCCGCTGGACGTGGCGCTGCGGCTGGCGATGGACCCGGCGATGCCGCGGGAGCCCGTCGCGCGCTAGGGGTGCCGGTCGCGTCGCTACCATCTCGGCATGGGGCAGCGAGTGACCATCACCGACGTCGCGCGGCACGCGGGCGTGTCCGTCGCGACCGTGTCCAAGGTGCTGAACGGCCGGTACGGCGTCGCGCAGGCCACCTCGGCGCACGTGCTGGAGGTCATCGACAGCCTGGGCTACGAGTCGAGCCTGGTCGCGCGCAGCCTGCGGTCCCACCGCACGCACGTGCTGGGGATCCTGGTCGCGGAGTTCGAGCCGTTCAGCGCGGAGATCCTCAAGGGCGCCGCGTCGGCCCTGGCCGACTCGGGCTACGAGCTGCTCGCCTACACCGGCGGGCTGCAGGGCCGCGGCGCCGGCTGGGAGCGCCGGTACCTGTCCCGGCTGAGCGGCACGCTGATCGACGGGGCGGTCCTGGTGACCCCCACGGTCGTGGAGGCAGGCGGGGACGTCCCCGTCGTCGCGATCGACCCGCACACCGGGCCGACCGGGCTGCCGACCGTCGACTCGGACAACCTGCGGGGCGCGGTGCTCGGCACCGAGCACCTGCTGGAGCTCGGCCACCGGCGGATCGCCTTCGTCGGCGGCCGCGCGGACCTGGAGTCGTCCCGGCTGCGCGAGCAGGGCTTCCGCGAGGCGATGGCCGCGGCGGGGGTCCCGGTCGACGAGGTGCTGGTCCGCGCCGGCGACTACCGCAAGGAGCCGACCCGCGAGCCGGTGCACGACCTGCTGACCCTGGCCGACCGGCCGACGGCGGTGTTCGCGGCGAACGACCTGTCGGCGATCGCGACGATCGAGGTCGCCCGCGAGCTGGGCCTGCGCGTGCCGGACGACGTCTCGGTGATCGGGTTCGACGACATCCCGGAGTCCGCGCAGACCGAGCCGCCGCTGACGACCGTGCACCAGCCCATCCAGCAGATGGGCGCCGAGGCGATCGGCCTGCTGACCGCGCTGCTGGACGGGGACGAGGTGCCGGAGCCGCACGTGCGGCTGCCGACCTCGCTGGTCCGGCGCGGGTCGACCGCGCCGGCGCCGGCGCGGCGCTGACCGTCAGGCGCCCGCCGGGTCCCACTCGTACGGCGCGTCCGCCGAGATCCGGACGTACTCCCCGGCGCCGCCGAGGGTGCCCACCATCCGGTCCGACAGCGCCCGCCCCGGCGCGCTGTGGATCGCGTCGTGGATCGGCGCGGCCACCCGCGGGGCGACGGCCCGGACGTAGTCGATGGCCTCGGACAGCTTCATCCAGGGACCGGCCACCGGCACCAGCAGCAGGTCCACCGCCACCCCGGCGGGCGGCGGCGTGAACGAGTCGCCGGGGTGCAGCGCGGCGCCGTCCACCAGGTAGGCGACGTTGTCCGGCACCGGCAGGTCGGGGTGGATGACGGCGTGCCGCTCCCCCGTGACCCGCACGTCGAAGCCCGCCGCCCGGAACGCGTCACCGGTCGCGGCGGCGTGCACGCGGTCCGCCGGCGCACCGGCCCCGACCAGCTGCGCGACCACGCCCGCGGGCGCCCACACCTCCAGCGACGGCCGGTCCGCGAGGGCCGGCACCAGCGTGGCCGGGTCGACGTGGTCCGGGTGCTCGTGCGTCACCAGCACCGCGTCGGCGTCCACTAGGACGGCGGCGTCGCTGAACCCGCCGGGGTCCAGGACGAGCCGGCGGTCGTCCTTCTCGAACCGGATGCAGGCGTGTCCCCAGTGCGTGACGGTGGTCGGTGCGCTCATGCGCGCCAGCATCGCCCCAGGTGAGCGGATTCCGCGAACGCAGCGCCGCCCGCTACCGTGTCGGCGTGCTGGTACTGGGAGTGTGCTCGCTCAAGGGCGGCGTCGGGAAGACTTCGGTGACCCTCGGGCTGGCCTCGGCGGCGCTCGAGCGGGGGCTGCGGACCCTCGTGGTGGACCTGGACCCCCAGGGCGACTCGACCCTGGCGCTGGCCACCGGTCCGGCGGACGGCGACGTGGCCTCGCTGCTGGACTCCCCCACCGCCGAGACGCTCGCGGCCGCGACCGCGCCGAGCGCCTGGGCCGAGGCCGGCCTGGACGTGCTGGTCGGGTCCGCGGCGTCGTCCCGGCACGACGCGTACGACGGCGCCGTCGCCGACGTCGACCGCCTCCGGTTCGCGCTCGCGTGGGCGCACGACTACGACCTGGTGCTCGTGGACTGCCCGCCGTCGCTGGGCGGCCTCACCCGCACCGGGCTGACCGCCTGCGACCGCGCCGTCGTCGTCACCGAGCCGGGGCTGTTCGCGGTGACCGCCGTCGGCCGCGCCATGCGCACCATCGACGAGCTGCGCCGCGGGCCCGCCGGGCAGCTGCAGCCGCTCGGCGTCGTCGTGAACCGGGTGAAGGCCCGGTCCGTCGAGCAGGCGTTCCGGCTCGAGGAGCTCCGCGGGCTGTACGGGCCGCTGGTCCTGACGCCGTTCGTCCCCGAGCGCGCCGCGCTGCAGCAGGCGCAGGGCGCGGCGCAGCCCGTGCACGCCTGGCCCGGCGCGGGCGCCCGCGAGGTCGCCGGCGCGTTCGAGGAGCTGCTGGACCGCGCCCTGCGCGCGCCCCGCTGACCCCCGGGGCCGTCAGCCCTCCCGCGCCGCTCCCGCGCAGCCGCAGCTCCCGCGCGGGATCAACCGGGTGGGCAGCGTCCGGAACACCGCCGCGGACCCGGGGTCGGCGAGCCGGTCCTCCAGCAGCCGCACGGCGAGCCGCCCCATGTCCTCGAACGGCTGCCGCACCGTCGTGAGCGTCGGCGTGGACAGCCGGCCGGCCAGGATGCCGTCGAACCCGGTGACCAGCACCCGGCCGGGGACGTCGACGCCGTGCGCGGCGAGCAGGTCCAGAGCCACGAGCGCCGCCTGGTCGCTCTGGCACACGAGGGCGCGCGGCAACCGGTCCGCGGCGACCAGCTCCGTCAGCGCGGCGACCCACCCGGTGCTCGCGAGCCCCTCGTGCTCGGGCCGGACCGCGTCCCGCCCCGGCACCAGCGCCGTCACGGCCTGGCGGAACCCGGCGAGCCGCTCGGCGAAGTCGTACATGGACCCCTCGCCGACGAACGCGAGGTCGGTCACCCCGTGCGCGCCGACCAGGTGCTCGACGATCCCGGTCACGGCCGCCCGGTTGTCGACGGACACGTGGCTGAACGAGGCGTCGGTGCCCGGGGTGTTGAAGGCGACCAGCGGGATCGACTGCGCGATGCCGTGCACGGCGTCGAGGCTGTGCGTGCCGGGGAAGATCGCGAGCCCGTCGACCCGTCCCGCGATGTCGGCCACGGCCGTCCCGCTGGGCGCGCCCGACGCGAGCAGCAGCGCACGGCCGGTCTCCCGGCACTCGAGGGCGAACCCGCGCTCGACCTCGTCCACGTAGAGCGGGAACACCCGGGGGTCCCCCTCGCCCACCGCGGCCGGGCTGTCCGGGACGGCGGCGGCCGCGGCCCCGTCGGCGCCCGCCAGCATCAGGTCGAACGCGTACAGGCCGAAGGCACCGGTGCTGCCCGCCGCGAGGCCTCGGGCGCTGGCGGACGGCACGTAGCCCAGGTCCCGGGCGGCGTCCAGGACGGCCTGCCGGGTGGCGGCGCGCACCCGCCCGGGCTGGCGGAAGGCGAAGGACACGGTGGTGATGGACACCCCGGCGCGCTCGGCGACGTCGTACACGGTGGGGCGGCGAGCCACGGAGCTCCTCGGCGTCGAGCGGCAGCGGGGACCACGGCGGGATCACGGTCGGAGGACCGGGTTGACTTCGCCAGTCTACACGCTTAGATTCCCCGCTTGTAATGCGCATTACAAGCAGGGCCCCTCCGATGTCGCTGGTCAGGGCGTCGCAGCGGGGCGGGTGCGCACCACCGTTCAAGGAGGAACACATGACTCGTCGTACCGTCCGGCGCGCGCTCGCCGCCGTGGCCGTCACGACCCTGGCCCTCGCCCCCGTCGCCGCCTGCGGGCGCTCCGACGCCGGCGCCGACGCCGGATCCGCCGAGGCCGGCTCCGTCGCCGACGAGGCCACCGGCGAGATCGAGATCTGGGCCGCCGCCGGCAACGGGGACGTGCTGCGCACCCTCGGTGCGCAGTTCACCGAGGACAACCCCGAGGCCACGATCAAGGTCACGGAGATCCCGTGGGGCGAGATCATCACGATGAACCAGACGGCGGTCGCCTCCGGCACCGGCCCGGACATCGTGATGACCGGTGCCGACCAGACCGCCTCCGTCATCGCCATGGGCGGTCTGGCACCCGTCCCCGACGACGTCTTCGACGCCGACGACTTCTACCCCGCGGCCGTCGCCTCGGTCACCGGCGAGGACGCCCGGTACGCGGTGCCGTGGTACGTCGAGACGCGGTTCCTCTTCTACCGCGCGGACCTGGCGGCCGAGCTCGGGTACGACGCCCCGACCACCTGGGCCGAGCTCGAGGAGCTGAGCGGCGCGCTCGCCGCGCGTCCCGGCGGCGAGTACGGCCTCAGCCTGCCGCGCCCGATCGAGAACCCCGCGCAGGTCATCATCCCGTTCCTGTCCCAGGCCGGCGGCTCGGTCACCGACGGCGACGCCTGGACGTTCGACACCCCGGAGTTCGTCGAGGCGCTCGACTTCTACAAGGGCTTCTTCGACCGCGGCGAGGCGGCGCTGTCGGAGACCGAGGCCACGTTCGAGAACGGCGGCTCCCCGCTGCTCATCTCCGGCCCGTGGATGGTCGGCACCTACCAGGACCTGATCGACACCGGCGCGGCGCCCGAGGGCTTCACCGCGGACTCGATCGGGTACGTCCCGCTGCCCGCGGGCTCGGCCAACAACGACTCCTACATCGGCGGCGGCAACCTCGGCGTGTTCTCGTCGTCCGACAACCAGGAGTCCTCGTGGCTCTTCCTCCAGTGGCTCCTGGAGGACGAGCAGCAGAAGACGCTGTTCGACGAGGCCGGCTCGTTCCCGTCGCGCGTGGAGTCCGCCGACTACGCGCCGATCGACGAGAGCCCGGTGATGTCGGTGCTCAAGGAGCAGATGCCGCACACCGTCGAGACGCCGAGCTACCCGTCGTGGTCGCAGATCGCCGAGCAGATCGGCATCTACTCCGAGCGGGTCGCGCACGGCGAGCTGACCTCCGAGGAGGCCGCGCAGGCGATCCAGGCCGAGGCCGACCAGATCGGCTTCGGCTGGTGACCAGCACCAGCACGGTGCGGCGCACGCCGCCCGCGACGTCGCGGCGGCCGGGGAAATCCGTGTCCCTGGCCGCCCGGCGCCGCCGGACCGCCGTCGTCGCCTGGCTCTTCGCGGCCCCGTTCGTCCTGTCGTTCGGGGTGTTCGGGCTCGTCCCGCTGCTCAGCTCGTTCGGGATGGCGTTCACCGACCTGCGCGTCAACGACATCCGCACGCCGTTCGCCGTGGACTTCGTCGGGCTGGGCAACTTCGCCACGGTGCTGAGCGACACGACGTTCCTGCGGGCGCTGCGCAACACCCTGGGCTTCGTGGTGGTCGGCGTGCCGCTGTCGCTGTTCTCGGCGCTCGTGCTCGCCGTCATGCTCAACTCGCTGGGCCGCCGGGCGGCGACGTTCTTCCGGGTCGGCTACTACACGCCCGTGGTGACGACGATCGTCGCCGTCGCGGTGGTGTGGCGGATCATGTACCAGCCGAACGGCCTGATCAACTCGCTGCTGGCGGACATCGGGATCGACGGGCCGAACTGGCTCGGCGACACCCGCACAGCCCTGCCCGCGCTGACGCTGATGGCCGTGTGGCGCAGCATCGGCTCGAGCATGGTGATCTTCCTCGCCGGGCTGCAGGCCATCCCCTCCGAGGTCAAGGAGGCCGCGATGGTGGACGGCGCGTCGACGGTCCAGCGGTTCTTCCGCATCACGATCCCGATGATGATGCCGACCATCCTGCTGAACGCGATCCTCACGACCACCGGCTTCATGCAGTTCTTCGACGAGCCGTTCGTGATGACCAACGGCGGTCCGCTGCAGTCCACGACGTCGATCGCGCTGTACGTCTTCAACCAGTTCCAGTGGGGCAACTACTCGGTCGGCGCGGCCGGCGCGTACGTGCTCTTCGCGATCATCAGCATCTTCGCGATCATCCAGTTCCGGTTCTTCCGGCAGAGGACATGACCATGACCACCTCCACCCCCCTCGCGCCGGCGACCACCGCCGTGCCCGTCGCGCCCGTCGTCCGCCGCCGGCGCAAGCGCCTGACGCCCGGCAGGACCGCCCTGGTCGCCGTCCTGTCGGTCGGCCTCGCCGGGACCCTGCTGCCGTTCGCCTGGATGCTCCTCGGGGCGTTCAAGACGAACGCGGAGATCATGCGCCGCCCGATCACGTGGTGGCCGCAGGCGCCGACCCTCGACAACTTCCGCGCGTGGTTCTTCGAGTTCGACATGACGCGGTACTTCGTCAACTCGGTGTTCCTCGCCCTGGTGTCCGTGGCCACCACGCTGCTGTTCTGCTCGATGGTCGGCTGGGCCCTGGCGAAGCTGGAGTTCCCCGGCAAGAAGGTGCTGATCACGGTCGTCCTCGGGACGATGTTCGTGCCCGGCATCGTCACGCTGATCCCGCAGTTCGTGCTGGTCGCGAACCTCGACATGGTCGGCACCTACTGGGGCATGATCCTGCCCGGCATGGTCGGCGCGTTCGGCGTCTTCCTCATGCGGCAGTTCATGCTGGAGATCCCGGACTCCCTGCTCGACGCCGCCCGCATCGACGGCGCCGGCGAGTTCCGGATCTTCGCGCGCATCGTCATGCCCCTGTGCCGCGCCCCCCTCGCGACGCTGGCGATCTTCACGTTCATGGGCTCGTGGAACGGGTTCCTCTGGCCGCTGATCGTGTCCCAGCGCGACTCGCTCTACACCCTGCCCGTCGCGCTGGCGCTCTACACCAGCCCGACGGGTGACAAGGGCGCGGAGTTCGGCCTCCAGATGGCCGGCTCGGTGCTCATCATCGTGCCCGTGCTCGCCGTGTTCATCGCCATGCAGAAGCACTTCGTGCAGGGCATCGCGATGACCGGCATCAAGTAGCGCCACCACTGCCGTGCGGCCGACGTGCCGCGCCGGAAGGACTCCCCCGCACCATGACGCACTACCTCGACCCGACCCTGCCCGTCGCCGACCGGGTCGCCGACCTCCTCGGGCGGATGACGCTCGAGGAGAAGGTCGGCCAGATGATGCAGCTGTCCGCGCCGGACGGGATCGAGGAGCAGGTGCTCGACAAGCACGTCGGCTCGATCCTGCACGCCTCGCCGGAGCTGATCCTCCGGGGGCACGACCTGACCGAGCAGACCCGGCTGCGGATCCCGCTGCTGGTCGGCGAGGACGCCATCCACGGCCACTCGTTCTGCGACGGCGCGACCATCTTCCCGACCCAGCTCGGCATGGCGGCCACGTGGTCGCCGGAGCTCGTCGAGCGGATGGCCCGCGCCACCGCGGTGGAGGCGGCCGCGACCGGCCTGCACTGGACCTTCTCCCCCGTGCTCTGCGTCGCCCGCGACCTGCGCTGGGGCCGCGTCGGCGAGACGTTCGGCGAGGACCCGTTCCTCATCGGCGAGCTCGCGTCCGCGGCCGTCCGCGGCTACCAGGGCAACGGGCTCGCCGACCCCACCGCCGTGCTCGCGACCGCCAAGCACTTCGCGGGGTACTCCGAGACGCAGGGCGGCCGGGACGCCTCCGAGGCCGACCTCTCGCCGCGGAAGCTGCGCTCGTGGTTCCTTCCGCCGTTCGAGCGGGTCGCCCGCGAGGGGTGCGCGACGTTCATGCTCGGCTACCAGACCATCGACGGCGTCCCGATCACCGTCAACGACTGGATCCTCACCGACGTGCTCCGCGGCGAGTGGGGCTACGAGGGGATGCTCGTCACCGACTGGGACAACGTCGGCCGCATGGTGTGGGAGCAGCAGGTGCAGCCCGACCACGTGCACGCGTCCGCCGCGGCGGTCCGGGCCGGCAACGACATGATCATGACCACCGCCCGGTTCTTCGAGGGCGCGCTCGAGGCGGTCGACCGCGGGCTGGTCGCGGAGGCGGACCTGGACGTCGCGGTCGGCCGCATCCTCACCCTCAAGTTCGAGCTCGGGCTCTTCGAGGACCCCCGCCGCCCCGACCTGGACGACATGGGCGCGGTCGTCGGCTCGCACCAGGACCTCAACCTGGAGATCGCGCGGCGCTCGCTCGTGCTGCTCCGGAACGACGGCACGCTGCCCTTGCCCACCGGGGGCCCGCGCACCGTCGCGGTGGTCGGGCCGCTCGCGGACGACCCGCAGACGCAGCTCGGCGACTGGGCCGGGTCCTCCGGCCAGGTCGCCGCCATGGCGCACGGCCAGCCCCGCGCGATGATCACCACGGTGCTCGACGGCCTGCGCGCGGCCGTCCCGGACGGCTGGACGGTGCTCCACCAGCCCGGCGCCGCCATCGTCACGCACGAGGAGGACCCGGCGGGCCCGTTCTTCCCCGACGGCCAGCCCCGGCCCCCGGTCGCGGTCCCCGCGCCCGTGGACCCCGAGCAGCTCGCGGCCGCCGTCGCCGCGGCGCGCGCGGCCGACGTGGTCGTCGCGGTCGTCGGCGACCGGATCGAGCTGGTGGGCGAGGGCCGCTCCACGGCGACGCTCGAGCTGATCGGCGGCCAGGTGGCGCTGCTCGACGCGCTGGTGGCCACCGGCACGCCGGTCGTCGTGGTCCTGCAGGCGTCCAAGCCGCTGGTCCTGCCGCCGTCGGTGACGGCGGCGGCGGCGGTCGTCTGGGCGGCCAACCCGGGCATGACCGGCGGCCGCGCCCTCGCCGAGCTGCTGCTCGGGCAGATCGAGCCGAGCGGCCGGCTGCCCATCTCGTTCGCGCGGCACGCCGGCCAGCAGCCGACGTACTACAACCAGGTCCGCGGCCAGCACGGGGACCGGTACGCCGACCTCACGCAGGAGCCGGCGTTCGCGTTCGGCGAGGGGCTGTCGTACACCACCGTCGCGTACGCGGACCTGGTCGTGGACACGCCGGTCGTGACGGCGGCGGACACGGTCCGCGCGCGCGTCACCGTCACCAACACCGGCTCGCGCCCGGCGCTCGAGACGGTCCAGGTGTACGTCCGCGACCTCGTCACGTCCGCGTCGTGGGCGGACCGCGAGCTGAAGGCCTTCACGCAGGTCGAGGTCGCGCCCGGCACCGGCACGGTGGTCGACCTGGAGCTGCCCGCGTCCGCGTGCACGATCGTCGACGCGGCCGGGCGCCGCGTGGTCGAACCCGGCGCCTTCGAGCTGCTGGTCGGCCCGAGCAGCCGCCCGCAGGACCTGCTGCGCGCCGGCTTCCGCGTCGAGGCGGCCGCATGAGCGCCGCCTTCCCCGTGACGTCCCGCGCCTGGGCCGAGGCACGCGGTGCTAGCCGGGGCGACGAGGTGGGTGACGGGCCGTTCGGCCGCGCCGTGACCGGCTTCGTCTGGGGAGCCGGGCTGACGGCCCTGCTCACGCTGGCGGACCTGCCGCTCGTCGCGGCGGCGCTGCTGCTGCGACCGGACCCGTCCCTCGCGTGGCTGGTCGCCCTCGCCGCGGTGCCCCTGGGCCCCGCGCTGTCCGCCGGTCTGTACGCCGTGCGCGAGCACCACGTCGACCCGGAGCGGGGCGTGGCACGCGCCTTCGGGCGCGGCTACCGGCTGGGCTGGCGCGACGCCTCCGCCCTCTGGGTACCGCTCTGCGCCCTCGGGGCGGTCGCCGCGACCGCCGGCGCGGGCGCCCGTGCCGCGGGCGTCCCGCCCCTCGTGACGGGGCTGGCCACCGGGACGGCCGTCCTGCTCGCCGTGCTGGTGCTGCACGCCCTCGCCCTGCGCACCTTCTACCGCCTGCCCGCCGCGGACGCCGTCCAGGCCGGGGCGTACTACCTCGTCACGCGGTGGCGCGCCTCGCTCGGCACGCTGCTGCTGCTCGCCGGCGCGGCCGCCGTCGCCGTGGCCGCCTCGGACCTGCTGCTCACCGCCCTCGCCGGCGTCGCGGTGTGGCTCTGGTACCGCACCACCGCCGGGATGCTCCGCGACGCGGGGACCCGGTTCCTCGCCGCCCCGCCGCCGGCGACTACCGCATACCCTCTCGACACCCCCGGGACCTGACATGACCGACGCACCGACGCTCCTCGCCCCCGACCGCACCGACCGCACCCGGACCCTCGACGCCGGCGGCGGCCTGACCGTCCGGCTCACCCCGGCCGGCGACGTCGCGGCGATCACCGCGCCGGACGACCACCTGGTCGACCAGTACCGCGTCGGCCCGCACGACGCCGGCATCGCGGGCCTGTTCCTGCGCCGCACGGCGGCCGACGGCGTGGTCGAGCACCTCGCCCTGACCGGCAGCCGCTCCGGGACGACCTGGTCGGCAGGCGACGGCGCGGCCCGGTGGACCGGTGCGGGCCTCGGCGTCCGCTGGACCGTCGACCTGGCCCTCGACCCGTCGCGGACCGCCCTGGTGTGGCGGGTGCACCTCGCCGCGGCCGGCACGACCGCCGGCGCGACGTGGGACGTGGCGGCTCTGCAGGACCTGTCGCTGGCCCCGGCGCAGGCCGCGTCGTCGTCCGAGCCGTACGTCTCCCAGTACGTGGCCCACCGGCTCGCGACCTCGGACGCGCTCGGCACGGTGGTGCTGTCCCGGCAGACGATGGCCTCGGCGCCGGTGCTGCCGCTGTTCGCCCTCGCGGTCGCGCAGGGCACCGCGGGCGCCGGGACGGACGGGTTCGACCTGTACGGCCCGCCCGCGCGCGTCGGGCGCACCCCCGCGTTCCTCACGGGGGCGCCCTGGCCGGACCGGGTGCGGCAGCACGAGATGGCGATGGCCGGCCTGCTGACCCACCCGTCGGACCTGGCGGAGCCGGCCGTCCTGCACGTGGTCGGCCGCTACTGGCCCGACCGCCGGGGCGCGGTGCTCGACGCGCTGCCGGGGCTCGAGGCCGAGGTGCCCGGACTCGTCGCGCTGGCGGACGCCGCGGCCGCGTCGCCCGCGGTCGCCCGCGGCACCGACTCCGCGGACGAGCGATCGCTGCTCGCGACGGCGCCCCTGCTCGGCGGTGCGCCCCTCGCGGACGACGACCTGCTGGCCCTCGGCGAGGGTCCCCGCTACGTCGAGCGCGACGACCGCGGGCGCGTGCTGTCGTACTTCACCGCCGGCGGCGCCCACGTGGTGCGCGGCGAGAAGGACCTGGAGCTGCTGCGCCCGCACGGGCACGTGCTGCTGGCCGGGGACTCGCTCGACCCGGACCGGCCGCCGCTGTCGACGACGGTGTTCGCGCACGGTGTCTTCGGGTCGCACACGGTGCTCGGCAACACCACCTTCGACACGTTCACCACCGTGCACCGCAACCACCTGAACCTGTTGCGCTCGAACGGCGTCCGGGTGCTGGTCCGCCACGGCGGCCGGTGGCGGCTGCTGGGCGCGCCCTCGGCGTTCGTGCTGGACGTCGGGGAGGCCCGCTGGGTCTACGTCCTGGACGGGCAGCGCGTCGAGGTGCGCACCGTCGCCGACGCCGCGCGGGACGCCCTGCTGCTCGAGATCACCACGACCTCCCCCGCCGACCTGCTCGTGACCACGGAGGTCGAGCTCGGCGGCGGTGCGTGGCAGGCCCGGCCGGAGGACGGCGCCGTCGTGCTGACGGCCGACGCGTCCACGCCGACCCGCCGGCACCACCCGGGGCTGGCCTACGTGCTCGCCGCCACGCCGGGGGCCGAGGTCGGCGACGACGCGCCGCTGTTCGCCGACGGGGTGCCGCGCGGGACGTCGCTGGTCACCGTCCGGGCGACGGCCACGACGTCCCTGCGCGTCGCGACGACGGCCGACCGCGCGGGAGGCGCGAGCGCCGGCACCGCGCCTGACCTCGTGCGGGACGGGCTGGACGCCGCCCGCGAGGCGGCCGGGCACCGCGCGACGCTCGCCCGGCTGACCCGCGGGCTGAGCGTCGCCGAGGGCTCCCGGCTGGCCGAGCTCGGCGTGCTGCTGCCCTGGTGGGCCAACGACGCGCGCGTGCACTACCTGGTGCCGCACGGCCTGGAGCAGTACCAGGGCGCGGCGTGGGGCACCCGTGACGTCTGCCAGGGGCCGTTCGAGCTGCTGCTGGCCGCCGGCCTGCTGGACGGCTGCCGCGACATCGTGCTGCGCGTGCTCCGGGCACAGGCGCCCGACGGGACGTTCCCGCAGTGGTTCATGTTCGACGCCTACGCCGAGGTGCTCCAGGAGCACGCGCACGGCGACGTCGTGCACTGGCCTCTGGTCGCGCTCGGCCAGTACCTGCGCGCGTCGGGCGACCTCGCCGTCCTGGACGCCCCTGTCCCGTTCCGGTCCGGCGAGCCGGCGAGCGTCGCGGACCACGTCGAGGCCCTGGTCCGGCACCTGGAGACCGACCTCGTGCCGGGGACCTCGCTGCCGGCCTACGGCGACGGCGACTGGGACGACACGCTGCAGCCGGCCCGGTCCGCGATGCGCGCCACGATGGCCTCCACGTGGACGACCGCGCTCGCGACCCAGGCGCTGGGCCTCGCGGCGGACCAGCTGCGGCCCGTGGCCGCGCTCGCGCCCCTGGTGACGCGCATGGAGACCCTCGCCGCGGCCGTCACGGCGGACCTGCGGCGGCACATGCTGCCGGACGGCGTGGCCGCCGGGTTCGTCTCGGTGACCGACGGCGTGGCCACGCCGGTGATCCACCCCCGTGACACCGCGACGGGGCTCACCTACCGGCTGATCCCGATGACCCAGCTCGTGCTCGCCGGCGTGCTCGACCAGGACGAGGCGGACCGGCACGAGGGGATCATCCGCGAGCACCTGCTGTTCCCCGACGGCGTGCGCCTGACCGACCGGCCGACCCGGTTCGCCGACGGCGAGACCGAGTCGTTCCGCCGCGCCGAGCAGGCGGCGTTCTTCGGCCGGGAGGTCGGCCTGATGTACGCCCACGCGCACATCCGGTGGGCCGAGGCGCTGGCCGCGCTCGGCCGGCCAGACGTCGGCGACGAGCTGCTACGTCTGTCCCCCGTCGGCATGGGCGACCGCGTGCCCAGCGCGACCCGCCGGCAGCGCACCTGCTACACGTCGTCGTCCGACGCCACCTTCCCCGACCGGTACACCGCCGCGCGCGACTTCGAGCTGCTGCGGACCGGCGAGGTCGCGACCGCGGACGGCTGGCGGGTGTACTCGTCCGGGCCCGGCATCTACATCCGGCAGGTCCTGCACGCGCTGCTCGGCCTGGAGGAGCGGCACGACGCCGTGCTCGTCGGGCCCACGCTGGCGCCGGCGGACGACGGGCTGGAGGTCGAGCTCGACCTGGCGGGCGCCTGCCGGACGGTGCGGTACCGCGTGGACCCGGCGGCCACGCGCGTCCAGGTCCGCGTCGACGGGCGCCCCGTGCCGACCGCCGAGGTCCCGCAGCGGTACCGGTGGCCGGGGGCCGCCCTCGACCCGGCGGCGCTCGAGGGTGCCCGGGTGCTCGAGATCACCACCCCGCCGGGCGCGCCGGCGCGGTCCCGCGCGTGACCGGGGACGCGCGCCTGCGGGTCGGCTCGTACAACCTCTGGGTGGCGCACTGGCCCGCGACCCGGACGTACGACCGGTCGGCGCTGGTGCGCGCGGCGCTGGACCACGTCGACGTGCTGGGGACGCAGGAGGGCACCACGGCGCACCTCGCGGCGCTGACCGCCGGCACCGGGTTCGCCGCCGTGGGCCGGTCGCGCGACGGCGGCACCACCGGGGAGCACTCCGCGATCCTGTACCGCACGGGCCGCCTGGAGGTGCTGGAGCACGGCGACTTCTGGCTGTCGCCGACGCCGGGCGTCCCGAGCACCGGCTGGGACGCCCCGGCCTACCGCCGGCTGTGCACCTGGGCCCGGTTCCGGGACCGGCGCGACGGTGCCGTGCTCACCGTCCTCAACGCGCACCTGGACCACGAGGGCAGCCGGGCGCGGGTCGAGTCGGCGCGGCTGCTCCTCGCCCGGGCCGCCGCCGTGGCGGGCGGCGGGCCGGTCGTCGTCACGGGCGACCTCAACGCCGAGCCGGGTTCCGAACCGCTGGAGGTGCTCCTCGCCGGCGGGCTCGTCGACGCGCGCGCGGCGAGCACGACCGCCCCGTCGGGTCCCGAGACCACGTTCACGGACCTCGCCGACCCGGACCGGCCGGTCACCGGGGTGCAGCGGCGGATCGACTACGTGCTGGTCGGCCCCGACGTGGCCGTCGAGGCGTACGCGGTGCTGGACGCGCGGCCGGGCGGGCGCTTCCCGTCGGACCACGACCCGGTGGTCGCCGCGGTCCGGCTGCCGGCCGCCTGAGACCGGGCCGCCTGGGACCGGGCCGCCGCGACGCGGGCACGGCACCGGCCGACGACGACGGACGGCCCGGACCCGTGGTGGGTCCGGGCCGTCCGCCGAGGCGCAGGTGGTCAGCCGGCGTTGCGGGCGCGGCGCCGCTCGGCGAGCTCGTCGTGCTCGTGCGACGCGGGGGTGTCGTCCTCGGCGCGCTCGGTCGGCATCTCGGCCAGGGTGCCCTCGACCTCGCGCCAGACCCGGCCGACAGCGATGCCGAACACGCCCTGACCGCCCTGGACCAGGTCGATGACCTCGTCGGCGGAGGTGCACTCGTACACGCTCGCGCCGTCCGACATCAGCGTGATCTGCGCGAGGTCGTCGACGCCGCGCTCGCGCAGGTGGCCGACGGCGGCGCGGATCTGCTGCAGCGAGACGCCGGTGTCGAGCAGGCGCTTGACGACCTTGAGCACGAGGATGTCGCGGAAGGAGTACAGGCGCTGCGTGCCCGAGCCGGTGGCCGGGCGCACCGAGGCCTCGACCAGCCCGGTGCGGGCCCAGTAGTCGAGCTGGCGGTACGTGATGCCCGCCGCGCGGCACGCGGTCGGCCCGCGGTAGCCGGTGGTGACGTCCAGGTCCGGCAGGTCGTCGCCGAACAGCAGGCCCTGGGCGCGCTGCGGGACGCCTCCGGCAGCGTCTGCTGCCTGCTCGGTGCCGGTCACGGGGTCCTCCACTCGTCGCGTCCGTCCCGCCGGGAGGCGTCGCGGCTCGTGCTGTTCTGGGGGCAACGCTAGGCCCGGCGAGGGGGGCGGTCAACGACCGCCGCGCCCAGGCGTCCCGGCGTGTCGCGCACGGCGTGTCTTACCCTCCACCTGAGGTTGAACCTCGCTCCGGCTCCGGGGGGCCGCCCTGCTCGAAGTCGTCCGGCTGCACGTGGTCCAGGAACTCCCGGAACTGCGCCACCTGCTCCTCCGGCGTGCGGCTCGGCTCGTCGGCGTCCTCGGCCGACACCGGCGACGCCTCGACGCCCACCTCGGCCAGCACGTCGGTCGCGCACAGCACCGGGCACCCGACCCGCACCGCCAGCGCGATCGCGTCGGACGCGCGGGCGTCGACCCGCAGCCCCTGCTCCCCCAGCACGACCGCGGCGTGGAACACGCCGCCTACCAGCTCGGTGATCTCGACCTGCCGCACCCGGACGCCGAGCGCGAGCAGCACGTCGCGCAGCAGGTCGTGCGTCATGGGCCGCGGCGGGACGATGCCCGCCTGCGCCGTCGCGATGGCGCCGGCCTCGGTCGCGCCGATGGCGATCGGCACGATCAGCTCCCCCACGGGCTCCAGGAGCAGCACGACGAGCTCGTCGTCACCCGGGTGGCGACGCACGCCGAGCACCTCGAGCTGGACCAGGTCGTCCTCGTGCATACGGCCCACGCTACGACGCCGGGTCGGTCCGCGCACCGGGCGACGTCCACCGGCCGGCGCGCCCCGGGCCTCAGGGCGCGAGGTCGGCCACACCGGCGCGCACCAGCGCCGTGTGCAGCCGGGTGCACAGCTCGCCGACCTCGGCGGCGACGGTGCTCGCGCGACCGCGGGCCGACGGCGAGGTCTGGCCCCGCCACGGGGCGACGACGGTCTCCACCACGTCGATCTGCCGGTCGGCCGCGCTGCGGAACGCCCGCAGGTGCCGCGGCTCCAGACCGTGCTCGGCGAGGGCGGCCGCCGCCACGACGACGTCCTTGGCCCACGCGTCCAGGTGCCCGGACGCGGACGGGCGCAGCACGCCGGCCTGCACCAGGTCCGCGACGAGCTGCTCGTCGACCGCGGCCTCCCGCGCCAGCGCGGCCGTGGTGTACCGCGCGTCGACGGCGCCCGAGCGCGGCACGCCGTCCTCCGTCACGATCAGCGCCGGCGAGGTCTGCTCGGCGTCCACGCCGGCGTCCAGCTCGGCCAGCCGCTCGCCGATGACCTTGAGCGGCACGTACCGGTCCCGCTGCTCGCGCAGCACGAACCGCAGCCGCTCCAGGTCCGCGGGGCTGTACTGCCGGTATCCCGCGGGCGTGCGCACGGGGTCGACCAGGCCCTGCTCCTCGAGGAACCGCAGCTTGGAGTTGGTCACGGCGGGGAACTCGATCCGCAGCGCGGCGAGCACGTCGGAGATCCGCATGGTCGCCCGGCGGGAGATGCCCCGGGGCCAGCGGGCGGGCTCCTCGGCACCGGTGGCCGCCGCGTCGGGGCGCGCCTGCCCGGCTGCGTCCTCGGCGCCCTCGGCGGGCTCGGCGTCCGTGCGGCGTGCGGGGCGAGCCGCGCTCACTGCGCGGGGTCGGCCGGCCGGCCGCCCGGTCGCAGGGCGGGGCTCGGGTGGAAGGTCATCCGGAATTTGCCGATCTGCACCTCGTCCCCCGGCCGCAGCACGGCGGAGTCGATCCGCTCGCGGTTCACGTAGGTGCCGTTGAGCGAACCGACGTCGCGCACGACGAAGTCGTCGAGCTCGCGCACGAACTCGGCGTGCTTGCGGGACACCGTGACGTCGTCCAGGAAGATGTCGGCCTTCGGGCTGCGGCCCGCGACGGTGCGCTCGGCGTCCAGCAGGAACCGCGCCCCGGAGCTCGGACCGCGCTGCATGACGAGCAGGGCCGAGGTGCGCGGCAGGGCCTGCACGGCCGCCGCCTGCTCCGCGGTGAGGCCGACGGGACCGGCCGGCTCGTTCTCGATGGCGCCCAGCGAGCCGAAGCTGATGGTGGTGTCGGGTGCCGCGGGCGTCGTCGCCCCGTCGGGCGCCGTCGGGCGCTGCTCGCCCCCCGGCACCTGCTGCTCGTCGCTCATGACACCCTCCCAGACCTGCTCGTGCACGGCCCCGACCTGCACCGGGGTCCTCGACAGCCTATGCGCCCGGACGGACCTGAGCACACCCCGCGATCGGGTGGGCGCGTCGCGATCAGCCCTCGCCGGAGGTCTGCGGGGTCGCGAACTGCGGGTCCGGCACCACCCGGGTGGCCGTGACCTCGACCTCGTCCTGCGTCTGCACGGTCGCCGTGCCCCCGTCGATCTGCACCTTGGCGAGCGCGCCGCCGGGGATCGCCAGGGCGGTGGCGATCGTCTCCGGCTCGCCGATCGCGACCCAGCGGTACGGGGGCGCGACCAGGGCGCCGTCCACCTCGATGCCGTCGTCCGTGCCGAGCACGTAGGACGACGCGGTCAGGCGCTGGTCGTTCAGCTGGACGGCCTCGGCGCCGGCGTTGCGCAGCTCCTCGAGCAGGTTCAGCAGCGTGAGCGCGGAGACCGACCGCGACGGGTCGCCGACCGACACCGTGACGCCGGGCCCCACCGCGGGCAGCCGGCCGGACAGGATGCCCTGCGCCGCCGCGCTGCGGGTGGCGGCCTCGAGCGCCGCCTCCCGGCTGGTGGTGCCGGACTGCAGCTCCTGGTGGGTGCGCTCGAGCTCGGAGACCTGGTCCTGCAGCTCGTCCGCCTGCCGCGTCGTCTGGTCCAGCAGGGACACCAGCTCCGACTCGCGCATGACCGTGAGGCTCGAGGTGTCCGTCTGCCGCACCTGCACGGCGATCGCGAAGCCGAGCAGCACGCACAGCACGCCGGTGAGCACCTGGGCGCGGGTCAGCCGCGGCCGGAGCGCGCGGCCCAGCGCGCGCCAGCCGACGACGGGCTGCGGCCGGGGCGCCGGCGGTGCCGCCGGGCCCGGCTGCGGGTCGGTGTCGCTCATCGGGTCACGCCTTGAACAGGTGCCGTCGGATCGCGGCGACGTTGGAGAAGATCCGGATGCCCAGCACCACGACCACGCCGGTGGACAGCTGCGACCCCACGCCCAGCTGGTCGCCCAGGAACACGATCAGCGCGGCGACCACGACGTTGGACAGGAACGACACCAGGAACACCCGGTCGTCGAACAGCCCGTCCAGCACGGCCCGCAGACCGCCGAACAGCGCGTCGAGCGCCGCCACCACCGCGATCGGCAGGTACGGCTGCAGCGCCGCCGGCACGGTCGGCTCCAGCACCAGGCCGGCCACGACCCCCACCAGCAGCCCGATCACCGCGATCACAGGTCCCCCTCGCTGTCGTCCGACCCTCCGGACAGTGTGCCCGACGGCGGCGCCGCCGCCCCGGTCGGGCTCGACCCCGTCAGCCCCGGCACGACCGCCACCCCGTCGGGCACCCGGGCCGAGCGCAGCGTCACCGTGCCGGCCGCCGGCAGCTCCAGCTCGCGCTGCGCCGAGACCTGCGTCGGGATGCCGTAGGTCGACTGCAGCACCGCCAGCAGCCGGCCGCCCGAGGTCCGGGTGAGCGCGGTCTGCATGCCCTGCGGGTCGCCGATCGCCTCGATCACGTACGGCCCCACCAGCGGGACCACGTCGACCAGGATCGCGTCGCCCGCGGTCCGGATCGCGGTGGTCGGGGCGAGCCGCTCGTCGTTGACGGCGATGGCCTCGGCGCCGGACGCCCAGAGCCCGTTCACGACCAGCTGCAGGTCGGAGTCGCGCACCCGGGCGTCGGGGTCGGCGTCCTGGCCGGTCACCTGCTCGGCGTCCCGCAGCGAGATGCTCAGCCCCTCGCCGGTGACGGCGGTCGCACCCGACGCCACCGAGTCGGCGGCGAGCTGCTCCACCAGCGGCGAGTCGGCGGCCCCGAGCGCCGCCTCCTGCATCGCGGCGATCTCGTCGGACAGCTCCGTGCTGCGGTCGCGCAGCCGCTCGACCTCGCCGCTGCGCTCCGTGATCTGCCCGGCCAGCACCTCACGGGCGGCGATCGCGGACGGCTGCGGCGCGCGCAGGGCCAGCACGGACCAGGTCACGCCCACCCCGAGCACCACGGCGAGCAGGGCGACCGCGGCGGTGCCCGGGCCGAACCGCCGGCGCCGCCCGCCGGCGCGCGCACGACGCTCCGCGGCGTCCCGGTACTCCGGGTCCAGGGGGTGGGTCGTCACCTCGGTCAGCAACGACATCGAGGCGTCCGGCCGGCGGGGTGCCGGCGTCGTCACACGGCCACCGTGCGGGTCTCCGCCTCGGCACCGCCGCGGCGCCCGAGCAGCACCCAGGCCTGCCGGACGTAGAGGACGCCGGCGAACCAGTACAGCGCCACGCCCCACCACGCGCAGGCCCAGCCCAGCACGGAGGCGGCGTCGCCGACGATGCCGCCCCAGTGCGCGAGCAGCAGCAGCGGGAACGCGTACAGCAGGGCGAACGTCCCCGCCTTGCCGGCGAGGTGCACCTGCAGCGGGCCGTAGCCGTGCCGCGCCAGGACGACGAGCATCACCAGCAGCATGACCTCGCGGGACACCAGCACCACGACCAGCCACCACGGGACGACGCCGCGCGCGGCGAGCCCGAGCAGCGTGACCAGGATGAACAGCCGGTCCGCCGCGGGGTCGAGGACCTGCCCGAGCCGGGACACCTGGTGCAGCCGGCGCGCCAGCACGCCGTCCAGCCAGTCGCTGGCCCCGGACACCGCGAGGACGAGGATCGCCCAGCCGTCGTGGCCCTGGGCGATGAGGACGGCGAACACCGGGACCATCAGCAGCCGGACCAGGCTGATGACGTTCGGCACGGTGAGGACGCGGTCGCTCACCACGTCCCGCTCTGCCACAGCACTCCTGGTTCGTCCGACCTGATGAAGCACACATCCTACGCACCCCGCGGGTGGCCCCGGAGCACGTTTTCCCCTGCCCGACCCGGGCGGACGCCCGGGTGCTGTGGTTCGCTGACCTGCATGGCCCACGTCAACGACCCCGCCGTGATCCGCCGCCTGCTCGGCACGCCGGGCACCTGGGCCGTGGTCGGCCTGTCGACCAACCGGGCGCGGGCCGCCTACGGCGTCGCGGCGTACCTGCAGGACCTCGGGCAGCGCGTCGTCCCCGTGCACCCGCGGGCCGAGACGGTGCACGGCTCCCCCGGGGTCCGCCGGGTCGACGAGGTGGACGGCCCGGTCGACGTCGTCGACGTGTTCGTGAACTCCGCCCTCGCCGGGGACGTCGTCGACCAGGCGATCGCCGCGGGCGCAGGGGCGGTCTGGCTGCAGCTGGGGGTCGTGGACGAGGCGGCCGCGGCCCGGGCGTCCGCCGCCGGGCTCGACGTCGTCATGGACACCTGCCCGGCCATCGAGGGCCGGCGGCTCGGACTGGGCTGAGCCGCGCCGCCGCCGCCGACGCGGCCGTGTGCCCGAGGTCACCGTCGCGCTCCCCCGCATGCTCGGGCCGCGGCAGGTAGGCTGGTCCCACTCGGAGTTCGTCGCAGTGTCCCGTGATGTGCGTGCCGAGGCCCCACCCCGTTCGACGGTGCGGCCTCGTGATGTGTGGGTGTGGGAGTGCGACCGCGTGGCCGACCGATCCGGTGCGGCCCAGCAGCTCCCCCCAGCGACACGAAACGGTGCTGTCTTCCATGACGTCTGTGCTCGACCCTGCCCTGCCCGAGAACGCCACCACCTTCGCCGACCTGGACCTGCCCGCGCCGCTGCGCGAGGCCGTCCTGGGTCTCGGCTTCACCACCCCCACCGCCATCCAGGCCGAGGCGATCCCCGCCCTGCTGGCGGGCCGCGACATCACCGGCGTCGCGCAGACCGGTACCGGCAAGACGGCCGCGTTCGGCCTGCCGCTGCTCGCCGCGGTCGACCCCGAGCTGCGTGAGGTCCAGGCGATCGTGCTGGCCCCGACCCGCGAGCTCGCCATGCAGGTCGCCGAGGCGCTCGAGTCGTTCGCCTCGCAGATGCCCGGCCTGCAGGTCGTGCCGGTCTACGGCGGCTCCCCCTACCAGCCGCAGCAGCGCGCGCTCCGCGCCGGTGCGCAGGTCGTCGTCGGCACCCCCGGCCGGATCATCGACCACCTGGACCGCGGCAGCCTGAAGCTCGACGCCGTGCGGTTCCTCGCCCTCGACGAGGCCGACGAGATGCTCCGCATGGGCTTCGTCGACGACGTCGACCGCATCGCGTCCGCGACGCCGGACAGCAAGCAGGTCGCGCTGTTCTCCGCGACCATGCCGCCGGCCATCCGCCGCGTCGCCGCGAAGCACCTCACCGACCCGGTCGAGATCACCGTGTCCCGGCAGTCGTCCACCGTGACCAGTGTCCGGCAGACCTACGCGGTCGTGCCGTTCCGCCACAAGGCCGGGGCCCTGGCCCGCGTCCTCGCGGTGTCCGACGCCGACGCCGCCATCGTGTTCGTCCGCACCCGCAGCGCCGCCGAGGACGTCGCCGTCTCGCTCGTCGAGCGCGGCGTCGCCGCCGCCTACATCTCGGGCGACGTGGCGCAGGGCGACCGCGAGAAGATCGTCGAGCGCGTCCGCTCCGGCGCGATCAACGTGCTGGTCGCCACGGACGTCGCGGCCCGCGGCCTGGACATCGACCGCATCGGCCTGGTCGTCAACTTCGACGTCCCGGGCGAGCCCGAGGCGTACGTGCACCGCATCGGCCGCACCGGCCGCGCGGGCCGCACCGGCGAGGCTCTGACGTTCGTCACCCCGAACGAGCAGGGCAAGCTGCGCGCGATCGAGCGCACCACCCGCCAGCAGCTCGAGGCCATCCAGATCCCGTCGCCGGCCGACGTCTCCGCGCACCGCGTGACGTCGCTGCTCGGCCGGGTGCCCGCCCGCCTCGAGCTCGGCCGCCTGGACCTGTACCGGACCGCCGCCGCCGAGTTCCTCGCCGCGCACCCCGACGTCGACGCCTCCGACCTGGTGGCCGTCCTGGCCGCGCTGGCCGTCGGCGACGAGGGCCCCGCGCCCCGCCCGGCCGAGGGCGACGACCTGGACGACGCCCTGTCCCGCGCCAACCTGGCGCCGGAGCGCGGCCCGCGCCGCGAGGGCTCCGAGGGTGGCCGGTCGCGTGCCGCCCGCCCGAGCAGCGGCGGCCCGCGCTACCGCCTGTCCGTCGGCTCGCAGGACAACGTGCAGCCCGGCGCGATCGTCGGCGCGCTGACCAACGAGGGCGGCCTGACGGGCAAGGACCTCGGGAAGATCGACATCTTCACGACCTTCTCGCTCGTCGAGATCCCCGCGGGCCTCAGCCCCGAGGCGATCGACCGCATCGGCCGCGCCCGCGTCGCCGGCCGCCCGCTGCGCATCCGCGTCGACGAGGGCCCCGGCCCCCGCACCGGCGCCCCGCGCCCCGAGCGCGCCGGCTCCCGCGGCCCGTCGCACCACGGCCCGCAGGGTGCCGCCCCGCGCTCCGGCGGCTACGGCTCCCGCGAGGGCCACGGCTCCCGCGAGGGCTACGGCTCCCGCGACGGCGGCCGCGACTTCGGCAGCCGCGACGCGCGCCCGCGCCGCACGAGCACCCCGCGCTGACCCGTCGGCGCACGAGGCCCGGCACCCACGAGGGTGCCGGGCCTCCGCCGTCCCCGCCCCGAGTCGGAGCGGCCGGGCCGAGGTGCGCCCGTCGAGAGAGGGCCCGCGCGTCGAGATAGGGCCCGCGCGTCGGGATAGGGCCTGCGCAGGCCCTATCTCGACGGGGACGCCCTATCTCGGCGGCCACGGCTCCCCGCGGCACGGCTCCCCGCGGCACGGCTCCCCGCGGCACGGCTCCCCGCGGCACGGCTCCCCGCGGCACGGCTCTCCTCGGCCCCGTCGACGCGGCGCTCGCCGTCGACGGGGCCGCGCGGGCCGCGGCGCCGGGCCGGGCCGGCGTCCGGGGTCAGGCGGGGGTCAGGCGGCGGGGGCGACCGTGTCGCGGACGGCGGCGACGAAGGCGTCGACGTCGGCCTCGGTGGTGTCGAAGGCGCACATCCACCGGACCTCGCCGGTGGCCCGGTTCCAGTCGTAGAACCGGCGGACCTCGCGCAGCGCGTCGGCGACGCCCGGGGGCAGCGCGGCGAACACGGCGTTCGCCTGGGTCGGCTGGCTGATCCGGATGCCGGGCACGGCCTCGACCCCGGCGCGCAGCCGGGCGGCCATCGCGTTGGCGTGCCGCGCCGAGCGCAGCCAGAGGTCGCCCTCGAACAGGGCGATCAGCTGGGCCGAGACGAACCGCATCTTCGAGGCGAGCTGCATGTCGACCTTGCGCTGGAACGCGATGCCGGGCGTGGACCCGGGCGTCAGCTCCAGGACGGCCTCGCCGAACAGGATGCCGTTCTTGGTGCCGCCGAGCGAGACCACGTCGACGCCGACGTCGGTGGTCAGGGCGCGCATGGGCACGTCCAGGCCCGCGGCGGCGTTGACCAGCCGGGAGCCGTCCAGGTGCACGCGCAGCCCGAGGCCGTGGGCGTGCTCGGTGAGCGCGCGGATCTCGTCCGGCGTGTAGACGGTGCCGAGCTCGGTGGCCTGGGTGATGGACACCACCCCGGGCTGGGCGCGGTGCTGGTCCCCGAAGCCGTGGGCGTGCCGGTCGACGAGCTCGGGGGTGAGCTTGCCGTCGGGGGTCGGGACGGTGAGCAGCTTGATGCCGCCGACGCGCTCGGGCGCCGCGTTCTCGTCCGTGTTGATGTGCGCGGTCTCGGCGCAGATGACCGCGCCCCAGCGCGGGAGCATCGTCTGCAGGGCGACGACGTTCGCGCCGGTGCCGTTGAACACCGGGTACGCGGTGGCGTCCGGGCCGAAGTGGCCGCGGAGCACGTCCTGCAGGTGCTCGGTGTAGGGGTCGGCGCCGTACCCCGGGACGTGGCCGTCGTTGGCGGCGGCGAGGGCCGCGAGGACCTCGGGGTGCACCCCGGCGTAGTTGTCGGAGGCGAAGTCGTGCCGGGCGGGGTCGTGCAGCGTGTCCACCCGTCCATCCTGCCTGATCGGCGAGGGTGCTCTGCGTCAGCGGGCGCGGGCGGCGCGGCACTCCGCGCAGGTGCCGACCAGCTCGATGGTGTGCTCGACGTCGGCGAAGTCGTGGGCGGCGGCCACCTGGGTCGCCCACGCCTCGGCGCCGGGCCCGTCGATCTCGACGGCCTTGCCGCAGTACCGGCAGACCAGGTGGTGGTGGTGCCCGCGCTGCACGCAGCGCCGGTACACGGCCTCGCCCTCGGGCGAGCGCAGCACGTCGACCTCGCCGGCGTCGGCGAGCGTCTGCACGGCGCGGTAGACGGTCGCCAGCCCGGTGGTGGACCCGCGGCCCTTCAGCAGGTCGTGCAGCTGCTGGGCGCTGCGGAACTCGTCGAGGTCGTCGAGCAGCCCGAGGATCTCGGTGCGCTGCTTCGTGGTGCGGGTGACGGCCATCGTGCGTGCTCCCTCCGGTGCGCGTCCCGGGTGCAGACGCGACTGATCATCGTACTCAACGCGCGCGGCCCCCGTCGAAGTCCCGGGCACGCCGCGAGCCGGGGGCCCGTGCGGGTCCCCGGCTCGCGGAGGTGCTGCGTGAGCGGGTGCGCTCAGTTGGCGGCGACGGCGCGCTTGAGGGCCGAGCCCGCGGTCAGCTTCACGCGGAAGCCGGCCGGGATGTCCAGCTTCTCGCCGGTCTGCGGGTTGATGCCGGTGCGCGCGGCACGGTCGGCACGGGACACCGCGAGCAGACCCGGGATGGTCACGCTCTCGCCGGCGCTGAGCTGCTCGACCAGGACCTCCTGGAAGGCCTTGAGGGCCGAGTCGGCAGCGGTGTTGGTGAGCCCGGCCTTGGCGGCGATGGCCTGGACGAGCTCGGTGCGGTTCACGCTCACGGATGTGCTCCTTGTGGATCGAACTGGGGGTGCGGGCCGCGCGGCGCCCCGTGGCGGGGCGTCAGCATCCGGCGACCGACGCGGACGACCATAACGGCTGGCAGGGCGCTTCCCGCAACATCACGCGCCCGGTGTGTCGCTCAGGCACCGACCCGGCGGTCCCCGAGGTGGCCGAGCAGACGGTCCAGCGGCCACGCGTCGAGCACCCGGTCGGGGCCGATCCCGTGCGCGGCGGCGCGGTCGCAGCCGACGGGCTGCCACGACAGCTGGCCGGGCGCGTGGGCGTCGGTGTCGACGGTGAACAGGCACCCGGCCGGCACGGCGACGTCGAGCAGGGCGTGCGGCGGGTCCAGCCGGTCGGGACGGCAGTTGACCTCGACGGCGACCCCGTGCTCCGCGCAGTCGGCGAACACGGCGGCGGCGTCGAACTCGCTCTGCGGCCGCTGCCGCTTCCCGGTGAGCTGCCGGCCGGTGCAGTGCCCCAGCACGTCGAGCCGCGGGTTCGCGACGGCCGCGCGCATGCGGCGGGTCATCGACGCCGCGTCCATCCGCAGCTTGGAGTGCACCGAGCCCACCACGACGTCGAGCCGGTCCAGCAGCTCCGGCTCCTGGTCCAGCGTGCCGTCGTCCAGGATGTCGACCTCGATGCCGGTGAGCACCCGGAACGGGGCGACGGCCCGGTTCAGCGCCTCGACCTGGTCCAGCTGCGCCCGCAGCCGCGCCGCCGACAGCCCGTTCGCGACGGTGAGCCGCGGCGAGTGGTCCGTGATCGCGAGGTACTCGTGGCCGAGCTCCATCGCGGCCAGCACCATCTCCTGGATCGTGGTCGACCCGTCGCTGGCTTCGGTGTGCGCGTGCAGGTCGCCGCGCAGCGCGGCCCGGAGCTCCGCACCGGGACCGGTCGCCTCCGCCGCGGGGTACCGCGCCTCCAGGTCCACCAGGTAGGGCACGGGCCCGCCGGCGGCCGCGGCCGCCGCCACCTCCGCGGTGCGCGCGCCCACCCCCGGCAGGTCGGTCAGCGTCCCGGCCCGCAGCCGGGCGCCGAGCTCGGCCGGGTCGAGCCGCTCCAGCGCCCGCACCGCGGCCCGGAACGCGTCCGCGCGGTACGAGGTGGCCCCGCCCCGCTCCAGCAGGAACGCGGCACGCCGGAGCGCACCGAGCACCTCGTCGTGCACCTGCGCCGGCCCGCCGGCGCCGCCGTGCCCCGCCACGCGTCAGGACGCCCGCTTGCGGCGGGTGCGCGCGGGCTTGGCGTCCGCGGCCTCCTCCGGCTCGGGCTCGTCCTTCTTCGCGGCCTTCGACCGGGTGCCGGCGCGCTTCTTCGGCGCCTCGTCCGCGTCGTCGCCCGTCTTCGCCCGGGACCGGGGGGCCGGCGCCTTGGTCCCTGACGCCTTCCGCCCGGAGGTCCCCGTGGCCTGCTCGGCGTCCTCGTCCGCCGGGGCGTCCGCGGCGGCGGCCTTGCCCGCGCCGCCCCGGGCCTTCTCGACGCTGCGCTGCAGCGCCGCCAGCAGGTCGACGACCTCGCCGGTCTGGGCGCCGCCCTCGCCGACCTCCTCGGGCTGCGGCACGGACTGCGTGCGCCCGGACGACACCTTGGCCTCGATGACCTGCTCGAGCGCGGCCCGGTACCGGTCCTCGAACGACGACGGGTCGAAGTCGCCGGCCAGGGACTCGACCAGGGACGACGCCATCGCCAGCTCCTGCGGCCGGACCGTGACGTCCTGGTCGAGGATCGGGAAGTCCGCCTCGCGCACCTCGTCCGGCCAGAGCAGCGTCTGCAGGCAGATGACGTCGTCGCGCACCCGCAGCACGGCCATGGACTCGCGCTGGCGCAGCGCGACCTTGACGACCGCCATCCGGTCGGTGCTGGTCAGCGCCTCGCGGAGCAGGGCGTACGGCTTCGCCGCGGTCCGGTCGGGCTCCAGGTAGTAGGTCTTGGCCAGCAGGATCGGGTCGACCTGGTCGGACGGGACGAACTCGATGACCTCGATCTCGCGCTCGGTGGCCAGCGGCAGCTGGCTGAGGTCCTCGTCGGTCAGCACGACGAGCTGGCCGTCGTCGGTCTCGTAGCCCTTGGCGATCTCGGAGTACTCGACCGGCTCGTCCTCGATGCTGCAGACCTTGCGGTAGCGGATCCGGCCACCGTCCTTCTTGTGCACCTGGTGCAGCGGCACCTCGTGCTCCCCCGTCGCGGCGTAGAGCTTGACCGGGACGTTGACCAAGCCGAACGCGACGGCGCCCTTCCAGATCGCGCGCATCATGACCACCCCTCTGCGAGCAGGGGGCAGTCCCCCGCGACGAAACGTCGTGCTCTGGGCAGGATGGACCCGTGCAGCCCATGCTCGCCACCCCTGCACCCGTTCCGGGTCGGCTGCCCGACGGTCCGGGGTGGCTCCACGAGGTCAAGTGGGACGGCGTCCGGATCCTCGCGGACACCACCGCGGAGCGGCTCCGGCTGCTCGGGCGCACCGGCCGGGACGCCGCCGCGGCGTACCCCGAGCTCGAGGCGCTGGACGCCCTGCCGCCGGGCACGGTCGTCGACGGCGAGGTGCTGCTGATGCGCGACGGCATCCCGTCGTTCCCCGCGCTGGCCGAGCGGATGCACGTGCGGGACCGCACGCGCGCCGCGGCGCTGGCCCGCCGGTCGCCCGTCAGCTACCTGGTGTTCGACGTGCCGGTCCTGGCCGGGGAGGACCTGACCCGCCGGCCGCTGACCGAGCGCCGGGCCGCGCTGGAGACGCTCGACCTGCCGGCGCACGTGCAGCTGTCCCCGGTCTACGACGACGGGGCCCTGATCTGGGACGCGACCCGGGCCCAGGGGCTCGAGGGCGTCGTGGCCAAGCGCCGGACGTCGACGTACCAGCCGGGCCGCCGGTCGACGGACTGGCTGAAGGCCGTGCACCACACGACCCGCACCGCGCTGATCGCGGGCTGGCGGCCGGAGACCACGGGCAGCGGGCGGATGGGCGCGGTCCTGCTCGGCGCGCCCGACGTGCACGGGGACCTGCACCTGCTGTGCCGGGCGGGCAGCGGGCTCGCCGGCGCGCTCGCCCGCGAGCTGACCACGCTGCTCGCGCCGCTCGAGCGCCCGACGTCCCCGTTCGCGGAGCCGCTGGACCCGGCCGACGCCCGCGGCACCGTGTGGGTGGAGCCGCGGGTGCTCCTGGACGTCCGGTACCTGACCCGGACGCCGTCGGGCCGCCTGCGCCAGCCCGTGCTGCGCGGCCGCCGCGAGGACACCGACGTCGACCCCTGGGAGGCCTGATGACCCCGCCCGCCGCCTCGACCGGCCCGAGCGACCCGCCGCAGCGCGTCCGCATCGGCGGCCGCGACGTCCGGCTGACCCACCTGGACCGCGTGCTGTTCCCCGCCACCGGGACGACCAAGGCGGAGGCGGTCGACTACGTGGTGCGTGCCGCGCCGGCCCTGCTGGACCAGCTCCGCGACCGGCCGGTGACCCGCATCCGGTTCCCGACCGGGGTCGGCGGCGAGACCTTCTTCGAGAAGAACACGCCGCGCGGCGCACCGCCGTGGCTGCGCCGGCAGACGCTGCCCGCCGCCCCGGGCGCGGAGGACGAGGGCAAGCAGCTGGAGCTGCCGTTCCTGGACGACGTCGCGTCGCTGGTCTGGGCGACCAACGCCGGGGCGATCGAGCTGCACACGCCGCAGTGGACCGTGGGGCCGCGGGGCGGGGTGCGGCACCCGGACCGGCTGGTGGTCGACCTCGACCCCGGTGCGCCCGCGGGCCTCGCGGAGTGCGCGCGGGTGGCGCACCTGGTCGCGGACCGGCTGCGCGCCGACGGGCTGAGTACGGTCCCCGTGACGTCGGGCAGCAAGGGCATGCAGCTGTACGCGCCGCTCGACGGCCGCCGGACCGTGCTGCAGGTCCGGGAGTACGCCCGCGACCTCGCCCACGAGCTGGCCGCGGCGCACCCCGACCTGGTCGTCGCGGTGATGCGCAAGGACGTGCGGGGCGGCAAGGTCCTGATCGACTGGTCGCAGAACCACCCGGCGAAGACCACGATCACGCCCTACTCGCTGCGGGGCCGGGAGCAGCCGGCCGTCGCGGCGCCGCGCTGGTGGGACGAGATCGGGCCGGACCTGAGGCAGCTGTCGCCCGCCGAGGTGCTCGACCGGCTGGAGCAGGACGGCGACCCGTTCACGCAGGCCTGACGCGTGCTCGGGCGGCCTCCCACCTGCGATTGCGCGACCTGCGAGGTTGCGGCAGCGTGGGCAGCAGCCGGCGTCGTCGGACGCCGAGAGTCTCGAGGAGGACACCCCATGGTTCGCCGTACGGAGCTGCCGAAGTACACCGTCCCGTCGCTGTCGGTCGAGGACGGCCGGACGATCGCCGCGATCCTGCAGCAGCGCCTCAACGCCCTGAACGACCTCGCGCTCACGCTCAAGCACATCCACTGGAACGTGACCGGCCCGCACTTCATCGCGGTGCACGAGATGCTCGACCCGCAGGTGGACGCCGTCCGCGCGATGGTCGACGCGATCGCCGAGCGGATCGCCACCCTGGGCGTGGCGCCGGTGGGCACGCCGGGGGCGCTGGTCCAGGACCGCAGCTGGGACGACTACTCCATCGGCCGCGCCGGCGCGATCGAGCACCTGGGCGCGCTGGACGAGGTCTACGTCGGCGTCATCACCGACCACCGCGAGGCCGCGACGGCCACCGAGGAGCTCGACACGGTGACCAACGACCTGCTGGTCGGCCACCTGCACGAGCTCGAGCTGTTCCACTGGTTCGTCCGCGCGCACCTGGAGTCCGCCGGCGGCGAGCTGAGCACGGCCGGTTCGCACGGCGAGCAGGAGTCGGCGCGCAGCGCCGGCGAGGCCGCGCGCGACGAGGCCTGACCGCCGCGGGGCACGCTCCCCGGCGCAGCGAGGCCCCGGTCACCGCGAGGTGACCGGGGCCTCGTGCTGCACGCTCAGAGCCGCTCGGGCTGGTCCCACTCGTCGGAGGCGGCGATGGCCTCGTCGTCCGGCAGCAGCTCGCTGTCCCGCAGCGAACGGGGGGCGTGGCTGGGGTCCCCGCCCGAGCGCGCGTCCGCCGCGCGCAGCTCGGCCTCGGAGGTCGGTGCGTCGGCGAGGCGCTCGGCGGCGGGGTCGGAGGTGAGGTTGCGGGGGCGGGTCGTCATCCCCCGGTTGTACCCCGTTCCGCGCCGTCCGACCAGCCCGCGCCCGCACACCTGCTGCGACCAGGACCTTCAGAGTCGGCTGCGACCGGCCGATGGAGGGGTTGTGACTCTCCTGTCCGCACCGGAGCGCCCGGGCCGCCTGCCCGTGCCGGAGCTGCTCCGCACCGGTGGCGTCCACTGCGCGTACCAGCCGGTCGTCGAGCTGGCGACGGGTGAGGTGCTCGGCCGCGAGGCGCTGCTGCGCACCGCCGAGGGCTCCGGCTGGACCTCGCCGCTCGACGTGCTCGACGCCGCGGAGGCCGACGGGCTGCTGGGCGAGCTGGAGCGCGCGGCGATGTCGCGCGCCCTCGCCGACGCGGCCGCGGCGTCCGGCGGGGCCTCGCACACGCTGTTCCTCAACATCGAGCCGCGCACGCTGTCGCGGCACCTGCCGCTGGTGCTCGAGACGCTCGCCCGGCGCGGACCGCACGTGCGCGTGGTCGTCGAGATCACCGAGCGCGCGCTCGCCCTGGACCCTGCCGGCATGCTGGACGCCGCCGCGCGGCTGCGGGCCGCCGGGTGCGCCATCGCCCTGGACGACGTCGGCGCCGTGCCGGAGTCGCTGGCGTTCATCCCGCTGCTCGCCCCCGAGATCATCAAGCTCGACCTGAAGCTGCTCCGCACGCTCGAGGACCCGGAGACGATCACCGTCGCGGGCGCGGTGCGCGCCCGGGCCGAGGCGACCGGCGCGCGCGTGGTCGCCGAGGGCATCGAGACGGCCGAGGACCTGACCCGCGCCCTCGTGCTCGGTGCCGACCTGGGGCAGGGCTGGTACCTGGGCCGGCCGCAGCGCGAGCTGCCCGCCGGAGAGCGGCACGGGGGCCGGCTCCCCCGCCCGCACGCGCCGCTCGGCGGCTCGGCGACCCCCTACGAGATCGTCGCGACCCGGCGCCCCGTGCGCGTGGCGCCGAAGCACCTGCTGCTGCCGCTGTCCCGCACGCTCGAGACCGCCGCGGTCACGCACCGGGTGCCGCCGGTGGTGCTCGGCGCGTTCCAGGACGAGCGGTTCTTCAGCGGGCGCTCCGCCCGGCGGTACGGGCGGCTCGCGGGACGGCTGCCGTTCATCGGGGCGCTCGGCACCGGCTGGCCGACCACGCTGCCGGCCGGCGTGCGCTGGGCGTCCGTCGACCCGACCGAGCCGCTCGCGCGGGAGTGGGCCGTGGTGGTGCTCGGCGCGCACGAGTCGGTGGCCCTGGTCGGGCGCGAGGTCGCGCCGGTGTGGCCGCCGAGCGCGCCGGGTGGGCGGCCGGGGTCGCCGGAGGACGACGCGCGGGAGTTCGAGTTCGCCGTGACGTACGACCACGGGCTGGTCGCGGAGGCGGCGCAGTCGCTGCTGCGCCGGTTCCGCGCGGACCCGCGGGGCTGACCGCACCCTCCCGGCGCGCGGGCGGGCTCCGGCGGGCCTAGGTTCCCGTGCCATGGGAGACGGCCTGAGCCGGCTCGGCGACGCCGCCCGCGAGCGGCTGCCCGAGGACGTCGCGCGCCTCGAGCGGTACGTCCGGCACGAGACCCCGACGGGCGACGCGCCGGCGATCGACGCGCTCGCCGACGTGCTGGTCGCGGACGCCCGGGCGCTCGGGTTCCTGGGCGGCCGCGTCCCCACGAGCGACGCGGCCACCGGCGACGCCGTCGTCCTCGACCTCCCCGGCCGTGGCGCCCGCGCGCGCGAGGCGCCGGCGCTGCTGCTCGCGCACGCCGACACGGTGCACGCCGTCGGCGCCCTCGCCGTCCGGCGCGAGGCCGACGTGCTGCACGGCCCGGGGACCTACGACATGAAGGCCGGCCTCGTGGTGGCGCTGGCCGCGGCCGCGCTGCTGCGCGACCTGGGGCTGGGGCACCGGCCGGTGCGCCTCGTGGTCACGCCCGACGAGGAGGTCGGCTCGGGTGCGTCGGCGGACCTGGTGCGCGAGGCCGCCGCCGGCGCCGCGTACGCGCTCGGGCTCGAGGCGCCCGGGCAGCACGGCGGGCTGAAGACCGCCCGCCGGGGGTCCACCCGGCTCCGGCTGCACGTGACCGGGCGCGCGGCGCACGCGGCCGTCGACCCCGGCGCCGGCGTGTCCGCGACCGACGAGCTGGTGGACCAGCTGCTGGCGGCCCGCCGGTACCTGGCCGGACACCCGTCGGTGCTGGCCAACCTCGGCACGGTGCGGGGTGGCACGCGCACCAACGTCGTCGCCGACCGGGCGCACGCCGACCTCGGCCTGCGGTTCACGACGGCCGCCGACGAGCGCACCGTGCTGCGGCACCTCACGGACCCGCACCCGGTGCGCGCCGGTGCCGGCGTCACCGCCGAGGTGCTCTCCCGGCGGCCGGCCTGGGAGCCGGGGGCCGCGTCGGCGCGCCTGCTGGCCGCGGTCGCCGCCGCCGGCGCACGCCTGGGGCAGGACGTGACAGGGGCCCCGGCGCCCGGTGCGGCGGACACCAACCTGACCGCGGACGCGGGGCTCCCGACGCTCGACGGCTTCGGGCCCGCCGGCGGCGGGGCGCACGCGCCGACCGAGCACGTGCGGCTGCCGGCGATCGCCCCGCGCGCCGCCCTGCTGGCCGCGGTGCTGCACGCGGTGTGACCGGCGGTCCTCAGGGGTCGGTGCGCTCCCGCTGCTGCTCGGCGAACGCCCGCGCCGCCGCGAGCGTGACGGGTCCGGCCCGCCCGGTGCCCACCGGCCGCCCGTCCACCGCGACGACCGCCTGCACGTCCCGCGCCGTCGAGGTGAGGAACACCTCCTCCGAAGTGGTGAGGGCGTCGAACGGCAGGTCCGCCTCCCGCCCGCCGTACCACTCGAGCACCAGCGCCCGGGTGACGCCCGCCAGGCAGCCGGACGCGAGCGGCGGGGTGAGCAGCTCGCCGTCGCGCACCACGAACACGTTGGTGCCGGTGCCCTCGCACAGCTGCCCGCGGGTGTTCGCGAACACCGCCTCGCTCGCGCCGGCCGCGTGCGCCTGCGCCAGCGCCAGCACGTTCTCGCCGTACGAGGTGGTCTTGAGACCGGTCAGCGCGCCGACGTCGTTGCGGCGGTACGGGACCGTGACGACGGCCGTCTCCGGGTCGGGGTCGTGACCCGGGGTCACCCCCAGGACCAGCGTCGGCGGGCCGCCCACGCGCCCGCTGCCGAGCAGGCCGGGGCCGGCCGTGAAGGTGATCCGCAGCAGGTCGTAGGCGCCGGTGAGCAGCTCCCGGTTCGCCGCCACGACCTCGTGCGCAGCACGCCGTACCGTCTCGACGTCGAAGCCCGTCAGGCCGATCCCGGCCGCGGACCGCGCCATCCGGGCCAGGTGCCGGGTCAGGGCGAACAGGTCGCCGTGGACGATCTTCACCGCCTCGAACACCCCGTCACCGACCACGAACCCGTGGTCGCGCGCCGAGGTCGTGGCCTCCGCGTCCGGCACCAGCCGCCCGTTCACCCAGAACACCGTCGACGCGTCGTCGTCCACCGCTGCACCCTCCGGTCCGCGGGCGGCTACGAGCGCGCCCGTCCTCGGCAGCGTACGTCGGGCGGCGCGCGGAGCGGGTCAGCCGGCGCGCGGGGCGGGTCAGCCGGCGTGCGGGGCGGTCGGGCCGGCCGCCGGCACCCTGACGGCGTGCTGCACCACCAGCTGGGCCACCGCCTCCGCCGTGCGGCCCTGCGTGGAGCCGAGCACCTCGAGGACGTGCCGCGCCTCCTCCTCGCCGCAGCCGCGCACCTCCATCAGCACCCCGACCGCGTGGTCCACCGTGGCGCGGGTCCGGCGTCCCCGGGACGGCTGCGTCGGCGTCCGGGCGGGGATGCTGCTGTGCAGCTCGATCAGCGAGGCCATCTCGCCGACGAACCCGGTGGCGCGGCGCACCACGTCGGTGCCGCACGCGCCGGGGTCGTCCAGGTAGAGCGAGAGCGCGGCGACGCCGCCGCGGGCCAGCGGGGCGGGCAGGGCGACGACGCAGCGGAAGCCCTCGGCCAGCGTCGCGCGGCGCCAGGGCTCCCACCCGTCCTCCTCGGCGCGCAGGTCCGGCAGCAGCACCGTGGTGCTGGAGTCCAGGGCCGCGCGCCACGGACGGCGCCCCAGGGGGTCCGCGTCGCACCGGGGCGCACGCTCACCGCTGGTCGCGACCAGCCAGTCCGCACCGCGCCGGCGCGCGTGCACCGTGCCCTCGACCTCGCACCCGGTCTGCCGCGCGACGATCCCCACGAGGTCGTCGAGCAGCGCCAGCACGCTCCCGGCGGGTTCCGCACCGGGCCACACCGCACACGTCTCAGCCATTCCCAGCCCCCTGGGCAGCAGGTGCGGGACTCCTCGCCGAGCCCCGTCGCGTGCGCTGCCGGCACGCCCCGCCATGGTGGCACGGGCGGACCGCCTGTCAACCGCGAACGGCCGCGTGATCTCGCGGATCGCCCGGCCGGGTGACACCCGCTCGCCGGGCCGCGGGCGTCAGGCCGGGGACTGCTCCCCCGGTCCCGCGCCGCGGTCGAACGAGGTGCGGCGGCCCAGCACGGCACCGGCGAGCGTCGCCACGCCGATGCCCTCGGACCAGGCCCGCGCCCGGAGCATCGCGTGCGCGTCCGCCGGCGCCAGCCCCGTCTGCGCCACGACCATGCCGACCGCCCGGTGCACCCGGGACCGGTCGTCCCGGTGGTCCGACCCGGGCTCCGGCTGGCCGACGAGCACGGGGGCGAGCGCGTCCGCGAGCACCTGGCCGTCCGCGTCGACGTCGGAGCCGTTCCCGTCGTCGGGCAGCCCGTAGACGGTCAGCACGGCGACCGCCCGGGCGGCGGACCGCACCGGCCAGGACCGCACCGCCACCGGGCCGGAGTCCGCCGTGACCTCCCCCGCCAGGACCGCGAACACCGGCAGGTCGTCGTGCCGCGCGCGCTCGGCGCCGGCGGCACCGTGCGGGCCTGGGAGCTCGTCCCCGCCGACCGGGCGCGGCACGACGCCCAGCAGGGTCCCCACCGGCCGGCCCTCGCGGAACGCGCGCAGCCCGGGCCCGTCGCCGGCCACCTCCTCGATCTCCGCCAGGCGGGACGCGACGTCGTCCGTCGCGCACGCGGTGTAGCGGCCGACCTCCGTCGGCGCGCACGTCACCGTGGCGCCGCGCGCGCCCAGCAGGTCCACCGCCGCTCGGCACAGCCGTTCCGCGACCGGCACGTCGGCGTCGGTCGCGACGGTGCGGTCGCGGCGCTCGACCGCCTGGGCGAGCGCGCGGAGCAGGGCGGTGCGGTCGGTCACGCGGTCAGTGTCGGCCCGCCGGGGGCGCCGCGCACGCCGAGCGCGGGCGTCCGGGTGACGCGTCAGGTGAGCGGGTCGGGCGAGCCGTCAGGCGAGCGCGTCGAGCGCCGCGCGCAGGTTGCCCGCGCACCTCGCGCGGTGGGCGTCCGCGGCCGCGCCCGCGTACCCGCGGGGTGCCATCTCCGTGAGCATGACCAGCGAGATCCACATCCGGTAGAGCTGCAGGCGGACCTCGCCGGACGCCGTGCCGACGGCCAGCTCGCCCCCCGCCCCGGCGTAGCCCCGGAGCAGCGGGCCCGGTACCGGGCCGCGGCCCAGCTGGTCGGCGCCCACGAGCTCCAGCAGCGGGTCGCCCCAGAGCGCCCGCTCGGGGTCGATCACCCCGGTCAGGTCGAGCGTGCCCGGGTCCACGAACAGGTTGCCCTCCCACAGGTCGGTGTGCACCAGGGCCGGCCGCACGACCTCCGCCAGCGCGCCCCGGTGGCGCTCCAGGGCGGCCTCGATCCCGGCCGCGGGCACGTCGGTGCCCCAGGCGCGGGCGTCCGCCAGCAGCGCGCCGACCATCCGCCCGAACGCCTCCGGCCACGTCGGTCCGGCGAGCCCGGTCGCGGCGTCTGGGTAGCCGAACCGCTCCCCCGTGATCCGGTGGAGCGTCGCCATGAACCCGCCGAGCTGCGGCTCGACGCGCGCCCGGACGTCCACCGGGAGGCGCCCGTCCTGCGCGAGCGTCGTCAGCGGCACCCCGTCCAGGTGGCTGGCGACCACCACGTCCGACGGCACCACCGTGCGGGTGAAGTCGGTCAGCAGCACGCGCGGCATCGGCAGGCCGGGCCGGCCGGCGGCGAGCTCGTAGACCAGCGCCTCGGTGCGCAGCAGGTCCCGCTCGTGGGTCAGCAGCCGGTCCGACGCCGTGGGCGCGGTCTTGGCCACGACCCGGCGCCCGTCGTCGAGGGTGGCCCGGTACGTCGTGGCGAACAGGCCGCCGGTCAGCCGGTCGAGCCGGGTCACGCGGCCCAGCGGGGCCAGGACGGCCGGCAGGGCGTCGCGCAGGCGCTGGTCGTCGACGGTGCCCGCGGCGAGGGAGGTCATCCGCCGTACGGTAGCGGCCGGGCGGTGTCGGACCCGCACGCCACACTGGGGCGATGGACCAGAAGACGACGCTCCTGCACTACCTGCGACGGCAGCGCGAGGGGCTGCTCGGCAAGCTCGACGGGCTGGGCGAGTACGACGCGCGCCGGCCCCTGACCGGCACCGGCACGAACCTCGCGGGGCTGGTGAAGCACGTCGCCAGCGTGCAGCTCGACTACTTCGGCGAGGTGTTCGACCGGCCCACGGGCCGCGTGCTGCCCTGGTTCGCCGACGGCGCCGAGACCAACGCGGACATGTGGCTGCCCGCCGAGGAGTCGCTGGAGTCGGTCCGCGAGCTGCACGCGTTCTCGGCGGCGCACTCCGACGCGACGATCGAGGAGCTGCCCCTGGACGCGCCGGGACGCGTGCCGTGGTGGCCGGACGAGCGGGCGGGCGTCACGCTGCACCAGGTCCTCGTGCACGTCATCGCGGAGACGGCGCGGCACGCCGGGCACGCGGACATCGTCCGCGAGCTGGTGGACGGGCAGGTCGGCAACGGCGCGCAGGACCCGAACGTGCCGTTCCACGACGCCGCGAGGTGGGCCGCGCACCGGGCGCGCATCGAGGCCGACGCGCGTCGGGCCGCGGGGCTCGCCGCCGGCTGAGGCCGGCGGCGGTCGGCCCGCGGGTCGGCGCAGGGGGCCGGCGCAGGGGGTCAGCGCAGCGGGTCCTCGGCCACCATCGCGTGCCCGAGGACGCCCTCGGGGCCGTCGTACGGCTGCACCCGGTCCGCGAACACCTCGGCGTCGTCCGCGGGGGCGTACCCCAGCGCGCGGGCCGTCGTGAGGTCCCACCACGCGCGGGTGTTCGCGGAGGTGCCGTAGGCCACCACCGGCCCGTCGACGGGGCCGCGCAGCGCCGCGTCGGCCAGCCGCACCGCGTCGCCGGGGCTGAGCCAGATGCCGAGGTCGAACGTCGTCCCCGGCCGGTCGGCGCACAGCCCGATCCGCAGCGCGACGACCTCCAGCCCGTACTTGTCCGCGTACAGGCTGCCCAGCGCCTCCGCGGCCGCCTTGGACACGCCGTAGAACGAATCGGGGCGCGGCGTCCGGTCGGTGGGTGCCTCGGTGCCCGTCGGGTAGTAGCCGACCGCGTGGTTCGAGCTCGCGAGCACGACGCGCCGGACGCCCGCCCGCCGGGCGGCCTCGAGCACCCGGAACGTGCCGTCGACGTTCGCGCGGCGCACCCGCGTCCACGTGTCCTCGCTCGGGATCCCCGCGAGGTGCACCACGCCGTCGGCCCCGGTCATCGCCGGTGCGAGCCGCTCGATCGCGTCCTCGTCGGTCAGGTCCGCGCGCGTGAACGTCTCGTCGTCGCGCAGCGCGGGGTCGGGCTCGTCGGCGTCGACCAGGCGGAGCCGCCAGCCCCGCGCTCCCAGGCCGCCGTCGGCCTGCCGCAGGTAGGTGCCGATGCGGCCGGCGGCACCGGTGAGGACCACGTCGCGCTGCGTCATGCCCGCAGTCTGCGCCGCGGCTCCGCCGCCCGCTCGGCGAGGTCGCGGCCGGTGCGGTCGGGCCCGCCGGAGGTCGGGACCGCCGGCGGTCAGGCCGCCGGCGGTGCGGCGACGCAGACCCGGTCGCGCCCCTCGCGCTTGGCCCGGTACAGCGCGGCGTCGGCGCGGGCGAGCAGCGCGGCGACCGTCTCCCCCGGCTCGCGCTCGGCGACCCCGACGCTGACGGTGACGCGGTGCCCCGGCATCAGGTCGTCCCAGGTGAGGTCGGCGACGGTCGACCGCAGCCGGTCGCAGACGTCCGCGGTCCGCGCGCCGGAGAGCCCGTCGAGCAGCACGGCGAACTCCTCGCCGCCGTACCGCGCGGCCAGGTCGTCCCGGCGCAGGGCGTGCTGCAGCGCGGCGGCGACCCGCGCCAGCACGACGTCGCCGACCTGGTGCGACCAGGTGTCGTTGACCCGCTTGAAGTGGTCGACGTCGACCAGCGCGACGGCGAACGCGCTGCGCTCGGTGGTCCAGCGGTCCAGCTCGGTGTCCAGCGACCGCCGGTTGGCCAGGCCGGTCAGCGCGTCGTGCGCCGCCTCGTGGGCGAGCCGGGCGTTGTGCTCCTCCAGCGCCTCGGACCGGCGGCGCTCGGCCTCGGCCTGCCGCTCCGCCTGCTCGACCTCCATGCGGGCGCCGAGCAGCGCGGCCCGCCGCTCGGCCTGCGCGTCGCCCATCCGGACGGTCAGGGTGTGCAGCTCCCGCAGCGCGGCGAGGGCCGCCTCGGGGTCGCCCAGCTCCTCGTGCGCGTCCGACAGCACCCGCAGCAGCTCCATCCGCTCCGCCGGCCGGCGCATCGCGTCGCAGAGCACCATCCCGGCGTCCGCCTCGGCCACCGCCTCGACCAGCCGCCCGGTGCCCGCGAGCATCCCCGCACGGATCCGGTGCAGCGCGAGCTGGTGGCCCGTGGACGGGAACCGGGTCAGCATGGCGGCGGCGGCGTCGAGCACCGCCGTCGCGTCGTCGACGTCCCCGGCCAGCAGGTGGGCGGTCGCCGCGGTTAGCCGGGCGTCGACGCCGGTGCGGGTCAGCCCGGCGGCGTCGGCCTCGTCCACGGCCTCCAGCGCGAGCCCGAGCGCGCGGCGGGCGGAGGCGCGCGCACCGCGCGGGTTGTCCACCGCCAGCCGGCGGCTGGTCTCGACGAACGTGCGGGCCAGGTTCGCCAGGGCGATGGACGCGCGGTCGGGGTCCCCCGCCGCCAGCCACAGCCGGCGGGCCTGCGTGAGCACGCCCGCGGCCTGCGGCGCGAAGTGCGGCATGCCGGTGTAGACGGAGCCCAGGATGGTCAGCACGTCGGCCGTGCCGGCCACGTCGTCCGCCTCCCGCCGCAGCTCGGCCGCGCGGGTCAGCAGGTCCACGGCGTCCTCGAGCTGGCCGAGGTCGTGGTGCACCACGCCCTGCCGGGCCAGGGCCCGCGACTCCCAGACCAGCGCGTCCCGCTCCCGCGCCAGGTGCTCGGCTCGCACGGCGCGCTCCAGCGCACGCCGGTCCTCGCCGAGCGCGTGGTGCGCGACGGCCGCGTGGTAGGCCAGCCGCATCTCGGCGCCGCCGGCGCGCTGCGCGACGGCGCTCGCCAGCAGGACCTCCGCCCGCCGCACGCAGGCGGCCGCGTCCGACTCCGCGAGGAGCGCGAGCTCCTCGACCGCGACCTCCCAGTCGACGGGGGCGGCCGGTGCCGCCGGGGCTGCTGCTGGTACGTCGATCGCTGTGGCCGTCATGGTCCTTCGTCCCGCCCGCGGTCCGTCGCGGGTCTTCCCGTGTCATCGGGCCGCCGACCTGCGGCGATGAGCCCATCGGCACGTCTTCACCCGTCCCGGTTCGCGGTGTGGCAGCGTGATCGCCGTGAGCGCCGCCGACCCGCAGTCCCTGTTCCCGGGCAAGCAGTTCATCAGCACCGCGCTGGAGGTGCTGGAGACCAAGACGACGATGTCCGGCGGCCTGGCCCGGCGCTACCTGCAGCGCGCCGCGATGGCCGGCGTGCTGATCGGCCTGCTCTACGCGACGTTCTACGCGGTGGTCGCGGCCTTCGCCGGGATCGAGGTCGGCGAGGGCTCGTCCCTGCGGCCCGTCGGGCGGCTGGTCGGCGCCGTGGTGTTCGGCTGGGCGCTGGTGTTCATCTACTACTCGCGGTCCGAGCTGCTGACCTCGAACATGATGATCGTCTCGATCGGCGCCTACCACCGCCGCACCTCCTGGCTGCGCGCGCTCCGGATGCTCGGGCTCTGCTACCTCGGCAACCTGGTGGGCGGGCTGTTCATCGCGGTGCTGCTCCGGTACTCGACGCTGATCGAGGGTCCGGCGCTGGCCGAGATGTCGGAGTCCGTGGCGCACAAGCTCGCGTACGTCACGGACGGCCCCGCGGGGTGGGTGGACCTGCTGCTGCGCGCCGTCCTGTGCAACTTCTGCATCAACATCGCGATGCTGCTCGTCTACAACGGGCTCATCAAGGACGACCTGACCAAGTGCCTGGTCATGATCACCTCGGTGTTCATCTTCGCGTTCCTCGGGCTCGAGCACTCGGTGGCGAACACGGTGCTGTTCTCGATCGTCGGGCTGCGCGAGGGGCTCGACCTGGCGGCCGCGGCCGGGAACGTCGGCATCGCGCTGGTGGGCAACTTCCTCGGCGGCGGCCTGCTGATCGGCCTGTACTACGCGTACGTCAACGACGACTCGCAGTGGCTGCGCGAGCACGGCCGCGGCACCAGCACGCCGGACGGCCCGGGTCAGCGGTAGGCGGGCCCACCCGGCAGGCCGAACAGCTCCTCCAGCGTGCCGACCTGCTGCCGGTCCATCTCGGCCAGCAGCTCGACGCCCGTCCAGCGCAGGTGCCAGCCCTCCGGCGCGTACCCCGTGACGGCCTGGTCGGCCGCGGTGTAGCGCACCAGGAAGCCGAACTCGGCGGCACGCCGGGCGACCCACGCCCCCTCGGGCGTCTCGTCGAAGCACGCCTCGAAGTCGCACTCGGGCCGGCTGCCGCTGCCGACGTCCACGGCGAGACCGGTCTGGTGCTCGCTGTGCCCGGGGCGCGCGCTCACCTCGTCGGCGCGCTCGGGGCCCACGCGTGCGGCCCAGCCGGCGTGCACGCCCTCCTGGTACGCCGCGGACCGGAAGCCGCTGCGCAGCTCCAGGGCGACCCCGTCCGCGGCGGCCGCGGCCAGCATGGCCGTCAGCGGCTCCTGCAGCGCCGGCCGCACCTCGTAGCCGGCGACCAGCACCAGGTCGGACGGCGCCCAGTCGGCCGGCTGCAGCGGCAGCGCCTTGTTGACCACGAGCCAGGGGCTGGCGGGGTCGGACGTCGAGTGCTGCGCGAGGTCCAGCCCGGCGGGCGCGGGCGCGGGCGGCGTCAGCGTGGCGGGGGCGGTCGGCACGACCGTGGGCGCGACCGGTCCCGTCGCCGGGAGGTCGCCCCGCGGGTCGGCCAGCGGGTCGGCCAGCGGGTCGACCGCCCCGGGCTGCAGCAGCGGGCCGACGGGCGCACGGACCGCGGGGGTCGTGGGGTCGGCGACCGCTGCCGCCGCCGGGCGCGCGTCGTCGCCCGCGGCCGGTCGCAGCGCGGCACCGCCCTGCGCGGCGAGGGCGAGGGTCGCCGCGCCGACGAGCACGGCCGACCCGACCTGCACGGCGCGCGTGAGCCGTCCGCGCCGCGTGCGCGGGAGCACCGGGGCCGGTCCGCGCCGGTGCGCGCCGGAGGCGGTGCCTCGGGCGTGCTGGGGGCGCGTGGTCACGGCGGTGGCTCCTGGACGTGCGGGGTGCGCCGGTCGTGCGGGCGCGGTACGGGGACCAGTCTCCGACGGATCGGGCCCGAGCGACACCCCTGGCCCGGTGGCGGCGGGGCGTTGACGTGCGCGGACGCGCCGGCGGACACGTCGGTTCCGTCCGCGACCCCGGTGCGGTCGTGGACCCCGGTGCCGTCGGAGACCCGGGCGGAGCCGGAGACCCCGGCGCCGTCAGAGTCCGAGGTCGCGTGCCAGCGCGCCGAGCGCCGCGGACCGGCGGGGCCCGTCCAGCGCGAGCCCGCCGTCCGCGGTGCGCCGCGCCGAGCCCGCGAGCACCAGGTCGTCCACCGCCTCCGGCACGCCCGGCTCGCCGAGCCGGCGGGCCAGCTCGGGACCGGACAGGGGGCGGGACAGCATCGCCGCCAGCAGCCGGGCCCGCGCCAGGGGGTCGGCGGCCGGCCGGGTCCCGCTGCCGCGCAGCAGCGTCCGGACGTCCTGGTCGGTCTCCACGGCGGCCTCCGGTGCTCCGGGCGTCCGCGCGCCCGGGCGGCGGCGGACCGTCCGACCAGGGTGGGTGACCGCGACCGGGACTGAGTGGTGACTGCGTGCTGCGGGACGCCGCCCTGCGGGGTGCCCGGTGCGTACCTGGGTACCGGCGCGCCCGCGGTGCGTGCTCACGCGGGGCCCGCACCGCGGCCGGCGGTGGTGCCGCGCGGTCAGGCGGACGTGCGCAGGACCTGCCCCAGGCGGTGGGAGCGCCGGCGTGCGCGCTCCACCTGCAGCACCACCGCGCCGGCGGCGAGCCCCGCTGCGACCGGCAGGACCGCCGCGGGCCAGGCGACCGGACCGCCGCCGCCGGTCCCGCCCGCTGCCGCACCGCCCGCCAGGCCGAGCGGTCCGAGCACCACCGCTGCCACGACGCAGCCGAGCAGCGCGCCGGCCGCGGAGGCGAGCAGCGCCCCGGGCAGCACCTCGCCCGCGGCGACCCAGCGCGCCTCGCGGTCGGTCAGCCCGACGGTGCGCAGGGTGTCCAGGGCGCGCCGTCGACCGGGACCGCCGGCGGCCGCGGCCACCAGCACGGCCAGGACGACGAACGCGAGCAGCAGCCCCCCGGACACCACGGCCGCCCCCACCAGGGCCCGGGGCAGCACGTCGGCCCGGAGCGCGGCGAGCACCGCCGTGCGCTCGACCACCTCGGCGGCCCCGGGTGGCGGGTCGGCCCGGACGGCGGCCGTCGCACCGGGGCCGGCCAGCCACACGGTGGTCGGCGGGACGGCCTCCGCTCCCCCGAGCTCGGCGACGTCGACCACGACGAGCACGCGGTCCGCGGCCCCGCCCGCCGCCGGTCCGGGGACGGCGAGACCGGCGACCGGGTGCACGACGCGGTCCGCGCCGTCCCACCGCAGCGTGATCTCGCCCGCCGCGGTCCCGGCCGCCGTGCCCGCGGCCGGGAGCGCCGGCGCCAGCGCGGCGAGCGCCCGCGGGTCACCGGCCACCACGTCCGCCCGGACGGCGCCGTCGGCGGTGCGGGCGGGCACGTCGTCGACCACCCGCGCCGCGACCGCGACGTCGACGCCCGGCGCGCGCTCCCAGGCTGCCGCGGCGTCCGCGAGGCGCGCGTCGGCCTCGCCGTGCACCTGCACGTCGCCGCCGACGGCGGCCCACGCCGCCGCGTCCTGGCCGTCCCGCACCGCCACGGCCGCCGACGCGCTGACGACGACCAGCGCGGCAGCGGTGGCCACCGCGAGCACCGGCAGCGCGGCGAGACCGTCGGACCGGGCGCGTGCCACCGCCAGCACCGGCACCGCGCGCCGCGACCGCGACGCCGCCGGGCCGAGCCGGTGCACCAGGGCGGGCAGCAGCCGCGCGACGAGCACCGCACCGACGCCGGCGAGCAGCACGGGCGCCGCTGCGGCGAGCAGGTCCGGGGTCGCGGGCGGGACGACCACGCCGCGGCCCCGACCGGGTGCGGCCACGGGGGCGTCCGGGCGCAGCGTGACGACGGCGGCCAGCGCCAGCGCCAGCAGCGCGACCTCGGCGGCGAGCCGGCGGCTGCGCGTGTCCACGACGGCTCCCCGCGGCCGGGACCGGACCGGGTCGGCCTCCCGCCGCACCGGGCCGAGCGCCGCCGTGACGAGCGCCAGGACGGCGGCCCCCGCCACGGTGACGACGACGGGCCCCGGCGTGGGCCCCGGGACGACCAGCGCACCGAGCGCCCCGCCGGCCGCGGCGCCGAGGCCGGCGACCACGACCGCCTCGGCGCCGGCCTCGACGACCAGCGCCGGCAGGGACGCGCCCCGGGTGCGCCGGGTCACGAGCTCGGCGGCGCGGCGGCGGGCGAGCAGGCCGGCGGTCAGCACCAGGAGCAGGGCGCCCACGGCGACGAGGCCGACCACCAGCGCGGTGGCCGCGGCCCGCGCGGCGGCCAGGTCCGCCAGCACCTCCCGCAGCACGCCGGGCGCGCTGGTGTGCAGCGCACCGCCGGACGCGCCCCAGCCGGCCGTGGCCGGCGCGGCCTGCACGCGGGGCAGCGCCCCGAGCACCCGCCCGGCCGCCACCGTCCCGACGGCTCCCGGGTCGAACGCCACCCGCACCGTGCGCTGCACCTGCCGCGGGTCGACGACCCGCAGCGCGCCGGGCAGCGACGCGTCGGACAGCAGGGCCGCGACCTGCGTGCTGGTCGACGGGCCGATGGTCGCGACCTTCGGCTCGAGCAGGTCCGCCGCGTCCTGCCAGCCGGCGGCCTCCGGGTCGGCCGCCCGGAACAGCCCGGACACCACCAGGTCGATCACCGAGCCGTCCGCGGTGGCGGCCTGCAGCGCATCGCCCGGGGCCGCGCCCAGCGTCCGCGCGACGGCCTCGGACAGGGCGACCTGCACCGGTTCCGGGTCCTCCTGGGCCGGGTCGGGCGAGCTCGCGTCGCCGACCGCCGCGTCCGGGTCGGCGTCCGGGTCCACGGCGGCGACGTCGGCCCAGCCGGCGGGCTCCGCGCCCGCGACCCACTCGACGGGCACGTCGCCGTGGGTCCAGGCCAGCCGCAGCGACGTCTCCCCGGGCGCCCCGGCCGCGGGACCGACGGGTGCGACCGCGAGGGGCACGGACGCCGTCACCGTGACCGGCGGCACGACCACGTCGCCCAGCAGCGTGGTGAGCCCCTCCCCGATGCTCTCCGCGGCCGCGATCTCCACGAGCGCGGCGTCCGGGTCGTACGCGCGCCCCGCGGGGTAGGAGCCGGCCACGGTGACCACCACGTCGGCGTCCGGCCCGGCTCGCGCGACGGCGGCCTGCACCGCGGCGTCGGCCACCCGGTCCACCGCACGCGGCACCGCGGACACGGGCGCCGTCACCAGGGCGACGAGTGCTGCGACGAGCAGCAGCGGGCCGGCCTGGGCCCGCGCCCGGCGGGGCAGCGTGGCCAGGTCCGCCGTGGGCCGCCGCCGCCGGGCCCTGTCGCGGTGCCGGGCGCTCACCCGGCGTCCCCCAGCCGCAGGTGGGCCGCGGAGGCCCGGCGCACCAGGCCGGTGACCACCGGCAGCACGACGGCCGCCGAGCCGGCCAGCAGCACGACGGCGAGCGTGCCCGTGACCGGCCAGGACCAGACCGGCAGGGCCTCGGGCACGGGTCTGCCGCCGTCCGGGGACACGGTGAGGGCGGGCGCGAGCGCGCGGGCCACGACCGCCCCCGCGACCGTCCCGGCCGCGACGGCCAGCAGGTCCACCACGACGTGCTGCACCACGTGCGTGCCCGCCACCGCCCGCGGCGACGCACCCAGCGCGAGCAGCCGGGCGACCTCCGGCCCGCGGTCGTCCGCGGTCTCGGCCGCGTGCAGCGCCGTCCCGACCAGGGCCAGCGCCAGCGCACCGGCGACCAGCACCACCAGCGCGGCGAGCACGCCGCCGCGCAGCGGGCCCGCCCGGAGGTCGTCGGCGACGTCGCCCCGGACGGTGGTCTGCGCCCCGGCGGCGCGCAGGGCCTCGACGTCCGCCGCGGCCGGCAGCCACCACCGGTCGACCAGCGCCCCGGTCTCGCCGTGGCCGAGCGCCAGGTCGGACAGCGTGCGCGCGTCGGCGAGGACCGCCGGACCGCCGACCGCCCCCGGCACGTACGGCGCGACGGCCGTCACGACCGCCGGCAGCGCCGTCCCCCCGACCAGCACGTCGAGCCGGTCCTGCGGACCGACCCCGGCCCCGGCGGCGAGGTCGGCGCTCACCACCACGGGGAGCGCGTCGGGCGGGGCGAAGGCGGTCAGCACGACGACGGACGGCAGGAACGACGCCCGCGCCACCGACACGTCGGCCACCGCACGCAGCGCGCCGGGGCGGGCGACGACCTCGGCGCCGGACACCGTGCCGGCCTCCGAGGACGGCGGCGTCGCACCGGCCGTCCACCCCCGCGCGGCGGCCGGCGCCGACCCGGTGCCGGCCGGCTCCTGCCACGCCAGGTCCACCTGGATCGCGGCCGTGCCACCCACCCCGTCGTCCAGCGGGACGTCGGTCCGCACCCGCAGCAGCACGGCGACCACCCGCACGTCGCGCGCCGCGCCGAGCCCCGCCGGGGCCGGCACCTCGAGGACGTGCTCGGCGCCGTCGAGGGGCACCTCGCCGCCCTGGGCCCGGACCCGGACGCCGTGGCCGTCGTCCAGCACGACCGTCGGCACCACCGACATCGGGTACGAGCCGGTGGTGGTGCCGGTGACCCGCAGCGGCAGCCGCTCCCCCGTCGCCGCGATCGGGAGCGCGGCCGCGAGGTCGTCCTGCTCCGGGGCCAGGCCGGCGGTCAGCCCCGGCCACGTCGTGCCCGCGGGCAGGCGCCCCGCGAGCTCCGCGGCCCGGGTGTCGACGGCGACCAGGCGCGGCTCGGGGCTGCCGGGCACGGCGACCACCAGCGTGCCGAGGCCGGTGGCGCGGTCGGTGACCGGCAGGGCGCCCGAGCCCGACGCGTCGCGGACCAGCACGCCCTGCGCCACCGGCGCCCCGGGCACGCCGGACGCCACGACCGCGGACGGGACCAGGGCCGCCGCCTGCTCGGTCTGGGACCGGGACCAGGTCGCCGCCCAGGACGCGGCCGACGTGGCGGCCGCCGCGGCGAGGACCAGCAGCAGCAGCGCCGTCGCGGCCCGCGGCCGGCGCGCGACGTCGAGGGCCGCCAGCGGGAGCACGAACCGCCGCGACCGTCGAGCGCCGCGCTCGGCCAGCCGCCCGAGCAGCGGCACCAGCCGCAGCACCACGACCGACGCCGCGACCAGCGCCAGCACCGGCGCGAGCACCCGGACCGCGTCCGCGGCGCCGCCCGCACGCAGCCGTCCCGCCGCCAGCACCGCCAGCGCCAGCAGCAGGAGGTCGCCGCCGGAGCGCGCCAGCCGCCGCGCGGCCGCGGTCGACGGGTGGCCGGCCCGCCGCCCGCCCGCCGCCCGGGCACCCGGCACCACGAGCGCCGCCACGAGCGCCGCGGCACCCACGAGGACCGCGCCAACCAGGGTCGCGGGGACGCCCCGTGCCGCGGTGATCCCCGACGCGGCGAGCACGGGCGCGGCCGTCAGCGCCCGGTAGCCGAGCAGCGCCAGCGGGACGGCCAGCACCCCGGCCAGCGCGACCAGCAGCACCGCCTCGCCGAGCGCGAGGCCGGCCAGCTGGCGCGTCCCGGCGCCGCGGTCGACCAGCAGCGCGCGCTCCGCCGCCCGGCGCGTCGTGAGCAGCCGGCCGGCCAGCAGCAGCGCCGCCCCCGCCAGCGCGAACCCGACCAGGCCGGCGGTCAGCACCGCCGCGCCGGTCACCGCGTGCTGCACCGCGGTCGCCGACACGGTCGTCGGCAGCGTCGTCCGCACGACGTCGCGGTCCACCCGGTCGCCGAGGCGGTCGTCCAGGGTCCGGCGCAGCCCGCCGGCCCCGTCGGCGGCCGCCCGCAGGTCGGCGACCGACGCGCCGGCGGTGCTGGGTCGCGACACGACGCTCACCACGCCGACGCCGGTGCCCGCCGCGGCCAGACCGCCGGGCGCCACCACGAAGGGCCCGGCCGCGGGGGCGGTCTGCCGGCCGGACGTCCCCGGGCGGTCGTGGTCGGGGACGGAACCCAGCCCGCCGAGCAGGTCGCGCGACCAGAGCGGCGTGCCGGGGTTTCCCAGCCCGAGCGGCGCGAAGATCCCGACCACCCGCACCCGGGTCGCGGCCGGCGCCAGCACCGCGTCGACCGACGGAGCCAGGTCCAGCACGTCGGACACCGCGAGCCCGAGCGCGTCGGCCGCCGCGACGGGCACCGCGACGTCCAGCAGCGCGGGGTCGTGCCCGGTCGGCCAGCTGCCCTCGACCAGCCGGGCGGCGTCCGCGACGTCCGGCGCGTCGGCCAGGTACGCGAACCCGCCGCCCGCCGGGTCCGTCACGCCCACCGCGTCCGGCGACCCGGCCGCGGCCGGCAGCGCGAGCAGCGGCGACTCCGTCCACACCGACGTGGACGCCGGCAACGGGCCCGTCGCGGCGGTCAGCACCGCCTCGGCCTCCGCGGCGAGCGTCGCGGCCCGGGCGGCGTCCGTGCCCGCGACCGGGACGACCCGCACCACGACCTGGGTCGCGCCCGGCCCGGCCGCACCCAGGCCGGCGTCGAGCGCGTCCCGCCGGCCCTCGGTGAGCAGCAGCCCGCACACGCCCAGCAGGACCAGCGCCACGAGGGCGGTCGCGGTGACCGCCGCCAGCAGCCCGGCCTGGGTGCGGGCGCGACGCAGCGCCAGCGCGGGCGCACCCGTCGCCCAGGCGGTGCTCATGCCGGCAGCACGACGCCGTCGACCAGCCGCACGGCCCGGTCCGCCAGCCCGATCATCACCGGGTCGTGCGTGGAGACGACGGCGGCCATGCCCTCGGCCTCGACGACGCCGCGGATCAGCGCCATGACCGCCAGGCCCGTCTCCGTGTCGAGCTGGCCGGTGGGCTCGTCGGCGATGAGCAGGCGCGGCGACCCGGCCAGCGCGCGGGCGATCGCGACCCGCTGCTGCTGGCCACCGGACAGCTCGTCCGGGCGCAGAGCGGCGTGCCCCTCCAGCCCGACCAGCCGGAGCAGCAGCGCGACGCGGCGCTCCCGGTCGGCCACGGGCAGCGCGCGCAGCCGCAGCGGCACGGCGACGTTCTCCGCGGCGCTGAGCACCGGGACCAGCCCGAACGTCTGGAACACGAACGCGACGACGTCCCGGCGCAGCCGGACCTGACCGGCGGCGTCCAGCGTGGTGACGTCCGTGCCGTCGACGTGCACCGACCCGGCGTCGGCGCGGTCCAGGCCGCCGACGACGTTGAGCAGCGTGGTCTTGCCGGAGCCCGAGCGCCCGACCAGGGCGACCAGCTCGCCCGGCGCGACGTCCAGGTCGGCGCCGCGCAGCGCGTGCACGGCGGCGCGGCCGGCGCCGTAGGTCCGGTGCACGCCGCGGACCCGGACCATCGGGGTGCCGGTCACGTCGCCCCGTGCCGGCGACGGCGGGTGGCGGCGTCGGCGGGACCGGCGGGCGTGCCGGCACCTGTGGACCCCGCGGGGCGGACCGAGACGTGGTCGGCCTCCAGGGCGAGCCGGACACGGCGGGTCAGGTCGAGGGCCTCCCGGTACTCGCGCGGCACCTGCACCCTGCCCGCGCGGTCCATCACCGCGTACTCCTCGGCCACGACGGCCGACGAGCCGTCGTCGCCGACGTGCTCGCGGCGCAGCACCTCGCTGCTGGTCCGGCCGTCCCGGATCGCGACCGTGCGCTCCACCTGGCCGCTGACGGTCGGGTCGTGGGTGACGACCACGACGGTGGTCCCGGCGTCGCGCTGGGCTGCCCGCAGCGCGTCGAAGACCTGCTGGCCGGTCGTCGTGTCGAGCTCCCCCGTCGGCTCGTCGGCCAGCAGCAGGCGCGGCGCGTTGGCGAGGGCCACGGCGATCGCCACGCGCTGCTGCTCCCCGCCGGACAGCTCCCCCGGCCGCCGGTCGCCGGCGTCCGCCAGGCCGACGAGGTCCAGCAGCTCGCCGACCCGGCCGGCGCGCTCCCGGCGGGACCGGCCCGCCAGGGTCAGCGGCAGCGCGACGTTCTGCCGGGCGGTCAGGTACGGCACGAGGTTGCGGGCGGTCTGCTGCCGGACGGTGCCGACCACGGTGCGCCGGTAGGTGACGCGGTCCCGGGGGCCGAGCGCCCCGAGGTCCCACCGGCCGACCCGGACCCGGCCGGCGCTGGGGGCGTCCGCGGCCGAGAGGATGCGCAGCAGGGTCGACTTGCCCGATCCCGACGCGCCGACCACGGCGACCATCTCGCCGGCGTGCACGACCAGGTCGAGCCCCTGCAGCGCCTGCACCTCGACGCCGCCGGACCGGAAGATCCGCACGACGGCGTCGCAGGCCACCAGGGCCTCCCGCCCGAACTCCTCGGGGGTGGCCAGGTGGGAGCCCAGCTCCTCCACAGCGCTGCGTTGCACGGTGCCCTCCGTCGATGCGACCGCGCGGACTGTATCCCGCCACGGCCCCGCAGGTCAGCAGCCGTCTCACGACGTCACCCGGGCGCGCCGACGGCGCCGCACCCCCGCGCTGGGAAGGGGGTGCGGCGCCGTGCGGCGGTGCTCAGCCCTGCTGCGGGGCCTGGCGGACCTCCTGGGCGCCCTGCTGGGCCTGGTCCCGCAGGTCCGTCGCGGCCTCCGTGCCCTGCTCCTTGACGGCGCCCGCCGCCTCGGTGGCCCGGTCCTTGACGGCCTGGACCGCCTCCTGCGCGGGCTCGCGGAGCTCGTCGGCGACCGAGGAGGCCGCCTCCTTGACCTGCGGCACGACGGCCTGGGCCTGCTCCTTGACCGCCAGCGCCGCCTGCTGCTCCTTCTGGGAGGACGGCAGCAGCGACGCAGCGAGCAGGCCCGCGCCGAACGCGATCAGGCCGGCGGCCAGGGGGTTGCCCTGGGCCTGGCGGGTGACCGTCGCGGGCGCACCCTTCACGCCCTCCGCGACGCTGCCCGCCGCCGACCGCGCGGAGTCGGCCGCGGAGTGCGCCTGGTCGACGCCGCCGTGCGCCGCACCGCTGACGGACTCCCGCGCGTCCTGGGCGCTGCCCATCACGCGGTCCCGGACCGCTCCGAACTTGCCGCGGACCTTGTCGGCCTGGCGCTGCGCCATCTGGCGCGGGTCCAGGGCGTCGCCGACGGCGTCGACGTTCGCGCTCAGGTCCGCCCGCGTCGCGTCGATGCGCGCGCGGATCTGCTCCGGGTTCTCACTCATGGTTCGCCTCCTCGTCACCCTTCAGGGCGTTCGGGATCTTCTTGACCGTCTGCGCCGTCCGCGGCGCGCCCTTGATCCGGCGCAGCTCCGCCCGGCCCCGCATCGCGAGCACCGCGGCGATGACGCCCCAGATGACCGCGACGACGAGCGCCGACCAGGAGTGGCCGAGCGGGTGGCTCAGCGCCCACCACAGCGCGATGGACAGGAACAGCAGGACGAAGTGCCCTGCCACCCCCGCGCCGGCGAGCAGCCCGCTGCCGGTGCCGGCCCGCTTCGCCGACTGCGTCAGCTCCGCCTTGGCCAGCTCGACCTCGTCCCGCACCAGCTGCGAGAGGTCCTGGGTCACGGCGCCGATCAGGTCGCCGAGCGAGGGCCGCTCGTCGGCGCCCGCCGTGCCCGTGGTGGACCCCGGCGCGCCCGTCGGGGCGGGTGGCGGCATGGTGCCACCCGTGCCCGGGGCGCCGGTGGGGCCCGCGCCCGGCGCCGCGGCGACGGTGGGGTCCCCCGGCCCGGTCACGGCTGGTCCTCGCGGCGGAGCCCGGCCAGCGGGTCGCCGCCGGCGGTGCCCTCGTCGTCGGACGAGCTCAGGTGGCCGGGCGTCGGGGCCACCGGGGCCTCGCCGCCGCTCGCCGCCCAGGCCTGCTGCTCCGACGGCAGCGCGGGCCACTCGGGCGCGTCGTCCGTGCTGTCGGGACCGGGCTCGCGGTGCTGACCGCCGCCCGACTCGATACCCAGCTCGTCGACCTGGGCCGTGCCACCCGCGACGACCCCCGGGCCGCCCGCGACGCCGGCCGCGCCGACGGCGCCGGACAGGTCCTGCGTGGTCGCGGACGGGGAGCCGTAGGCGCCGTGACCCGCACCGGTCGTACCGGTCGTCCCGGTCGTGGAGGTGCCGCCCGTCGACGTGCTCGGCGGGGCGTCCTTGAGGCCGCGGGTCAGGCGGCCGGCGAGCACGCCGGCACCGGCGGCGAGAGCCAGGAAGGTCCCGGGCTTGCGCCGGGCGAAGTCCGCGACCTCGTGCAGGACGTCACCGGGCTCGCGGTTCTCCAGCCAGCCCGCCACCGAGCCGGTGCGGCCGGCCACCTGCCGGACCAGGTCGGCCGCGAGGCCGCCCTGCTCCGAGCCGTCGGCCATCCGCCCGAGCTCGTCGCCGAGCGAGCGCAGGCTCGCCGCGGCCTTCGTCTGCTGCTCCGAGACCTGGCTCGTGAGGCCGGACCGCGCCTCGCCGAGCAGGTCACGGGCCTGGGCGGTGGCCTCCTGCGCCACGCCGCCCGCCTGCCCCTTGGCCTCCTGCAGGAGGCCCTGGCCGCTGCCCGCGGCAGCGTGGGCGAGATCCGCCGCCTGGTCCTTCGCGGTGCTCGCCGTCGCGGCGGCTGCGCCGCCGGTGTCGTTCGTGCTCATCGTGTCTCCCTCACTCGCTCTTGAAGGTGTCCTTCAGCTTGCCCGTGGCCTTCTCGACCGCGTTCGGCAGCGGCGTGGTGCCGTAGAGCCGGGGGTCGGGCTGGGTGGGCGGGGGCATCGGGACGCCGGCCGGGGGTTCGGCGACGTACGTGAACTCGCCGAGTCCGTCCGGGGTCGGTCCGGAGGCCCAGGAGCCCTTGTCGGCGTCCTGGCCGTCCGAGAAGTTGATGTACTGGTACGCCACGTCGCGGTCCTCCTTGTCGAGCGGGAAGTTGCTCGGCACGGGAAGCCCCTCGAAGCCCTCCTCCTGCAGCTCGCGGGCGGCGGCGATCCACTGGTTCTGGTGCATCGTGTCGCGGGCGAGGAGGAAGGCGAGCAGGTCGCGGACGCCGTGGTCGTCGGTCATGTGGTAGAGCCGGGCGACCTGGACGCGGCCCTGCATCTCGGCGTTGGCGTTCGCCTGGAAGTCGGCCAGCAGGTTGCCGCTCGCGGTGATGTAGCCCGCGCTCCACGGGTTGCCCATGCTGTCCACGGGGCGGGCACCGGCGCCCGCGACGATCGCGTGCTGCAGGTCGGTGCCGCCGAGCACCGCGGCGACGGTGGGGTCCTTCTGGATCGCCTCCTCGGTGATGCCGACGGGGGCCTTCTCGAGCAGCTGGGCGATCATCGTGGCGAGCATCTCGACGTGCCCGAACTCCTCGGCACCGATGCCGTACAGCAGGTCCCGGTACTTGCCGGGCAGGTGGGTGTTCCAGGACTGGAACCCGTACTGCATGGCGACGGTGATCTCGCCGTACTGCCCGCCCAGGACCTCCTGGAGCTTGCGGGCGTAGACGGCGTCCGGCTTGTCGGGCTTGGCCTTGTGCTGCAGCTCTTGACGGTGGAAGAACATCGCGACCTCCGCGCCCCGGAGCCGGGGCGGACACGAGCAGGGGTAGGGCCTGCGGTCGCCGGGTGGCGCGCCGGGACGGCGACCACCCCCGCGACCGGGGTGGCGCCGGCGGCTGTGCTCCACCGGTGCTGAGGCGGGGACCGAGGTGTTCCCGCCGAGGCCGACGCTAGGCCGATCGGGCGAACCCCGCCACGTGAACGACCTGTTGCGGGCCCGGGTCCACGGGGGTATCGCGTGCGCCCGTCCCGACCCTGGTCAGCGCCCCGGCCGCGACTCGTGCCCGGGCAGGCCGTGCGTCCGGTTGCGCTCCTTCAGCTGCGACTCGTAGACGTGCCGGCGCCCGGCCACCAGGCGGTCGCGGGTGCGCCGCTCCGCGTCGGCGAACGTCCGGTAGTACCCGTCGTCGAAGTCCTCGACGACCTGGAAGGTCCACCGGCCCTCCAGCACGTTGCGCCCGACCACCTCGGTGCGCAGCTCGTCGGCGAGGTCGGGGTGCCCCGCTGCTGCCAGCCGGTCGAGCGCGTCGGCGAGCTCGGCGTCGGCGCGCCCGATCAGACGGTGGAAGGCGTAGAGCATCCCGCGGGCGTGCTCGACGACCTCGAACGCCGCGGTGACCCCTCCGACGGCCTCCACGACGTCGTCGGGCACGCCGTCCGGCGGCAGGTGGGCGGGGTCGGGGCGGTCGGCGGGCGGCGGGGCGGCGGCGTCCTGGCTCATGCCGCCATCGTGCGGCGGTCGGGCCACGCACGCGATCCGGATCGGCTATCGTCTCGGCCATGTCCGCGTCGCAGATCTCGTGGTGGTCCGCCTCCTAGGCGGACCTCGACGCGTCGACGACCGCCCCCACCGGGTGGTCGGGCCGTGCGTGACGGCGGGACCCCCGGTCCCGACCCGGAACGGCTCCCCATGACCTCCCTGCTGCGCTCGCTCCTCACCGACGACGCCCCGCCCTTCGCCGTGCTGCACCGCCGCGGCTCCGCCGTCCTCGACGTGCTCGTGGGCGAGGTGCGCGACGTGGAGCACCTCGCCGACATCCCGCTCGACGGCGGCACCGTGCTCGCGCTCGTGCCGTTCCGGCAGGTGCGCGAGCGCGGGTTCGCGGCCCACGACGACGGCGCCCCGCTGCGCTGCCTGCTGGTCCGCGACCGGGAGCAGCTCCCGGTCGCCGAGGCGCTGGCCCTGCTCCCCGAGCCGGTCGCCGTCGGCCCCGGGGCCTTCGACGTCGACGACACCGGGTACGCCGACCGGGTCCGGGCGGTGCTCGCGGACGAGATCGGCCGCGGCGAGGGCGCGAACTTCGTGCTCCGCCGCGACTACGTGGCGGCGACCGCCGCGGCGCCGGGCACCGCCGTGCTGGGCTGGCTGCGGGCCCTTCTCGAGCGGGAGTCCGGCGCGTACTGGACCTTCGCGGTGTCGACGCCGGGCCTGGCCGCGGCCGGGGCGACGCCCGAGCGGCACGTGACCGTGCAGGACGGCGTCGCCCGGATGAACCCGATCAGCGGGACGTTCCGGCACGGGCAGCACGCGCCCACCGGCGACGAGCTGCTCGCGTTCCTGGCCGACACCAAGGAGAGCGAGGAGCTGTTCATGGTGGTCGACGAGGAGATGAAGATGATGAGCGCCGTCTGCCCGGACGGAGGCCGCATCCTCGGGCCGTACCTGGCGCAGATGTCCCGCCTGACCCACACCGAGTACGTGCTCGAGGGCCGCACCGACCTGGACGTGCGCGAGGTGCTGCGGCTGACGATGTTCGCCCCGACCGTCACCGGGTCGCCGATGGGCAACGCGTGCGCCGTGATCGCCCGGCACGAGACGACGCCCCGCGGCTACTACTCCGGCGTGCTGGCGCTGCTCGAGCCGGACGGCGACGGCTACGCGCTGGACGCGCCGATCCTGATCCGTACCGCCTACCTCGACGGCGCCGGCCGGGTGACGGTCCCGGTGGGGGCCACGCTGGTCCGGCACTCGTCGCCGGAGGGCGAGGTGGCGGAGACGCACGCGAAGGCCGCGGGCGTGCTCACGGCGATCGGTGCGGTGCCCCCCGCCCGCGCGGCCGCGGCGCCCGTGCTCGCCGACCAGCCGGGCGTCGCCGACGCCCTGGCGTCCCGCAACGACCGGCTGGCCGCCTTCTGGCTGCGGCCGCAGGCGCCCGACCCGGTGCCCGGGCTGGCCGGCCGGACCGCGCTGGTGGTCGACGCCGAGGACCAGTTCACGACGATGCTCGCGCACCAGCTCCGGCACCTGGGGCTGGCCGCTCGCGTCGTTGCCTGGGACGCGGTCCCCGACGACCCCGACGCCGACCTGCTGGTGCTCGGTCCGGGACCAGGCGACCCCCGCCGCCTCGACGACCCCCGGGTGGCGCGGCTGCACGCGCTGCTCGCGCGCCGGCTCGGGGCCGGGGCGCCCGTGCTCGCGGTGTGCCTGAGCCACCAGGTGCTGGCGCTGCAGGCGGGGCTGCCGGTCGCGCCGCTGCCGGCTCCGCGCCAGGGCCAGCGCCTCGAGGTCGACGTGTTCGGCGAGCGGCCGGCCATCGGGTTCTATAACACCTTCGCCGCGCACGTGGTGCCGGGCGACGTCCGGTCGCCGCTGCTGGACCTCGAGGTCGCGGCGGACCCGGGCACCGGCGTGGTGCACGCGCTGCGGGGACCCGGGGTCGCGTCGGTCCAGGGCCACCTGGAGAGCGTGCTGTCCTCGGACGGGCTCGCGACGCTGCGCCGGCTGGTCGGGCACGTGCTGGCCCCGGCGGGCTAGGTTGGCCGCCATGTCCTCGCGCGCCGGTGTCTCGACCGCCTCCGGCTGGGTGGCGGTGGTCGCGCTCGCGTGCGCCGTGGTGCTGCTGGTGCCGGACTGGTTCGGCCGGCCGCCCGGGGCCTGGCTGCTGCCCGTGGCCGCCGTCGCCGCGCTCGGGGCCGGCTGGCTGCTCGACCCGGGGACCGGGACGACGACCCTGGTGGACGGCCTGCTGGCCACGGCGGGGCTGGCGGCGCTGCTGGCGGGGGCCGGGCTGCTGGTCAGCGCAGTGGTGCGGGCCGTGGCCCTCGGTGACCCGGGCGCCCTGTGGCTCGGAGCCGGGGGCGCGGTCCTCGGGCTGCTGCTCGGGTCCGGGCTGCTCGCCACGCGCCGCGAGGGGCCGCCGCTCGGCTGACTCCCTCCGGGGTGTCAGACCCCGGGTCGACCATGTGCTCCATGGAACCGACCCGGGCCGAGCGCCGCGCCGCGGTCCTGCACGCCGACCTGGACGCGTTCTACGCGTCGGTCGAGCAGCGCGACGACCCGCGGCTGCGCCGGCGCCCGGTGGCGGTCGGCGGCGGGGTGGTGCTGGCCGCGTCGTACGAGGCGAAGCGCCGGGGTGTCCGCACCGCGATGAGCGCGCGGCAGGCCCGCTCGCTCTGCCCCGGGCTGGTGGTGGTCCCGCCCCGGTTCGCGGCGTACACGGCCGCGAGCCGCGCCGTCTTCGCGATCTTCGAGGACACCACCCCGGCCGTGCAGGGCGTGTCGATCGACGAGGCGTTCCTGGACGTGCACGGCCTGCGGCACATCGACGTCCCCCCGGTCGGCATCGGCGCCCGGCTGCGGGAGCGGGTGCGGGACGAGGTCGGGCTCGGCATCACGGTGGGCGTCGCCCGGACCCCGTTCCTGGCCAAGGTCGCCAGCCGGGTCGCCAAGCCGGACGGCCTGCTGCTGGTGGAGCCGGACCGGGAGGACGCGTTCCTGCACCCGCTGCCCCTGGAGATGCTGTGGGGCGTCGGCGAGGTGACCGCGACCCGGCTGCGCGCGTTCGGCCTGGCAACGGCCGGTGACGTGGCGGCGCTCCCGCAGCACGTCCTGGTCGGCGCGCTCGGGCCGGCGATGGGCCGGCACCTGTTCGCGGTCGTGCACGGCACCACCGCAGAGCGGGTGGTCACCGGCAGGCGCCGCGGCTCGGTGGGCGCCCAGCGCGCGCTCGGGCCCGGGCCGCACGACCCCGCGGCGGTCCGGGCGGCGCTGCTCGGCCTGGTCGACCGGGTGTGCCGCCGGATGCGGGCCGGCCACCGGCTGGCCCGGACGGTGGTGCTGCGGCTGCGGTTCGCCGACTACACCAGGGCCACCCGCTCGCGGTCGGTCCCGCACGCCACCGCGTCCGGCGCCGCGCTGGCGGCGACCGCGACCGCCCTGCTGGACGAGGCGGCGGGGCTGGTGCGCGAGCGCGGGCTGACCCTGGTCGGCGTCGCCCTCACGAACCTCGAGCCCGACGACCACTGGCAGCCGACGCTCGACCTGGACGGACCGGACGCGAGCGGTCTGGACGCCGCCGTGGACGCGGTGGCCGAGCGGTTCGGGTCCGGCGCGGTGGTGCGTGGCGCGCTGCTGCGGCACGGCACGGGGCTGGAGATGCCGTCGCTCCCGGACCCCGGGCCCTGAGGACGCGCCCGCGGCGTTCCGGTGTCGCGCCGCTGCGCACGCGCGTAGCGTGATCCGCGACGAGCCGCGCCGCCCCGACGTCGGCGCCCGGTGGACCGCGCACGACGGGGGTGGGAACCATGCAGGACCTGTCCGGTCCGGAGCACGCCCTGGCGCTCGGCACGCGGGCGCGCTCGGGCGGGTTCCGGCTCTCGCTCGAGACCCAGCGCTGGTGGTGGTCCGACGAGGTCTACGCCATCCACGGCTTCGCCCCGCACGAGGTCGTGCCCACCACGCAGCTGCTGCTCGCGCACAAGCACCCCGACGACCGGGACCGCGTGGTCGCCGCGCTCGACGAGGCGCGGCGCACCGGCGAGCCGTTCTCGTCCGTGCACCGCATCGTCGACGCACGCGGCAGGGTCCGGGTGGTCGCGGTCGTCGGCGAGGGGCAGAGCAGCACCGACGGCGGTCCTCCCACCGTGCTGCACGGGTACTTCGTGGACGTCACCGACGTGGTGGACGACCGCGCGCAGGCCGCCGCCTCGGTGGCGATCGCCGCGGCCGCGCAGAGCCGGGCGGTGATCGACCAGGCCGTCGGCGTGGTGGCGTTCGCCCTGTCCGTCGACACCCGCGCCGCGTTCGACGTGCTCCGGGCCGCCTCGAACGACGCGAACGTCCCCATCCGGGTGCTGTCCCGTGCCATCGTCGGTGCGCTGCCCACGCTCCGGCACGACCCCGCCCGCGTCTCGCACTTCATCGAGGGGCTCCTGGCCCCGAAGCACCGCTCCGCGCCCGACGCCTGAGCCGACCGGCGAGGAGGACCATGCCGCCCGCACCCGCGACGACCGCCGGGCGCCGCTCCGTCGCGCTCGTGCGCGCCGCGCACGCGGCGCCGGCCGCCGCGGTGACCCTGTTCGCCGGGGCGTTCGCGGCGGGCGCCGCCGGGGCCGGTCCGGGCCGGGCGCTGCTGGTGGCGGCCGCCGTGCTCGCCGGGCAGCTGTCCGTCGGGTGGTCGAACGACTGGATCGACGCGGGCCGGGACCTGGCCGTCGGGCGCACCGGCAAGCCGGTGGTCTCCGGGGCCGTCACCCCGGACCTGCTGCGGCGCGCGGCCCTGCTGGCGGTCCTGGCCTGCGCGCTGCTGTCGCTGCCGCTCGGGCTGCCGGCCGCGGCGCTGCACCTCGCGCTCGTCGCCGTCGCGTGGGCGTACAACGCGCGGCTCAAGTCGACCGCGTGGTCCTGGGCTCCCTACGCCGTGGCGTTCGGGGGGCTGCCGTCCGTCGCCACCCTGGGCGTGCCCGGCGGCGACGCCTGGGCGCCCTGGTGGGTGACCGCCGGCGCTGCCCTGCTCGGCGTCGGCGCGCACCTGGCGAACGTGCTGCCCGACCTGGAGGACGACGCGGCCACCGGCGTGCGCGGCCTGCCGCACCGGCTGGGCCGACAGGGCACGGCGTTCGCCGCCGCCGCCGTCCTGCTGGTCGCGGTCCTGGTCGTCGTCCTGGCCCCCGCGGGCGCGCCCGGTCCCCTGGCGCTGGCAGCCCTGGCCGGGGCGACCGCGCTCGCGGCCTCCGCGGTCGGCGTCGCGCTCACCCGGCCGGCCAGCCGGTGGCCGTTCGGCGCGGCGATGGCGGTCGCCGGGCTGGCGGTCGTGCTGCTGGTCACGCAGGGCTGACCTGCCGGTCCGGTCGCGGTCGCGAGGGCACCGCGAGAGGATCCGGTGCATGTCGCGGATCCTGGCCGTCGCCCCCGTCCTGCCGGACCACGTCTACCCCCAGGCGGAGATCACCGCCGAGATCGCCGGGCTGGTCACGCGCGACCCGCGGCGCCGGGCCCTGCTCGAGCGCGTGCACGCCTCCAGCGGGATCGAGACCCGGCACCTGGCGCTCCCGCTGGAGAAGTACGCCGGCCTGTCGTCGTTCGGCGAGACCAACGACGTGTTCCTGCGCGAGGGCGCCGAGCTCGCCCTGCGGGCCGTGCAGGACGCGCTCGCCGCGGCCGGGCTGCAGCCCCGCGACGTGGACCACCTGTTCTTCACCACCGTCACCGGTGTCTCGGCGCCCTCCCTGGACGCCCTGCTGGTCGAGCGCCTGGGCCTGCGCCCCGACGTGCGCCGGGTGCCGAGCTTCGGGCTCGGCTGCGCCGGTGGCGCCGCCGGCCTGGCCCGGGTGCACGACCACCTGGTCGGGCACCCGGACGAGGTGGCCGTCCTGCTGTCGGTCGAGCTGTGCTCGCTCACCCTCCAGCACGACGACGACTCCACCGCGAACCTCGTCGCGTGCGGGCTGTTCGGGGACGGCGCGGCGGCCGCGGTCCTGGTGGGCGACCACCGGGCGGCTGCGCTGGGCCTCGACGGCCCGTCCGTCGTCGGCACCCGCAGCACGCTGTACCCCGGCACGGCAGGGGACCTCGGGTGGCAGGTGGGCGGCTCGGGGTTCCGCATCGTGCTGTCGGGCGGGATGGCCGACACCGTCGCCGCGCACGCCGCCGAGGACGTCGGCGCGCTGCTCGCACCGCTCGGCCCCGGCGAGGACTCCCCCGCCGACGTCGCGCGCTGGGTGGTGCACCCCGGCGGCCCCAAGATCCTGGACGCGGTCGAGCAGGCGCTCGGGCTCCCGCCCGAGGCCCTCGCGCGCAGCCGCGCGTCGCTCGCCCGCGCCGGCAACCTGTCGTCGGCGGCCGTGCTGCACGTCCTGGCCGACACCCTGGACGGACCACCCCCGGACCCCGGGGCCCTGGGCGCGGTGCTCGCGTTCGGGCCCGGGGTCACGGCGGAGCTGGTCGCCCTGCGCTGGCCCGAGGAGGCCCGATGAGCTCGCTGCTGTGGTTCGACGTCCTGATCGCCCTGACCGCGCTCGAGCGGCTGGCAGAGCTCGTGGTGTCCGCGCGCAACGCCCGGTGGTCGTTCGCCCGCGGGGCAGTGGAGTCGGGCCGCGGGCACTTCCCGGCGATGGTCGCGCTGCACACCGGCCTGCTCGTGGCGTGCGTGGTCGAGGTGCACGCGGCCGACCGGCCGTTCCTGCCGTGGCTGGGCTGGCCCGCGCTGGTGCTGGTCCTGGCGAGCCAGGCGCTGCGCTGGTGGTGCATCGCCACCCTCGGCCCGCGGTGGAACACCCGGGTGATCGTCGTGCCCGACCTGCCGCTGGTCAGCCGGGGTCCCTACCGGTGGATCCCGCACCCCAACTACGTGGCCGTCGTGGTCGAGGGCGTCGCGCTGCCCCTGGTGCACACGGCGTGGGTGACCGCGCTGGCCTTCACGGTGCTGAACGCGGTGCTGCTGCTCGGGTTCCGGATCCCCGCCGAGGAGCGGGCGCTGCAGGCGGCGGTGACCCGGGCGTGAGCAGGGCGCACGACGCCGACGTGCTGGTGGTCGGCGGCGGCCCGGTCGGCCTGGCCGCGGCGGTCGAGGCCCGGCTGGCCGGGCTGTCCGCCGTCGTCGCCGAGCCCCGCGGCACCCCGGTCGACAAGGCCTGCGGCGAGGGTCTGATGCCGCGCGCGGTCGACGCGCTCGCCCGCTGGGGCGTCGAGCCCGTCGGCCGCCCGCTGGCGGGCATCGCGTACGTCCGGGACGACCTGCGCGCGGAGCACCGGTTCGCCGGCCCGCCGGGGCGCGGCGTGCGGCGGACCGTGCTGCACGCGGCGCTCGCGGACCGCGCCGAGGCGCTCGGGGTCGAGCGGGTCACGACCAAGGTCACCACCCTCGACCAGGACGGCGACGGCGTCACCGCGGGCGGGGTGCGCGCCCGCTGGCTGCTCGGCTGCGACGGCCTGCACTCGACCGTGCGCCGGCTGGCCGGGCTGGAGGCGCCCGCGGTGCGCCGGCACCCGCGCCGGTTCGGCGTGCGGCGGCACTACCGCGTGGCGCCGTGGACCGACCTGGTCGAGGTGCACTGGGGCCGCCGGGCCGAGGCCTACGTGACGCCGGTCGGCCCGGACCTGGTCGGCGTCGCCCTGCTGGGCCCGGCACCGATCGACGTGGACGCCGAGCTGGCCGGGATGCCCGCGCTCGCCGGCCGGCTCGCCGGTGCGCCCGTGGCCGCGTCGGACCGGGGGGCCGGACCGCTCCGGCAGCGGACCCGGGCGCGCACCGCCGGCCGGGTCCTGCTGGTCGGGGACGCCTCGGGTTACGTCGACGCGCTGACCGGCGAGGGGCTGCGGCTCGGCTTCGCGCAGGCCCGGGCGGCGATCGCGCACCGGGACGACCCCGCGGGCTACGAGCGCGCGTGGGCGGCGGCGACCCGGGACTACCGGCTGCTGACGACGACGCTCGTCGCCGCCGCGACCTCCCCGCTGCGCGGCGCGCTGGTGCCCGCCGCCGTGCGCCTGCCCCCGGTGTTCGCCGGCGCGGTGGAGCGGCTCGCGCGCTGACCGGCCGGCCGGGGCCGGCCACCGCTCGGCTACCGTCGCCCGGTGACGTCCGCACCCGACCCGGCTCCCACCGTCAGCACCGCCCGCACCGTCGGCACCGTCCGGACCGCCCGAGCCGACGACGGGGTCGACCTCCTGTGGCAGGAGCAGGGCTCCGGCAGCCCCGTGCTGCTGCTGCAGGGCCAGGCGACGCCGATGGCGGGCTGGGACCCCGTCGCCGCCGACCTCGCGACGCGGTTCCGGGTGCTGCGCGCCGAGCAGCGCGGCACCGGCGGCAGCGCCCCGGGGCCCGCGGGCGAGGTCCCGGCGGACCGGTTCACCACCCGGGCGCTGGCCGCGGACGTGCGGGCGGTGCTGGACGCCGCGGGCGTCGAGCGGGTCCAGGTGGTGGGGCACTCGATGGGCGGCAAGATCGCGCAGTGGCTCGCGGTCGACGCCCCGGAGCGGGTCGCGTCGCTCGTGCTGCTCGCGACCAGCGCCGGCGCGGGCGACGGCGTCCCCCGCGACGCCGAGGCGCACCGGCTGCTGCTGGGCGGGGACCCCGCCGACCGCCGCCGGCTGTTCTTCGCGGACGACTGGGCGGCCGCCCACCCCGACGCGGTGCGGGCGTTCTTCGCGCTCGACGCCGGCCGGCCGGTGCTGCGGGCGCTGTACCGGGCCAGCACCACGCACGACGCCCTGGCGGTGCTGCACCGGATCACGGGGCCGACGCTGGTCGTGCACGGCACCCAGGACCGGCTGGCGGCGCTCGCGTCGGCGGAGCGGATCGCCGCGGAGGTCCCCGGCGCCGCGCTCGTCGCCGTTCCCGGCGCCGGGCACGGGCTGCACCTGGACAGCGCGCCGGCCGCGGCCGCGGTGCGCGACTTCCTCGCCCGGCACGCGGCGGGCTGAGCCGGCTCAGCGGCGCGACGCGGCCCGCATCCGCCAGAGCAGCCACAGGAAGTACGGCGTGCCCACCACGGCGGTGACCAGGCCAGCGGGCAGCTGCGCCGGGGCGATGGCGGTCCGCCCGACCACGTCCGCGACGGCCACCAGCGCCGCACCGAGCAGCACCGTCATCGGCAGCAGCCAGCGGTGCCGCTTGCCGATCAGCATCCGCGCGGCGTGCGGGGCCACCAGCCCGACGAACACGATCGGCCCGATCGCCGCGGTCGCGGCCGCGGTGAGCAGCACCGCGACGGCGACGTGCAGGTTCCGGGACCGCGGCAGGTCCACGCCCAGCACCCGGGGCGTCAGGTCGTCGACCTGCACCAGGTCCAGGTCGCGGTGCGTGCGGGCGACCACGACCAGGCCGATCACCAGCGCCACGGCCATCGGCACCAGCTGCGGCGTCCCCGCGCCGAACGTCGAACCGCCCAGCCAGGTGATCGCCCGGTTCTGGTTCCACGGGTCCGTCCGCACCAGCAGCAGCGTGGTGACCGCGCTGGCGGCGGCCCCCGTCCCGAGGCCCACCAGGACCATCCGGCCCGCCGACCCGCCGGAGCCCGCGCCGAAGACGAGCACGCCCGCGGCGATCGCGCCGACCAGCGCGCCGGTGAACACGAGGGCGAACGAGGGGGCGGCGGCGACCACGATGACCACCACGGCGCCGAGTCCGGCGGCGTGCGCGACCCCGAGCACGCCCGGGTCGGCCAGCGGGTTCCGGGTGACGGTCTGGATCAGCCCGCCCGCCAGCGCCAGGCACGCCCCGGCGAGCATGGCGGCCGCGACCCGCGGCACCCGGGAGTCGAGGATGATGTCCAGCCGCACCGAGGCGCGCCCCGCCAGCCAGTTCTGCACGTCCCCGAGCAGCACCGTCCGGTCCCCGAGCAGCACGCCCGCCACCAGCACGACGACCACCAGCAGCACCGCGATCCCGAGGAGCACCGCGGGCGCGCGCCGGGACAGCGCGCTGCCCGCGCGGAGCGTGACCAGGGTGTCGGGCTCGAGCGCGGCGCGGGCCCGCCGGGCCAGCAGGACCAGGGCGACCGCGCCGATCAGGCTGGTCACCACTCCGGTGGGCACCGTGACGCCGCTGATCGCCCCGAACACCGCGCGCAGCGCGACGTCGGCGGTGAGGACCAGCGCGGTCCCCGCGACCGCGGCCGCCGGGATCAGCACCCGGTGCCGGGTCAGCGGGGGCACCCAGGTGGCGAGCAGCCGCACCAGCAGCGGCGCGCACAGCCCGACGAACCCGATGGGTCCGGTGACGGTCACGGCGCAGGTGGCCAGCAGCACGGCGAGCACCACCCCGACCAGCCGGGTGCGGCCGACGTCCACGCCGAGCGAGCGCGCCGCGTCGTCCCCGAGCTGCAGCAGGTCCAGCCGGCGGCCGAGCAGGAGCAGCCCCGCGAACGCGACGAGCACGACCGGCAGCACCGCGCGCACGGTGCCCATGCCGTTCTGCCCGAGCGACCCGGCGCCCCACGCGAACAGCCCCTGCGTCTCCCAGGGGAACAGCACCAGCAGCGCCTGCGTGACGGAGGCCAGGCCGAGGGTGATCGCGGTCCCGCCGAGCACCAGCCGGATCGGCGACGCCGCGGCTCCCCCGGACAAGCCGATGACGACCCCCGCCGCCGCGAGGCCGCCGGCGAACGCGACCACCACGCCGGGCAGCGCGCCCAGGGACGCCCCGAGCACGGCAGCAGCCGTGACGGCCAGGTGCGCGCCCGCGTTGACGGCCAGCGTGTCGGGCGCGGCCAGCGGGTTGCGCGCGATGCCCTGCAGCGCGGCACCGGAGGCGCCGAGCGCGCAGCCGACCAGCACGCCGGCGGCGAGGCGGGGCAGCCGCGACGACGTGACGACGGCGGCCGCCTGGTCGAGACCGCCCTGCCCCGTCAGCGCCCGCCACAGCTCGCCGACGGTCACGTCGGCGGTGCCCTGCGTCAGGTGCCACGTCGCGGCCGCGACCAGCCAGACGACCAGCGCCGTCAGCGCGACGGCGGTGCGGGCGGACCGGCGGGGGCCGGGGCCGGGGACGCCCGTCCCCTCCGGGAGGCCGGCGGCGGGCGGGCCCGCGACCCGCGCCGGGGTGGCGTCGGGTCGCGGGCTGCGCGGGAGCGAGGTGGTCACGGTCGGCTCAGGTGGTGGTCACTCGGCGGTGAGCTGCGCGACCAGGTCGTCCGACCAGCCGGCCAGCGACTCCGGGCCGCCGTAGGCCCAGATGCCGACGCCGGCGCGGTAGACGTGACCCTCCTGCACGAACGGCAGGGACTGCCAGACCGGGTTGGACGCGAGCACCGTCTCGACGACGTCGTCCTCGGAGTCGTTGCCCCAGTAGAGGAAACGCGTGTCCGCCGGCAGCGCGGTCAGGCCCTCGACGTCGACGTACGACAGCCCGTAGGCGTCGTCACCCGGGTCGGTGGTCGCGGCGGTCAGGCCCATGGCGTCCGCCACGGCCTGGAACGACGACCGCGGGCCGTGCATGCGGATCGACACGTTCGCGCCCTCGGCGTACGGGGAGGCGAACACGATCGGCGTGCCCTCCAGGCCGGCGGCGGCGATCGCGGCGGCGTTCTCGGCGACCTTGGCCTCGGACGCCTCGATGACCTCGTCCGCCTTGTCGTCCGCGCCGACCAGGGTGGCGACGGAGCGGAACGTGTCCTCGACGTAGCCGATCGGGTCCTCGGCCGAGGCGCCGTCGAACAGGGCGACGGGTGCGATGCGCTCCATCTGCTCCATGGCGCCCTCGGGGACCGAGGACGTCACGCCGATGATCAGGTCGGGCTCGAGGTCGGCGATCGCCTCGATCGAGGGCTCCCCGCGGGTGCCGACGTCCTCCGGCTCGCCCTCCAGCGGCACCACGGCGCCGACCCAGGAGGTGTAGCCCTCGACGTCCGCCGCGCCCACCGGGGTCACGTCGAGCGAGGTGAGCATCTCGGTCTGCATCCACTCCAGCGACACGACGCGGGTGGCCGGGGCGTCCAGCTCGACGGTCTCGCCGCGGTCGTCGGTGATCGACACCGGCCCGCCCGCAGCGGCGGCCGTGGTCGAGGCGTCGCTCGTGGGCTCGTCGGTGGTGCCGCAGGCCGACAGGGCGGCCAGCGCGCCGACGGCCACCAGGGCCGTGAGCGTGCGTCGCGTGGTCATGGTTCCTCGTGTCTGCGCGGAGGTTCAGGGCGTCCGCGCGTCGCGCCCGTGGAGCCGCGCCGGTGGCGCGGTGGTCGTGGCAGTGGTCGTCGGGGGTGGTGCGGTGCCGTGTCAGGCGCCGACGGCGGCCGGTTCCCCGGCCGGGGCGAGCCGGCGCAGCTGCAGCCGCGGTGCGTGCACGCCGAGGTGCCCGGTGCCCGGGTCGGCGCGGACGACGATGTCGATCTCGTAGACCTCGCTGAGGAGCGCCGACGTGAGCGACCGCTCCGGCGGGCCGTCGGCGACCACCTGCCCGCGGCTCAGCACCAGCACCCGGTCCGCGACCGCCGCGGCCTGCTCGAGGTCGTGCAGCACCACCCCGACCGCGACGCCGTGCGCGTCGGCGAGCGACCGCATGAGCTCGAGCACCTCGACCTGGTACCGCAGGTCCAGGTGGTTGGTCGGCTCGTCCAGCAGCAGCACGCCCGTGTCCTGGGCGAGCGCCGAGGCGAACCACACGCGCTGCACCTGGCCGCCGGACAGCGTGTCGACGTCGTCGCCCGCGAGGTCGGCGATGCCCGCCAGCGCGAGCGCGCGGTCGACCGCCGCGCGGCCGTCCGGGTCGGTGCCGCGCCAGCCCTGCCGGTGCGGGTGCCGGCCGAACTCGACCGCGTCGCGGACGGTGATCCCGGCGGGCGTCGGCCGGGACTGCGCGAGCAGCGTCACCTGTCGGGCGAAGTCGCGCGCCGACAGCGCGGACGCGTCCGCTCCGGCCAGCGCGACGTCGCCGGCCGAGAGCCGCTGCAGCCGGGCCATGCCGCGCAGCAGCGTCGACTTGCCGGAGCCGTTCGGCCCGACCAGGGCCGTCACCCGGCCCGCCGCCAGCTCGACGCTGGCGCCGGTGACGACCGGGTCGCCGCCGTAGCCGATGCTGACGTCGGCGGCGGACATCGCGGGGTGGTGGACAGGCACGGACGGACCTTAGCCAAGCCTTACCTCAGATGGCAATCCACCGCGCCCCGCTCCCGCGCACCCGCACCCGGGGTTCGGCCAGGGTGCACAGCCCGGACCGGGGCGCGACACCGGGCGTTCACGGCGGGTGACCAGGCTGCCTGCGCGCCGACCGGCGCGCCCCCACCACCCCGGGAGACCACGTCCGTGAGCCCTGCACCTCGCACCGCTCCCCTCGCGGCGACGCTGACCGTCGCCCTGGCGGCCGGCCTGCTCGCCGCCGCCCTGCCCGCCGCCTCGGCGGCCCCGCCCGCTCCGGCAGCCGGGTCCGTGCTGCCCGCCGCGGCCTCCGACGAGCCGGGCTCCCGGTTCACGCTCGCCGTGCTGCCGGACACCCAGTTCTACTCGCGGTACTCCGCCGACCAGTTCCTCCCCCGCTACGGCACCGACCCGTACCGGGAGCAGACCCGGTTCCTGGTCGAGCAGGCCGACGCGCTCAACATCCCGTTCGTGGCGCACGTGGGCGACGTCGTCGACCGGGTCGGCACCGCCGCCGAGTGGCAGGCGGCCAGCACCGCCATGGACACCCTCGAGGCCGGCGGGCTGCCCTACTCGATCCTGCCGGGCAACCACGACGTGCGGAACTCCGACGACACGCTCGCGGACGTCGACTACGACCTCGCGGCCGAGCCCTACCTGGACTGGTTCGGCCCGGACCGCGCCGCCCGCCAGCCGACGTACCGGGGCAGCGACCCGACCGGCCTGAGCCAGTACCACGTGTTCGAGGCCGAGGGCCAGGAGTTCGGCGTGCTCGCGCTCGCCTGGCGGATCTCCGACCAGACGGTGCAGTGGGCGAAGGACGCGATGGCCGCGCACCCCGACGTGCCGTTCGTGCTCACGACGCACTCGCTCCTGAACGTCGACGCCGACCAGACCACGCCGCGGGACACCGCGTACGGCGAGTGGCTCTGGGACGAGCTGATCGCGGGCAGCGACCAGATCTTCCTCACGTTCAACGGGCACTTCCACGGCGCGACGCAGCAGACCCGGACCAACGACCTCGGGCACAGCGTGACGAACGTGCTGATCGACTACCAGATGGCCTACGAGGGCGGGAACGGGTACCTGGGGCTGGTCGAGATGGACCTCAGCCACGACACCCTCACGCTGCAGACGGCGTCGCCGTGGGTCACCGCCAAGCCCCAGGAGATGCTCACCGGCTACGACCAGCCGCTGCTGGACGGCCCGGGCCAGCGCTTCACCCTGGACCTGGACTACAGCGAGCGGTTCGCCGGGTTCGCCCCCGACTTCCAGGCGGGGACCGGCACCTGGCCGTCGCTGACCCAGAAGGCCCGCGACCTGCTGCTGGACGGCTTCGTCGGCCCGGACCCCGTCACCACCGAGACCCCCGGCAACGCCCTGGACTTCGCCGAGGCCGAGGGCACCGTGGCGCACTGGCGGATGAACGGCCTGCCCGAGGGCGTGCTGCCCGAGGGCGGCGTCGTCCCCGACGTCGCGCACGGCAACGACCTGACGCGGGCCGCGATCGACCCCGCGGTGACCACCGCGCAGCCGGGCGACGTGACCGTGGTGCACGGCGGCGTGCACGGGTTCTCCTCGGACGGCGCCGCCGTGTGCTTCGCGAACTCGTCCGCGGACCGGTTCAGCTACCTCACCACCGCCGCCGGCGCCCCGGCCAACGCCGAGACGTTCCCCGACGGCTACACCATCGAGACGTTCCTCCAGGTCGACCCCTCCTGGACCGCGGACGCCAACGGCTGGTCCAAGGCCGTGGTCCGGTCCGGCAACCGCTCGCAGCTGCCCGGCATGCCCTGGTCGCAGTGGGACTACACCGCCTCCCCCGTCGCGCTCGGCGTGTCCAACCTGCGCGAGCTGCAGTACACCGAGGTCCCGGGGGTCACCACCAAGGGCGACCGCACCGCGTGGTCCGGCGAGATCCTCGTCGACAAGTGGATCCACGTCGCGGTGGTCAACGACCCGGCCGCCGCCAGCACGACGATGTACGTCGACGGCGCGCCCGTGCTCCGCAACGCCACCGACTCCGGCGGCCAGTCGATCCAGGCGACCATGCCGTGGCTGCTCGGCGCGGACTGGGTGGACGACGGCGCCCGCAACGGCTGGAACGGCTGCATCGGCGAGACCCGCGTGATCGACCGTCCGACCACGCAGGCCGAGTGGCTGACGCAGCGCGCGGACCTCGGCACGCTGGCCGTCACCGACGCGCCCTCGGGCGACCTCGCCGCGGGCACCACGGTCACCGCGCTGCGCGGGACCGGCGCCCCCGGCGCGGTCGTCACCGTGACCGACACCGGCGCCGCCGGGGCCCGCGCGGCCGCCGCGGCCGCCGCGGTCCCCGCCTCGCTCGCCGGCTCCGCCGTCGTCGCGACGGACGGCACCTGGACGGTCACGTACGCCGGGGCGCTGCCCGCCGGCCGGTACGCGGGCCAGGTCGTCCAGGCGCTCGGCACCCGCGCCTCCGCCCCGGTCGACGTGGCCTTCGCCCTCGCGGCTGCGCCCGTCCCCGGCGCGCCCGGTGGCGTGCCCGGTGCCCCGGGCGGCGTCCCCGGTGCCCCCGGTGGCGTGCCCGCGGCACCCGGCGACCCGGTGCTGCCCGGTGGGTCCGGCGGGTCCGGGGCGTCCGGCGGCGCGCTCGCCCGGACCGGCTCGGACGTCGCGGCCGTCGTCCTCGCGGCGCTCGCCGCCCTGGCGATCGGCGGGACGGGCGTGCTCGTGCGCCGGCGCTACCGGACGGCCGTCACGGACCTCGACTGACGGTCCGGACCACCGGTCGCGGACCACGGCGCCGGGACGGCGGGCAGCTGCTCGTCGTCCCGTCGCCGCCCCGGGGCGGGTGGTCGGGCGGGCGGGTGGTCAGGCGGGCGGGCGGGTGGTCAGGCGGGCGGGCGGGTGGTCAGGCGGGCGTGCGGCCGACCAGCAGCCGGAAGGTGTTGCGGAACCGGTAGCCGCCGTCGGCCGTCCGGAACGGCCGGGCCGCCCGCAGGACCACCGGCCCGCGGTCCGCGAGCCCCGCCGCGTCCTCCCCGAGCAGCGCACCCCGCACCAGCGCGTCGTCGTCGGCCGCGGTCCACGGCACGTCGACCAGCTCCACGTGCTCGACGACCAGCCCGGCACCGCGCAGCAGGGCGCGGGCCGGCTCGTCGTGCCGCACGGGGCTCTCCTCCGCGGGCGGCTCGCCGTCGTCCTCGGCCAGCGCGGCCTCGACGGCGTCCAGCTCCACCAGCGCCCGGTCGGCCCACCCGCAGACCGCGACCAGCCCGCCGGGCGTCGTCACCCGCACGGCCTCCGCCAGCGCCGCTCCGGGGTCGTCCGCCACGTGCAGCACGTTCACGGCGGTGACGACGTCGAACGACCCGTCCGGCCAGGGCAGCGCCTCCGCGGACGCCACCCGGACGTCGGCTCCCGGTGCTGCCTGCCGGGCCAGTGCCACCATCCCGGCGGCGACGTCGGCGCCCGCCACCCGCGCACCGGCGTCGGCGAGCACGGCGAGCAGCTCCCCGCTGCCGCACCCGACGTCGAGCACCCGCGTCCCGGCACCGGCGCCCGTGGCGGCGACCAGGGCGCGCCGGGCCGGGTCGGCGAACGCCCCCCACAGCGCCACCCAGTCCCCCGCCAGCGCCGACCACGGGTCGACGTCGTCGTCCTTGTGCCCGTCCGTCCACCGGTCCTTCGCCGCCGTCATGCCCTCATCCTCCCCCGCCACCCCCCCGGCCGACCCGGCCCCGAGGTCGAGGGGTTGCGACGAGGTCGAGGGGTTGCGGCCGCGCCGTGGCGGCAACCCCTCGACCTCGCGGCACGACGCCCCGGGCGTCGTCAGTCGGACCAGACGCGCAGGTGCTCGAAGCGGGCCGTCGCGCGGGGGTCGGTGCCGTTCCAGCCGTGCGACACCAGGCCGACGCGCAGGTCCGTGCCGGGCGGGAAGGTCCAGGTGCCGCCGGCGACCCACGTCGTGCCGTCCGTGCTGGTGAGGGCCTGCACCTCGTGCTCGCCGGCGTCGTCGGTGCGGTGCACCAGCCGGAGCCAGGTGGTGTCCCCCGGCGGGCCGACGATGGTGCCGCCGTACTGCAGCCGGCCTGCGTACGGCGTCTCGTAGCCGAACTCGGCCTGCCTGGTGTTCCAGATCGCCACGTGCGACAGCCGCGCGAACAGGTCGTCGTCCGCGTACGCCACCAGACCCGCCTGCTGGAAGTTGCGCACGTCGTCGACGCCGACGTCGAGCCGCACGGCGGTCTCGGCGGTCCAGTCGCCGTCCGGGACGTCGCGCAGCAGCAGGCCCGCGTCGTTGCCCGAGCCGGTCAGGTCGGCCTGCTCCACCGGCCAGACCAGCGCGCCGCCCTCGACCGTCGTCTCCGGCTCGCGCACCGCGGTCCACCCGGCGCCGAGGCCGTCGTCGAACGTGACGTCGTCGAGCAGGGAGCCGGTGGCGGGCAGCGGGGCGCGCTCGGTCACCGGCACGGCGAGCGGCACGGCGCTGAGGTCGTCGACGTGCACCCCGCCCGACTGCGCGAGCGCCCCGGCCGGGCTCGTGGCGGTGCGGCGCCGCAGGTCCAGGGCGACCTCCGCCAGGGGGTCGCCGAGGCGGGCGTGGCTCACCTCGGCACGCGCCGTGCGCCCCTCGACCTCGAGCACCACGGCGTGCCAGGTGGACCAGTCCACGCCGGCGGGCAGCGGCACCGAGGCCCGGGCCGAGCCGGATCGCAGCTCCAGCCGCCCGGCCCGCGGGTCGACCACCGCGCGGACGTCGCCCGCGACCACGCCGCCGGACGCGCGGGCGTCCAGGCGCACGTCCGCCTCGACCCGCACGTCCCCGCGCGGGCTGCGGCTCGAGACCAGGGTGCCGGCCGCCCGGGACACCGCGTGCGGGCCGCCCTGCGGGTCGGTCGCCGCCGCCCGCCAGGCCGATCCGCGCCAGGGGCCGCGCAGCCCCTCGTCGAACCCGGTCACCGCCCGCCCCGACGTGACCGGGGCGGGCTGCGCGTCGTCCGACGGGCCGGTCCCGGCGTTCACGACGGGCCAGCCGTCGATCCAGTCCAGGCGGTCGATCAGCATCGGGCGCTCGTTGATGCCCTCGGTGCCGTCCAGGTACGGGTCGCCGCGGTCGATGGCGTGGTAGACCGCCCAGTCCTGGCCGGCCAGGTCGGTCACCACGGCGTTGTGGCCGGTGCCCACCCAGGCGTCGCCGTCGGGGGCGACGACCGGCGTCCCGCCGGCCCGCGACTGCAGCAGCGGCACGCCCTCGCGGTCGACGTACGGCCCGGTGATCTGCTCGGACCGCCCCACGTGCACGCTGTAGCCCGTCGTCGGGCCGGCGCAGCAGTTGGCGGAGGAGACGAACAGGTACCAGTACCCGTCGCGCCACAGCGTGTACGCGCCCTCGTACTTGTTGTCGACGGTCACCTGGACCGGCTCGCCGACCGCTTCCGTCCCGGTGTCGTCGAGCTCGGTGACCCAGATGCCGCCGTAGTACGAGCCGTAGAACAGGTGCTCCGTGCCGTCCGGCCCGGTGACGTGCGACGGGTCGAACGTCCACAGGAAGTCGTCGGGCCCGCCGGCGCCCGGCCGCGGGTCCACCACGGCGTCGCCGGAGTCCGTCCACGGCCCCGTCGGGGTCGGAGCCGTCGCGACGCCGATCGCCCCGTCGCCCGCGCCGGGCGTGGTGGTCGTCTCGGTGACGACGTAGTAGAGCCGGTACTGGCCGTCGACGTACCGGACGTCCGGCGCCCACAGGGCCGCGCCCCGGTCGGCGTCGGCCCACGCGGGCAGCGTGTCCTCCGTGAAGGCGTCGCCGACGTACTCCCAGTCGACCAGGTCGGTCGAGCGCGACACCGGCAGCAGGTGCCGGGTGCCCTCGCCCTCCCGCAGCGGGTCGGTGGTGCCGTAGGCGTACCACCAACCGTCCTGGCCCCGGATCACCGCCGGGTCGGCGTAGGTGTCGGCGAACCCGGCGCTCACCGGGTTGGTGTACGTCCCGCCGCCGCCGTGCCCCCCGCCGCCGTGGCCTCCACCGCCGTGCCCCCCGCCGCCGTGGTCGCCGGCCACCGCCGCCGGGGTGAGGGCCGCCAGGGCCAGGACGAGGACGGGGACCACGGCGCGGCGCAGGGTGCGCCGGTGCCGGGCCTCGCGGGTGCGCTGATCCATCGCCGGGCTCCTTCGACCGAACGGGTGGTGGTCCTCTTCTACCGCCGAACCACCCGTGCCCGCCAGTGGGGGCACCGCTCGGCCGCCCGGGTGACGGCGGCGAACCCGCACCCCCGTTCGCCGGACAGCCGGGGGCCCGCTCCCCTACGGTCGGTCCCGTCCACGACGAAGGGGGTCCGGCGTGCTGCGGCTGCTGCCGATCATCATCGAGCTCGGCCTGCTGGTCTACTGCCTGGTCGACTGCATCCAGACGGACTCCGTGCTGGTGCGCAACCTGCCCAAGGGCGGGTGGATCCTGCTGATCGTCGTCCTCCCGCTCGTGGGCGGCATCGCCTGGCTGGTCGCCGGGCGCCCGGAGCGCGGCGCACGTGCGCCGGGCGTCCCCTGGCCGAGCACCGCCACGGCGGGGTTCCCCGAGTACGAGCGCCCTCGGCCGCTCGGCCCGGACGACGACCCCGGGTTCCTGGCCGCCGACCGCGAGTCCGACCGCCGCCACGAGGAGATGCTCCGCGACTGGGAGGCGCAGCTGCGCGCCCGCGAGCAGGGGCTGGCCGGCGACGCCCGGCCCGCCGGCGACCCGGCACCGGCCGGGGACGCGGCACCGGTCGGCGACGCCCGGCCCGTCGACGACGCCCCGCCCCTCGACGACGCGGGTCCGGCCGCACGCGGCTGACCGTCGTCGGACCTGCTCAGGGCGCGGGTTCCGGCCCGCGCGCCTAGCGTGGCGGGGGTCCGCGTCCCCCACGCAGAGCAGGTGCGCCCCATGACCGGTCCCCGGCGGCACGACGTGCTGGTCCTCGGCGGCGGCAACGCCGGCCTGTCCCTGGCCGGGCGGCTCCGGCGGGACGGCTGCCGCGACGTCGCGGTGGTCGAGCCGCGAGCGGTGCACCACTACCGGCCGCTGCTGTCGTACGTCGCGTCGGGCGCCGCCACGCTGGAGGAGCTGCGCCGCCCGCAGGCCGAGGTGATCCCGGAGGGCGTGCGCTGGTACACCGACCACGTGGCGTCGGTCGACCCGGAGCGGTGGACGGTCCGGCTGGCCGACGGCACGGAGCTGGTCTACGGCGACCTCGCGGTCTGCCCGGGCTCCGAGGTCGACTGGGACGCGATCCCGGGGTCCCGCGACGCCGTCGCCACCCCGCACGCGGCGACCAGCTACCTGCCGGAGCAGGCCGCGACGACCTGGACGATGCTGTCGTCGCTCACGTCGGGCCGGGCCGTCTTCGTGATCTCCGACCGGCACGTGCCGTGCGCGCCGGTCGGGCTGAAGCCGCTGTTCGCCGCCACGGACCACTGGCGCAGCACCGGCGTGCTCGGCGACGTCGAGGTCGACCTGCTGGTCGAGGCGCCGCACCTGGTCCGGCACGCGCGGGGCGACCGCGAGCTGCGTGCCGCCGCGGACCGCTACGGCGTGCAGGTCCGGCTGAGCACCACGGTCGAGGCGGTCGACGCCGAGGCGCGGACGCTGCGGCTCCGCGGCCCGCAGGGCGCGAGCACCAGCACGTACGACGCCCTCTACCTGGCTCCCCCGCACCGCGCGTACGGCTGGATCGCGGCGAGCGGGCTGGCGACGGCCGGCAGCGAGGGGTTCGTCGCGGTCGACCCGCGCACCCTCCAGCACGTCACCCACCCGGCCGTCTGGGGGCTCGGCGACGCCGCGACGGTCGGCACCCTGCCCTCGGGCGGCGCGCTGCGCAAGCAGGTGCCGGTGGTCGCCCGCAACATCCAGGCGCGCCGCACGGGCCGGCCGATGGCGGAGTACGACGGCTACTCGATCGCGCCCGTCACGACGTCGCGCTCCCGGCTGCTGCTGGCCGAGTTCGACCGCGACGGCACGCCGCAGCCGACCGTGCCGTTCCCCGAGCTCGCCCGGCCGCGGGCGAGCCTGCGGCTGTTCGACCGCTGGCTGGAGCCGCAGATCTACTGGCACAAGCTGCTGCCCGGCAAGGTGTCCTGAGGTGCAGGATGAGCCCGTGCACCTCGACGACATCCCGGTGACGACCCTCCGCGGTCGCGCGACCACCTTCGGCGAGCTCGTCGACGGTCGCGTGGCGCTGGTCGTCAACGTGGCGTCCCGGTGCGGCCTCGCGCCGCAGTACGAGCAGCTGGAGGCGCTGCACCGGGACTACGGCGCCCGCGGGCTGACCGTCGTCGGGGTGCCGAGCAACCAGTTCCTGCAGGAGCTGGCGAGCGCCGACGCGATCGAGGAGTACTGCTCCACCACCTGGGGCACGACGTTCCCGATGCTGGAGAAGGCCAAGGTCAACGGCCGGCACGCGCACCCGCTGTACCAGCACCTCACCCAGGTGCCGGACGACACCGGCAAGGCCGGGCGGATCACCTGGAACTTCGAGAAGTTCCTGGTCGCCCCCGACGGCCGGGCCCGCCGGTTCCGCCCGCGGGTGCTGCCCGACGCGCCGGAGGTCGTCTCCGCGATCGAGGACCTGCTCGGCGCCCGCGCCGACGAGGCGTAGGCGCCGCTCCGGTTCCGGGTGTCAGCCCGACGTCGCCGTGGTCGCCGCCGTCGCGGCGGTCACGCCGGCGACGATCGCCGCGGTCGACGCGGCGATGGCGTCCTTGACCGCGTCCGCGGCCCACGCGCCCTGGGCGACCTCCTTCGCCCGGCGCCGCACCTCCCGCTTCGGGACGCCGTCGTGGTCCACCGACGCCGGCGCCTTGTCGACCGCCGACAGCAGCGCCACGAGGGCACCCGTGCGCGCGTCCGGCTCCACGCCCTGCACGAGCACCGCGGTGAGGTGGCGCCGGACGTCGACCTCGTGGGCGGTGTCCGCCGCGAGCCAGCGGGTCCGGGGGAACAGCCCGAGCACCTTGTCGTCCTGACGCCGGAGCAGCCCGCGGGCCGCCAGCCGCTCGGCCAGCACGTCCTTCACGCCCTTGCCGAGCCGGTGCACCAGGTCGCTCGCGGAGCGCTCCCGCTCGGCGACCAGCGGCAGCGCCGAGTCGAGCAGCGGGTCGCCCAGCGTGGTGGTGCCCGGTGTGACCGCGACCTTCGCGCCGGACCAGATGCTCGTCCGCTCGCGGACGGTGACCGCGCCGGCCAGCGCGAGCTCGAGCAGCACCGCGCCGCCCAGCGCGACGTCGACGTACGACGACGTCGCGCTGCCCGTCTCGTCGTCGAGCAGCAGGAGCAGCAGGTCCTCGGCGATCAGCGTCGTCATGCCGCCCACGCTAGCGGCGCTCACCCCGCCAGGTGACCCCAGCGGCCGGACAGCTCGCGCCAGGGCCCGACCGCGGCGACGGCGCCCTCGTCGAGCACCACCACCCGGTCGGCCCGGGCCAGCGCCGCCCGCTTGGACGTCGACCCGACCACCGTCGTGCCGCGCTCGCGCAGCGACTGCCACAGCTCGATCTCCGTCGCCGCGTCGAGGGCGCTCGACACGTCGTCGGCCAGCAGCAGCTCGGCGTCGGTCGCCAGCGCCCGGGCGAGCGCGAGGCGCTGCACCTGCCCGCCGGACAGCCGCACCCCGCGGTGCCCGACCAGCGACTCCGGGCCTCCCGCCTCGGCGACGTCGGTGGTCAGCCGGGCCGCCGCCAGCGGTCCGTCGACCTCCCGCGGGTGGTCCAGTCGCACGTTGTCGGCGAACGTCCCGGACAGCACACGCGGCACCTGGGCGACGTGCGCGACGCGTCCCGGCCGCAGGAACGCCTGCGCGTCGGTGACGTCGGCGCCGTTCCACGCGATCCGGCCCGTGTGCTCCATCAGACCGGCCAGCGCCGAGAGCAGGCTGGACTTGCCCGACCCGACCCGGCCGAGCAGCAGCACCAGCTCGCCGCGGTGCAGCGTCAGGTCCACGCCGGCCACCCCGATCGTGCCGTCGTCGTGCACGGCCGCGAGGTCGCGCACCTCGAGCCGGTCCAGCCGCTCGCGGGGGTCCGGGGCCGGCGCGGGTGCGCGGCCGCCGTCGAGGTCCACGCCGGCGGGCAGCGCGACGAGGTCGGTACCCCCGGCGAAGGTCGCGGTCGCCCGTTGCCACGCCCGGGTGCCCGGCGCCTCGGTGACCACCGCGCCCGCCACGACGCCGAACCAGTTGAACCCCGCGACTGCGCCCGCCACCAGCAGCGTGCTCGCGAGGTCCCAGACCCCGGCGAGCAGCGCCCACCAGGCGACGACCGCCCCGACCTGCACCATGATGATCGGCACGCCGTCCAGGACGGCCTGCACCCGGTGCTCCAGCACCGCGGCCTCGACCCGGCCGGAGTCCACCCGCCGCAGGTGCGCGTGCACCTGCGGCGTGCGGGCGGCCAGCTTCACCGTGCGGGCCGCGTCCAGGGCGGACACCAGCGACCGGCCGAACCGCGCACGGGCGGCCGCGGACGAGGTCGCGGACCGTCCCGCGACCGGCCGGCCGAGCAGCGCGCACGCCGCGCTGACCACGAGCACGGCCAGCAGCACGGCCCCGGCCAGCAGCGACCAGCTGAGCAGCGCGGTCACCGCGACCAGCACCAGGCCGTTCACCAGGTCGACCCACCGGTCCGCGTACCGGGCGAACCGGTCCGCGTCGAGCGCGCGCGCCACCACCTCGCCCGGCGGCGTGCGCCGCAGCCGGTGCTGGCGCGTCTGCCCCACGAGCACCGACATCCGGACCCGCAGCAGGATCTCGATCCACCACCGCGGGTAGAGCCGGAACGCCAGCGAGTTGCAGGGCGCGACCAGCAGCAGCAGCACGACCAGCGTCACGACCAGGCCGGTCGCGACCCGGCCCTCCTGCAGCCCCTCGACCGTCCGGCCCCACAGGAACCCGGTGACGGCACCCTGCGCCGCGAACAGGCTCGACGCGAGGAACAGCAGACCGCCGACGACGCCCCACCGGGGTCGCACGACCAGCGCGTGCGCGATGCCGCGCGCCAGGCTCGGCCCGCTGCCCGGGTCGGGCAGCTCCGGCGGCGGACCCGTCCGCCGGCGGGCGCCGAGCCCGGCGTCCCCGTCGGCGGCACCGGTCGCGGTCCCGGGCCCGGCCGAAGCCGGGACGGCGGGTGCCGGCACGGGAGCCGCGGGCGCCTCCGCCGCTGCGCCGGCTCCGTCCGTCCCGTCGAGCGCGTCCTCGTGGCCCTCGCTCCGGCTCGCCGTCAGCAGCGCCCGGAACGGGCCCTCGACCCGCGCGAGCTCGGCGTGCGGACCCTGCTGCACGACGCGCCCGTGGTCCAGCACGACGACCTGCTCCGCGCGCGCCACGGTCCCGAGGCGGTGCGCCACCAGCACCCCGGTCCGGCCGCCCAGCAGCCGCTCGGACGCGGCGACGACGCGTGCCTCGGTGAGCGGGTCCATGCGGGCGGTCGCCTCGTCCAGCACGACGACCTGCACGTCGCGCACCAGCAGGCGTGCGAACGCCACCAGCTGCTCCTCGCCCGCGGACAGCGACGTGCCGCCCGGGCCGAGCACCGTGTCCAGCCCGTCAGGCAGGCCGGCCACCCAGTCGGTGAGCCGCAGCTGCGCCACCGCGTCCACGACCTGCGCGCGGGGCACGTCGGCGAACAGCGCGATGTTCTCGGCGAGCGTGCCCGCCACGATCTCCGTGCGCTGCGTGACCACGCCGACCGCGGCGCGCAGCGCCTGCAGGTCGAGGTCCCGCACGTCGACGCCGCCCAGCAGCACCGTCCCGGGCTCCGGCTCGACCGCGCGCGACAGCAGCGAGGCCAGGGTCGTCTTGCCCGACCCCGTCCGGCCGACCAGAGCGACGGTGTGACCGGCGGGCACCCGCAGCGACACGCCCTGCAGCGCGAACGCGCCCTCGTCGTACGCGAAGTGCAGGTCCCGGACCTCGAGGTCGAGCGGTCCCGGCGGCACCGGCCGTCCGCCGTCGGGCTCCGGCTCGGACTCGAGCAGCTCGCGGATGCGGATGGTCGCGCCGATGCCCTCCTGCAGGTCCGGCAGGTTCCGCGCGAGCTGGTCGAACTGCCCCACGAACTGCGCGGTCACCAGGAACAGCGTCACGAGCCGCGCCACCGACAGGTCGTCGCCCGACGCCAGCAGGACGCCCGCGACGGCGACGGCGGCCAGCAGGACGTGCAGCAGCATCCCCGCCCGGGCGGTCATCGCGGTCTCGACGGCGAGCACCCGGTCCAGCGTGCGGTGCACCAGCGCCGACGCCTCGGCGAGCCGCCGCACGGCGAACGCCTGGCCCCGGCTGGTCCGCAGGTCGTCGCGCGCCGCGACCGCCTCCTCGAAGGCGGCCGCGTTGTCGGTCCACGCGCGCTCCTCGACGACCTTGCGGCGGGTGATCTCGCCCAGCGACGGCCGGACCACGAGGACGACCACGCCGCCGAGCACCGGGAACAGGATCCAGGCGGGCCACCAGGTCAGCCCCGCGACCACCCACATCGGCAGGGTGCCGACCACGGTGCGGCCCATGCCCCACAGCTGGCGGCGGACCAGCGTGCCGACGGCGTGCGTGTCGTCGTCCACCCGGTCCAGCACCTCGCCGACGGCCTGCTCGGTGAGCGTCGCGAGCGGCTGGTGCAGGGCGGCGCTCAGCAGGTCGCCCCGCAGCCGGCCCTCCGCGCGGTCGACCACGCCGGCCCACGCCACCTGACCGACCGAGTCGACCAGGGCCGCCCCGACCAGGCAGAGCGCCAGCAGCGCGACGCCCGCGCCGGTCGGGTCCTCGGCCAGCGCGCCGGCGACGACGGTGCCGAGGGCCTGACCCACCGCGGCCACGGTCAGGGCCAGCAGGGCGAACGCGGCGACCGGGCCACGCAGGCGCCGCCAGTCGAGCCGGCGGGAGGGGTCGGACGGACGGCGCGGCGCGCGGTCGGTGCGCGTCGGGTCGGTGGTGGGTGCGGCGGTGGTGTCGAGCATCGTCCGGCCAGCCTAGGAGCACGGTCGGACACGGCCGAACGGATTTCCGCTCGGCAGCGCGCCACCACGCCGGGCCACCGCGAGGTCGTCGATCCGCGGCTCGACGCCGCGCCCACGACGACCTCCCGGCCCGACGGCAGTGCGGGGCGTCAGGCGCGGGAGGTGCCGTTCGCCCCGTCCACCAGCACCGCGGTGCCGACGGCGAGCACCGCGGCGACGAGCAGCACGGACAGCCACGCGCCGAGGCTCCCGGCGAGCACGTGCGCGCCGGCGAAGCACACCGCGCCGAGCACGACCACGGCGAGCACCCGCGCGACGCCCGCGGCGGGCAGGGCCCGCCACGCGCACCACGCGACGCCGAGCACGAGGACGACGCCGCCGAGCGCGCGGACACCGGTGCCCTGCGCCACCGCGAACCCGACGACCAGGGTCACCGCCGCGACGGCGGCGGTCGGAATCCTCGGCAGCGGCCCGCGCGGGCCGGCAGCCCGCCGGCCCCCGCGGATCTCGGTCACGCCTCCTCCTCGACCAGCGCGCCGGCGAACTGCGACTGGTAGAGCCGGTGGTAGGCCCCGCCGGACGCGATGAGCTCGTCGTGCGTGCCCTTCTCGACGATGGCGCCCTGCTCCATCACGAGGATCAGGTCGGCGTCGCGGATGGTGGACAGCCGGTGCGCGATGACGAACGACGTCCGGCCCTGCCGGAGCGAGGCCATTGCCCGCTGCAGCAGCCGCTCGGTGCGGGTGTCGACCGAGGACGTCGCCTCGTCGAGGATCAGCACCGACGGCCGCGCCACGAACGCGCGGGCGATGGTGAGCAGCTGCTTCTCCCCTGCCGACAGGTTGGCCGCGTCCTCCTCCAGCACGGTGTCGTACCCGTGCGGCAGCGAGTGCACGAACCGGTCGACGTAGGTGGCCTGCGCCGCGGCGAGGATCTCCTCGTCGGTGGCGGACTGCCGGCCGTACCGGATGTTGTCCCGGATGGTCCCGGCGAACAGCCACGGGTCCTGCAGCACCATGCCGGTGCGCGCGCGGGCGTCGTGCCGGCTCAGGGTGGCGATGTCCTGGCCGTTGACCAGGATGCGGCCGCCGTCCAGCTCGTAGAACCGCATGAGCAGGTTCACCAGCGTGGTCTTGCCCGCTCCCGTGGGTCCGACGATCGCCACCGTCTGCCCGGGGCGCACGGTGAACGACAGGTCGGTGATCAGCGGGTGCTCGGGGCTGTAGGAGAACGACACGTGCTCGAACGCGATGGTGCCGTCGCCGTCGGCCGGGGCCGGGGCGTCGACCGCGTCCGGGCGCTGCTCGTCCTCGTCGAGCAGCTGGAACACGCGCTCGGCCGACGCGGTGCCGGACTGCACGACCGCGGCCATGCCGCCGAGCTCGGACAGCGGCTGGGTGAACATCTGGGCGTACTGGATGAACGCCTGCACGCTGCCGAGCCGCATGGTCCCGTTGGCCACCATCAGCCCGCCGAGCACCGCGATGCCGACGTAGGTGAGGTTGCCGACGAACGACATGCCCGGCCAGATGATGCCGGACAGGAACTGCGCCTTGAACGAGGCCTGGTACAGCTCCTCGTTCTCGGCGCGGAACTTGTCGGCGAAGTCGCGGCGGCGGCCGAACACCTTGACCAGGGCGTGCCCGGAGAACGACTCCTCGACGCGTGCGTTGAGCCGGCCGACCTTGCGCCACTGGATGCCGAACGCCTTCTGCGACCTCGGCCCGATCACGCCGAAGATCACGCCCATCAGCGGGATCGACACCAGCGCGACCAGGGCCAGCTGCCAGGAGATCGAGAACATCATCACCAGCACGCCGATCACGGTGAGGATCGAGGTCAGCGCGGTGGACAGCGACTGCTGCATCGTCTGCGTGATGTTGTCGATGTCGTTGGTGACGCGGGAGATCAGCTCGCCGCGCTGCACCTTGTCGAAGTACGCGAGGGGCAGGCGGTTGATCTTGGTCTCGACCTGCTCGCGCAGCCGCCACATGGCACGGACCATGATGATGTTGATGATGTAGCCCTGCAGCCAGGTCAGGAACGCCCCGGCGACGTACAGGGCCAGCACGGTGAGCAGCAGCCGGCCGAGCAGGTCGAAGTCGATGCCGGCGCCCGGCACCAGGCGGTCCATCGCCTCGACCATCCCGGCGAGCTGGTCCTGGCCGCTCGCCCGGAGACCGGCGACGGCCTCGTCCTGGGTGATGCCCTCGGGCAGCTGCCGGGACAGGAAGCCGGAGAACACGGCGTCCGTGGCGCGGCCGAGCACCCGCGGCGCGAGCACCGTGAGCACCACGCCGGCGGCACCGAGCAGCGACACCGCGATCAGGGCGGCGCGGTACGGGCGCAGCAGCCCGATCATCCGGCCGAAGGACGCCTTGAAGTCGTCGGCCTTGCCGGGGGCGACGCCGTCCCAGGAGTCGGACGCGAGCCGCGCGGCCTCCCCCATCTCGATCTCGAGCTTCTCCTCCTCGGTGAGCTCGGGCTGCTCCCGCTGGGCGGTCTTCTCGCTCATGCGCCGGCCTCCACCGCGAGCTGGGACTCCGCGATCTCGCGGTACGTCTGGTTGGTCTCGAGCAGCTGCTCGTGGGTGCCGAGGCCCGCCACGCGGCCGTCCTCGAGCACGAGGATCGCGTCGGCGCCGGTCACGGTGGACACCCGCTGGGCGACGACGATCTTGGTGACCTCGGGCAGCTCGCGCCAGAGCGCCTGCCGGAGCCGGGCGTCGGTCGCGAGGTCGAGCGCCGAGAACGAGTCGTCGAACACGAGCACCGCCGGCCGCCGCACGAGCGCCCGCGCGATGGCGAGGCGCTGTCGCTGCCCGCCGGAGACGTTGGTGCCGCCCTGCGCGATCCGCGCCTCCAGCCCGCCGTCCATCTGCGCGACGAAGTCGCTGGCCTGCGCGATCTCGAGCGCGCGCCACAGGTCCGCGTCGGTGGCGTCCTCCTGGCCGAGGCGCAGGTTGGAGGCCACCGTCCCGGCGAACAGGAACGGCCGCTGCGGAACCAGGCCGATGCCGGCCCACAGGGCCTCGAGCTCGACGTCGCGCACGTCCGCACCGCCGACGCGCACGGCGCCGGACGTCGCGTCGAACAGCCGCGGGATCAGCGAGACGAGCGTGGTCTTGCCCGCGCCCGTCGACCCGATGATCGCGAGGGTCTGCCCCCGGCGGGCCGTGAACGACACGCCGGACAGCACCGGGTGCTCGGCCTCGGGGTACGCGAACGTCACGTCGTCGAGCACGACCTCGCCGGGGTGCGGCAGGTCGAGCACCGGCTCGGTCGGCTCCACGAGGGTCGACTCGCTGGCCAGCACCTCGCTGATCCGCTCGGCCGACACCGCGGCGCGCGGGATCATCACGGTCATGAAGGAGGCCATGAGCACGCCCATGAGGATCTGGCCGATGTACTGCATGAACGCCAGGAGCGTGCCGACCTGCACGTTCCCCGCGTCGACCTCGATGGCGCCGAACCAGATCACCCCGACGACGGTCACGTTGAGCACGAGCATCGCGAGCGGGAACAGCACGACGAACAGGGAGCCGATCTTGCGGCCGACGACCATGATGTCGGTGTTGGCGACGCCGAACCGCTCCGCCTCGATGTCCTCCCGGACGAACGCCCGGACGACCCGCACGCCGGTGAGCTGCTCGCGCATGATCCGGTTGACGGCGTCGAGCTTGGACTGGAACGAGCGGAACAGCGGGACCATCCGGCTGATCACCAGCCCCGCGATGAGCAGCAGCACGGGGACGGACACCGCGATGAGCCAGGACAGCCCGACGTCCTGACGCAGCGCCATCACGACGCCGCCGATCGCGAGCAGCGGGGCGGTCACCAGCATCGTCGCGCCCATCATGGCGAGCATCTGGACCTGCTGGACGTCGTTGGTGTTGCGGGTGATGAGCGAGCCGGCGCCGAACCGCGAGATCTCGCGCTCGGAGAAGCCGCTCACCCGGCCGAACACGTCGTCGCGCAGGTCGCGGCCGACCTGCATCGCCGCGCGGGCGGCGAAGTACGTCGCGATGATCGCCGCGACGATCTGCCCGAGCGACACGGCGAGCATGAAACCGCCGGTGCGCCAGATGTACGCGGTGTCGCCGCGGGCCACGCCCTGGTCGATGATGTCCGCGTTGAGGCTGGGCAGGTAGAGCATGGCCAGCGCCGAGCCGAGCTGGAACACCAGCACGCCGGCGAGGAGCCATCGGTAGGGGCGCAGGTAGCGCAGCAGCAGTCGTCCGAGCACGTCGTCTCTCCAGGTGGCGGGCAGCGAGGTCCGCGACCACGGCCGGACGGGGGGAACCGTCCGTGATCGACTCGTGCGAGGGTACGCACCGCCACCGACACGCACAGCCGCTTTTCGACCACCTAGTGCGCATTGCGGACGCCGTGGGTCGGGGCGGCCGTGCCCGGCGGGCGGCGGGAGGGTAGACCGGCGACCGGCGGGCGGCGAGCGGACGACGCGATTTCACCCGGGGCGCACCCGGCACGCCGGGGAGGCGGTGGAACCACCCTTGTCCCCCGTCCGGAGTACACCCTATGGTCCTCGTGTCCTGGATGTCCGAAATGTCCCTTTCTTGCGGAGACTCCGCACGGAGCCCGGGGATGTGACCGACGGATCGAGCAACGATGCCGACGACCGAGGCGCACGCCGCGCCGCCCACCGGGCGGCCGCCTCCTCGACCCGCCGCGTCGTGCCCACCTGCTTCCCCGCCGCCGGTCGGCCGGCCCGCCGCCCTCGCCCCTCCCGCTCGTGCCCTCCGCGCGCTCCCCCGGCGCCCCGCCGCAGCCGATCCCCCGGACGGTGACGCATGAACGCACGCCCGGCCTGGCCACGTGTCCTGCTCGGCGGGACGCCGGTCGACCTGTTCGAGACGCCCGAGGCCGTGACGGCCATCGTCGGCCACGCCGCGCGCGCTCCCGGCGCGGCCTGGCCGCTCGGGGTGATGAGCGCCAACCTCGACCACATCCACCACTTCGGCTACCACGGGCCGTCGTCGCTGGTCCCGTTCGCCTGGGCCCACCCCGGCGCCGGTGAGCCGTTCCCCGGCAGCTACGCCGGTGCCGTACGCGCCCGGGCCGACCGCCGCGCGGCGCCGCCGGTGCGCTGGCTCAACCTGCTGGACGGGGCCCCGCTGGTCCGGCACGCCGCCCACCTGACCGGCCGGGCCTGGCCCCGGCTCGCGGGCAGCGACCTGGTCGACCCCGTCCTCGACGCGGCGGAGGCCCGCGGGCTCACCGTCGGGTTCCTGGGCGGGCGGCCCGAGGTCCTCGGGACACTGTCCCGCCGGCTCGCGGACGACCGCCCGGGGCTCGTGGTCGGCGGGTTCTGGTCCCCGGAGCGCGCCGAGCTGGACGACGCCGACCGCTGCCGCGTCTGGGCCGAGAAGGTCCGCGCCGCGCGGGTCGACATCCTGGTCGTCGGCCTCGGCAAGCCGCGGCAGGAGCGGTGGATCGTCCGGTACGGCCCGCTGACCGGGGCGTCGGTGCTGCTGGCGTTCGGGGCGGTGGTCGACTTCCTGGCGGGCGTGGTGCCGCGCGCGCCGGAGCCGGTGCGCGAGCACGGGATGGAGTGGGCGTGGCGGCTCGCGCACGAGCCCCGGCGCCTCGCCCGCCGCTACCTGGTGGACGGCCCGCCGGCGTACGAGGTGCTGGCACGGCGCAGCTTCGTGCTGGTCCCCTGCGCGCCGTCGGCCGCCGGCACGGACCCCGGCGACGTGCGGGACGGCACGGCCCGCGCCGCCCGGCCGAGCCCGGCGGTGGCGCCGTGACGACCCAGGCGGAGCGGACGACGGCGGACGCGGGCCCGGACGCTCCGCGGTTCGTCCCCGCGGGCACCCGCGCGACGCTCGGCGTCGTGGTCGTGACGTACGACAGCGCGGGCCACCTGGACCGGCTGCTCGCGAGCCTGCGGCGGGAGGCGGCCGGCACCTCGGTCCGGGTCGTCGTCGTGGACAACGGGTCGTCGGACGCCACCCTGGAGCGGGCGCGGGCGCACGACGACGTCCTGACCGTGGCGGGCCACGGGAACCTCGGCTACGCCGGGGGGATCAACGTCGGGACCCGCCACCTGGCGGACGTCGACGCCGTGCTGGTGCTCAACCCGGACCTGGTCGTGGAGCCCGGTGCGGTCGCGGCGCTGCTGGCCCGCCTGCAGCGGCCGGAGGCGGGACTGGTCCTCCCCCTGCTCCTGCACGACGACGGCACGGTCGCCCCGTCGCTGCGCCGCGAGCCGACCGTCACCCGCGCGCTGGGCGACGCGGTGCTGGGGCGGTACCTCGGCGACCGTCCCGCGTGGCTCTCCGAGACGGTGCGGGACCCGACGGCGTACGCGTGGCCGCACCCGGCCGACTGGGGCACGGGCGCCGCCGTGCTGGTCCGGGCCGCGACCGCGCGATCGGTCGGCGACTGGGACGAGCGGTTCTTCCTCTACTCCGAGGAGACGGACTACTGCCGCCGGGTGCGCGAGGCGGGCTGGGAGGTGTGGTTCGAGCCCGCCGCCCGGGTCCGGCACGCGCAGGGTGGCTCGGGGACCGGACCGCAGCTGACGGCCCTGCTCCAGGTCAACCGCGTCCGCTACGCCCGCAAGCACCGGTCCGCCGCGGCGGCGGGCGCGACGCTGGCCGTCACCGCGCTCACCTCGGCGGCGCGGACGTGGGACCCGGGGCACCGCGCGGCCGTGGGCGCGCTGCTCGTCCCGGCCCGGCGGCGGCTGCTGCCCGGCGCCCGGCCCGTGGTCCGCGCGGCCGCCCCCGCCCCGGACCTCACCACCGGCGTGCACGGTGCCGTGATCGTCCCGGCGCACGACGAGGCGGCGGTGCTCGGCCGGCTGCTCGCCCCCGTGGCACCCTGGGCACGGACGGCGGGCGTGGAGGTCCTGGTGGTCGCCAACGGGTGCACGGACGGCACGGCCGCGGTCGCGCGCGCGTTCCCCGGGGTCCGGGTGCTGGAGCTGCCGCAGGCGTCGAAGGCGCGGGCGCTGGACGCGGGCGACGCCGCCGCGACGGCCGAGCCGCGGCTGTACGTCGACGCGGACGTGCGGGTGCAGCCCGCCGCGCTGGCCGCCGCGCTGCGGGCGCTGGCGGACGGGCCCTGGCTCGCCGCCCGCCCGCCGGCGCGCGTGGACCTGACCGGCGCGTCGGCGCCGGTCCGGGCGTTCCACCGGGCCCGTGCGCGGCTGGGCGTGGGCCGGGACGCGCTGTGGGGCGCCGGCGTCTACGGGCTGTCGGTGGCCGGTCGCGCGCGGCTGGGCCGGTTCCCCGACCTCGTCGCCGACGACCTCTGGGTGGACGGGCTGTTCCGCCCCGAGGAGAAGACCGTCGTCGACGCGCCGCCGGTCGCGGTGACCGCGCCCCGGACGGCCCGGAGCCTGCTGCGGGTGCTGCGCCGCACCTACCGGGGCAACGCCGCGCTCCGCGCCGCCCGCGGGGATCCTCCCGGCACCCGGGTCACCCCGACGGCCCTGCTCCGTACGGTGCGCGGCCCGCGCACGGCGGTCGACGCCGCTGCGTACGCGGTCCTGGTCGCGCTGGCGCGGATCGACCGCCGGCCGGCCGGCTCCCGCTGGGAGCGCGACGAGAGCAGCCGGTCGTGACGCGCCCGGCGCCGGGTCGGCTCGGCCTCGGCGCGGTGCTCGCGGGCGCCGCGCTGGCCGCCGCCGCGTGCGTCCCGTTCCCGGCCGAGGCCGAGCCGGCACCCGCACCGACCTGGCGGGCCGTCGACGGCGGGTCGGGCTACCACGGGCAGTTCGACCCGTCGCTGCCGGCCACGCCCGACTACTTCCCCGTCGGAGTCTGGCTGGAGAGCCTGACCGACCCGGACGACGTCCGGCGCGACCTCGAGGCCGGCCTGAACACGTACGTCGAGCTCACGGAGAACTCCGACCTGACCCTGCTCGAGGGCACGGGGCAGCACGCGCTGGTCGGCCGGGACGACCCGCTCGCCGACGGCTTCGTGCTCGCGGACGAGGTCGACATGTGGGCGGGCGCGGGCGACGCCGGCTGGACCGGCCTGTGGCCCGGGCAGGGCGAGGTGTGCGCGCCGGAGGGCGACGAGACGGCGTGCGGGTTCACCGTGCAGGAGACGGTCCGGTCCGCGCTGCCGGCGACGGGCCTCACCTACGCGAACTACGGCAAGGGCGTGGCGTTCTGGCTCGACGACGCCGACGCGGCGCGGTTCGTCAACGACTACGGCGACGTCGTCTCGGTGGACACCTACTGGTTCACGGACCCCAACATCTGCGGGGCGGGCGAGGGCGGCGGGCTGCTCGGCGGCGGCCGGGAGCTCGCCGAGGCGGACTGCCGCCGCGCCGCCAACTACGGCCGCACCGTCGACCGCGTGCGCTCGCTGGTGCGGCCCGCGGGCTCGCAGCCGGTCTGGGCGTTCGTCGAGCTCGGGCACCCGTTCTCCGAGGACGACGCCCCGACCATCACCGGGCCGCAGGTGCGGGCGGCGGTGTGGAGCAGCGTGATCCACGGCGCGCGCGGGATCGTGTACTTCAACCACAGCTTCGGCGGTGACTGCGAGTCGTTCCACCTGCTGCGCGAACCGTGCGGGGACCCGGTGCGACCGTGGGTCTCGGAGGTGAACGCGCAGCTGGTCGCGCTCGCGCCCGCGCTGAACGCCCCGTTCCTGGACGGCGCGGTGGCTGCCGACGGCCCGGTCGACACCGCGGTCAAGGTCGACGGCGCCGACCAGTACCTGCTGGCCGCGGCCACGCGGGACGGTGCCGGTGAGGTGGCGTTCGACCTGACGTGCGCCGCCGACGGCCCGGTCACCGTGCTCGGCGAGGACCGGGAGCTGGCGGTCGTGGACGGTGTCCTCACGGACGACTTCGCGGACGGCCTGGCCGTGCACCTGTACCGGTACCCGCACGCACCGGACGCCGCCGCCGGGTGCACGGCACCGTGACGCCCGCGACCGGGGCGACCCGCGTGACCGGCGAGGCGGCCGTGACCGACGCCGCTCGCCCTCGCGCCGCACCGGGGGGCACCGCGGCCCCGGCCGCGGACCGGCGGGGGGTGCCGCTGCTGCTCCGCGCGACGCTGCTCACCATCGGCGCCGTGCCCGCGAGCCTGGTGCTGGCCCCGGTCGGCGCGGCGGGGTCCGTCCCGATGCTGCTCAGCCTGCTGCTCGGTGCGTTCTGGCTGGTGTCGTGGGCGTGGGGCCTGCACGACCCGCTCGCGGCACGGCACCCGGGCCGGATCGCGGTCGCGGCGCTGCTGCTGGCGTCGGCGGCGTCCGCCGCCGCGCTCTACGTCGGCACCACGGGCGGCAGCACGGTCGCCGCCCGCGCTGCCGGTGAGCGCTGGCTGCTGCTGGTGCTGGCCAGCGCGGCGCTGGTGACCGTCTGCGCCGAGTGCGTGCGGACCACGGACGACGTGGCCCGGTGCGTGCGCGCGCTGCTGAACGGGTTCTTCGTGTGCTGCCTGGTGGCGCTGGTGCAGTTCGTGTTCTCGGTCGACCCCGTCACGTGGGCGCACCACGTGATGCCGGGCTTCACGGAGAACGGCGGCAGCACGCCGTTCCAGCCGCGCGGCGCGCTGGTCCGCGTCGCCGGGATCGCGTTCTCGCCCATCGAGCTCGGGGTGGTCGCCGCGATGCTGCTGCCGCTGTCGCTGTGGCGGGCCGTGCACGACGCCCAGGGCCGCCGGTGGCTGCACGCGGCCCAGACCGGCGCGCTCGTGCTCGCCGTCACCGTCAGCATCTCCCGGTCGGGCGTCCTCGGGCTCCTGGTGGCGCTGACGGTCGCGCTGCCGTTCCTGACCCGGACCACGCGCCGCTGGGTCCTGGTCGCGGCACCCGTGGCGGTCGCGATGATGTTCCTCGCCGTGCCCGGGCTGGTGAGCACGCTCGGCGGCGCGATCGGGGCCGACAGCTCCGACCCGTCGATCGCCACCCGGCTGGACAACTACCCGCGCGTCGTCGCGATGTACGAGGCCAACCCGGTGCTCGGGCTCGGCCCCGGGAACTACCTGCCGAGCGACGCGCTGCACATCCTGGACAACCAGTACCTGAGCTCCCTGGTCACGCTGGGAGCGGTCGGCGTGGCCGCCACCGTGGTCTACCTGGTGCTGCCGGGGGTCGCCGGCCTGCACGCGGCCCGGACCGCCCGGTCGGCGAGCCTGCGCTGCCTCGCCGGTGCGCTCGCCGCCGGCACGCTCGCCGGCGCGGTGTGCTCCCTGACCTTCGACTCGTTGTCGTTCCCCGTCTTCGCCCTGACCTTCCCCGCGCTCGTGGGGCTGTCCGGCGCCGTCTGGCTGCTCGTGCGCACCGAGGAGGAGCGATGGACCCGACCGACGTCCTGAGGGTGCTGTGGCGGCAGCGGTGGTACGTGCTGCCCGCGCTGCTGCTGACCCTCGCCGCGGCCGCGTACGTGTACGCGCTGGCGCCCCGGTCCTACGAGACCACGGCCACCTACGCCCTGGTGAACCCCGCGGTCCCGACCGAGGAGCAGCTCGACGACGACCCCGCGCTCGCGGCCCTGAACGCGGACAACCCCTACCTGCGGTCGGCGGACCCGAACCTGATCGCCGACGCCGTCCTCGCGCGCCTGGGCGCCGAGGACACCGTGGCGGGCCTCGAGCGGGCGGGGATCGGCACCGACTACGGCGTCGGCCCCGGCCCGACCGGGAACGGCTTCGTCGTCGACATCACCGGGGTCGGCCCGACGCCTGCCGAGGCCATCGCGACCGCGGAGGCCGTCGGGGCCGTCCTCGAGGACGAGCTGCGCGACCTGCAGAAGGTGAACGACGCCGACGACCGCTACCTGTTCACCGCCATCCGGCTCGCCGCGCCGGACGCCGCGACCGAGCAGTTCTCGAGCCGGCTGCGTGCCGTGATCGTGGTGCTGCTCGGCGGCGCGGTGCTGGTGTTCGCGGCGGCGTCGCTCGGGCAGTACCGCTCCCGTGGCGCACGAGCCCGGGACGCGGCGACCGGAACCGGCGAGCAGCCGGCCGCCGTCGCGCCGGTGCCGGTGGGTCCCGAGCGTGCTGCCGGGCCGCCCGGACCGGAGGCCGCGGGGGCGGCGGCACCGGGCGCCGCGGCGACGACCCCGCCGACCACCCCGCCGGCTGCCCCGCCCACCGAGGAACCGGGCGAGCAGCCGGGCGAGCAGCCCGCCGAGCAGCCGGGCGAGCAACTGGCCGCACCACCGGCGGCGCCCGCCACCCGTGCCCGGACGCGGTCGCGGACCCCCGCCGAGCCCCGCACCCGGTCCACGACCGGCCGGAGCCGCTCCGTCCGGACGTCGCCGGAGCCGCCGCCCGGCGGCCGCGAGGCGGCCGGTGCCGCGGACGCGCCCGACCCGTCCGGCGCGCAGCACGCCGACGGCGCCCGGCCGGCCTCGTCGCCCCCGCCCGCCTCGTCGACCCCGCCCCCGCCCGCGGGTCGGCGGCGCGCGGACGTGCCCACGGCCCCGCGGGGCGGCTGACGGTCGGGACGGCGCGCTCAGCGCCCCCCGGCCGGGGCGAGGAGGGTGTCCACCATCCGGCGGCGCAGCTCCGGCGACGTGCCGGACCTCGCCGAGACCATGACGGCGACGTCCTCGGGGCGCAGGCGCGCGACCAGGTCCGCGAGGCCGTCCCCGTCGAGCGGAACCTCGTCGTAGTGCCCCGGGCACCGCATGTCGTCGGTGCGCACGACCTCCCGGCCGCTGGACTCGACCTCGTCCACGAACACGCCGTACAGCACCATCTCGGAGACGTGCAGCTGCCGGCCCACGGCGGTGGCCCACGGCTGCCCGGTCGCCTGCTCGACCCGCGCCAGCAGCCGCCGGACCACGGCGGGCTCCCACGCGCACGGGCAGCACACGTAGTCCGGGCGCACGGCGGCGTCGGTCGGGGGCAGGCCGAGCAGCCGCCGCGCCGCGTCGTGCCAGTGCATGTGCCGCGGCAGGTGCGCGGTGACCGCGCCGTCGCGCCGGTACAGCGGCACCACGCCGCCGGGGGCGAACGTCCGCCCGTCGAACGGCCGCACCATCACCAGGTCGGAGTCCACGACCACGACGACGTCCTCGGTCGCCGCCGCGGCCGCGGCGAGCTTGACCACCTGCTGCGCGACCCAGCCGCGGACCGGGGGGAACGGCCGCCGCGGGTTCACCCAGACGTTGGCCCGCGGCACCTTGCGCAGCTGCCGGGGCAGCACGTCCCGCACGTCGAGGACGGTCGTCCGCGGCCCGGCCAGCGGCGCGAACACCGGCAGGTCGGCGGTGGGCACGACGACCGCGTGCCGGACGTCGGCGGGGGCGAACCGCAGCACGGACCGGTTCAGGTCCGCGCACAGCGCGCGGTCCGGGCGGTAGCTGGGGGTCAGGACGAGCATCGTCGGGCCGGTCATCCCTCCCCCTCCGCGGGTCGCACGGCGACCGTGCCGCGCACGTGCTCCTCCACGAGCCGCACCAGCCGGTCCTGGGCGTCGCGCCACGACCGGCCCGCGACGCTCGCCGCCACGACGGCCGCCCGCCCGACCGGGTCCGGGTGCTCGACCGCCGCGGACAGCGCCGCCGCGACCGCGCCCGGGGTCGGCGCCGCCCACAGGACGTGCGGGTTCGGCAGGTCGGCACGCGCGTCAGGGGCGTCGTTCACCACGGGCAGCGTCCCGGCGGCGAGCATCTCCTCGGCCACCAGCGAGATGTTCGTGAACGACAGGGCCAGGCCCGCCACGGCCGACCCGTAGAGCGCGTTCAGCGCCTCCGGGGTGAGGCCGCCGTGGTGCGTGACGGGCACCCGCAGGTCGCGCGCGGGGTCCCCGTAGACGTGGATCTCCTGCTCCGGGTGCTGCCGGTGGAACCGCTCGAGCGCGAGCCGGGCCAGGTCGTACCCGCGCCGCGCGACGTCCGGCTTCGCGTACAGCACCACGCCGTGCCGCGGTGTCGCCCCCGGCGACCGGTAGACGGCGGTGTCGCAGCCGAACGGCACGACGTCCACCTCCGCCCCGAGCGCCCGCAGGTGCCCCCCGACCATCTCCCCCAGCGCCAGGGCGTGCAGGCCCAGGCGGTAGGAGTCCTCGGCCAGCGCGTGCTGCGCGCCGTGCGGGTAGAAGTACGGCTCGTAGTCCTGCACGAGGTACAGCCGCCGCATCGGGGCGACGCCGCGCCGCGCCAGGACGTGCGCCGACTGCCACGAGGTCGCGATGCAGGCGTCCACGCCCGTGATGCCGTCGGCGACGTCGCGCACCTCGGCACGCACCCTCGGCCAGCCGCGGCGCACCACCGCGGCACGCTGCGCGAGGTCGCCGCCGTGCCGGTCGTAGAGGTAGAGCACGCACCGGTGGCCTGCCTGCTCCAGGGCCTCGACCATCCGGAACATCGTGGTGTGCCCGCCGGACCGCAGGCCCGGCGGCACGGTCAGCCACCCGACGGTCAGCGGGCGGCCCGACGGCGGCGGGGACGGCGGCACGGCCCGTGCGGCCTCCTCGGGGTCCACGACGTCGTCGGGCAGCAGCGGGAAGTCCAGCGCGGCGGCGCCCGTGCGCCGGTAGAGCCGGGCCGCTACCCGCTGCGCCGTCTCGCGGGGACCCATCGCCCGGACCCGGTGCGCGGCGGACACGACGCGACGGCCCGGTGGTGGTGCCGACCAGGGGCTCATGACGTGATCCACCTCCGTCCGGCGGGCGCCGCGACGTCTCCGGCGCCGTCGGGGGTGCCCGGTCCGGCCGGAAGCCCGTCCCGCGTGTACGTGCCCGTCCGCGCCCACCGGTGCGCCCGGCGGACGTCCTCGACCCGCACGGCCGACGCCCGCACCAGCCCGAGCGCCCGCCCGACGGGGCCGGGCGCCGTGCCGAGCGCCGCGTCCAGCCGCCGCCACCGCGCGGACGCCGCCAGCCGCGGCTCCAGCGCGAGCGCCCGCGCGCGCAGCACCCGGACCCGCTCGGGGTCCCGGCGCCCGCGGGCCACCTCGTACCGGCAGGCCCGCAGCGCCTGGCGCACCAGCGCCCGGTGCGCGGCGGCCCGCAGCGCGGGCATCTCCGGCAGGTCCGCCGCGACGCCCGCCGCGAGCTCGTCGAACGCGGCGACGCGCTCGCGGAAGTCCGTCGCGTCGTCGACCTCCCGCGCGGACATGCTCGCCGGGTGGTCCCGGTGCCAGGCCTGGTCGGCGCCCGCGACGTACCCGACGTCCGCGAACGCGGCGAGCCGCAGCCACATCTCCATGTCGTGGGTGTGCGCCAGCGGCCGCTGGCCGCCGACCCGGGTCACCACCGACGTCCGCATGAGGACCTCGGGCGACGTGATGACGTTGCAGCCGTCGGTGCACCGGTCCCGCAGCCACTGCCGGCCCGGCCAGACCGTCCACCGCCGCGCCCGGGTCCGCGCGGGCGGCCGCTCGTCGGTGAAGTGCACCGGGTGCCCGTACACCAGGCCGACCGACGGGTACGCCCGCGCGACGGCGACCGACCGCGCGAGCGACCCGGGGGTGAGCAGGTCGTCGGCGTCCAGGCGGACCAGGAACTCCCCCGACGCGCGCGCCAGCCCGGCGTTGAACGTGTCCACCGGGCCGCGGTTGACGTCGTGCGCCACGACCGTGACCCGCGGGTCGGCGGCGGCGAGGCGGGCCGCGACGGCGCGCGAGTCGTCCGTCGAGGCGTCGTCCACGACCACGACGTCCACCAGCACCCCGGTCTGGTCCAGCGCGCTGCCCACCGCCTCGGCGAGGAACCGGCCGTAGTTGTAGCAGGGCACGACCACGGACACGGTGGCGCCGCCGGTCGCGACGGGCCGGGGCCGGACGCGCACGGTGCCCCGCACCGCCGCGTGGTCGACGGTCACGGGACACCCGCCGGGTCGGCGGGAACCGCGGGGACTGCGGGGCCGGCGCGGGTCGCCCGGAGCGCCCGGACGTCGCGCAGCAGCGGCCGGCCGACCACGGCGAGGTACGCGGCCGTCCCCGCCAGCCCGCCCGCCAGCAGGCCGAGCAGCGGGCTGGTGACGCGCGCCCCCACCAGCCCGGCGAGCACCGCCGTCGGCACGCCGGCCAGCAGGGGCAGCCAGGTGGCCCCGACCAGCCCCCGCAGGTCCGCGCCGCTGCGTCGCACCGCGTGCAGGTACAGCGGGAGCACCACGCCCGCCGCGACGACGACGTGCGCCCACCCGACCCCCGCGGACCCGGCGACCCGCGCACCGACCACCACGGCGGGCACCAGCGCCACCAGCCACGCGAGCTGGACCCAGAGCACCGGCCGGGTCGCCCCGCGGGCGATGAGGTACGTCGCCATCAGGTCGAACACGACGCGCAGCGCGCCGAACGTCGCCAGCGCCGTGAGCGCACCGGCCGCCGGCAGCCAGCGCTCGCCGTACAGCAGCACGACCACCGGCGCGCTCAGGGCGCCGAGCAGGCACGCCACGGGCACCGCGCCGACCCAGGTCAGCCGCACCGCGAGCGTGAGCCCCCCGTCGGCCGCCCGGGGCGGCGCAAGACCCGGCGGAGCCGCTCCCGGCGGCGCGACAGCCGTCGCGTCCCGCTCGTCCAGCCGCGAGAACGCCGCCAGGGCAACCGGCCGGACCGTCTGCCCGATCACCGTCATCGGCCAGCTGGCCACGTTGAACGCCAGCACGTAGTAGCCGAGCGCCACCTCGCCGGCGCCCCGGGCCAGCACCACCTTGTCGACGGCGAGGAGCGCGACGGACAGCAGGTTGGCCCCCGCCAGCGGCACCCCGTACGCGATCGCGCCGCGCGCGAGCGTGCGGTCGAACCCGAACCGCGGCCGGGTGCGGGTCAGCAGGAACTGGGCGGCGGTGGCGCACGGCTGCGCGACCACCCGCGACACCGCCAGCGCCATCGGCCCCCAGCCGGCCAGGACGAGCGCGAGGGTCACGGTGGTGCCGACCACCAGGTCGACCAGGGCGGTCAGGAAGATCTCCCGCTGCTGGAACGCGCGCTGCATCCGCGCGTAGGGCACCACCCCCGCCGCCGACACGACCAGCGTGCCGGCGAGGACCGCGATGACCGGCGCCGCCTGCACGCTGCCCAGCGCGCGGGCCACCGGCACCGCCGACGCCGCCATGGCCGTCGCCAGCAGCACCCCGGCCGCCAGGCTGAGGGTCGCGACCGTCGGCTCGAGGCGCCGGGGCTCGCGGGCGCGCACCAGGTCCGCGCCCAGCCCGAGGTCCACGACGGTCACCAGCACGCCCTGCACCGCGAGGGCGATCGCGAACACGCCGAAGTCCTCCGGCGCGAGCAGCCGGGCCAGCACGATGCCGACCAGCACGCTGCCGAACCGCAGCACCAGGCTGGCCACGCTCCCCCACGCCAGGCCGCGGCCGACCTGGCGGCCCAGCCCGGCGGGCGCCCCGGCGGTCACAGCGCGACCCGGTCGCGGTGCGGCCGCGCCCCGCCGGTCGCCGGCGCCCGCGCCGCCGGTCGCGCGGCGGCCAGCCGCTGGCGCGCGAGCGACGCCTTGAACTTCGCGACGTCGACGGCGCACCGCAGCAGCGCGTCCCGCCGGACCGCGGCGGTCGGCCGGTGCGCCACCGCGTCCGCGTAGACCTGGTCCACCCGGCGGGCCGCCGCGGCGAGGCCGTACGTGTCGCGCACGACGCGGCGCCCGAGCGCCCCCCGCTCGGCGCGCAGCGCGGGGTCGGCCAGCAGCGGCCGCAGCGCGCGCTCCAGGTCGCGGCCGTCTCCCGGGCCGGTGCACATCCACCCCTCGTGCAGGAAGCCGGCCAGCGACCCCGCGTCCAGCGCGCGCCAGGCCCCGCGGTCGCCCTGGACGACCACCGGCTTGCCGAACGCCATGCCCTTGAGCACGGAGCTGCCCATCCCGATCACGACGTCGGCGGCGTCGTAGACCGGGCGGGGGTCCAGCAGCTGACCCGTGACGACCACCACGGGACGGCCGGCCGCGTCGTTCACGGCGGACGCGCGCTCGGCGACGCGACCCGCGACCGGGCCGGTCCCGGCGACCACGAGCCGGACCGGCGTCGTCGCGGCCAGCGCGCCGGCCACGTCGATCGCGGCGAGCACCCCGTCGGCCTTGCCGAGGTCGCCCGACAGCCGGCCGACGACCGAGACCACCAGGTCGCCCGGGTCCAGCCCGAGCCGCTCCCGCGCCCCCGGCCCGCCCCGGCCGGGGGCGTTCAGGACGGTGTCGACCGGCGGCTCGACCAGGTGCACCCGGGGGCGCAGCCCGCGCTGCTGCTCGGCCAGCAGCCGGGTGCCGACCACGAGGGGCTCGTGCCGCGGGACGTGCTCGGGGACGTCCATCGAGAGCACCGTCGTCACCAGCGGCACGCCGAGCGCGCGGTGCGGCCCGAACGCCAGGTCGAGCGACGGTCCCCACTCGTACCCGTGCACCAGGTCGACCCGGCGCTCGGCGACCAGCCGGGTCAGCGCCCGCATGTTGCGGCGGGACGGCCACCGGCCCGCCTGCGGCGCCCGGAAGTAGTCGAGCCCCAGCTCGGCGACCAGTGCGACCAGGTCCCCGTCCGGCCCGAACAGCACGACGTCGTGCCCGTCCTGCGCGGCCTGGTGCGCCAGCTCGACGGCGTTGATCTGGCTGCCCCCGACCTCCATGGTCCCGGGGTAGACCAGGATCCTCACGACGACCCCGCCACGGCGGCGGCGAGCACCTCGACCACGCGCTCCTGCTGCGCCGCGGTCAGGTGCGGGTACATCGGCAGGGACAGCACCCGGGCCGCGGCGGCTTCCGCGACGGGGAACGCGCCGCGTCCGAGCCCCAGGTGCGCGTAGGCGCCCGTCAGGTGCACGGGGACCGGGTAGTGCACCCCGGCGCCGACACCGGCCGCGTGCAGCGCGGCGAGCACGCGGTCCCGCTCCTCGACCTGCACCACGTACAGGTGCCAGACGTCCTCGTTGCCGGCGGCGCTGCCCGGCACCCGCACGCCGTCCACCCCGGCCAGCAGGTCGGCGTACCGGGCCGCGGCGAGGCGGCGCCGCGCGTTCCACCCGGCGAGCCGGCGGAGCTTCGCGGCGAGCACCACGGCCTGGACCGTGTCGAGCCGGCTGTTCATCCCGACGACCTCGTGGTCGTACCGGCGTGCGCTGCCGTGCCCGCCGAGCAGCCGCACGGTCCGGGCGACGTCGGCGTCGTCCGTCGTCACGCCGCCGGCGTCGCCCGCGGCACCGAGGTTCTTGCCCGGGTAGAAGCTGGTGGCGGCCGCCAGCCCCATGCCGCCCGCGGGGCGCCCGTTCCGGAGGGCGCCCTGCGCCTGCGCGGCGTCCTCGACGAGGGGGACGCCCGCGTCCGCCGCGGTCTTCAGCAGCTCCTCGACGGGCGCCACCTGGCCGAACAGGTGCACGGGCACGACCGCGCCGGTGCGCGGGCCGACCGCCGCCCGCGCCGCGGCCGGGTCCATCAGCAGCTGCGCCGGGTCGACGTCGACCGGCACCGGGACCGCCCCGATCCGGGAGGCCGCCTCCGCCGTCGCGACGAACGTGTTGGCCGGCAGCACCACCTCGTCGCCGGGTCCGACGCCGACGGCGCGCAGCGCGAGCTCCAGCGCGTCCGTGCCGTTGGCCACGCCGACGCAGTGCTGCACGCCGACGGCCGCGGCGTAGGCGGCCTCGAACCGGCCGACCGCGGGGCCGCCGACGAACGCCGTCGTCGCGAACACCTCGTCGATGCCGGCGCGGACCTCGTCGTCCACCTCGGCCTGCTGCGCGGCCAGGTCCACCAGGGGGATCCTCACGCGGGCACCGTTCTCTCGTCGTGCTCGTGCTCGTGCTCGAGCTCGAGCCCGGAGCGGGTCTGCCGCAGCGGCCGCGCGGGCACGCCCGCCCAGGTCGCGCCGTCGGGCAGGTCGGTCAGCAGGACGGCGCCCGCGCCGAGCGTCGCGCCGGCGCCGACGCGGAGCCGCTCGCGGACGCACGCCCCCATGCCGAGGGTCGCGCGGGGACCGACCGCCACCCCGCCGCCGAGCGTGACGCCCGCGGCGAGCGTGGCGAAGTCCGCGACCCGGTCGTCGTGGGTCAGCGTCACGTGCGGCATCACCACGACGTGGGCACCCACGTGGACGTCGGCGGTCAGCACGACGCCGGCCAGCAGCACCGAGCCGGGGCCGACGACGCAGCCGGCCGGGACCTCCACCGACGGGTGCACCACCGTCGCCCACCGCCCGGCGCCGACGCCCAGGGCGCGCAGCCGGTCCGCCAGGGCGGCGCGCACGGCGCCGCTGCCCACGCACAGCAGGAGGTCCGCGTCCGGGTGCTCGGTGACCGCCGCCGCGCCGCCGAGCACCGGGACCCCGGCGACGACCCGCCCGTGCGTGCCGGGGTCGTCGTCGAGGACGCCGACCGGGTGGTACGGCGCAGCCGCCCACCGGGGCGACCGCAGCGCGGCCAGCACCTCGCGGGCCAGCCCGCTCGCCCCCACCAGGACGAGCGGCCGCGGCGCGCGCCCGGCCGTCACCGGCCCGCCGACCGGAGCGCGTCGACGACCCGCGCCTGCTCGGACTCGGACAGCCGGTGGTACAGCGGCAGGATCAGGGTCCGGTCGGTCAGCCGCTCCGTCACCGGCAGCGGCGCCGTCGGGTGCCCGGCGTAGGCCGGCTGGCGGTGCGCCGCCATGATGCCGCGCCGGGCCGAGATCTCCGCGGCCGCGAGGTGCGCCAGCAGACCGTCCCGGTCCAGGGGGTGCTCCGCACCGACCTCGACCCAGTAGGACTGGAAGTTGCCGGTGCCCCACGACGGGTCGGTCACCGGGCGCAGCCCCGGGATGTCGGCGAGCTGCTTCGCGTAGCCGGCCGCGAGCTGCCGCCGCCGGTCGACCGCCTCGGCCAGCCGGCCCAGCTGCACGAGGCCGACCGCGGCCTGCAGGTCGGTCATCCGGTAGTTGAACCCGAGCTCGAGGTACTCCTCGGCCGGCGCCAGCGCGCTCGCGTGCCGGTCGGCGGCCGACACGCTCATCGCGTGCTCCCGGAGCCGCCGCGCCCGCTCGGCCCAGTCCGCGCGGCCGGTGGTCACCATGCCGCCCTCCCCGGTGGTGAGGATCTTGCGGGGGTGGAAGGACCAGGCGGCGATCTCGGCGCGGGCGCCCACCGGCCGGCCGCGGTAGGTCGACCCCGCCGCGCAGGCCGCGTCCTCGACGACGACCACGCCGCGGGGGTCGGTCACCGCCCGGATCGCGTCGAGGTCGACCGGCACACCGCCCTGGTCCACCGCGATCACCGCGCGCGTCCGGTCCGTCAGCACGGCCGCGACGGTGTCCGGGGTCAGGTCGCCCGTCGCGGCGTCGACGTCCGCGAACACCGGCCGGGCGCCGACGTAGCGCACGGCGTTGGCCGTGGCGATGAACGAGAACGACGGCACCACCACGTCGTCGCCCGGGCCGACCCCGGCCACGACCAGGGCCAGGTGCAGCGCCGCCGTGCACGAGGAGACCGCCACGGCGTGGTCCGCGCCCTGCGCCGCGGCGAAGGCCCGCTCGAACGCCGCGACCCGCGGGCCCTGGGCCACCCAGCCCGACTCGATCACCTCGGCCACCGCGGCGATCTCCTCCGCGCCGAGCCACGGCTGCATGACGTGGATGCGGCTCACGGCCGCGTCCCCGACCCGGCCGGCACGGCGACCGCCCGCCCGGCGGCGACGGCCTCGCGCTGGGGCCGCCACCACGCGACCAGCTCGCGGAGCCCCTCCTCCAGCCCGACCTGCGCCGTGAAGCCGAGGTCGCGCGCGGCCGCCGTGGTGTCGCCGAGCCGGCGCACCACGCCGTTCACCGCGCGCTCCGGCCCGTGCTCGACCGCCAGGTCGCTGCCCATCACGCGCAGCAGCGCCTGCGCCAGCCCGAGCAGCGAGGTCTCGGAACCGCTCGCGACGTTGTAGACGCCCTCGACGACGTCCGAGCCGGCCGCGAGCACGTTGGCACGGGCGACGTCGCCGGCGTACACGAAGTCCATGGTCTGCCGGCCGTCGCCGAAGATCACCGGGGGCAGCCCGTCGGCGATCCGCTCCATCCAGCGCACCAGCACCTCGGTGTACAGGCCGTGCACGTCCATCCGCGGCCCGTACACGTTGAAGTACCGCAGCAGCACGTGGTCCAGGCCCGACATCGCCCGGAAGCTGCGGGCCATCCCCTCGGTGAACGACTTGGCCGCGCCGTAGAACGTGTCGTTGTCGTGGTGGTGGTGCCGCTCGGGCGTCGGGAACTGCTCGGCCGTCCCGTACACCGACGCGCTCGACGCGGCCACGAGCTTGCCCACCCGGTGCTCCGCCGCGGCCTCCATCACGGTGAAGGTGCCGTCGACCAGCACCTCCAGCGCCAGCCGCGGCTCCTCGGCGCACTGGGTGATCCGGATGGCCGCCTGGTGGAAGACCACGTCGGACCCGCGGACCAGGTCGTGCACGGTGTCGCGGTCGCGGATGTCCCCCGCGACCAGCTCGACCCGCCCCGACGCGAGCGCGCCCGCGAGGTTGTCCCGGCGGCCCCGGACCAGGTTGTCCAGCACCACCACCCGGCCCGCACCGGCGGCCAGCAGCTGGTCCACCAGCGTCGAGCCGATCGTGCCCGCGCCGCCGGTGACCAGGACGTGCGCGCCGGCCAGCGCGGTCACGAGGCCGCCGCCTGCCGCACGCCGAGGCCGGCGGGAGCGACCGGCGCGGCCGGCCCGCCCGTCACGGGCACCGTCCGGCCCCCGTCGGCCAGGCTGCGGGTCGCCGACTCCAGCACGTCCAGCACCCGCAGCCCCGCGTGCCCGTCCGTCTGCGGCGCGCGCCGCTCCCGGATCGCCGCGCCGAGCTCCGCGACCACCACCGACAGCGCCTCGCGCTCCTGCAGCGCCGGCGCCCACGCGTCGCCCAGCCGGTACGCGACGGTCGCGGTGGCGCGGTCCGGCAGGTCGACGCCCCGGTCGTAGACCGTCAGCCGCTGCTGCGGCGCCAGGTCGTCCCACACGAGCGTCCGCCGGCTCCCGCCGATCACCATCCGCCGGATCTTGGTGGGGCTCAGCCAGTTCACGTGCACGTGCGCGATCGCGCCGCCGGGCAGCGGCAGGGTCAGGTACCCGACGCAGGCGTGCCCGACGTGCAGCGGGTCACCGCCCTGCGCCGCGACCCCCGTCGGCACCAGCCCGCCCGGGAGCACGAAGTCCAGGATGGACAGGTCGTGCGGGGCCAGGTCCCAGAACACGTCGACGTCCGGCTGCACGATGCCGAGGTTGATCCGCACGGAGTCGACGTACTGGACGTCCCCGAGCGACCCGTCCGCGACCAGCTCGCGGATCTTGAGCACCGGTGCCGTGTAGCAGAACGTGTGGTCGACCATGAGCACCCGGTCCACCTGCGCCGCGCGCGCGACCATCCGGCGGGCGGCGGCGCCGTCGTGCGCGATCGGCTTCTCCACCAGCACGTGCTTGCCCGCGTCCAGGGCGGCGAGCACCAGGCCGACGTGCGTCGCGGCCGGCGTGGCCACGGCGACCGCGTCGACGTCGTCCCGCGCCAGCAGCTCCGTGGTGGACGTCAGCACCTCGACGGTGCTGCGCGGGCCGACGACGCGGCGTGCGCGGTCGGCGTCCAGGTCGCACACGGCGACCAGGTCCCAGCCGGGCGCGGACCGGAAGTTCCGCGCGAGGTTCGGACCCCAGTACCCTGCGCCGATCACCGCGACCCGTAGCGGATCTGCCATGGCGGTCGCCTCCTCCGTCAGGCGACAGCGTGGCCACCGGAAACGGACATGTCACGCAAATCACCACATTTCACCCTCTCGACGCGGCGCACCGACGGCCGTAGGGTCCGGCTACCCGGCATCGGCGCCGGCCGACCCGCCACGCACCTCGGGAGCGCGCATGGACCCGGACGTCCGCACCGGCACGGAGCACGTGAGCGCGGCGGGCAGCGCGGACGTCGACCACCGCGCGTCGATCGGCCCCGGCACCCGGGTCTGGCACCTGGCGCAGGTCCGCGAGGGCGCCGTCGTGGGCCGGGACTGCGTGCTCGGCCGCGGCGCCTACCTCGGGCCCGGGGTCCGCGTCGGCGACCGGTGCAAGATCCAGAACCACGCCCTGGTCTACGAGCCCGCGGTGCTCGAGGACGGGGTGTTCGTCGGGCCGGCGGCCGTGCTCACCAACGACCTGCTCCCCCGCGCGGTCAACCCGGACGGCTCGCTGAAGTCGGCGGACGACTGGCAGCCGGTCGGCGTCCTGGTGCGGTCGGGCGCCTCGATCGGCGCGCGCGCGGTCTGCGTGGCGCCCGTGACGATCGGGCGCTGGGCCCTGGTCGGTGCGGGGTCGGTCGTGACGCGGGACGTGCCGGACCACGCGCTCGTCGTCGGGTCGCCCGCGCGGCGCGTCGCCTGGGTCGGGCGCACCGGCGCGCGGCTCGAGCCCGCGGGCGCCGGCCGGTGGCGGTGCCCGGCCACGGGCGACGCGTTCACCGAGGTGGCCGGCGTGCTGCAGCCGTCGGGGTGACGGGCGCGGGACCTCAGCCCCCGATCGCGGCCGCGAGCTGCGTGTAGTGCCCGGCCAGTGCCGGGTAGTAGTCGTCCCAGTCCACCGCGTCCGGGTCCCCGCCCGTCTCGGCGGCCACCAGCCGGTCCAGGTAGTAGTCCCAGCCCGGGCCGATGCTCGGCACGGCGGACGCGTCGTGCACGACCTGCGCGAACGTGAGCGTCGCGCCGCCGTCCGCCGCCGCCGCGACGGACAGCTCGACGTCCCAGACCCCGTCGTCGCCGGACGAGTGCACCACCAGCCGGTGCGGCGGCTCGCACGCACGGATCTCGTACTCCGCGGGCGGCGCGTCCGCGCCCTCCGCGAGCATCTGCACCGTCACCCGCCCCGACGCCGGGTCCCCCTCCCACGACGCGAACCAGCGCGCCAGGCGTTCGGACGCGGTGACCGCCGCCCACAGCTCCGCGGGCGGGAGCGGGAGCGTCCGCTCCAGGACCAGCACGTCGACGCCGGCACCGCGTGCCACGCGGCCGGTGGCCTGGACCGTCATGACGTCCCCCTCGCCTCGGGACACCCACTGTGCCACCGGCGCCGCCCGGGCGTCGACGGCCGCGCGCTCAGGCCGCCGCGGCGCCCGCCCGCCGGACCACCTCGCCGAGGTCCCCGGTCCGCCCGACGACCGCGCGCTGCCAGGTGGCACCGGTCCCCCGGGCCAGCACGTGCTCCGCGCGGCCCTCGACGCCCGCCGTGTCCCCCGAGTCCGCCAGGGCCCGGGCCACGTGGTCGAGCAGCGCCGCGACCGCCGCGCCGGCGCCCACGGGCCGGCCGCTCAGCGGGTGCAGCAGCTCGCCCTCCGCACCGTCCCGGCTGGCCCGCCACGCGGCCAGTCGCAGCACCGTCGTGCTCACCTGCGGCGCGGGCACCCCGGCGCGCCACTCGCGCGCGGCGGTGTCCACGAGCGCACGCACCAGACCGGCCAGCAGCGTCGCGTCGGCGGGGTCCAGGCACACGTCCGCGACCCGCACCTCGACCGTCGGGTAGCGGTGCGAGAGCCGCGCGTCGCCGTAGTACATCCCCGCGTCCAGCAGCACGCCGGTGTCGAGCAGCTGCTGCAGGCGCGCGCGGTAGGCGGCGGCCGAGCCGTACAGGTCGGCCGGGCCGGTCGTCGGCCACCGGCCCCAGGCCTGCGCGCGGTACGCGGCGTACCCGGTGTCGACACCCTGCGCGTACGGCGAGTTCGCGCTCAGCGCCGCCAGCACCGGGAGCCACGGCCGGATCCGGTCCAGCACGGCCACCCCCTCCTCCGGCGAGGTGACCGCGACGTGCACGTGGCAGCCGCAGGTCAGCTGCTGGGCGCACGTGAGGCCGAACCGCTCCTGGATCGCGCGGTAGCGGGCCGTCGGCGTGAGCGACGGCGCGACCGGCAGCGGCGAGGTCGCCACGGGCACGGCGAGCACGCCGGCCGCTGCGGCCGCCGCCCGGGCGACGGCCCGCAGGTCGCGCAGGTCGCCGGCGAGCGCCGCCAGCTCGGCCCGCGGCGGCGTCGCCGTCTCGACCTGCTCCTGCTGCAGCTCCGCCGTCAGCACCGGCAGCCCGGCCGGGTGCTGCCCCGCGGCGCGCAGCACCGCCGCGGCTGCCGGGACGGGGCGCCCGGACCGCGGGTCCACCAGCAGCAGCTCCTCCTCGACCCCGACCGTGCGCAGCGCCCGGGGGCCGGGACCGGGCTCCGGTCCGGGTTCCCCTCCGGGTTCGGCAGGGGCCGGCCGGTCCGCCAGCAGGACGGCGGCGACGGGCTCCCCGTCCAGGCAGGGCTCCGCCAGCCGCGGCGTCCGCGGTCGGGTGGTCGTGGTCGACGTCGGGTCCATGTGCGTGCCCCCTCGAGGACGCGCCCGCGTCGTCGCGGGCAGGCGTCCCGGTGCTACCGGCACCATCCTGCACCGTCCGGGGACAGCGTCACACCCCCCGGCGCGACGCGCACGCTCAGTGCCCGCGCCGCTCCCCCGTCAGGTGCACGGCGAGCACGGCCACGTCGTCGTCGCGCTCGGCCGAGTCGAACCGGTGCAGCAGCAGGTCGCACAGCGCGCCCGGATCGAGCGTGCCGGCGTCGGCCGCGACCTGCTGCATCCGCTGCAGGGCCTGGCGCAGGTCGCCCGAGCGCCGCTCCAGCAGGCCGTCCGTGACCAGCACCAGGGTGGTCGGGCCGTCGGTGGCCAGGCGCGCGACGGCGCGGTCGCGCGTGCGGCTCAGGCCGAGCAGCGGCGACGAGGCCCGGACGAACTCGGCGCCGTCCGCCGTCACGAGCAGCGGGGGCAGGTGCCCGGCGTTGACCACCTCCACGCTGCCGTCCCGCAGGTCCAGCACCGCCACGCACACCGAGACCAGCTCGGGGTGGCTGCGCACCAGCAGGTCGTGCAGCAGGTCCAGCGCCACCGCCGGCGGGTGCCCCTCCAGCAGGTAGGCGGCCAGCGAGAACCGCAGCTGCGCCATCACCGTGGCGGCGCGCAGCGAGTGGCCCTGCACGTCGCCGATCACCACCGCGACCCGGCCGTCGGGCAGCTCCAGCGCGTCGTAGAAGTCGCCACCGACGCTCAGCTGCGCGTCGGACGCGCTGTACCGGGCCGCCATCCGCAGGCCGTCGGGGGCCGGCAGGGTGTGCGGCAGCATCGAACGCTGCAGCGTGAGCGCGATCAGGTGCTCCTGCGCGATCGACCGCAGCGTCCGCAGGGCCCCGGTCATGGCCGTGGCGAGCTGCTGCGCGAGCTCCAGGTCGTCCGGACCGAGCGCGTCACCCGGCGTCGCGACCGCGAAGCCTCCGAGCAGCTGACCCGCGTCGTCGGTCAGCGGCACCACGTACCAGGGGGTCGGGGGCACCCCGGCGCGGTCGAGCATCTCCCGCCACACGCCCGGCGTCTGCGCCGCGGGCTGCGCGTACGGCACCACCTGCTGCGGGTCCGCAGCAGGCGCCAGCAGCCGGCCGCGCACCACCGCGCGGCCCGCGCCGGGGCACACGACCCGGGTCGCCATGCCGTCGGGCGCCGTGGCGACCACGACCACCGGCGTGCCGAACACCGTCGCCGCACCCTGCGCCGCGGCGGACACGAGGTCGTCCAGCGACCGGGCCGAGGCCAGCGGGACGACCGCCGCGGTCAGGTCGGCGAGCCGCCGCGCGTACGCGGTGATCCCGCGGCGTTCGGCGTGCGAGCGGCACAGCCGCGCGACCGTGGCGAGGAACTCCTCGCGGTCCAGCGGCTCCACCAGGTAGGCGTCCGCGCCGCGCTCCAGCCCGGAGGTCCGGGAGCGCGCGTCGATGTGCGTCGCCGACACGTGCACCACGGGGACCGCGGTGGACTCGTCCGCCTTGACCACCTCGCAGACGTCGAACCCCGACATGTCGGGCAGGTTGACGTCCAGGACCACCGCGTCGTGCCCGGCCGCGAGCTCGAGGGCGTCGCGGCCCGTGCCCGCCTCGGTGACCGCGTAGCCGGCGCGCCGCAGCCAGCTGGCCATCACGTAGCGGTGCGCCTCGGTGTCGTCGACCACCAGGACCCGGCTGGCCCCCTCGGCCGCATGGGCGACGGCGCGCGCGGCACCGGCGGCCGGCACCGCCGTCACGGCGCAGCCGTCCGGCAGGCGTCCGCCAGCGCGGTCGCGAGGGTCACGGCGTCGAGGCCGGACTTGGACACGAACGGCGCCGGCGCCCCGGGATCCTCGCCGCTCGACGCCAGCAGCACCGGCAGCGCCGCCGTGCGCGGGTCGGCGCGCAGGGCGTCCAGCGTCGCCGGCCCGTCGAGCTGCGGCATCCGGACGTCCAGCAGCACGACGTCGGGCAGGTCGGACGCGAGCACGGACAGCGCCTCCGACCCGTCCCGCGCCTCGAGGACCTCCTGCGCGCACTCGGCGAGCAGCCCGCGCAGCACGGCACGGCTCGCGTCCTCGTCGTCGACCAGCAGCACGCGTCCGACCGGCGGCGGGGCGGTGCGCAGCAGGGTGAGCGTGAACGTGCTGCCCCGGCCGACCTCGCTCACGACCTCCAGGGTGCCGCCGAGCGCCTCGGCGACGCGCCGGGCGTACGGCAGGCCCAGCCCGGTGCCCTTGACCGACGGCTGCAGCCGGTTCGGCACCTGGAAGAACTCGTCGAACACCGCGTCCAGGTGCTCCGGGGCGATGCCGAGGCCCGTGTCCCGCACCGCGACCACCACCCCCTCGCCGTCGGCGGGCACGGACACCGCGACCGTCAGCGAGCCCGCCTCGGTGAACTTCGCGGCGTTGGTCAGCAGGTTCCGCAGCACGCGCTCCAGCAGCTCGGGGTCGGTGTGCAGCACCAGGCCCACCGGCGCCGTCACGTGCAGGTCGACCCCGGGGCGCAGCAGCGGCCGCACGGTCCCGGCCAGGTCGGCCAGCAGCACGCCCAGGTCGACGCGGACCCGGCGCACGTGCTGCCGCCCGGACTCGGCCCGGGCCAGGTCCAGCAGCTCGTTGACCATGCCCAGCAGGGCGCGCGCGCTCGAGTCCAGGTACCCCACCTGCACCCGTTGGTCGTCGTCCAGGTCGCCGTCGGCCAGCAGCGACGCGAGCCCGAGGATCGAGTTGACCGGCGCCCGCAGCTCGTGGCTCACGCTGCGCAGGAACCGCGTCTTGGCGTCGTTCGCGGCGGCGAGCTGCCGGCCGCGCTCGTCCAGCTCCGCGTACAGCGCGACGACGCCGCTGTTCGTCTCCTCGAGCTCGTCCGACAGCTGGGTGTACATGGCGAGGACGCCGCGGTTGGTCTCCTCGAGCTCCTGGTTGGCCCGGACCAGGTCCTGCTCGCGCGCGGCGAGCGCTCCGAGGGCGCGGACCAGCTCGGCGTTCTGCAGGCGGAGCTCGTCGAGGGCGTTCGCCGACCGCGGCCGGGCGAGCGCGGCGCGCGCCTCGTCCACCCGGTGCGCCGGCAGGGCCAGCGCGTCGGCGAGCTGCTTGCGCAGCACCAGCACCGGACCGCCGTCCGGACCGGTGCCGACCTCCGCGCCGTCGAGCAGCCGCCGGGCCGCGACCATGCCCGAGAGCCCCCGGGGGTCGGCGTCGACGCCGCTGGCGCCGTGCACCTCGACGAGGAGCTCCGCGGAGGCCGCACGCCGCACGACCGAGAGCACCGCCCGGCCCCGCCCGCCGGCGACCACCTCGCGCCCGACCTCGGACAGCGCCGTGGCGACCCGCACCTGGTCCTGCCGGTCCAGACCCAGCAGCTCGGCCGCCTCCCGGCCCACCTGGCGCAGCAGGACGACGTCGCCCTCCCCGAGCACGTCGACCGTCGCCAGCTCGCGGCGGCCGTCCTCGCCGGTCACGCCGCCCCCGGCCCAGCCGGCCGCGCCACGACGACGCTCGCGTCGTCGCGGCGGACCCCGAAGTCGCGCAGCAGCACCGCGGCGGTGACCAGCGGGGACCTGGCGAGCAGCCCGGGGTAGGCGTCCAGCGCCTGCCGCTCGGTGACGCCGTCGCTGTGCATGATCACCGCGGCTCCCCGCGGCAGCGGGTACGTGGTCTCGCGCAGGTTCCGCGCCTGGGCGCCGACGATGCCCGGGTGGCTGATCATCACCCGGCGCGCGGTCCCGTCGACGACCGCGCCGGCGATGTTGCCGACCCCCGCGTACCGCACCTGGTCGGCCTCCAGCCGGGCGACGGCGACCGCCGCGCCGCGCGTGCCGTGCAGGGCGCGGTGCACCGCCGTCAGCAGCGGGACCGGCCCGCCCGCGGGCGCGGCGCGGAAGGCCCGCACGGCCTCGGTGCTGGCGACCGCGGCGAGCGGCCCGTGGCCGAGCCCGTCGGCCAGCATCAGCGACAGCACGCCGTCGTCCTGGCGGATCGCGTAGGCGTCGCCGCAGACGTCCTGCCCGGACATCGGCCGGGTCAGCCCCACCGCCACCGGTACGGTCGCCGGTGCCGCGGGACGGCCCGCGGCGAAGCCGGCGGCGATCACGGTGCCGGCCCCCGGCCGGGTCCAGATGTCCCAGGTCGTCGCGAGCCGGACGACCGACCCGAGCCCGATCCCGAGCGTCCCGGCCGTGGAGACGCCGTCACCCAGGGCCGCCGTGACGTCCGCGATGCCGGGACCCGCGTCGACCGACACCACCTCGACCACCGGGCCTGCCGCGCCGTGCCGCAGCCGGAGCAGGACGGAACCCGACCCGGCGTGCTTGACCAGGTTGGTGGTCAGCTCCGCGACGGCGAGCGCGATCTCGTTGACCCGCTCCTCGGGCATCCCGACGCGCGCGGCGAGCTGGGAAGCCGCGCGGCGCGCCGTCCCCGACGCGCTGACGTGGTCCACGGTCAGCCAGGCCACGTCCTCCACGGTGACGTCGGCGGTCACCGGCTCACCGGGACCACGACGCGATCGCGATGCGGGTGCCCTGCCCGGGCGCGGTGTCGATCTCGAAGTGCTCGACCAGCCGGCGCGCGCCGGACAGCCCGAGGCCCAGGCCGCTGCCGCTGGTCCAGCCGTCGGTCATGGCCTGGTCCAGGTCCGGGATGCCCGGGCCGTCGTCGCGGAACTCGACCCGGACCCCGGTGCGCCGGCCGTTGACCTCCGTCGACAGCAGCGCCTCGCCGCCGCCGCCGTAGATCAGCGTGTTGCGCGCCAGCTCGGACGCGGCGGTGACCAGCTTGGTCTGGTCCACCAGCGACAGCTTCGCCGCCTGGGCCAGCGTCCGGACCGCCTGCCGCACGCGCACGACGTCGCCGTCCGAGGCGATCGCCAGCGTCTGCGCGGGTTCGGTCACCGTCACTCCGACGCAGCCGCGTCGAGCTCGAGCAGCAGGGCCTCCGGCGACGCCGCGTCCGCGGGCGCGAGCAGCTGCAGGCCCTTCTCGACGTCCAGCGCCGTGCGGATGCCGTCCAGGGACAGCCCGAGCTCGACCATCGTGATCGCCACCGCCGGGCGCATGCCGACGACGACCGTCGTCGCGTCGAGCACCCGGGAGATCCCGGCGATCGACGACAGCATCCGGCCGATGAAGCTGTCGACGATCTCCAGGCCGGAGATGTCGATCAGCACGCCGCGCGCGCCGGTCTTCGTGATCCGCTCCGCGAGGTCCTCCTGCAGCTGCAGCGCGGACTGGTCCTGGAGGTCCACCTGGATCGACACCAGCAGCGTCGAGCCGAGCTTGAGGATCGGGACGGTCTCCATCACGCCACCGGCGCGGTGCGCGCCGCGCCCTTCGCCCGGAGCGCGGCCACGAGGGCGTCCGCGAGCGTGGCCTTGGTGCTGATGTCGCCGAACTCGATGCCGAGCGCCACGATGGTCTGCGCGATCTGCGGCCGGATGCCGGAGATCGTGCACTCCGCCCCCATGAGGCGGGCCGCCACCACCGTCTTGAGCAGGTGCTGCGCGACCTGGGTGTCCACGGCGGGCACGCCGGTGATGTCGATGATGGCGTGCTCCGAGCCGGTGTCGACCAGCGTCTGCAGCAGCTTCTCCATGACGACCTGCGTGCGCGCGGAGTCCAGCGTGCCGACCAGCGGGACCGCGACGATCCCCTCCCACAGCTTCACGACGGGGGTCGACAGCTCCAGCAGCTGCTCGGCCTGCTCCGCGATGATCGACTCGCGGGCGGCGGCGAACGCCTCGAACGTGAACAGCGCCAGGTCGTCGACCAGGCGGAGCAGCGCGGTCAGGTCCGCGACCAGCCCGGGCTCGGCGTCCGTGATGAGCGCGTACACGCCCTCCTTGAGCGCGAGCACGCCGACCGCGGTCTCCCGCGGGGTGAAGCCGAGCCGCGCGCGGGCGGCGGACAGCTCGCCCAGCACGCCGCGCAGGGCGTCGAAGTCCGGGTCCGTCAGCCGGGCGCCGCCGGTGCGGAGCCCCGCGACCAGCGTGTCCAGGACCTCCGCCTGCTCGCGCTCGGCCTCGGCCCGCGTGGTGCGGCCCTGGAGCGCGGCGACCACGCTGTCGAGCCACGCGGCGGAGATCTCGTCCCGCCGGCTCTCGAGGATCGGGGCGAGGCGGGAGTCGGCTCCGGGCATGCGTGTGTCTCCTTGGTCAGGACTCGGCGGCTGCGGGCACCGCGCACGTGTCGTCGGGTGCCGCGCGGTGACTTTACCTCGCGCACCGGCGACGCCGGACGCCGGACGGCCCGCGGTGCGACGGCGTCCGAACGGGTGAAGAACGCGCGCCGGCGGCAGGCCGTCCCGGCGAACCGTCCCCCCCGCGGGTCTCCCGGGTGCCACAGTGCGCCTGCGGCGCCGTGCGTCCGCGGTCTCGTCTCGTGACCAGCACGAGGGCCTGGGTGATCGACGGCCGCGGTACCACCCGGGCACGCCGCGGCGGCACCGCTCGCCCTCCACCGTCGCGGCCGGTGCCGCCCTCGCTGCCGTCCTCACCGGTCCGGACCGCAGACCGCCGCGGCGTCCGGGCGTTCCAGCGGAGCCACGGGCTCGTGGCGGACGGCGTCGTCGGCCCGCTCACGTGGGCGGCGATGACCGGCACCCGCTGACCCGACCGCCAGAGGGCGTTCCCGGACGCCGGGAACGCCCTCTGCGCTGCCACGACGGTCGCCGGCCGTTCATCCCGGTGAGGTGACGACGACGGCGAGCCGACCGCCCTAGCGTCACGGACGGTGCCGCCGTCACGAGTCCCCACCGGCATCCGACGCCACCGGGGGACGGTGGACGACCGTGACCACACGGGAGATGCGCATCGATGAGCGGCGGGGACCTCGAGCGGCGCCACGCGCCGCTCCGCGCGCGATTCGCACCCCTGGGCGCCGTCGCCGTCGCCGTGACCGCCCAGGTGCTGATGCGCGACCGCATCACCCTGGGCCCCCTCCTCCTGGTGCCCGTCGTCGAGGTCGCGCTGGTCGTGGCGATCATCCTGGTGGACAGCGCGGGCCGGGCAGGCCGGCGCCGCGTGGTGCCGCTGCGCTACGCGCTCGCCCTCGTGATGGTCGTCTCCGGGACCACCTCGGCGGCGCTCCTGGTCACGGACGTGGTGGCAGTGCGGCCCGTCACCGTGCAGCAGCTGCTGGCCGAGGGGCTCCAGATCCTCGTCGTCATCACCGTCGGCTTCGCGCTGCTCTTCTGGCAGCTCGACCGTGGTGGGCCAGACGGGCGGGTGCAGCCGGACATCGAACGGATGTCGTTCTGGTTCACCCAGGACGCGATCCGCGAGTACTCCGACCAGTTCGACCACTGGCAGCCGAGGTTCCTCGACTACCTCTACCTGTCGATCACCAACCTGGTCGCGTTCTCGCCGACCGACACGATGCCGCTCAGTCGCACCGCGAAGATGCTCATGGCCTGGCAGTCGATGGTCTCCCTCGCCACGTCCGCCCTCGTGCTGGCGCGCGCGGTGAACATCCTGAGCTGAACCGGGAACCAGGCAGCAGGACGGTCCGGTGGTCACCTCTCGTCCGCCGGCCCCCGGGCCCATGGGCGCCGTCGCAGGCGGTCGAGGGAGCACGTGCGGGACGAGCCGCGCCGGACGCAGCAAGAGGCCGTCTCCAGCTTCCCGGAAACGGCCTCTGACCTGCGACTCTACGTCGGGCTGACAGGATTTGAACCTGCGACCCCTTGACCCCCAGTCAAGTGCGCTACCAAGCTGCGCCACAGCCCGATGGCCCTCGCGAGAGGACCTCGGCGGCCCCCGCAGGAGCCTCGGAAACTCTACCGCATGCCCGCCGGTGCCGAGGACCGGCGACGCGCGAGGTCAGGTCCGGGTCGCCGTGCGCCGCTCCGCCTGCCCGGCCGCGGCGTCCTCGTCGGCGGCGTCGCCCGCGCGCCCGCGCAGGACGTCGAGCTCCGCCGCCACCACCCCGAGCAGCACCAGGTCGATCACCAGTCCGGTGACGGCACCCCACTGGTCGACCCGGAACAGGAAGATCTGCGTGAGCAGCAGGTTGACCAGCACGGCGCGGCGGAACCACTCGTAACCGCGGCGGCGGTCCCGCCCGACCAGGCGCAGCCCGACGGACGAGCAGACCAGCGAGACCACGCCGCTGCCGACCATGCCGATGACCGCCCACCACGGCAGCTCGGCGCCCGACACCACCAGGGAGACGCCGCGGCCCACCGTGTAGAGGGTGGCGACGGCGAGCACGATCACGGTGACCCGCGGCAGCCAGCGGACCCGCACCACCCGTCGCGACCCGGCGACGACCGCCCGCGACACGGCGCTGATCGGGTCCGGCAGCTCCCGGGCGTCGTCCTCGACGACGTCCAGCAGCGCGCGCACCTCGGCCGCGCCCCGCACGTCCCCGGCCGCGTCCGCGAGCTCGCGGGCGTGCCGTCGGGCCCGGTGCGAGAACCCGCCCGCGAGGCCCGCCACGGCCAGGTCGGCGGCGGCGGCCAGCGTCTCGTGGGGGTCCCGGGGCCGGCGGCCGTGGATGACCTCCCCGACAAGCACGAGCACCACGACGACGACGTAGATGAGCGAGGCGGTCGGCTCGAAGAAGTAGTCGTTGTCCGAGGTGACGAACTTGCCGATCTCGTCGATGAACAGCCCGAACCCGACCCCGCCGACCAGCGCGGCGAGCGGCCGCACCACCGGGCCGGCCCAGGACAGCACCGCCACGACGGCGACCGCCATCAGCAGCCCGCCCCACAGGACGTGCGCGATGTGCAGGCCGTCCCCGCCGAGCTGCGGGAAGCCGGTCAGCGCGAGCGCGCCGCGCGTCAGCAGCACGGTCAGCACCGTGACGGCGAGGAACCCCGCGACGTGCCGGGGACCGGCCGGGTCGCGGGGCAGCCCGAGGACGAGCACGGGCGACCTGCGCAGCGGCGACGGGCGGCCCGCCTCCCGCGCGCCGTCCGCCTCCCGCGCGACCTCGCGGGTCACCGCTTGCGCTTCTCCCGCACGCGCACCGAGATGGAGATCGGCGAGCCCTCGAAGCCGAAGGTCTCGCGCAGGCGGCGCTCGATGAACCGGCGGTAGCCCGCCTCGAGGAACCCGGACGCGAAGATCACGAACCGCGGCGGCCGCGTGGACGCCTGCGTCGCGAACAGGATGCGCGGCTGCTTGCCGCCGCGCAGCGGGTGCGGGTGCGCCGCGACGAGCTCGCCGAGGAACGCGTTGAGCTTGCCCGTCGGCACGCGGCTGTCCCACGACTCGAGCGACGTCGTCAGCGCGGGCACCAGCCGGTCCGTGTGCCAGCCGGTGCGCGCGGAGATGTTCACCCGGGGCGCCCACTGGATCTGGACGAGCTCCTTCTCGATCTCGCGCTCCAGGTACGGACGGCGGTCCTCGTCCATGAGGTCCCACTTGTTGTACGCGATGACCAGGGCGCGGCCCGCGTCGATGACCTGCTGGATCACGCGGGTGTCCTGCTCGGTGAGCGGCTGCGAGGCGTCGAGCAGCACGACGGCCACCTCGGCCTTCTCGATCGCGGCCTGCGTGCGCAGCGAGGCGTAGAAGTCCGCCCCGGAGGTCTGGTGCACGCGGCGGCGGATGCCGGCGGTGTCGACGAACCACCACGGGACGCCCTTGAGCTCCACGAGCTCGTCGACCGGGTCGCGGGTGGTGCCGGCGACGTCGTCGACCACCACGCGGTTGGTCCCGAGCACCTTGTTGAGCAGCGACGACTTGCCGACGTTCGGCCGGCCGACCAGCGCGACGCGGCGCGGGCCGCCCGGGCGGGCCTCGCCGTGCGCGGACTTGCGGGGCAGCGCGGCCATCGCGGCGTCGAGCAGGTCGCCCGTGCCACGCCCGTGCAGGGCCGAGACGGGGTGCGGCTCGCCCAGGCCGAGGCTCCAGAGCTCGGCGGCGTCCGCCTCCACCCGCGGTCCGTCGACCTTGTTCGCGCACAGGACGACAGGCTTGCCCGACTTGCGGAGCAGGCGCACGACCCGCTCGTCGGTCGCGGTCGGGCCGACGGTCGCGTCGACGACGAACAGCACCGCGTCGGCCAGCGAGATCGCGACCTCGGCCTGCTCGGCCACGCGCGCCTCGATGCCCGCGACGTCGACCTCCCAGCCGCCGGTGTCGACCAGCGTGAAACGGCGACCGGACCACTCCGCGGGGTACGACACGCGGTCGCGGGTCACGCCCGGCTTGTCCTCGACGACGGCCTCGCGGCGACCGAGGATGCGGTTGACCAGCGTCGACTTGCCGACGTTGGGCCGACCCACGACGGCGAGCACCGGCAGCACGACGTGCTGGCCGTCCTCGTCGACGTCGTCCAGGTCGCCCGAGAGCAGCCGGACGTCCTCCTCGGCGAGGTCGTACTCCTCGAGGCCGACCCGCAGGGCGCGCTCGCGCGCGTCGTCGTCGGGGGCGTCCGAGGTGACGTCGGTGCCGTCGGACGGCTCGGTGGCTGCGGGGTCCGCGACGCCCGGCCCGTCGAGGTCGACGACCTCGTCCTCGCGGGGTCCGGTGGTGGTCGGCTGGGCCGGCTCGCTGTCATGCATGGGCACCATTGTCCCTGACCGCGGACCCCCACGGCGACCGCGCCTCGCGGACCCCGCCGGCGCGCCTCTGAGCGGGCCGCGAGAGAGGGCCTGCGCGTCGAGGTAGGGCACCCGCACGCCCTATCTCCAGGCTGAGGCCCTACTTCGCGGCCGGGCGGAGTCGGCCGGGCGGGTCAGTCCCGAGGGAGGGGGACGCCGGTGCGGGTGGATGCCGCCGTCACCAGGGCGTTGAGGGCCACGCGGACCTGCTCCGTGGCCGCCACGATCGCCTCGCGACGGGACTGGCCCGCGGTCGGCTCCAGGTGCAGCGGCTCCCCCAGCTCGACGTGCAGCCGGCGGCGGAACCCCGGGACGTGGCCCACCGACTCCCCCGTCCGCCGCGTGCCGAGGATCGCGACCGGCACGACCGGGGCGTGCCCGTTGACCGCGAGCCAGGCGATGCCGGCCCGGGCCGACGACGCGTCGCCGCGGCCGCGGTTGCCCTCGGGGAACACGCCGACGGTGCCGCCGCGCTGCAGCACACCGAGCGCGGTCGTCAGCGCCGCGCGACCGCCCGTGCGGTCCACCGGGATCTGCCGCGACGCGCGCAGCACCGCGCCGACCGGCCCGGTGAACATCTCCTCCTTGACCAGGATGTGCACCCGCCGCGGCGTCACGCCCTCCAGCAGCGGCCCGTCGACGACGCTCGTGTGGTTCGCCGCGAGCAGCACCGGGCCCTCGGCGGGCACCCGCTCGGCACCGACGACCCGCGCGTCCCAGACGCCGTGCGCGAGGAACCGGCCGATCCCCCGCGCCCAGGCCGGGACCTCGGGCAGCGACGCGTCCGGTCCCGGGCGGCCGCTCACGCGTGCAGGTCCGCGGTGCGCGCGACCACGTCGAGCACCGCCTGCACCGTCTGCTCCAGGTCCAGCTCCGAGGAGTCGACCGTCACCACGCCGTCGGCGGCCACCAGGAACTGGGACACCGTCGAGTCGTCGGCGTCCCGGCGGACCACCTGGTCCCGGGTCGCCTCGACGGCGGCGGCGTCGGCGGTGCCGTGCACCTCGCGGGCGCGCCGGGCGAGCCGGGCCTCCTCGCTGGCGATCAGCAGCAGCCGCACGTCGGCGTCGGGGGCGATCACGGTGGTGATGTCCCGGCCCTCGGCGACGATGCCGCGCCCGCCGGAGAACGACGAGGACGCCGCCTGCGCCGCGATCTCGGCCCGCTGCCGGCGGCCCAGCTCGGCCCGCACCTCGAGGTTCGTCGCGACGGCGCTGACGGCCGCGGAGATCGCGGTGTCCCGGATCGCCTCGCCGACGTCGTGCCCGTCCACGTGCACCGCCGGCGCCGCCGGGTCGACGCCCATCACCAGCGGCATCTCGCGGACGAGGTCCGCGACGGCATCGGTGTCGGTCAGCGGCACGCCGCTGCGCAGCGCCCACCAGGTCGCCGCGCGGTACATGGCGCCGGTGTCCAGGTAGGCGAGCCCGAGGCGCTCGGCGACCCGCCGGGACACGCTGGACTTCCCAGAGCCCGACGGCCCGTCGATCGCCACCACCACGGGGTGCGGCGCACCCGTCGTCGTCGCCGTGGTCGCGTCCTGCGCGCTCACCTCACCAGCCTCCATCCGCGGGCCGTCAGCTCCGCCTCCAGGTGCGCCGAGCGCGCGGGGTCGACCGACACCGCGGCCATGCCGACGGGTCGTCCCGCCGCGTGCTCGAGCTGCAGATCCTCCAGGTTCACGCCCGCGTCGCCGACGTCCGTCAGCAGGCGGGCCAGCTCACCGGGCTGGTCCGGGACCAGCGCGGTGACCACCGCGTACCGGCGCGGTGCGCCGCCGTGCTTGCCCGGCACCAGCGCGACGCCGGCGTTGCCGTCGGCGATCAGCCGGGCCACCCGGGCCAGGGCGCCGAGCTCGACGTCCTCGGGCCCGGTCGCGCGCGCCGCGCCATCCAGGGCGGTCAGGACCTCGTCGAGGTCCGTGCGCAGCCCGGCGAGCACGTCGCGGACGGCGGCCGCGTTCGCCGCCAGGATCGAGGTCCAGAGCGCGGGGTCGGACGACGCGATCCGCGTGACGTCCCGCAGCCCCTGGCCCGCGAGCCCGAGCGCGTCCGGCTCGACCCCGCGCAGCCGCGCGGCGACCAGGCTGGCCGCCACCTGCGGCACGTGGGACACCGCCGCCACCGCCGCGTCGTGCGCGTCCGCGTCCATGGTCACCGGGACGCCGCCCAGGTCGGTCGCCAGCTCCCGCACCGCGAGCAGCGCGTCGGGCCGGGACTCCCCCGAGCCGACGACCACCCACGGCCGCCCGACGAACAGGTCGGGCACCGCCGCGGCCGGGCCGGACCGCTCCCGGCCCGCCATCGGGTGCGACCCGACGTACCGGGTCAGGTCGGCGCCGGCGGCGCGCAGCTCGGCGAGCACGTAGCCCTTGACGCTCGCCACGTCCGTCACGACGGCGCCGGGGTGCGCGGCCAGCTCGGCCCGCACCACGTCGGCGGTCACGTCCGGGGGCGCCGCGACGACGACGAGCGCGGGCTCGGGGTCGTCGGCGGTGGCGGGGCTCCCGGCACCCACGTCCCGGGCCAGCGCGAGCGCGGTCCGGGACGGGTCGTGCAGGGTCACCGGCACGCCGCGGGTGGTCAGCGCGAGGCCGACCGACGCGCCGAGCAGCCCGGTGCCGACGACCCGGACGGGGCCGCGCGTGGCGACCCCGCCGTTGGTCGTCGACGGCAGGCTCACATGCCCACCGACGTCATCAGGGAGCCGACCTCCGCCTTGCCCAGCACGCGCGTGCGGCCGACCTTGAGGTCGCCCAGCTTGATCGGGCCGATCTGGGTGCGGAGCAGCCGGGTCACGGGGTGCCCGACCTCCTCCATCAGGCGGCGCACGACCCGGTTGCGGCCCTCGTGCAGCACGATCTCGACCATGCTCGCCTGCGGGGTCGCGTCGACCAGGCGGAAGCTGTCCACCTCGACGACGCCGTCCTCCAGCTCGACGCCCCGCTTCAGGCGGGCGGCCAGCCCGGCCGACACGCGGCCCTCGACCGTGGCCAGGTAGGTCTTGCGGACACCGTGCGACGGGTGCGACAGGCGGTTGGCCAGCTCGCCGTCGTTGGTCAGCAGGATCAGGCCCTCGGAGTCGGCGTCGAGACGGCCGATGTGGAACAGCCGCTCCTCGCGGCCCTGCACGAACTCGGCGAGCGACGGGCGCCCCTCCGGGTCGTGCATGGTCGACACGACGCCCAGCGGCTTGTTCAGCGCGATCGTGAGGACCGACTGGTCCAGCTGCAGACGCAGCCCGTCCACGTGGATCACCGCGTTCTGCGGGTCGACGCGCACGCCGAGCTCGAGCACGACCTGGTCGTCGACCGACACGCGGCCGGCGGTGATCAGCTCCTCGCAGGCACGGCGCGAGCCGAGGCCCGCCTGGGCGAGCACCTTCTGCAGCCGGACGCCCTCAGGGTCGTGCACGTCGACCGACGGCTCGGAGCGCGGACGCCGCTGCGCCGGGCGCGTCGGGCCCGAGGGCCACCGGGACCCCGGACGGCCGATGCCGCCGGAGGGCCCGCGACGCTCGCCGCCGCCGCCCTGGCCACGACCCGAGCCGCCGCCGGAGCTGCCACCGGCACCGCCCTGGCCACGGCCCTGGCTGCCGCCCGAGCCGCTGCTCTGCCAGCCGCCGCCGCCCTGACCGCGGCCCTGGCCGCCGCCCGAGCCGCCGCTCTGCCAGCCGCCACCGCTGCCCTGGCCACCGCCCTGTCCCCGGCCGCCGCCGGAGCCGCCGCCCTGCCAGCCGCCGCCGCTCTGGCCGGGTCCGCCCCGGCGCTCACCGGCGACCCTGCCGCCCGAGCCGCCGGCGCGGCCTGCGCCACCGCCCGAACCGCCGGGGCGGCCGCCGCCCGCCGGACGGCCCGCGCCGCCGGGACGACCCGAGCCGGACCGGCCCGCCGCACCACCGCCGGCTCCGCGCGCACCGCTGCCGCCGCCCGCTCCGCCGCGGCCCCGGCCGCCCTGTCCTGCTGCACTCATCACACGTCTCCTGTCGTACCGTCTGCGCCGTCCAGCCCGTCGAACGCGTCGATGTCGGGCAGGTACGGCGCCAGCGGGGGCAGCTCATCGAGGCTCGTGAGGCCCATCCGCTCGAGGAAGTATCCCGTGGTCCGGTACAGGACCGCACCACTGCTCGTGTCGACGCCCGCCTCGGCCACGAGCCCGCGGGCCGTCAAGGTGCGCACGACGCCGTCCACGTTGACGCCCCGCACCCCCGAGACCTGGCCCCGGGTGACCGGTTGACGGTACGCGATCACGGCCAGCGTCTCCAGCGCCGCCTGCGTGAGGCGTGCCGTCTGGCCGTCCAGGACGAACCGGCCGACCACCTGGTGGTAGGCCGGCGCGGAGTAGATCCGCCAGCCCTCGCCCGCCTGCCGCAGCTCGAACCCGCGGGGCCGGCCGCCGTGCTCCCCGCGGTACTCCTCGGCGAGCGTGCGCAGCAGGTCGACGACGTCGGGCACGGGCAGCCCGAGCACGGTGGCGAGCCGCACCGCGGGGATCGGCTCGTCGGCGACCATCAGCACGGCCTCCAGCGCGGCGAGCGCACCCCCGGGCAGCCGGTCGAGGTCGGCGACCTCGGGCACCTCGGGCACGTCCGTGAGGCCGACGCCACCGGCCAAATCGTCGCGCGCCACGTCGTCGCGGGCCAGGTCGTCGCCGGTCCGGTCGTCGCTGGTCGCCGTCATGCGTCCGTCCCCTCGTGCGTGCCGTCGTCGTCGTCGTAGTCGGTCGCCACCTCGACGTCGCCGTCGCCGTCCGCGGTCCACCGCACCGTGAGCTCGCCCAGCGGCGTCACCTGGTCGAACCCGACCAGCCCCTCGCGGAACAGCTCCAGCAGCGCGAGGAACCGCGCCACCACCACCAGCTTCGTGTCGGCGTCCGAGGTCAGCCCGCGGAACGTCGCGGCGCCGCCGTGCCGGAGCCGGTCGGCGAGCAGGGCGGCCTGCTCCCGGACGCTGACCGCCGGGGCGTGCAGGTGGCTGATGTCGACGCCCGGCGGGGGCGGCGGGGGCGCGAGCGCCTTCGCCGCCAGGGCGGCGAGCTCGTCGGGGCCGAGGTTCCACACCAGCTCCGGCAGCATCGCCGCCAGGTGCGGCTCCAGCGCGACCGTCCGCGGGTACCGCCTGCCCTGCTCGGCGAGCCGGCTGCCGATGTCGGCGGCCACCACCTTGTAGGCCCGGTACTGCAGCAGGCGGGCGAAGAGCAGGTCCCGCGCCTCGAGCAGCTCCAGGTCCTCGGCGTCCTCGACGTCGCCCGCGGGCAGCAGCCGGGCCGCCTTGAGGTCGAGCAGCGTGGCGGCGACCAGCAGGAACTCGCTCGCCTGGCCGAGGTCCCAGGTGCGTCCGCCGTCCGCGGCGGCCCGCTCCGCGGCGCGGATGTACCCGATGAACTCGTCCGTGACCGCGGCGAGCGCGACCTCGGTGATGTCGAGCTTGTGCTTGGAGATCAGGCCCAGCAGCAGGTCGAACGGCCCGGAGAAGTTCTCCAGGTGCACCTCGAAGGCGCTGGACCCGGCCGGCGCCTGCGGGCCCGCGGGGGTGGCGGTGTCAGGCGGCGTCGCCACGGGCGACGAGCTCCCGCGCCAGCTGCCGGTAGGCCAGCGCCCCGGCGTGCGTCGGCGCGTACGTGGTGATCGGCTCCGCCGCGACCGACGCGTCGGGGAACTTCACCGTGCGCCCGATCATCGTGTGCAGCAGCGTGTCGCCGAACGCCTCGTACACCCGGGCGACGACCTCGCGGGCGTGCAGGGTGCGCGGGTCGAACATCGTCCCGAAGATGCCGTCGACCTCCAGGCGCGGGTTCAGCCGGTCGCGCACCTTCTCGATCGTCTCGATCAGCAGGGCGACGCCGCGCAGCGCGAAGAACTCGCACTCCAGCGGGATCAGCACCCCGTGCGCGGCGGTGAGCGCGTTCACGGTCAGCAGGCCCAGCGAGGGCTGGCAGTCGACCAGCACCACGTCGTAGTCGTCGAGGACGGGGCGCAGCACCCGCGACAGGATCGACTCGCGGGCGACCTCGCTGACCAGCTGCACCTCGGCGGCCGACAGGTCGATGTTGGCCGGCAGCAGGTCGAGGTTCTCGATCTCGGTCGGCAGGATCATCTCGGTGATCGACGCGTGCCGGTCCACCAGCAGGTCGTACACCGTGCGGTCCAGCTCGTGCGGGTTGGCACCCAGGCCGACCGACGCGGCGCCCTGCGGGTCGAAGTCGACGATCAGGACCCGGCGGCCGTACTCGGCCAGGGCCGCCGCGAGGTTGATCGTGGAGGTCGTCTTGCCGACGCCGCCCTTCTGGTTGCACATCGCGATGACGCGGGCGGGGCCGTGCGACGCCAGCGGCCCGGGGACGGGGAACTCCGGCAGGGGCCTGCCCACCGGGTCGAGAACGGTCTCGGTCGTCTCCTCGCGTGCCACCAGGACAACTTACCGGAGGGACCGGCCCGTCAGCGGTCGGCCGCGCCGGTGCGCGCGCCGCGCGCCGCCGCCCGTGCCGCGCCGTCCCGCCTGGCGCGCGGGTGGCTGGTCGCGTAGACCTCGCGCAGCGTGTCCGGCGTCACCCTGGTGTAGATCTGCGTGGTGGTGACGGAGGCGTGCCCGAGCAGCTCCTGGACGACGCGCACGTCCGCGCCGCCGGCGAGCAGGTGCGTCGCGAACGAGTGCCGCAGGGTGTGCGGCGACACGTGGTCCGCGCCCGGCAGCCCGGCGCGCTCCGCCGCCGTGCGCAGCACCGCCCACGCGCTCTGCCGGGACAGCCGCGCCCCGCGCGTGTTGAGGAACACGGCGGCGCCGCCGCGACCGGCCGCCGCCAGCGCGGGACGCGACCGGACCAGGTAGGCCTCGACGGCCTCGACGGCGTACGCGCCGACGGGCACGACCCGCTCCTTGCTGCCCTTGCCGAAGAGCCGGACCGCGGCGCGCCCCTCCGTGAGGTCCAGGTCGTCCACGTCCAGCCCGACCGCCTCCGAGATGCGCGCGCCGGTCGAGTACACCAGCTCCAGCAGCGCCCGGTCCCGCAGCGGCACGGGGCCGTCGCCCAGGGAGGCCGCGTCCAGCAGCCGCTCGACGTCGTGCGTCGAGATCGCCTTGGGCAGCGCCTGGGACTGCTGCGGCGGCCGGACGGCCCGCGCGGGGTCGGCGGCGCTGAGTCCCTCCAGCACGCAGAACCGGTGCCAGCCGCGCACCGCGACGACCGCGCGCTTCGCCGAGGACGCCGACAGCACGGCACGGCCGTCGGACCCGGTGCGCACCGCGACCAGGAAGCCCTCCACGTCGGCCTCGACGACGTCGGCGACGCCCCGGCGGCCCGCGGCCTCGAGGTGCTCGACGTACCGGGTGAGGTCGCGGCGGTACGCGGCGAGCGTGTTCGCCGACAGGCCGCGCTCGACCGTCAGGTGCGCGAGGTAGCCCTCCAGCGCCGAGCGCAGGGCAGGGGCGAGCGGTGCGTCCATGCGCCGTCCTCCCGTGCCGCCGGCATCAGAACGGGAGGAAGACGTCGACCGCCACCGCGACGGACAGCAGCGACAGGTACGTGATCGACCCGTGGAACACCGACATCGCGCGCAGCTTGCCGCGCGAGGGGTCCTGGGCGCGACGGTACAGCCCGATGCACGACCACAGGAACCACACGCCGAGCGCGGCCGCGACGACGGCGTACACCCAGGTCATCCCGGCGACGGGCACCAGCAGCAGCGAGCACGCGATCATCGCCAGGGTGTAGGCGATCATCTGCTTCGCGACCTTGGTGTCGGCCTCGACGACCGGCAGCATCGGCACGCCGGCGGCGGCGTAGTCCTTGCGGAACTTCATCGACAGCGGCCAGTAGTGCGGCGGCGTCCAGAAGAAGATCACGCCGAACAGCAGCACCGCGGACCACGACAGGCCGCCCGTGACCGACGACCAGCCGATGAGCACCGGCATGCAGCCGGCGGCCCCGCCCCACACGATGTTCTGCGGGGTGCGGCGCTTGAGGATCATCGTGTAGCCGACGACGTAGATAAGGATCGCGGCGCCGGTGAGCAGCGCGGACGCCACGTTGACGACCAGCGCGAGCCACAGCAGCGACGCGACGCCGAGCGCCAGCCCGAAGACCAGGGCCGCGCGCGGGGTGATCTCCCCCGTGACCAGCGGCCGGCGCTTGGTGCGGTTCATCACCTGGTCGATGTCCCGGTCCAGGTAGCAGTTGAGGACGTTCGCGGACCCGGCGGCGGCCGCGCCGCCGACCAGCGTCGCGAGCACGAGGCCGATCGACGGGAGCCCGCCCTCGGCGAGGATCATCGTCGGCACGGTCGTGACCAGCAGCAGCTCGATGACGCGCGGCTTGGTGAGCGCGACGTACGCGCCGAGCCGGCGGCGCCAGCGGGGGCGCTCCGCGGCCGCGGCGGCCTGCTGCGGGCGCGAGGCGGGACCGGCGGGAGCGGCTGGACTCGTCGTGCGCACGCTCCGGACCTCCACCCACATCCTCTGTCCGCGCCGGCTGCCGCCCCGCGGATGATCCCCGCCATCGTACGGCCCCTGCGGCTGCACATGCCGCCACGGAGCGCCAGGGACCCCGGTCCCACCGGTGTGACGTCCGTCGCCCCGCGGCGCGTCGGCCTGTGGACCGACCGGCGGACCCCCTCGGTGCGGGTCTAGGCTCGAACCGCACGCTCGGCGACGTCAGGGGACGCGTCGGGCGTGAGCGGCGCCCGGCCATCCGCGACCGGGCAGACCGTCCGTCGACGTCCCGGTGGTCGTGCCGGGACGAGAAGTGAGGTGGCAGGACGATGACTGAGGGCACCACGGCGCTCGACCAGGTGGCCGACGCGGGAGTCGCGGTATGGCTGGACGACCTCTCCCGGGAGCGGCTGCGCACCGGGAACCTGAAGGACCTCGTGGCCCAGCGCCGCGTGGTGGGCGTCACCACGAACCCGACCATCTTCGCGAGCGCGCTGGCCAAGGGTGACGCGTACGACGAGCAGCTCAAGCAGCTCGCCGCGCAGGGCACCGACGTGGACGGCGCGGTCTTCTCCATCACCACGGACGACGTGCGCGACGCCGCGGACGTGCTCCGCCCCGTCTACGACGCCACCGACGGCGTGGACGGCCGCGTGTCGATCGAGGTCGACCCGCGGCTGGCCCGGGACGCGCAGGCCACCGTGGACTCGGCGCGCGCGCTCTGGTCGACCGTCGACCGCCCCAACCTGTTCATCAAGATCCCGGCCACGCTCGACGGCCTGCAGGCCATCAGCGACGTGCTCGCCGACGGCATCAGCGTCAACGTCACGCTGATCTTCTCGCTGGAGCGCTACCGCGCCGTGCTCGACGCGTTCGTCACCGGCCTGGAGCGGGCGCGCGAGAACGGGCACGACCTGGCGCCCATCGCGTCCGTCGCGTCGTTCTTCGTGTCCCGCGTCGACGCGGCGATCGACCCGAGGCTGGACGAGATCGGCTCCCCCGAGGCCGCCGAGCTGCGCGGCAAGGCGGCCATCGCCAACGCGCGGCTCGCGTACGGCGTCTACGAGGAGGTCGTGGCCTCCGACCGCTGGCAGGCGCTCGCCGCCGCCGGCGCCAAGCCGCAGCGCCCGCTCTGGGCGTCCACCGGCGTCAAGGACAAGGCCTACCCCGACACCCGCTACGTCGACGAGCTCGTCGTCGACGGCGTGGTCAACACCATGCCCGAGGCCACGCTGCAGGCCGTCGCCGACCACGGCGACTTCCGCGGCGACACGGTGACCGGCACGCAGGCCGAGGCGCAGCGCGTCATCGACGGCCTGGCCGCGCTGGGCATCGAGATCGACGAGGTCACCGAGGCGCTCGAGCGCGAGGGCGTCGACAAGTTCGAGAAGTCCTGGGCCGAGCTGCTCGACACCGTCCGCGGCGGCCTGGAGCAGGTGGCCGAGTGAGGCCCGCGAAGGTCACCGCGGAGCACAACCCGCTCCGCGACCCGCGCGACCGCCGGCTCCCCCGCATCGCCGGGCCCTCGGGCCTGGTGATCTTCGGGGTCACCGGCGACCTCGCCCGCAAGAAGCTCATGCCCGCGGTCTACGACCTGACCAACCGCGGCCTGCTGCCTCCCGGCTTCGCGCTCACCGGCTTCGCCCGGCGCGACTGGGAGGACCAGGACTTCGCGCAGATCGTGCACGACTCCGTCAAGGAGCACGCGCGCACCCCCTTCCGCGAGTCGACGTGGCGCCAGCTGTCCGAGGGCATCCGGTTCGTCCAGGGCACCTTCGACGACGACGACGCGTTCGACCGCCTGCGGCAGACCGTCGAGGAGCTCGACGTCACCCGCGGGACCGGCGGCAACCACGCGTTCTACCTCTCGGTCCCGCCGAGCGCGTTCCCCGTGGTCTGCAAGCAGCTCGCCCGCTCGGGGCTCTCGGAGTCCGTCGAGGACGCCTGGCGCCGCGTGGTGATCGAGAAGCCGTTCGGGCACGACCTGCAGTCCGCGCGCGAGCTCAACGACGTGGTGTCGTCGGTGTTCCACCCGGACGACGTGTTCCGCATCGACCACTACCTGGGCAAGGAGACGGTGCAGAACCTGCTGGCGCTGCGCTTCGCCAACCAGCTGTTCGAGCCGATCTGGAACGCCAACTACGTCGACCACGTGCAGATCACGATGGCCGAGGACATCGGCGTCGGCGGCCGGGCCGGCTACTACGACGGCATCGGCGCGGCGCGCGACGTCATCCAGAACCACCTGCTGCAGCTCCTCGCCCTCACGGCGATGGAGGAGCCGGTCACGTTCGACGCGCACGACCTGACGGCGGAGAAGATCAAGGTCCTGTCCGCGGTCCGCGTGCCCAAGGACATCGGCAAGCACACCGCCCGCGGCCAGTACGCCGAGGGCTGGCAGGGCGGCGAGAAGGTCGTCGGGTACCTGGACGAGGGCGGGTTCGACCCCAACTCGACCACCGAGACCTTCGCCGCCATCCGCGTCGACGTGGACACCCGCCGCTGGGCCGGCGTCCCGTTCTACCTGCGGACCGGCAAGCGCCTGGGCCGACGCGTCACCGAGATCGCCGTCGTGTTCAAGCGGGCGCCGCACCTGCCGTTCGAGTCGACCGCGACCGAGGAGCTCGGCAAGAACGCCCTGGTCATCCGCGTGCAGCCCGACGAGGGCGTGACCCTGCGGTTCGGCGCCAAGGTGCCCGGCACCGCCATGGAGGTCCGCGACGTCACGATGGACTTCGGCTACGGCCACGCGTTCACCGAGTCCTCGCCCGAGGCCTACGAGCGCCTGATCCTCGACGTGCTGCTCGGCGACCCGCCGCTGTTCCCGCGGCACGAGGAGGTCGAGCTCTCCTGGAAGATCCTCGACCCGATCACGTCCTTCTGGGCGAGCAAGGGCAAGCCGGAGCCGTACCGCGCCGGGACCTGGGGGCCGGAGTCGGCCGACCGCATGATGGAGCGCGACGGACGGACCTGGAGGCGACCGTGATCATCGACCTGCCCGACACCACCACCCGCGACATCAACAAGCGGCTGGTCAAGGAGCGCGACGAGGGTGGCGCCGTCGCGCTCGGGCGCGTGCTGACGCTCATCATCGACGTCGGCGCGAACGACCCCGAGCCCGCCGTCGAGGCGGCCAACGACGCGAGCCGCGAGCACCCGTGCCGCGTCATCGTGCTCACCGAGAAGGGCCCGGGCGAGGGCGCCGAGCTCGACGCGCAGATCCGCCTCGGCGGTGACGCCGGGGCGAGCGAGGTCGTCGTCCTGCACCCCTCCGAGGCGCAGGCGCGGCACCTGGACACCCTCGTGCTGCCGCTGCTGCTCCCCGACGCCCCGATCGTGGCGTGGTGGCCGTACGCGGCTCCCGAGAACCCGGCGCAGCACCCGATCGGCCAGCTCGCCCGGCGCCGGATCACCGACAGCACGGAGTGCGCCAGCCCGTCCGACACCCTGCACCGGCTCGCCGGCAGCTACGCCGAGGGCGACACCGACCTGGCCTGGACGCGCACCACCCTGTGGCGCGGGCTCATCGCGGCGACGCTGGACCAGCCGCCGTTCGAGCCGGTGCAGCGCGCCGTCGTGTCCGGCGAGAGCACGCACCCGTCGGTCGACCTCATGGCCGCCTGGCTCGGCTGGGCGCTCAACTGCCCGGTCGACATCGAGCGCCAGGCCGACGCCCCCGCCATCACCCAGGTGCGGCTCGACCGGAGGTCGGGGTCGATCGTGCTGGACCGGCCCGACGGCAAGACCGCCGCGCTGCGCCAGCCCGACCAGCCCGAGCACCGGATCGCCCTGCCGATCCGCCAGCTCCGGGAGTGCCTGGCCGAGGAGCTCCGCCGGCTGGACGCCGACGAGGTCTACGGCGAGGTGCTGCGCAAGGGCATGACCAAGGTGGGCGCGTGACGGCCGGTGCGGACGCCCGGGGCGGGGCGGGCTCGCCGCGCACCGTCCTGGTGCACCCGGACGCGACCACGCTCGCCGAGGCCACCGCCGCGCGCCTGATCACGCGGCTCGTGGACCTGCAGTCCGCCGCGGCACCCGTGCACGTCGTGCTGACCGGCGGGACGGTGGGCATCAGGACCCTCGCCGCCGTGGCCGCCAGCCCGGCGTGCGGGGCCGTCGACTGGACCGGCGTGCACCTGTGGTGGGGCGACGAGCGGTTCCTCGCCGACGGCGACGCCGACCGGAACGAGACCCAGGCCCGCGAGGCCCTGATCGGACCGCTCGGCGACGCCCTCCCGGCGGCGAACGTGCACCCGATGCGGCCGCTCGACGCGGCCGCGGGCATCGCGACCCCGGAGGACTCGGCGGCGGCGTACGCCGCCGAGCTCGCCGCGTTCGCGCCCGAGGGTGCCGACGTCCCGACGTTCGACGTGCTCATGCTCGGCATGGGACCCGACGGCCACGTCGCGTCGCTGTTCCCGGGGCACGAGGCCGTCGGCGTGACCGGCGTCCCGACCGTGGGGGTGCACGGCTCCCCCAAGCCGCCGCCGGAGCGCGTCTCGCTCACCTTCGAGACCATCCGCGCCGCGTCCGAGGTGTGGGTCGTCGCGGCCGGCGCCGAGAAGGCCGAGGCCGTCGCGTCCGCGCTGGCCGACGCCCCGGTCGAGCAGACCCCGGCGGCGGGCGCCCACGGCACCCACGCGACGCTGTGGCTGGTCGACGCCGCGGCCGTCGCGCAGGTCGGCGCGGAGCCCGGCGCCGCCTGACGACGCACGACCGCACGCCACGCCCGAGGGGCCCGCAGCTGCTGCTGGGGGCCCCTCGGTCTCTCCGCCGGAACCCGCCCACCGGCCCGCCTCCAGCCGTCGCGGGCGGACGCGCCCCGCCCCCAGCGGCCCGCGCAGACGGGTGACCGGTCACCCGGATGCGGGTGTCGCCACGGTCTCGGTTCCGCAACGGGTCGGCATCGGTGCCCCGAATCGCAGCACGCACCCCCTCCCGGCTGCGAGGGTGCGGGTGCCGGGGTCGCCCGGCCCCGAGGGAGGACCCGTGGACCGCAGCACCTGGCGCGTCGCGCGCACCTGGATCAGCCACCCGGTGACCTGTGCCGCGGTGCTGCTGCTCCTGGTCAACGACCACGTGCTCAAGGCGGCGTACGGCACCTGGTGGACCGGGAAGCTCTCGGACGTCGCGGGGCTGATCGTCGCCCCGCCGCTGCTCGCCGTCGGGGTGGCGTGCGTCGGCCGGGCGGTCCGGCCGGGTCGACTGGTCGGCGTCCCCGTGCTCGTCGTGGGCGTGGGGTTCGCGCTGGTGAAGGCGACGGCCACCGGAGCGTGGGCCGCCACCACCGCGTGGTCGCTCGTCGCGGGGTCGTCCCTGGTGCGCCAGGACCCGACCGACCTGCTGACGCTGCCGGCGCTCGCTCTCGCGCTGGTGGCCGGCCGGCGGTCCGCGAGGTGCCCGCCCCAGCCGGACCCGGCCGCGTCCCGCCGAGTGCCGCCGCGGTGGCTCCTCGTGCTCCCCCTGGCAGTCCTGGCGACCGTCGCCACCTCGGCGGCACAGGTGCCCTCGGCCGACTCGGTGAAGGTCGTGGACGGGGTGGCGTACCTCGAGGGCCGGGACGGGTGGTACCGGTCCGCCGACGGCCTCACCTGGAGCGCGGTCGACGACGACCCAGCGAGGCCCGGACCGACCGAGGGCCCGCCCACGGAGGTGTTCGCGGATCCGTGGTCGCAGGACGTGGCGTCCGACGACGTGCCGTCCTGGGCCACCGCGACGCCCGGCTCACCCACGGACGACGGCGCCGACGGCTCGGCGGACGAGGCCGAGGAGGTCGCGCCCGTCGTCGCCTGCACGCCGGGCGGCGTCTGCTTCCGTCCCGCGCCGCTAGGGATCGGCGTGCGGCGGAGCGACGACGGCGGCAGGACCTGGGGCGAGGAGTGGTCCGTCCCGGCCGAGGACCTGCGCGAGCTCGACGCCCGCAACGGTGACGTCGGCCCGCTGGCCACCCGCGACGTCGCGGTGCTGCCCGTGCCCGGCGGCTACCGGGTCCTGGCTGCCAACGGCGGGGACGGCCTCGCCGTCCGCGAGGTCGACGGCACCTGGACGCGGCTGGACCACGTCTACGAGGACCCCACCGCCCAGTCGGTGCCCCTGCCGGGCGAGGTGGGCCCACGGCCCGTCTACCCCGTCCCGGAGGGCGTCGTCGGGGGTCTGGCCGCGATGGCTCTCGTCCTGCTGGCCACGGGCCGGTCACCAGCACGCCGCGGCACGCCCGGCGCGACCGCCACGGCGATCACGGCGATGTGCGTGGCAGCTTTCGCCTCGTGCCTCGCCGCGGTGGTCCGCGCGGAGACCGCGGCCTACCCGGGACACGTCGGCACCCCGTGGTACCTCGTGTGGCTGCCGCCCCTGGTCGCGGGGGGCGCCGCAGCGATCGCGATCACCGGGTCCGTCATCGCCGCGGCCGTGTCCGGGCGGGCGCGCGCGATCGGGCCGGCGCTTCTCGCGGGCGTCGCCGCGGGTGTCGCGTGGGAGCTGCTCCAGGCGCGGCCGGTCGCGGTGGTGCTCGCGCTGATCCCGACGCTGCTCGCCGCGTGGGCGGCCAGGGCCTGGGTCCGGCGTGCGGACCCGTACGACCCGGACCCGTACCTCCCCTGGGGGCCCCTGCCGGGCTGACCGCGCCGCCAGGAGCTGCGGTGAGGTCGAGGCTTTGCGGTGAGGTCGAGGGGTTGCGCGGGTAGCTCGTCGACGAACCCGCGACCTCACCGGGGCGCGTCCGCGCGATCTGCGCGGGAGCCGGGACGGAGCAGGGCCCCGCAGCGCGTGCTGCGGGGCCCTGCTCGGTTCGGCTCAGGTGCGCGTCCGGGTCAGCGGACGCCGCGGCCGCCTCGGCGTGCGCGGAGCGCGGCCAGGGCCTCGTCCAGGATCGCCTCGCCGTCCTCGACGGACCGGCGCTCCTTCACGTAGGCCAGGTGCGTCTTGTACGGCTCGTTCCGGACGGGCGACGGCGGGTTCGCCTCGTCCTGGCCGGCGGGGAACCCGCAGCGCGGGCAGTCCCACAGCTCGGGGGCCTCGGCGGCGGCCTCCTCCGCGAAGCTCGGCCGGGTCTCGTGGCCGTTCGCGCACCAGTAGGAGATCCAGATGCGGGGGGCGGCGTCGCCGCGCTCGGCCTCGCCCATGGGGCCGGCTCCGACACGCGAGCCCCGGATCGCACTTCCGCTCGCCATGAGGTCGTCTCCCTCAGCTCACGCGCTCGATGAGACCGAGCAGGATGATGATGACCGCCCACACCAGGGCGACGCCCACGGTGATGCGGTTGAGGTTGCGCTCGGCGACGCCGGAGCTGCCTGCGCTGCTGGTGATGCCGCCGCCGAACATGTCCGACAGGCCACCACCCTTGCCCTTGTGGAGCAGGACGAGCGGGACGAGCAGCAGGCTCGTGACCACCAGGAGGACCTGGAGGGCGATTGTGAGGGCTGTCACGACGTGTCCGACTCTCTCGCTTCGTGGGACCGGCCCGGGTGGGTCGGGGTGGAACGCGGTCCAGGGTAGGCGACGCCGACCCGCGGAATCCAGCACGACAGGCCGTGACCTGCCGGGTGTCCCCCGGTCGGCGGGATGCAGGCGGTGCTGGACCGCCTGCACCCCGCCGGGCCGGGAGCCGGGTGGGTCAGGCCGCGGTCGCCCGGAAGAGCGCGATCTTGGCGAACTCCTCGGGGTCGAGCGAGGCGCCGCCGACGAGGGCGCCGTCGACGTCCGCCTTGCCGATGATCTGCGCGGCGTTGCCGGACTTGACCGAGCCGCCGTAGAGGACGCGGACGGCGTCGGCGACCTCGGCCGAGTACAGCTCGGCGAGCTTGCCGCGGATGGCCTCGCAGACCTCCTGCGCGTCCTCGGGCGTGGCGACCTCGCCGGTGCCGATGGCCCAGACGGGCTCGTAGGCGATGACGACGGACTTCGCCTGCTCGGCGGTGACGCCGGCCAGCGAGCCCTCGAGCTGCGTCAGCGTGTACGCGACGTGCTCGCCGGCCTTGCGGACCTCGAGGCCCTCGCCGACGCACACGATCGGGACGATGCCCGCGCCGAAGGCCGCGACGGCCTTGGCGGCGACGACGGCGTCGGACTCGGCGTGGTACTCGCGCCGCTCCGAGTGGCCCACGGCCACGTAGGTCACGCCGAGCTTGGCGAGCTGCGCGGCCGAGACCTCACCGGTGTAGGCGCCGGACGCGTGCTGCGACACGTCCTGCGCGCCGTAGCCGATCTCCAGCTTGTCCGCGTCGACCAGGGTCTGCACGGAGCGGATGTTGGTGAACGACGGCAGCACGGCGACCTCGACCTGCGCGAAGTCGTGCTTGGCGTCCTTGAGCGTCCAGGCGAGCTTCTGGAGCAGGTGCACGGCCTCGTGGTGGTCGAGGTTGAGCTTCCAGTTGCCCGCGATGAAGGGGGTACGTGCCATGGTTCAGGCCTCCAGGACCGCGATGCCGGGGAGGGTCTTGCCCTCGAGGAGCTCCAGCGACGCGCCGCCGCCGGTGGAGATGTGGCCGAAGCCGGCCTCGTCGAAGCCCAGCCGGCGCACGGCCGCGGCCGAGTCGCCGCCGCCGACGATGGAGAAGCCGTCGGTGTCGACGAGCGCCTGCGCGACCGCCTTGGTGCCGGCCGCGAACGCGTCGAACTCGAAGACGCCCATCGGGCCGTTCCAGGCGATGGTCTTCGCGCCGAGGATCGCCTCGCGGAACAGCTCGCCCGAGCGCGGGCCGATGTCCAGGCCCATCTTGCCGGCCGGGATCCGGTCCGCGTCGACGGTCTCGTGCGGGGCGTCGGCCGCGAAGCCGTCGGCCGCGACGATGTCGACGGGCAGCACGATCTCGACGCCGGACTCCTGCGCCTGCGCGAGGTAGCCCTTGACGGTCTCGACCTGGTCCTCCTCGAGCAGCGAGGAGCCGACCTCGTGGCCCTGGGCCTTGAGGAAGGTGAAGACCATGCCGCCGCCGATGAGCAGCTTGTCGGCCTTGGTCAGCAGGTTGGCGATGACGCCGAGCTTGTCGGAGACCTTCGAGCCGCCGAGCACGACCACGTAGGGGCGCTCCGGGTCCTCGACGGCCTTGCGCAGCGCCTCGACCTCGGCGAGCACCAGCGTGCCGGCCGCGTGCGGCAGGCGCAGGGCGACGTCGTAGACGGACGCCTGCTTGCGGTGCACGACGCCGAAGCCGTCGGACACGAACGCGTCGGCCAGCTGGGCGAGCTCGTCGGCCAGCTCGCCGCGCACGGCGTCGTCCTTGGAGGTCTCGCGGGCGTCGAACCGGATGTTCTCGAGCAGCGCGACCTGGCCGTCCTGCAGCGCGGCGACCGTGGCCTTCGCGGAGTCGCCGACGACGTCCTCGGCGAGCGTGACGTCCTGGCCGAGCAGCTCGCCCAGACGCGCGGCGACCGGCGCCAGGCTGTACTTCGCGTCGGGCTCGCCCTTCGGGCGGCCCAGGTGCGCGGTCACGACGACGCGGGCGCCGGCGTCCAGCAGCCGGCGCAGCGTCGGCAGCGCGGCGCGGATGCGGCCGTCGTCGGTGATGGTCGTGCCGTCGAGCGGCACGTTGAAGTCGGAACGGACGAGCACGCGCTTGCCGCGCAGGTCGCCGAGGTCCTCGATGGTCTTCATGGGTCTCCTACCTCGCTTGCGTCAGGGTCTCTACATGGCAGCGTCCGCGCCACGCCGGGGTCGAGTGACCGACCCCGGCGGTGCGCGGACGCATGACCGTCGCTACGGACGGGCGAGTCTCAGAGACGGTCGCCGACGTAGCTCGTGAGGGTGACGAGCGAGTTGGAGTAGCCCCACTCGTTGTCGTACCAGGAGACGACCTTCACCAGGTCGCCCGACACCTTGGTCAGCTTCGAGTCGAAGATGCTCTGGTGCGGGTCGGTGACGATGTCGCTCGAAACGATCTCGTCCTCGACGTAGGACAGGACGCCCTTGAGCGGGCCCTCGGAGGCGGCCTTGATCGCGGCGTTGACCTCCTCGACGGTGACCTCGCGCGAGGCGGTGAAGGTCAGGTCGGTGGCCGAGCCGGTGATGGTCGGGACGCGCAGGGCGTAGCCGTCCAGCTTGCCCTTGAGCTCCGGGAGCACGAGCGCCACGGCCTTGGCCGCACCGGTCGAGGTCGGGACGATGTTCTGCGCGGCGGCGCGGGCGCGGCGGAGGTCCTTGTGCGGCCCGTCCTGCAGGTTCTGGTCACCGGTGTAGGCGTGGATCGTGGTCATGAGGCCACGCTCGATGCCGATCGAGTCGTTGAGCGCCTTGGCCAGCGGGGCCAGGCAGTTCGTGGTGCACGACGCGTTGGAGATGATGTGCTGCGTGGCCGGGTCGTACGACTCGTGGTTCACGCCGACGACGAAGGTGCCGTCCTCGTTCTTCGCCGGGGCGGAGATGATGACCTTCTTGGCACCGGCGGTGATGTGCGCCTTGGCCTTCTCGGCGTCCGTGAAGAAGCCGGTCGACTCGATGACGATGTCGGCGCCGAGCTCGGCCCAGGGCAGGTTCGCCGGGTCGCGCTCCGCGAGGGCGCGGATGTTCTTGCCGTCGACGATGATGTTGTCGTCGTCGAAGTCGACGCTCAGCGGGAAGCGGCCCAGCACGGTGTCGTACTTGAGCAGGTGCGCGAGCGTCTTGTTGTCCGTCAGGTCGTTGACGCCGACGATCTCGATGTCGGCGCCCGACGCCACGATGGCACGGTAGAAGTTGCGCCCGATGCGGCCGAAGCCGTTGATGCCGACCTTGATGGTCACTTGCCCTCCTCGGCACGCGCCGGCAGGGCCGGCACACACTGTTGCGGTGATGGACTGCGCACGCCGCTGTGCGCTTCCGGAAACGCCGTGGTCACACGATCTTGACCCGCAGGTGATCTCCGGATGGCACAGAGCCTATACCCGAGCCGTGGGTGCCGCAGGGACCTAGGTCTGCTCGTGGACGCCCCGCCGGGTGGTTCTAGAGGTCCAGCAGGTCCGGGCTGAGGCCCGACTCCGTGTCGGGGATGCCGAGGTCGGCGGCCCGCTTGTCGGCCGTCGCCAGCAGGCGCCGGATCCGGCCCGCGACCGCGTCCTTGGTGAGCACGGGGTCGGCGAGCTTGCCGAGCTCCTCCAGCGACGCCTCCTTGTGCGCGAGGCGCAGCTCCCCCGCCTCGCGCAGGTGCTCGGGCAGGTCGGCGCCGAGGATCTCGAACGCGCGCTCCACGCGGGCGCCGGCGGCGACGGCCGCGCGGGCCGAGCGCCGCAGGTTCGCGTCGTCGAAGTTCGCGAGCCGGTTGGCGGTGCCGCGGACCTCGCGGCGCACCCGGCGCTCCTCCCACACCAGCAGCGTCTCGTGCGCGCCGAGCCGGGCCAGCATGGCGGCGATGGCGTCGCCGTCGCGGATCACGACCCGGTCGATGCCGCGGACCTCGCGCGCCTTGGCGGGGATCTGCAGCCGGCGTGCCGCCCCGACCAGGGCGAGCGCCGCCTCGGGGCCGGGGCAGGTGACCTCGAGCGCCGACGAGCGGCCGGGCTCGGTCAGGGAGCCGTGCGCCAGGAACGCACCGCGCCACGCGGCCTCGGCCTCCTGGGCGCCGGCGCCGACGATCTGCGGCGGCAGCCCGCGCACGGGGCGCCCGCGGCTGTCCAGCAGCCCGGTCTGCCGGGCCAGGGACTCGCCGTCCTTGACCACGCGCACCACGTACCGGTTGCCGCGGCGCAGGCCGCCGCCGGACACGACGATGACCTCGGACTGGTGGCCGTAGACCTCGGCGATGGCCGCCCGCAGCCGCCGCGCGGCGGCGCCGGTGTCGAGCTCGGCCTCGATGACGATCCGCCCCGAGATGATGTGCAGCCCGCCCGCGAACCGCAGGGTCGCCGACACCTCCGCCTTGCGGCACGACGTCTTGTCGACCTGGAGCCGCGCAAGCTCGTCCTTCACCTGTGCCGTCAGAGCCATGCGGTCATCCTGCCATCCCCCGGGCGGGCCCGATGTCCCCGAGGTAGCCCTCGACGACGTCGCTGATCGCCGCCGCCAGCCGCAGCGGGTCGTGCCGCGGCGTGCCGTCGCCGCGGCGCACCTGGCGCAGCAGCAGCCGGCCGCCGAAGCCCTCGGTGCGCTCCGCCAGCTCGTCGACGTCCTCGACCGCGCCGGGGTCCGCGATCACGGCGTCCACCCGGAGCTCCGGCGCGTGCTGCCGCAGGGCGTCCAGGTGCTCGCACGGGCCCATGCCCGTGGTCTCCGCGTCGGGACTGAGGTTGAGCACCACGATCCGGCGGGCCCGCGTGCGGTGCAGCGCGGCCGCGAGGTCCGGCACCAGCAGGTGCGGGATCACGGAGGTGTACCAGGAGCCCGGGCCGAGCACGACCCAGTCGGCCTCCTCGACGGCCGTGACGGCCTCGGGCCGGGCCGGCGGCCGGTCGGGCAGCAGGCGCACGCCGGCGATCCGGTCCCGGGCGACGGCGACGTGGCTCTGACCGCGCACCACCGCGGTGGAGCCGTCCGCCCGCACGACGTCGGCCTCGATCGCGAGCGGGACGGCGGCCATGGGCAGCACGCGCCCGCGCGCGCCGAGCAGCCGGCCCACCCAGTCCAGGCCGTCGACGGTGTCGCCGAGCAGCTCCCAGAGCGCCACGATCAGCAGGTTGCCGACCGCGTGCTGGTCCAGGTCGCCACGGGAGGTGAACCGGTGCTGCAGCACGTCGCGCCAGGTGCGGCCCCAGTCGGAGTCGTCGCACAGGGCCGACAGCGCCATCCGCAGGTCACCGGGCGGGAGCACGTCGAGCTCGTCCCGCAGCCGGCCCGACGACCCGCCGTCGTCCGCGACGGTCACGACGGCGGTCAGCCGGTCGGTCACCCGCCGCAGCGCCTCGAGCGTGCCGGACAGGCCGTGCCCGCCGCCGAGGGCGACGAACGCCGGCTGCGGTCCGCGGGTGGGCGTGGTCGTCACTCCTTGCCGAGGTCGCGCGCGGCGACCGTGACCCGCTGCCCGCGACCGCGCAGGCGCTCGGCGATCGCCTCGCTGATCGCGACCGAGCGGTGCTTGCCGCCGGTGCAGCCCACGGCGATGGTGACGTAGCGCTTCTCCTCGGCCAGGTACCCGGCCAGCACGGGCTCGAGCGCGTCGACGTACCGGTCGACGAAGTCCAGCGCACCCGGCAGGCCGAGCACGTAGTCGCGCACGGGGGCGTCGCGGCCGGACATGTGCCGCAGCTCGGTGATCCAGTACGGGTTGGCGAGGAACCGCACGTCGACGACGTGGTCGGCGTCCAGCGGGATGCCGTACTTGAACCCGAACGACAGGACGTTGACCCGGAGCGCGTCCTCCTGCTCCGAGGAGGACACCGCGGCCCGGACGATCCGGCCCAGCTCGTGCACGTTGGTCTCGGAGGAGTCGATCAGCACGTCGGCCCGCTCGCGGATGTCCGAGAGCAGGTTCCGCTCGGCCGAGATCCCGTCCAGGATCCGGCCCTCGCCCTGCAGGGGGTGCGGGCGGCGCACCTGCTCGTACCGGCGGACCAGCACCTCGTCCGAGGCGTCCAGGAACAGGATCCGGTAGTCGACGCCCGACTGGCGCAGCTGCGCCAGCACCTCGAGCAGGTCGGCGAAGAACTCCCGGCCGCGCACGTCGACCACGGCCGCGAGCCGCAGGTCGGCGCTCGGCGGGCCGCCGTGCGTGAGCATGCCCACCAGGTGGGTGAGCATCTGCGCGGGCAGGTTGTCGACGACGTACCAGCCCATGTCCTCCAGGACGGCGCCGGCGCGGGTGCGGCCGGCCCCGGACATGCCGGTGATGATCAGGACGTGGGGCTGCTGCAGGTGGGGGGCCGCGGTGGCGGCCTCGATCGCCGGGATGCCGGTGGGGACCGTGATCGGCGAGATCTCGTCGCTCATGAGCCCAGCATGCCAGCCGCGTCGGCCGCGGCCTCCGTCGGCTCGACCAGCGGCGCGTTCCCCGCCAGCGCCGCCACCACCGCGGCGGCCGTCCGCGCACCCATGCCGGGCACGGAGGCGATCTCCTCCGCCGACGCGAGCTTGAGCCGACGCAGGGACCCGAAGTGCTTGAGCAGGGCGGCGGACCGCGCGGGACCGAGCCCGGGCACCGAGTCGAGCGCCGAGACGGTCATCCCCTTGCTCCGCTTCTTGCGGTGCGCGGTGATCGCGAACCGGTGCGCCTCGTCCCGGACGCGCTGCAGCAGGTACAGGCCCTCGGAGGACCGCTGCAGGATCACCGGGTAGTCCTCCCCCGGCAGCCAGACCTCCTCGAGGCGCTTGGCGAGGCCGCAGAGCGCCACGTCGTCGATCCCCAGCTCGGCCAGCGCCGCCGCGGCGGCCGCGACCTGCGGCGGGCCGCCGTCGACCACGACCAGGTTGGGCGGGTACGCGAACCGCTGGGGGCGGCCCGTCGTCTCGTCGATCGGCCCCGAGCGCACGGGCCCGGCGTCGGAGTCCGCCAGCGCCTCGGCGACCTGGTCCTGCCCCAGCCCGAGCTCCAGGTCCCCGGCCTGCTCGCGCTCGGCCAGGTACCGGCGGAACCGGCGGGTGATGACCTCGTGCATCGCCTCGGTGTCGTCGCGGGCGCCGGTGCCCTCGGCGCCGCGGATGCCGAACGTGCGGTACTCGCTCTTGCGCGCCAGCCCGTCCTCGAACACCACCATCGAGGCCACCTGGTAGGTGCCCTGGTTGTGCGAGACGTCGTAGCACTCGATGCGCAGCGGCGCGGAGTCCAGCCCCAGCGCCTCCTGGATCTCCTGCAGCGCCTGGCTGCGCGTGGTGAGGTCGCCGGCGCGCCGGGTGCGGTGCAGCGCGAGCGCGTGCTCGGCGTTCTTGCGCACCGTCTCCGCGAGCTCGTGCTTGTCCCCGCGCTGCGGCACCCGGACCTGCACCCGGCTGCCCCGCAGCCCGGACAGCCAGGTCTGCACCTGCTCCAGGTCGGGCGGCAGCACCGGGACCAGCACCTCGCGCGGGACGGCGCCCGCGGTCGCCCCCGCCGCCGCGTCGCCGCCGGGGGTGTCGCCGTAGACCTGCTGCAGCAGGTGCTCGACCAGCTCGGCGTCGGAGAGCGCCTCGACCTTCTCCACCACCCAGCCGCGCTGGCCGCGGATCCGGCCGCCGCGGACGTGGAACACCTGCACCGCGGCCTCGAGCTCGTCGCCGGCCAGCGCGAAGATGTCCGCGTCGGTGCCGTCGGCCAGCACGACCGCGTTCTTCTCCGTCGCGCGCTGCAGGGCCGCGATGTCGTCCCGGAGCCGGGCGGCGCGCTCGAAGTCGAGCTCCGCCGACGCCTCCTGCATCCGCGCGGTCAGCCGCTTGGTGAACCGGGCGGTGTCCCCCGCCATGAAGTCGGCGAACTCCTCGGCGAGGACGTGGTGGTCCTCCTGCGAGATCTTCCCGACGCACGGGGCCGAGCACTTGTCGATGTACCCGAGCAGGCACGGCCGGCCCTGCTGCTTGGCGCGCTTGAACACGCCCGTCGAGCAGGTGCGCACCGGGAACACGCGCAGCAGCAGGTCGACCGTCTCGCGGATCGCCCAGGCGTGCGCGTACGGGCCGAAGTACCGGGTGCCGGGCCGCTTGGCGCCGCGCATCACCTGGACCCGCGGGAACTGGTCGGCGAGCGTGACCGCGAGGTACGGGTAGGACTTGTCGTCCCGGTACTTCACGTTGAACCGGGGGTCGTACTCCTTGATCCAGGAGTACTCGAGCGAGAGCGCCTCGACCTCTGTGCCGACGACGGTCCACTGCACCGACGAGGCGGTGGTCACCATCTGCTGGGTGCGCGGGTGCAGGCCGGCGACGTCCTGGAAGTAGCTGTTCAGCCGCTGGCGCAGGCTCTTGGCCTTGCCGACGTAGATGACCCGGCCGTCCTTGTCGCGGAACCGGTACACCCCGGGCTGGTCCGGGATCTCGCCCGGTGCGGGGCGGTACGTCGCGGGGTCAGCCATGCGTTCCACCGTAGTTCGACCCACCGACGGCCACCCGCCGGTACCGTGACGAGATGGGACTGCTGCACGAGTACGCCGCCGACGTCGTCTGGACGGGCGCCGGTGCCTCCGGCACGACGGGGTACGCCGCGTACTCCCGCGACCACGAGATCCGCGTCGCGGGCAAGCCGACCCTGCTCGGGTCCGCGGACCCGGCGTTCCGGGGCGACCCGGCGCGGCACAACCCCGAGGAGCTGCTCGTCGCGGCCCTGGCCGAGTGCCACATGCTCTGGTTCCTCCACTTCGCCGCCACGTCGGGCGTGGCGGTCGTCGGGTACGCCGACCGGGCCACCGGGACCATGCGGGTCGAGGCGGCCGGGCACGGCCAGTTCACGCAGGTGGTGCTGCGCCCGCTCGTGACGGTCCGCCCGGGCGGCGCGGTCGCCGCCGGGCTGGACGCCCAGCTGGCGGACCTGCACCGGCGGGCGCACGAGCACTGCTTCATCGCGCGGTCCGTCACGTTCCCGGTGCTGACGGAGCCGGCGCCCGCGGCCCTGGAGACCGCGGACGCCGACGTCACGGGCTGACCGTCACGGGGTGACCGTGCCGGGCGACCCGGCCCTCACGCGCTGACGCGCTCCTGGGCCGGGTCGGCCAGCACCTCGGCGAGGAACCGGCCGGTGTGGCTGGCCTCGACGCGCGCGACCGCCTCGGGCGTGCCCTGCGCGACGACGGTGCCGCCGCCCGAGCCGCCCTCCGGGCCCATGTCGATGACCCAGTCGGCGTTCTTGATCACATCCAGGTTGTGCTCGATGACCAGCACGGTGTTGCCCTTGTCGACCAGGCCCTGCAGCACGCCGAGCAGCTTGCGGATGTCCTCGAAGTGCAGGCCGGTGGTCGGCTCGTCGAGCACGTAGGCGGTGCGGCCGGTCGACCGGCGCTGCAGCTCGGTGGCCAGCTTGACGCGCTGCGCCTCGCCGCCGGACAGGGTCGGGGCGGGCTGCCCCAGCCGGACGTAGCCCAGGCCGACGTCGACCAGCGTCGACAGGTGCCGGCTGATCGCGGGCACCGCGGCGAAGAACTCCGCGGCCTCCTCGATCGGCATGTCGAGCACGTCGGCGACCGTCTTGCCCTTGAAGTGCACCTCGAGCGTCTCGCGGTTGTACCGCGCGCCGTGGCACACCTCGCAGGGGACGTAGACGTCCGGCAGGAAGTTCATCTCGATCTTCAGCGTGCCGTCGCCGGAGCACGCCTCGCAGCGGCCGCCCTTGACGTTGAACGAGAACCGGCCCGCCGTGTACCCGCGCACCTTGGCCTCGGTGGTCTCCGCGAACAGCTTGCGGATCCGGTCCCACACGCCGGTGTAGGTCGCCGGGTTGGACCGCGGGGTGCGGCCGATCGGGCCCTGGTCGACGTGCACGACCTTGTCGAGCTGGTCCAGGCCGCTGACCCGCTTGTGCCGGCCGGCGACGCGCCGGGCGCCGTTCAGCTCGTTGGCCATCACGGTGTAGAGGATCGAGTTGACCAGCGTCGACTTGCCGGAGCCCGAGACGCCGGTCACCGCGGTGAACGTGCCCAGCGGGAACGAGACGTCGACGTTCTGCAGGTTGTGCTCGCGGGCGCCGTGCACCGTGACCTGGCGCTTCTTGTCGACCTTGCGCCGCTTCGCGGGCATCGGGATCTGCCGGCGGCCCGACAGGTACGCGCCGGTGACCGACTCGCGGGAGTCGAGCAGGCCCTGCAGGTCGCCGGAGTGCACGACGCGGCCGCCGTGCTCGCCCGCGCCGGGGCCGACGTCGACGATCCAGTCCGCGGTGCGGATGGTGTCCTCGTCGTGCTCCACGACGATCAGCGTGTTGCCGAGGTCCCGGAGCCGGGTCAGCGTGTCGATCAGGCGGCGGTTGTCCCGCTGGTGCAGGCCGATGCTCGGCTCGTCCAGCACGTAGAGCACGCCGACCAGCCCGGAGCCGATCTGGGTGGCGAGCCGGATGCGCTGCGCCTCGCCGCCGGACAGGGTGCCCGCGGCGCGCATCAGCGACAGGTAGTCGAGGCCGACGTCCAGCAGGAAGCCGAGCCGGGCCTGGATCTCCTTGAGCACCTGCTCGGCGATCTGCCGCTCGCGGATGCCGAGCTCGAGGGTGTCGAGGAAGTCCCGGGCCTCGCGGATCGGCAGCGCGCAGACCTCGGCGATGGACTTGCCGCCGACCAGCACGGCCAGCACCTCGGGCTTGAGCCGCGTCCCCTCGCACACGGGGCACGGCACCTCCCGCATGTAGGCCTCGTACTTCTCCTTGCTCCACTCGGACTCGGTCTCCCCGTGCCGGCGCTCGAGGAACGTCACGACGCCCTCGAAGCCGGTCGAGTACTGCCGCTCCCGGCCCCAGCGGTTCTTGTACTTGACGTGCACCTGGTGGTTCTCGCCGTACAGCACCGCGCTGCGGGCCCGCTCGGGCAGGGCGCGCCACGGCTGGTCCATCGAGAACCCGAGGTCGTCGGCCAGCGCGGTGAGCACCCGCTCGAAGTACTCGGACGAGATCTGCGCCCACGGGGCGACCGCGCCGTCCCGCAGGGACAGGTCGTCGTCCGGCACGACCAGGTCGGGGTCGACCTCGAGGCGGGAGCCGAGACCCGTGCACTCGGGGCAGGCGCCGTACGGGGCGTTGAACGAGAAGGTCCGGGGCTCGATCTCCTCCAGCGTGAGCTGGTGGTCGTTCGGGCACGCGCGGTGCTCGGAGAACCGGCGCTCGCGCTCGGGGTCGTCCTTGTCGGCGTCGACCATCTCGACCACGAGCAGGCCGCCGGCCAGGCCGAGCGCCGTCTCCACGGAGTCGGTGAGGCGGCGCTGCACGCCCTCGCGGGACACCAGGCGGTCGACCACGACCTCGATGTCGTGCTTGAGCTTCTTCTCCAGCGTGGGCGGCTCGGTGAGCTGCACGACCTCGCCGTCGACGCGGGCGCGGGCGAAGCCCTTGGCCTGCAGCTCGGCGAACAGGTCCGCGTACTCGCCCTTGCGACCGCGGATCACCGGGGCCAGCACCTGGTAGCGGGTGCCCTCGGGCAGCTCGAGCAGGCGGTCCACGATCTGCTGCGGGGTCTGCGCGGTGACGCGCTCGCCGCAGACCGGGCAGTGCTGCGTCCCGGCGCGGGCGAACAGCAGGCGCAGGTAGTCGTAGACCTCGGTGATGGTGCCGACCGTCGAGCGCGGGTTGCGGTTGGTCGACTTCTGGTCGATCGACACCGCGGGCGACAGGCCCTCGATGAAGTCGACGTCCGGCTTGTCCATCTGCCCGAGGAACTGGCGCGCGTACGCGGACAGCGACTCGACGTAGCGGCGCTGCCCCTCCGCGAAGATGGTGTCGAACGCCAGCGACGACTTGCCGGACCCGGACAGGCCGGTGAAGACGATGAGCCTGTCACGCGGGAGGTCCAGGTCGACGTTGCGCAGGTTGTGCTCGCGGGCCCCCTGGACCACCAGTCGATCATTCACGCGCGCAACTCTACGGCCGACCTCCGACAGACGCACATGTGTTCGAACGGTGTGCGGCCCGCCGCCCTGCGCGTCGCCGCAGGTGGGGCGCATGATGAGGCCATGCTCCCGGACCCCGCCGGCACCCCCGTGACGCACCCCACGCCGATCGGCGACTACGCCGTCCTGGGAGACGGGCGCACCGCCGCGCTCGTGTCCCGCGCGGGCTCCGTCGACTGGCTCTGCCCGCCCCGGTTCGACTCCCCCGCGTGCTTCGCCGCGCTGCTCGGCGGCCCCGAGCACGGGCGGTGGCTGCTGACCGTCCCCGACGCCACCCGGGTCACCCGCCGGTACCTCGGGGACTCGTTCGTCCTGGAGACGACCTTCGAGTCCCCGACCGGCACCGCGGTGCTCCTCGACGCGATGCCGCTGGGCGACGGCCGGTGCGACCTGGTCCGGCGGATCACCGCGACCCGCGGGACCGTGCACGTGCGGCACGAGTGGGTGGTGCGGTTCGGCTACGGGCGCGACGTGCCCTGGGTGCACCGCGTCGTGGACGCCGGCGGCACCGAGGTGATCCAGGCCGTCGCGGGCCCGGACAGCCTGGTGCTGCGCGGCGACCGCCTGCCCCGGCCGGCCCGGGCCGGCGCGCACCGGGTGCACGCCGACGACGTGGTGCTCGCCGAGGATGACTCGCTCGAGCTCTCGCTCACCTGGGCGCCGTCCTGGCAGCCGGTCCCGCGCGCGCCGCGGATGGCGCACCGCATCGAGGCGACGGAGCACCGGTGGGGCGAGTGGGCCCGGGCGTGCGCGTACCGGGGCGCCTACCGCGAGGCGGTGGTCCGGTCGCTGCTCGTGCTGCGGCTGCTGAGCGACTCCGAGACCGGCGGGATCGTCGCCGCGGTGACCACGTCCCTGCCCGAGGACTTCGGGGGCGAGCGGAACTGGGACTACCGGTTCTGCTGGCTCCGCGACGCCGCGATGACGCTCGAGGCGCTGCTGGAGCACGGCTACCGCACCGAGGCGCAGGCGTGGCGGCAGTGGCTGCTGCGCGCCGTCGCGGGCGACCCGGCCGACGTGCAGATCATGTACGGCGTCGACGGCGCCCGGGACCTGCCGGAACGCACCCTCGACCACCTGCCCGGCTACGCCGGGTCCCGCCCCGTGCGGGTGGGCAACGCCGCGGTCGGCCAGGTGCAGAACGACGTGCTCGGCGAGGTGATGTCCGCCCTCGACCTCGCGCGGTCGGCGGGCATCGCGGAGAGCACCGACTCCTGGTCGCTGCAGGCCCGCATGGTCGACCACCTGTGCCGGACGTGGCGCGAGCCCGACAGCGGCATCTGGGAGGTCCGCGGCGCGCCGCGGCACTTCACGCACTCCAAGGTGATGGCGTGGGCGGCGCTCGACCGGGCCGTGCGCGCGGTCGAGCAGCACGGGCTGCCCGGACCGGTCGAGCGGTGGCGCCGGGAGCGGGACGCGGTGCACGCCGACGTCCTCGCGCACGGCTGGGACGACGCGCGCGGCACCTTCGTGCAGTTCTACGGCGCGACGCACACCGACGCGTCCCTGCTGCAGCTGGTGCAGGTCGGCTTCCTGCCCGCGACCGACCCCCGGCTGACCGGGACCGTGGCGGCGGTGCGGGCGGAGCTCGAGGTCGCGCCCGGCCTGCTGCTCCGGTACCGCACCGAGCGGACCGACGACGGCCTGCACGGCGCCGAGCACCCGTTCCTGGCGTGCTCCGGCTGGCTGGCCGACGCCCTCGCCCGGCAGGACGACGTCGCGGGCTCGACCGCGGTGCTGGACGTGCTGACCGGGCTGCGGAACGACGTCGGGCTGCTCGCCGAGGAGTACGACCCCGGCACGGGCCGGATGGCCGGCAACACCCCGCAGGCGCTGTCGCACCTCGCGCTGGTCCGGGCGGTGCACGCCCACGGCGAGGCGGTGGCGCGCGCCGGGGACGCGGCCCGGGACGCGGCCCGGGACGCGGTGGCCGCGGACGGGGTGGCCGGCGACCAGCCGGTGGTGCAGGCGTGACCGCGGGGTACACCGGGGACGTCGTCCCGGGCGGACCCGCGGCCGAGCGGGTGCTGGCGGGCGTGACGATCCGGAAGCTGTCCGTCGGGCCGATGGACAACGACGCCTACACGCTCACCTGCCACCGGACCGGTGCCCGGCTGCTGGTCGACGCCGCCGCCGAGCCGGAACGGTTGCTGGACCTGCTGGCCGCCGACGGGGCCGACGGGCCGGTCCAGGTGATCACGACGCACCGGCACCACGACCACGTGGGAGCCCTCGCCGCCGTGCTCGCGGCGACCCGCGCCACGCACGCGGCGGGCGCGCCCGACCTGGCGGAGGTCACCGCCGCGGCGGGCGGCGTCGAGGGGCGACCGCTCGCGCACGGTGACGTCGTGACCGTGGGCGCGGTCCGGCTGGAGGTGGTCGCGCTGCGCGGGCACACGCCCGGCGCCGTGGCCCTGGCGCACCGGGAGCCGGGCAGCCGGGAGCGCGCTGCGGGTGCCGAGGGGACGGACGTGCCCGGGGCCGTGCCCGGGCGGGTGCACCTGCTCACCGGGGACTCCCTGTTCCCCGGCGGGCCCGGGCGGACCACGTCCCCGGAGGCGTTCGGCTCGCTGATGACCGACCTCGAGGAGCGCGTGTTCGGGCGGTTCGGCGACGACACGTGGGTGTACCCGGGGCACGGGCGCGACACGACCCTCGGGACCGAGCGGCCGCACCTCGGCGGGTGGCGCGCGCGGGGCTGGTGAGCGCCAGGCTGGTGAGCGGGCGGGACCGACGGCCCGGCCCGGCGCTGCCGGCTCCGTCCGTGCGCTGGTCAGGGCGGTGCCACCAGCGGTGGACCAGGATGTCCCGGTTCGGGCGGCTTCTGCCATAGTGGCGCACAGCCACAGCACAGGACGAGGGGACATCCATGTCGAACGACGGCAGCGCCACGCCGGGGGACGGCGAGCAGCCGAGCAGCACCGGTCACCCGGCACCGGGGACCGAGGGCGGGCAGCCGTCGTCGGCCGGCACGACCCCGGCGGCGCCCGGGGAGCAGGACCCGACGCCCGCCTCGTCCGCCGGATGGCCGACCGCGCCGTCCGGCACGACGCCGCCGGCGCAGCCGACCGCGGGCGACTGGCCGACCGCGCCCTACGGCACGCGCACCACCGGCGACCAGCCGACCGCGGCGTACGGCACCCCGCAGGCGGACCAGCCGACGTCGCCGTACGGCGTGCCGCCGGTGGCGGGCGCCGGCTACCCCGCGCCCGGCGGCTACCCCGCACCCGCGACCACGCCCTACGGGACCCCGGCGGCGGCCACGTCCGGCGAGCCGGCCGGCGACCCCGCCCCCGGCACGGCCGCCGGCGCCTACGCGGCGCCCGGCTACCCGCAGGCGGGTCAGCCCGGCCAGGCGGGTCAAGCGGGTGAGGCAGGTCAGCAGCAGGGCGGCTACCCGGCCTACCCCGGGTACCCGGGCCAGCCCGGCCAGCCCGGCTACCAGGGTGGGAACCCGCCCGCTGGCGGCGGTCCGTACCCGTACGGCGCCGCCCCGTACCCGGGCCCGCAGGCGCCCACGACGGACGGCGTCTCCATCGCCGCGCTCGTCACCAGCCTGCTCGGCATGAACGTCGTCGCGGTCGTCCTCGGCATCCTGGGCCTGCGCCGCACCAGGAAGAACGGCACCCAGGGCCGCGGGCTCGCCCTCGCGGGCCTGATCATCGGCGCGGTCGAGCTGGTGGCGGTGATCGGCATCGGCATCGCGATCGTCGCGGCCGTCGTCGCGCACGAGAACGACATCGACTCGATGCGGGACGACTGCGCGTCGGGCGTCATGGAGGCGTGCGACGACCTCTACTACGACTCCGAGGTCGGCTCGGACGACGAGGAGTTCGGCCGGACGTGCGGCGGACGGACGGACGGCTACGCGTCGTGCACCGGCATCGACGCGGAGCGGTTCACGTACGGCGATGACGAGGCCCTCGACACGCTCTGGGACGCCTGCGACTCCGGTGACGCCGCGGCGTGCGACGAGCTCGCCCTGACGTCCTCGGTCGGGTCCGAGTACGAGGAGTTCGGCCTCACCTGCGGCGGGACGACGGACGCCGTCGGCTCCTGCGCGTCCGGCGCCGGCACCGCCGACGAGTCGGGCTCCACGGGCGGCTCGTACGGCGACGACCCGGCCCTCGACGCCCTCTGGGACGCGTGCGAGGGCGGCAGCGGCACCGCGTGCGACGACCTGTACACGGAGTCGCCCGCCGGCTCGGAGTACGAGGACTTCGGCCTGACCTGCGGGAACCGGGTCGAGTTCGCGATGTACTGCTCCGACGAGATCGGCGGCTGACCTCCGCCGCGCCACCGCGCACGACGGCGCCACGACGGCCCCGGGGCAGCACGCCCCGGGGCCGTCGTCGTTCAGTCCTCGAGCGGGCCGAGCCAGGCGTTCGCGACGGTGCCGTGCGCCGACTCGTCGTCGGACGGGTGGAACATCCCGGCCAGCACGTCGCGGTACAGCCGGCCGAGCTCGCTGCCGCTGAAGTACGTGCCGCCGCCCGAGACCCGCACCGCCTTGTCCACGACCTCGCGGGCGGTCTCCGTCGCCCGGACCTTGAGCCCGACGACCTTGGCGAACCACAGGCCGCCGTGGTCGACCTGCTCGTCGACGTCGCGGGCGAGCGACCAGACCTGCGGCTCGATGCCGTCCTGCGCGATCGCCGCGTCCGCGACCCGCCACCGGATGTCCGGGTCCTGGGCGTAGGACCGGCCGTCGTGCTTCATCGACGTCCGCCGGTGCGCCGCGGCGACCGCGAGCTCCAGGGCCCGCCGGCCGATCCCGGTGTAGACGGCGGCCAGCAGCACCTCGAACACCGCGAACAGCGCGAACACGTACGGGTCCGCGCTGGGGCCCGGCGGCAGCGTCCGGAACACCCGCTCCGGGCGCGCGGGCGCACCGTCCAGCACGGTGGTGCGGCTCTGCGTGGCCCGCATGCCGAGGGTGTCCCAGTCGTCCTTCGCCGTGGTGCCGCCGTCCTCCCGGGTGACGACCGCGTGCACCAGGCGCGGGCCGTCGGGGTGCTGATCGTCCAGGCCGAAGGTCGCCATGCGGGTCCAGACCGGCGACAGCGACGTGAAGATCTTGGTGCCGTGGAACCGGTAGCCGCCGTCCGGCTGCCGCTCGGCCCGGGTCCGGGAGCCGAACATCACCAGGTCGTTGCCGGGCTCCGAGTTCCCGAAGGCGAACACCTCGCCCGCCGCGGCGTCCCGCAGCACGAAGTCCAGCGAGTCGTCGCCGCGCGCGGCGAGCACGGCGGCCATGCCGGTGACCACCAGGTGCATGTTCACCGCCAGCGCCGTCGCCGGTGCGGCGCCCGCGAGCCGCACCTGCTCCCGCGCGACCTCCTCGAGCGACAGCCCGGCGCCACCCAGACGCTCGGGCACGAACGCCCGCAGGTAGCCCGCCTCCGCCAGCGCGGTCAGGTCGTCGTGCGGGAAGGTGTTCTCCCGGTCGTGCACCGGTGCGCGCTCGGCGACGCGGGCGAGCAGGTCATCGGTCAGCAGCGTGCGTGCGGTCATGGCCGCCACTCTCCCACCCGTGCCGCGGCGACGCGGCGCGTCGTCGGCGTGCGGCAGGATGAGCCGCATGACCACCTTCGCCGTCCAGTACACCTACGACCAGCGCGCGGACCTGCGCGACGAGATCCGCCCCGCGCACCGCGACTACCTGGCCGGTCTGGCCGAGCGGGGCCTCCTGCTGGGCTCCGGCCCGTACGCCGACGGCCCGGACGGCGCGCTCCTGGTGTTCGCGGCCGACGACCGCGCCGCCCTGGACGGCCTGGTCGCCGAGGACCCGTTCTCGCAGGCCGGGATCATCGCGGACCTGCAGGTGCGCGAGTGGACGCTCGTGCTCGGACCCTGGGCGGCGGCACCGACGGCCTGACCGTCCCCGTCGCCGGCCGGGTGGCGGCCGCTCACCGCGAGCGGTCGCCCTCCGGCTGCACCTCGGCCGGGCTCGCGCCGGCCGCTGCCCCGCGCCGCTCGTCACGGCGGGAGGCCGCGATGCTCGTCACCGCCGTCACCGCGAGGGTCACGACGATCACGGCGAGCGACACCCAGGACGGCAGCTCCGGGGCCCACTCCACCGGCTCGCCGCCGTTGACGAACGGCAGCGTGTTCTCGTGCAGCGCCTGCAGGACGAGCTTCAGGCCGATGAAGCCCAGCAGGACGCCCAGCCCGATGTTGAGGTACCGCAGCCGGGTCAGCAGCCCGCCCAGCAGGAAGTAGAGCTGGCGGAGCCCCATCAGCGCGAAGACGTTCGCCATCAGCACCAGGTACGGCTCCTGCGTGAGGCCGAACACCGCGGGGATCGAGTCGAACGCGAAGAGCAGGTCGGTCGCACCGATGGCGACCAGCACCAGCAGCATCGGCGTCACGTGCCTGCGGCCGTCGACCTTGGCCGTGAGGGCGACGCCCCGGTAGCCGTCCGTCGTCGGCAGGAACCGCTGCACCGCCCGGACGAGGGCCGGCGCGCGGTAGTCCTCGGCGGCCTCGTCCGCGTCCTCGCCGACCCCCTCGCGGGCGACCTTCACGGCGGTCCAGACGAGGAACGCGCCGAACAGGTAGAACACCCACGAGAACGACGCGATCGCCGCGGCGCCGATGCCGATGAAGATCCCGCGGAACACCAGCGCCAGGATGATGCCGATCAGCAGGGCGGTCTGCTGGTACTGCCGCGGCACGGCGAACCGGGACATGATCAGCAGGAACACGAACAGGTTGTCGACCGAGAGCGAGTACTCGGTCAGCCAGCCCGCGACGAACTCCCCCGCCGGACCGCCGCCCCACACGAGGGCGACGGTCACGGCGAAGGCCAGCGCGAGGCCGATGTAGACCCCCAGGTACCGGAGGCACTCCGCCGTCGACGGGATGTGCGGCCGCCGCCCCACCACCGCCACGTCCACGACGAGGACGGCGGCGGCGAGGCCGAGCGAGACGATCCAGACGAGGGGAGATACGTCCATGCGGGGGTCAGTGCTCCTTGCCGGCAGGCTCCTCCGCGGCGGTCACGGCGGCCGGCGCGGCGTCACGGTCGCGCCGGGTCTTGGCGAGACTCGCGACGGTGGCGACGGTGAGCGTACCCAGGATCACGAGCAGCGAGAGCCACGTCGGGATCTCCGGCGCCCACTCGATGTGCTCGCCGCCGTTGATGAACGGCAGCTCGTTCTCGTGCATCGCGTGCAGGACCAGCTTGATGCCGATGAAGGCGAGGATGAACGCCAGACCCTTGTTCAGGTACACCAGGCGCTCGAGCAGGCCGCCGATCAGGAAGTACAGCTGGCGCAGGCCGAGCAGCGCGAACGCGTTGGCCGTGAACACGATGTACGGCTCCTGCGTGAGGCCGTAGATCGCCGGGATCGAGTCCAGCGCGAACAGGATGTCGGTGGCGCCGATCGCGACCATGACCACGAGCATCGGGGTGATGAACCGCTTGCCGTCGATCTTCGTGGTCAGGCGGTCGCCGTGGTACTCCTCGGTCGACGGGACGACCTTCTTCAGCAGGCGGACCGCGAGGCCGTCCTTCTTCTCGTCCGCGTGGCTGAGCTCGTCCGCCTCGTGCTTCTCCTTGGCCAGCTTGATGCCGGTGTACACCAGGAACGCGCCGAAGATGTAGAAGACCCAGGACCAGCGCTCGATGGCGGCGGCACCGGCGAGGATGAAGACGGTGCGCAGCACCAGCGCGATCACGACGCCGACCAGGAGCACCTTCTGCTGGAACTCCCGCGGCACCGCGAACTTCGTCATGATGATGAGGAAGACGAAGAGGTTGTCGACCGACAGGCTCTTCTCGGTGACGTAGCCCGCGAAGTACTCCGTGCCGTGGTCCCAGCCCCAGACGAAGCCGAGCCCGACGCCGAAGATGATGGCGAGCGCGATGTAGATGGCGGACCAGGTGGCCGCCTCGCGGAACGACGGCGCGTGCGGCGTGCGCACGTGCGCGAAGAAGTCGAACAGGACCATCCCGATGATCGCGACGCCGGTCGCGACCCAGACCCACAGGTCGACGGACATAGGTGATTCCTCCGGTACAGACGAGAAGAAGAGACGACTGAGTACCGGAGGTCTCTCCCACCTGCTGACCAGGCCGACGTCCCCGGGTCGGCGTCATAGGCGACCGTGTTGACGGGGGGCGTCGTGTCGGGATACTCCCCTCCACTGCGTGCGCCAGCATAGGTCATCAGTCCTAGGCGCACCGAGCGGCCGCACCCCGGCGCGCCGTGACCTGCGTCTCGCCGACCCGGCCGGGACGCCTCACCCCGAGCGAGACGTCAGACCACGCAGAACTCGTTGCCCTCCGGGTCCGCCATGACCACCCACGCGCCCTCGCGCGGGTCGTCCACCTCGCGCAGGACCGAGCCGCCGGCCCCGACCAGCGTGGCGGCGTGCGCCCGGGCCGCGCCCAGCTTCGCGACCCGGTCCTCGCGGTCGATCCCGGCGGATCCCGGCGAGCGGACGTCCAGGTGCACCCGGTTCTTCGCCGTCTTGCCCTCGGGCACGCGCTGGAAGTACACCCGCGGGCCGTCCCCCGCCGGGTCGACCACCGCGTACGCGGTGTCGCGGTCAGCCGGGTCGAAGCCCCACGCGTCCAGCGCGGCGTCCCACGAGTCGAAGCCCTGTGGCGGCGGCTCCTCGACGTACCCGAGCGCCAGCGCCCAGAACGCGCCGAGCGCGCGGGGCGAGCCCGCGTCGAAGGTGACCTGGAACCCGTGCCCCATGCGTGCCTCCCGTAGTCGTCAGGCGGTCGCGGCGTGCATCTGCCGCAGCTCCTTCTTGAGTCCCGAGATCTCGTCGCGCAGCCGCGCCGCGAGCTCGAACTGCAGCTCCCCCGCCGCCGCGTGCATCTGGTCGCTCAGCTCCTGGATGAGCCCGGCGAGCTCGCCGGCCGCCGCGCCCGCGAGCTTCGTGCGCTCAGACGGCGGGCCGGCCTTGGAGCTCAGCCCCGGCACCGGCGCCTTGCCGCGGCTCGACTGGCGCCCGGCGCCGCCCAGCAGCTCCGCGGTGTCGGCGTCCTCGCGGGCGAGCAGGTCCGTGATGTCGCCGATCTTCTTGCGCAGCGGCTGCGGGTCGATGCCGTGCTCGAGGTTGTAGGCCACCTGCTTCTCACGGCGGCGCGTCGTCTCGTCGATCGCCATCGCCATGCCCGGCGTGATCTTGTCGGCGTACATGTGCACCTGGCCCGACACGTTGCGCGCCGCACGGCCGATGGTCTGGATCAGCGACTTGCCCGACCGGAGGAAGCCCTCCTTGTCGGCGTCGAGGATGGCGACCAGCGACACCTCGGGCAGGTCGAGTCCCTCACGGAGCAGGTTGATGCCGACCAGCACGTCGTACTCGCCCAGGCGCAGCTCGCGCAGCAGCTCGACGCGGCGCAGCGTGTCGACCTCCGAGTGCAGGTAGCGGACCCGGACCCCCTTCTCCAGGAAGTAGTCCGTCAGGTCCTCCGCCATCTTCTTGGTCAGCGTCGTCACCAGGACCCGCTCGTCCTTCTCCACGCGGGTGCGGATCTCGTCCAGCAGGTCGTCGATCTGGCCCTTGGTCGGCTTCACCACGATCTCCGGGTCGACCAGTCCGGTCGGGCGGATGATCTGCTCGACGACGCCGTCGGACATCGCCAGCTCGTAGTCGCCGGGCGTCGCCGACAGGTACACGGTCTGCCCGATGCGGTCGACGAACTCCTCCCAGCGCAGCGGGCGGTTGTCCATCGCGCTCGGCAGCCGGAACCCGAAGTCGACCAGGTTGCGCTTGCGGGACATGTCGCCCTCGAACATCGCCCCGATCTGCGGGACCGTCACGTGGGACTCGTCGATGACGAGCAGGAAGTCCTCGGGGAAGTAGTCCAGCAGCGTGTTCGGCGCAGTGCCGGGCGCGCGGCCGTCGATGTGCCGCGAGTAGTTCTCGATGCCCGAGCACGACCCGATCTGGCGCATCATCTCGATGTCGTAGGTGGTGCGCATACGCAGCCGCTGGGCCTCGAGCAGCTTGTTCGCGCGCTCGAGGTCCTTGAGGCGCTCCTCCAGCTCGTGCTCGATGCCGCCGATCGCGCGCTCCATGCGCTCCGGGCCCGCGACGTAGTGGGTCGCCGGGAACACGTGCACCTGCTTCTCGTTCCGGACCACCTCGCCCGTCAGCGGGTGCAGGGTCTGGATCGCCTCGATCTCGTCGCCGAAGAACTCGATGCGGATCGCGAGCTCCTCGTACACCGGGATGATCTCGACCGTGTCGCCGCGCACCCGGAACGTGCCGCGGGTGAACGCCATGTCGTTGCGGCTGTACTGCATCGAGACGAACTGGCGCAGCAGCTGGTCGCGGTCGACCTGGTCGCCCACGTCGAGCGTCACCATGCGGTCGACGTACTCCTGCGGCGTGCCCAGGCCGTAGATGCAGGACACCGACGCGACCACGACCACGTCGCGGCGGGTCAGCAGCGACGACGTCGCCGAGTGCCGCAGCCGCTCGACCTCGTCGTTGATCGACGAGTCCTTCTCGATGTACGTGTCCGTCTGCGCGATGTACGCCTCGGGCTGGTAGTAGTCGTAGTACGACACGAAGTACTCGACGGCGTTGTTGGGCAGCAGCTCGCGGAACTCGTTGGCGAGCTGCGCGGCGAGCGTCTTGTTGGGCGCCATCACCAGGGTGGGGCGCTGCAGCTGCTCGATCAGCCACGCCGTGGTCGCCGACTTGCCGGTACCGGTGGCGCCGAGCAGCGTGACGTCCTTCTCCCCCGCCTGGATGCGCTTCTTCAGCTCGGCGATCGCGGCCGGCTGGTCACCGGACGGGGTGAACTCGGAGACCACCTCGAACGGGGCGACGGTGCGCTGCAGATCGGTGACGGGACGCATGGCGTCAACCGTACGACGCGGGTCCGACACGTGCGCCGGACGAGGGCCCGGGTTCGCCCACGGCGTGCGAGGTGGCACCGGATGGGCACGGGTCGGCACCGGGCTCGCGCCGGGCTGCCTCCCGGCATTTCCACCTTTGCGAGGAAATGTCCGATCGGGAGAAAGAACTGCTCGTCCACAGGTGTCGTGGTCGATTCCCTGCATTGTCGGTGGCACCTCGTACGGTGGTCGGCATGCCCGATCAGCAGCGCGAACACCCGACCCGGACGGCCGACGCCGACCCGGTCGGCGTCGCGCTGCCCGGCCGCCTGGTGCTGACCGAATACGTGGATCCGGGCTCCCCGGCCGTCGACCACGTGGGCGAGCAGGGCGTGCTGGAGTGCTTCGACGGCGTGCGCCTGGAGGTGCGCCGCGACCTGACCCGCCTGCTCGCGGACACCCCGGCGGGTCCCGCGCTGGCGCAGCTGGTCGCGTCTCTCGACCTGGAGCTGCTGGACGCCCACGACCGGGTCGAGGTGGCGGCCGCGGCGGGCCGGGTGGCCTCCTGGGCGCACGCGGTCAAGGCGCGCGCCGCCGCCGCGGTGGACCGGCACTGGACCATGAGCACCCCGCGCACGGAGCCGGTGCCCGAGGGCATGCACGTCGTGCCGGACCGGATCGCGCCCGCGGTGCTCGCCCTGCGCCTGCAGACGTCGCCGAGGGAGACCGCGACTCTGATCGCGGAGGGTCGCTGCTACGCGGGCGTCCTGGCCGAGACCGGTGACGCGCTCGCCCGCGGGGCCATCGACCCGCCGCGCGCCCGGGTCATCGTGCGGCACCTGCACGACCAGCCGCCCCGCGTCGCGCTCCAGGTCGAGACCGCGGTCCTCGAGCACGCCGAGGGCCGGACCAGCCACCAGGTCAAGCAGGACGTCGAACGCGCGCTGCTGCGCGTCGACGCCGAGCACGCCGCCCCACGTCGCGGCGCGCGCCACCCGCGGCGTCTCGCGGCCGCTCGTCCGGGACGACGGCATGGCTGCCCTGTGGGTCCTGCTCCCGGCTGCCGAGGCCGTCCAGGTGGACGGTTTCCTGGAGGCAGCAGCCCGCGCGGCGCGGGCAGGCGGCGACCCGCGGACCCTGGAGCAGCTGCGCGCCGACGGGCTCTGCGACCTGGTCCTGCATCGCGGGTGCACCCCGTCGGACGCGTTCGGGCAGCCGCCCGCCGGCGGTCTCCCGAGCCCGTCGGCCGGCCGGAACCCGTTGCGCACCGATGCCGCGGACCCCTCCGACGCGATGCCTCGGCCCGCGCGGACGTCGGGTCCCTGCGAGGCCACCGAGCCCGCCGCATCGCCCGACCCCGCCGCATCGCCAGGTCACGCAGCGGGGTCCGGGACCACGGCTCCGCGGACGCACCCTCGGACGCGCGTGCTGATCACCATCCCGATCACCACGATGATGGGGCTGGACGACGGTCCCGCCGAGCTGTCCGGCTACGGACCGATCGACGCCGTCCAGGCCCGCGCGCTCGCCTGGGGTGGCACCTGGCAGCGGATGCTGACCGACCCGCGTGACGGCACCGTCCTGGACCTGGGCCGCACCCGCTACCGGCCCACCGCCGCACTCGCCGAGCACGTCAGGCGTCGTGACCGGACCTGCGTCTGGCCGGGCTGCTCCGTCGCCGCGGACCTGGCCGACGTCGACCACTCCCGCGACTACCACCGACCACCCGACGACGGCGGTCCGCCGGGTACGACCAGCCACGCGAACCTGGCACCGCTGTGCCGCAACCACCACCGGCTCAAGTCCGAGGCGGGCTTCGTGCTGCACCACGTCAGCCCGGGGACGTTCGTCTGGATCGATCCCACCGGCCACCGGTACGAGGTGCGGCCGGGCACCGACTCCGCGGTTCTGCCGCAGCCGTCGATCCCGCTGCCGATCCCGCCGCCGTTCTAGCCGACGCACGCGTCGGCGACCGGGCGGCCAGACCACCTCGACACGCGTCACCGGCCGGCACGTGCCAGGCTCCTCGGTGCCGGCTGGCACGTACCGGTTGTGGCACGTACCGGTTGTGGCACGTACCGGTTGTGGCACGTACCGGTTGTGGCACGTACCGGTTGTCGGGTGCCGGCCATCGGGCGCTGGCCGTCGCGCGCCTGCTGTTGCGTGCCTGCTGCTGCGTGCCGGTGCCTGGAGATGCTGCTCGGTGCCGGGCGGCTCGCTCACTCCAGCCAGCTCAGCTCAGCTCAGCTCAGCTCAGCTCAGCGTGCCCGCCGCCAGCTCGAGGTCCTCCGTCGTGCGCAGCGCGGTCCGCAGCACGGCCGCGAGGCCGCGTGCCGCCTCGTCGACGCCTAGAGCCGCGGCCCCGTCCGGCACCTGCTCCGGCAGCCGCGGGACGTGCACGAAGCCGCCGCGCGCCCCGGGTGCCCGCCCGGCGGCCAGGGCGTCGGCGAGCGCGTAGGCCACGGTGTTGCACACGTAGGTCCCGGCGGTGTTCGACACCTCGCCGGGCACGCCCGCGTCCTGCAGCGCGGCGAGGCACGCCTTGACGGGCAGCGACGAGAAGTACGCGACGTCGCCGCCACGGACCACCGGCGCGTCGACGGGCTGCGCGCCGTCCTCGTCGGGGATCCGGGCGTCCTGGACGTTCACGGCCACGCGCTCGACGCTCACGGCGGACCGTCCGCCGGCCTCGCCGACGCAGACGACGAGGTCCGGTCGTACGTCGACGAGCAGCTCGGCGAGCCGTCGGGGCGCCCGGGCGAACGACACGGGCAGCAGCTCCGTGACCAGCCGCGCACCCTCGGCGGCCTCGTCCCAGTCGGCCGCCACGGCGCTGACGGCGGCCCAGGAGGCGTTGACCTCCTGCTGCTCGAACGGCTCAAAGCCCGTGACCAGCACGGTCGGGGTGCTCACGGGACGTCCACCTCGTGCTCGTCGTCCCGCTCGGCGGCGAGCCGCTCCCAGAGCGCGTCGACCTCGGCGCGGAGGTCGTCGGGGTCGCCGGACCCGTCGAGGACGACGTCGGCGACGGCGAGCCGCTCCTCGTCGGTGGCCTGGGCGCCGATGCGACGCTCGGCCTCGGTGCGGTCCATGGCGCGCGTGCGGACGAGCCGCTCGACCCGCAGCACGGCCGGCGCCTGCACGACGACGACCAGGTGGAAGGCGTCGGCACGGCCGGTCTCGACGAGCAGCGGCACGTCGTGCACCACGACGGCACCGGGGTCGGCGGCGGCCGCGGCGGCCTCCCGCTCGGCGGCGAGCCGGCGGACCACGGGGTGCACGATGCCGTTCAGCCGCTCGCGCGCGCCGGGGTCGGCGAACACGACGGCGGCGAGGCCCGGCCGGTCGAGCGTGCCGTCGGCGGTCAGCACCGTCTCCCCGAACGCCGCCACGACGTCCGCGAGGCCGGCCGAGCCGGGCGCGACGGCGTCCCGGGACAGCACGTCGTAGTCGATGAGGACGGCGCCCCGCTCGGCGAGCCGCTGGGCGGCCACCGACTTGCCGGCCGCGATCCCTCCGGTCAGTCCGATGCGCTGCATCCGCCCATCGTGCCGTGCCGGGGCGCAGGGACGCACGTCGGTCCGGGTCGGGCTCTCTCCCGCACCCCGGTCAGCGCAGGCGCCGGCGCTCCCGCACCGCCCACCAGCCGCAGTACGCGCCGAGGCCGACCTGGACCAGTCCGACGACGCCCGACACCGTGTTGCCGTCGCGGAACCCGAGGACCGCGAGGTAGCCCCCGCAGACCATGAGGACGAAGCCCGCGACCACGTCGAGCATCGTCGGTCGGCGTCGGGGGCCGCTCGCGGTCGCCACGGGGCCGACCCTGGCGGCTCCCCGAGCCGCCCGCAACCGGGCCTACCGGACGACGTGCCCCGTGGCGCGGAGGTGGTCCTTGACCTGCCCGACGGTGAGCTGGCCGAAGTGGAACACGCTCGCGGCGAGCACGGCGTCGGCCCCGGCGTCGGCGGCCGCGGCGAAGTGCTCGACCACCCCGGCGCCGCCGCTGGCGATCAGCGGGATGCGGACCTCGCGGCGGACGTCGCGCAGCATGTCGAGGTCGAAGCCGGCCTCGGTGCCGTCGGCGTCCATGGAGTTGAGCAGGATCTCGCCGGCTCCGAGCTCGGCGGCGCGCACGGCCCAGGCGACGGCGTCGATGCCGGTCCCCCGGCGACCGCCGTGCGTGGTGACCTCGTAGCCGGAGTCGGTCCGGGTGTCCCCGGTGACGCGGCGGGCGTCGACGGACAGGGTGAGCACCTGGCTGCCGAACCGGTGGGCGATCTCGGCGATCAGCTCGGGCCGCGCGATGGCCGCGGTGTTGACGCCGACCTTGTCGGCACCGGCGCGCAGCAGCCGGTCGACGTCGTCGGCGGACCGGACGCCGCCGCCGACGGTGAGCGGCACGAACACCTGCTCGGCGGTGCGCCGCACGACGTCGTAGGTGGTCTCGCGGTCGCCGGAGGACGCGGAGACGTCGAGGAAGGTGACCTCGTCGGCGCCCTCGCGGTCGTAGCGGCGGGCGAGCTCGACGGGGTCGCCGGCATCCCGAAGGTTCTCGAAGTTGACGCCCTTGACGACGCGTCCGGCGTCGACGTCCAGGCACGGGACGACCCGCAGCGCGACGGTCACGTCACTCCCCCTCGGGTGCGGCGGTCGCCGCGGGATCGGCGGCGTCGGCCCGGGCCGGCGCGCGGGTGGCGAGCAGGTCGATGACGAACACGATGGTCTGCCCGGAGAGCTCCTCGCTCTGGGTGGCGCCGAGCGGGTAGGAGGGCGGCACGACGACCATGACCTGGCTGCCGACGGCCTGCTCGACCAGCGCCTCCTTCCAGGCGGGGACGTCGTCGAGCTGGAAGGTGGCCGGGCTGCCGTTGGTCCAGGTGGAGTCGAACGGCTCGCCGGTCCCCCACACGAACCCGGTGTACTGGACGGTGATGACGTCGCCCTCGGCGACCTGGTCGCCGGTGCCGCGGATCAGCGGCTGCACGACGAGGTCCGTGGGCGGCTCGGTGCCGGTCGGGGTGAGCGACGGGGCGCCGTCGTCGGCCAGGGCCACGGCGGGCATGCCCTCGCGCGGGGCCACGGGCTCGCCGTCGGCGCGGATCGGCAGGACGTCCAGGACGGTGACCGTCGGGTAGGACGAGGCGCTCGCCTCGGAGGCGGGGCTGAGCTGCAGGAGCCGCGCCCCGACCTTCTGGCCGGACAGGGTGGCGTAGAGGTCCTTGCCGAGGTCCTCCTCGGTGAGCATGCGCGGCGTCGGGCTGGTGCTGTACGACTCCTTGACGAGCGACGCGTCGGAGGCGTTCTCCAGCCAGAAGTCGAGCAGCACGGGCCGGCCCTCGACGAGGTCGGGGCCGGTGCCCTCCCAGACGACCTCGCTCATCGGCTCGGACAGCCGCAGCGGGGTCCGGTAGGTCACGGTCGGCGCCACGTCGGCCTCGCCGGTCACGACGACCTCCGGCGGCTCGGGGTCCTCCGTCGAGCACCCCGCGAGCAGCGCGAGTGCCGCTGCGGCGCACACGGCCACGAGACGTCGCACATCGATCCTTCCGAGCGTCCAGCATCTTGCCGCGCCCACTGTACGGGTCCGGGCAGGGCGTCCTGGACGTCGGGGCCGGTCAGCCGGGGCGGGTCTGGTGAAGACCCGTCACATGGACTCGATGAGCCGCTCGACCCGGTCGTCGACGTTGCGGAACGGGTCCTTGCACAGGACGGTGCGCTGCGCCTGGTCGTTGAGCTTGAGGTGCACCCAGTCGACGGTGTAGTCCCGGCGCGCCTCCTGCGCGGCCTGCACGAACTCGCCGCGGAGCTTGGCGCGGGTGGTCTGCGGCGGCACGGACGTGGCCTCGAAGACCTCGACGTCGGTGGTGACGCGCTCGACGAGCCCGCGCTGGGCGAGCAGGTTGTACAGGCCCTCCGTGCGGGAGATGTCGTGGTAGGCCAGGTCCATCCGGGCGACGCGCACGTCCGAGAGCTCCAGGCCGTGCTTGGCGCGGTACCGCTCGATGAGCCGGTGCTTGATGACCCAGTCCAGCTCGCGCTCGACCAGGGACAGGTCCCCGGTGCGCAGGGCGCGCAGGCCGCGCTCCCAGAGCTCGAGCACCTGCTTGACCTCGGGTCCGGCGTCGGTCTCGCCGCCGACGAAGTCCTGGACGCGGCCCAGGTACTCCTCCTGCAGGTCGATCGCGGTGACGGTGCGCCCGGTGGCCAGGGTGACGGGGTGCGAGCCGGTGATGTCGTGGCTGATCTCCCGGATCGCCCGGATCGGGTTCTCCAGCGTGAGGTCGCGCATCGGCAGCCCGGCCTCGATGAGCCGGAGCACCAGGTCGGTCGACCCGACCTTGAGCATGGTGGTGGTCTCGGACATCGAGGAGTCGCCGACGATCACGTGGAGGCGCCGGTAGTGCTCGGCGTCCGCGTGCGGCTCGTCGCGGGTGTTGATGATCGGCCGGGACCGGGTGGTGGCCGACGACACGGACTCCCAGATGTGGTCGGCGCGCTGGGACAGGCAGAAGACGGCGCCGCGCGGGGTGGCGAGCACCTTGCCCGCGCCGGTCAGCACCTGCCGGGTGATGAGGAACGGCACGAGCACGTCGGACAGCCGGGAGAAGTCGCCCTGCCGGCGCACGAGGTAGTTCTCGTGGCAGCCGTAGGAGTTGCCGGCGGAGTCGGTGTTGTTCTTGAACAGGTGGATCCGGCCCGACAGGCCCTCGTGCTCCAGGCGCTGCTGGGCGTCGGCGACCAGGCCCTCGAGGATCCGCTCCCCCGCCCGGTCGTGCGTGACGAGCTGGCGCCAGTCGTCGCACTCGGCGGTGGCGTACTCCGGGTGCGAGCCGACGTCCAGGTAGAGCCGGGAGCCGTTGCGCAGGAAGACGTTGGACGACCGGCCCCACGCGACGACCTTGCGGAACAGGTACCGGGCGACCTCGTCCGCGGACAGGCCGCGCCCGTCGTCGGCGGCGCAGGTGACGCCGTACTCGGTCTCGAGGCCGAAGATCCGTCGGTCCATGGTGCGTCTCCTCAGGCTTCGGAGGCCGAGCCCAGCAGGTCCTCCAGGACGACGCCGGACAGGCGCCGGAACGCCCGGCGGGGGCGCGTGCGGTCCAGGACCGCGACCTCGAGCTGTGCGGCGGGGATGACCCGCCGGTCGTCCTCGTCCGTGCCGTCGGCCGGGGTGCCGAGCGCCCGGACGGCGAGCGCGAGCGCGTCGCCGAGCGGCATGCCCGGCACCCACCCGGCGGCGACCTCCTCGCGGAGCCGCTCGGCCTGCCCGCCCATGACGACGAACCCGCGCTCGTCCGCGACGGACCCGTCGTACTGCAGCCGGTAGAGCTGGTCGGTGGCGACGTCGGCGCCGACCTCGGCGACGACGAGCTCGACCTCGAGCGGCTTGGACTCGGTGGTGAACACGGTGCCGAGCGTCTGCGCGTACGCGTTGGCCAGCCCCCGGGCGTTCACGTCGCGCCGGTCGTAGGAGTAGCCGCGCAGGTCGGCGTACCGGACGCCGGCGACGCGCAGGTTCTCGAACTCGTTGTACTTGCCGACCGCGGCGAACGCGATCCGGTCGTAGATCTCGGACACCTTGTGCAGGGCGCGCGAGGGGTTCTCGGTGGCGAACGCGATGCCGTCGTCGTAGGCGAGCACGACGACGGACCGGCCGCGGGCGATGCCCTTGCGGGCGTAGTCGGCCCGGTCCTTCATCAGCTGCTCGGGCGAGACGTAGAACGGCATGCTCATCTCGGGGCCCCCGCGGGATCGTGAGCGGTGCGGACGATGTCGTGGGGCGAGTTCACGGCGTCGGCTCCTCTCCCCGGGTGCGCGCGTGCTGCTCGGCGCGGTCGGCCAGCACGGCGGCGACCACGTCGCCGAGCGCCTCCTGGCCGACGCGCAGGTAGCCGGTGGCGGTCACGGTGGCGACGACCGGCCAGATGCGGCGCGACTGGTCGGGGCCCCCGGTGGCGGAGTCGTCGTCCGCCGCGTCGACGAGGGCCTCGACGGCGACCCGCACGGCGGCGTCGGCGTCCAGGCCCGGCTGCCAGAGCTTCTTGAGCGACCCGCGGGCGAACACCGAGCCGGAGCCGACGCTGTGGTGCTGGTGCTCCTCGTACCGGCCGCCGGTGACGTCGTAGGAGAAGATCCGCCCGGTCCCGCGGTCCAGGTCGAACCCGGCGAACAGCGGCACGACGGCCAGGCCCTGCAGCGCGAGGCCGAGGTTGCCGCGGATCATCGTGGCGAGGCGGTTGGCCTTGCCGTCCAGCGAGAGCAGCGTGCCCTCGATCTTCTCGTAGTGCTCGAGCTCGAGCTGGAACAGCCGGACCAGCTCGACGGCCAGGCCCGCGGTGCCGGCGATGCCGACCGCGGAGTAGTCGTCGGCCGGGAACACCTTCTCGATGTCCCGGGACGCGATCTGGGAACCCATCGTGGCGCGGCGGTCGCCGGCCATCACGACGCCGCCCGCGAAGGTCAGCGCGACGATCGTCGTGGCGTGCGGGGCGACGCCGGCGGCCGGCACGTCACCGACCGGCAGGGCCGCGCGCCGTCCGGGCAGCAGGTCCGGGGCGTGCTGGGCGAGGAAGTCGACGAAGGACGACGACCCGGGCGTGGTGAACGCCCCGGGCAGCCGCCCCGCCGAGGTCAGCGGGTCCGTCGGCACGCGTCACTGCCCGCCCTTCTGCACGAACCCGCGCACGAACTGCTCGGCGTTGGTCTCCAGGACGTCGTCGATCTCCTCCAGGAGGGCGTCGACCTCGGCGTCGCGCTGCTGCGCCGCGGCGGTCGCCTGCTCGACGTCCGGCCCGTCGACCGGCTCGTCGTCCTCGCGACGGTCCCGCGCGCGTTCCTGACCAGCCATGTGCACCTCCGGCGCCGAGTCGGGCACGGTCCCGCTGCTGTGCGCAGCGGCCCGCAGTGGCACCACCCTAGGCCCTGGTCGGCACGGGTTCCCGTGACGCGACGAGGACACGACGAGGACACGGCGAGCACGCGGCGCCCGAGGTCAGGAGCCGAGCGCCTCCAGCAGGCTGCGCACGTCCGGCGAGGACTCGAGCAGGGCGGCGACGTGCGCCTTGGTGCCGCGCAGCGGATCCCGCATCGGCACCCGCTGCAGGGTCGGCGCGCCGGGCACGTCGAACACGACGGAGTCCCAGCTGGCCGCCGACACGTGCGCGCCGAACCGCGCGATCGTCTCGCCGCGGAAGTACGCGCGGGTGTCCTCCGGCGGGGTGCGCACGGCGGCCTGCACCGCGTCGTCGGCCACCAGGCGCTCGACGGCCCCCGCGTTCACGAGCCGGTGGTAGAGCCCCCGCTCGGGGCGCACGTCCGACCACTGCAGGTCGACGGCCGCGAGCCGCGGGTGGTCCCAGTCCAGGTGGTCCCGGCGGCGCATGCCCTCGAGCAGGCGCATCTTGGCCAGCCACTCGACCTCCCGGGCGCAGGACGCCGGGTCGGTGACCAGCCTGTCCAGCAGCGAGCCCCACCGGGCCAGGACGTCGGCGGTCTGCGCGTCGACCTGCGTGCCCGGGTCCCGCCCGAGGGCGGTGCGGACCGCCGCGAGGTACTCGCGCTGCACCTCGACGGCGGTGAGCCGCCGCCCGTCGGCGAGCCGGAGGCGCGCGGTGAGGGCCAGGTCGTGGCTGACGGTGTGCACCGCGGCGACCGGGTCGGCCAGCGTCAGCCGGTCGAGCGTGGCGCCGAGGTCCTTGGCCGTGCCGTCGGCGATCCGCTCGACCAGCCAGAGCACGAGCGAGGTGGTGCCGAGCTTGAGGAACGTCGCGACCTCGAGCAGGTTGGCGTCGCCGATGATCACGTGCAGCCGGCGCCAGCGGTCCGGGTCCGCGTGCGGCTCGTCGCGGGTGTTGACGATCGGGCGGCGCAGGGTGGTCTCCAGGCCGATCTCGGCCTCCATGTAGTCGGCGCGCTGCGAGAGCTGGAAGCCGGCCTCCTCGCCCCGCTGCCCCAGGCCGACCCGGCCGGCGCCGGTGAACACCTGCCGCGTGACCAGGAACGGCATCAGCCGCGAGGCGAGGTCGGCGAACGGCACCGACCGGTCCACCAGGAAGTTCTCGTGCGTGCCGTACGTGGCGCCCTTGCCGTCGACGTTGTTCTTGTACAGCGCGACGTCGGGCAGCGCGGGGGTGGAGGCGAGCGCCCGCACCGAGGACAGCATCACCAACTCGCCGGCGCGGTCCCAGCGGACGGCGTCGAGCGGGTTGGTGACCTCCGGGGAGGAGTACTCGGGGTGCGCGTGGTCGACGTACAGCCGCGCGCCGTTGGTCAGGATGACGTTGGCGGCGCCGGGGTCCTCGTACTCCTCGACGAGCGACCGGGCGACCTCCTGCGGGCCGTCCCCGCCCGCACCGGCGCCGTCCTCGCCCGACGGCGCCGGCCGGGCCGGGTCGTCCGTCAGCAGCGACGGGTGCGCGGAGGCGCGCTGCAGGTGGAACCCGCGCGCGTCCTGCAGGGGGTCCTCGTCGTCGTAGTCCCAGCGGGCCTTGGCCCGGCCGCCCTGGCGCGCCGCCGCGTGCACGGCGACGACGTGGCTGGACAGCAGCATCGGGTTGGCGTTCGGGCGGCCGGGCTGCAGGACGCCGTACTCGGTCTCGATCCCCATCACGCGGCGCACGGTCACACCGTCACCCTACGCAGTGGATCCGCCCGGCAGCCCCGCCCGGCGGCCCGCCGGGGCCGCCGGGCGGATCCGGCTGCGCGCCGCGGTCCTGCCGTCAGACGTCGGAGCCCGGCCGCGTGCCGCCCGGCGCCCGGCCACCGCCCGGGCCGCCACCCGTGCCGCCGGTGTGCTCGCCCGCGGTCACGGTCGCCACCACGGTCCCGGCCGCGGCGTCACCGCCGGCCGTGTACCCGGCGTACGCGTCGCCGGCGGCCGTCGCGCCGGCGACCACCGTGTACTCCGCGCCCGAGGTCAGGCCCGCCGCCGCGACCACCAGCGAGGTGATGTCCTTGGCCGGCGTGAACGTCGCGACGACGACGCCCTCGGCGTCGACCACCGCGAGGGTGGTGCCCGCGGGCTGCGCCGAGCCGAACGTCACCGACACCCAGCCCTGGCCGTCGGCGCCGGGCGCCGTCGCCATGCCGGAGGAGCCCGCCGCGACCAGCGTGCCGCCGGTGACCGACGGGGTGCTGTCGGCGTCGATCGCGCCGTTGCCGTCGTCCTCGGGGCCGTTGACGACGACGGTGCCGCCGCTCATGGTGAGCGTGCCGTTGGCGTCGAGGCCGTCGCCGCCGGAGTCGACGCTGATCGTGCCGCCGGTGATCGTCAGGCTCGCCGTGCCCGTGGTCTCCCCGCCGGGCCCGGCCCAGTCGCCCTGCGCGTCCTCGGTGGACCCCGTGGCGCTGCCGGCGGCGTTCAGCCCGTCGTCCGCTGCCACCACGGCGACGTCCCCGCCCGCCAGGGTGATCGACTCGGCCTCCAGGCCCTCGTACGAGGTCCGCACGTCGACCGCGCCGCCCGTGACGTCGAGGGCCACGTCGGCGTGCACGCCGTCGTCCCCGGAGGACAGCGTCAGGTCGCCGTCGGTGACGGAGACGATGCCGTCCGCGTGCACGGCGTCGTCGGAGGAGTCGACCGTGACGGTGCCGCCGGCGACGACCACCGACGCGGAGCCCTTCAGTCCCGTGGTCGAGACGTCGTCCGCGGGTGCCGACCCGCTGCCGCCGCCTGCCGTGACGTCGAGCGCGCCGCCGGTGACCACGACGTCGGTCTCGGCGGCCACGCCGTCGCCGGCCGCGGTCACGGTGACGTCGCCGCCCGCGACGGCCACGAAGCCCGCCGTCGGGTCGTCGGTGTCGTCCGCCTTGAGGCCGTCGCCGCCCGCGGTGACGTCGAGGGTGCCGCCGGTCACGACCAGGTAGTCCTTGCCGCGGATCCCGTCGTCGACGGCGTCGACCGTGATCGCCCCGCCCTGGACCACCAGGCCGTCCTTCGACGTGATCCCGTCGTTCGCGCGGCCGGTGACGGTGAGGGCGCCGTCGCCGGTGATCGTGAGGTCGGCGGCGCTGAACAGGGCGGCGTTCGGCTCGTCCTCGCCGTCGGGGTAGGAGTACGAGGTCGCGTCGGTGAGGGTGTTCGCGGACCCGTCGGCCAGCTCGACGACGGCGGACCCGGCGCTGCTGATCACCAGCGGGGCGCTGGTCGAGGACGTGACGTCGGCGTCGTCGAGCACCAGGTGCACGGTCGCGTCGCCGGCGTCCACGACGACCTGGCCGTCGTCGAGCGTGCCCGTGAGCGTGTAGGTGCCGCCGGCGGTGAGGGTGACGACGGAGCCGTCGACGGTCACGCCGTCGGCGTCGGTGCTGGCCGTGTCGCCGTCGAGGGTGACGGTGCCGGTCGCGGTGCCGGCGTCCGCGACCTCGTGCACCGGGGTGTTCGCGGCCAGCACCTGCTCGGCGGTGGCACCGGCCGCGACGTCGGTCACCGCGGCCGCCTCCGTCGTGGCGGCGTCGGCACCGGGGTCGGCGACGGCGCCGGTGCTGCAGCCGGCGAGCAGCAGGGCGGTGAGGAGGGCGGGGACGGCGAGGGCGCGGCGGGGTCGGCGCACGGGAGCTCCAGGTGGTTCGGTGGGACGGGATCGGGGGGCGCCGGTCAGGCGGCGAGGGTCCGGCGCAGGGTGCGGCGCCAGGGCCGCCCGCCGAGCGCCGGGTCGAGCACCACCAGGCCGGTGGCGTACTTCGAGATCCGGCTGGGCCGGTGGCCGAGCGCCCACAGCACGCGGTCGGCGCCGGACGCGCCGGCGACGCTCTTGGTCTCGACGACGGCGTGCGCGGGCACCGTGGCGCGGAGGCCGTCCTCGCCGGGAGCACGCCACTCCAGGCCGGTGTCGATCGTGGTGCGCGCGCCGTCCGGGAGGTGCAGCGTCCGGCGGTGGTACCGCGTGGTGAGCGTCGGCCCGAGGGGTGGCGCGTCGCGGCTCACGGGCAGCGCGACGCCCTGCTGCCCGAGGATGTCGACGACGAAGCCGAGGGCGTCGCCGACGCGTGCACGGGCATCGGGGTCGTGCTCGCGGCGGACCTTGACGGTGGTGCCGCGCGGGCCCCGGGTCTTCACCTCGAGCCAGCAGCTCCCGGTGTCCTGGTAGGTGCGGGTGCGGACCTTGTACCGGCGCCGCCTCCGGCCGGCCGCGAGGTGGAACGCGTCCAGGTCCGGCGTGTCGAAGTACACCGACTCGTAGCCGAACGTGTCGCGGTCGTCGATCACCAGGCGGCGGGTGCCGGCGGGCAGCGCCGCGAGCAGGTCGGGCAGCGCGCCGAGCGGGAGCACGTACTTGCGGTCGACCCGGGTCTGCAGGGCCGCGGACTCCTGCAGCTCGGCGAGGCCGACGGCGGGCAGGTGCGTGACGTCGGTCGTCACCGGGCCGCGCCGGACAGCGCGACCGCGCGGTCGCCGCGGACCAGCACCGGCTCCTCCGCGACGCGCCCGGGCGGCAGCGGGGCGTACCGGACGTCGACGACCGTCGTGTCGTCGACCAGGTCCAGCCGCTGCACCGTCGCGCCGTGCACCCGGCCGCCGAGCAGCTGCTCGAGGTGCGCGACCAGCGCGGCGTGGTCGCCGAACGCCCGGTCGACCACGACGACCTGCTGCCGGTACCCGCGGAGCAGCCGCGGGTGGTCGCCGACGTACAGCGCCGCCAGCACCATGGCCATCAGGCCCACCGCGAGCACGCCGAGGCTGCTGCCGAGCCCGCCGATCAGGCCGAGCGCCAGCGCCGCGAAGTAGTACGCGACCTCGCGCTGGTCGATCTCGGAGGACCGGAGCCGGATGATCGACAGCACGCCGAACAGCCCGAGGCCGAGCCCCGGGCCGACGGTGCTGCCGGACAGGGCGGAGGCGACGGCGAGCACGCCGACGTTCACGCCGAGGAACGCGACCACCAGGTCGCGCCGGCGGTGCCGGGGGAAGTACAGGGCGAAGGTCAGGACGCCGACGGCGACGAGGTCGGCGGCGAGCAGGACGGGGGCAGGCATGGGCACCTCGCGGATCGGGGACGGACACCCGGTGGACCGGGTGCCCCCATCAAGCCGCGCGGCGCTGTGCCGTCGCTGTGCGGGCGGTCAGGCCCGCGTGTGCATCTACAGGTACTGCCCCGTGCTCTGCACGTTCTCGATCCGGCGCGAGGCCTCCTCGCCCTTCTTGTCCTGGACGATCGTGCGGATGAACACGATGCGCTCCCCCTTCTTGCCGGAGATGCGCGCCCAGTCGTCGGGGTTGGTGGTGTTCGGCAGGTCCTCGTTCTCCTTGAACTCGTCCACGCAGGCGGTCAGCAGGTGCTCGACCCGCAGTCCGCGCTGGCCGGTGGCGAGCAGGTCCTTGATCGCGGACTTCTTGGCCCGGTCCACGACGTTCTGGATCATCGCGCCGGAGTTGAAGTCCTTGAAGTACAGGACCTCCTTGTCGCCGCTGGCGTAGGTGACCTCGAGGAACCGGTTGTGGTCGTCCTCGGAGTACATCCGCTCGACGGACCGGGCGATCATCGCCTCCACCGCCGCGACCTTCGACCCGTGGTGCTCGGCCAGGTCGTCGGCGTGGATCGGCAGGTCGGCGGTCAGGTACTTGGCGAAGATCTCGCGCGCGCCCTCGGCGTCGGGGCGCTCGATCTTGATCTTCACGTCGAGCCGGCCGGGACGCAGGATCGCGGGGTCGATCATGTCCTCGCGGTTGGAGGCGCCGATGACGATGACGTTCTCCAGGCGCTCCACGCCGTCGATCTCGGCCAGCAGCTGCGGCACGATCGTCGTCTCGACGTCGCTGGACACGCCCGTGCCGCGGGTGCGGAACAGCGACTCCATCTCGTCGAAGAACACGACGACGGGGTGCCCCTGCGACGCCTTCTCCCGGGCGCGGGCGAAGATCAGCCGGATGTGCCGCTCGGTCTCGCCGACGTACTTGTTCAGCAGCTCCGGGCCCTTGACGTTGAGGAAGTACGACTTGGCCTCGGCGACCTCCTCGCCCCGGGCGCGCGCCGACGTGGCGGCGAGCGAGTGCGCGACGGCCTTGGCGATCAGCGTCTTGCCGCACCCGGGCGGGCCGTACAGCAGCACGCCCTTGGGCGGCTTGAGGCCGTGCTCGCGGAACAGGTCGGGGTGCAGGAACGGCAGCTCGACGGCGTCGCGGATCGCCTCGATCTGGGGACCGAGCCCGCCGATGTCGGTGTAGTCGATGTCGGGCACCTCCTCGAGCACGAGGTCCTCGACCTCGGCCCGGGGCACCCGCTCGAACACGAAGCCGCTGCGCGCCTCGACGGTCAGCGCGTCGCCGACCCGCACGGAGCCGTCCAGCACCTGGCCGGCCAGCCGCACGACGCGCTCCTCGTCGCCGCGCCCGACGACCAGCGCCCGGTCCCGGCCGATGAGCTCCTTGACCGTGACCAGCTCGCCGACCTGCTCGTAGCCACCGACCTCGACGACGGTCAGCGCCTCGTTCAGCATGACCTCCTGTCCGGGGCGCAGCCGGTGCACGTCCACCGCCGGGCTCGCGCCGACGTGCATCTTCCGGCCCGCGGACACCACGTCGACCGTGCCGTCCGCGCGCGCCGCGAGGAACGTGGCGAACGTCCCCGGGGGCTTGGCGAGGTCGTCGATCTGGCGCTTGAGCTCGATGATCTGGTCGCGCGCGGCCACGAGCGCGTCGGACATGCGCTCGTTCTTGGCGGCCAGGAGCGCGAGCTCGCGCTGCAGGTCGCGGGCTGTCGGTTCCGTCATCGCGGTACCTCCGATCGCGGGTCGACCTCACGGCGCTGTGGGGCTGTCGTGCTGCGACCCTAACCACACGTGTCAATCGAGCGCGCGCGGCCACGCCGGTGGGCGGCGGCGGGCACGACCCGCTCGCCGGGCTCAGTCCTGCTCGGGCGCCTGACCGACGTCGCGGCGGACCCGGCGCACCTTCTTGTCCGAGACCGCGCGCTCGCCCAGGGCCTCCGGCGTCCACTCGGCGTCCGGCACCTCCTGGAAGGACCTGCTCGTCACGACGTCGCCGACCTCGTCGACCAGCGCGGCCTCCCCCGGCTGCGAGCCCTTCGCGGGGCGGCGCTTGCGCAGCGGCGGCAGCACCCCGTCGGCCAGGCGGCGGGTGGTGAGCAGGAAGCCGGTGTGCCCGATCATCCGGTGCTGCGGCCGCACGGCCAGGCCCTCGAGGTGCCAGCCGCGCACCATCGACTCCCACGCCTGCGGCTCGGTGTAGCGGCCGTCCGCGCGCAGGTCCTCCGCGAGCCGCGACAGCTGCGTCGCCGTGGCCACGTAGGCGATGAGGACGCCGCCCGGGGCGAGCGCGGTGGCGACGGCATCGAGGTTCTCCCACGGCGCGAGCATGTCGAGCACCACGCGGTCGACCTGGCCGGGCCCCTCGGCGACCGGCAGCACGTCGGACAGGTCGCCGATCGAGAGCCGCCACGCCGGGTGCGGGCCGCCGAAGAAGGTCTCGACGTTGCCGCGGGCGATCGCGGCGAAGTCGTCGCGGCGCTCGATGGAGTGCAGCCGGCCGCCGTCGCCGACCGCGCGCAGCAGCGACATGGTGAGCGCGCCGGAGCCGACCCCGGCCTCGACCACGCGGGCGCCGGGGTAGATGTCGGCCATCGCGACGATCTGGCCCGCGTCCTTGGGGTAGACGACGGCCGCGCCGCGCGGCATCGACAGCGTGTAGTCGCTGAGCAGCGGACGCAGCGCGAGGTACTCGACGCCGCCGTTGCTGGTCACGGTCGTGCCCTCGGGCGCGCCGATCAGCTCGTCGTGCCGGAAGTAGCCCTTGTGCGTGTGGAACGTCGCGCCCTCGGCCAGCGTGATCGTGTGCAGCCGGCCGCGCGGGTCGGTGAGCTGGACGCGCTCCCCCACCCGGAGCAGCCCGCGGCGCTGGTCGGCGCCCGTGGGGACGCGCGGCTCGGCGTCGGTGGCGGGCGCGGGGGCGGTGGTCTCGTCGGTCACGGGAGACGAGTCTAGGAGCGCAGCGCCGCCGCGACGTCCGCGGAGCGGACCAGGGCGACGACCACGCCGTCCTGCACGGCCACCACGACCGGTGCCACGTGCGACAGGGCGGCGACCGCGCGCACCAGGTCGGCGCCCTCCAGCGCCGCGTCGACGACGGCCCCGGCCGGCAGGCCGACGGCCACGGCGGTCACCGGCACGTGCACCCGCTGGTCGACGGGCACCGCGGCGGCTGCCTGCGGGTCGACGTACGCGGCGGGGCGGCCGTCCGGGGACAGCAGCACCACCGCGTCCGCCCCGGCCCGGCCGCGGGCGGCGTCGGCCTGCGCCAGGACCGCGGTCGCGGGCACGCCGACGGCGCGGATGCCGACGGAGCCCACGCGCACGGCGTCGACCGCCCGGGACGTCTGCGCCGCCTTGATCGCCTGCCCGGCCCCGGACCACAGGAACGCGCCGACGACCGCCGCCCAGCCGACCGCGAACAGGCTGGGCCGCTGGCCCTCGACCAGCGGGCGGAGCAGCACCCACGCGACGAAGCCGACGGCGACGACCCGGCCCACCCAGCCCGCGGCGAGCGTGCCGCGCCGGCGGTCCCCGGTCGCGGCCCAGATGACCGACTCGAGCACCTGGCCGCCGTCCATCGGCAGCCCCGGGATCAGGTTGAACAGGCCGACGAAGGCGTTGGAGTACGCACCGGCGTACAGCACCAGGGCGGCCAGCCCCGTGGGGTCGACGGCCTGGCCCGCCAGCCACATCACGAGGGCGAGCAGCAGGTTCGCGATCGGCCCGACGACCGCGACCAGCCCCTCGGTCAGCGGGGTGATCCGGCCGCCGAACGCGGTGTGCCCGCCGATCAGCGTCAGGGCGAACTCGTGGACCCGCAGCCCGCGGGCCCGGGCCGTGAGGCCGTGCGCCAGCTCGTGCACCAGCACCGACAGCAGCAGCACCACCCCGAGCACGGCCGCGACCGCGATCGTCGAGCCGGCACCGAGCCACGGGGCGCGGATCCGCACCGACGGCGTGAACACCAGGGCGAACAGCCCCACCGTCAGCAGGCTGCTGGGCGCGAGCACGACGGGTGCACCCACCACCCGGCCGACGACCCAGCCCCGCGTTCTCTCTGCCACGCCGTCAGGTTACGGGTCGCGGGTGCGCGCCGAGGCCGGGGCGCCGGCCACCCGTGTCGGTGGCGGCACCTAGGCTCGTCACGTGACGACCACCGACCCGCAGCTCCTCGCCCCCGTGTCCGTCGACGGCGCCGACGCCGGCGACGTCGAGGCGCCGGCCGAGCCCCGGGTCCCCGGGCTCTCGCCGTCCCGGGCCAACGACTTCCAGCAGTGCCCGCTGCTGTTCCGGCTGCGGGTGATCGACAAGCGGCCCGAGCCGCCGAGCCTGGCCGCCGCCCGCGGCACGATGGTGCACACCGTCCTGGAGCGGCTGTACGACCTGCCGCTCGGCCGGCGGACGCCGGCCGCCGCGCACGCGCTGCTGCCCGAGGCGTGGGACCGGCTGCTGGAGCGCTCCCCCGAGGTGGTCACGCTGTTCGCCACGGACGACGAGCGCGAGGCCTGGATCGGCAGCGCGCGGCTGCTGCTCGACACCTACTTCACGCTGGAGGACCCGAACCGGCTGCAGCCCGGCGACCGGGAGCTCGCCGTGAAGACGCTCATGGCCGACGGGCCGCAGCTGCGCGGGATCGTCGACCGGCTCGACGTCGCGCCCGACGGCGCGCTCCGGGTGGTCGACTACAAGACGGGCAAGTCGCCGAACCCCGGGTTCGAGGGGTCGGCGCTGTTCCAGATGCGGTTCTACGCCTACGTGCTGTGGCGCGAGCGCGGCGTGCTGCCCAAGCTGCTGCAGCTGGTCTACCTGGGTGACGGCCAGATCCTGCGGCACGCGCCGTCCGAGGCGGAGATGCACACCCTCGAGCTGCGGCTGCGCTCGCTGTGGTCGCAGATCGAGGAGGCCGCGCGCACCGGCGAGTGGCGGCCCCGCAAGTCCCGGCTGTGCGACTGGTGCGCGCACCAGGCCGTGTGCCCGGCCTGGGGCGGCACGCCGCCCGAGCTGCCCGAGGGTGCGGTCGAGCGGGCGATCGGCGTCACGCCGGTGGCGCAGGCGTCCTGACCCGGGTCGACGTGACGCTGCCTCCGGGTGACCAGGACGACGCCGCGGATGACGGGCTGCCCGACCCCCACCACATCACGCGGCCGGTCGAGATCGTGCTCGGCACGTTCCTGCTCGCAGCCGGGGTCGCGTTGCTGATCTGGCTGCCCGGCGATCGGACCCGGCTCTTTGTCCCCGGGTGGGTGCTCGGCTGCGTCTGCCTTGCCGGCGCGGTGTGGCGGTACGCGATCGCCTGGCGCGCCGGCCGCGACTGAGGCGACCGGCGTGACCGGGGATCAGCCGAGCAGGTCCAGCACGGCGCCGCCGTGGATCCGCGCGACGTCCTCGACCGACACGTCGGCGAGCGACCGCGTCGCGCTCAGCTCGGCGATGTCGGGCAGCTCGCGGAACACCTCGACCGCGAGCACGCGCGCCCCGGAGGCGACACCCGCGGTGATGCCCGCTGGCGAGTCCTCGACGACCACGCAGTCGGCGATGTCGACGCCGAGCCGCTCGGCGGCCAGCAGGTAGGGCTGCGGGTCCGGCTTGGGTCGCTCGACCTCGTCGCCGGCGACGACGGTGGCGAACACGCCCGCCACGGCGGCGAACGGGTCGGCGAGCTCGCGGTAGGACGAGGTGACCAGCGCCTGCGGCACGCCGGCCTCGGCCAGGGCGCGAAGCAGCTCGCGGCCGCCGGGCTGCCACGGGGTGTCCTGGGCGACGGCGGCGGCGACCCGCTTGTTGAGGAAGTCGACGATCTCGTCGACCGACAGGCCGACGCCGCGGCTCTGCAGGATGCCGCCGGACACCTTCATCGGGTTGCCGACCAGGGTCAGGCCGTCCTCGTGCGTCCAGGTCCCGCCCCACGACTCGACCAGCTCGGTCTCCGCGGCCATCCACAGCGGCTCGGTGTTGACGAGCGTGCCGTCCATGTCCCACAGGACGGCGGCGGGCAGGCGGAGGTCGGGCTGGGCGGTGCTGGTACCGGTCACGGCGTGCGGCTCCTGGAGGTGGGGACGGCTGGGCTCCTGCTGACGCTACCCGGCTCCGGTGAACGGGTGGTGACCCGCCACCGCGCCGCCGACCGGTCCGGGGCCTACCGTGGCCCGGTGATCGCCGTCGACGGCACCGCGGCCGGGTTCTTCGCGATCGGCGTGGCCACCCTGGCCGCCGCGCTCCTGCCGCGCGCGCTGCGTCGCTTCCCGCTGTCGATGCCGACGGTGTTCCTCGGGGCGGGTGTGCTCGCGTTCTGGCTGATGCCCGGGTTGCCGGACCCCGACCCGCTGGAGCACGCGACGATCGCGCTCCACCTGACGGAGGTCTGCGTCGTGGTGTCGCTGATGGGCGCGGGGCTGGCGATCAACCGGCCGCCGGGCCGGCGCGCCTGGGGCACGACGTGGCGGCTGCTGGCGGTGACCATGCCGCTGTCGATGGTCGCGGTGACGGCGCTCGGCTGGGGGGCGCTGGGCCTCGGGGCGGCGAGCGCCATGCTGCTGGGGGCGGTGCTGGCGCCGACGGACCCGGTGCTGGCCACGGAGGTCCAGGTCAGCGAGCCGGTCGACGACCCGGGCGCCGTGGACGACGAGGCCCGGTTCGCCCTCACCTCGGAGGCCGGCCTCAACGACGGGCTGGCCTTCCCGTTCACCTACGCGGCGATCGCCGTCAGCCTGGCGGGCCTCGCCCCCGGCGGCTGGGTCGGGCACTGGCTGCTGGTCGACGTGCTGTGGCGGCTGGGCGTCGGCGTGCTCGGGGGCATCCTGGTCGGCTGGCTGCTGGGGCGCCTGTTCTTCTCCTCGTTCGCGGACCGCGTCCGCCTCACCGAGCACGCGCAGGGCTTCGTCGCCGTCGCCGCCACCTTCCTGGCGTACGGGGCCACCGAGCTGGCGGAGGGGTACGGGTTCGTCGCCGTGTTCGTGTGCGCCGTCACCCTGCGCACCGCCGAGCGGCACCACAGCTACCACCGCGTGCTGCACAGCTTCGTCGAGCAGGTGGAGCGGCTGCTCACCGTCGCGGTCATCGTGCTGCTCGGCGGCGCGCTGGTGCGGGGCGTCCTCGTCGGCATCGGCTGGCCCGAGGTCCTCGTCGCGCTGGTCGTCCTGCTGGCGGTGCGTCCGCTGGCGGGGTGGCTCGGTCTGCTGGGCGGCCGCACCGGCCCGTCGGAACGCGCGGTGGTGGCGTTCTTCGGTGTCCGCGGTGTCGGCACGTTCTTCTACGTGGCGTACGCGCTCGAGCACGGCGACTTCCCCGACGAGCGGCGGCTGTGGGCCCTGTCGGCGCTCGTCGTCGTCGGGTCCGTGCTGATCCACGGCGTGGCGTCCACCCCCGCGATGCGGTGGCTCGACCGGAGCCGCGCGGCCCGCGCGGCCGCGGCGGGCCGCGGCGAGGACGAGGTGCCCCTGACCCCGGTCTGACGCGGATCACGGCGGCGCACCTCTCACAGGACGGTGACCGGTGCCGATCCCCAGGGCACCATCGCGACCGCCGGCCGGGCGGCGCACCTGCCCGCGGAGCCCGCCATGAGCCTCGTCCCGTGCACCTGCATCCGATCCGCCGACCTGCGGTCCGTGGTCCTGCCGGACCCCGCGTGCCCGGCCGCCGACGTGCACCTCGCGACGGGCGCCGTCGGCAGCTGACCGCGCCGCACCGTCGGGCGGGGCGCGCCGTCGGGCCCGACGCGGCACCGGACCGGGCGCAGGGTCGGCCCGGGCGCGGCGTCGGGCCCGGCGCGGCGCGGACCGGGTCGGCCCGCGCCGCGTCCGCCGGTGCGTCAGGCGCCGACGGTCCGGCGCCCGCCCAGCGGCGCCGCGTGCGCCAGCGCCCAGTCGAGGGCCCGGTCGGCGACCTCCTCCCAGCCCGGCGCGGCGCAGGTCCAGTGGTCGCGGCCGGCCAGCTCGACGTACTCGGTCAGCGCCGGGGACTTCTCCCAGTGCTTGGCGTTCGACCTGTTCACCGACGCCGGCATGATGTGGTCCTCGGCGCCGGCGATGAACAGCAGCGGCGCCCGGTCGCCGGAGTAGTCCACCCACGTCTCCTGGTGCCCGGGCTTGTAGTTGGCGATCAGGCCGTACGCCCAGATCCAGTCGCCCGGTGCCCCGATCGCGTACCGCTCCCAGGCGGCGCGGGAGTCCTCCGGGCTGAGCGTGTTGGCGAAGGCGTAGTGGAACTCCTCCGGGGTGAACGCGACGGCCCGGCGCCGGTTCGCCGGGTTCTTCAGGGCCGGGAACAGCGACTTCACCTGGGACAGCGGCGTCATCCGGACGCCCTCGGTCGGGGCGGAGTCGACGACCACCCCGGCCGCACCGAGGCCGCGGGCGAGCAGGAGCTGCGTGAGGGTGCCGCCGAACGAGTGCCCGATGACGACCGGCGGGCGGTCCAGGCCCTCGATGATGCCGGCGAGGTGGTCGACGACCTCCGGGACGGTGAGCCGCGCGATCACCTCGGGGTGCTCGCGGAGGGCCTCGACCTCGATCTCGAAGCCGGGGTAGGCGGGCGCGAGGACCTTCAGCCCGCGCTGTTCGAAGCGGGCGACCCAGTGCTCCCAGCTGCGGGGGGTCATCCAGAGGCCGTGCACGAGCACGACGGTGTCGGGGGCGGTGTCGGGGCTGGTCACGGGCGTGGCGTCGGGGCTGGTGGGCTCGGTCATGGCAGGGGCTCCGTCTCAGGACTCGATGAAGGCGAGCAGGTCCGCGTGCAGCCGCGCGCGGTCGGTGTCGGGCAGGGCGTGCGGGCTGCCCTCGTAGACGAGGAGCTTGGCGCCCTCCACCACGTCGGCGGACCGCCTGCCCCCGACGTCGAACGGCACGATCTGGTCGTCGTCGCCGTGGATCACGAGCGTGGGGACGTCGAGCGCCGCGAGGTCGGGGCGGAAGTCCGTCGCGGAGAACGCGGCGATGCACTCGTACGCCGCCCGGTGCCCGCAGGCCATCGACTGCAGCCAGAACGCGTCCCGGAACCCCTGGTCGACGTCGCCGCGGCGGTTGTGCCCGAAGAACGGCCCGTCGGCGAGGTCCCGGTAGAGCTGGGCGCGGTCGGCCTTCTCCCCCGCCCGCAGGCCGTCGAACACCTCGAGCGGCACGCCCTCGGGGTTGTCGCCGGTCCGGAGCATCATCGGCGGGACGGCCGACACGAGGACGACGCGGGCGACCCGAGCGGTGCCGTGCCGGCCGGTGTAGTGCACGATCTCGCCACCGCCGGTGGAGTGCCCCACCAGGGTGAGGTCCTGCAGGTCGAGCGTGCCGATCAGCGTGGCCAGGTCGTCGGCGTAGGTGTCCATCTCGTTGCCGTGCCAGGTCTGGGACGACCGGCCGTGGCCCCGGCGGTCGTGGGTGACGACGCGGTGGCCGTGCTCGGCCAGGAACAGCGCGGCGGCGTCCCAGGCGTCGGCGTTCAGCGGCCAGCCGTGGCTGAGGAGGACGGGCGAGCCGCCCCCGTCGAGCTCCTTGAAGAAGATCTGCGCGCCGTCCTCGACGGTGACGAAAGGCATCGGTGCTCCCCCGGGTTGACGATGGTCCTCCGACTGTCCCGGGGTCGTGGGGGCGGCCGGACCACGTACGGCACGTAGTGCGTGGCACCGCTCCCCGAGGTGTCAGGTACCGACGTGCTCGCGCAGCTCCCGCCGGGAGGTCACGCCGAGCTTCGAGAACACCTTGCGCAGGTGGTAGTCGACCGTGTGCACGGAGACGAACAGCGCGGCGCCGATCTCGGCGTTCGTGTCGCCGCGCGCGGCCATCCGGGCGACCGTGCGCTCGCGCGGCGTGAGGTCGGGCAGCACCGCCGACGCCGGGGTCTCGTCGGTGCCGGCACCCGTCGCGCGCAGCTCGGAGCGCGCGCGCTCCGCGAACACGGTGGCGCCGGTGGCGGTGAGCAGGGCGAGCGCCCGGCGCAGCTCGACCGCGGCCTCCCCGCGGCGGCGCGCGCGGCGCAGCCACTCGCCCAGCAGCAGGCGGGACCGCGCCGCCTCGACCTCGACGCCCGCCCGCTCCAGCGCCTCCACCGAGGCGCGGAGGTGCTGCTCGGCGTCCGCCCCGGGGTCCGCCAGCGCCTGGCAGCGGTGCACGAGCCCGCGCACCCACACGGAGCCGCTCGCGTCGGCGCGTGCGGCGAGCCCGGCGGTGCACCGGACGGCGTGCTCGTGGTGCCCGGACCGGGCGGCCGCCTCGACGAAGTCGGGCACCCGGGTCGGCGTGACCTGGAGGAACGGGTCCTCGACCTCGGGCAGCAGGGCGGCGTAGGCATCGGCGTACCGCCCCTCGGCGAGGTCGCGGATCGCGAGAGCGGCGGTCGCGCTGGACTCCACCCCGCCGAACCCCGCGGCGGTGGCGGCGCGGGCGACCGCCTCGACGTGGTCGCGCGGCGCACCGGCCCACGCGAGCTGGGCGACGTTCGCGACGTGCTCGGCGTCGTACCCGATCGCCCGCCGCAGCTCGCGCACCTCGTCGACCAGCTGCGCGGCGCGGCGCGGCGTGCCGCCGGTCAGCTCGGCCAGCGAGGCGACCCACAACGCGGTGTCGAGCACCTGCAGGGAACCCGTGCCGCGTGCCGCGCGGGCGGACCGCGCGAGCCCCTCCGCCCGGGCCGTGACGTCCCCCAGCGCGGTGGTCAGCGCGACCTCGGCGATCAGGTACGGCAGCGCCGACGCCCCGTCGAGCGCCTGGATGCGGTCCAGCCCCCGGCGCATGGCGGGGACCGCGACCGGGTACGGGTCGAGCACGTGCGCGGACAGCGCGGCCACGACGACGGCCGCGGGGCCCTCGCGGACGGTCGCACCGGCACGCAGGCGCTCCCCCAGCCCGGCGAGCGTGACGCCGGTGCGACGGCGCTCCGCCGACAGGGCGAAGTCGAACGCCTGCAGCAGCGCCCGCTGCTCCCGTTCCGGGTCGCGCCCGTGGCACAGCCGCGCGGCCTCCAGCAGGTCCGCGCTGGCCCGGACCAGGACCGCGGGGTCACCGGTGAACACGCCGAGGTTGACCCGCACCACCAGCGCCCGGGCCCGCTCGACCGGCCCGAGCTCGGCGTCCTCGACCTCGTCGAGCAGCATCGCGCCGAGCTGCGCGGCGCCGGCGGCCACCGCCGCCTCGGCCGCGGCGACCCGCCGCCGGGCGCGGAGGGGGCCCGGCGGCGTCAGCTCGGCGGCCCGGCCCAGCACCCGCGCGCGGGAGACGGCGCCGCCGCGGGCGCCCGCGAGGTCCGCGACCCGCTCCAGCCGTGCGGCGACGGCGGCGTCCGTGCCGAGCGCGGCCTTGGCCGCGTGCCACGCCTCGAGCTCGTCCAGCCCCGCCTCGCGCGCTGCCGCGGACAGGGCCGCGTGCGCCGCGCGCCGGTCACGACCGGTGGCCGCGGTGTAGGCCGCGGCCCGGACCAGGGGGTGCCGGAACCGCGTGCCGCCGCCCAGGTCGACCAGCCCGGCGTCCTCGGCGGCGACCGCGGCGCCCGGTGGCACCCCGAGCGCGCGGCACGCCGACTCGACGAGGTCCAGCGTGCCGGTCGAGTCGGCGGCCGCGACCAGCAGCCAGGCCCGGGTGCCCGGCGGCGTGCGGCCGACGAGCCGGGCGTAGTGCGCCACCAGGTGCCGGCCGACCGGCACCGGCTCCTCGCCGAGCCCCGAGTCGGTCAGCTCCTGGACCGTGAGCTCGTCCGCCAGGTCGATCAGCGCCAGCGGGTTGCCGCCGGTCGCCGCCGCCACGCGGCTCAGGAGCAGCAGGTCGGCGCCGGCCGCCGCCGAGGCGCGCAGCAGCGTGCCGGCCGACTCCGGGTCCAACCCCGCCAGCCGCACCGACGGCACGCCCGCGGTCGCGGCGTCCACCGCCGCGTCGTCGCGGGCGGCCAGGATCAGCGCCACCGGCTCGGCGTACAGCCGGCGGGCGACGAAGGCCAGGATGGTGAGCGACTCGGGGTCCAGCAGGTGCGCGTCGTCGACCGTGCAGACGATCGGCTGCTCGCGGCCGGCCGCAGCCAGCAGCTCGAGGACGGCGAGGCCGACCAGGAACCGGTCCGGCGGCGGACCCGTCTCGCGCCCGGTCGCACGCCGCAGCGCCGCGGCGTGGTGCTCCGGGATCGTGCCCACCAGGTCCTGCAGCGGCCGCAGCAGCCGGTCGAGGGCGGCGTGCGCGATCGTCTGCTCCGCGTCGTACCCCGCGACCTGGACGACGCGGCAGCCCACGGCGTGCTCGGCGGCCGCGCGCAGCAGGCTGGTCTTGCCGATGCCCGGCTCGCCCCGGACGACCAGCGCGCCGCTGGTGCCGTTGCGGGCGCCGAGCACGACCGCCGCCAGGCGTGCGAGCTCGGCGTCCCGCCCGAGCAGCGTCCGCGCAGGACCCGTCATGGACGCCCACCCTGGTGGACCCGACGACGCGCTGTCCAGACCCCGGTCCCCCGGGGCCGCCGGGACGGCGTGGCGAGGAGGCGTCCCTCCGGCGCGCGACCGGCCCGCGGCCCGGGATCTGGTCCACGACGGCCGCGGGGTGAGACGCGCGCCGCACCCGGTGCGAGCGGGTTCCGGCAGCCCATCTGCGGCTGGCCGGCAGCGGCCCGTGGACCCGCCACGCCCCGCTTGCGCCCGCCCGGCACCGGCCCTGCAATGATCCGTGCGCGACGGCACCGCTCCTCGAGCCGAGGGGAGCCGGGTGGCGTCCCTCGGATCGGAGCGACGATGCTGACGCAGGACCAGATCCAGACCATCTCGGGCGGGACCGTCACGGACACGGCCGGGGACAAGATCGGCAAGGTCGGCCAGGTGTACCTGGACGACCGGACCGGCCAGCCCGACTGGGTGACGGTGCACACGGGCTTGTTCGGCAAGTCCGAGACGTTCGTGCCGCTGCAGGGGGCGAGCGCCGAGGGCGACACGCTGCGGGTCCAGTACACGAAGGCGCAGGTGAAGGACGCGCCGCGGGTCGAGGCGGAGGGGCACCTGTCCGAGGAGGAGGAGCAGCGGCTCTACGCCCACTACGGGCTGGCCTACGACGACGCGGGCACCACCGGGACCGAGGCGGACGACGTCGGCACCACCTCCGGGGTCGGGACCGCGGGCGACGCCGCGGCCACGTCCGGCCGCCGGGACCCCGACGGTGACGACGGTTCCCGCGGCGACGACGCGATGACCGTGTCGGAGGAGCGCCTCCGGGTGGGGACGGAGCGCCGGGAGGCGGGCCGTGCGCGCCTGCGCAAGTACGTCGTGACCGACCAGGAGACGGTCACCGTGCCGGTCACCCGCGAGGAGGTGCGGCTCGAGCGCGAACCCGTCACGGACGCGAACCGCGACGCCGCGGTGTCCGGTCCCGAGCTGACCGAGTCGGAGCACGAGGTGGTCCTCACCGAGGAGCGGCCGGTGGTCGCGAAGGAGACCGTGCCGGTCGAGCGCGTGCGGCTGTCGACGGACACCGTCACGGACGAGGAGCAGGTCAGCGAGGAGGTCCGGCACGAGGAGGTCGAGACCGAGGGCCCGACGGGCACCGGCGGCACCGGCGGTACCGGCAGGGTCTGACCCCCGGGTCGGCGGGGGCGTCCGGCCGGGCGTTCACGCGGACGCCCGGCCGTGTGCCGGAGTCGGTGCGCGCCCGCCGAGCGGGCCCAGCACCTCCCGACGGCGCGGGCCGAGCACCTCCCGGGCAGCAGCGGCGGCGTCCCGGAGAGCCGTCACGGCGTAGGCCGCCGGTCGGACGCCGCACGCGCGCAGCGCGGCACGGTGGTCGGTGACGAGGACCGCCGTCGCCCCGGCGGCCACGACGGTCCACGCCGCGCCCACCACGGCCCGCACCGGGGCGGGCTCGTGGCGGAACCCGACCCGGAGCCGGTCCACCTGGAACCGGAGGTGGTCCCGCTCGTCCGTGGCGATCCGCCGGCCGATCCCCCGCAGCACCGGGTCGGGCGCGTGCTGCTCGAGGGCGACGAAGTGCCGCATGGCGACCACCTCGGCGACGAGGAACAGCGCGATCTCGGTACGCAGGCCCAGCGACCGGCGCAGCAGCGTGAAGGCGCCGTCCGACCAGTGCGCGGGCAGCCGGTCCCCGCCCAGGTGCTCCAGCCCCCGGCGGAACAGGGCGGAGTGCCGCTGCTCCTCGGCGACCAGCAGCCGCAGCGCCGCGAGGTAGACCATGTCGCCGGCGTGCTCCGCCTTGGCCAGCAGGCGTGCGCCGTCGCCGTCCTCGCCGAGCTCGAACCGCTGGAACGAGTGCACGAACGCGGCGCGGGTCGCCGCGTCCAGCGTGCAGGGCTGCGACCAGTCGACCTCCGCCTCGATCGCGCGCTGCCGGGTGGGGTTCGCGCGGAAGTGCGCGAGCCAGGCGTCGAAGGGACCGGTCGCGGACGTGCGGCTGTCGGAGGTCATGCCCGGGACGCTAGGGACGCGGAGGCGGCGCCGGCCGGGGTTCCACCGCACGCGCCGCAGACCTCCGCGGATCGTGCACGCGCTGCCCCGGACCTGCACAGACGCGATCGGGACCTGATGGCGGGAACCACGGGACGCGGCGGGTCGCGAGCCTGCAGGATGGGCCCGTGACCACCCCCGCGCCCGTCCCTGCCGCCCCCGCCGCCCCGGGCCCCCGCCGACGCGTGCCCTGGCTGGTGCTCGCGCACGCGCTCGTCGTGGTGCTGCTGACCCTCGTGCTCCTGGCCCTCGCGCTCCGGCCCACCGAGGACGCGAACATCGGGGCCGGGCTGGCGCTGCTGGCGCTGGTGCCGTTCGGGCTCCCGTGGTCCCTGCCGGTCCTGCTGGGCCCGGACTCGTGGCCGAGCGGCGTGCTGGTGGGCGTCGCGATCGCCGCCGCGGCGCTGAACGTCGTGGTGCACGCGGCCGTGCGGCACCTGGTGCACCGCCGGAGGTGCGCCCGCGCCGCGGCCGGGTGACGCTGGGGCGGATGCCTCGTCTCCCTGCCCCGTCCCGGCGCGTCCCTCTCGCTCCGCTGTCCGCCGGCGGTCGCGCGGTCGCCCGGTTCCTCGCACGGGCTCCGGGCGTCGCCCGTGCGCTGCGTGCGACGGCCGCCGCCGTGCTGGCCTGGGTGCTGGTCGGGCTCGTCCCGGGCCCCTGGAGCGACTACCCGTACTACGCGCCGCTCGGGGCGGTCATCGCGACGTCGGTGACCCTGCGCGGGTCGACGCTGCGCTCGGCGCAGACCGTGCTCGCCATCGCGCTGGGCGCGGTGGTCGCCCGGGTCACGGACGCGCTGCCGGTGCCCGCGCTCGCCGGGCTCGCGATCGTGGTGCTGGTCGGCGTGCTGGTCAGCGAGTGGCACGTCCTCGGGGACATGGGGTCCTGGGTGCCCACCTCGGCGCTGTTCGTCCTGATCATCGGCGACACGGACCCGGTCGGCTACGTCTCCGCCTACGTCGGGCTGACCCTGCTCGGCGCGCTCGTCGGCGTCGCCGTGAACCTGGTGCTGCCGCCGCTGCCGCTGACGCCGGCCGACCACGCGCTCCTGCGGCTCCGGGACGCGACGGCGGCGCACCTCGAGGCGTGCGCGGCCGCCACGCGCGACGACCGGGCCGAGCTGCCCCCGACGGCGGACCTGCTGGCCGCGCGCACCGCGGCGACGCAGGCGGTCACCGACGCGCAGGTCGCGACCCGCGCGAACTGGACGGCCCGCCGGTACCGGTCGTGGCGGGACCGGCAGGACCGGTACGCGGGCGCCCTCGACGGTGCCGCGGCCGCCGCGCTCGACGTCCGGCGTGCGATCGCGACCGACCGCGCCGTCGTCGCGGGGTCGACGTCGCAGGACGACCCGCTGCCGAGCGCCGTCGCCGCGCTCGCCGCCGGGGTCGGTTCGGACGCGGAGGCCGCCGTGCGCGAGGCCACGGCGGCGGCCGTCGAGGCGGGCGCCGCGTTCGTGCGCAGCCGGCCGGAGGACGGCACGGACGACGCCGCGGCCGCCGCCCTGGCCGAGGCGCTGACCGCCGTGCAGGAGGCGGTCGCCGCGGACCGCGCGCACGCCAGCGGCGCGAGCCGCCCGGCGGACGCCGTCGTGGTCGCGCTGGCACCGCTGCTCACGCGCTGAGCGGCGGCGACGGCACGCCGCGACCGGACCCTGTCAGGGCCGCGGGTCGACCCGGCGCCACGGCTTCTCGTCGCGCCGCCGGCCCATGCCGGCGGCGCAGCGCGGGCAGACGCGCCCGACCTCGTCGGCGTCCTTGCCGGTCTCCGGCTGGACGTCGGCCCACCGCACGTGCGGGAACCGGAGCAGCGAGGACCGGTGCAGGGACAGCCCGCACAGCGTCTCGTTGCGTCCCTGCTCCCACGCGTGCACCTCGCCCGCGGGCATCCGGACGCCGTCCGGGTCGGTCCACTGGCTGGATGCCGCGACGGCGGCGGACTTCGGGCGGGCCATGCACCGACGCTAGACCGGAGCGGGGCGGGCGGCACGGCGGTGCGCAGGGACGGAGAGCCCTCGGCGCCGGTCCGGCATCAGCTCGCGGGACCGGCGACCTCGCCGTCCAGCACGAACCGCACGACCCGGGACCCGACCGAGGCCTCGACCAGCCGCACCCGGACGTCCGTGCCGACCGGGAGGCCGGTGCCCTCGACCCGCCCGCGGACCGGCGGCTCGCGCAGCTGCACCACGCCGCTGGTGCCGTCGTCCTTGGCGTCGACCACGACGCCGTCGAACTCCTCGCCCTCGCGACCGGCGAGCAGGGCCGCCTCGACCAGGTCGATCGAGCCGCGCTCGTACGCGGACGCGCGGCGGTCCCCGCCCGCCATCAGCGCGGGCAGCTCCGGGAGGGCCGCCCGGACCGCCTCGGGCACCGGTGCCCCGGCGCTCAACGCGACGCACGTCTCCCCCACGAACCGGTCGACGAGCCGGCGCAGCGGTGCGGTGGTGTGCGCGTACGGCGCGGCGATCGCGGCGTGCAGGGTCTGCTCGGGCAGCTCGCCGTCGAACGCGACGTAGGCGGCGCCGCGCAACAGGGTCGTGGCCTCCGTCAGCAGCGCCGCCTCGGCCGGCACCCCCACGTCCAGCGCGCGCACGACGGCGGCGTGGTCCGCGCCGTCGGGCCAGGCCACCCCGAGCGCGTGCGCGGACCGGCGCAGCCGCTCGACGTCGCGCGGGTCGGGCGGCGGCAGGGTGCGCAGCACGCCCACCCGGCCGTCGAGCATGATCCGCGCCGCGCACATCCCGGTCAGCAGGGAGATCTGGGCGTTCCAGTCCTCGACGGGCAGCGTCGCGCGGCTGGTCAGGGTCCACCGGCCGCGGGCGTCGACCTCGACCTCCTGCTCGGGCGTCGGCAGCGTGAGCCCGCCGCGGGCCACCTCCGCGGCCTGCCGCAGCCGGCCCACCTCGCGCAGCAGCACCAGGGTCTCGTCCGCGGTGCCGTCGTCGAGGGCCCGCTGGGCGCCGTCGTAGGTCAGCTGCGCGCGGCTGCGGACCAGGGCCCGGGACACCCGGGCGTCCGAAGGGGCGCCGTCGCCGTCCAGCTCGATCTCCCAGAGCAGCGCCGGCGCGTCCTGGTCCGGCAGCAGGCTCGCGGCCCCCTCGGACAGCGCGGGCGGGTGCAGCGGGGTCCGGCCGTCCGGCCCGTAGAGCGTGACGACCCGGCGGCGGGTCTCGGCGTCCAGTGCGCCCCCCGGGCGCACCCAGGCCGCCACGTCGGCGATGGCGTAGCGGAGCCGGTAGCCCGGGCCGTGCCGCTCCAGGTGCACGGCCTGGTCGAGGTCGCGGGACCCGGCGGGGTCGATGGTCACGAACGGCACGTCGGTGGCGTCGGCACGCGTCCCCGCGGGACCGTCGGCCAGCACCAGGTCGACCTCGGCGAGGACGTCCGTGGGGAAGGAGGCGGGGACGTCGAGCTCGGCACGCAGCGCGTCCAGGCCCGCGCGCACGGCGGTGTCGACGGTGCGGGGGTCGCGGACGGGCTCGACCGGCACGGCCGGCAGCGTCACCTGGCGTCGGGGCACGTCACGAGAGTAGGCGGGGGTGGCGACCGGCGCACGACCCGGATTCCGCCCGCGCGGCGATGCTGTGGCATCCTGCCTTATGCGAATGATTCTCATCCCCATAACGGTGGCCGCTGCGGCGGCCGCCGTGGCGCTCTCCGGCTGCGCCGCGGCGGCACCTTCCGACGTCCCGGCGGCCGGCGCGACCGACGCCGTCTCCCTGACCAGCTGCGGCCTCGACCTCACGGTCGCCGCTCCCCCGGAGCGCGCGGTCACGCTCGAGCAGGGCGCGACGGAGCTGCTGCTGGCCCTGGGGCTCGGCGACCGGCTGGCCGGTACGAGCTACCTCACCGACGCCGTGGCCCCCGAGCTGGCCGAGGCCTACGCGGCCGTCCCCGTCCTGGCCGACCAGTACCCGACCGCCGAGCAGCTGCGCGGCGCCGACCCGGACTTCGTGTACTCGATGCGCGCCTCGGCGTTCGCGCCCGACGCCGTCGGCGAGCGCGCGGAGCTGGTCGACCTCGGTGTCCCCGCCTACCTCTCCGCGAACGACTGCGAGGACCCGGACCTGGTCGCCGACGAGGTCGGGTTCGACCAGATCTTCACCGAGATCACCGACCTGGCCGCCGTCTTCGGGGTCTCCGAGCGGGGCGCCGACCTGGTCGTCGAGCAGCAGGCCGTGCTGGACGCGACCGCCGAGCGCGCGCAGGACGCGGCCGGCCTCGACGTGGCGTGGATCTACTCCACGATCAACGGCGCGCCGATCGTGGCCGGCGCCGCGGGGCTGCCGCAGACGCTGACCGAGCTGGCCGGCGCGACCAACGCGTTCGCGGACCTGGACGCGCAGTGGACCGAGACGAGCTGGGACGAGATCGCCCAGCGGGACCCCGACGTGCTGGTGCTCGCCGACCTGTCCCGCGGGCTCGCCGGGGACAGCGCCGAGGACAAGATCGCGACGCTGCGGGCCGACGCGGTGACGGCGCAGCTCGCCGCGGTGCGGGCCGACCGGCTGGTGGCGATCCCGGCGACGGAGATGGACCCGTCCGTCCGGAGCATCGACGCCCTGGCGACGCTGTCCGACGCCCTGACCCGTTTCGCCGGGACGGAGGCGGGCGCGTGAGCGGCGACCTGGCCACGTGGTCCCGCGCGCACCTCGACGCCTGGGACCGGCAGCAGGCCGCGTACGTGAACCGCCGCGAGGACCGGTTCGACGTGATGCTGGACGTGCTCGACGCCGCGGTGCCGCCCGGCGCCCTCGTCGTCGACCTGGCCTGCGGGCCCGGGTCGATCTCGGCCCGGGTGCTGGACCGGTTCCCCGGCATGACCTGCGTCGCCGTCGACCACGACCCCGTGCTGGTCGAGCTCGGGCGGCAGTCGCTGGCCCGGCACGGCGACCGGGTGACGTTCGTCGAGGCGGACCTGTGGGACCGCGGCTGGACGCGCGTCCTGGACGGCCGCCGGCCGCACGCGGTGCTGTCGTCGACGGCGCTGCACTGGCTGCCCGCGGACGTGCTGACCCGGGTGTACGCGGACGTCGCGGACGTGCTCGAGCCCGGTGGCGTGCTGCTGAACGCGGACCACCTGCGCCGGCTCGAGGGGCGGCCGCTGTTCGAGGAGCTGAGCCGCCTCGACGACGCGGCCACGCAGGACCGGGACCGCGCCGCCGGCGCGCTCACCTGGGACGCGTGGTGGTCCGACCTGGTCGCGCACCCGCACTACGCGCCGCTCGCCGCCGAGCGGGAGCGCCGGTTCGCCGACCGGCCGCCGAACCCCGACCTCGGGCTCGGGTTCCACGTCGCCGCGCTGCAGGCGGCGCAGTTCGCCGAGGCCGGCCCGGTGTGGCAGCACCTCGATGACTACGTCGTCCTCGCGCAGCGCTGAGGTCGCCGGGTCGGTCGGTGCGGTGCTGCTCCTGGCCGCGGTCGCGTTCGCGGCCGTCGGTGCGGGCGGCGGGGACATCACGTGGTCGCAGACGGCGCGATCGCTGGGCGCGCACCTCGGGCTGCCGGTGGCCCCGCTGCCGGGGCTGACCGACTCCGTCGTGTGGGAGCTCCGGGCGCCGCGCGTGCTGCTCGCCGCCGTCGCGGGAGCAGGCCTGGCGACGTGCGGCGCCGTGCTGCAGGCGGTCACGCGCAACGCCCTGGCGGAGCCGTACCTGCTCGGCATCTCGTCCGGCGCGTCCACCGGTGCGGTGCTCGTGCTGGTCGCCGGTGTCGGGTCCGGCGCGGTGTCGCTGGCGGGTGGTGCGCTGGTCGGCGGGCTGCTCGCGTTCGGGATCGTCCTGCTGCTGCTCGGCGCCGACCCGGCCGGCGCGAGCCGGCTGGTGCTCACCGGCGTGGTCGTGGGGCAGCTGTTCTCGGCGGTGACCTCGCTGGTCCTGCTCGGCTGGGGCGACGCCGACGCCGCGCGCGGGCTGACCTACTGGCTGGTCGGCTCGCTCGCCGCCGCGCGCTGGCCGGCGGTGCTGCTGTGCGCCGTGGTCACCGCGGTCGCGCTGCTGGTGCTGCGGCTGGTCGCGGCGGACCTCGACGCGTTCGCGTTCGGCACCCGCACGGCGGCGTCCCTCGGGGTGCCCGTCGGGACCGTCCGGACGGTCGCCCTGGTGGCGACCGCCGCGGTGACGGCCGTGGTCGTCGCGAGCGTCGGGGCGATCGGGTTCGTGGGGCTGATCGTCCCGCACGCGGTGCGGGCGCTGGTCGGACCGCTGCACCGCCGGCTGCTGCCGGCGAGTGCGCTGGGCGGGGCCGTGTTCCTCGTGGTCGCCGACACGGTCGGCCGCACCGCGCTGGCCCCGCGGCAGCTGCCCGCCGGCGTCGTCACCGCCCTGCTCGGGGTACCGGCGTTCCTGCTGATCCTGCACCGGCGGGAGCGGGCATGACGCGCCACGAGCGGGCGGTCGAGCTCACCGCCCGGGGCATCGGCGTGCGGGTGCGCGGACGGTCGGCGCCGATCCTGGACGACGTCGACCTCACCGCGCCCGCGGGGCTGGTCACCGGGCTGCTCGGACCGAACGGCTCCGGGAAGTCCACGCTCCTGCACGCCCTCGCCGGCACCGGTGCGCCCGGGTCCGGGGTGGTGCGGCTGGCGGGCGTCGACCTGACGGCGGTGCCGCAGCGGGAGCGCGCCCGCACCCTCGCGGTCATGGAGCAGAGCAGCGACACCGACACGGACCTGCGGGTCGGGGACGTCGTCGCGCTGGGCCGGCTCCCGCACCGCGGTCGGCTCGCCCCCGCGGGCCCGCAGGACGTGGCCGCGTGCGCCGCCGCTCTGGCCGCCGTCGGGCTGTCCGGGACCGAGGACCGCCGCTGGCGCACGTTGTCCGGCGGGGAGCGGCAGCGGGTGCACGTCGCCCGGGTCCTCGCCCAGGAGCCCGGGCTGCTGCTGCTCGACGAGCCCACCAACCACCTCGACGTGCAGCACCAGCACGCCCTGCTCGACCTGCTGGCCCGGACCGGGCTGACGGTCGTCGTGGTCCTGCACGACCTGGCGCTGGCGGGGCGCTACTGCGACCGGCTGCTGGTGCTGCGCGACGGCCGCACGCACGCCGCCGGGACGCCGGCCGAGGTGCTCACGCCGGGGATGCTCCGCGCGGTGTTCGGGGTGGACGCAGAGGTCACCACGTCGGGCGGCCGGGCGCGGGTCGAGGTGCTCGGGGCCGCGGCCCCGTCGACCCGGTGACCCGGCGCCCGCCGCCCGATGTCACGGCGCCGTGCGCGCACCGAGGCCCTGCAGCTCGAGGACCGTGTCGCGGACCGCGGCCGCGGGCAGGGCGCCGCCGCCCGCCAGCGCGGCGGCGACCACGGGCGGCACGTCGGGGTCGGAGCACAGCACGACCGGGGCGTCCGCGGCCGCCGTGGGCAGCCGGCCGTGGCTGCCGCGGACGTGGCCGGCGTCCAGCGGCGTGGTCCGCATCGCGTACCGCAGCCCGAGCTTTTTGCGCACCAGGTTCAGCCCGGCGCGGGCCCTGGCCAGCGGGTCGGCGGGGTCGAAGAACAGCTCCGCGGGGTCGTACCCGGGCTTGCGGTGGATGTCGACGCCCCGGGCGTAGTCGGGGGCGACGGCGTCGTCCAGCCAGAAGTAGTACGTGAACCAGGCGCCGGGCGCGGCGACGACCACCAGCTCCCCGGACCGCTCGTGGTCCAGGCCGTACCGGGCCTGCGCGGCACGGTCGAGCACCTCGTCCACGCCCGGCACGGCGCGCAGCAGGGCCGCGACCCGCGGCACGTCGGCCGGGTCGGCCACGTAGACGTGCGCCACCTGGTGGTCCGCCACCGCGAACGCCCGGGACGTCCACGGGTCCAGCTGCTCGCCGTTCGCCTGCCGGTACACCTGCAGCAGCCCCTCCTCGCGGAGCAGCCGGTTGAGGTGCACCGGCCGGTCGGCGGGCTCGATGCCGTACTCGGAGACGGCGAGCACGGTGGTCCCGTCCGCCTCCGCCTGGTCGAGCAGCGGGGTCAGGGCGGCGTCGAGCCGGGCCGCCGCCGCGTCCGCGCGCGGGTCGAGCGGGCCGAACCGCTGCAGGTCGTAGTCCAGGTGCGGGACGTACGCCATCGTCAGGTCGGGCCGCTGCACGGACATCAGGTGGCGGGTCGCGCCCACGATCCACTCGGTCGACGCGATCGACGCCGTCGGTCCCCAGTACTGGAACAGCGGGAAGTCGCCCAGGCGGTCGACCAGCTCGTCGTGCAGGGCCGGCGGCCGCACGTAGGCGTCCGGGGACTTGCGCCCGTCCGCGTGGTAGACCGGCCGGGGGGTCACGGTGACGTCCGTGGACATGCCCATCGCGTACCACCAGCACACGTTGGCGGCGGTGTAGCCGGGCTGGGCGCGGCGCGCGGTCTCCCAGACCTTCTCCCCCGCGACCAGCCGGTTGTGCTGCCGCCAGAGGTGCACCTCCCCGAGCTCGCGGAAGTACCAGCCGTTCCCGACCACGCCGTGCCGGGCGGGCGGCAGGCCGGTGAGCATCGTGGACTGCACGGAGCAGGTGACGGCGGGCAGCACGGTCCGCAGGCCCGCCTGCCAGCCCCCGGCGGCGAGCCGGGACAGCCGGGGCATGTGCGCCAGCGCGCGCGGGGTCAGCCCGACGACGTCGAGCAGCAGCAGGGGCGTGGTCATGCGGTCCTCCGGGCGGTCGGGGCGGGCGCGTGCTCCTCGTCGTCCCACCAGGAGCGCGCGTCCAGGTGGTCCGCGGCCCAGCGGAGCTCGGCGGCGATGCCGGCGACCAGGTCGTCGGCGGCACGGGCGGCGAGCTCGTCCGGCAGCACGGACCAGGTGTAGGTCTCGACGTCGAGGTGCGCCTCGTCGCCGTGCGGGCCGCGCAGCACCGCGGTGACCGCGTCGCGCAGGACGTCGGTGGTGGCCGCCAGCGGGGCCGCCGGCCGGTGGTGCAGCGGGACGTGCACGTGCACCCGCCACGGGCCGGCCGACGGCAGCCCGGTCAGCGCCTCGGGCAGGTCGTCCGCGGCGTGCACGGCTCCGCCGCTGCGCTCGCGCACCTGGTGCAGGTACCGCTGCTCGGCGAACCGCGCGACGGCGGCCCGCGCGACCGGGTCCGCGGGGTCGTCGACGTGCAGGGCGGCGGACGCCTGCACCTTGACCACGCGCAGCCCCGCCTGCCGGATGCGCCGCACGGCGGCGACGGGGTCGGCGAACGAGACCGCGAGGTGGCAGGTGTCCAGGCAGACGCCGACGTGCTCGGGGTCGATCTGCCCGGGCCCGGTGCCCAGCCGCGCGCCGAGCCAGCCGGCGACGTCGTCGACGGTGTCCAGCACGCAGCCCGGCTCGGGCTCGACGGCCAGCCGCACGGTGCGGCCGGTGCGGACGGCCAGGTCGCGCAGGCCGGCGGACACGTCCGCGAGCGCCGCGGTGGCCGCGGCGTCGTCGGCGGCGCTCCACGGCTCCCGCCAGGCCAGGGGCAGGGTGGAGATCGACCCGTCGACGCCGTCGGGCAGCAGGTCGGCGAGCACCTCGGCGCACCCGAGCGTGTACGCGGCGCGGGCGGGGTCGGCCCAGGTGGGCCGGTAGACGGCGTGCTTGACCACGTCGGCGTGGAACCCGCCGTAGGGGAAGGCGTTCAGCGTGTGCACGGTCAGGCGGTGCCGGGCGAGCCCGTCCCGCAGCCGGGCGCGGTCCGGCGGGTTCGCGGCGAGCCGGTGCGCGAGGTCGGCCGGCAGCCAGAGCCCGACGCCGAGCGTGTCGAGCCCCGCCGCCTCGCGGACCGGGCCCGCGTACCGGTGCAGCTGGGCGAGCACGCCGTCCAGGTCCTCGGCCGGGTGCACGTTGGTGCAGTAGGACAGCGGCATGCCGGTCATGCGCGCGCCCCGCGCAGCACGGAGGAGCCCTCGAAGGTCGCGGGCGGCGGCACGGCGCCGGGGACGAAGCCGGGCACCGGGTCGAGGACGAGGTTGCCGGACTGCGCGTAGAAGGCCACGGGGTTGCGCCACAGCACCTGGTCGACGTCGTCCTCGGTGAACCCGGCCTCGAGCATCGTCATCCCGGTCCGCCAGGTCTTGAGCGGGTCGGACCGGCCCCAGTCGGCGGCGGAGTTCACGATCATCCGGTCGGTGCCGTACTGCTGCAGCAGGGCGACCATGCGGACCTCGTCCATCTTGGTGTCCGGGTAGATGGAGAACCCGGCCCACGCGCCGGCGTCCCGGACGGCGGCCACGGTGGTCTCGTTCAGGTGGTCGACCAGCACGCGCTCGGGCGGGAGCCCCGACTCCCGGACGACGTCGAGCGTCCGGGCGGTGCCGGCCTGCTTGTCCCGGTGCGGGGTGTGCACGAGCACCGGCAGGTCCGCGTCGGCGGCCAGCACGAGCTGCCGGGCGAACACGTCGTCCTCCTCCGAGGTCATGGCGTCGTACCCGAGCTCGCCCACGGCGACGACGCCGTCCTTGGCCAGGTACCGCGGCAGCAGGTCGAGCACCTCCCGGCAGCGGGGGTCGTTCGCCTCCTTCGGGTTGAGTCCGATGGTCGCGTGGTGCCGGATGCCGAACTGCGCGGCCCGGAACCGCTCCCAGCCCAGCAGGGCGTCGAAGTAGTCGCGGAACGACCCGACGCTCGTGCGCGGCTGGCCGAGCCAGAACGCGGGCTCGACGACGACGCGCACCCCCGCGGCGTACATCGCCTCGTAGTCGTCGGTGGTGCGGCTGGTCATGTGGACGTGCGGGTCGAGGATGCGCATCAGGACTCCTGGTCGGGGGTGTGCGGGGCGGCGGCGACGCGCGCCAGGTCGGCGGGGACGGGCCGGCCGGCGGCACGGCGCTCGGCGGCGAGGTCGCCGGCCATCCGGGCGAGCTCGGCGTCGGCACGGTCGTGCAGCCCGGCGACGGCGTCCAGGCTGGTGCCCTGGAACACGAGCTTGACGACGGCGTGCCGCCAGGTGTGCTGGTCGAGGTGCACCGCGGCGAACGGGCCGACGGCCGCGGCCACCAGCGAGGTGTCGTTGGCCCGCAGCGCGTCGGCGGCCAGGTCGCGGCCGACGGCGACGAGCGGGCCGGGCAGCGCGGCGCCCCGGTCCCCCGCGGTCGTGGTGAGCGCGTCGAGCCCGCGCAGCACGCCGCGGCGCTCGGCGGTGTCGCCGTCCCGGTACAGGTCCACCAGGTGGTCCGCGAGCGCCTGCGCGTCGCCGCCGTGCGCCCGGTCCAGCTCGAGCACGACCGCCGCGCGTGCCGCGTCGTCGACGGTGCCGTGCACGACGCCCGCCGGGTCGGTGCCGGGCCGCAGCGGGTCGCGGCCGACCCGGCGCCCGACGAGGGGCAGCACCCGGTCGGCGGCGCGCGGGTCGCGGCGCACCTCGGCGAGGGCGTCGGCGAGCCAGCCCGTGTGCGGGGCGCGCGCCGCGGCGACCACGGCGGTGAGCGGGACGTGCGGTGCCGGGGGTGCGGCGGGGTCGGACGACGTCGTCGGCGTCACGGTGACCTCCCTGGTCAGCGGGCGGGTAGGGGTGCGGGCTCGGGTGCGGGGGCGGACGTGGGCCCGGTAGCGGCCCAGGCGTGCCGGATCGCCGCCGCCGCGTCGTGCACCTGGCGCGGCGCGTCCCAGGAGTGCCGGGGCAGCTCCACGCTGACGACGCCGGCGTACCCGGCGGCCGCCCGCCGGGCGAGGGCGGCCAGGGCGGCGGGCAGGTCCAGGTCGCCCGCGCCGAACGGCAGGTGCTCGTGGTGGGTCCGCGGCATGTCGTCGAGCTGCACGTGCGCGAGCAGCGGCCCGGCGGCGTCGAGGGCGCCGGCCACGCCTGCGGGCTCGACCACCAGGCAGTGGCCGACGTCGACAGTCAGCCCGAGCGCGGCCGGCGCACCGAGGTCGGCGTGCAGGCGCAGGGCGTCCCCGACCGTCTCGACCAGCATCCCCGGCTCGGGCTCGAGCGCCAGGCGCACCCCGTGGTCGGCGGCGTGCCGGACCACGGCGGGCAGCCGGTCGCGCAGCCGGTCCCACCCCTGCTCGGGCGCCGTGCGCGCGGGCAGCACCCCGGAGAACAGCTGCACCACCGGTGCGCCGAGGGCGGCGGCGACCTCCACCGCACGGCGCAGGTAGCCCAGCCGGGGACCGGCGTCCGGGTCCACGAGCGCGGGCGCGTGCTTGCGGCGCGGGTCCAGCAGGTACCGGGTGCCGGTCTCGACCACGAGCCGCAGGCCCCGGCCGTCGTGCGCGCGGGCGAGCCGGTCACGCAGCGCCCGGAGCACCTCCGGCGGGGCGCCGGGGTCGAGGTGCGGGAACCCGAGCGTGAGGGCGACGGCGTCGTAGCCCGCGTCCTCCAGCAGGTCGAGGGCGTCGGGCAGCGGGTGGTCCCCGAGCCCGTTGGTGCCGTAGCCGAGCGGGAACGGCAGGGGTGCCGTGCCCGTCACGTCTCGCTCACCGCCCGGGCGCCGGAGCGACGGCGCACCAGCGTCGCCACGGCGGCCACCACCCCGAGCGCCGCCGCGGCCGCCGGGTGGCCGGCGCGCGCGGCCCACGTCGCCTGCAGCGGGACCATCGCGCGGATGCCGGCACCGGTCGCCGCGCGGGCGGCGGGCCCGTCGGGCGTGCGCGCCGCGGCGGCCTGCGCGGGCAGGCACGTGGCCAGGTAGGCGCCGGCCGCGAGCACGGCTGCGGCCCGCGCCGCGCGGGTGGCCGGGGCGGCCCGGGTGGCCGGGGCCGCGGTGGCCGGGCCCGGGGTGGTGCCCCGCAGCCCCGCGAGCGCCGCCGCCGCCACGGCCACCGAGCCCGCGGTGACCGCGCCCGCGATCCCGCGCGCGGTGCCGTGCACCTCCCCGCGGGACAGCACCGTGACCCCGGCGGTGTGCACGGCGAGCGCGGCGGCGGCGGGAGCGGCGGCCCGCAGGTGCCCGGGCCCCGCGCCGAGCAGCACGTCGAGCCCGCGGCAGGCGGCCATCGCCACCGGGCCGGCGGCGGTCGCCTTCAGCCGCGCGTCGTACAGCCAGACGCACCCGGCGAGCGGCACCGCGACGGCCAGCGCCCGTCGGCCCCCGCCCGCCGCGGCGAGCGCGAGCCCCGCGGCCCCGAGCACCCCGGCGACCCGCAGCGCGTGGCCGGGGGCCACCCGGCCGGACGGGATGGGCCGCTCGGGGCGCTCGACGGCGTCGAGGTCCCGGTCGGCCCAGTCGTTCAGGGCCATGCCGCCGGCGTAGAGGCAGGCGGACGCGAGCGGGAGCAGCGCCCGGCGGCCGGCGAGGCCGTGCCCGGCCGCGGCCCCGCCGGCCACCGTGTCGCCGAGCACCGTCAGCACCGCGGGGGCCCGCACCAGCTCGAGGTGGTCGCGCACGGACGGCCGCGCGCCCGGCCCGGCCACCAGCCCCGGCAGCAGCACGGGCAGTCCCGGCAGCACGGGCGTCACGCGCGCCCCAGCCGGTCGGCCCAGCCCACCAGGTCGCGCGCCTGGTCGGCGGCGGCGTGCCGGTCGGAGCCCCACGGGTCCTTGAAGAAGAACCCCAGCTCGGGCACCACGCCGGCCACCCCGGCGGCGTGCGCCAGCGCGAGCAGCCGGGCCAGGTCCAGCACCATCGGCGCGGCCAGCATCGAGTCGTACGCCGACCAGGTGGTCTGCAGCGTGATCCGGGAGCCGAGGAACCCCTGCGCGTGCACGTGGTCCCACGCGACCTTCACGTCGCCGAGGTCCGGGACGTGGTCGATGTGCAGCGGCGTGACCTCGGAGCCGGTGAGGTCGTGCAGCCCGCGGGTCTTGGAGGCGAGCTTGGACCGCACGGCCTCCGGGTCCGCGAGCGTCGCCCCGTCCCCGCCGCCGAGCAGGTTGGTCCCCGCCCAGGACAGCACCCGCAGCCCGCGGTCGGTGAAGCCCGGCGCCAGCACGGTGCGCAGCCAGGTCTGCCCGGTCTTGCCGTCCTGCCCGGCGACGGGCACGCCCCGCTCCCGCGCCAGGTGCTGCAAAGCGGGCAGGCCGAGACCGGCCGACGGCGTGAACCCGGCGTAGGCGGCGCCGGCGAGCACCGCGGCCAGCGCGGTGACGGACGACGGCGGCAGCACCGCACGGTCCGGCTCGGCCAGCGCGGCCGCGAGCGCCGCCGCGTCGTGGTGCTCCGGGGCGTCCGCGGCCGGGGGCTCGGTGGACGACACGTCGACCACCACCACCCGGGCCAGGGCGTGCCGCTCGGCGAACCCGGTGATGTCGGCGGCCAGCTGCTCGGCGGCCTGCTGCTGGCTGCGACCCGGTGCGAGCGGGCCGCGGTAGCCCGGACGGACCTCCGCGTCCGCGGCGTCCAGGGCGTGCGCGGTCGCGGCGAGCAGCGGCGCGGGGATCATGCCCGCGTCCACCAGCGCCTCGGCGCGCTTGGTCACCGAGACGTCCCCGACGTCGTGCCCGCCGACCACCAGGTCGCCCCACGCGGGCAGCGGCAGCCCGGCGAACGCGTCCCCCGCGGTGACGCAGCCCTCGGCGCCGGCGTGACCGCCGGCGAGCGCGGCGAGGCCGAGCGCGGCGGTGGTGCCGACCGACCCGCGGGCGCCGACCAGCCAGAGGCCGGTGCGGGCGCGGGCGTCGGCGCTCACGCGCGGTCCTTCGTGCTGAACGCCGCGTCGAAGGCGGCCTCGGGCGCGTCGAACGCGAGCCGGCGCACGAACGCGAGGGCCTCCGGGGCGCCCTGCAGCCGGTCCATGCCGGCGTCCTCCCACTCCACGGAGATCGGCCCGGTGTACCCGATGCTGTTCAGGGTCCGGAACGCGTCCTCCCACGGCACGTCGCCGTGGCCGGTGGAGATGAAGTCCCAGCCGCGGCGCGGGTCCGCCCACGGCAGGTGCGAGCCGAGCCGGCCGTTGCGGCCGTTGTGCATCCGCTTCTTCGTGTCCTTGCAGTCGACGTGGTAGATCCGGTCGCGGAAGTCCCAGAGGAACGCGACGGGGTCCAGGTCCTGCCAGACCATGTGGCTCGGGTCCCAGTTCAGGCCGAACGCCTCGCGGTGCCCGATGGCCTCCAGGGTGCGGACCGTCGTCCAGTAGTCGTAGGCGATCTCGCTGGGGTGCACCTCGTGCGCGAAGCGGACGCCGACCTCGTCGAACACGTCCAGGATCGGGTTCCACCGGTCCGCGAAGTCCTGGTACCCCGCGTCGATCACGGCGGCCGGCACCGGCGGGAACATCGCGACGTACTTCCAGATGGACGACCCGGTGAAGCCCACGACGGTGTCGACGCCCAGCTTGGCCGCGATCCGCGCGGTGTGCTGCATCTCCTCCGCGGCGCGGCGGCGGACGCCCTCGGGGTCGCCGTCGCCCCACACGTGCGCCGGCAGCATGTCCTGGTGCCGGAAGTCGATCGGGTCGTCGCAGACCGCCTGGCCCTTGAGGTGGTTCGAGATCGCCCACACCTTGAGGCCGTACCGGTCCAGCACGTCGAGCCGGCTCTGGACGTACGCGTCGTCGTCCCAGCGCCACGGGTCCAGGTGGTCGCCCCAGCAGGCGATCTCGAGGCCGTCGTAGCCCCACTCCGAGGCGAGCCGGGCGACCTCCTCGAAGGGCAGGTCGGCCCACTGGCCGGTGAACAGGGTGATCGGGCGTGCCATGGTGCGTCTCCTCGTCGAGAGCGGTGGTGCGGTGCGGTTCGATGCTGCGGGCCGCCGGGGCGCGGCGGCAAGGGGGCTGCTGCGGTCAGGTCACGGCGTCGCCCCGGTCCCCTGCGCGCGGCCCAGGGCGGCGGCGACGGCCTCGTCGACGGCGCGCTGCTGGCGCAGGCCACGGCGGCGGCGGGCCCGGACCCGGAGGGCGACCAGCACGCCGAGCAGGACCAGCGCCGCCAGCACGGCCCACGGGACCGCCCAGGCCGCGGCGGTGGCGACGACGCCGGGCACGAGCGGGCTCTCCTCGGCGGCGGGGGCGCCGGGCAGCGCGACGACCTCGCCGCCGAGCGCGACCCGTGCGGTGGTGCGGACCAGCGGCCACACCCCGTCGACCACGACCGAGCGCTGCACGGAGGCGCCCGGGATGAGCTCGGGCACGTCGACGGCGGCGGCCCGGGCGCGGCCCAGTCCCAGCAGGCCGGAGATCTGCACCTGCTCGGCCGGTGCGACCCGGGCGTTGCCGGTGTTGGTCACGGTGAACGAGACGGTCGCGCTGCCGGGGGCCACCGGGTTGCCGCCCGCGTCGTAGTCGACGTGGACGTCGGAGACGGTGATGGTGGGGGTCAGGTCGCCGCTGACGCGCAGGTGCATCCGGGAGCCGAGGCGCCGGTCGACGGTCACGCCCTCGGTGTTCTCGACCAGCAGGGTGGACACGACGCCCGCGGCGTAGTCGCCGGGCTGGGCGTCGGCGGGCACGGTGAGGGTGAACGGCACCTCGACCGTGGCGTCCGGCTGCACCACCACCTCGGGGGTGGCGACGGTGACCCAGGCGCCGAGCGCGGTCGACTCCTCCCCCGCCTCCAGCACGTCGAGCGTGCCGTCCGGGGTGAGGAAGCCGTCGGCGGCGTAGACGTCGAGGGCGAGCGGGGCGTCGCCCCGGTTGGTCAGGACCAGCGCGTCGGACAGCGTGCCGCCCGGCGGCAGCGTGTACGCGAAGTTGGGCCGCTCGGCGCCGTGCACCGTGTCCGCCGGGCGCACGCCCCAGGACACCTGGGTGGAGCCGTCCGCGGGGGCGGCGGCCGCGGCGGCGCCCGGGGCGCCGACGAGCGAGAGCGCGAGCACGCCCAGGGCGACCAGGGCGGCGGGGACACGGTTACGGGGCACGGCGGGGGCCTCTTCCGGGAGTCGGCGGTGACGTCGGGTGGCGACGGCGCGGGTGGAGACGGCGCGGGGCTGGGTGCGGTGCGCGGTGCGGTGGGTCCGTCCCCGCCCGCCCGCGACGAGGAGCGGGCGGGCGGGGACGGGATCTGCGGCTAGCTGAGCGCGGTGAGCGTCAGCGTCGCGGTGTAGGTGCCCGACGGGGAGTCGAGCGGGAGCTGCAGGTCGAGGTCGGCGCCGACCAGGGACGAGCCGCGGGCGTGCCCGGTCTCGGCCTCGGCGAGCGTGCGGGCCACGGACAGGCCGTCGCCCTCCTCGAACCCGGACGGGACGTGCGGCCCGGCCACGGCGTCGCCGCCGTTCTCCAGCACCTCGGGCGTCCAGCCCAGGTACTTCGACGAGAGGGTCTGGCCCCCGGCGGCGAAGTCGCTGACCTGCGCGGTGATCGACCACTCCGGGTCGCCCGCCCGGGTGTCCTGCACCCGCACGGGGACGATCGACCCGGTCGCCCGGTACCGGTCCTCGAGCTCCTCGGCGACGCCGAGGTTCACCAGGCCGGAGGAGCCCTCCAGGGACCAGGTGAGCTCGCCGGCCCGCTGCTCCGGGACGGTGACGGCGAGGGCCTGGTCGCCCTCGGCCACCGCGCCCGGCGCGTCGCCGGTGTGGTCGCCCTCGACGCCGCCCGCGGTGTTGCCCGGCCCGAAGGCCGCCACCGGGTCGTTGTCCGCGAGCCGCACCGTGCCCAGCACCGTGGTGCCGGCGACCCGCAGGTTCGCGGTGTTGCCGGTGAGCGTCAGGTCCCCGCCGACGGTGTTGCCCCAGGTGTCGGCCTCGCCGGTCGCCGTCGAGCCGATCAGCACGTCCCGGCTGCTGCCGGTCACGCCGAGCCCGCCGCCGACCACCGCACCGGCCACCGTCACGCCCCAGTCGGAGTCGGCGATCGAGACGTCCCCGCCCACCCCGGTCTGGAGCAGGTCGACGTAGGTCGCCGCCTGCGTGGTGAGCCCGCCGGTGATGTCGGAGCCCGTGACCTCGACGTCGAGGCCGCCGGCCGCCACGCTGCCGCCCACCTCCAGGTCGTTGAGGTAGAGGAACCCGACCCGGGAGCCCGTCGTGTAGGCGCTGACGTCGCCGTCGACCCGGGTGCCGTCCAGCAGGACGCCGTACGGGTCGGTGGCGACGACGTCGCCGGTGACGGTCACGGAGGTGGCGTCCAGCCAGCCGTCCTCCCCGACCGTGATGCTGCCCTCGACCGTGGCGCCGGCCAGCACGCAGCTGGCGCCGGCGGGGACCACGAGGTCCCCGGTGATCACCTGGTCGCCCAGGTCCGTGGTGCAGTCGACCGAGGCCGCCTGCGCCACCGTCGCCCCGACGGCGACCAGCCCGAACGCGCCCACGAGCGCGGCCGGGACGTATGTGATCCGCTTCATGTCCGTCTCTCCGTGATCTCGAGGGCTCAGCCGCGCAGCGCGGCGATGGCGTCGTAGCTGCGGTCGGCGTTGCCGAGCGAGTTCAGCGGGTTCGGGGGCACGGCCGTGCTGGACGCGTTGTCCTGCTCGTAGAGCCCGAAGTGCTGCCCGCGGGTGCGCAGCTGGGACAGGAACTGCTGGTAGGGCAGGTCGCCGGCGCCGAATTCGATGATGTCGTAGCCGTTGGCGCTGGCCTCGTTGGCCTTGCCGTCCTTCAGGTGCAGCAGCGGGTAGCGCCGCGGGTTGCGCAGGACGTAGTCCACCGGCTCGAACCCCGGGTACTTGTGCTGCCCGACGTACGCCCAGTAGATGTCCATCTCGAGGTAGACCAGGTCCGGGTCCGTGTTGTCGTAGAACACGTCGTAGAGCCGGACCGACGGGTCGACCGGGTCGAACCGGAACTCGCCGTCGTGGTTGTGCTGGTAGAGCTTGAGGCCGGCCGCCTTGACCTGCGCGCCCCAGCCGTTCCACTCCTCGGCGGCGGCCAGGTAGCCCTCCTTCGTGGCCGTGCCGGTCGGCGCGTTGCCGGTGCCGAGGTGCGGCATGCCGAGCGTGTGCGCGATGTCGATCTGGTTGGCCAGGTCGGTGCGCAGCAGCTGGGTGCTGACGTGCGAGCCGACCGCCTTGAGGCCGTTGTCGTCGAGCAGGGTGCGGATCTCCGCCGGGGTGATGGGCCCGACGTTGCCCTGCGTGTAGCCGGCGAACTCCACCTCGGCGTAGCCGATCCGGCCGAGCTCCTCGAACACGGCCCGGAAGCCGAGGGAGCTGACCTTGTCGCGGATCGTGAACAGCTGGATGCCGATCCGGTTGGCCGGGACCAGGCGGGTGCGCCCGGTGCTCGGCGCGGCGGCGGGCAGCGGTCCTGCTGCGCCCGCGGCGGGGGCGCCGAGGGCGGTCCCGACGCCCACGGCCACCGTGGAGGCGGCGAGCGCCTTCATCAGGGACCGCCGGCTCATCGGCCGGTCGGGCAGGGAGGCGTGCTGGTGCGTGCTCATGTCTCTCCTTCGAGACGGCCGGCGGCCCGGTCACCCGGGCCGCCGGCGCGCTATCAGCTGCGGACGGTGAGGGTGGTGCTGGTGGTGCTGCCTGCGATGCCGGCCGTGCCGCCGTAGGCGACCTCGACCTTGTAGGTGCCCTCGGGCAGGCGCCCCAGGGAGACGACGCTCGCGCCGGAGGCGTCGAGGGTCCCGGTCACGGTGGCGACCACCGTGTTGTTGCGCTTGACCGTCACCCGCACGTCGCCCGGTGCGGCGACGCCGCTGGCCGAGGTCACCTGGACCGTGGCCTTGGCGGCGACGGCCGGCTTGACCGGGTTCGGCGACACCGTGGCGGTCACGGTCGACGTGGTGCGGGCGACCGTGATCCGGACCGTGCCGGAGGACGGCTTGAACACCTCGCCGCCGACGAAGGACGCGGTCACCGTGTGGGTGCCCACCCCCAGCGCCGGGTCGAGCGCGACCGACGCCGTGCCGTCGGCACCGAGGGTGCCGCGGCCGACCTCGGTCTCCCCGACGGTCAGGACGACCTCGCCCGCCGCGGTGCGGTCACCCGCCGCCACGGCGACCGTGACGGCACCCGGGGCGCCGTACGGCACCCGCGCCGCGGCCACCGTGGCCGTGGTGCTGGTGTCGACGGTGGGCTCCTCGGGGGCGTCCAGGTCGATCGTGAACGACGCGGTGCCGACGGCGGACACCAGACCGGCCGTGTCCGTGGCCCGGTACTGCAGGGCGTAGGTGCCGCTCTCGGAGAACGTCACCCCGTACTGCTGGTTGGCCGCCAGGTTGACCCACGTGGCACCGCCGTCGCGCGAGTACTGCACGCTGGCCAGCGCCCCGTTGTCCGCGGGCTGCACGGCGAACCGCACCGGCGCGGTGTAGACGCCGCCGACGCCGGTGGGCGCCGCCGGGGCCAGGGTGTGCGCGACGGTCGGTGCCGTGACGTCGGCGGCGCCGGCGCCCGTCATCGTGATCGCGTCCACGGCCAGCTCGTCCGCCGAGGTGACGAACAGCTGACCCGTGCCCTCGGGGGCGTCGAACGTGATCGCGACGTCCTTCCACCCGGCACCCGCCGGGATCGTGGCGGTGGCGAACGGCGCGGCGTCGGCCGCGCCCCAGCGGAGCTGGACCTGCCCGCCGCCGTTCGCGCGGACGACGGCCCCGTCGATCCCGGCGAAGTTCACCGGGCCGTACCGCAGGCTGTCGCCGGAGCCGAGACCGCGGACGGCGTTGCCGCCCCGCGCGGACTCGTCGGCGTAGACCGTCACCCCGGTGCGGGTGGCGTGCTCCGCCTGCTGCTCCTTCGGGTTCAGGCGGACCGTGGCCTCGCCCGTCGCCGCCGGCAGGCCGTTGGCGCCCGCGTCGCGGTAGGTGACCACGACCGCGCCGTACAGCAGCGCGCCCGGCCCGTGCTCCGGCGAGTTGGCGTCGGTCTTCCAGGCGCCCGTGCAGCCCGTGCCCGAGACCTCGGGGTGGGCGTGCTCGTCGTGACCGAGGCCGTAGGTCCAGGACACGCGGGAGCAGTCGGTGGCCGTGCCGTCCTCGGCGTCGGACGTCGTCACCCGGAACGGGATCGCGTCGCCCCACTGGAAGAAGGCGCCGTCACCGGGGAAGGCAACCGTGACCGCCGGTGCCTGGTTGCCGACCGAGATCGTGCGCGAGGTCAGCGTGAACTTGCCCTCGGCGTCCGTCACCCGCAGCCGCGCCGAGTAGGCCGCGATGCTGGTGTAGGTGTGCTCGGCGGTGACGCCGGTGGCGTCGAACGTCCCGTTGCCGTCGAAGTCCCACTCGTAGGTGAGCGCGCCCGACTCGGGGTCGCTCGACCCGGAGGCGTCGAACTCCACCGTGAGCGGCGCCGACGACGAGGACGTCGGAGTGGCGGTGAACGCCGCCCGCGGCGCCTTGTTCCCCTCGGCGTAGGCGATCCGGTACAGCCCCGCGTCGGGGTTGGCCCGGAAGAAGCCGTCGCCGTAGTCGAGGACGTACATCGACCCGTCGGGGCCGAACTCGATGTCCATCGGGTTGTCGATCGGCGGCCAGCCCTGCGCCGTGATCGCCGCGTTGGGCGTGACGTCCTGGATGTGCGTGACGTCGAACGTGTCCCAGTCGACGGAGAACGCCGCGATGTAGTCCTGCGAGAACTCGCCGAAGAACGCCTTGTCCTCCCAGTAGGCGGGCCACGCGTCGGGGCCGGCGTCGGCGGGCCGGTGGTAGACCGGGCCGCCCATCGGGCCCTGGCCGTTCCCGGTGCCGAAGCTCACGAGCTCGGGCCACGGCTGGTCGCCGACCGCGTCGCCGTAGTACAGCGTGGCCGGGCGGGCCGGCGGCAGGTCCACCAGGCCGGTGTTCCAGCGCGACTCGTTCTTCAGGTTCGCCGGGTCGAAGAACGCCCCGGGCGTGCCGGTGGCGAAGTCCCAGTCGTTGTAGGCGAAGTTGTCACCGGTCACGTACGGCCAGCCCGAGTTGTGCGGGTCGTCCAGGCCGACGGCGTTCCACTCGACCAGGCCCATCGGGCCGCGGCCGGCGGTCGCCGCCGCGGCGGACGTGGCGTCCGGGCCGTAGTCGCCCCAGGTGAGCGAGTTCGTCTCCGGGTCGACGTCCAGCTTGAACGGGTTCCGCACGCCCATCACGAAGATCTCCGGGCGGGTCTTCTCGGTCCCCTCGGGGAACAGGTTCCCCTCCGGGATCGTGTACGAGCCGTCCTCCTCGACGTGGATCCGCAGGATCTTGCCGCGCAGGTCGTTCGTGCTGCCCGCGCCGCGGCGCGAGTCGAAGCCCGGGTTCATGTTCGGGGCGTCGTTGTTCGGCGCGAACCCGTTGGCCCCGGGGGTGCCGGCCGGCGTGTTGTCGCCGGTGCCCAGGTAGAGGTTGCCCTCGGCGTCCCAGTCGAAGTCGGCGCCCACGTGGCAGCACTGCCCGCGCTGGACCTCGACGTCGAGGATCTGCTGCTCCGAGGCGAGGTCGAGGCCGTCACCGGTCCACTGGAACCGGGAGAGCCGGTTCACGCCGACCCACTGGTCCCAGTAGGACTCGTCGGCGCCCGCGGGCAGGGTGTTCGGGGCCGCGCCGGCCGGGGTGTTCCCGGGCGGTGCGTACACCAGGTACACCCAGTTGTTCTCCTCGAAGTCCGGGTCGATGCCGATGGACTGCAGGCCGTCCTCGGAGTTGGCGTACACCGGGATCGTGTTGGTGATCCGGGTGACGCCGGTGCTCGGGTCGGTCAGCCGCACGTCGCCGTTGCGGGCGGTGTGCAGCACGCGGCCGTCGGGCAGCACCGCGAGGTCCAGCGGCTCCCCCACGTCCTTGGTGAGCGTGGTCTTCTCGTAGTTGCTCCAGTCGAGCGCGGCGGCTCCGCCGGGCTCCTCCTCGTGCTCGTGGCCGTCGTGGGCCAGGGCGGGTCCGGCGCCGAGCGCCAGCCCGCTGACGGTGAGCACACCGGCGAGGGTGAAAGCCACCGTTCTCCGGCCGCGGTGCGACCGCGGCTGCGTACGATTCATGAGTGATGCAGCTCCTTCACGGGATCTCGTCACAGAGGTCGGGTTCTGCGTCGTCCCCACGAATGCCGGGACCCGACCTCCTGCGTGACCGGCGTCGTTGCCGGCCGTGGCGCAGGTCCCCACCTCCCCTCGAGCGGTGAGCCGTCACGTGCTGCGGTGCGGTGTGGTGCGTTGTCGTGCGTTGCTGCACCGGGTGGTGCGCCGGGCCGTCAGCCCAGCGGCACCCACCGGCTGTCGTCGGCCGCGCTGCGCTCGACGGCGTCGAGCACCCGCTGGACCGCGAGCCCGTCGGCGAACGACGGCTCCGGGTCCCGCCCCGCGGCGATGGCACCGACCAGGTCGACGACCTGGTGGGTGAACGCGTGCTCGTAGCCCAGCCCGTGGCCGGCCGGCCACCACTGCGCCACGTAGGCGTGCTGCGGCTCCGTCACGACGATCCGGCGGAACCCCGCGGTGGCGGCGTCCTCGGTCGCGTCGTGGAAGTGCAGGACGTTCATGTCCTCGAAGTCGAAGGACAGCGAGCCGCGCTCGCCGTTCACCTCGAGGCGGATGGCGTTCTTGCGGCCCGTGGCGAACCGGGTCGCCTCGAACACGCCGAGCCCGCCGCCGGACAGCCGGGCGAGGAACACCGCGGCGTCGTCGACGGTGACCGGGCCGCGCTCGGTCCCACCGGTGCCGTGCAGCCCGGAGAACTCCGCCGCCACGGGCCGCTCGCGGACGAACGTCTCCAGCAGCGCGGACACGCCGGTCAGCCGCTCGCCCGTGATGAACTGCGCGAGGTCCACGGCGTGCGAGCCGATGTCGCCCAGCGCGCCGGACCCGGCGGACTGCTTGTCCAGCCGCCACGACAGCGGCGTCTGCGGGTCCGCGAGCCAGTCCTGCAGGTACTGCACGCGCACGTGCCGCACCGCGCCGATCCGCCCGTCGGCGACCAGCTGGCGCGCCAGCTGCACCGCGGGGACCCGGCGGTAGGTGTAGCCCACCATCGACCGCACCCCGCGCGCCGCGGCGGCCTCGGCGGCGGCGACCATCGTCTCCGCCTCCGCCACCGTGTTGGCCAGCGGCTTCTCGCACAGCACGTGCTTGCCCGCCTCGAGCGCCGCGATCGCGATCTCGGCGTGCGTGTGGCCGGGGGTGCACACGTCGACCAGGTCGACGTCGTCCCGCGCCACCAGCTCCTGCCACGACGTGGCGGTGTCCTGCCAGCCGAGCCGGTCCGCCGCGGACTTCACGGCGGCGACGTCCCGGCCGCCGAGCACCCGCATGACCGGGGTCAGCGGCAGGTCGAAGAACCGCGGGGCCGTGCGCCAGGCCTGCGAGTGCGCGGCGCCCATGAACGCGTACCCCACCATGCCGACGCCGAGCGGCGCGGCAGTCGTCTCGTTCGTCACGAGACCCTCCCTCGGGTGAGCGCGGTGGGACGGGCCGGTGCGTGGACCGGCCCGTCCCCCGCGGCCGGGATCAGGACTCGAAGGCCGAGTCGATGTACTGGTCGACGTTGTCCGCCGTGACCACGGGCGCGTACAGCTGGATCGTGCGCGGCACGCCGGCCGACGCCAGGTCGCTCATCGACTTGTCGTGGGCCACCAGCCGGGCCAGCTTGATGCCGTCCGCGGCCTGCGTGGACGGGTAGATGACCGTCGCCTGCAGGACCGAGTCGCCGGCCTGGATCTCGCGCATCACGTTCGCCGAGCCGGCGCCGCCGACCATGAAGAACTCGTCGCGGCCGGCGTTCTCGATCGCCGCCATGACCCCGACGCCCTGGTCGTCGTCGTGGTTCCAGATGGCGTCGATCTGCGGGGCCGCCTGCAGCAGGTTCGCCGCGGCCTGCTCGCCGCCCTGCACGGTGAAGTCGGCGGCGACGCGGTTGCTCACCTCGAGGCCGCAGCCGTCCAGCGCGTCCGCGAAGCCCTGGCTGCGGTCCTGGGTCAGCGGCAGCGAGTCGATGCCGGCGATCTCGGCGACCACCGCGTCCGGGTTGTCGCCCAGCTGCTCGCAGATGTACGTGCCGGCCGAGACGCCCATGCCGTAGTTGTCGCCGAGCACGGTGGCCCGGGAGGCGAACGGGCTGGAGAACTCGCGGTCGACGTTGATGACCGGGATGCCGGCCTCCATCGCCTGGGTGGCGACGTCGGTCAGCGCGCCGCCGTCGAACGGCAGCAGCACGATCGCGTCGACGCCGTCGTTGATGAAGCCCTCGATCTGGCTGATCTGCACGTTGACGTCGTTGGTGCCCTCGGCGACCCGGAGCTCGACGTCCTCGTAGTTCTCGGCCTCGGCCTCGGCGGCCGCGGTGATCGCGCCCATCCAGCCGTGGTCGGCCGCGGGGGCGGAGAAGCCGATGACGACGGTGTCGCCGGCCTCGTCGTTGTCCGAGACGGCGACCGGGGCGGCCTCGGCGCCGCCCTCGTCCTCCTCGGTCGGCGTGTTGGAGGTGCACGCGGTGAGGAACGCGACGGACAGCACGGCGACGGACGCGAGGGTGCGGTTGCGGCGCGTGGTGCGGCTGGCGGACATGGGATCTCCTTCGACGATGTCCAGCGGGCGGAGCGGGATGGCGCGGCCGGGCGGGGGCCCGGCGCGTCGTGCGGGTGGTGCCGTTCAGGATGGTGCGGAGCGGTGCCGGGTCTACGTCGACCGCGGCGTCCGGGTGGTGAAGCGCTGCTGCAGCAGGACGGCGACGACGATGATCGCGCCCTTGGCGATCTGCTGGACGGACGAGTCGAGGTTGTTCTGGATGAACAGGTTCGTCAGCGTCGCGAAGATGAGGACGCCGAGCACGGTGCCGACGATCGTGCCGCGGCCACCGGACAGGAGCGTCCCGCCGACGACCACCGCGGCGATCGCGTCCAGCTCGTAGTACAGGCCGTTCGTCGACGAGCCGGCACCGGTGCGGGCCAGCATCATCACGGCGGCGATGCCGGCCGCGAGCCCGGCCAGCGCGTACAGGTACATCGTGTGCCGCTTGACGTTGATGCCCGCCAGGCGGGCCGCCTCGGGGTTGCCACCGACCGCGACCGTGCGGCGGCCGAACGTCGTGCGGTTCAGCAGGAACCAGCCGGCGACCGCGACCACCGCGAAGATCCACACGATCTTCGGCACGCCGAGCAGGTCGCCCTTGAAGACGTCCTCGAAGCCCTGCACCGTGACCAGCTGCGTCCGCCGCTGGGCGATCAGCTCGGCGAGCCCGCGGGCGGCGACCAGCATCGCCAGCGTCGCGATGAACGCCACCACCCGGCCGTACGCGATGAGGACGCCGTTGACGAGACCCGCGCCCGTGCCGACCGCCAGCGCGCAGACGACCATGACGACCCAGCCGTACTCCTGCGTCGCGAGCGTCGTCGCCCACACCGACGCGAGGCCGAGCACCGAGCCGACGGACAGGTCGATGCCGCCCGCCGTGATGACGAACGTCATCCCGATGCTCAGCACGCCGATGATCGACGCGAGGCTGAGGATGACCAGCAGGTTGTCGATGCTGGCGAACCGGCTGCCGGCCGTGATGTAGCCGACCAGGACGATGAGGGCCAGGGCGATGACCAGGCCGAGGGTGCGGGCCGCGCCGCCGAGGCCCGGGCCCCGGCGGCGGCGCGCGGGCTCCCGGGCGGCGACGCGCTCGACCCGGTCCGACTCGTCGGCGGCCGGCGGGACGGGGGTGGCGCCGGCACCGCCGGGCACGGGCGCGCCCGGGGGCTGGGCGGAGACCTGGTGCTCGCTCACGCGGCACTTCCTTCCATGACGAGGTCGAGCACGGCGTGCTCGTCGATGGCGGCGGCGGGACCGGTGTGCACGACCCGCCCTTCGGAGACGACCAGCACGCGGTCGGCCAGGCCGAGCACCTCCGGGATCTCGCTGGACACGACCACGACGGCCGCGCCCGAGTCGGCGAGCCGGCGGACCAGGGCGTAGATCTCGGCGCGAGCGCCGACGTCGACGCCGCGGGTCGGCTCGTCCAGCAGCAGCACCCGGCAGCCGTGCACCAGCCAGCGGGCGAGCATCGCCTTCTGCTGGTTGCCGCCCGACAGGGTGCGGATCGCGCGGTCGACGCCCGTGGGCCGCAGGTCGAGCGCCTCGGCCTGCTCCTTCGCGACCGTGCGCTCCGCGCGCTCGTCCAGCAGGCCGCCCTTGGCGAACCGGCCGAACGTCGACAGCGTGATGTTCCGGTACACCGGCTCGTCCAGCAGGAGGCCCTGGGCCTTGCGCTCCTCCGGGGCCAGGCCGATCCCGGCGCGGACCGCGGCGGTCACGTCACCGGGGCGGAGCCGCTTGCCCGCGACCTCGACCGTGCCGGTGGTCGCGCGGCGCGCGCCGTACACCGTCTCGAGGATCTCGGACCGGCCCGACCCGACCAGGCCCGCGAGACCGACGATCTCGCCCGCGCGCACCTGGAACGAGACGTCCGCGAACGCGCCACGCAGCGCGAGGCCGTCCACGTCCAGCACCACAGGGGCGTCGGGCGCGACACCCGGGCTGGTCGGGAACGCGTACTCCACCGAGCGGCCGGTCATCAGGCGGATCAGCTCGCGGGTGGGCGTCTCGCGCGCCGGCAGGTCGCGGGCGACGGTGCGCCCGTCCTTCAGCACGGTGATCCGGTCGCCGATCGCGCGGATCTCCTCCATGCGGTGCGAGATGTAGACGATCGCCACGCCCTGCGCCGTCAGCTCGTGCACCACGCGGAACAGGTTCTGCACCTCGTCCGAGTCCAGCACCGCCGACGGCTCGTCCATGACGATCACCCGGGCGTCGTGCGACAGCGCGCGCGCCATCGAGACGATCTGCTGCCCGGCGGCCGGCAGGGTGCCGACCTCGCGGCCGGGCGAGATCTCCGGGTGGCCGAGGCGCTTGAGCACCTCCCGGGTCCGGTTGCGGGCCTCGCGGCGGCGGGAGAACCCGCCGGTCGCGAGCTCGTGGCCGAGGAACACGTTCTCGGCGACGGTCAGGCCGGCGACGACGTCGAGCTCCTGGTACATCGTGGCGACGCCGAGCTTCAGCGCGGCGACGGGGGTGGCGATCGTGACCGGCTCGCCGTCGACCAGGACCGTGCCCTCGGTGGGCTGGTGGGCTCCGGCGAGCACCTTGATCAGCGTCGACTTGCCGGCGCCGTTCTGGCCGAGCAGGCAGTGCACCTCGCCCGGGAGGACGTCGAGGTCGACGCCGTCGAGGGCGCGGGCTCCGGGGAACTGCTTGACGATGCCGCGCATCTGGAGCAGCGGCTGCTGCGGGGGGTCCACGTTGACCATGTGAGGAACCTATGCAGGACTTTCGTCACGGGTCAAGCAAAAGTTGGTCCCGGTTTGTCCGAGTTACCGAACCGTGACCGTCACAAGTGATGGGACTTTTCTGGTTCACTGACCCCATGCAGGACGTCGTCAGGCTCCCCCAGCGCCACACGGGCGCCGGGGACCTCTTCCAGCTCCTCCGCGACGGCCGCCCCCGCACGCGGGCCGACCTCGCCGCCGCCACGGGCCAGGCGCGGTCCACCATCACCGCCCGGGTGGACGTGCTCATGGCGGCCGGGCTGATCGCCCCCGCGGGTGAGGCCTCCTCCACCGGCGGCCGGCCGCCCACCACGTTCGCGTTCCTGCCCAGCGCCCGGGTCGTGCTGGCCGTCGACCTCGGCGCCACGCACGCCCGGCTCGCCGTCACCGACCTCGCGTCGACCGTGCTGGCGGAGGCCGAGGAGCACCTCGCCATCGCCGCCGGCCCGGAGGCGGTGCTCGGCTGGGTGGTCGAGCGCGGGCGCGCCCTCGTCGCGGAGGCCGGGCGCAGCCTCGACGACCTGGTCAGCGTCGGCGTCGGCCTGCCCGGGCCCGTCGAGCACTCCACGGGCCGGCCCATCAACCCGCCGATCATGCCCACCTGGGACGACGTGGACGTGCGCGGCATCCTCGCCGACGCCCTGGACGCCGAGGTGCAGGTCGACAACGACGTGAACCTCATGGCGCTCGGCGAGCACCGCTCCGCCTGGCCGGACGTCGACGACATGCTGTTCGTCAAGATCGCCACCGGCATCGGCTCCGGCATCATCTCCGACGGCCGGCTGCGCCGGGGCGCCCAGGGCGCTGCCGGGGACATCGGGCACATCGCCGTCCCCGGCGCCGAGGACGTGCCCTGCCGGTGCGGCAACCTCGGCTGCCTCGAGGCCGTCGCCAGCGGCCGGGCCCTGGCCGAGGCCCTGCGCCGCGAGGGGCTGGAGGCGCACGACGGCGCCGACGTGGTCGCGCTGGTGCGCGCCGGCGACCTGACGGCCGGGCGCGCCGTGCGGCAGGCCGGGCGCGAGCTCGGGTCGGTGCTCGCCGCCTGCGTCAGCCTGCTGAACCCGTCGCTGGTCGTGATCGGCGGCGTCGTGGCCGAGGCCGGCGAGCACCTGATCGCCGGCATCCGCGAGGTCGTCTACCAGCGGTCGCTGCCGCTGGCGACGCAGCACCTGCGGATCGTGACGTCCCAGGCGCGCTCCCAGGTGGGGATCATCGGGGCGTCGGCGATGGCGGTCGACCACGTGCTGACCCCGGGGGCGATCGACGCGCTGCTCGAGGCGCAGATCGCGTAGGTCCCGTCGCCGCCCGTTGAAAGCGCACGATCTGCGGGACGAACCGGGACGAAGCGGAGCGGTTCGTGCGCGTTCAACCGTGGGGGCGCCCCAGGACGGCGTCGCACGCCGCGAGCAGGCGCGCGCGGAGCGCCTGCGACGCCGCCGCGAACCCGCGCTGGCGCCGCACGTACTCGGCCTTGCCGTCCGGGGTCTCGATCGCGATCGGCTCCAGGCCGTAGGACGACACGTCGTACGGCGAGGCCTGCATGTCGACGACGCGGATCTCCCGGGCGAGCGCGAACGCGTCGAGCAGCAGGTCGCCCGGGACCGCGGGACCGAGCTTCAGGGCCCACTTGTACAGGTCCATGTTGGCGTGCAGGCACCCGGGCTGCTCCAGCGCGACCTGCGTCTCGCGGGTGGGCTGCAGGGTGTTCCGCGGCACGGCGGGCGGCGTGAAGAACCGGAACGCGTCGATGTGCGTGCACCGGATCCGGTGCGCGTCGACCACCTGGTCCGTGCCGGCGCCACCCAGGCGGAGCGGCAGCGCGTGCCGGTGCGCGTCGTCCCCCTCCCGGTAGACCATCGCCCACTCGTGCAGGCCGAAGCAGCCGGTGGCGGCGGGACGCGCGGCGGTGGCGCCGACCAGGCCGCGCACGTACCGGACGGTGTCGCCCCGGTCGGCCAGGAACGCGCCGGCGTCCAGGCCGACCGTGCCGTCCGCGGCGGACCGGTACCAGCGCCACCCGGCCTGCGGCGCGTCGGCGGCCCCGGCGAGCACCCGGCCCGCACCGGGGTGCCAGCGCCGCAGCTGGGCGGGCTTGGCCGGGTAGTACTCGAACAGGAAGTCCTCGATCGCGTGCTTCTCGCCGCGGGCGCGCCGGTCCCGGTGCCCGGCGGTGAGGGCGTCGGCGCGTGCCGCGTGCGCGGCGGACACGGCCTGCCAGGCGCCCGGGTCCAGGACGACCGGGCCTCCGGAGTCGGCGCGCGGCTGGTCCGGCGCGCCGGCGGTCGGGACGCCGGCCGTGGGGGCGCCGGCGGTGGGGGCGGAGGCGGTGACGGTCACGGGGTCCAGCGTAGGAGCCGCAGGCGCCGTCCCGCCCCGGCGGCCGAGGGCGCGGGCACGGTCAGCACGGCGAGGCAGGCGACGACCAGCCCGACGCCGGCCCAGCCCGCCGCGGGCAGCCGCTCCCCCACGACGAGCACCGCGAGCACGGCGGCGACGGCGGGCTCGAGCAGCGTGAGGGTCGTCGCGGTGCTCACGGCGACCCGGGCGAGGCCCCAGCCGAACAGCACGTAGCCGGTGAACATCGGCACCAGGGCCATGTACGCGCCGACCGCCGCGTTGCCCCAGGAGGCCAGGAGCGGTGCGCCGGTCACGACCAGCACGGGCAGCAGCAGCAGGCCGCCGGCACCGAACACCGCCCCCATGGCCGCGCGGGACGGCACGCCCGCGAGCATCAGGCGGTGGGCGACCCACGAGTACAGCGCGTACGTCGCACCGGCGACCAGGCCGAGCAGCACGCCCAGGACGGCCGCCGCCGGGGTGCTCGCGGCACCGGCCGCCGCGTGCCCGCCACCGACGGCCTGCGCGACGCACAGCAGGACCATCCCGGCCACGCCCACCCCGGCACCCACCAGCCAGCGCCGGGACAGCCGGTGCCCGTCGACCAGCCGCTCCACGAGGGCGGACGCGAGCGGCGCGGAGCCCAGCGAGACCACGGTGCCGACCGCGACGCCGGCCAGCCGCATGGACGAGTAGAACGCCAGCGGGTAGACCGCCACCGCGGCGGCACCCAGCAGCACCAGCCCGCGCCGGTCGCGCAGCGTCGCCCGGTGCCGGACGACCTGGCGGCGGGCGGTGGCGGCCTGCAGCAGCCCACCCACACCCATCGCGGCGGCGCCGACCGCGAGCGGTCCGACGTCGGGCGCGAGCGCGGCCGTGGTGCCGGTGGTGCCCCAGAGCACGGCGGCCGCGAGCACCGCGAGGGCGCCCGACGCGGCGGCGCGGCGCGGGTCGGGGCCAGGCGTCCCGGTCCGCGCGCCCGCGGACACGACCCCGGGCGCCGGCGCCGCCGCGGACCGGGCGCGTCCCACCGCCGGCGTCGTCACACCGCCGCCAGCAGGTCGGCGGCGAGCGCGCGGGCGTGCCGGATCCGGGTGTCGTCGCCCTCGAGCCCCGCGCGGGACATCGAGCCCTCGAGCAGGAACGCGAGGTGCTCGGCGAGCGCACCCGCGCGAGGGCGGTCGTCCGGGAGCAGCCGGTGCAGGTGCTCCGCGACGATCGCCTCGACCTCCTCCTTGTGCCCGCGCACCACCGCGCGGCCGGGGTCGCCGACGGGCAGCTCGGCCGCGGCGTTGAGCAGCCCGCAGCCGCGGAACCCGTTCGCGTAGCCGGCGTTGGCGTGGTCGGCGTAGGCGTCGAACACCGCGAGCACCCCGGCCCGCGCGTCGCCGACGGGTGCCGCCGCGAGCCGGGCGCGGTACAGGTCCAGCCACTCCTCGTGCCGCGCGACGAGGTACGCCGCGACGAGGTCCGCCTTGGACCGGAAGTTGTTGTACAGGCTCATCTTCGCGACACCGGCGTCCGCGGTGATCGTGTCGATGCCCGTGCCGGCGATGCCGTCGGCGTAGAACCGCGCGGCGGCCGCGGCGAGCAGCCGCTCCCGGGCCGGTCGCCGTCGTGCGCCCGCCGGGCGACCGGGTGCTGCCGTGGCCATCACCGCTCCTCGCGCTCGCTGGGTAGACTTGTCTACCTAGCGCAAGGGTCACACGGCGTCGGCGTAGCTGTCCACCACCGACACGTCCAGCGCGAACTCGACCGGGGTGTCGCCGAACAGCAGCCGGCCCGCCTCCACCGCCGCCTGGCGGACCAGCACCGCGACCTCGTCGGCGACGTCGACCGGCGCGTGCACCATGATCTCGTCGTGCAGGAAGAACACCAGGTGCGGGCGCCCGGGCACGGCCAGCAGCCGCTGCCGCAGCACCGCCATCCAGCACAGCGCCCACTCGGCGGCCGTGCCCTGCACCACGAAGTTCCGGGTGAACCTGCCCCAGTCCCGGGACCGGCGCCGGACGTCCCGGACGTCCTCGGGCGCGGCACCCTCCGCGGAGGCGGCCTGGCGTGCGGCGAGCCAGGCGGCGCCGGGCAGCGGTGACGACCGGCCGAGCCACGTGGTGACCTGCTCGCCGCGCTCCCCGGCGCGTGCGGCCTCCTCGACCAGCGCCACCGCCCGGGGGTACGCCCGCCCCAGCTGCGGCATCAGCACGGCGCTCGCCCCCGTGGTGGCACCGTAGATCGCGCCGAGCATCGCGTACTTCGCCTGCTGCCGGTCGGCGACGATCCCCGCGGCCACGACGCCCGCGTACAGGTCGGCCTGCCGGCCGGCGGCCGCCATCGCGCCGTCACCCGACATGGCGGCGAGCACCCGCGGCTCCAGCTGCGCCGCGTCGGCGACCACGAGCCGCCAGCCCGGGTCCGACCGCACGGCGTCCCGGATCACCGCGGGCAGCTGCAGGGCACCGCCCCCGCTGCTCGCCCAGCGCCCGGTCACCACCCCGCCGGGCACGTAGTCCGGCCGGAACCGTCCCTCGTGCACCCACCGGTCCAGCCAGGCCCAGCCGTTCGCGGACAGCAGCCGGGCGAGCTTCTTGTACTCCAGCAGCGGGTCGCGCACGGGGTGGTCGAGCGCCCGGATCTCGGCCGTCCGGGTCGACGTGACGTCCAGCCCCGCGGCCCGCAGGGCCTTCAGCAGCTCGGGCTGGGAGTCGGGGTTGAGCGTCGGCCGGTCGAGCGCCGCGGCCACCCGGTCGGCGAGCGCGGCCAGCCGGTCCGGGCGTGCACCCTCGCGCGGGCGGGGGCCGAGCAGACCGGTGAGCAGGGCGTCGTGCACGTCGGGGCGGAACGGCATGCCGTCGTGCCGCATCTCCGCCGCGATCAGCGCGCCGGTCGACTCGGCCGCCAGCAGCAGCCGCAGCCGCCCGTCGTCGCCCGCCTCCGTCAGCGCCTCGAGCTGGCGCTGCAGCTCGGCACCGACACCGGCCACGTCCGGCCCGGCGTCCAGCGCGGTCGCGGGCAGGTCGTCGAACAGGCTGGGCGCGTCGGGCTCGTGCGCCGCGGCGCCGGCCCCGGCCCCGTCCCACCCGTCGTGCGGCGCCCGGGCCAGCGCCGTCCCGGCGGTGCGGGTGCTGCCGCGCAGGATCGTGCGGCACAGCCGCAGGTCGTGCACCCGCTGGACGCGCACGCCGGCGGCCAGCAGGTCGGGGTACCAGTGCTCGGTGTCGTCCCACACCCAGCGCGGGCCGTCCACCTCCCGCGCGGCGACCGCGGCGGGCAGCTCCGGACCCGCCACGTGCACCGGCGGGCCGAGCCGGCCGGCCTCCGCGGCGGTCACGTCGTCGGCCGTGCGCAGCACCGCACCGCCCGGACGGTCCGGGTCGGCGGCGACGAGGACGAGCGGCACGCGGGCCATTCTCCCAGCCGGTTCCGACACCCGGGCGCGGCACGTCCTACGCTGGGCCGATGACCGAGCAGGCTGACACCCCCGCGGGGCTCCCGGAGCGCGAGACGATCCTCCTCGCGGCGTTCGAGGGCTGGAACGACGCCGGCTCCGCGGCCAGCCAGGCGCTGGAGCACCTGCACGAGGCCTGGGGCGCGGAGCAGGTCGACGAGCTCGACCCCGAGGAGTACCACGACTTCCAGGTGAACCGGCCGGTCGTCGGCACGGGCGCCGACGGCCGCCGGGAGATCACCTGGCCGAGCACCGCCGTGGCCGTCGCGACGACGCCCAGCGCGGGGCGCCAGGTCGTCCTGGTGCACGGCATCGAGCCGTCCATGCGCTGGCGCCGGTACTGCGGCGAGCTGCTGGACATCGCCGCCGGGCTGCGGGTCACCACGGTGATCACGCTCGGCGCGCTGCTGGCCGACGTGCCGCACACGCGCCCGATCCCCGTCACGGCCACCAGCGAGGACCCGGACGTCCGCGAGGTCCTGGACGTCGAGCCGAACTCCTACGAGGGCCCCACGGGCATCGTCGGCGTGCTGCAGCACGAGGCGGCGGCGCGCGGCATGCGCACCGTGTCGCTGTGGGCCGCGGTGCCGCACTACGTCGCGCACCCGCCGTCGCCCAAGGCCACGCTCGCGCTGCTGCACCGCATCGAGCAGCTGACCGGCGAGCCGATCCCCCTGGGCGACCTGCCCGAGGACGCCGCTGCGTGGCAGGACGGCGTCGACGAGCTCGCGAGCGAGGACGCGGAGATCGCGGAGTACGTGCACCAGCTCGAGGAGGCCAAGGACACCGCCGAGCTGCCGGAGGCGTCGGGCGAGGCCATCGCGCAGGAGTTCGAGCGCTACCTGCGGCGGCGGGACAAGGGCATCGGGGGCTGACGCCGCCAGTCCGGGGCGTCCCGGCGAGGACTGCTGGCCGGAGTCCCGGCGAGGAGCCCTAGAGGCGGACGCCCAGCAGGGCGTTGACCGCGCGCGCGACGACGCCGGGAGCGCCCTCGTGCGCCTCGGCGTCGGGAACGCCGGCCAGCGATGCCTCGGCCCAGGCGTCCACGGCCCGCAGCGCGCGCGGCGCGTCGAGGTCGTCGGCGATCGCGGCGCGCACCTCGGCCAGCATCGCGTCGACCGCCGGGCCGCCGTTGCCGGACACGGCGGCGCGCCAGCGCTCCAGCCGGGCCTGCGCCGTGCGCAGGACGTCGTCCGTCCACTCCCAGTCGGTGGCGTAGTGGTGGTCGAGGATCGCGAGCCGCACGGCCATCGCGTCGACGCCGTCGGCGCGCAGCTGCGACACCAGCACGAGGTTGCCGAGCGACTTGCTCATCTTCTGCCCGTGCAGCCCGACCATGCCGGTGTGCACGTGGGTGCGGGCGCCGTGGCCGCCGCTGAGCAGCCGCGCGTGCGACGTGCTCATCTCGTGGTGCGGGAACCGCAGGTCGGAGCCGCCGCCCTGCACGTCGAACGGCAACCCGATGCCGTCGCGGGCGATCACGGCGCACTCGATGTGCCACCCGGGCCGGCCGTGGCCGAGGCCGTTGCCGTCCCAGGACGGCTCGCCCGGCCGGGCGGCTCGCCACAGCAGCGGGTCCAGCGGGTCGCGCTTGCCCGGGCGGGCGGGGTCGCCGCCGCGCTCGCCGAACAGGCGGTGCATCTCGGTGCGGTCCAGCCGGGCGACCTCGCCGAACGCCGGGTCGGCGGACAGGTCCGCGTAGACGTCGGCGGCGCCCTCGCCGTGCGTGTCCGGCACCCCGACGACGTACGCCGTGCCCGCCGCCATCATCGCCTCGACCGCCTCGACCACGTCCGGCACGGCCTCGACGGCGCCGGTGTAGACGTCCGGCGGCACGACGCCGAGCGCCGTCATGTCCTCCAGGTACAGCGCCGTCTGGTCCGCGGCGAGCTCGCGCCAGTCGACGCCGGTCGCCTCGGCACGCTCGAGCAGCGGGTCGTCGACGTCGGTCACGTTGGACGCGTACCGGACGTGCTTGCCCTCGTCGAGCCAGCCGCGGACCAGCAGGTCGAACGCGACGTAGGTGGCGGCGTGGCCCATGTGCGTCGCGTCGTACGGGGTGATGCCGCAGACGTAGACGGTGGCCGCGGCGCCCGGGGCGGCGACGACCAGGTCGCCGGTGGACGTGTCCCGGACCCGCACGGGACCCCCCTGGCCGGGGAGCTGCGGGATCTGCGGGGCGGGCCAGGTGAGCACGGCGTGCATCGTATCCGCCGCGCGAGGGGCACCGCCGCGCCGTCCACCCCGTCGTGACGCATCCCACCCCGCGAGCACGCTCCGGCCCGCGGCTCCCCGGCCCTCGTTCCCCGCCGAGGTAGAGCCTCCGCGCCGAGGTAGTGCCGCACGAGGCTCTACCTCGCGCGGAACGCTCTACCTGGGCGAGGTGGGCGGCGCCGCGGGGCGGGGACAGGCGGGCGGGTGACGGCGCGGGGGCGGACGGCGCGTCGGGCGCGTGCGCCGGGGCGCGGGCGGCACGATGCGGAGGTGGAGAGCGCGTGGGTGCAGGGTGGCGGGGGCTGGACGGCGACGGACCCGGACGGGCTGCTGGCGCAGCTGGCCGCACCGGAGCCGCCGGCGGCGTGGGTGCACGTCGACTCGCTGGACCTGCTGGCGGACGCCGCGAGGCAGGCCGGTGTCCCGGAGTCGGCGGTGCGCCGGTCGACGACCGGCGGCGACGGGGTCGCGCTCGGTGACCCCCGGCACCCGCAGCTGCGCCGGCTGCCCGGCGGCGGCCGGTACCTGGTCTGCCCGACGCTGGTCTACGACCCCCGGACCCGCGACGTCCGCACGGGCCTGTGGGCGGCGCTCGTGGTCGAGGACGTCACCATCACCGCCGAGGAGGGGCCGGCCGGGTTGCTGGCGGAGGTGCTCGAGCACCTCGGGGAGGACGAGCACCTGCCGCAGGACCGCGGCAGCCACGTGTTCGCCGCGGTGCTGATGACGCTGGTCCGCCGGGCCGGCGACGTCGAGGCCGGGGTCGGCGAGGCGGTCGCGGACGTCGAGCAGGTCGTGTTCACCCCGGGGGCCGAGGACCCGGCGGAGGTCGTGTACGACCTCAAGCGCGAGATCGCCGAGGCGCGCCGCTCGCTCGTGCCGCTGCTGTCCGCGTTCCCGGAGCTGGTCGCGGAGGCGGAGGACGCGGAGCGCGAGACCCGCACGATGCGCTGGCTGCGCCGCCTGGACACGATCCTGACCAAGGTGGACCGGCACCTCGACGCCCACGACGCCCTGCTGGGCGACATGCTGTCGGTGCACCTGTCCCGGGTCTCGGTCCGGCAGAACGAGGACATGCGCAAGATCTCGGCGTGGGCGGCGGTGATCGCGGTGCCGACGCTGATCGCGGGCGTCTACGGCATGAACTTCGACCACATGCCGGAGCTGCACTGGCTGCTCGGCTACCCGGCGGCGCTGCTGCTCATGGCGGGCGCGGCGACGGTGCTCCACCGGCTGTTCAAGCGCTCCGGCTGGCTCTGACCCGCCCGACCGCGCGGCCGGCTCAGGCGCCCGCGAGCGGGTCGAGCACCCCGGTCAGCAGCAGGAGCGCCACGACGACGGCCAGGCCGATCCGGTAGACCACGAACGGCCGGTACGAGTACGTCGAGACGATCTTGAGGAACCCGATGATCACGACGTACCCGACGACGAACGCGACCAGGGTGGCGATGATCGTGACGCCGACGGTCGGGGTGCCGGCCTCCCCGAACGAGCCGACGCTCGACGCGAGCTGGTACAGCCCCGACCCGAGCACCGCGGGGATCGCGAGCAGGAACGAGTACCGCGCGGCGGCCTCCCGCGAGTAGCCCATCAGCCGGCCGGCCGTGATCGTGCCGCCCGACCGGGAGACGCCCGGGACCAGCGCCATCGCCTGCGCCAGCCCGAAGTAGACGGCGTGCCGCGGGGTCAGGTCGGTGAGCTGGCGCCGGTTGCCGCCGCGGCGGTCGGCCCAGTCCAGCACCAGCGCGAACACGGTCAGCGTGACGACGATCAGCCAGAGGTTGCGGAACGGCTGCTCGATCGCGTCCTGGAACAGCAGGCCGAGCACGACGATCGGGACCGAGCCGAGCGCGATGAACCAGGCCATCTGCGCGTCGTGGTCCGGGGTGCCGCCCACGGGGCTGCCCGCGCGCGAGCGCCAGTCCGACCCGAGGTCGCCGCGGACCGCGCGCCACCAGTGCGTGCAGATCCGGGCGATGTCGCGCCGGAAGTACAGCAGGACCGCCGTCTCCGTGCCGATCTGCGTGATCGCGGTGAACGCCGCCCCGGGGTCGCCCGAGCCGATCAGCTCGCCGACGATGCGCAGGTGCGCGCTGGACGACACCGGCAGGAACTCGGTGAGGCCCTGGACGAGCCCCAGGACGATCGCCTCGAGGACGTTCATGCGGGGGTGCCGATCGGGGCCGGGGAGTTCGCGTGCGCTGCCACGAGGCGCCACGATAGCCGGTGCCGCGCCGCGACCACCGCACGCGCACGCACCCTCCCCACCACGACGGATACCCTCACCGCATGGAACAGCGGCAGCTCGGACGGACCGGCCTTCGGGTCTCGCACCTCGGACTCGGGACGCTGACCTGGAGCCGGGACACCGACGAGCTGGACGCCGCGGAGCAGCTGCGCGACTTCGCCGACGCGGGCGGCACGCTGGTCGACACGTCGGCCTCCTACGCCGACGGCGGCGCGGAGGAGCTGCTCGGCTCGCTGTTGGACAAGGTCGTGCCGCGCGACGAGGTCGTGCTCTGCACGAAGGCGGGCGTGCGGCGCACGCCCGAGGGCGGCGTGGTCGACGCCTCGCGCGGCGCGCTGCTGGACACCCTGGACGCCTCGCTGCGCCGGCTCGGCACCGATCACGTCGACCTGTGGCTGGTGCAGACGCCGGACCCCCGCACGCCGCTGACCGAGACCGTGACCGCGCTGCGCCGGGCGGTGGACTCCGGCCGCGCCCGGTACGTCGGGCTGTCCAACCACCCGGGCTGGCAGGTCGCCCGCGCCGCGACGCTGCTCGGGGACGACCCGGGCCTGGCGGCGGTCGAGGCCGAGTACTCGCTGCTGCAGCGCGGGATCGAGCGCGAGGTGCTGCCCGCGGCTGCGGACCTCGGCATCGGCGTGCTGGCGTGGTCGCCGCTGGGTCGCGGCGTGCTGACCGGCAAGTACCGGCGCACGGTCCCCGCGGACTCGCGGGCGGCGTCCCCGCACCTGGCCGGGTTCGTGGAGCCCTACCTCGGCTCGGTCGCCGCCGCGGTGGTGGAGGCCGTGGTGACCGCCGCCCAGGGGCTGGAGCGCGCGCCGCTCGAGGTCGCGCTGGCGTGGCTGCGGGTCCGGGCGCAGGTCGCCTCGGCGATCGTGGGCGCGCGGACGCCCGCCCAGCTGCGCGCCTCGCTCGCGGCCGAGGACGTCGAGCTGCCCGCGGAGATCCTGCGGGCGCTGGACGAGGTCAGCGCGCCGGCGACCGGCTACCCCGAGCGCCGCTGACGCGTCCGGTCAGGGGTGCAGGGCGTCGTCGTCCTCGTCCTCGTCCTCGTCCTCGTCCGCGAATGTCGCCCCCGGCAGGTCGTCGACGTCGTACTCGTCCGGCTCGTCGTCGTCCTCGTCGTCCTCGTCCGCGAGGTAGAACGGCGTAGCCTCCCCGTGGACCGTGCCGAGCGCCTCGTCGTACGCCTCGAAGGCGTCGGCGAGCACGTCGTAGGCGTCGTCCACCGCCGGGTCGTCCTCGCCACGGCGCGCGGCGACGGCGGAGTAGTGCGCCTCGAGAGCGGCGATGAAGCGGTCCAGCGCCGCACGGGGGTCGATAGCCATGCGACGACCGTAGCGCCGCACCAGGCACAATGGCACCACGACAGGAACGAAGGCGGTGGGCATGGCACGCACGAACCTGCGCCAGGGGCGGATCGACGGCCCCGACGCGACGCGGCAGTACGAGTACCGCGTCCTGACGATCCCCCGGTCGACGAGCCGCAGCGACGCACGGCGGCTGCTCACGGACGAGGCCGAGTACGGCCGCTGGGAGCTCGCCCGCACGCTGCTCTACACGGGTGGCGAGCGGAAGGTGTGGCTGCGGCGCCGGATCATCCGGGTGCGCTCCACCCTCGGGCTGGTCGAGGACTGACCGCGGCGCGGCTGCGCGGGGCTCAGGCCTCGCGCAGCAGCCCGTCGAGCACGCGCACGCCGAACCGCAGGGAGTCGGCGGGCACGCGCTCGTCCACGCCGTGGAACAGGGCCGTGAAGTCCAGGTCGGCCGGCAGGCGCAGCGGCGCGAACCCGTAGCCGTGGATGCCGAGCCGGGCCAGCGACTTGTTGTCCGTGCCCGCCGAGAGCATGTACGGCAGCACCACGGCACCGGGGTCCTGGGTGCGCAGCACGTCGGTCATCGTGTCGATCAGCGCGCCGGTCGACGGCACCTCCAGGCCGATGTCCACGTGCTCCGGCTCGACCCGGACGTGCGGGCCGGCGAGCTCGCGGACCTTCGCCAGGACGTCGTCGTGGTCGCCGGGCAGCGGGCGCACGTCGATGGTGGCGGTCGCGCGGCCCGGGATCACGTTGGTCTTGTAGCCCGCGTGCAGCTGGGTCGGGTTGGCCAGCGTGCGGATCGACGAGCCGACGAACCGCCGGGCCGGGCCGAGCGCGCCGATCAGCCGGTCGATCGCCAGCGGGTCGTCCACGTCGAGCGGCAGGCCCGTGAGGTCGGCGACGCCCTCCAGCAGCGCGAGCACCGTCGGCGTGAGCCGGGTGTCCCACCGGTAGGCCCCGATCCGGGCGACCGCCTCGGCCAGCTGCGTCACGGCGTTGTCCGCGTTGACCGCGGAGCCGTGGCCCGCCGTGCCGTCGGCGACCAGGCGCAGCCAGGCGATCCCCTTCTCGGCGGTCTGCAGCAGGTAGGCGCGGCGGCCGTGCACGTCCACGGAGAACCCGCCGACCTCGGACACCGCCTCGGAGGCACCCTCGAACAGCTCCGGGCGCTGGTCCACCAGGTACCGGGCGCCGTACTTCCCGCCGGCCTCCTCGTCCGCGAACATCGCGATGACGACGTCCCGGGCCGGCTTGCGCCCCTCGCGGACCATCTGGCGGACGACCGCCAGGATCATCGCGTCCATGCCCTTCATGTCGACGGCGCCGCGGCCCCAGACCATGCCGTCGAACTCCTCGCCCGCGAACGGGTCGACCTTCCAGTCCTTGGCCTCGGCCGGCACGACGTCCGTGTGCCCGTGCAGCACGAGCGCGGGCCGGTCGCGGTCGGCACCCTCCAGGCGCACGACGACGTTGGCGCGGCCGGGGGCCGACTCGATCAGCTCGGGCGCGAGCCCCACCTCGTGCAGCAGCGTCATCACGTGCTCGGCCGCGGCGCGCTCGCCGGGGCCGGAGCCGTCGCCGTAGTTCGAGGTGTCGAACCGGATCAGCTCCTGGGCGATCCGCACGACCTCGGCCTCGGCCGCCGAGGTGCTGGGCGGGACGTCGGGCTCGGAGCCGTGCAGGGGGGTCATGGACCCACGGTACCGGCCGCGCTCCCCCGTCCCGCGCCACCCACCGGGGCGGCACGGGACGGGGCGGGGCGCGTCAGGCCTGCGGGGCCGCCGTGAGGCCGCGGCGCGCGAGCAGCGGCGCGATCTCCGGGTCGCGGCCGCGCAGGTCGCGGAACGCGGCCATCGGGTCGACCGAGCCGCCGCGGGACAGCAGCCGCGCCCGGAAGGTGTCGCCGTTCTCGCGGCGCAGCCCGCCGTTCTCCTCGAACCAGGTGACCGTGTCCGCGTCGAGCACCTCGGACCAGATGTACGAGTAGTACCCGGCCGAGTAGCCGCCGCCGAACACGTGGTTGAAGTACGTGGTCCGGTAGCGGGGCGGCACGGGCGCGAAGGCGGTGCCCGCGGCCTCGAGCGCGGCGGCCTCGAACGCCTCGACCTGCTGCACGTCCGTCGGCACGTCCTGCGGGGACAGCCGGTACCAGGCCTGGTCGAGCAGGGCGGCACCGAGGTACTCGGTGGTGGCGAAGCCCTCGCCGTCCTGCCGCGCGTCGAGCATGGTCTGCACCCAGGACGCCGGCATCGGCTCGCCGGTGCGGTGGTGCACCGCGTACGCCCGCAGGATCGAGGGCTCCCAGGCCCACATCTCGTTGACCTGCGACGGGTACTCGACGAAGTCCCGCGGCACCTCGGTGCCGGACTGCGACGGGTACCGGACGGCGGAGAACAGCCCGTGCAGCGCGTGCCCGAACTCGTGGAACAGGGTGATGACCTCGTCCCAGGTGAGCAGGGTCGGCTCCCCCGCCGGCGGCTTCGGGATGTTGAGGTTGTTCACCACGACGGGCTGCTCGCCGAGCAGCCCCGACTGGTCCACCAGGTTGTTCATCCACGCGCCGCCGCGCTTGGAGTCGCGGGTCCAGAAGTCCCCGACGAATAGGCCGAGCCCGGTGCCGTCGGCGTCCGCGACCTCGAACACGCGGGCGTCCGGGTGGTAGCCGACCAGGTCGGGGCGCTCCGTGAAGGTGAGGCCGTACAGCTCGCCGGCGGCGCGGAACACGCCCTCGCGCAGCACGCGGTCCAGCTCCAGGTAGGGGCGCAGCAGCGCGTCGTCCAGCGAGCGGCGCTCCTTGCGGACCTGCTCGGCGTAGTAGGCCCAGTCCCAGGCCTCGAGGGTGGCGCCCGGCACGTCGCGCTGCAGCGCGGCCTCCAGGTCGGCGGCCTCCGCGCGGGCGTTGGCGACCGCCGCGGGTGCCAGGCGGGCCAGGATGTCGGCGACGGCCTCCGGCGTCTTCGCGGTGGCGTCCGCGGCGATGTAGGCCGCGTGGTGCGGGTAGCCCAGCAGCTGCGCGCGCTCGGCCCGCAGGCGCGCCAGGGCGAGCAGCGTGGCGCGGGTGTCGTGGGCGGTGCCCCGGCCGCCGCGGCGCACGGACGCGGTGTGGATCCGCTCGCGCAGCGCGCGGTCGGTCAGCGACGCGAGCGCGGGCTGCTGCGTGGGCAGGACCAGGTCGATCAGCCAGGCGCCCTCGTGCCCGCGGCGGGTGGCGGCCTCGGCCGCGGCGGCGCGGGCGTCGTCGGCCAGGCCGTCGAGCTCGGCCGGGTCGGTGACGAGCACCGCGGACTCGTTGGTCTCCGCCAGCAGCTGCCGGCCGAACACGGTCTCCAGGCGGGTGATCTCGGCGTTCAGCTCGCGCAGCCGGTCCTGCGCCGCGTCGTCCAGCCGGACGCCGGCGCGCACGAAGGCGGTGTGCAGCCGGTGCAGCAGCCAGGCGGTGTCGGGCGCGAGGTCCAGGTCCCCGGCCGCGGCGGCGTCCTGCAGCGCCTCGACCCGCGCGAACAGCCGGCGGTCCAGGTAGATGGCGTCCTGGTGCGCGGCCAGCAGCGGCGCGACCTCCTCCTCGAGGGCCTCCAGGCCCGGCGTGGAGTCCGACGACGACTGGTTGAAGAACGCCACCGCGGCACGGTGCAGCAGGCGCCCCGAGCGCTCGAGCGCCTCCAGGGTGTTCTCGACCGTGGCCGGCTCGGCGGCGGCCGCGATCGCCTCGACCTCGGCCCGCTGCTCCGCCATCCCGGCGAGCAGCGCGGGCCGGTAGTGCTCCTCGCGGATCCGGGCGAAGTCGGGCAGGCCGTAGGGCAGGGCGGAGGGGGTGGCGAACGGGTTGTCCGCGGCGAGGGTGGTGGTCATCGGCCCATCATCTCCGACGCGGCGACGTCGGCGCGGAGCAGCTCGCCGTGCCACTCGTCCCGCGGGGCACCTCGGTGCTCGCCGGGACGCCAGCCCTCGGCGACGCGGAACCCCGCGCGCTCGGCGACCCGCCGCGACGGGCCGTTGCCGACGAAGGCGCGCCAGGTCAGGCGCTCCAGGCCCAGCCGGTCGAAGGCGGTCGCCACGACGAGCGCCACCGCCCGCCCCATCAGCCCGCGACCGCGGGCTCCGGGGGCGAGCCAGTACCCGAGCTCCGCGGCGCCGTCGTCCCCGCGGGCGAGGCCGACCATGCCGACGAGCAGGTCGTCGTCCGCCTGGCGCACCGACCAGTTCCACTGCGTCCCGCGCGCCCAGCCCTCCGGGACGAGCCGGGTGAGGAAGCCCTCGGCGTCGGGCCGCGCGTACGGGCTCGGCACCGTGGTCCACTCCTGGATCGCCGGGTCCTGGCACAGGGTGGTGACGCGGTCGACGTCCGCGGGACCGGGGACGCGCAGCAGCACGACGCCGTCGGTCAGCTCGAAGGGCTCCATCGGCCCACCGTGCCACCTGCGGACCCGCGGTGTCGCACGCATTCCGCCGCTCGGCACCGCCGATCAGCCCGCCAGCGCCACCGCCCGGTCGACGACGGGGAGACCGTGGGCGGCACCGACCCCGGCGTGCAGCAGGTCGCCCGCGTGCGTCGCGAGGCCGGCGGCCAGCGCGGGGTCGGCCGCGGCCGCGTCCCGCCAGCCGCGGCCGGCCAGCGCGGTCAGGTAGGGCAGCGTGACGTTGGTCAGGGCGTGCGTGGACGTCACCGGCACGGCGCCCGGCATGTTGGCGACGCAGTAGAAGATCGCGTCGTGCACCCGGAACGTCGGGTCGGCGTGCGTCGTGGGCCGGGTGGACTCGAAGCAGCCGCCCTGGTCCACCGCGACGTCCACCAGCACCGAGCCGGGCCGCATCCCGGCGACCATCTCGTCGGTGACCAGCTTCGGGGCCCGCGCGCCCGGGACGAGGACCGCCCCGACCACCAGGTCGGCGTCCGCGACGGCCTCCCGGACCGCGTACGCCGACGAGGCGAGCGTGCGCACCCGGCCGCCGAACGCGGTGTCCAGCTCCCGCAGCCGCGGCACGGACAGGTCGAGCACGGTGACGTCGGCCCGCATGCCGAGCGCGACCTCGGCCGCGTGCTGCCCGGCCACCCCGCCGCCGATCACGACGACCCTGCCCGGCGCGACGCCCGGCACGCCGCCGAGCAGGCGCCCCGAGCCGCCGGCGGTGCGCATCAGGTGGTAGGCGCCGACCTGCGCGGCGAGCCGGCCCGCGACCTCGCTCATCGGCGCCAGCAGCGGCAGCGAGCCGTCGGCGAGCTGGACCGTCTCGTAGGCGATCGACGTCACCCCGGCGGCGAGCAGCGCCTCCGTCTGCGGGCGGTCGGCGGCGAGGTGCAGGTAGGTGAACAGCACCAGCCCCTCTCGCAGGAACCCGTACTCGGACGCGACCGGCTCCTTGACCTTGCACACCAGGTCCGCCGCGCCCCAGACCTCGGCGGCGGTCGGCAGCAGGCGGGCGCCGGCCGCGGCGTACGCGTCGTCCGCGATCGCCGAGCCGAGGCCGGCACCCGCCTGCACCAGCACCTCGTGCCCCGCGGCGACCAGCTGGTGCACCCCCGCCGGCGTGATCGCGACGCGGTACTCGTGGTTCTTCACCTCGGCGGGGACCCCGACCCTCATGACGACTCCTCCTGTCGTGGCGCCGGGCGGCACCGGTAGGGCTCCAGCGTGAACTTCCGCGTGTTTCCGCGAGATGTCGGTGCGTATCCGTTCGTTACTCTCCCACCGTGGCCGAACTTCCTGCCGTCCCGCCTGCGACGCACGTCACACCGCCGAACGATGTTCGGGCCGGGGCGCTCGACGCGGTCGACCGGCACCTGGTCCGCCTGCTGCAGGAGGACGGCCGGCTGCCCAACAACGCGCTGGCCGCCGCGGTCGGCATCGCGCCGTCGACCTGCCTGTCCCGGGTCCGCGCGCTGCGACGCGCCGGCGTGATCCGCGGGTTCCACGCCGACGTGGACCCGGGCGCGCTCGGCCGCGGGCTGCGCGCGATGGTCGCCGTGCGGATGGCCGCGGGTTCCCGGGCGACGCTCGAGCCGTTCGCACGGTCGATCGCGGGACGGCCCGAGGTGCTGGACGTCTACTTCCTGGCGGGCGCGGACGACTTCCTGCTGCACGTGGCGGTGCGCGACACGGACGAGCTGCGCCGGTTCGTCGTCGAGCGGCTGAGCGACCGGCCCGACGTCGCCTCGACCGAGACCAGCCTCGTGTTCGACCACCTGCGCGGTGCCGTCGGCGGCTGACCGCCGGGCTCGGCGCGTCAGGCCGCCGGTCGGTCAGCGCGCCGGTCGGTCAGCGCGTCGGCGCGTCGGCGCGTCGGTCGGTCAGCGGCGTCGGCGGCGTCAGCCCGTCAGCGCGTCACGCACCCGCGCCCAGTCCCCCGCCCGGGCCAGGCCGCGGTGCAGCCGGGCGACGTCCGCGTCGTGCGCCCATCCCCACAGCGCGGCCTCCGTGCCGCGGGCCAGCGCCCAGCCGGCGGTGGCGACCGGGTCGAGGCCCGCGCGGTCGGCGACCCGCCGCGTGCGGTCCCGCAGCGTGCGCACCGGGTCCGGCGTGCGCCACGGGCGGCCGACCTGCTCCAGCAGCGGCCACGGGTCGTACGCGGGGTCGCCGCGCAGCGCCTTGGGGTCGATCGCGCGCCAGCCGTCGTCCGAGCGCAGGAGGTTGCCCGGGTTGAGGTCGCCGTGCAGGACCACCGGCGCCGGGCCGGCGGGCCCGCGCAGCACGACGAGCGCCGCCCGCAGCAGCCCGGCGTCGGTCCGCGCGCCGGCCGTGCGGGCGGCGTCGGCGCGCTCCTCGACCAGCACGCCCCAGCGGGCGGCGACGTCCGTCAGCTCCGGCAGGCCGCCGGGCGCGGGTGCCGCGTGCAGGGCGTGCAGCACGTCGGCGGCCTCGGTCAGGCGGCGCAGCACCGGCGTCCGGGCCGCGCGCAGCGGGGTGCCGGGCCGGACGCGGTCCAGCAGCAGCGCCCAGTCCGGCGCGTGCGCGGCGACCAGCCCGGCCGCGCCGTGCCCGTCCCAGGCGCGCAGCACCGCGGCCTCGTCCGCCGCCTCGGCGTGCGGGAACGAGAGCTTGAGGACCAGGTCGCGCCCCGCGCGGTCGCGCACGGGTGCGCACCACGACGCGGACCCGGACGGGAACGGGTCCCCCGCGGTCAGCGACCAGCGGTCGAGCGCGCGGGCGACGAGCCCCGGCAGCCGTGCGAGCCAGGCGGTGCCGTCGGGGGTGCGCCCGGCCCCGCGGCGCACGGCGTCGGGCACGGGAACCGGCTGCTCCGCCGCGCGGCGCGCCTCCCCCGCCGGGGCGGCGGCGCTGCCGAGGATCGAGGAGGGTCGCACGCGGCCCAGGCTAGGGGCGGGCGCCGGGCGGGTCACGCGGTCCGGGCCCGGACCACCGTGCCGGCGGACCGGGGGCAGGGGCATGGGGACGGACCACGAGGGCGGCACCTACCGGAAGCAGCGCGCGGGGGCGCCAGCGGGGCTGTTCGCCTGCGAGGCGGCGGGGCTGGCGTGGCTGCGGGTGCGCGGTGCGGTGCCGGTCGTCGCGGTGCGCGGGGTCGGCCCGGACCACCTGGACCTGGAGCGGCTGACCGAGGTGCCGCCGACCCGGCGGGCCGCGGTGGAGCTCGGCCGCGGGCTCGCCGTCCTGCACGACGCCGGCGCACCGCGGTTCGGCAGCCCGCCGGCCGGCTGGCAGGGCGACGGGTTCTTCGGCCCGCTCGGCGACCCGCTGCCGATGCCGGCCGGCGACCACGAGAGCTGGGGCGCGTTCCTCGCCGACTGCCGCATCGAGCCGCTCGCCGCAGCCGCCGCCCGGCGCCGGGCGCTGGTCCCGGACGACGTCGCGCTGCTGCGCCGGCTCGCGGACGTCCTGCGGCGCGGGGACCTGGACGACGGCGACCACCCGGCGCGCCTGCACGGCGACCTCTGGTCCGGCAACGTGCTGTGGACGCCCGCCGGCGCGACGCTGATCGACCCGGCCGCGCACGGCGGGCACCGGGAGAGCGACCTGGCGATGCTCGCGCTGTTCGGGTGCCCGCACCTGACCGACGTGCTGGACGGCTACCAGCAGGTGCACCCGCTGCGCCGCGGCTGGCAGCACCGGGTGGCGCTGCACCAGGTGTACCCCGTCGGCATGCACGCGGTGCTGTTCCGCGGCGGCTACGCCGCGCAGCTGCGCCGGCTGGTCGCGCCGTACGTCTGACGGCCCCGTGGTGCCCGGGCTCCCCCGGGGAACACGAGAGCCCCGGGGGACCCGCCGGCTGCTGCCGGCCGATCGACCCCGGGGCTCTCGGCGCCAGGTGCAGCACCGTCACGCCACCGTCCACCGCGCCCGCTTGTCCTTCTCCCGCGCGGCCTGATCCGTCCCGGCCTCGTTGAGGACCGTCGGTGACGAGCCACCCGGCCCGCGTCCGTCCACCCCTCACCAGGGGCGCGTGCTCCGCGACCGGGACGGTCCTCCCGCGGCGGGTGCTGCACCACCGCGCGGACCGTGAGACCTCAGTCTCGCCCGGTACAAGGCGGTGGTGCCAGCGATTATTCCGCCCGTCAGGAGGCGGGGTCGGTCGTCATGCGCGCGGTGATGGTGACCTCGGTGCCGGCCTCGACCGTGCCGGACTGCGGGTCCTGCGTCACGACGACCCACTGCGTCGGGTCCTCGATCTCGCGGCCCTGGCCCGAGGCGTCGGCGACGAGCACCTCGAGGCCGCGGGCCTCGAGGGTCTCCTGCGCCGTCACGAGCAGCAGGTTGGTCTGGTCGATGACCTGCACGTCGCCGGAGGCGCCGGAGGTCGACGAGCCCGTGGCGGACTCGGAGCTGCTCGGGGCGGACGACGCGTCGTCGTCCGCACCGCCGGAGCAGGCGGCGAGCAGGGCGGCCGTCGCGACGGCGGCGGCGACCAGGCCCAGGCTGCGGGTGGATCGACGACCGGCTCGGGCGATGGACATGTTCATCGAGGCCCTCCAGGGCTGTTGTGCTTCCTCGGGTCGTGGCCCCCGGGGTCGCCGGGCGGACACGGAGGGCCCGGCGACGCACGATCGCGCGCACACCACGGCTCGCGGCAGGCATTCTCGGCAGTCGAGCGGCCGCGCGGGACCTGCCCGGCGGGCGGCGCGCCCTCGCGGGTCACCTTACGCCTGTCACGCGACAGGTTTCGTCCGTATTTCACGACCGGGTGACGGCCGCCCCGGGGTCCACGCGGCGATCCCGCTGCCGGTCACCCGGACTTTCACCCGTCGTGGGGGGCTCCCGCCGGGGCCGACCTCACCCGCGCACGACGAACCGCGCCCCGAGGTGGTCGAACGTGGCGGGCAGCGGGTCGTGCGCGAGGTACCGGCCCCGCGGGAAGTCCAGGTCCGCCTCGGCGAGCCGGGTCAGCAGCCGCCCGGCGGTCAGCAGCACGACGTTCCGCCCCGGGCAGGACACCGGGCCGCCACTGAACGGCACCAGGCCCCAGTCCGCGTCCGCCCGGCCGTCGAGCCAGGCCTCCGGGACGAACGAGTCGGCGAAGTCCAGGCGGTCGCGGTCCCGGTGCGTGTGCGCGCTGACGATCGCGAACCCGGTGCCGGCGGGCAGCTCGCGCGCTCCCCACGTGGTGGGCGCGGTGCTGTCGCGCAGCACGACGAAGGTGGTCGGCCACAGGCGCACGGACTCCAGGACCGCACCGCGCGCGTACGGCTGCATCGCGGCGCCGGAGGCGGCCTCGGCGCGCAGCCGGTCCCGGACGGCGGGCCGCGCGGCGGCGACGGCCAGCGCGCGCAGCACCGCGGCTCCGGCGGCGTCGTACGCGAACAGCCACTGCGGCACCTGCCCGGCGGGGTCCACGGCCTCCCCGGCCGTGCCCGCACCCCCACCCGCCGCCGCGTGCGCGATCAGGCTGCCGGGCTCGGCCCGCTCGACGTAGCCCTGCAGCCGCTCGGCCAGCTCGGCGCGCAGCCGGGGGCGGGGCGGGTGCAGGTAGGCCCAGTTGGCGGCGCGGCGCAGCGTCGTCATCAGCTCGGTCACCCGCTCGTCGTCGCGCGCGCTCGCGCCGAGCACGACGGTGCGGACCAGCCGCCAGAACGCGGGGGCGAAGACGTCCTGGTCGAGCGTCCCGGTCGCGCGGACGGTCGCCAGCAGCTCCGCCGCCTCGCGGTCCACCGCCGCCAGGAGCGGCTCCGCGTCCCGGTGCACCGGCTCGGACGTGTCGAGCGCCTGCTCGTTGAGCAGCCGGCGGCGAGGACGCCGGTCGGCCGGGGAGATGAGCACGGCGTCGGGCTCGAAGTGCGCCAGCGCCGCCCGCTTCTCCCGCGTCGCGGGGCTGAACGGCTCCGGCGAGCGCGTCAGCAGCGTCCCGACGTCGTCGGGGTCCAGCGGCAGCACCACCCGCCGCGGCCCGAGCCGCAGCACCACCGGGGCGCCACCCGTCTCCGCGCGCAGGTCGCGCAGCAGCGCGGTGGCGGACCGGTCGGTCTGGTGGCGCTCGGCCCACGCGGTCGCCCGGGGGCGGCGGACGATCGCGCCCTGGGCGACCAGCGGCAGCAGCACCCGGCCCGCCACGGCGGCGGACCGCGCGGGACCGAGGTCGACGGGCGTGCGGGGGCTGACGACGGTCATGCGGGTCCTTCCGGCAGGGGGATCGGGCGATCAAGCGGCTCACGCGGTCGGGCGGCTCGGGCGGTCGGACGGGTCAGGCGGGTCAGGCGGGCAGCGCCGGCTCGTCCGGCTCGGAGAGCGACAGCACCGCCCCCACGATGCCCGGGACGGCCGTGATCCGCCGCTCGGCGGCGGCGAGCGCGTGCGACGCCTCGTCCTCCGCGAGGTTCCCGGTCAGGTCGACGGCGCCGGTCAGGTACAGCTGGCGCGCGCCGACCACCTCGAGCCGCAGCTGCGTGACCCGTGCCACCTCCGGCAGGGCCAGCAGCGCCCGCACGGCGGCGGACTGGATGGCCGGGTCGGCCACCTCGCCGACCAGGAACCGCCGGTTCCGGTCGATCAGCAGCACGGCGACCACGCCGAGCAGGACGCCGACCAGGATCGACCCGACCGCGTCGGGGACGGCCGAGCCCGTCGCCTGGTGCAGGCCGATCCCGGCGGCCGCGATCACGATGCCGATCAGCGCGGCGGCGTCCTCGAAGAACACCGCGCGCACCGTCGGGTCCGACGTCGCCAGCACGTGGTCCCACAGGTCCTGGTCCCGGCGGGCCGCTGCGCCGCGGGCCTGCCGCCAGGCCTGCAGGAACGAGATCCCCTCGAGCACGAACGCCACGCCCAGCACCGCGTAGGCGACGCCGAACGACTCGGCCGGCTCCGGGTGCACCAGCTCCTGGACGCCGTGCGTGATCGACACCCCCGCGCCGACGGCGAACAACCCGATGGCGGCGAACATCGACCACACGTAGACCTCCCGGCCGTGGCCGAGGGGGTGCGAGTCGTCGGCGGGCTTGGCGGCCCGGCGCTGGGCGATCAGCAGGAACACCTCGTTGCCGGTGTCGGCCCAGGAGTGCGCGGCCTCCGCGAGCATCGAGGCCGCGCCGGTCAGCACGGCGGCGACCGTCTTGGCGACGGCGATCAGCGCGTTGGCGGCGAGCGCGACGACGACGGTGAGCGTGCTCTCGCCGTGCTGGGTGCTGCTGCCCGGGTCGGGGGTGGTGAGCGTGGGTGCGGCGGGCGCGGTGCCCGCGGTTCCTGAGGTGCCGGCGGGCGTCGTCATGGTCCCGGGGTAGCACAGCGGCGGTGCCGGCGCTCGCCGTCCCCGGCAGAGGCAGCCCGCTGCGGCGCGCCCTCGTCACCCCTAGGCTCGTCGACGATGTCCGACCAGCACCCCGCCCAGCCCGCGGCCCCCCGGCCGACCACCCCCGCGTCGCCGGGACCGGACGACCGGTCCGACCGGTGGGCGCCCGTCCGGCGCGCGCTCGGGCGCCTGCGCGGCGTGCGGCCCCGCCGACCCCGGCTGCAGACCGTGCTGCTGGGGGCCGCCGCCGTGCTGGTCGCCCTCGTGGTGGGCGTCACCACGGCGTCCGCGCAGCTGAGCTTCGGGCCGCACGAGGCGCGGTACGACGTCACGACCGACGCCACGGTGACCGTGGACCTGGGGCCGATCGGCACGCTGCAGATCGACTCGCCGCTGCCGGTCGGGCTCGGCGCACGCGTCACGGTGGAGGAGATCCCGGTCGACGTCGACGCGCTGCACGACGTCGACACCCTGCAGGCGCTCACCGGGGACCTGAACTCGTACCTGCAGTTCTTCACCGGGCCGCAGGCCACCATCGAGGACGCGGTGCGGGCGCTGGTCGCGAACGCCCTGGCGCGGGCCGCGATCACGCTGGTGCTGCTGGTGGCCGCCTGGTTCGTCGGGCGCGGTCTGCTCGGCGGCGCCCGCCGGCGCGAGCTCGGTGCGCGGCTGCGGCCGCACGCCGGCCAGCTGGTGGCGGGAGGCGTCGCGGTGGCCCTCGTGGCGACCCTCGTCACCGCGAGCGAGCGGGACCGCGCGCGGTCCGCGGTGGTCGCCTCGCCCGCCACCGAGGTGTTCGACGGCACCCCGCTGGAGGGCGCGCGGGTCACCGGCAGGCTGGGTGGCATCGTCGACACCTACGGCGGGCTCGTGGTGCAGGCGTTCCGGGACAACGAGGAGTTCTACGACCAGGCCGGTGACGCCCTGGTCGCCGCGTGGGACGGCTGGGAGGACCGCCGGCCGGCCGTCGAGGCGGCGCAGGAGCGGGAGCGCGACGCCCGCACGCGCGACGACGACGACGGCGGCGGCGGCGGGACCGCGGCGACGTCGAGCCCGACCTCGAGCCCGGCCCCGACGCCCACGCCGAGCAGCGACGGGGAGGCCGACGAGGCCGATCAGGACGCGGCCGAGGAGCCGATGACGCTGCTGCTCGTCTCCGACCTGCACTGCAACGTCGGCATGGCGCCGCTGATCACGTCGCTGACCGAGATGTCGGGCGCGGAGGTGGTGCTCGACGCGGGCGACACCACGATGAACGGCACGTCGGTCGAGCAGTACTGCGCCTCCACGTTCGCGCGGGCGATCCCGGACGGCGTGGACCTCATCACCGCGCCGGGCAACCACGACTCCGCCCCCACCACCGCCCAGTACGCGCGGGCCGGCGCGGTCGTCCTGGACGGCGGCGTGCTGGACGTGCGCGGGATGCGCATCCTCGGCGACAAGGACCCCAAGGCGAACCGGCTGCTCGCCCAGCCGACGCAGGACGAGTCGTACGCCGACGTCGGCACCCGCCTGGCCGAGGTCGCGTGCGAGGACCGCGACGGCGTCGACCTGGTGCTGTTCCACAACCCGCGGGTGGCCCCGAACCTGCTGGCCGACGGCTGCGTGCCGTCCCTGATCTCCGGGCACATGCACACGCGCACCGACCCGGAGCAGATCGGCGAGGGCATCCGGTACATCTCCTCGTCCACCGCCGGTGCGCAGGAGAACGAGCCCCGGATCGGGCCGCTCAAGGGCACCGCCGAGATGACCGTCCTGCGCTGGGACCCGGGCACCCGCCGGATCATCGACTGGCAGCTGGTCGAGATCGGGACCGACGCGAGCGCCACCGTGCACGACCCCGAGCCCTGGCCGGTACCGGTGCCGGACCCGGACCCGGAGGCCGACGAGGAGCCGACCGGGACGCCGAGCCCGGACGTCACCGAGCCCGCCGCGGGCTGAGCCGCGCACGGCCACCGCGAGCACTCCGGGGCCCCCAGGTGCCGCCACCGGGCCGGGCCGCCGTCACGTCCGTCCGGCCCCTGAGACGGCTGCCGCGGGTCCGTGCCGACGCCGCCGCCGGCGTGCCACACTCGCTCCCATGACCTCCGCGCTCCTGCTGCGCCGCGCCACGCGGCCCGCCTGCGCGCGTCCGCTCTGTCGGGCCTGACCGCCACCCCAGCCGTCAGCCACCCGCGGGACCTCGCGTCCCGCCCCGCCGCGCAGGAGAACGCCCCGCGCCGGCGGACCCGCCCGAGGAGCACCCCATGAGCGTCCTGACCCCTGCCACGCCCGTCCGCACCACGCCGGTCCGCACCGCGCCGGTCCGCACCGCCGCCGCCCGGACGGGCACCGGCCGCCTCGGCCCCGCGCGGCCCGCCGCGCCGGTCCGTCCCGCACGCGGCCTGCCCGCCGCGGCGGCCCGTGCGGACCTGCCCCAGCAGCCCGACGTCGCCCACCTCGCCGACCTGCGCCGGTTCGAGGCGCTGCTCGCCGCGCTCCCCCTCGCGCCCGCCGTGCTGGTGGACCTGCCGGGGCGCCGCCTCCGGGTGGACGGCGCCGACGTCGACCTGACCCGCCAGGAGTTCGACCTGGTCGCGTACCTCGCCCGCGCGGCGGGCCGGGTCGTCTCCCGCGACGAGCTCTACGACGGCGCGTGGCGCAGCCAGGACCTGTCCGCCGGGACCCGCACCGTCGACGTGCACGTGCGGCGCGTCCGCGCCAAGACCGGGCTGGACGGCCTGATCACCACCGTGCGCGGCGTCGGGTACCGGCTGAACGCGCTCGACGGCCTGCGCGTCGAGGGCTGACCCGCCGGGTCCCGGCTCCCGCTGGGCCGTTCGTGTGGCGGACCCCGCCCGCTCGGGTGACGCTGGCGCACGGGGCAGCACCAGCGCCCCGCCGACGCCGCCCGCCCGGTGCGGGCGGCCGCACGTGCAGGAGGACACCGTGGCCGACGACTCGACGAGCGCCCAGAAGGCGGCAGCAGCGCCCGACCCGGAGGACCCGCGCAAGCCCGACTCCCCCGACGACCTGCACAAGCGGTCGTGGAAGTACGTGCTCCGGACCACGGTGCGGGAGTTCCAGCACGACCAGGCCACCGACCTGGCCGCCGCGCTCACCTACTACGCGGTCCTGGCCATCGCGCCGGGGCTGCTGGCGGTCGTGTCGATCCTCGGCCTGGTCGGCAACGGCCAGCAGCTGGTGGAGGACCTGGTCGAGACCGCGACCGGCATCGTGGGGCAGGACAGCGCGCAGGAGACGATCGAGCCGATCCTGCAGAACATCTCCAACTCCCCCGGCGCGGGTCTGACGTTCATCATCTCCCTGGTCGTGGCCCTGTGGTCGGCCTCGGGGTTCGTGAACGCGTTCAGCCGCGGCATGAACCGGATCTACGAGATCGACGAGGGCCGGCCGATCTGGAAGCTGCGCCCGGTGCTCCTGGTGGTCACCCTCGTGCTCGTCATCTTCGCGGTGCTGATCGTCGTCGCCGTGGTGCTGTCCGGCGGGATCGCCGAGCAGGTGGGCGACGCGATCGGGCTGAGCTCGGTCGCCGTGACCGTCTGGAACATCGCGAAGTGGCCGGTGGTGCTGCTGCTGGTGGTCCTGGCCATCGCGATCCTGTACTACTTCACGCCGAACGTGCGGCAGCCGAAGTTCCGCTGGATGAGCGTCGGTGCCCTGGTCGCGGTCGTGGTGTGGATCCTCGCCTCGGTCGGGTTCGGCTTCTACGTGTCGAACTTCGGCAGCTACGGCAGCACCTACGGCTCGCTGGCCGGCGTGATCATCATGCTGCTGTGGCTCTGGCTGTCCAACCTCGCGCTGCTGTTCGGTGCCGAGCTCGACGCCGAGGTGGAACGCGGCCGCGAGCTGCAGGGCGGCATCGAGGCTGAGCGCACCATCCAGCTGCCCCCGCGCGACACCCGTGCGAGCGACAAGAAGCGCGCCAAGGCCGAGGAGGACGTCCGCCGCGGCCGGGCCATCCGCGAGCAGAACCGCAAGCGCCCGCCGCGCTGACCGGACCCCGCCCGCACCGACGACGCCGGCCCGGGGAGCGACGCGCCGCACGGCGTGCTGCCCGCCCGGGCCGGCGTCGTCGTGCCGGGACCGGCCGACCGCCAGGACGCCGTCAGGCCGGGGGCATGACCCCGGCCACCTCCAGCAGGTCGGCCAGGCTGGTCACCGTCCGGGCCTGCGGTCCGGTGCCGATCGTGGGGACGGGCGCCGCGCCCCAGGCGGGGACGACGTTGAGGTACGACTGCGCGTCGTGCCGGATCAGCCCGATGATCGTCTCCGCGACGATGCGGCTGCCCACCGGACCGAGCGAGTTGCCGGCCGTGAGGACCTCCGCCTCCTTGAGCACGTAGTACCACAGCGGCGTCCGGCCGCTGAGCTCGGGGCTGGTCAGGGCGCTGCGCACACCGGCCGGGGCGCCGCGGAGCAGCTCGCCCCGGGTCAGCGGCCGGATCGCCAGCGCCCGGGCGACCGCCTCGCCGGTCGGCAGGCTCAGCAGGTAGCCGCGCAGCAGGTTCCGCTTGGCCAGGTGCTCCTGGATGCCGGCCAGGTCGCGCGGCTCGTTGCGCATCACCGACAGGTCGTCGGCCAGCTGGGTGTCGATCGCGCGGGCGAAGTGCCGGGGGTCGGGGTCGGCCTTGTCCACGAACCGGTCCCACTCGATGGCCCAGTTGGCCGGCAGGCGGGTCGCGCCGCCGATGAACCCGCCCCGGCCCGTGAACTGGAACAGCTGCTCCAGGGACGCCCGCGGCGCGACGAAGCCGGGGTCGCCGAAGTTCCGGTTGAAGTCGTAGGAGTTCCGGATCTGGGAGTGCCCGAACCGGAACGCGGCCACCGAGAACTCCAGCGGCATGGCCTCGGGCCGGTCCGCCGGGAACCGGCTCAGGTACAGGCCCGGCTGCCCCGCGAGCACCCAGTCGACCGTCCCCGGGACGGTCACGGTGCGCAGGTAGTCGTGCACGATCAGCCACTGGTGGCAGTGCCGGGTGAGCTGCTGGGCCTTGGCCAGCAGGTCCTGCTTCGACAGGCCCGGCTCGGCGACCTGGATCGCGTGCGCGACGGCGTTGTGGAACCGCAGGTAGGCCAGGTGTAGCTGCGCGACGACGAGGTTCTCGTCGTTGCGCGAGTCGCCGATCCTCGCCGGGAACTCGTCCCGCCCCGTGGCGGGGTTCGCGACCCGGCGCCGGCCGGGCAGGTCCCGCTCGTCCGGGTCCTCGGCAGCGGGCACCGGCTGCCCGGGGGCGGGCGACGCCAGCGTGCCCAGCTTGAGGAACGCGCCCGCGTAGAACGCCGACGACTTCCGGCCGCCCGGCCCGTCGCCGTACACCGCGTCCAGGTTCAGGTACGGCTGGCGGGCGTTCCCGAGCCGGCTGCGCACCGTCTCCGGGTCCACGGGCTGCAGGGTGGGCTCGGCCACCGCCGGTTGCTGCATGCTCGCGTCCGCCGAGTCCTCCAGCGTGAGGTCGTGGTCGATGAACTGGCCCCAGTAGGTGTAGACCGCCGGGATGGTCGACGGCGGGGCGGGGCTGGCGGCCGGCTCGGCCATCGCTCCCCCGAGCCGCCGCAGCAGGGCGATCACCTGCGGGGCGTCCGTCGTGGGCAGGTGGCTGCCGGCGTCGCCGACCAGGTCGGGGAACAGGTAGTCGAACGCGGACGCGCGGGTCTGGCGCTCGAGCACCTCGCCGTGGCTGACGTTCTCGATCACCCGCCCGGCGACGGCGGGCGCGGCGGTGTCGGTCTGGGTGGCGTTCATGGGTGGGGCTCCCCCTGGGGCGACGTACCTCGTCGGACGACGGTCCCCGTCGCGCGCGACGGGCGGGGGCGGGACGGGCGCTGCCCGGACCGCGGATCTCCGGCGCGGGCGGCGTCGACGTCGACGGCGCGGGACCGGATCGGGGGGATCCCCATCACACCACCGGCGGCGGGCGGCCGTAAAGGGTGCCGGGTCAGTCCGCGGCGGACGACGCGACGTCACCGGCCGGACCGGCGTACTCCCAGTGCCACGGCTCGTGCGGTCCGGCGCCGCCCGGGCCCATCGCCGCGGGGTGCACCCAGCCGTACGCGGGACCGTGCGCGACCATCCACCGGTACCGCGGGGAGTCGAACTGGCCGACGCCGCCGAACCCGCTGAAGTCGACCGCGACGCCCCACCCGTGGTGCGACGTGCCGGGGTGCGCCGCGAGGCCGCCCTTCGCGGCCTTCAGCCGGACCTGCTCGTCGTAGGTGCGGTAGGTGCCGCCGACCGGCAGGTCCGTACCGTGCTCGGCGCGGTACACCTCGTTCAGCCGGGTCAGGGCCTCGGCGGCGTCGCAGCGCAGCAGGGCGCCGGGCGCGAACGGCACCGGGCAGAGCAGCGCCGGGTCGACGGTGCCGTCGGCGCGCAGCGGGCCGGCGACCACGCCGTCCCGGCCCGAGGACCGGGCGCGGTCCGCGCCCGTCGGCACCACCGCCGCCTCCGCGACCGCCGCCTGCGCGGCACGCTCCAGCTCGGCCAGCCCGGCGACGTCGGCGGCCGGGTGGTCGGTCACGACGACCGGGACGCTGCGCTCGACGGCGAGGGCCAGGCGGAACACCGCGGCGGAGGCCGCCTGCACGTCCGCCGCCGCGGTCACGCGGTCGGGCACGGTCGCGGCGACGACCGGGGTGACGGGGACGGCAGCCGGTACGTCGGCGCCTGGAGCCGCTGGCTCGGCGGCGGGTGCGCCGGACAGGCCGTCGGGTGCCGGGACGGCGTCGGGCGCCGTCACCACCTCGCGCGCGACCGGCACCGGTGCCGCGCCCATCCCGAGCGTCCCGGTGACCACGCGCAGCCGGAGCACCGCGGCGTCCAGGTCGGCCAGCGCCGCCGGCGGCTCGGGCGACACGCGCAGCGCCTCGACGCCGGTCGCGGCGTCCAGCGCGGCGCGGGCCACGGCGAGCGACTGGGCGGTCAGGCCCGCCTCCTCCGCCGCCGCGCGGGCGTCCCAGCGCGCTCGGTCGGCCGCCGCGGTCCGGTCCGCGGAGAACGGCAGCGGGGTCGCCCGGGTGCTGCCGGAGCCGGCGCTGCTCGCCGTGCCACCTGCCGCGTCTCCGGCGCCGGCCCCCGCCCAGCCGCCGCCCAGCAGCAGCGCGACCCCGACGACGACGGCCCCGCGGCCGCCGGCCCGGACGACGGCGGCACCGCGTCCCAGGTGCGCCCGGCCGCGCCGCCGGTGGCGGGGACGGCGGGGCGCTCCCTGCATCGCGGTGCTCCTGACGACGGCGCGGGTCGCTGGTCCCGCACGGGCGCGACCGCCGGGAGGACCCAGCCCCGCGACGGGAGGCGCGGACCGCGCACGGGAGCGACGTCGACGTCCGTCAGATCCCGGGCGTCGAGGCCGCGTCCGGACGAGGGACGCTGCCGGTGCGACGGGTCTGCGTCGACCCGACGTCGCCACGGGCGCCCCGACCGTCCGGGGCGTGCCGTCCTGCCAGCGTAAGAAGGCCCCCGCGGGGTGTCAACGCGAACGGGTGGCGTGCGTCACAGCCGGCGGTGCTGCCTCAGAGCCGCTCGCGGGCGGCCTCGGCGTCCCGGAGCCGGGACGCCGCACGCTCGGCCGCCTTCGCCGCCGTAGAGCGCGCGGACCGCGCGTGCCGCACCTCCAGGCCGACCTCCCGCGCCTCCCGCTCGGCGTCGGCCAGCGCCGCCCGCAGCCGGGCGATCTCGTCCTGGGCGCGCTCGATCGTGCCGGCCAGCTCCGCGGCGCGCTCCTGCGCAGCCGTGAGCCGCTGCTCGGCGGCGTCCCGCTCGGCGGCCCGCTCGGTCGTCTCCCGCCGGGCCAGGGCGACGTCCTCGTCGGCGCTGCGGCGGGCGGCCTCGCGGCGGCGCTCGCGGTCCGCGCGCTCCTGCTCGGCACGGCGCTCCCGCGCGGCCCGCTCCTGCTCGGCGCGCTCCTCCCGCTCGGCGCGAGCGCGGTCCCGCGCCGTGGCTGCCCGCCTGGAGGGGGCCGCCCCGGCGCCCGCGCCGCCGGCGTCGTCGGACGTGACGACCCGGCCGCGCCGACGGGCCGTCCCGCCCGACGCGGGCGGCCCGGGCGGTTCCGCGGCGCGCAGCGGCCGGTCCGGCTCCTCCGTCGTGATCAGGCGTCCGCGCCGCCGGCGGCCGGTCGACGTGCCGTCCTCGCCCGTCCCCGCGTCCGGGGGGTCCGGGACGGGCTCCGGGACGGCACGCAGCGGCGTCCGGCGCGCCGGGGCGCCGGCCAGCGGCGGGGCGTCGGGCACCGCCACCGCGCCGTCGACCTCGACCGGCTCGAACCCGGAGGAGAACAGGTCGCGCGTCAGCAGGCCGGTCGCGACGGCGGCCGCGGCGCCGGGGTCCCCCATCGCCGCGCGCAGGGTCGCCTCGACCTGCCCCCGGACCGCCGCACCGGCCGTCCCGCCGGCACCGGCGAGCAGCCCGACCGCCACCTCCGCGACCTCGCCGACGGTGCGCTGCTGCTCGGTGTGCAGCGCCCGGAGGTCCGCGCCGGCCAGGGCGGCCTGCGCCTCCCGCAGGCGGACGCCGAGGTCCAGCAGCCGCTGCAGGTCGTCCGGGCGCTCGCGGACCAGCAGGTTGACCGCCGCGGCCGCGGCCGACGGCTTGCGCAGCGCACCGACCGCCGTGGCGAGCGCCCGGTCCCACTGCCGCGCCGCGCGGACCGCCGCGGTGCGGGCCGCGGTGAACTCGCCGGGGGCGACGGCGTACAGCGGGACCGCGGCCGCGGCCAGCTCCGCGACCTCGTCGGGTCCGGTCACGTCCGGCACGTCGCCTCCTCTGCTCGGGCGGGGTCCAGCGAACCACGAGCGCCCCGGCAGGGCGATAGCCTGGGCGGACGGGGGCAGCCGACGGGCGCGAGAGGACGGGTGGCGGGTGACCGGCCACGGGTTCGAGATCGGCCGGGACGGCCCGAGCGCCGTCGTGGTCGGGGTGGACGGCTCCGACGCCTCGCTGCGGGCGGCCGCGTACGCCGTCGGGGTCTGCCGCCGCCAGGGCAGCCGCCTGGTTGTCGTCTACGTCCGCGAGCCCGGCGGCGGGCTGGCGTCGATGATGGACAGCACCGGCGTGGCGAGCGCCGCTGCCGTCCGGCACCAGGACGACGTCGAGCGGATGCTGCGCGACTCCCGGGCGCTCGCGCACGCCGGCGGCGTCCCGGTGGACCTGGTGGTTCGGACGGGCGACCCGTACCAGGTGCTCGCCGAGACGGCGCACGAGGTGCGCGCCGACGGGGTCGTCGTCGGCTCGTCGAGCGGCCTCGGGCACCGCATCGCCGGCTCGCTCGCGGTCCGCCTGGTGCGGAACGCGCGCTGGCCGGTCACCGTGGTGCCCTGAGCCCGGCGCGGGGGCCACTTCAGGCGGACGCCGCCCGCAGCAGCCCGGACTCCCACGCCACCGCGGTGTCGAGGGTCACGTAGCCGCGCTCGGCGAAGAACACGGTGACCCGGTCCTCCTCCACGACGGATACCTGCCCGGCGCCCCACTCGGCGTGCTCGACCGGCTGGCCGGGCCGCAGCGGCGCGTCCGCCACCTCGACGGAGGTGCCGGCGTCGCAGCTGTCGCACGTGCCGCACCGCTGCGGGTGCGGCTCCCCCAGCAGCTCCAGCAGCAGCCGGCGCCGGCAGTCGGTCGTGTCGGCGTACGTGCGCACCACCTCGACGCGCGACCGCTCGACCGTCGCGCGCTCCTCCTGCCGCCGGGCGGCGGTGGCCGCCGCCGCCTGCGCGGACAGCCCCGTGGCCCGCAGCGCACCGTCCTCGCGCACCACGGCACCGGTGTCGAGCAGCACGCCGAGCGCCCGGGACACCGTGCGCGCGGCGAGGCCGCTCGCGGCGACCAGCGCCGCCTGGTCCGCCGCGGGGTCGTCCTGGAGCGCCCGGACGGCGTCGAGCACCGTCGCCAGCGTCGCCCGCCGCGGCACGCCGCCCGAGCGGAGGTACTGGTTCAGCCCGAAGTCGTCCGGCCGGGACACCAGCACCGCCCGCGCGGGCTCGCCGTCCCGGCCGGCCCGCCCGACCTCCTGGTAGTAGGCGTCCAGCGACGTCGGCGGACCGGCGTGCACGACGAACCGCACGTCCGCCCGGTCGACGCCCATCCCGAACGCGCTGGTCGCGACCACCAGGTCGTGCTCGCCGTGCAGGAACGCCCGCTCGACCCGGGCCCGCTCCCTCGCCGGCAGCCCGGCGTGGTAGCCCAGCGCGGGCAGCCCGGCGGACTCGAGCGCGGCCACGAGCTCCTCGACGTGCGCGCGCGTCCGTGCGTACACCAGCCCGGCGCCGCCGGGGTCGGCGGCGAGCCCGGCCACCAGGGCGACCACCCGGTCGTCCCGCTCCCGGGGGGTGGCCGCGTGGTGCGCCCCGAGCCAGATGTTCGGCCGGTCCGCGTCGTGCACCAGCACCCGGGGGTCGACCATCCCGAGCCGCTCGACGACCTCCTCGCGCACCTGCGGCGAGGCGGTCGCGGTCAGCGCGAGCACCCGGGGTCGGCCCAGGCGCTCGACCGTGCCCGCGACGTGCACGTAGTCCGGGCGGAAGTCGTGGCCCCACTCGCTGACGCAGTGCGCCTCGTCGACCACCACCAGGCCCACCGGCGCGCGGTCGAGCGCCTCGACCACCGGGCGCCGCACCAGCTGCTCGGGTCCGAGCACCAGGACGTCCAGGTCGCCCGCGGCCGCCCGCTCGAGCGCGGCGCGCTGGGCGGCCGCGCCCCGGGCGGAGCTGACCGCCTCGGCCCGCAGGCCGGCTTCGCGCAGCCCCTCGACCTGGTCGCGCTGCAGCGCGAGCAGCGGCGAGACCACCACCGTGAGCCGCCCGCTCAGGAGGGTAGCGACGGCGTACACCGCGGTCTTGCCGGCGCCGGACCGGGCGACGAGCAGCGTGTCGTGCTCCTGCAGGCCGTCCAGGGCGTCCCGCTGCGCCTCGCGCAGCTCGGCGCCGGGTCCGAGCACGCGGCGCACCGCGTCGTCCAGGCCGGTCGCCGACGCCGGCCCGTCGTCGTGCGTCGTCACCAGCGGCTCAGCGCTCCGGCCGGTGCATGCCGAGGAAGAACGCGCCGCCCGACGCCAGGATCCCCAGGCTGAAGATCGTGATCGACGCGCTCTCGACGGCGAGCGCCATCAGGCCGAATCCGCCGAGGAACAGGACGAGCAGGACGACGAACAGCAGCACCCGGCCCGCGGGGGGCCGCGGCGGCTGCTCCTCGGACGCGCGGGTCCGCTCGAAGTCGTCGGTGGTGCTGCGGGCGTCGGTCACGGGAGGCCTCTCGGGGGGTCGGATGCTCAGCGGGGCTGGGCGGGGTTGGTGGGGACGCCGTGCGACGGCGGGTTCTGCGGCGGGCCGGAGGTCTGCGGCGACACGGTGCCGCCGGCGGACGGCGGCGGCGCGGTCTCCGCGGCCGGCGCGCTCGCGTCCCCGCCGGACGGGCGCTGGCCCTCGGCCAGGTCGAGCAGCCGGTGGTCCAGGATCTGCAGCACGAGCGGGCGCTTGGCGTGCGCCTCCTCGTAGCGGCGGAGCACGTCGAGCTCCTCGGCCTCCAGGCTGCGCACCCGGTGGCCCAGCGAGCCGATCGGCAGGTGGTCGTAGTCCGGGATCGGCAGGTCCTCGCGGCGGACGTCGTCGGTGCTCATCGAACCTCCTGCGTGTCGTGGGTGTCGGGCGCAGGTTCCGACGCTAGGACGGGCCGCCGGGGCCTGCCACCGGAGCAGGGCCCGCGCCTACCATCAGCCATGGTCACGACCGACCCGCCCGCCGCACCCGCCCCGTCGTCGGTCCCGCCCTCGCCGCCCGGGCCCCGCATGGTCGACGAGCGGTTCGCGGCACCGCCCGAGGACCGGGGCTGGACGATGGCGTACCTGCCGGCCTGGAGCTCGCGGTCCGCGGCCGCCGCGCACGCCCGCACCGGTCCCGGTGGCCTGCACCTGAGCGTGCCGCCGGAGCACCCGGTCTGGTGCCCGGGCGACCACACGCCCCCGCTGCGGGTGTCGGCGGCGCAGAGCGGCAGCTGGTCGGGGCCCGTCGGCAGCACGCAGGGGCAGCAGCCGTTCCGGCCCGGGCAGCGCGTGCGCGAGCAGCAGCCGGCGCGCTGGGCGTACACGCCCCACCACGGCCGGGTCGAGGTGACCTGCCGGGCGACGATCGGTCCCGGGTCCATGTTCTCCGCGTGGCTGGTCGGCATCGAGGACGTGCCGGAGCGCAGCGGCGAGATCTGCCTGGTCGAGGTGTTCGGCGAGACCCTGGCGCCCGGCCCCGACGGCACGCCGACCGGCGCCGTCGGCTCGGGCGTGCACCCGTTCCGGGACCCGGCGCTGCGGGAGCAGTTCTCCGCGCCGCGGATGCCGCTCGACGTGGCCGAGCCGCACACGTACGCCGTGGAGTGGCGTCGCGGGTCGCTCGCCTTCGAGGTGGACGGCACCGTGACGCGCGAGCTCGACCAGGCGCCCGACTACCCCGTGCAGCTGATCCTCGCGGTGTTCGACTTCCCCGACCTCCCGCACGCGCCCGACGGCCCCGCGGTCCCGGAGCTGGTGGTGACGCGCGTGCGCGGGACGACCTAGGCGTCGTCCGGCTTCGTGAACGCCGCGTGCACGGCCGCCTTGGCCCGGTCCGGGAGCACCGCGGCCGCGGCCGACTGCATCTTCGTCTTGAGCGAGCGGACCTCGATCTTGTCCTTGCCGTCCATCATCGCCTCGAACGCCTGGTCGGCCACGTCCGCCGGGTCGTCCTTGGGACCGCGGCCGACCGGGGTGTCCTCCATGCCCGCGCGGGCGAAGAACGCCGTGTCGGTCGGGCCGGGCAGCAGCGCGGTGACGGTGACGCCGGAGTCGTCGAGCTCGTGCCGCAGCGCCTCGGCGAACGACTGCACGAACGACTTCGACGCGGCGTAGGTCGCGTAGTACGGCCCGGGCATCAGCGAGGCCGTCGACGACGTGACCAGCACCCGGCCCGCGCCGCGGCGGACCATCGCCGGCACCAGGGCCTTGGCGAGCCGTACCGTGCCGACCACGTCGACCGCGATCACGCGCAGGTCGCCCTCCAGCGGCGTCTCGACGAACGCCCCGCCCGCGCCGGTGCCGGCGTTCAGCGCGAGCGCGTCCACCGGGCGGCCGGTCGCCTGCACCGCGTCCACCAGGGCCTGCACGCCCTCGGCCGTGCCGAGGTCGGTCTGCACGGCCTGCACCGCGTTGCCCGCCGCCGACAGCGCGTCGGCCGCGAGCGTGATCTGGGGCTCGTCGGCGGCGACGACCAGGTCGAAGCCCTCCTCGGCGAACCGGCGTGCCAGCTCCAGGCCGATGCCGCTGGACCCGCCCGTGACGACGGCCAGGGGTCGCAGGGTGGTCTGCTCGGGCTGCGTGCTCTCGTCGGTCATGGCGCGTGCCTCTTCCCTCCGGTGGCGACGGGCGAGGTGCCGCACCCGTCGCCGGGGACGCTAGGTCGAGGCGCGCGGGCCCGCCACCGGTGGGGCCGCTGCGCCGCGGGTCAGGGAGCCAGCACGATGTCCGCGTAGGTGGTCAGGGCGTGCGCGGCCACGGTCGCCTCGACGGCCCCGAGCGGGTCCGCCGCGACGTACGGCGCCAGGTCGAGCCCGGTGAGCGCGGCGATCATCGCCACCGGCACCTGGAACGTCCGGTACGCGCCGAACGCCGCCTCGGTCAGCACGCCGGGCAGGAACGCGTGCTGGCCGAGCACGTACCCGGTCACGACCAGGGACCCCGCCGCGTCGACGACCGCGACCACCTTGTAGAACTGCCGCGGGAGCAGCACCCCGCGGTACGGCGGGTCGTCCGGGGCCAGGACCGGTCCGCTGGCCACGCTGACCCGCAGGCGGTCCCGGCGGGCGGTGCCGAGCACGTACTCCTCCAGCCCCAGCCACAGCGTCGAGCCCGCGTTGAACGCGTGGTGCTGGGGCGCCGAGTTCGTGTAGTGGAACGTGTCGTCGTTCGCCGCGCGCGCGAGCGGGCCCCAGGCGGGGTCCAGCCGCCGGACCAGGTGCCCGCGGTCGAGCGCGTTGTCCGCGTAGACCGCCGCGCCGGTCTGCTCGTCCCGGGGCAGCCGCGGGTCCAGGATCCACCGGTCGTCGCCCCGGAGCAGCGCGTCCGTCCGGCCGCCGTCGATGTTCACCGCCGTGAACAGCGCGAGCCGTCGGGTGCGGTGCACCACGACGCTGAAGTGGTGGTACCGGAGCTCGGCGGAGGCGACGGCGGCGTTGGACCCGACGCCGGGCAGCGGGAGCGCGGTGCCGAGGAACCCGGGGTCGTAGCCGCCGCGCGTCGTGTAGTCGGGGTCGATCGCGAGGGCCTCGGACACTCCGGGGGGTGCGGCGCCGGGACGCACGGCGTCGGGGGGTGCCGGGGCTCCGGGTGCGGGGTCGGGGCGGTGGCCGTCGTGCGGCGCACCGGCCTGGTGCGCGCCCGGGCGGGGCGGTGCGGGCTGCGGCGCGGCCGGCTGCGCGGGAGCCTGGCGCCCGGCGGGGCCGTCGTGGTCGGCCTGCGCGAGCGTGACCGAGACCGTCAGGCGCAGCGGGATCTGCACCGTCACGGGCGCGACCGCGGCGCCGTGCCCGGGCGGCCTGCCGTCGGTGCCGCCGTCGGTGCTGCCGGGCTCGTGGGGCGTGTCGGGTGCGTCGGGCGCGTCGGGCGCGTCGGGCGCGTCGGGCGCGTCGGGCGCGGGGCGACGCTCCTCGCCGTACGGCACCGAGGCCCCGGCACCCCGGCCGCCGTGCGGGGAGGGGGCCGTGCCGAGCTCGGCGACGAGCGCCCGGCCCTCGACGTCCAGGTCGGCGGCCTCCAGGTGCCGCAGGATCCTGCTGATCCGGATGCCCTCGTTGAGGAAGCCGCCACCGGTCGTGCCGCTCGCGCCCGCCGTGCGCGCCTGCGCGTCGGGGACGCTCGCGTGGTGCAGGGCGATGACCTCCCACTGGTCGTTGAACACCGGCGACCCCGAGGACCCCGGCTCGGTGTCGGTCACGTAGTGCAGCACCTGCTCCGGGATGTCGACCAGCTTGTTCTCGCGGAGCACGACCTCCTTCTCGCGGCCCCGCGGGTGCTGCACGATCGTCACGCACTCCCCCACGACCACGGTGCCCTGCGCGTCGGTCAGCCGGCACCAGCCGTAGGGCGCCGTGCTCGCGGGCGAGCCCGCCACCGCGACCATCGCGAAGTCCAGTGCCTGGTCGGCGACGAAGAACCGCGCGGGGTCGAACCGCAGCTCCACCACGGGCAGCAGCGCGCCGTCGAGCGACCGCTGGAAGTCGAGCTCCAGCGCGCTGCCGGTGGCCACGTCGGACGAGGGCAGCACGTGGTGGTTGGTCAGCAGCAGGTGCCGCGAGACGAGGAACCCCGTCCCGTACCCGGCCACCCGCCCGTCGGACCCGCGGATCACCACCCGGCCCACCGTGCGCTGCGCGACGTGCCCGCCCTCCAGGTACCGGACGGCCAGGAAGTCCGGCTGGTTGATCACCTTCTCCAGGAGCACCTCGGGCGTCTGCGGCAGGGCGAGCCGCGCCGCGGCGTCGGCGACCAGGCTGGCGGGCGCGGCGTCGTCCGGCACCGAGTCCGGGTCGGCACCGGTCAGGAACCGGCTCACCCGGTCCAGACGCCGCGCCAGCCGCACGGGGTCGTTGGCGCCCACCATCTCGCCGCCGTCCAGCTGGTCCATCGTCGGCGCGCGCTCCGCGGCCCGCTGCTGCGCGCGCCGGGCGGCCAAGGCGTGCTGGTAGTCCTCCTGCTCCCGCAGACGAGCCGACAGTGCGGTCGAGCCACCCGGTGCGGCGACGGTGTCCATGGCCTCGGCCCCCTCGAGCCGGTCGATCACGGTGCGGCCTCGAGGACGCCCCGTCGCGGGACGCGGGCGGATGCCGGACGGGAGCGGGCGCCGTTGCCCGGTCCCCGCCCGACGACTGTGTCGCAATGCGGACAAATGTGACGCTAGCAGTGCGCCACGGCCGGCACCAGACCCGCTGCGCACGGTCTCTTGACGGGCACCGGAGCCGGTGCTCCACTCGGAGGACCACGAGCACGGGACGACGGAGTCCGCATGGCCGACCGCACGCGCGTCCGACGCACCCGCACCCGCGCCCGCGCCCGACGGGGCGGGTGAGCCGGGCGTGGTCCGCGCGGTGGTGCTGATCGGCGTCGCCCGGACGGGCGGCCGGTTCCCGGAGCTGCAGGCGGTCCCCGGGGCACTGGCCGCGGTGCGGGACTGGGCGGCGCTGCAGGGAGTGCCCGACGACCTGGTGCTCACGTTCGCCGACACGGACGGCGGCACCGTCACGACGGGAGACGTGCTGGCGGGGGTCCGCCGCCTGCTCGACCGGGGCGACGTCGACCAGCTGGTCGTCTACTTCAGCGGGCACGGCATCAACACCGGCAACGCCGAGTTCTGGCTGCTGCCGGGCGCGCCCGAGGACGGGAGCCAGGCCGTGAACGTCTCGCTCACGTCCTGGTACGCGGAGCGGCTGCCCGTGCGGCACGTCGTGCTCGTGTCCGACGCGTGCCGCACCGCTGCGAGCACCGTGCAGGAGCTGAGCGTCCAGGGGGTGGCGGTCGTCCCGAACCTGCCGCCGCGCGGACCGGCGGCGGCGGTCGACGTGTTCTACGCGTGCGCGCTCGGCGACCCCGCCTACGAGGTCAAGGACCCCGCCACCTCGGGTGCCGCCTACCAGGCGCTGTTCACCACCGTGCTGGTGGCTGCCCTGCGGGGGGACCACCCCGCGCTGGTGACAGGTGGCGACGGCCCCGCCGCGGCCTACGGGCTGGTGCAGCCGTGGCCCCTGAAGCGCGCGCTGCCGTCGTTGGTCGCTGACCGGCTCACCGCGATGCACGCGCCGCTCGACCTCGCGCAGACGCCGGACGCCCGGCTGTCCTCGGACCCGACGGTCGCGTGGCTGTCACGGCTCGAGCCGTGGCCGGCCGGAGCCCGGGTGCCGGCGGGGGCCGGGGTGCCTGCGGAGGCCGGGCTGCCCACGGGGGCGGGGGCGGGGGTGTCGGCGGGGACGGGGGTGTCGGCAGGGACGGGGGTGTCGGCGGGGACGACGGAGTCGGCCGAGACCGAGCTCTTCGTGCCGGACGGCGCTCTTCCGCAGCCACCGCCGGCCGTCGTCGGCACCTCGAGCGGCGAGGCGGCCGCGCGCACCCCGGCCACCCCGGTCGCCGCCCTCACCCGCGACGCCACGGTCGCGGCCGCCGCGGACCGGCTGGCCGCGAGCCTCGCGGTCGGCGCCTGGCTGCCGTCGGCCGGGGGTGGTGTCGGCGGCACCGACGCGGGCGGCACCGGTGGCCGTGTCGGCGCCGGAGACGTCGAGCTCGAGGTCGCGGTGCTGGCCGGCCCGCCGGTGGTGGTGCACGGTGACGAGGTCGTGCGGGTCGACCAGGTGACGTCCACCGCGGCCGTGGTCACCTTGGCCTCGGGCGGTTGCGCGGTGCTCCCGACGCTGCCCGGGAGGATCACCCTCGCCACGGTCGAGGACGGCCACCTGGTCGACTGCGCGCTCGCGCGCGCCGGGACGGACGGCTCCGGCCCCGACGAGCCTCGAGCCGGTGTCGCCGCCGTCGGGCGGTCGGGTGCCGCCGATCCCCTCGCCCGTCGCGCCCTGACGGCGGCCTGGTCCCGGTTCGGGCTGACCCGGGACGACCCCCCGGAGGACGACCCGGACCTCGCCGCCGACCCGCTCGAGGCGGTCTACCGCGCGTGGGACCTGCACGACCGCGGCCGCCGTGCCGAGCTGGCGGCGCTGGCGCGAGGAGACGGTCCCGCCGCCCGCCTGTTCGACGTCCTGCTGCTCGCCGGCGGCCCGGACGTGGACAATCCGGGCGGGCCGGACGGGCTGGGCCGTCCGAGCCGGCTGGGCGCTCCCGGCCGTCCGGGCGGTGCGGCCCACGCGGACGGTCCGGGAGGCCGAGGTGCGCCCCGTGTGGCCACGAGCAGCACGGCGGGACCGTGGGCGGGCCTGCTCACGCCGGTCCCGCTGCTCGCGCGCGGCTGGGCGCTGCTACCGGGAGCACCTGCCGCCGTGCGGGACGCGGCGCTCGCCTTCCCGGCCCGGCTGCCGTCGCACTGGACCCTGTTCGCCGCGGCCGACGCGCCGCGGGTCGTCGCGGCCGTCGCCGCGACCGCGCCGGACCGACCCGAGGAGTCGTCATGAGGACGCTGGTGCTGGTGCACGGCCGTGCGCAGGAGCACAAGGAACCGCTCGCGGTGAAGCAGGAGTGGCTGTCCGCCCTGGACGTGGGCGCCCACCACGTCGGCCGGCGGCTGGACCTCCCGGACGACCGGGTCCGGCTGCCCTACTACGGGCAGACGCTGTACGACCTGGTCTCCGGCGATCCCGAGCACGCGGCCGAGGTCGTCGTCCGGGGGTCCGAGGACGGCCCGACCGCCGAGGACGAGTTCGTCCGCGCCGCCCTGCTCGAGATGGCCGAGCACGCCGGGGTGCGGGAGGCCGACGTGCTGGCCGAGGTCGGCGAGGACGTCGTGGAACGGGGACCGCTGAACTGGCGCTGGGTGCGCGCGACGCTCACCGCCCTGGACAGGCTGCCGAACGTGAGCGCCTGGTCGGTGGCGCTCGCCACCCGGGACGTCTACCAGTACCTGAACAACGTCCGGGTCCGGGACACCATCGAGGACGGCGTCCGCCAGGCGCTGGACGGCACGGACGAGGCCGTGGTCGTCGCGCACTCGCTCGGCACGGTGGTCGCGTACAACCTGCTGCGGCGCGAGGCGGCGGCGCGCGGCTGGAAGGTGCCGCTGCTCGTCACCCTCGGCTCCCCGCTGGCCGTGACGACGATCGCGCGCACGCTGCGACCGCTGTCCTGGCCGGAGCCGGTCGGGACCTGGTTCAACGCGCTGGACCCGCAGGACATCGTCGCGCTGCACCCGTTGACCGCCCCCTGGTTCGGCGTGGACCGGGTGGACAACTACGACAAGGTCGACAACCCCACGTCCAACCAGCACGGCATCTCCGGTTACCTGTCGGACCCGCGCGTGGCCGCCACGATCCTCGACGCGGTGCACGCCTGAACGGGCGTGAGCCAGACGCGCGCCTGGACGCTGAGTCCGCCTGAGCAAGGCGACCTTCGAGAGGGGTGCCCACCCGAGCGAGGCGCGCACCCGAGGGAGGCGCACACCCGAGCCCGGGGCACGTCCGGGCGCGGAGCACCGTCACGCCGCAGAGTGCCCCGGCGTCGCCCTCAGCCGAGCAGCTCCAGCAGGGCCCCGAGCGCCGGGTCCGGCAGGCCGAGCGCGTGCCACGCGGCGGGCAGCAGCGCGGGTTCGGTCGCGCGTGCCGCGGCGAGCGTCCGGTTCTTGAGCGCGACGGGGATCCGCATCGGGTCGAGCAGGTCCGCCACCTCGCGCGCCAGGTCGCGCGGCCGCGGCACGAGCCCCGTCACCGCGACGCGCAGACCGGCGGCGAGGTCGACGTCGCCCAGCTCGACGACGGTGCCGAGCGGCAGCGCGTCCGCCCGGTTGGTCGAGCCCTCCGGTGCCGGCAGCAGCGCGGTGGCGACGGCCCGGCCCGCGCCGCCGCCCGCGGTCGTGCTCGTGGTCGCGGTCGCGTCGGGGCCGGGGACCAGGCCGACGAGCTCGAGGCGCAGCCGCCGGCGGGTGCGCGCACCCGGGCCCGACGGCGGGTCGACGGTGAGCAGCACGCCGTCCGGGCCCGACGGCTCCCATCCGACCCGGGTGGTCTGCGGCTCCGGTGCCGCACCCCCGTCGTCCTCCAGCAGGACGGCCGCACCGCCCTCGCCCGGGTACACGCGCAGGGTCAGCGCGTCCGGGGTCCGGGAGACGTCGGCCATCGGGTCGGTCGCGAGCACCAGCACGGTGCCGGCCCGGGCGAGCACGGGCACGGCGTCGAGCCCGCGGTGCATCCGCAGCCGGCGACCGCCCGCGTAGCGGCGCCCGGTGACGGCGTCGTACCAGTCGCCCGGGGGCAGCCACGCCTCGACGGTCGCCAGCCCGGAGGCCGGCTCGGCGGGCGTGGTCACCGGTGCGACCACCAGGTCAGGACCGAACAGGTACTGGCCCGGCACCTCGTAGGCCTCGGGCTCCTCGGGGTGGTCGTGGTACATGGGGCGCGCGGGGCCGACGCCCTCGGTGTGGGCGGTCCACATGGCGGAGTAGAGGTACGGCACCAGCGCGTGCCGGGCGCGCAGCGCGCGGGTCATCGCGCGCTCCGCCACCGGGTCGAACCGCCACGGCTCCTTGGCGACGAACTCGTCGCTGGACGAGTGCAGCCGGTTGACGGGCGAGAGCGCGCCGAGCTGGAACCACCGGACCATCAGCTCGGGGTCGAACGTCGCGCCGAAGTGCCCGCCGATGTCGTGGCTCCACCAGAAGTACCCGACGTTGGCCGCGGTGGCGGTGAACTCGGGCTGGAAGGCCAGCGACTCCCACGTGGCGTACGTGTCGCCGGAGAAACCGATCGGCTGCCGGTGCGACCCGAGCCCGGCGTACCGGGAGAACGTCAGCGGCCGGCGGCCGTCCCGGCCGGAGTCGCGGTAGTGCACGTCGTTCAGCATCCACAGCGGGTCGAGGCCGGGGATGCGGGAGGTCGCGCCCGACTGCCAGTCCAGCCACCACAGGTCGACGCCGATCTCCTCGTGCGGGTGGTGCAGCCGCTCCAGGTAGGTGCGCGTGAACGCGGGGTCGGTGATGTCGAACGCGACCGGCAGCCCCTCGGCCGGGTCCAGGCCGAGGTCCCGCGCGACGTCCGCGTAGGCGGCCTCGTGCGAGCGCACGCCGTCCGCCGGGTGCACGTTGACCGCCACCCGGAGGCCACGGCGGTGCAGCTCGGCGAGGAACGCGGCGGGGTCGGGGAACAGCTCGGTGTTCCAGGTGTATCCCGTCCAGCCGCTGCCCAGCGCGGGGTCGATGTCGACCAGGTGCCAGTCCATGTCGAGCACCGCGACCGACAGCGGCACGCCCGCGGCCGCGAAGCGGTCCATCAGCGCCAGGTACTCGGCCTCGTCGTAGCGGTGGAACCGGCTCCACCAGTTGCCGAGCGCCCAGCGGGGCACGAGCGGGCTCGGCCCGGTGAGGGCGAAGAAGTCGCGCAGCGCGGCGGCGTGGTCGAGGCCGTAGCCGAAGAAGTAGAGGTCGTGCCCCGCGCCGTCGCGCGGCACGGGGCGCCCGTCGGCGTCGAGCGCGAGCGACGCCGAGTCGTCCACCACCGCGAAGCCGTCGCGGGACAGCAGCCCGGTGCCGAGGTCGGTCCGGCCGTCGACGTCGTCGAGCGTCCGTGCGGTGCCGCTGAGGTTACCGCCGCGGACGCCCTCGGCCGGGTCGCCGAACCGCCACTGCGTGACGTGGCCCGCCTGCGCGCGGGTGCGCATCGACACGCTGAGACCGGAGGGCGTGAACGGCCCGCCGTCGTAGCGCAGCTGCAGGTGCTCGGTCCACAGCTCCAGGCCGTGCTCGTCCTGGCGCACGGTGAAGTCCGGGACGGGCAACAGGCGGCGCTGCACCAGCTGGGTCGGCCGGTCCTCGAAGGAGCCGTCGGCGCGGTGCTCGAGCCGGAGCAGCCGGCTGGTCAGCACCGTCACCCGGTAGCCGGGCCCCGTGACCACCGCCGCCGGGTCCGCCGCGGCGGCCGTCGCCGCGGGCTCGGTCGGTCGGGTCGGGGTGGCGCGCTCGGTCACCGGGTGCCTCGTTCCGTGGGTCGACGACGTCATTGTGGTTTACCGCTATACCTCGCGGCTGCGATGCTAGCCTCGGGCCCGCTGCCGGGCCAATCGGCTCCGCCAGATCTGGGGACGAGGGGGCGGCCGTGGCGACGATGCGGGACGTGGCGCGGGCCGCGGGCGTCAGCGCGATGACCGTCTCCAACGTGCTGAACGGGCGGCGCGGCCGGGTCTCCCCCGCCACCGTGAGCCTGGTCGAGGACACCATCGCCCGGCTGGGCTACGTGCCGGACGGCGCGGCGCGGGCCCTGTCCGCGCGCAGCTCGGGCATCGTCGCCCTGGTCTACCGCGGGGGCGGCGACCGGCCGGCGCTGGCCAACCCGCACGACTCCGAGCTCGTCGGCGAGGTCGAGCGCTGGGTCAGCCGCTCGGGGAGGCACCTGATGATCCACGCCGCGGAGGACGTCGTGACCACCGCGGGCAACCTGCGGACGTGGAACGTCGACGGCGCGATCCTGCTCGGGGTGCTCGCACCGCAGGTGGCCGAGCTGCGGCGGCTGTCGGGCGTGCCGATGGTCCTCGTCGACACCGCCGACGACACCGGGGACGACGGGTTCGCCACGGTCGGGGTCGACGACGTCGGCGGCGGGCGCCTGGCCGGCGACCACCTGGCCGGGCTCGGGCACCGCCGGACGGCGTTCGTCGGCCCCGACCCCGCCGCCGGCGGCGTCATCGCGGACCGGTACCGCGGCTGGCGCGCGGCGCTGGACGACCACGGCGTCCAGGACGACCTGGTCCTCCGGACGGCCACGAGCTCGTTCGAGGCGGGCCTGGAGGCCGCCACCCGGCTGCTGGCCGCGCCGGAGCTCCCCACCGCGGTGTTCTGCACCGCCGACATCCTCGCGATCGGGTTGCTCAAGGGGCTGCTCGGCGCGGGGGTCCGGGTGCCGGAGGACGTCTCGGTCGTCGGGTTCGACGACCTGCCGGAGTGCCGGCACCTCACCCCCACGCTCACGACCGTCCGCCAGGACGTCCGCGCCAAGGGCCGGTCGGCGGTGGAGCTGCTCACGCAGGTGATGACCGGCACGACCGGCACCGCGGACGGCGCTCCGCCGCGCACGACGCTCCCGGTGGAGCTGGTGCCGCGGGAGACCGTGGCGGCGCCGCGGGCCTGAGCCCGCCCGGGCCGGCGGCCGGGCAGTGCGGCGCACGGGATGACGCGACGCTGCGCGACGCCCGGCGACTAGCATCTCGCCCTTGTGAGCCACCTCGTCGAGACCGTCGTCCCGCGCCGCCTCGGCGTGCCGTTCCGGTGGCTCCTGGCGTCGTCGTGGGTGAGCAACCTGGGCGACGGCATCGCGATCGCCGCCGCTCCCCTGCTCGTGGCGTCGATGACCGAGGACGCGCGCCTGGTGGCCCTGGCGGCCACGCTGCAGTGGCTGCCGCTGCTGCTGTTCGGGCTGCTCGCCGGCGCGCTCGCCGACCGGTGGGACCGCCGCCGGATCGTCATCGTGGTGAACACGGTGCGCACCCTGGTCCTGGCGGCGCTGGCGGTCACGATCGGCACGGGGCAGGAGTCGATCGCCCTCGTGCTCGCCGCGATGTTCCTGCTCGGCACGGCGGAGGTCTTCGCCGACAACGCGACGCAGACCTTCCTGCCGATGCTGGTCGCGCGCGACGACCTGGTCGTGGCGAACGCCCGGGTGCAGACCGGCTTCATCACCGTGAACCAGCTGGCCGGGCCGCCGTTGGGTGCCGCGCTGTTCGCCCTCGGCGCCCTGTGGCCGTTCGCGGCGCAGGCCGTCGTCGTGGCCGCGGCCGCGCTGCTGGTCGCCCGGATGGCGCTCCCGGCGCGCGAGCCGGACCCGGGGCCGCGCCGGCACATCGGCCGCGACATCGCCGAGGGCTTCCGGTGGGCCATGCACCACGCGGCCGTCCGGACGCTGGTGCTGACCATCTTCATCTTCAACATCACGTTCGGCGCCGCCTGGTCCGTCCTGGTGCTGTACGCCACGCAGCGCCTCGGGCTCGGCGAGATCGGCTACGGCCTGCTCACCACCGTGATGGCCGCCGGCGGGCTCGTGGCGATCCCCGCGTACGGCTGGATCACCCGGCGGGTGTCGCTCGGCAACCTGATGCGCATCGGGCTGGTCGTCGAGACGCTCACCCACCTCGGGCTGGCGCTGACCCGGCAGGCCTGGGTGGCGGTCGGCATCTTCTTCGTGTTCGGCGCGCACGCCTTCATCTGGGGCACCACGTCGGTGACGATCCGCCAGCGCGCGGTGCCCGTCGCGCTCCAGGGGCGCGTCGGCAGCGTGAACACCGTGGGCGTGTTCGGCGGGCTGGTCGTCGGGTCGGCCATCGGCGGCACGCTCGCCGAGCACTGGGGCGTCACCGCGCCGTTCTGGTTCGCCGCGATCGGGTCGGCGCTGTTCGTGGTGCTCATCTGGGGGCAGCTCCGGCACGTCGCGCACGCCGACGAGGCGCCGGCCCCGCTCGCCGAGGAGGACGTCGCCGACCCGGCCTGAGCCCGCCCGGCGTCGTCCGGCCGACCTCACCCGGCCGCGCCGCGCTCGCACGCGGCCCCGCCGAGATGACACTCCCGGCCTGCGCAGGAGGGGCTGGTCGCAGGAGCGGAGTGCCATCTCGGCGGGGGGCGCCTCGGCGCGGGGGCGTCTCAGCGCGGGGGCGGGACGCGCTCCACGACCGAGCCCTCGGCCGGGACGGCGTCGGTCCGCAGCACCGGCTCGTCCGCGGCGCGGCGACGCTCCCGGAACGCGCGGAACAGCACCGGCACGCCGCGCGCCACGCCCAGGTCAGCGCCGTCCATCGCCTGCAGGTGCACGTGCGGCTGGGTCGAGTTGCCCGAGTTGCCGCAGGAGCCGAGCTGCTCCCCCGCGACCACGGACTGCCCGACGCCGACGCGCACCGACCCGGCGCGCAGGTGCACCACCGCGACCACCGCGTCCCCGGCCCGGGTGGCGACCAGCACGTGGTTGCCGGCGATCGCGCCGACGCCCTGCCGCAGCCGCCCACCCTGCCCGAGGACGTACCGCGCCAGGGTCAGCGGGGAGCGGCGCGCCGCGTGATCGGGCTCGCCGTCGTGCACCGCGACGACGGTGCCGCCGACCGGCGCCAGCACCGGGCGCCCGAACGCGACGAAGCCCTCCGGCGGCTCGGTGGCCAGGGCCGCCCGCCAGCCGGCCGACGACGCGGTGCGCCCGCGGACGTCCACCCCGACGAAATCGATCGCCCAGGTGCTGGCGAGCAAGTGCGTCCCGTGGCTGGGCACGCGGCGGGCCGGGCTGTTCCGGACGCGCCACAGGCCGTCGAACGGGAGGTCGACCACGACCGGGCGCTGCGGCACGCAGCCGAGTCTCCCCGGCGCCGGGCTCAGCGGTCCAGGGCCGGCTCCCACCCCGACGCCGCCGCGACGTCCGCGGCGATGTCCACCACGTCCCGCCCGTCGGTCGGCACCCGGGTCACCCACGGTCCCGCGGCCCGATCCAGGCGCTCCGCCGCGGCCGCGCTGCGGTCCAGGTGCTCGCGCAGCGCGGACCCGATCTCCCGCGGACCCAGGCGGTCGCGCACGGTGCGGGCCGAGGCGGTGAGCAGCACGCCGCTGATCTCGGCCCGGCCGCCCAGGGCCCGGGTGATCAGCTCCCGCTCCAGCACGCTGACCGTGTTGACGTAGACCAGCCGCCGGTACCCCGCCGCGGCGTAGGTCGCCCAGACGGCCCGCAGGTTCGCCTCCGTCAGCGCGCTGCCGTGCGGGTCGCCGGCGGGCTTCGGGTACGCGGCGCTCAGGTTGTCCCCGTCGACCAGGCAGTGCGCGAGCCCCGCGCGCGCCCAGCGGTCGGAGACCTCGAAGGCGACGGACGACTTGCCCGCGCCGGACCGGCCCGCCACGAGCAGCACCTGCGGCACCAGGGCCCCGGTCACGCCTCCGCGCCCGCCTCCGCCACCCCCGCGACGGCCTTGGTCCGCGACCGGCCGGCCGTGTCCTTCAGGACGACGTACTTGAGGTCGACGTGCGGCTCGAGCGCGCTGAACTTGTCGTTCGGCGCGCCGATCACCAGCTGGAACCCGAGCCCGCGCCACGCCCCGATGGCGCGGCCGGTGAACCGTGCGTCGGCCTTGATCAGCGCCTCGTCGAGGAACACCGGGGCGTAGCGCGGCCGCTCGGCCCCGGCGTCGCCCAGCTGGTACCGCAGCGCGGCCCCGACGATGAACGCCACGAGCTCCTGCGACTCGCCGCCGGACTTCTCCCCGATGTGGTCGTAGAGCGCGACGTGCTGACCGTCCAGGTCGACCTTCTCGGCGCTGAGCCGCACGTGGCGGCGCACGTCGACCAGGTCGGCGAAGTCGGGCGCGGTGCGCCGGATCCGGTCGATGACCTTGGCCATCCGGTGGTACCGGCGCTCGCGCTCGGCGTCGGTGGCCTCGGTGGCGAGCACCTCCTGCAGGTCGCGCAGCTCCTTGCGGAACCGCGCCACGACGGTCGACTGGGTGTCCCGGGCGTCGATGCGCAGCCGGTGCTCGTCGTCCGCGAACGGCAGGTCGGCGAGGATGTCGTTGACCGGGCGGATCCGCTCCTTGATCTCGCGCACCGACCGGCCGAGCGCGTGGTGCAGGTCCGTCAGGTCGTTCCCGGACAGCCGCAGCAGGCTCTTGCGCCAGTCGGCCTCGAGCTCGTGCAGGCCGTTGGTCTCCAGCGACGTGAGGATGCGCTCGAAGTCCGCGTAGGCGCCGTCGGGGTCGGTGCCCAGGTTCGGGTCCGGCCAGCGCTCGACGAACGTCTCGAAGGTCCGGACGAGCGCGGTGCGGGCGGCGTCGACGGTCCGCTCGGCGCTCTGCCGGTCGGCCCGCAGCAGCTCGTTGGCGCGGGCCACGGTGTCGTCGAACGCGGCGAGCGCGGCCGCCGGCGGCACGTCGGGCGACCCGTCCGGCAGCCCACGCCCGCCCAGCAGCGCGTCGAGGTACGCCTGCTGGTCCGGGCCCACGACGGTGCCGCTGTCCTGCGCGTCGTCGATCGCCTGCTGGGCGACGTCGACCTCGTCGGAGATCGCCGACCAGCGCGACCCCAGGCCCTCGGCGGTGCCCTTGGTCCGGCCGACCTCCTCGGTCAGCGCGCGGATGGACGTCTCGAGCTCGGTGGTCCGCCGCTGCAGGCGGGTGATCTCGGGGTTGCCGGCGGTGACGTCCTCGACCACCTGCTGCCACAGTGCCTGCTCGGCCTCGACGGCGGCGACGTCGACCTGGTCCCAGCTGATCGCGTCGATCTGCTCGTAGGCGCGCACCTCGACGTCCCGGGAGTCGAGGTCCCGGTCGGCGGTGACGACCTTGCGCTCGGCGACGGCGAGCCGCTCCTCGGCCGCGGCGATCTGCTCGTCGAGCAGGGCGAGCCGCCGGGTGTTGGTGAAGCCCAGCACGTTGGCGCGGCCCTGGCCGCCGTGCGCACCACGGCGCCCCTCGGACACCTGGCCCGACCGGGTCAGCGCCTTGGGGTGCTGCGCGAGCTCGCCGGTGGTGTCGACGCAGACGTACGCGAACCGGCTGGCCAGCTCGCTGCGCAGCCAGCCGGTGAACGGCCCCGTGCGGAAGTCCAGGCGCCCGGGCAGCGTCCGCGCGTCCAGGGCGACGTCGGACGCCAGCCCGGTCGGCACGCCCTCGAACCGGATCCGCCGCCCGGTGGGCACGGCGTCGATGGCCTTGCGGAACGCCCCGAGGTGCGCGGAGTCGATCAGCAGCAGCGTCGCGAACCCGCCGAGGGCCAGGTTGAACGCCTCGCGCCACGGCTCGTGCTCGGTGCGGACCTCGACCAGCTCGGCGACGAACGGCAGCTGCTCCGGGGTGAGCCCGGCCGCCTCGGCCAGCGCCGCCCGGGCGCGGTGCAGGTCGCCCGGGATGTTGTCCTGGCGGCGCGCCACGGCGGCACGGTCCGCGCGCAGGTCGGCGAGGTCGAGCCCGGCCTGCTTCTTCTCCGACATCGCCGCGCCGAACGCCTCGCGCGCCGCCGCCTTGGCGTCGGTGTCGCGCTGCACGGCCCGACCGCGCTCGGCGAGCTCGTCGAACTCGGCCTCGGTGCGCACGGCGATGCCGAGCGCGCTCAGCAGCAGGTCGTCGAGCCGGGCGCGCGCCCGCCGCACCCGGTCCAGCTTCTCCTGGGTGGCGGTCAGCTCGCGCTGGGCGGTGGCCAGCCGGTCGCCGCCGGAGGACCACAGCGTCTCCCGGACGCCCTCGAGCTCCGAGCGCGCGGCGGCGATCCGGCTGGTCGTCTCGACCGCCTTGCGCTCGGCCTGCAGGTGCCCGCGCTGCAGCTCCTCCTCGACGGCGCGCAGCAGCCCGAGCCGGCGCTCGTGCCGCCACAGGGCCGCGGGAGAGCCGGCGTCGTCGAACCCGCCGACCCGGTCGATCACCTCGAGCCGGGCCGTCGCCTCGTCCGCCGCGGCACGGTGCCCGCGGATCGGCTCCAGGGCGGTGACCTGCTGCCGCGCGGTGATCATCTGCTCGCGCGTGCCGGTGAGCTTGTCGAACTGCTCGACCACCGCGTCGGCCGTGGCGAAGGTGCTCGGCTCCTCCAGGACCATCGCCTTGTAGAGGGCGTCGACCGTCGTGATCTGCTGGCCCGCCTGGATGCGGCCGAGCAGCGCGACGGCCTTGGTGCCGTCGCCCGTCGCGCCGATCCCGAGGGTCGAGTGCAGCCGCGCGGTGAACTCGCGGTCCGTGTCGAACGGGGTGAGCCCGGCGGCGACCAGCGCGGACCGGCCGAACCGGTCGGCGGCGGCGTGCTCCAGCTCCCGCAGGTCGACCGGGCCGTCGACGGTCGCGCGCACCGCGACCACGTCCTCCAGCGTGCGCGCCGCCGACGGCACGTACCAGGCCCGCACGCCCGTGAACTCGCGCCCGGCCTGGTCGGCCCAGGTCATCGCGATCGCCGACCAGGTGTCCCGGCCGTCGCCGCGCAGCACCCGCTCGCGGGTGCCCTCGTCGGTGCGCGACTCGTCGAGCTTGCCGCGGGCGTAGGACAGGATGTTGCGCTGGTCCTTGCCGCGCGGGCGGCCGACGACGCCGCCGTTGGAGGCGCCGTTGAACGGCGTGGTGTGCGGCATCAGCAGCGCGATGTAGGCGTCCATCAGCGTGGACTTGCCCGAGCCGGAGCCGCCGGACAGCAGCGTGGCCGTGGACGCGAGCCGGACGCGGTGGTGGCCGTCGTACCCGCCCCAGTTGACCAGCTGCAGGTCGCGGGCGACCCACTGCTGGCCCGTCGACGCGGCGGGGATGAGCCCGAACAGGGTGTCGACCATCGTCATCGCGCGACCTCCTCGGTCTGCTCGGTCTCGTCGGCGGGCTCAGCGGGCTCCGCGGGCTGGTCCGGCTCGGCGTCGTCCGCGAGCGCCGCGGCCTCCTCGAGCGTCGGGCCGAGGTCCTCGGCCGGGGTCCCGGGCTCCTCCCCGCCGGGTCCGTCGGCCTGCTCCGCGTCGGGCACGTCCTCGACGGCTTCGGTCAGGACAGGCTGGCCGCCGGTCCGCACCTGCTCGCGCAGCCACTCCCGCAGCTCGACCAGCCGCTCGTTGCTGAGCACGATCTCGACCAGCGGGGTGATCCGGAACCGCCCCTCGGACTCCTCCTCGACCAGGCCCTCCTTGGCGAGGCGCGCCACGGCGGTGCGGATCTCGCGCTGGCGCGCGGCGATGTTGGTGTCGTCGGGGTCGAAGTAGGTGAGCGCGGTCTGCTCGATCTCCTCGACGTCGACGCGCACGGACGTCTCGCCGGCACCCTGGCTGCGCTGGAAGACGGATCGCAGGTACACCAGCACGAGGGTCTCGGCGCGGGTGTAGGACTCGTCGCGGAGCAGCACCGGCACGTCGAGCTCGGCGGAGCGGACCTGCTTCTTGTAGGCGACGCCGCGCTCGTGGTCGACCACGAGGTGCACGAACAGGTCGTGCAGCCGGGACTCGATCACCTGCTGGTTGTCCAGCAGGGTGCGCCACTGGGCCGCGTTGCGGTCGGCCAGCAGGAACCGGCGCTGCAGCAGCCGGACCAGGACGCGGCGGACGTCGGCGTCGAGGGTGCCGGAGTCGCCGGCGAACAGCTCGGCCGGGTCCTCCTCCATGGAGACGGGCGCGATGAACGCGTCCACGTCCTCCGGGGCGGGGGCCGTGGTGGGCGTGTCACTCATCGTCAGCATCCTTCGTCAGGGTCGTCACGGCGCCGAAGGCGAACCGGCGGCGGCTGCCGTCCGGTCGCACGGCGTCGACGAACGCGACCTCGTCGGTCTCGACCATGCCGCGCTGGTGCGCGATCTCGAGCAGGCCCAGCAGGTCCACCGGGCGCCGCAGCAGGTCGGGGGCGGCGTTGAACGCGGCAGCGACGTCCACGCCCTCGTGCCCGTCGGCGTACCGGGCCAGGTGCCGGCCGAGGTCGGCGTAGTGCGGGCCGCCCCAGGCCAGGGCCTCGTCCTGCGGCCCGGCGGGGTCGTCGTCGTCCCACTCGGTCAGCGGGTTCGGCGGCTCGGCGGGGCGCAGGTCGCCGGCGGTCTGGCGCAGGTGCTCGACCTCGGCCACGGGGAGCCGGTGCAGCGGCTCGACGGCCTGCCCGCGCCGGGCGTCGGGCACCCAGGCCTGCAGGCCGCTCATCACGTCGCGCAGCAGCTCGTCGACCTGCCGGTCCCGCAGCGGGTCGTGGTTCCGCACCTGCGCGGTGATGACGTACGAGGCCTCGCGCTGGGCGGTGAACACCTGCTCCAGGCCCTGCTCGATGCGCCGGCCGATCTCCTGCAGCTCGGTGCGCTGCTGCGCGGGCAGCCGCCGCGTGAACCGGTGCCGCAGCACCACGTCGAGCTGGTTCGCGAGCTGGTCCAGGCGGTCCGGGTCGCCGATCAGGCGCAGCGCGCCCGCGAACGCCCGTCCCTCGGCCGTCGACTCCATGACGTGCTCGCCGCGGTCCAGGTACTCGCGCAGCACGGCGCCCGTGGGCCGCTCGTCCTGGCGCAGCGCCGTCACGACGTCGCGCTGCATGGCCTTGATCGACTCGGCGACGCGGGCGAAGTCGGCCGGGAGCTCGCGCACCAGGTGCAGGACGTTCTCGGCCTCCTCCAGCAGCTGGTCCTCGCCGACCGGCTCCACCGTGCCGGTGCGCTGGACCCGGTCGAGCTCGGCCCTGAGCCGGGCGATCTCCGCGTCCAGGCGCGCCATCCGCATCAGCACGTCGGGGTCGGCGTCCTCGGCGAGCCGGCCCACGGCGTCCAGCAGGGTGCGCACCCGGGACTGCGAGACCTTCGACCGCACCCCGCCCGCACGGCCGGCGACCTCGAGGGCACCCACGGCGTGCGCGGACAGCCGGTAGACCTCGACGTCGTCGTCCTGCACCTGGCGGACCAGCCAGCCGGCGTCGGTCCACTGCCGGCACAGGTCGCGCGCGGTCCCGACGGGCAGGTCGTCGTCGTACCCGGCGGCCCGGAGCTGGTCGAGCGCGTCGCCGACCTCGGTGTGCGCGTCGGCGACCGGCACCTGCGGGCGCTCGGCGGTGAACACCACGGAGAGCAGGGACACGACGAGCGGGGCGTGCCGCTTGTGGAGCAGGTCCAGCATGGGGTTCTGGAACGCCCGGACGGCGCCCAGGTACGCCCCTTCGGCACGAGTGATCATCGCCGGACAGCGTAGGTGACGAGCGGGGGTCCCCCGGCACGCGTCCCCAGGCCGGTACCGGCGGGTCCACGCGGGTACCGGCGCCCTGAGGTGTCCGCCGACGCTCAGGCGACGGCGTACCCGAGGACCGCGAGCTGGTCGAGCCCCTCGGCGCACCCGGGCACGAGCGGGGCGACCATGCTGCGTGCGCCGAACCCGAGGCGCTGGGCGACGGGCGCGGCCCGCACCGTGGCGCGCGCGACGACGCCGCGGGTCGAGACCAGCAGGTCGGCGTAGGTGCGCCGGTCGGGGTACAGCTGCGTCCCGGTGGCGTAGCGGGTGTCGAACGCCGGGTCGATGCAGTCCGCGTCCGTGGCCGCGAACACGTGGGCCGTCTCCGCCATCCGCCCGATCGCACCGGGGCTGTACCGGCCGAACTCCTCGGCGTAGCTGTCGAGGAACCCGAAGTACGTCCCCCCGGACCGCAGGGTGCAGCCCATCCAGAGCGTCCGCCCACCGGCCGCGAGCCGCAGCCAGAGCGCGTCCCCGTCGGCACGGAACGCGCCCTCCACCTCCCGGAACCAGCGGAGGGCGAGCGGGTCCAGGGCGAGCGCCGCGCCGCCCTGCTCCGCGTCGCCCTTCCACCCCGACGCCTGCAGGCCGACGAACTCGTCGCGGGCACCCGGGTGGCCGCTGACGTCGTGCAGCTCCAGCGGGCCTCCCGCCGCACGCGCGAGCGCGCGGACGCGCCGGCGGAAGTCCTTGGCCCGGCCGCCGCCCAGGTGCGCCGAGGCGAGCGGCGGGTCGACCACGCGGCCGTCCGCCGGCTGCGGCGCGCGCGGGACCCGGGTGCCGGAGCGGGTCGCGAACGCGGCGTCGGCGCGGCAGCGCTCGTGCACCAGCATCGACCCCCGCCGCACGACCTCGGCGAGCGCGTCCGCCAGCGGACCGTCGGCCGGGAAGTGCTGCAGCTGCACCAGCCCGGGCAGCCCGACGCCGCGCAGGCCGTGCAGGAGGGCGTCCAGCGCCTCCACCTCCCGGCCCGTCCGCACCAGCGGGTGGTGCCGGTCCGCGTGCGTCGTCATGAACGTGCCGCCGGTGGTCACGGCCCGGACGGGCACCCGCGACGCGACCGGCTTCGTGGTGACCGCCAGCAGGGCGAGCCACTCCTCCCCCTCCGTCACGACGACCAGACGCAGGTCCGCCGCCTCGTCCCCGCGGTCGCGTGCCGGGACGAGGAACCGCGGGTCGAGGTAGACGTTCGGCTCCGTCGCCTTCTCGGCGAGGTCCTGCCACGCCAGCGCGTCGCGGGTGGTGACGTCACGCAGGGCGATGAGCCGGGTGTGCACGGTGTCCTCCGGGGCTGCGTTGCCGTGTGGGGCATCGGTCGCCGCGAGCGTAGTGTCCGGATTGACCCGTTTTGGGGCGATTGCTGGGTGAAGCCGAACCCGACCACCCGGACGGGCACGACGGCCTGACCGGCGCCGCGGACCGGTGTCTGCGCAGGTCAGGACGTCACGCACGTGAGCTGCGCAGCGACCTCGCGCACCCGGACGGCGCAGCCGGACCCCCGGAGTTCCCTCCTTCTGCTGACCCCCGATCGGCGGTGTGCACGACGCCGCCGCGTCCGGGTGCGCCGCTCAGGCCTCGGTGCCGGCCCAGTGCGGGTTGGTCATCACGCCGAGCACGTTGCCGAACGGGTCGACGCCCGCCGCCGTGCGCCAGCCCTCGCTGCGCGCCGTCGGCGGCTCGTGCACGCGGGCGCCGCGCTCGACCAGGGCGGCCACGGTGGCGTCGACGTCGTCGACCGCCCAGTACGTGTACTGGCCGCCCGGGGTGCGGTCCAGCGCGCCGGGGACGTACCGCGCGTCGACGATGCCGAACTCGTCCCCGTCGCGGCCGATCCGCCACTCGACGTAGCCGTCGCGGACGAAGTACGGCTCGATCCCGAAGACCTCCTCGTACCAGGCGCGCGCCGCGTCGAGATCCGCGGCCTGGAAGTTCGACGTCGCCATCCCCTGGAGCATGTCCGTCCTCCTCGTCGAGGTCGTGCGGGCGGGCTCCGAGCCCGTCCACGGCCATGCTGGCCGCTCCGCACGCTCGGGTCCAGACCCGGTGGGCGAGCGCGCCGGGCCGGGGGTCAGCCCGCGTCAGCCGGCGTCAGCCCGCGTCGGCGTAACCGGCGTGGTCGTCGCCGTCGAGGTCCGTGCACAGACCGTCGGCCTCGTCCGCCCCGAAGGACGCGACGCAGTCCGCGTACCCCGCGATGATGCGGAAGGGGTCGCCCTCGGTCCCGGTCGCGGCCGAGCAGTCGCGGTGCGAGCCGGGCTCGCACGGCGTCCCGGGGGCCGGGTCGGCTGACGCGTCCTGAGACACAGACGCCGTCGGCTGCGTGCCGGTCGCCGCGGTCGGGCTGCTCGCCGGCGCACCGCTCGACGCACCCGAACCGCCGTCGCCCCCGTCGCAGCCGCCGACGGCGCCCACGACGAGCACCAGCAGCGGAACCGTCCACCTGATCCGTGACCTCGTGAGCATCCCCGGACCGTAGCGGCACCGGCGCGCGGCCGTCCGCGGCGACGCGCGGGAACGACGAAGGCCCCGGTCCTGGCGGGGACCGAGGCCTTCGTCGTCGCTGTCTCAACGAGTGTCCGGAGGGGGACTTGAACCCCCACGCCCGTTAGGGCACTAGCACCTCAAGCTAGCGCGTCTGCCATTCCGCCACCCGGACAAGGTGACTCCCGACCGGCGGTCCCGAGCGCATTCCTGCGCCCCGACGACCCGTCAGGTGCGGAAGAGAACTTAGCACGGTGTGGCGGCCGAGCACGCATCCGCAGGTGAGAGCACACTGGCGGTGGCCGCGGCGGACGGACGTCGCCGCGGGACCACGGACGCGAGCGGCGGAGGTGGGACGCACGATGGCGGAGCAGGGCGGCAGCGACCGGTACGGCACCGGCAGGCCCAGCGTGCCCAGCGGATCCGCTCCACGACGGGTCGCCGGGCAGCGCCGGGCCCCGGCGGGGACCGGGCCGGACGACGGGGTGCCGCGGTGGCTGCGGACGTCGGCGGGGGTCACCTGGCGGCTGCTGGTGCTGCTCGCCGGCGTGGCGCTGGTGTTCTTCGCCACAGCGCAGGTGCAGCTGCTGTTCGTCGCGGTGTTCATCGCGTTCGTGTTCACCGCGGTGCTGCGCCCGGTGGTCGACTTCTACTCGCGGGTGATGCCGCGACCGCTCGCCACGGCGCTCGGCCTGCTGACGGGGTTCCTGGTGCTGGCGGGCATGGTGTTCTACGTCGGGTACTCGGTGGCCAACCAGTGGCAGGCGCTGTCGCGGCAGTTCGGTGACGGCATCGACCAGATCATCGAGTTCCTGGAGCACGGCCCGCTGCCGGTGTCGATCACCAACGAGCAGATCACCGAGTGGATCGACACCGGGCGCCAGTGGCTCCAGGAGCACGCCGGCGACCTCGCGGGCCAGGCGGCGGAGTCGGCCGGGTCCGTGGTCGAGGTGTTCACGGCGCTGGCGCTGGCGGTCTTCTGCGCCGTGTTCTTCCTGGCGCGCGGCCAGGAGATGTGGACCTGGTTCGTCAACCAGCTGCCCAGCGGGGCGCGGGACGGTTGGAAGACGGCGGGCGGCGCCGGCTGGTACACCTTCTCCGGCTACACCCGGGGCATCGTCATCATCGCCGTGACCGACGGGTTCCTGGCGTTCGTCCTGCTGTCGCTCATCGGGGTGCCGCTCGCCGCACCCCTGGCCGTGCTGGTGCTGATCGGCGCGTTCATCCCCCTGATCGGCGCGCCGGCGGCCATGGTGATCGCGATGATCGTCGCCCTCGCCGCCAACGGGCCGATCCAGGCGGCCGTCGTCGGCCTGGGGATCGCGCTGATCGGGCAGTTCGAGGGGCACGTGCTGCAGCCCCTCGTCATGGGCAAGCAGGTGTCGCTGCACCCCGTGGTGGTGGGCCTGGCGGTCGCCGGCGGCACCCTGACGGCGGGGATCCTCGGCGCCGTGATCGCCGTGCCGCTCGTGTCGGTGGTGTGGGCGATCTACTCCCGGTTCCACCAGACGGACCCGCCGATGGAGCCGGAGGAGGCCGCTGCCGAGGTGGGCCCGGCCGACGACGACGACGAGGCGCAGCCCGGCTAGCGGGCGGCCGCGGCCGGGGGCTCGCCGAGCTCCGCCACGGCGGCCTGCAGGGCCCGCGTCCCGTCCTGGCCGACGGGGCGCAGGGGTGCAGGCAGCTCGCCCAGGTCGACGCCCCGGATGCCGGCCAGGGCGTGCACCGCCCGCGGCCCGCCGAGGCGCGCGACCAGCTCGGCCACCGGGCGCAGCCGCGCCATCAGCGCGCGGGCGTCCTCGGCGCGACCGGCCGCGGCGGCGCCCGCCACGGCGACGTACCAGGCGGGCAGCACGCTCGCGAGGCCGGAGTGCCAGGTGCGGGCCCCGGCGAGCAGCCCCTCGACGCCGAGCACGTCGCCGCTGCACCCGAGCTCCACGTGCTCCGGCAGCGCCGCACCGAGCGTGCGCACCCGGGCGCGCAGCTCCTCGGCGTCGCTCCCCCGGTCCTTGACCCCGCCGACGCCCGGCACCCGCGCCGCGCGGGCCAGGACGTCGACCTCGAACCGGTAGCTGGTGCTCACGGGGTTGTGGTAGATCCACACGGGCACCTGGGCGGCGTCGGCGACGTCCTCGACCAGGCCGAGCACCTCGTCGTCCGTGAGCGGCAGGTACGCGAGCGTGGGCAGCAGCACGGCGGCGACGCCGGCGCGCTCGGCGACGATCGTGTGCACGACGACCTCGTCCGTGGTGAACGCCCCGACGCCCGCGAGCACGGGCACCCGGCCGTCCGCGGCGGCGACCGCCGCCTCGACCACCAGGCGCCGCTCGCCCGCGGTCACGTAGGGGTACCCGCCGGTGCTGCCGAGCACCGCGACCCCGGAGGCGCCGGCCGTCACGGCGTCGTCGACCAGGCGCTCGAGCGGGTCGGTGTCGACCTCCCCCTGGGAGCCGCGCGGGGTGGGCAGGTAGGCGACCAGCGGTCCGAAGAGGGGCATCGTCGCAGTGTAGGCAGCCGGTGCGTCGCTCACTGGAAGTCCCGCGACGTCGTGGCGATGCCGAGCGAGAGCGGGGTCAGGTGCTCCGCGACCAGGTTGGTCGCGCCGTCCGCGCGCTCCAGGCGGCCGCGCACCACCAGGGCGCGGGAGGTGCGCGCGACCTTCCGGAACCGGGCCCACAGGCCGGTGCTGCACACGATGTTGAGCAGGCCCGTCTCGTCCTCCAGCGACAGGAAGGTGACGCCGCCCGCGGTGCCGGGCCGCTGCCGGTGGGTGACGACGCCCGCCACCGCGACGCGGCGCCCGGCCTCGTGCCGGAAGGCCTGCTCGACCCGCAGCACGCCGGACGCGTCGAGCCCGTCGCGGACGTACTGGGTCGGGTAGGAGTCGACCGTGACGCCGGTGGCCCAGACGTCGGCGACGGCGAGCTCGACCGGGCTCATCCCGGGCAGGGTCGGCGCCTGGACGCCGACGGAGACGCCGGGCAGCGTGTCCGGCCCCTCCTGCGCGAGCGCGCCGGCCGCCCAGAGCGCCTCGCGCCGGGTGACGCCGAGCGACTCGAGCGCCCCGCCGGTGGCGAGGGCCTCGAGCTGGGCGGTGCTGAGCTCGACCCGGCGCACGAGGTCGCGCAGGTCGGCGAACGGGCCGTGGGCGTCCCGCTCGGCGACGACGCGCTCGGCGACCTTCTCCCCCACGCTCCGCACGGACGCGAGCCCGACCCGGACGGCGAGCGACCGGGCGGGCTCGTCGGCGGGCGCGCCCGTGCCCGTCGTGCCCGGTCCGCCGGCGGGGTCGTGGGCACCGTCGTCCGCCCAGCGCGCCGCACCGCCGTTGCGCGCCGCGGCGTGCGCACCTGCACCGGCACCCCGGCGCAGGGGCGGCACCGGGGCCGTGCCGGACGGGCGGGGGGTCAGCGGCGGCTCGCCCCCCGGCGGCTCGGGCGCGACGCGCTCGACCAGCGCCTGCACCCCGGAACGCTGCACGTCGGGCCGCAGCACCTCGATGCCGTGCCGCCGGGCGTCGGCGATGAGCGACTGCGGCGAGTAGAAGCCCATCGGCTGCGCGGCGAGCAGGCCGGCGTAGAACGCGGCGGGGTGGTGCACCTTCAGCCACGAGCTGGCGTAGACCAGGAACGCGAACGAGTAGGCGTGCGACTCGGGGAACCCGAAGTCGGCGAACGCCTTGAGCTTGTCGTAGACCTCCTCGCGGACCGCCTCGGGGATGCCGTTGCGGGTCATGCCGGCCATCAGCCGGGCGCGCAGGGCCTCCATCTTCTCGATGCTGCGCTTGGAGCCCATGGCACGCCGGAGCTGGTCGGCCTCGGCGGGCGTGAAGTCCGCGACGTCGATGGCCATCTGCATGAGCTGCTCCTGGAACAGCGGCACGCCGAGGGTGCGGGCAAGGGACTTCTCGAGCATGGGGTGCGGGTAGGTGATGGCCTGCCGCCCCTGGTACCGCTCGATGTACGGGTGCACCGACCCGCCCTGGATGGGCCCGGGGCGGATCAGGGCGACCTCGACGACGATCGCGTAGAAGTTCCGCGGCTGCAGTCGCGGCAGGGTGCCCATCTGCGCGCGCGACTCCACCTGGAACACCCCGACGGTGTCGGCGGCGCACAGCAGGTCGTAGACCAGCGGGTCCTCGTCCGGCAGGCCGTGCAGCTCCAGGTGCGGGCCGCCGTGCTGCTCGACCTGGTCGAACGCGAGCCGCAGCGCCGTGAGCATGCCGAGGCCCAGCAGGTCGAACTTCACCAGGCCGGCGTCGGCGCAGTCGTCCTTGTCCCACTGCAGGACGGTGCGGCCCTCCATGCGGGCCCACTCGACGGGGCACACCTCGATGACCGGGCGGTCGCACATGACCATGCCGCCGGAGTGGATGCCTAGGTGCCGGGGCAGCCGCAGGAACCGGTCGGCCAGGTCGATGACCTGGTCGGGGATCTCCTCCAGGTCGCTCGCGGGCGGCGGGCGGTGCGCGGGGACGACGTCGTGCCGGTCGGCGGTGGGCTCGCCGGCGCGGCCGTCGGTGTCGTCGTGCCCGGCGGGCCGGCGCGGCGCGGGCCCGCCACCGGCAGGGGCGGCACCGGGGGCCTCGTGGTTCCAGCCCCAGACGACGCCCTCGGGGTCGCGCTGCGCCGCGGCGTACTGCGCGGCGCGACGGTCCTCGCGGGTCGCGGGCGATCCCGGCGGCGCCGCGGCGGGCGGTCCGGTCCGGGTCGGCGCGGACGTCGGCGCGGACGCCGGCGGACCGGGCCGGGTGGACGTGGGCCGGTCGCCGACGTGCTGGGTCGGCGGCGTCGCCGTGATCGCGGGGGACGCCGCGCCGCGGCTCTCCCCCGACCACCACGGCTTCGTCGGCTGCGGGCCGCGCAGGGTCCCCCACCGCTCGATGGACTTGCTCCACGCGTCCTGCTGCCCGACGTCGTAGCCGAGCGACCGGGCGGCGTCGCGGACGGCGGACCGGGCGCGGTAGGTGATGACGTTCGCGACCTGCGCCGCGTGCGTGCGGCCGTGCGTGGCGTAGACGTACTGGATGACCTCCTCGCGGCGGCCGGACTCGATGTCGACGTCGATGTCCGGCGGCCCGTCGCGCTCGGGGGCGAGGAACCGCTCGAACAGCAGGCCGTGCTTCACGGCGTCGACGGCGGTGACCTTGAGGGCGTAGCAGACGGCGGAGTTGGCGGCCGAGCCGCGGCCCTGGGCCAGGATGCCGTTGCGGTGGCAGAAGTCGACCAGGTCGTAGACGACCAGGAAGTAGCCGGGGAACCCGAGCTGCTCGATGACGCGCAGCTCGTGCTCGAGCTGGGCGTAGGCGCCGGGCACGCGCTCGGCCTCGGGCGGGCCGTAGCACTCGAGCGCCCCGCGGCGGACGAGCTCGCGCAGCCAGGTGGCCTCGGTGTGCCCGTCCGGCACCGGGTAGGGCGGCAGCTGCGGGGCGACCAGGTGCAGGTCGAACGCCGACTCCGCGCCGAGCGCCGCGGCGTTGGCGACGGCGTACGGGTGCCGGCGGTGCCGGTGCAGCATCTCGGCGGCCGAGGCCAGGTGGGCGGTCGGGGCGCCGGGCAGCCAGCCGTCCAGGTCCTCCATCGAGGACCGGGCGCGCACGGCGGCCAGCGCCATCGCCAGGTCGGCGTCCCGCGGGGTGGCGTAGTGCACGTTGCCGGTGGCGACCAGCGGCAGGCCCGCGCCCTCGGCCAGCACCGCGAGGGCGTCGGCGGTCTCGGAGTCGAACGGGCTGCCGGTCTGCGTGACCTCGACCGCGACGTTGTCCCGGCCGAACAGGGCGACGAGCCGGTCCAGCTCGGTGCGGGCCCGGTCGACCCCGCCCGCGGTGACGCCGGGGTGCCGGCCGCCGTCGGTGAGCGCCCGCCGCACGGGGCCCTTGCGGCAGCCGGTCAGCACCAGCCACCGGGCGGCCGCCTGCTCGGCGAGCTGCTCCAGCCGGTACTCGGCGGCGCCCTTGGTGCCGGTGGCCAGGTGCGCCTCGGCGATGGTGCGGGACAGCGCGCGGTATCCGTCGGGGCCGCGGGCGATGACCGGCAGGTGCACGGCGCGCGGGTCGGGCACGCCGGTGGGCAGGTCGAGCACGTCGGGGCCGCCGACCCCGGGCACGGGCAGGTGCAGCTCGGCGCCGAACACGGTGGGCAGGCCGACCTCGCGCGCGGCCTCGGAGAACCGGACGACGCCGTACAGGCCGTCGTGGTCGGTGAGGCCGAGCGCGGTGAGGCCGAGCCGGTACGCCTCGGCGGCGAGCTCCTCGGGCTGGCTGGCGCCGTCCAGGAAGCTGAACGCCGAGTGCGCGTGCAGCTCCGCGTAGCGGGGGGTGTCAGTCATAGACGGCCTCGCAGGTCCAGCCGTCGGGACGGCAGGCGAGCAGGAGCGCCCGGCCGTCGCCGAGCGTGACCTGCAGGTGCACGCGCAGCCGGGCGTCGTCGGGCGACCACCAGCGCCCGGCCAGCGGCCACGGACCCGCCCAGCCCGCGACGTCGTGGTCCACCGCGGGGCGGCGGTCGGTCGGCGGGGTGCGCACCCGCGCGGGCACGCCGCTCATGGTGAGCCGGTCGTCGAACCGGACGGGCCGGCCGTCGTCGTCGAGCACCTCGACCGGGGCCGGCTGCGCGGGCACGGTGGCGGGGGCGGGCGCGGGCAGGTGCCCGGGCCAGGGCCGGTCCAGCGGCCGCGGCGCCGCGGCCTGCGCACCCCAGGGCTGCAGGTGCACCTGGTCCCGGACGTCCCGGCCGCCCTGCAGCGCCGCGGTGAGCACGCCATCGCCGCCGAGCAGCCCCTGCACGCGGTCGAGCGCCCGGTGCGCGCGCAGGTCGCCGCCGGAGGGGCCGCCCCAGAGCCGGCCCTGCTCGGCGCCGGCGGGCGCGACGTCCTCGGCGGTGATGCCGAGCGTGATCAGGCCGACGGGCTCGGCCTGCTCGTCCGGGTCGGTGCCGGCGCCCTGCTGCGCCGCGGCCGCGGTCAGCCAGCCCTCCAGCTGCCAGCGGATGCGGTCGGTGATCCGCGCCGCGGACAGGCCGCCCAGCCCGCCCATGTCGGTGCGCCAGGCGCGGGTGAGCTCGGTGCCCTCGTCGGTCCGGGCGGTGATGCGCAGCCGCGCGCAGGCCACGGAGTGGTCGGTGAGCAGTGCGTGCAGCTCCTCCGCGAGGCGGCGGCCGGCGAAGGTCGCGACGTCGACGCGCTGCGCGGGCGGGTCGAGCTCGGTGCTGACCTCCAGGTCGGTCTCGGGACGGCGGCGGACGGGCGGGCGCAGGTCCTCGCCGCGCACGAGCGTCCACGCCCAGCTCCCCCAGGTGCCGAACCGGGCGTGCACGTCCCCGGCGTCGAGGGCGGCGAGGTCCCCGAGGGTGCGCAGGCCGAGGCGGCGCAGCAGGTCGACGAGGTCGGCGACGGCGCGCACGGCGTCGTCGGTCACGGCGGCCGGCGCGACGTCGTCGACGGGGCGGGGCGCGAGGAACGCGCGCGAGCCGCCGGGCGGCACGACGTCGTCCGTCCGCGCCGCGAGCACCGCGGCGAGCAGCCCGTCGGCCGTGCCGACCTGGCACTCGTGGCCGGTGCGCTCCGCGACCGCCGAGACGAGCTTCTCGGCCAGCGCCTCCTCCGTGCCGTGGAACCGCGCCGCGCCGCCGGCGGGCAGCAGCAGCAGGCCGGGGCGGGCGACCTCGACGCCGGGGACCACGGTCTCGGTGGCCGCGGCCACGGGCTCGAACAGCCGGGCGTCGCGGTCGTCGTCGGTGGGCAGCAGCACCAGCTCGGGGCACACGCCCTGCGCCTGGCGGCGGCGCATCCCGCGGCGCACGCCCTGCGCGCGGGCCAGCGCGGACACCGCGGTGAGCCGCGCGCCGGACTGGACGGCGGCGGGCAGGTGCGGCGGCACCTCGGCGGCGCGCACGGCGGCGACGACCGGCCAGTCCGGCACCCAGACGACGGTGGTGCGGGTGCTCATCCGACCAGCCTGAGGCCGGCCGCCGGCGCCTCGGCCGGGGTCGCTGCCGCGGGCCGCTCGGCCCCCGGGATGCCGTACGGGTCGGTCCCGACCTCGAGCGGCAGCACGACGCGCAGGTCCTGCGCCCGGCCGGCGCTGCCGCGGCCGGTGCGGGTGATGTGCAGCTCGTGCGCGCGGAGCCGGCCGTCGCCCTCGCCGACCCCGGTCCAGCGGCCGCCCTCGACGGTCAGCACGGTGCCCGCACCGGCCCACGGGGCGGTGGACAGCAGCACGGAGCCGCGGTCGCGGGCGCGCGCCATCAGCCGGCGCCGGTCGGAGTCGGCCAGGTGCGTGCCGGGGCCGACCACCACGACGTCGATGCCGTCCAGCAGCGCGGCGACCACGGTGGGGGCGTCCACGCCGGGCCGGGGCACCACGGCGAGCCGGTCCAGCGCGACGCCGGTCTGCGCGGCGGCGAGCAGCCCGAGGCTGGGCTGCCCCACGACGGCGGCCCACGCCTCCCGCGCGGTGCAGGCGGCGGCGATCATCGCGAGCACCAGGGAGGTGGAGCCGAGCACCGCCGTGGTGCTGCCGCGGCGCAGCCCGTCGGGCAGCAGCGGCGTCAGGGCCGCCGGCACCGCGAGCGGCGGCCGGTCGGTGAGCAGCAGCGGGCCGCGGGACCGCGCCGGGGCCGGCGCCGCGTGGTACCCGGGGTGCCCGACGTGCCCGACGTGCCCGACCTGCTCGGGGCTGCCGGGCAGGTCGGGGACCGCGACCGGACCCGACCGCTCGGGGACCGCGGGCACCACGACGGCAGTGACGGCAGCGGCACCGGCTCCCGCCGCCGACGAGCGGGCCGGCGCGACGGCGAGCGCCGTCGCGCCCGGCACGACCGGCTGGTCACGCCCGGCACGTCCGGCACCGTCGGCGGGGCGTGCGAGACTGCGCGCACCGGTGCGGAGCTCGGCGTGCGCCAGGGCGGCCCGGGCACGGGCGATCCGGTCCTCGTCGCTCACCGCCCCCACCCCTCTCGCACCGCGGCCGCCGGCCGGCGTCCACCCGACCCGACCGGCCGACTTCGTTCGAACACGTGTTCGATTGTGCCAGTAGACGCCGACATCCCGGCACTCGTCAATCCGGGTTCACCCGGTCCCGCCGGACGGCGTCCGGCGCGTCCCGGGCGACCCGCCGGACGCCCTGCGGGCCCCGTGCGCCGGGGGCATGATGGCCGCGTCGGCACACCCGATCCGAGCGCGCAGGCGCCCCACCTCGAGGAGGACCATGACCGTCTCGCTGACCCGCCCCGTCGCCCCGGAGCCCTACGCGCTGCTGCCGTCCGTCGCGGACTTCGACGTCACGAGCGTCGACGTCGCGCACGGCGAGCCGATGGACGTGACGTTCGCCGCAGACGGCGACGACCTGTCCCCCGCGCTCACCTGGTCGGGCTTCCCCGAGGGCACGCGCTCGTTCGTCGTGAGCTGCTTCGACCCCGACGCCCCGACCCCGGCCGGGTTCTGGCACTGGACGGTCGTGGACGTCCCGGCGGGCACCACGTCGCTGCCCCGCGGCGCGGGCGCCCCCGACGGCGGCCTGCTGCCGCCCGGCGCGTTCCAGGTCCGCAACGACGGCGGGACCACCGGCTACACCGGCGCCGCCCCGCCTCCCGGGGACCGGCCGCACCGGTACGTGTTCGCCGTGCACGCGCTGGACGTGGAGCACCTCGACGTCCCGGCCGAGGCGACGCCGACGGCCGTCGCGTTCACCGCGCTGTTCCGCACGGTCGGCCGCGGCGTCCTGGCCCCGACCTACGCCCGCTGAGGCGGCTGCCCGGGGTCGGCGGCCAGGTCCAGCACCATGCCCGTCGCCCCGGGCGCGACGTCCCGGAACCCGAGCGACTCGTACAGCCGCCGCCCCGGCGGGTCCGCGACGAGCGTGACGTAGGCACCCTGCGGCGCCCGGGAGCGGATCTCGTCCAGCAGCCGCGTCAGCACGCGCCGCCCGAGCCCGCGGCGCTGGTGCCCGGGGTCGGTCGCCATGTCGGCGACGAGGAAGTACCAGCCGCCGTCGCCCACCACCCGGCCCATCGCCACGACCTCGCCCCGCGCGGTGCGCACGTGGCACCAGGACCAGCTGCCCGTCAGCGCGCCGGCACCCTGCTCCGGCGTCTTCGGGGCGAGACCGGAGCCGGCCCGCAGCCGCAGGTACGCGTCGAGCGGCGGGGCGGCCGGCACCAGCACGTACGGGTCGTCGACGAACGGGTCGGCGGGCGGGGTCGCGTCGGTCACGCGGACATCCTGCCCGGTGGGTAGCCTGCGGCCCATGGCCGTGACACCGCTGACCCTGGGGACCCTGACCTGGCTGCGCGCCGTCGACCGCCTCGACCTGCTGGCCGAGGGCACCGCGGCGACGCTGTCCGGCTGGGCGGCCGTCGTGCCCGAGGTCGCCGACGCCGTCCGGGTGGCCGAGATCGACCCGGGGCTGGCGGACACCGCCGCGATGACCGGGGCGTACGACCTGCCGCTGGCGGTGTCCGCGAACTGCGTGCTGGTCTCCGGCCGGCGCGCGGGCGAGGAGCGGGTCGCCGCCGCCGTGGTGCGGGCGACGACGCGCGCGGACGTGAACACCGCCGTGAAGAAGCTGCTCGACGTGCGCAAGGCGTCGTTCCTGCCGGTGGAGCGCGCGGTCGAGGAGTCGGGCATGGAGTACGGCGGCATCACCCCGCTCGGCCTGCCGTCCGGCTACCGGGTCCTGCTCGACGCGGGCGTCGCGACGGCGGACCCCGAGGCCGGCGGGACCGTGATCATCGGGTCGGGCCTGCGCCGGTCGAAGCTCGCCCTGCCCGGCGCCCTCCTGGCCGCCGCGCCCGGCGTCGAGGTGGTCGAGGGGCTCGCGCTCGGCTGACGTGCCGCAGCGTCGCAGCCGAGCGGCCCGGACGTCGTGCGAGCCGTCCGCTCGCCGCGCGGGCGCGAGGCACCGCGTCTAGCCTGACCTGCGAGGGAGCACCGCCGGTCCACCGAGGCCGCGGCTCCCGGCGGCCTCGAGCACCCGGGGCCCGGACCGCCGCGCGACCCGCGGCGCAGGGAAGGTCACCGATGCGCGCACCCACCCCCCGCGGCCCGCTGAGCGAGCTCCTGCTCACCGGCATGACCGCGGGCACCGTCGACCCGGCGCTGCCGGACGAGGCCGCCCGCGCGGCCGCCGCGACGGACGACCTGCTGACCGACGACGACGTGCAGGTCGCGCTGACCGCGCTGTACGAGCTGCACCACCAGGGCCTCGACGGCGTCGACGACCGCCTCGAGTGGGACAGCACGCTGCTGCGCACCCGGGCGGTGCTGGAGGAGCGGTTCGAGGCGCAGCTGCGCGCCGACGTCACCGTCCCCGAGGACCTCGTGGCGACCCTCGAGGAGGACGCGGCGCGCGAGGGCGTCGCCCCGGCGGTGGCGCGCGCGCTGTTCGACCTGACCAGCAGGGACAGCGGTCCGAGCCTGTCCGCGTACGTCGCGAAGAAGGCCACGGACGAGCAGCTGCACGAGCTGCTGGTGCACCGCTCCGTCTACCAGCTCAAGGAGGCCGACCCGCACACCTGGGCCATCCCGCGGCTGCTCGGCGCCCCGAAGGCCGCCCTGGTCGAGATCCAGGCCGACGAGTACGGCGGCGGCCGCCCGGAGCGGATGCACTCCGCCCTGTTCGCCCGGACCATGCGCGGGCTCGGCCTGGACGACACCTACGGCCGGTACGTCGACGACGTGCCGGCGATCACCCTGTCGTCGGTCAACATGATGCTGCTGTTCGGCCTGCACCGGCGGCTGCGGGGCTGCGTGGTCGGCCACCTCGCGGCGTTCGAGATGACCTCCTCGCAGCCGAACCGGCTGTACGGCAACGGCTTCCGGCGGCACGGGTACGACGCCGACGTGACCTGGTACTTCGACGAGCACGTCGAGGCCGACGCCGTGCACGAGCAGATCGCCGGCCGGGACATGGCGGGCGCGCTGGTCGAGCAGCAGCCGCACCTGCGCGACGACGTGCTGTTCGGCGCCGCCGCCTGCCTCGCGGTCGACGGCCGCGTCGGTGCGCACCAGATCGGGCGCTGGTCGGCCGGCGAGTCCTCGCTGCGCCGGCCGCTGGCGGTGGGGAGCCCGGCGTGATGCTCCCGGACGCGGAGTACGTCCTCCCCCTGCGGTGGGCGGACGACCACGGCCTGCCGGAGCTGACCGCCTACCTGGAGCGGCTGGTCACGTGGCTGCCGGTGACGGTCGTGGACGGCTCCGGGCCCGAGGTGTTCGCGGCGCACGGGCGCGCGCTCCCGCCGGCGGTGCGGCACGTGCGCCCGGACCCCGACCTCGTGCGCACCTGCCGCAACGGCAAGGTGGCCGGGGTGCGCACCGGCCTGCGGCTGGCCACCGCGGACCGCGTGGTGCTGGCGGACGACGACGTGCGGTACGACCTGGCGGCGCTGCGCGCCGTGCTGGACGCGCTGGCGGGTGCTGACGTGGTCCGGCCGCAGAACGTCTTCGACCCGCTGCCGTGGCACGCCCGCTGGGACACCGCCCGCACGTTGGTCAACCGCGCCGTCGGCTCGGACTACCCCGGCACCCTGGCCCTGCGGCGGTCCGCGCTGGGGCCCGAGGGCTACGACGGCGACGTGCTGTTCGAGAACCTCGAGCTGCTGCGCACCGTGCGGGCGCGCGGCGGCCGGGAGCTGCGCGCCGACGACGTCTACGTCGTCCGCCGCCCGCCGTCGGTGCAGCACTTCCTGCGCCAGCGGCCCCGTCAGGCCTACGACGACCTCGCGCAGCCCGGCCGGCTCGCCGCCGAGCTCGCCGTGCTGCCGCTGGTCGCCGCCGCGGCCCGCCGCGGGGCGGGTGCCCTGCTGCTGGTCGCCCTCGCGGCGTGCGCGCTCGCCGAGCGCGGCCGGCGCCGCGCCGGCGGTTCCCGGCACCTGCCCGCCACCGCGACTCTGCTGGCGCCCGCCTGGCTGCTGGAGCGCGGCGTCTGCGCCTGGCTGGCGCTGGTCCTGCGCGCGACCGGGGGCGTGCCCTACGGCGGCGCCCGCCTCGTGCGCGCCGCCACCCCGGTGCGGGCGCTCCGCGCCCGCACCGCCGTCCGCACCGACCACCACGCGGCCCACGCGGCCCACGCGGCCCACGAGGTCCACGCCGTCCACGCCGCCCACGCCCAGCACGCCGCCCCGGAGGCACCATGAGCACCGACCCGAACCCCGTCGTCCTGACCCCCTACCCGGACGGCCCGATCCTGGTCCGCGGCGACGTCGAGATCCGCGACGCCCGCGGCCGGGAGGTCCCGCGCCGCCGGGCCACCGTGGCCCTGTGCCGGTGCGGCGCGTCGGCGATCAAGCCGTTCTGCGACGGCTCGCACAAGGCGATCGGCTTCCGCACCGACGACGAGGTGCCGCGGCCGCCCGAGCCGGTCCCGGCTCCGCAGGCGCACCGGAGCCGGTCATGAGGATCTCGGTCCTCGCGCCCGGGGTGGCGCGCCTGGCGCACGCGTACGTCAACTGCTACGTGATCGCCGACGAGCGCGGCGCGACCGTCGTGGACGCCGGCCTGCCCCGGATGTGGGGCATGCTGCCCCGCGCGCTGGCGGCGGTCGACCGGACGCCGGCGGACGTCCGGGCCGTCGTGCTCACGCACGCGCACTTCGACCACGTCGGCTTCGCGCGCCGTGCCGCCCGCGAGCTCGACGTGGACGTGTGGGTGCACCGCGCCGACGCGCACCTGGCCGCGCACCCGTACCGGTACGCGCACGAGAACCCGCGGGCGATCTACCCGGTGCGGCACCCGCGCGCCGCGCTGATCCTCGGGGCGATGGTCACCGCGGGGGCCGCCCGCGTCCGCGGCGTCAAGGTCGCGCGCCCGCTGGAGCCGGGAACGCGGCTCACGGTGCCCGGCCGGCCGGACGTCATCGCGTGCCCGGGCCACACCGAGGGCCACGTCGCGCTGCACCTGCCCGACCGCGGCGTCCTGCTGTCGGGCGACGCCCTGGTGACGCTCGACCCCTACACCGCCCGCACCGGCCCGCGGATCGTCGCCGGGGCGGCCACCGCCGACAGCGCGCTCAACCTGGCGTCGCTCGACGCGCTCGCCGCCACCGGGGCGCCGGTCGTCCTGCCCGGGCACGGGGAGCCGTGGACCGGCGGCGCGGCCGAGGCGGTGCGCCTGGCCCGGGCGGCCGGTGCCGCCTGACCACGTCGGCCCCGGTGCCGGGGCACGTCGGGCCGCGGCACCCGTGCGGACGCGAGGCATCGCGCCTACGGTCGAGGACGTGACCTCGCGACCCGCCGACCGTCCCCGCCCCGATCAGCGCGCCGCCGCCCGGCACAGCGCCGGGCTCCCCGGCACCGGACCGGTCCGCCGGCCCGGACGGGCCGCCGGTCGCGCAGGTGGCTCCGACGGCTCCGGCGGCCGCGAGGTGGACGCCGTGGTCGTCGGCGCCGGGCCCAACGGCCTCGCCGCCGCGGTCACCCTCGCCCGCGCCGGGCTGGAGGTCGTGGTCCTGGAGGCCCAGGACACCGTGGGCGGCGGGTCGCGGACCCTGGACCTGGGCCTGGCACCGGGCATCCGGCACGACATCTGCTCGGCGGTGCACCCGATGGCCTGGGCGTCGCCGTTCTTCCGCGCGCTGCGGCTGCACGAGCGCCTCGACCTGCTCACGCCGGAGGCCTCGTTCGCCCAGCCGCTGGACGGCGGGCGCGCGGCCGTGGCGTACCGGGACCTGGAGCGCACGGCGGCCGGCCTGGGCACCGACGGCGACGCGTGGCGGCGCCTGTTCGGCCCGCTGGCGGCGGACTGGCGCACCGTCGTCGGGCTGGTGCTCGGGGACCAGCGCAGCGTGCCGCCGGGGACGCGGCCGTCCTCGGCGCTCACCGCGGCGCGGCTCGCGCTCGGGGTGCTCCGCAACGGGTCCCCCGTCGTGCCGTCCGCGCTGCGCACGGAGGAGGCCGCCGCGCTGCTGACCGGCGTGGCGGGGCACGCGATCACCCCGCTGCCGTCGCTCGCCGCGGCGGGCACCGCCGTGCTGCTGACCACCCTCGCGCACGCCGAGCACGGCTGGCCGGTGGTGCGGGGCGGGTCGCAGGCGATCGTCGACGCCCTCCACGCGGACCTGGTGCGGCTGGGCGGCCGGGTCGTCACGGGGCACCCGGTCGAGCGCCGCGCCGACCTGCCGCCGGCGCGGGCCTACCTGTTCGACACGGCCCCGCGCACCGTCGCGCAGGTGTTCGGCGACGCCATGCCGCCGCACCTGGTCCGCGCCTACGCGGGCTTCCGGTACGGCAACGCGGCGGCCAAGGTCGACCTGGTCGTCGACGGGCCGATCCCCTGGGCGCACCCGGACGTGCACCGCGCCGGCACCGTGCACCTGGGCGGCAACCGCGACCAGGTGGTCGACGCCGAGCGCACGGTCGCGCGCGGGAAGCACGCCGAGCACCCGCTGACGCTGCTGTCCGACCCGGCCGCGCTGGACCCCGGCCGGGCCGCCGGCGGGCTCCGCCCGGTGTGGGCGTACGCGCACGTGCCCGCCGGCTCCACCGTCGACCCCACCGAGACGGTCGTGCGGCAGATCGAGCGGTTCGCGCCCGGCTTCCGGGACACCGTCGTGGCGTCGCACGGCATCCCCGCGGGCCGGCTGGCGGACCACGACGCGAACCTGGTCGGCGGCGACATCTCCGGCGGGGCGATCTCGCTGTGGCACATCGCCACCCGGCCGGCACCGCGGCTCGACCCGTTCGCCAGCGGCGCCCCCGGGGTGTACCTGTGCTCCGCGTCGGCGCCGCCCGGACCCGGCGTGCACGGGCTGTCCGGCTGGTACGCCGCCCGGCGCGCGCTGCGGCAGGTGTTCGGCCGGGCGGACGCCGTCGGCGCCGCCGGAGAGCCTGCCGCCTGAGACCTCGCCGCCTGCGACCTCGCCGCCTGCGAACCCGGGCTCAGCCCAGGACGCCCGCGTCCTCCAGCTGCTCCGCCAGCGCCCGGCCGTCGGGCGCGTGCACGGTGATGACGGCGGACCGGTCCAGGTCGTCGACGGCGCGCCGGGTGGCGGGCGTCGGACCGGGCAGACCGTTCTGCGCCACCTGCTCGCTCACGGACAGCTCGCGCACGGCGATCGCCGCGACGCGCCCGGGGTGCTCGGCGGCGAACGTCTCGTAGACCTGCGGGTCGTGCTGGCCGTTGTCACCGACCAGGATCCAGCGCAGGTGCGGCAGCTCCTCGGCCAGGCGGCGCAGCGTCGCGGCCTTGTGGTCCCGGCCGGACCGGAACAGCGCGGTGCCCGTGGGGCCGAGGTCCGTGAGCAGCAGCGAGCCCTGCGGCAGGCCGACGCGGTGCAGGAACCGGGCCAGCGCGCTGGCGGTGTTCCAGGCGCCGGTGGACAGGTAGAACACGGGGGCGTCCGGGTGCGCGGCCGTGAGCCGGCCGTAGAGCTCCGGCATGCCGGGCACGGGCTTGCGCCGGGCCTCGGACCGGACCAGGAAGTTCCAGGCCGCCAGGTGCGGCCGCGGCACCATCGTCACCAGCACGGTGTCGTCGATGTCGCTGACGATGCCGTGGGTCGCGGCGGGGTCGACCACCTGCACGGGCGCTGGGACGTCCGCGTCGCCGTCGACCGACAGGTACAGCGTCTGCCAGCCCGGCGGCAGCGCCACGTCCACCGGCAGGTCGACGTAGCCGCTGCGGTCCGTGCGGCCGGTGCCGAGCTCGACGCCCTCGGTGCCGGGCGCGGTGCGCACGCGGACGTCGGCGTCGGGCAGCTCCGCGGAGAACAGGTTGCGCCAGCCGCGACGCGCGACGCTGCCCGGGGTCGGCGCGTCGGGGGCGGTGAGCAGCACCCGGGCCCGGACCCGGACGCCGTCGACCGTGCCGTACGACGGGTAGGCGACCACGCGCGGCGTGTAGCCGCGGCGGGCGAGCAGGCGGGCGACCGCGCGGTTGACGCGGTCCTCGGAGCGGGCGGCGATCTCGGCGAACGTCGGCATCCAGCCAGTATCGGCAGGACCCGGCCGTCCCGCACGGGCAGCGCCCGCAGCGACCGCAGCGACCGCCCGCGGGGTCAGCGAGCGGTCAGGCCGCGACCCGCCGGTCCAGCCGGCGGCCGTCCCGGGTGGTGCGCCGGCCCTGGCCGGGCACGACCGCGCCGGGCTCGACGCGCGTCTCCGGCTCCACCACGGCGCGGGGCTCGAGGCGGGCGTCCGCCCCGACCTCGGCGCGCACGCCGACGGTCGCGCCGGCGCCTACGCTCGCACCGCGGGCGAGGTGCACGTGCGAGCCGACCGTGGCGGCCACCTCCACGCGTGCGCCGGGCTCCACCCAGCAGTGCTGCCCGATGCGGGCGCGTGCCTCCACGCGCGCACCGGGGTCCACCCACGCCGAGTCCGCGACGTAGGCGGTGTCGTCGACGACGGCTCCCTTGGCCACCAGACCGCCGCCGTTCCCGTGGCGCTGGTAGCGGACGACGGAGCCGTCCTCCTGCTCGAGGTCTTCGTATCGCTTCTTCATCCTGCTCCTTCCAACGTCCGGCAATCCCGACATGTTCCTGGGATCACGAGTCTGCGCGCGACCTGGGCGATCGGCGACCGGGCGATCCCGTCCTCCTCCGTTTCTCCCCGGAACCGTGTCTGGTTCGGTCCGGGTTCCCCCGATTCTGTTGACTTGCGCGGGTGACGCACGCCACAGTGGTCCCTGCCGGGCAGCGAGGCCCGGCGCGGTCCGGGTGACCGCAGGAGTTCGAGAACCAGGACGCCGTCGTCATGTACCCGCCCGAGCGCCACACGCTGATCCTGACGACCGCGCGCGCCGCGGGCCGCGTCGAGGTGCAGCAGCTGGCCGCCGAGCTCGACGTGACGCCCGAGACCGTCCGCCGCGACCTCACCGCCCTGGAGCGGATGGGCCTGCTGCGGCGGGTGCACGGCGGCGCCGTGCCGGTCGAGCGGATCGGCTACGAGCCGGCCCTGGCGCAGCGCGAGCACGAGCTGGCCGCGGAGAAGGACCGCATCGCCAAGGCCGCGCTGGACGAGCTGCCCGACGGCGGCTCGGTGCTCATCGACGCCGGCTCCACCACGGTGCGCCTCGCCGAGCTGCTGCCGGCGGACCGCGAGATGGTGGTGGTCACGCACGCGCTGCCGGTCGCCACCGCGCTGGCCGCGCTCCCCCTGGTCACGCTGCACCTGATCGGCGGCACCGTCCGCCGCCGCACCCTCGCCGCCGTCGGCACCTGGGCCGAGCAGGCGCTCGCCGACATCCGGGTCGACGTGGCGTTCCTGGGCACCAACGGGCTCACCGTCGAGGACGGGCTGTCCACGCCCGACCTGGCCGAGGCCGCGGTCAAGCGGGCGCTCGTCGCCGCCGCGGCCCGGACCGTCGTGCTCACCGACCACTCGAAGTTCGGCCGCACCGAGCTCGCCGTGGTGGCGCCGCTCAGCCGGGTCGACGCCGTCGTCACCGACAGCGGCGTCGCCCCGGAGCTCGCGGACGAGGTCGAGGCAGCAGGCCCGCGCGTCGTGCGGGCCTGAGAACCGCTGAAGGAGAGAGATGAAGGTCTTCCGCTTCTACGCCCCCGGCGACGTCCGCCTCGAGGAGGCACCCGAGCCCTCCGCCGGCGACGGGGAGGTCAAGATCCGGGTGCGCGCGTGCTCGATGTGCGGGACGGACGTGAAGATCGCGTCCTCCGGGCACCAGCGCATCGTCCCCCCGCGCGTCATGGGGCACGAGATCGCCGGCGAGGTCGTCGAGGTCGGCGCCGGCGTCGAGGGCTGGGCCCCGGGCGACCGGGTCCAGGTGATCGCCGCGATCCCGTGCGGGGAGTGCGAGCTCTGCCGCTCCGGGGCGATGACCATCTGCCCGAACCAGGTGTCGATGGGCTACGACTTCGACGGCGGATTCGCTCCGTACCTGATCGTGCCGCCGGCGGTGCTGGCGGTCGACGGCCTCAACCGGATCCCCGACGGCGTGTCCTACGCCGAGGCGTCCGTCGCGGAGCCGTTCGCCTGCGCGATCAACGCCCAGGAGATCGTCGACGTGCGCAAGGGCGACACGGTCGTCGTCGTCGGCTCCGGACCCATCGGCTGCCTGCACGTCCGGCTGGCCCGGGCGCGCGGCGCCGAGAAGGTCGTCCTGGTCGAGCTCAGCCGCGAGCGCCTGGACCTGGCCGCCGCGGTCGTGCGGCCGGACGTCGCGATCTGCGCGGCCGAGGTCGACCCGGTCGCCGCCGTCAAGGAGGCCACGGACGGTCGCGGGCCGTCGGTGGTCATCACCGCGGCCGCGTCGGGCGCCGCGCAGGAGCAGGCGCTGCAGATGCTCGCCCCGCAGGGGCGGCTCAGCCTGTTCGGCGGCCTGCCGAAGGACCGGCCCACCATCACGTTCGACTCCAACCTCGTGCACTACCGCGAGCTGGCGGTGTTCGGGGCCAACGGGTCGAGCCCGGAGCACAACCGGCAGGCGCTCGCGCACATCGCCGACGGGTCGGTGCCCGTCGCCGACCTCATCACCCACCGGCTGCCGCTGGAGCAGGTCGCCGAGGGCATCGACGTCGTCCGCTCCGGTGCGGGCATCAAGGTCACCATCGAGCCGTGACGGTCCCCCCGTCACCCGTTCCACGAAGGAGCAGGTCAATGTCGATCCACTCCCTGCCGGGCCGCAGCGCCCGGCCCGCCGGGCCCGCCCGGCACACCCCCCGGTCGGGGGTGTGAGCGTGTCCGCGACCACAGCCGCAGCGGCCGGCACGCCGGCCCCGTCCCGGGGCAAGCAGGCCCAGGTGCGCGTCCAGCGGTTCGGGGCGTTCCTGTCCGCGATGATCATGCCCAACCTCCCGGCGTTCCTCGCCTGGGGGCTGATCACCTCGCTGTTCATCGCCGTCGGCTGGCTGCCGAACGGCATCCTCGGCGGGTTCGGCAACGCCGACGACCCGGGCAGCTGGCAGGGCGCGGCGACCGCGCTGGCCCTGGCCGAGGACGGCACGACGTTCCAGCAGTACGTCGGCCTGGTCGGCCCGATGGTCACCTACCTGCTGCCGATCCTGATCGCCAACGCCGGCGGCCGGATGATCTACAAGGAGCGCGGCGGCGTCGTCGCCTCCATCGTCGCCATCGGCATGATCACCGGCAGCACCGTGCCGATGTTCCTCGGCGCGATGATCGTCGGACCGCTGTCCGCCTGGGTGATCAAGAAGGTCGACTCGATCTGGGCCGGCAAGATCCGGCCGGGCTTCGAGATGCTCGTCGACATGTTCAGCGCCGGCATCCTGGGCGCGGCCATGGCGGTCGGGGCGTTCTTCGGGTTCGCGCCGATCATCACGCAGGTGTCGGAGTGGCTCGGCAGCCTGGTCTCGACGATGGCGGACGCGCACCTGCTGCCGCTTATGGCGGTCGTGGTCGAGCCCGCCAAGGTGCTGTTCCTCAACAACGCCATCGGCAACGGCGTCCTGGTGCCGCTCGGGGCGCAGGAGGTCGTCGAGCAGGGCAAGTCGCTGCTGTTCCTGGTCGAGTCCAACCCCGGTCCGGGCCTCGGCATCCTGCTGGCCTACACCGTCTTCGGTGTCGGCGCGGCGCGCTCGTCCGCCCCCGGTGCCGCCGTCGTGCAGTTCTTCGGCGGCATCCACGAGGTGTACTTCCCGTTCGTGCTGATGAAGCCGGCCCTGATCGTCGCCGCGATCCTCGGCGGCGCGACCGGCATCGCGACCAACGTCGTGTTCGGCAGCGGCCTGCGCGGCCCGGCGGCGCCGGGGTCGATCATCGCGGTGTACGCCGCCACTCCCCGCGACTCGTTCGTGGGCGTGACCCTCTCCGTGGTGCTGGCGTGCGTCGTGACCTTCCTGGTGGCCGCGGTGATCCTGCGGGCGTCCCGCAGGCGCGACCTCGCCGCCGGCGGCGGGGACCTGGCCGCCGCCATCGCGCAGACCGAGGCGAACAAGGGGAGGTCCTCCTCGGCGCTCGGGGCGATGTCCGCGTCCGTGGGCGCCGGCACCGCCACCACCGACGGCGCGGGCCCGACCGACGGGGTGGCCGCCGACGTCCGTCCGCTGCGCTCCATCGTGTTCGCGTGCGACGCCGGCATGGGGTCGTCCGCGATGGGTGCCAGCATCCTGCGGGACAAGCTCAAGAAGGCCGGCCGGCCGGACATCACCGTGGTCAACAAGGCGGTCGCGAACCTCGAGGACGACGTCGACCTGGTCATCACCCAGCGCGAGCTGACCGACCGGGCCCGGCACGGCGCCCCGTCGGCGCGGCACGTGTCGGTCGACAACTTCCTGTCCAGCCCCGTCTACGACGACGTCGTGCGCGAGGCGCAGCAGCAGACCCCCGAGAGGAGCCCGTCATGACCGACCTGCTGGACGCGGACCTGATCGTCCCCGCGGGCCGGGCCACCACGAAGGAGGGGGCGATCCGGGAGGCCGGCGCCCTGCTGGTGGCCTCGGGCGCCGTGGACCCGCAGTACGTGGACGCGATGCTCGACCGCGAGCGCACCATCTCCACGTACATGGGCAGCCACCTCGCCATCCCGCACGGGACCAACGAGGCCAAGGGCGAGATCCGCCGCTCGGCGATCAGCCTGGTGCGGTACGAGCAGCCGGTCGACTGGGACGGCAACCCCGTCCGCGTGGTCGTCGGCATCGCGGGCGTCGGCGACGAGCACCTGTCGCTGCTGTCCCGGATCGCGCTGGTCTTCACGGACGGCGAGCGCGTCGAGCGGGTCCTCGCGGCCACGACGCGCGAGGCGCTGCTGGGCGTCCTCGCGGAGGTGGAGCCGGCCTGACCCCGGACGACGCCGGCGCCGCAGGGCGGGAGGCGCACCCCGTGCGGGTGCGCGTCCCGCCCTGCGGCGCTCCACCCCGCTCAGCCGGCGCGGCCGGGCGTGTCCGCGGGCTGTGGCACGATCGGGCGCGTGCCAGCCCCCACCCCCGACGGAGCCTCGTCGCCCGCCGGGTGGGAGCAGGTGCTGGGCGGCCTGCTCGCCTGGGGCGACGCGCCCGCGTCGGCCGCGGCACCCGCCCGGCACCGCCGCGCCGCCCTGCAGCTGGAGCTGCGCGAGCTGACCCCGCACACCCGGGAGCGCTGGAACGGCCCCGTCTCCCGGACGGCGACCGCCCGCCGTCCCGGCGACGACCCCGGCGGCCCGGTCCGGCTCGGCGCGCGGCCGGTGGTCCGGTCGGACTCGGGCTGGACCCGGGGCAACGTCACGTGGACGAACATCCCGCACATGCAGGCCCGGCTCGACCTGGACCCGGACCAGCACCGGTGGTTCTGCCAGGTCGGCGCCCTGCACCGCGCCGCCGGTCCCCCGCTGCCGGGCGCCGACGCCGCGTGGGTGTACCTGGACGAGTTCGTGAACCCGGTGCTGTGGGACCTGCTGCGGCAGGCGCGCGACCTCGGCATCCCGCTGGTCGGGTCGGGCGCCGGCGCGGACGTGCGGGTCGCCGACGCCGCGTGGCTGGGCCTGGACGTCGCCCGCGCGGCGGACGGGGTGCGGGTCAGCGCGAGCCTGACGCTCGACGGCGCGGCCGCCCCCGTCGCGCACGCGCACGCCATCGGCACCCACGGCCTGTACGTGGTGGACCCGGCGCACCCGCGCCGGGTGGTGCTCGCCCCGACCACGGAGCCGCTCGGCCCGCACCAGCTCGCGCTGCTCGACGGCGCGGGCGCGCGCACCGTCGCGGACGCGCTGCGCACCGGCGTGGTCGTCCCCGCCGCCGACACGGAGACCTTCGTCCGCGAGCACCTGCCGGCCCTCCGTGCCGGGCTGGACGTCGCCAGCGCCGACGGCACGGTCCCGCTGCCGCCACCGGCCCCGCCGACGCTGGCGCTCACCGTCCGGTACGCGCCGGGGCACGCGGTCGACCTGGCCTGGCGGTGGGACGGCCACGCCCGTTCCGGGCCGACCCCGGACCCGCGGCGCCTGGTCCCCGGCGACCTGCTGCCCGGCGGCTGGCCGGCGCCCGACCCGGCGGACCCCACCGCGCTGCCCGCACCCGTCACGCTGCGCGACGCGGACGCCGCGGAGTTCGTCACCACCGCGCTCCCCCGCGTCGCCGCCCGGCCCGGCGTCCGCGTCGACACCGTCGGGACGGCGCCCGACTACCGCCTGCTGCAGGGCACCCCGGTGCTCACCGTCACCGCGCAGCCGAGCGAGAAGACCGACTGGTTCGACCTCGGCGTCACCGTGACCATCGACGGCCGCACCGTCCCGTTCGGGCCGCTGTTCGCGGCGCTGGCGAAGGGCAGGCGCCGGATGCGGCTGGTCGACCACACCTACCTGTCGCTCGACCACCCCGCCCTGGAGCCGCTGGCGGCGCTGGTCGCGGAGGCGCGCGAGCTGGCCGAGTGGGAGACCGGGCTGCGGGTCAGCAAGCACCAGACCGCGCTCTGGGCCGACCTGGCCGAGCTCGCCGACGAGGCCGTGCCGCCCGACGCCTGGCGGGACCTGCTGGCCGAGGCGGCCGGCGACGCCCCGCGCCCGGTGCCGGTCCCCCGCGGGCTGCGGGCCGAGCTCCGTCCGTACCAGGCCGAGGGCTTCCACTGGCTCGCGTTCCTGTGGCGGCACCGGCTGGGTGGGGTGCTCGCCGACGACATGGGCCTCGGCAAGACCCTGCAGTGCCTCGCGCTGCTGCAGCACGTCGTCGAGGAGCGCCCCGACGACGAGCCGCGCCGCCCGTTCCTGGTCGTGGCGCCCACCTCCGTCACGCCGAACTGGGTGGCCGAGGCCGCGCGGTTCACCCCCGGGCTGGTCGTGCGCCGGGTGACCGGCACCGAGGCGGCCGGCGGCCGCACCGTCGCCGAGCAGGCGGACGGCGCCGACGTCGTGGTCACCAGCTACGCGCTGCTGCGGCTGGACGCCGCGGCCTACCGGGCCCAGGCGTGGGCCGGGCTGGTGCTGGACGAGGCGCAGCAGGTCAAGAACCCCGCCGCGCAGGTGCACCGCGCGGCCCGCGACCTCGAGGTGCCGTTCGCGCTCGCGCTCACCGGCACCCCCGTCGAGAACTCCCTGACCGACCTGCACGCGCTGCTCGCGCTCGTCGCCCCCGGCCTGCTGCCGCCCGCCGCCACGTTCGGCCTGCAGTACGTCCGGCCGATCGAGGACGCGCACGCGGGCATCACCGACGGCGCCGGGGCGGGCGACGTCCCGGAGTCCACCGGCCGGCTGCGGGCCGCGCGGGTCGCGCACCTGCGTCGCCGGGTCCGGCCGTTCCTGCTGCGCCGCACCAAGGACCTGGTCGCCGCGGACCTGCCCGAGAAGCAGGAGCAGACCCTCACGGTCGAGCTGGCGCCCGCGCACCGCGAGGTCTACGACCTGTACCTGCAGCGGGAGCGGCAGAAGCTGCTCGGCCTGATCGAGGACCTGGACCGGCAGCGGTTCATCGTCTACCGCTCGCTGACGCTGCTGCGGATGCTGGCGCTCGACGCGTCGCTGATCGACCCCGCGCACGCCGGCATCCCGTCCGCCAAGCTCGACGCCCTGGTCGAGCAGCTCGAGGACGTCGCGGCCGAGGGCCACCGGGCGCTGGTGTTCAGCCAGTTCACCTCGTACCTGGCGCGGGCCGCCGCCCGGCTCGACGCCGCGGGCATCCCGTACGTCTACCTGGACGGGTCCACCACCCGCCGCGCCGAGGTGGTCGAGCGGTTCCGCGGCGGCGACGCCGCGGTCTTCCTCATCAGCCTCAAGGCCGGCGGCGTCGGGCTGAACCTCACCGAGGCCGACTACGTGTTCCTGCTGGACCCGTGGTGGAACCCCGCGGCCGAGCAGCAGGCGGTCGACCGCGCGCACCGCATCGGGCAGGACCGGCCGGTCATGGTCTACCGCCTGATCGCGGCCGGGACCATCGAGGAGAAGGTCGTCGCGCTGCAGGCGCGGAAGGCCGCGCTGGTGGACGCCGTGCTGGACGACGGCGACCTGTTCGGCACCGCGCTCACGGCCGACGACCTGCGCGGGCTGCTGGACTGAGGCTCGACGCGCACCGGCTCACTCCGGCGGGACCAGGCCGAGGTAGTGCGCGAGCGCGTGGTCCACCTGCGCCATGGCGTCCCGGCCGAGGTAGTCGACGGGGTCGTCGGAGAGGTGGTCGACGTCGACCGTGAGGATCTGGTCGACGAGCACCCGGGTGCTGCGCCCGAGGATCTCGACCTCCGGCCGGGAGAGCGCGGGCTGCGCGCTCGTCGACGTGGGCGCGACCGTCGCGACCGACCAGGGCAGGTCGGACGGCGACAGCACGAGCGCGTACCGCCTGCCGCCCTGCTCGTGACCTCGAGGCGCTCCCAGGTCCACCCGGTGCACCGCGCCACGGATCACCAGGCGTCCGGCTCGGCGTTGAGGTCCTCGTCCCGGAGGCGGACGGCGTCCCGCCGCATCTGGTCGAGCCACCGCTCGTGGTCGATCAGCCGCAGCCCGCGGCGGATCGTCTCCGTGGTGCTCTCACCCTCCGCCGCTGCCGCGGCGAGCGTGCGCTCGTCGTCCGGCGTCGGCCGGAACCCGATCGTCTTCGTCGCCATGGCACCACCTTACGCCGGTGTTGCACAGGTGTTCAACGCCTCGTGCCCCGCCCCTCAACGGCGGGCCTCGACAGGACCGCGCGCCCTCCGTGTGATGAGGTGACTCCCGTGCCGCACCATGACACCCCCTGGACCGTCCTCGAGTCGGGCCTCGACCTGCACCACCCCGAGGCCGCCGCGAGCGTCCTGACCCTGTCGAACGGGTACGTGGGGGTGCGCGGCGTCCCCGACGAGCGCCCGGAGGGGTCCGGCCCCGGCACGTTCCTCGCGGCGCTGTACGAGGAGTTCGACCACGTCTACCCGGAGCGCGCGTACGGCGACCCGACGATCGAGGAGCGCCTGCTCCCCGTCGTGGACGCGTGGGCGCTCGGCTGGTCCGTCGACGGGCACCCGCTGGAGGGGCACCCGGACGACACGCCTCACGGCACACTGACCACCCACGACCGGACCCTCGACCTGCGGCACGGCCACCTGGACCGGGAGTCGCGCTGGACCGCGCCGTCCGGCGGCTCGGTGACCGTGACGAGCCGCCGGCTCGTGTCGCTGGTCCGCCGCGAGGTCGTCCTCACCCGGTGGCGGGTCTGCGCGCACGACGACGTCACCCTGGCCGCCCGCCCGGTGCCCGGCTGCCGGCACCGCGACGAGCCCGCGCCCGGCACGGAGGACGAGCCGGGCGTGCGGACCCTGTCCTGCCGGCACGACCCCGAGGGCTCGGCCGTGCACCAGCGCGCCGTGCGCTCCGGCCGCGAGCTCGTCGCCCGCACGCGGCACCACGTCACCGCGTCCGAGGGCGTCGAGCCGGTCTGGCGGACCGGCCCCGACGGGGCGACGCTCGTCGCCGACCTGCCGGCGGGCGCCTGGCTCGAGGTGGTCGTGCTCGCCGTCTACGCGGCGGGGACCGACGCCGAGGCGCTGCACACGCACGCCGACACCGTGCTGCACGCGGCCGACACGGCGGGCTGGGACCAGCTCGTGCGCGAGCACGAGACCGAGCTCGCCGCGGTCTGGGGCCGCGGCGACGTCGTCGTGGACGGCGACGACGAGATGCAGCAGGCCATCCGGTACGCGCTGTTCCAGGTGGTGCAGGCCTCGGCCCGGGTCCGCGGAGCGGGCATCCGGGCGAAGGGCCTGGCGGGCATCGGCTACGAGGGCCACACGTTCTGGGACTCCGAGGCGTTCGTGCTGCCGGTGCTCGACCACGTGCTGCCCGGCGCCGCCGCCGACCACCTGACCTGGCGGTCGGCGACGCTGCCCCTGGCGCGCGAGCGCGCCGCCGAGCTCGGCCTGCCCGGGGTGACGTTCCCGTGGCGCACGATCAGCGGCCGGGAGTGCTCGGGCTACTGGCCCGCCGGGACCGCGGCGCTCCACGTCAACGCCGACATCGCCTACGCCGCCGCCCGGCACGTCGCGGTCACGGGTGACGAGGTGTTCGCCCGGGAGATCGCCGTCGAGCTGGTCGTCGAGACGGCGCGGCTGTGGGCGGGTCGCGGGCACCACACGCCCGAGGGTTTCCGGATCGACGGCGTCACCGGGCCCGACGAGTACACCGCGGTCGTGGACAACAACGCCTTCACCAACCTCATGGCCCGGGCCAACCTGCGCAGCGCCGCGGCGATGGCGGAGCGGCACCCGGACGTCGCCGACCGGCTCGGTGTCACCGGCCCCGAGCGGGACGCGTGGCGACGGGCGGCCGACCGGATGATGGTCCCCTTCGCCGAGGACCTCGGGGTGACGGAGCAGCACGAGGGGTTCACCCGGCACGCGCACTGGGACTTCGCCGGGGCGGACCCGTCGCAGTACCCGCTGCACGACCACGTACCGTTCGTCGAGCTGTACCGCCGGCAGGTGCTGAAGCAGGCCGACCTGGTGCTCGCCCTGCACCTGGTGGGCGACGGGTTCGACGTCGAGCAGAAGCGCCGGGACTTCGGGTACTACGAGGCGATGACCGTGCGCGACTCCTCGCTGTCCGCGCCGGCGCAGGCCGTGGTCGCCGCCGAGGTCGGGCACCTGGAGCTGGCCTACGCCTACGCCCGCGAGTGCGCGCTGATCGACCTGTCGGACCTGCGCGCGTCGACCGCCGAGGGCCTGCACGTCGCCTCGCTCGCCGGTGCGTGGACGGCCCTGGTGCAGGGGCTCGGCGGCGTCCGGCACGACCACGGCGCGCTGCACCTGGCGCCGCGGCTGCCCCGGCAGCTGGACCGGCTGGCGTTCACCGTGCTGCAGGGCGGCAACCGCGCTCAGGTCGACGTCCGCGCCGGCACGGTCACCTACCGCCTGGTCGCGGGTGCCGAGGTCCGGCTCACGCACCACGGCGACCCGGTGCACCTCACGACGGACCGGCCCGTCCAGGACCGCCCCGTCCCCCCGGCGGCCGCGCACCCGGCGCCGCCGCAGCCCCCGGGCCGGGAGCCGGTGTTCGACGAGACCTGAGCCGTCCGCCTCACCCGGACGGCGCGGCGGGCGGCGACCCCGAGACCCCCGTCACGCGCCCGTCCGGGTCCGTGAGGTACCGCCCGCGCGACAGCTCAACCAGCACCAGCCGGTTGCCGAACGGGTCCGCCACCACCGCGACCCGACCCACCGGCAGGTCCCGCGGGCCGTCGACCAGCCGGCCGCCCGCGTCCCGGAACCGCCGGGCCGCGGCGTCCACGTCGTCGACCAGCCAGTCCGGCTCGGACCCGAGCCCGGTGGTGAGCACCAGCTCCGTGCCGCCGTCCCGCAGGCCGAGACCCGCCCGGCCGGTGCCGTCGTCGCGCCAGAGCAGCCGGTGCCCGAGCGCGGCGGCGTAGCAGGCGATCCCCGCGTCGAGGTCCGGGACCGGGACGGTCACCGCGTCGACGGAACGCAGCAGCGCCGCCGACGGCGCGGCGGTCGGCAGCCCCGCCGCGCGCAGCTGGTCATCCAGGTGGAACACCTCCGGCACGTACGCGAACGCCTCGTCCGGCGCCCCCTCGCCGGCGAACAGCCGCGCCATCTCGGCCTGCCACCGCGCGTTGACCTCGGTGGCGGCCATCCGCGCCTGCGCCAGGTCCTTGTCGTCCGCCTCGTAGTACCCGACCAGCGTCCCGGTGTCCGTCAGGAACAGCGAGTAGCGCCGCCAGCCGGCGTCGCGCAGCGCGGCGAGCATCTCCGGCCAGACCGCGGCATGCCGGGCGCGGTAGACGTCCAGGTGCCGCGGGTCGACCCGGGACAGGAAACAGTAGCGGGGCACCGTCGTCGGCCCTCCTCAGAAGTCGAAGTCGCCGATGTTGTCCGCGTTGAACCGGTACGGGTCGCCGAGCAGCACGGTCGCGTCGGCCCCGACCGTGTACTCGCCGAGCTCGCCGGCCTCGAACGTGTCGCCCTCCTCGCCGGTGATCGTGCCGTCGACCAGGGCCTGCGCCGCGTAGGCCGACAGGTAGCCCAGGTCCTCCGGGTTCCACAGCGCGAACTCGGTGACGGTGCCGTCCTCGACGTACTCGCGCATCTGGTTGGGGGTGCCGAGCCCGGTGAGCGCGACCCGCCCCTTGGCGTCCGAGGTCGACAGGTACCGCGCCGCGGCGGCGATGCCGACCGTGGTCGGCGAGACGATCCCCTTGAGGTCGGGGTGCTGCTGCAGCAGCGCCGCGGTCTTGTCGAACGACGTCTGGTCGTCGTCGTTGCCGTAGACCGTGTCGACCAGGGTGATGTCCGGGTGGTTCGCCAGCTCGGTCTCCATCAGCTCGATCCACGCGTTCTGGTTGGTGGCGTTGGCGCTGGCGGACAGGATCGCGATCTCCCCCGCGTCGCCGATCTGCTCCGCGATCATGTCGACCTGGACCTGCGCGATCCCCTCGGCGGTGGCCTGGTTGACGAACAGGTCGCGGCACTCCGGGTCGGTGTCGGAGTCGAAGGTGACGACCTTGGTGCCGGCGTCCCGCGCCTCGCCCAGCGCGTCGCACAGCGCCTGCGGGTCGTTGGCCGACACGATCAGCGCGGACGTGCCCTGCTGCGCGGCGGTGTTGATGAACGGCACCTGCGCGTCCGGCGACCCGGTGTCCGGGCCGACCTCGGAGAACGTGCCGCCGAACTCCTCGGTCGCCGCCTGGGCGCCCGTGGTGCTGGTGTCGAAGTACGCGTTGCCGAGGTTCTTCGGCAGCATCACGACCGAGACGTCGCCGCCCCCGCCGCCGGTGTCCTCGCCGCCGGAACCGCCGTCGTCGCCCGACGAGCAGCCGGCCACGGCGAGCACGGCGGTGAGCGTCATCGCGGCCAGCACGGCCGGCCGCCTGGTGGTTAGCTTCATCGTTCTTCCTCCCTGGTGGTGCGGAACACGCGGGTCAGACCGACGTCGCCTCGACGTGCCGGTCCGGGTGCGGCGGTGCGGGACGGCGGCGCACCCGCCGCCCGACCCAGCCGGCGACGCTGCCGGAGATCACGGACAGCACGAGCAGCGCGCCGATGATGATGTTGATGACGTTCACCGTGACGCTCTCCAGGCGCAGCGCGCTGGAGATGACGCCGATCAGCAGGACGCCCGCCAGCACGCCGGGCAGCGCGCCGCGCCCGCCGAAGATCGACACGCCGCCGAGCAGCACCGCCGCCACCACCTGCAGCTCCAGGCCGGTGGCGTTGTCGCCGCGGGCGCTGCCGTACCGCAGCGTGAAGAAGATGCCGGCGAACGCCGACACCGTCCCGCTCAGCACGAACAGCACGAGCTTGGTGCGCGCGACGGACACGCCCGAGAAGTGCGCGGCGTCCGGGCTCAGCCCGATGTCGTACACGCCCCGCCCGAACGACGTGAGGTGCAGCAGCACGACGAACGCCACCCCGAGCAGCACGACCGGCACCACGACCAGGGGCAGCTGGGTGCCGCCGATCCGCGCGGTGGCGAGGTCGGTCCACCGGTCCGGGAACTCCGTGACCGCGCGGGTGCCGAGCAGCCCCACGGCGATCCCCCGGTACAGCGCGAGCGTGCCGATCGTCACCGCGAGCGACGGCAGGCCGCCGTACGCGACCAGCGCGCCGTTCACGGCGCCGCACACCGCCCCGACCGCGAGCGCCGCCAGGCCCGCGACGGGCACGGACAGCCCCGCGTCGACCAGGACGCCGACGGTGACGCTGCTCAGCCCGACGACGCTGGCCACCGACAGGTCGATCTCGCCGGTGATGATGACCAGCGTCATCGGCAGCGCGATCAGCAGGACCGGGGCGGTGTCGAGCAGCAGGTACGGCAGCGTGAGCGGGCTGCTGAAGCCGGGCACCGCCGCGGCGGCGTACAGCACCACCAGCACCAGCAGCCCCACCACCGCCGCCTCCCGGGTGAGCAGGACCCGCTGCCACAGCGGCCGCGCGTGCGCGGGGTAGGTGCCGGCCATCACGCCTCCCGCGCCCGGACGAGCCTGCGGGCGGTGCGCACCGCGAGCACGCGGTCGAGCACGATCGCCCCGAGGATCAGCAGGCCGACCACGGCCTGCTGCCAGAAGTCCGGGATGCCGAGGACCGGCAGCGCGCGGTTGATGGTGACCAGCAGGACGGCCCCGATCGCGGCCCCCCAGACGGTGCCGCTGCCGCCGAAGATCGCGACGCCCCCGATCACCGCGGCGGCCACGGCCTGCAGCTCGAGCCCGAGCCCGGCACCGGAGCCGATCGTGCCGTAGCGCGCGGCGAACAGGACACCGCCGAGCCCCGCCAGCGCCCCGGACAGCACGAACGCGCCGACGACGCGGCGGCGGACCGGCAGCCCGAGCAGCACCGCGGCGTCGGGCTCGGACCCGATCGCGTAGAGCTCGCGCCCGCCGCGTGCCGTGTGCAGGTAGTACCCGACGACGACGAGCACCACCGCGGCGACCGTCGTCAGCACCGGGACCCCGAGCACCGAGCGGGTGCCCAGGGCGAGGAACCCGCGCGGCAGGTCGGAGGCGTTCACCCGGTCGCTGCCGGCCCAGGTCAGGACGACGCCGCGGTAGATGTACAGCGTCCCGAGCGTGATCACGAGCGCGGGCACCCGCGCGAGCGCGACGAGCAGCCCGTTGACCAGACCGAGCACCGCGCCCGCGGCCAGGCCCGCGAGGAACGCGACCACGACGGGCAGGTCCGGCACCGCGATGAACAGCCGGCCGACCAGGTAGGCGCAGAGCGCGAGGACCGACCCCACGGACAGGTCGACGTTCCGGGTGATGATCACGACCGCCTGCCCGATCGCGAGCAGGACCAGGATCGACGGCGTCAGCAGCAGGTCGCGCCAGCTGTTCGCGCTGAGCAGGAACGCGTCCGTGCGGATGGTGGCGGCGGCCACCACCAGCACCAGGACGACGGCGATCGCCAGCTCGCGCGAGCGCAGCACCGTGCGCACGGCGCGCCGCGCCGGCGACAACCGGCTGGGTGCGAGGAGCTGCTCGGTCACGGCTGGCGCTCCAGGGTGGTGGTGGCGGTGGCGGCGTGCATCACGGCCTCCGGCGTGGCGTCGGCGCGCGGCAGGTCGGCGGTGACCCGCCCCTCGGCCACGACCAGGACGCGGTCGGCCATGCCGAGCACCTCGGGCAGCTCGGACGAGATCATCAGGATCGCCATGCCGCGCCCGGCCAGCTCGGACAGCAGCCGGTGCACCTCCGCCTTGGTCCCGACGTCGATCCCGCGGGTGGGCTCGTCGACGATCAGCAGGACCGGCTCGGTGGCGAGCCACTTGGCGATGACCACCTTCTGCTGGTTGCCGCCGCTCATGGTGCTGCCGTGCATGTCGAGGGCGCGGGTCTTCACCTCGAGCCGGGTGGCCCACGGCTGCGCGGCGCGGGTCTCGCGCGCCGTGGTGAGCAGCCCGCCGCGGGCGATCCGCGACCGGATCACCGCGGTGACGTTCCGCGCGACGGTCGACCCGGTCACCAGCCCCTGCTGCCGCCGGTCCTCCGGCACCAGCGCCATCCCCGCCCGCACGGCGGCGCCCGGGTCCGCGGGCGGGACGGCCGCACCGCCCAGGCGGACGCTGCCGGACTCGTAGGCGTCGACGCCGAACACCGCCCGGGCGATCTCGCTGCGCCCCGCCCCGACCAGGCCGGCCAGCGCGACGACCTCCCCCGCGCGCACCGTGAACGACACGTCGCGGAACACCCCGGCCCGGGTCAGCCCGTCGACCTCCAGCACCACGTCGCCCACGGGGGCCACGGTCTTGGGGTACAGGTCGTCCACCGTCCGGCCGACCATCTGCGTGACGACGGCGCCGACCGACGTCTCGGCCGTCCGTGCGGTGGCCACGTACTCGCCGTCCCGCAGCACCGTCACCGTGTCGCACAGCTCGAACACCTCGTCGAACCGGTGCGAGATGAACACCAGCGCCCGGCCCTCGTCCCGCAGGCTCCGGACCACCTGGAACAGCCGGCGCACCTCCACGCCCGACAGCGCGGCGGTCGGCTCGTCCATCACCAGCACGCTGGCGTCGAGGGAGAGCGCCTTGGCGATCTCGATGACCTGCTGGTCGGCGATCGACAGCCCCTCGGCCGGTCGCAACGGGTCCAGGTCGACCCCGAGCCGGGCGAACAGGGCGGCGCTGCGCTCCCGCATGGCCGCGCGGTCCACCCGCCGGCCGGCGCGCAGCGGCTGCCGGCCCATGAAGATGTTCTCCATGACGCTGAGGTCCGGGAACAGCGTGGGCTCCTGGTAGATCACCGCGATGCCCGCCGCCCGGGACTCGGCCGTCGAGCCGAAGTCGACCTCGGCCCCGTGCAGCCGGACGGTCCCGCCGTCGCGCTGGTACAGCCCGGACAGGATCTTCACGAGCGTGGACTTGCCCGCGCCGTTCTCGCCCACGAGCGCGTGGACGGATCCCGGGTCGACCCGCAGCGAGGCGGACCGCAGGGCGACCACGGGCCCGAACGCCTTGCGGACGTCCACGAGCTCGAGGGCGGGTGCGGGAACGGCGGCTGCTGGCATGGCGGAGGCGGTTCCTTGTCGACGACGCTGTCGGGAGGTCCGGCGCTAAAACGATTCAAGCCTGCTGTGGCAGCACCTTAGGCCCGGTCTCTCCGCGGCGTCAACGACGCGGGACCGGCCTCAGCGCAGGTACGCGGCAGCGGCTGCGCGCACCGCCTCGCCGACGCGCTCGAGGGCGGCCGTGCGGACGGTCCACTGCTGCCAGTGCAGCGTGACGTCCACGTACCGGCCCGGGTCGACGTCGACCAGCGAGCCGTCGCGCTCGCCCGCGCGGGCGTCGGCCTCCGGCAGCATCCCCCAGCCGAGCCCGAGCCGGACCGCCAGCACGAAGTCCGCCGACGCCGGGACGTGGTGCCGCGGCGGCAGCGCCGGGTCGGCCCCGCGGCCGCGCAGGTACCGGTCCTGCAGGTCGTCCTTGCGGTCGAACACCACCACCGGGGCGGCGGCCAGCGCCGCGGGGGTCGGGCCGTCCGGGAACCGCTCCGCCGCGCGGTCGGCGGCGATCATCGGCCGGTACCGCAGCACGCCGAGCCGGTGCGACGTGCAGCCCTGCACCGGGGTGGCGGCGGTCGTGATCGCCGCCACCACCGTGCCGTCGCGCAGCAGGTCCGCCGAGTGGTCCTGGTCCTCGCGGTGCAGGTCCAGCACCAGCTGGTCCGCCAGCGGGGCCAGCGCGGGCAGCACCCACGCGCCGAGCGAGTCCGAGTTCACCGCGATCGGCAGCACCACCCGGCCCTCGCCGCCCGGCGTCACCTCGGCGCGCGCCTCGTCCGCCAGCCCGAGCACCTGCCGCGCCAGCCGCAGGTACACCGCCCCCGGCGCCGTCACGCCCGCGGGCCGCGTCCGCCGGACGAGCACCTGGCCCACCGCGGTCTCCAGCGCGCGGATCCGCTGGCTCACCGCCGACTGCGTCAGGTGCAGCGCGTCCGCGGCGGCCTCGAAGGACCCCTCGTCGACGACGGCGAGCAGGGCGCGGAGCTGCGGGAGGTCGACCTCGGCCATGGCCCGGACTGTACCGACCCCGTGCCCTGCCCCGTCCCCCCTCCCCCTCCCGTGCGCGCGCCGACCGGCACCCGCGCCGAGGTAGGGCGTCCGCGCCGAGGTAGGGCGTCCGCGCCGAGGTAGAGCACCCGGAGGCCCTACCTCGGCGCGCAGGCTCTACCTCGGCGACGTGGGGGCGTGACGGGCGAACGGGGCGACGCGGACGACGCGGGCGACGCGGACGACGCGGACGACGGGGGCGACGGGCGCGAGCGGCCGCGGCCGGGTCACCCGAGGAGGACGACGCCGTCGTCGGTGCGGCCGTAGAGGACGCCGTCCTGGGTCCAGACCTGGTCGACGCCCGCGGGCAGCGGGGTCGCCCAGGCGCGCCGGCCGTCGCCCAGGTCGTACGCCGCCAGCACCCGCTGCCCCGTGCCGGCCACCCGCTCCGTGCGCAGCAGCGCACGGCCGTCGGTCAGCAGCCGGCCCGCGTCGCCGGGCTCGCCCGGGGTGGACCAGACGTCGGCCCCGGTCTCGACGTCGACCGCCCACACCTCGCGGCTGGTGCTGCCGTACAGCACGCCGTCCAGCAGCAGGTGGTTCGTCGCGACGCTGCCGCTCCCGGTGTGCTCCCAGACCACCTCGCCCGTCCCGGCGTCGACGGCCCGCAGCAGGCCGAGCGGCGTCCCGTCGAGCACGCGCACCAGCAGCAGGTCGGGCGCGCTGCCGTCGTCGGGCGCCAGCTGCAGCGCCTGGCCCTGCGCCTCCGCGGTCCCGGTGCCGTCCTCGCCGCGCAGCCGGGTGCGGCTGCTGCCCAGCACCTCGGCCAGCCGGTCCCCGCGCACGACCAGCAGCACCGGACCGCTCGCCTCGACGGCTCCGGTCCCGGGGTCGAGCGCCCAGGTACGGGTCAGACCCCCGACCAGCAGGTGCCCGCCGGACACGGAGAGCACGGGCCCCGGACGGCCGCCCGAGCCGCCCAGGGGGTCCGGGACCGCGGCGCGCCACCGCAGCTCGCCGCTGACGGCGTCGGTGGCAACCAGCTCCACGTCCTCCGGCCCGCTCGTCGCGACCACCAGGGCGCTGCCGACGGCGACCGCCGCCGAACCGGGCGCCAGCTCCTCGGCCCGCCCGACGGTCCGGTCCGCCAGGTCCACGCGCAGCAGCCGGGTCGGCACCGCACCGGGCGCACCGGGCGCGCTGCCGTCGGCGACGACGCACCACAGCACCCGGGCCGGGTCCTCGCCGCTGCTGCAGTCCGGGACCAGCACGTACCCGCCCGGCGGCGGCGCCGGCGCGAGGGTGCGCCGCCACACCTCGGCACCGGTCGCGGGATCCAGGCCCACCAGGTCGGCGGCCGCGCCCCGCTCCGGGTCCACCGCACCGACGCGGAGCCCGTCGGGTGACCGGAACGGGTCGGCGAGGACGTCCGCCGCCGCCTCGCCGCCCCACGGGGTCGTCTCGAGCGGCGCGGTGACGGTCGTGCCGATGACGCCCGCCGTGGCACGCAGGCGCTCGGCCGCGACCTCGTCCGACGAGCCGTCCAGCCCCTGCCAGGCGGCCAGCGCGGCCAGCGCGGCGACCGGGACGGGCCACCACCGGCGCAGGACGTGCTGCGCCCGGACCCGCGACGCGCGGTCGGCGGCCTCGTCGGGGACGCCGTCGCCGGCCGGCTCGACGAGCTCGACCTCCGCCATCCGGTCGGCGCCCATGGCAGCACGGTAGGTCGCCCGGCCTCACCGCGCGCGACCGGGCACCGGGGCGGCGTCACCATCAGTCGAACTGATGGAGCATCACGACGATGCGTTGGACTGATGCGACGTCGCGCCCCTACCGTCGACGCGTGCCTCCCGCCCTGCTGTCCGCGCTCACCGGCCTCGCCTTCGGCCTGTCGCTCATCGTCGCCATCGGCGCCCAGAACGCCTTCGTGCTGCGGGTCGGGCTCCGACGTGCGCACGTGCTGCCGGTCGTCGCGGTGTGCGCGCTGTCGGACGCCCTGCTGATCACGGCGGGGGTGGCCGGGCTCGGTGCGCTCGTCGACCGGGCGCCCGTCGTGCTCACGGTCGCGCGGATCGGCGGTGCCGCGTTCCTGCTCGGGTACGCCGCCGTCGCGGCCCGGCGCGCCCTGCGCCCGGGCGCGGTGCTGACGGCCGAGGACGACGCCACCCCCACCCGGGTGTGGCCCGTGGTCGCGACCTGCCTGGCGCTGACCTGGCTCAACCCGCACGTGTACCTGGACACGGTCGTGCTGCTGGGCTCCGTGGCGGGCACGCACGGCGACGGCCGCTGGTGGTTCGGCGCCGGGGCCGTGGTCGGCAGCCTGGTCTGGTTCGCCGCGCTCGGGTACGGCGCGCGCCTGCTGCGGCCGCTGTTCGCGCGCCCGGGCGCCTGGCGGGTGCTGGACGGCGTGATCGCGGTGGTGATGGTGCTGATCGCGGTGAGCCTGCTGCGCGGGCTGTGACCCGGGGTCAGGCCGCCCGCCGCCGCCGGACCAGCGCGGTGACGCCGTAGATCCCCACCACCACGGCGACCAGCCCGGCGGTCGCCAGCAGCTGCCCCCGGGCCGCGCCGTCCGCCAGCATGAGGACCACCAGCCCGGCCAGCGCGACCAGCGTCGCCCAGGTCAGCCACGGGTAGCCCCACATCCGCAGCGGCAGCTCCTCGCCGCGCGCCCGCGCCTCCGCGACCAGGCGCGGCCGCAGACGCAGCTGCGCGACCGCGACCAGCACCCACACGACCAGCAGCGCGGCACCGACGGCGTTGAGCAGGATGCCCAGCAGCGTGTCCGGCAGCACCCGGTTGAGCACGACGGCGACCAGGCCGAACGCCACCGACACCAGCACCGCCACCCACGGCACGTCCCGCCGGGAGACCCGGTGCAGCACGGCGGGCCCGTCGCCGCGGCGGGCCAGCGAGTACGCCATCCGGGACGTCGCGTACACGTTCGCGTTGAACGCCGACAGCAGCGCCACCACGACGACGACCTCCATCAGCCGCGCCGTGCCCGGAAGCCCGGCGACGTCGAGCACCGCCACGAACGGGCTCTCCTGCAGCGCCGGGGCGTCCCAGGGCAGGACCAGCACCATCAGCGCCACGGAGCCGACGTAGAACAGCAGGATGCGCCAGACGATCGTCCGCGTCGCCCGGCCGACGGCGCGCTGCGGGTCGCGCGCCTCGGCGGCGGCGATCGTGACGATCTCGATGCCGCCGAACGCGAAGACCACGACCAGCAGCCCGGCCGCCACTCCCCCGACCCCGGCCGGCGCGAAGCCGCCGTGGCCCAGCAGGTTCGTGGTCCCGACCGGGTCCGTCCCCGGGAGCAGGCCCAGCACCAGCAGCGTGCCGAGCACCAGGAAGCCCACGATCGCGACGACCTTGACCAGCGCGAACCAGAACTCCAGCTCGCCGAACCGCCGCACGCCGGCCAGGTTCACCACCGCGAACAGCGCGACGACCACCAGCGCGACGCCCCACTGCGGCACGCCGGGCAGCCAGCCCGTGACGATCTGCGCGACCCCGGTGATCTCGGCGCCCAGCACCATGATGAGCGTGAACCAGTAGACCCAGCCGAGCGTGAACCCCGCCCACCGGCCGAGCGCCGCCTCGGCGTACACGGAGAACGAGCCGGTGGCGGGCATCGCCGACGCCATCTCCGCCAGCATCCGCATGATCAGGACGACCAGCACGCCGGCGATCGCGTAGGACACGAGCACCGCCGGCCCCGCGGTCGCGATTCCCACACCGCTGCCCAGGAACAGGCCGGCGCCGATGGCGGAGCCGAGCCCCATCATCGTCAGGTGCCGGGTCCGCAGGCCGTGGCCGAGGTGCTCTGCGGGCGCTGCCGGCGGTGCGGCCGGCGGTGCGCCGGCGGGTGCGGCCGGGCGGGACGTGGGCGTGGGCGGCGGGACGGACGTCATGGTGCGGTGGTGCTCCGGTGCTGGCGGGCGGTCGACCGCCCGGTCCCCCACGGGGACCGGGCGCAGCGGCCCACCGTACCCGTCGCCGCCGGGCTCAACCCCGGCGCCGGCGGTGGCGGTGGTGCGCCGGGGCGGGTGTGCCACCGCTGCCGCCCGGCGACCCGTCGGCATCGCGCTGGTCGAGGTGCGCGTCGACGTGCTGCCCGACCTCGGCCGCCAGCTGCGCCGACACGTGCGCCGTCAGCGCCTCCCGGGCCCGGCGGCGCTCGGCGCGCAGCACCGCGGTGTGCTCGGCGTGCAGCGCCTTGGCCGTCGAGACCACCATGCCGATGATGACCACGCTGAACGGCAGCGCGATGAGGACGGCCGCCGTCTGCAGCGCGGAGAGCCCGCCCGCCAGCAGCAGCGCGATCGCGAGCACGCCGCCCAGCGTGGACCACACGATCCGCAGCGGCGTGCGGGGTGCGGGGTCCCCGCCGGCGGAGAGCATCGCCACGACCAGGGCGCCCGAGTCCGCGGAGGTGATGAAGAACAGCGCGATCAGGATGATCGCGCCCACCGACAGCGCCGTGCCGCCGGGCAGTCCCGCCAGGACGTCGAACAGGGCGTTCTCCGGCACGACCACGCCGCCGGGGCCGACCAGCCCGCCGCTGCCGAACAGCTGGCGGTGCAGGGCCGTCCCGCCGAGCACCGAGAACCACAAGAAGCAGACGACCGTCGGCACCAGCAGCACCCCGCCCACGAACTCCCGCACCGTGCGGCCGCGGGAGATGCGGGCGATGAACACCCCGACGAACGGCGACCAGGAGATCCACCAGCCCCAGTAGAACGTGGTCCACGACGCCTGCCAGGCCTCGCCCTCCGCCCCCGCGTACGCCGAGACGTTGAACATCAGCGGGATCACGCCGGCGAGGTACGCGCCGAGGGACTGGACGAACTCCCGCAGCAGGAACAGGGTCGGGCCGAGCAGCAGCACGGCGAGGAGCAGCACCCCGGCGAACGACACGTTGATGTTGGACAGCCACTTGAGCCCGCGGTCCAGCCCGGACACGACCGACAGCGTGGCCAGGGCCGTGATCACGACGATCAGCACGACCTGCAGCGCCACCGAGCTCTCCGCGATGCCGATGTGGTCGAGCCCGGCGGTGATCTGCAGCACCCCCAGGCCGAGCGAGGTGGCGACGCCGAAGATCGTGCCCACGACGGCGGTGATGTCCACGGCGTCCCCGACCCGGCCCCGGACGCGGTCGCCGAGCAGGGGCTCGAGGGCCCAGCGGATCGACACCGGCCGCCCCCTGCGATGCACCGCATACGCCAGGGCGATGCCGACCACCGCGTAGATCGCCCACGCGCTCAGGCCCCAGTGCAGGTACGTCTGCGTCATCGCGGTCTGGGCGAGCTGCTCGGGCGTGCCCGAGACGCCGGGCTTCGGGTCCGCGTAGTGGGTCAGCGGCTCCGCGACCCCCCAGAAGACCAGCCCGATGCCCATCCCGGTCGCGAACAGCATCCCGAACCAGGTGCCGAGCCGGTACTCCGGCACGTCGTCGTCCCGGCCCAGCGTGATGTCGCCCCACCGGCCCACGCCGAGCCAGATCGCGAACGCGACGAACCCGGCGACGATCAGCACGTAGTACCAGCCGAACGCGCTGATCACGTCGGACTGCAGCCGCGCGATCACCTCGCCGGCGGCGGCGGGGAACGCGATCGTCAGCCCGGCGACGGCGAGGACCACGACGGCCGAGCCCCAGAACACCACCGGCGAGGTGCCCCAGGGGCCCCGTCGGGCGGTGCCGGGGTCGGTCGTGGACCGGTCGGCAGGGGCGGTGGTCGGGGTCGTCACAGGCACCTCGGGGGGACGATCACGGGCGGTCGGGCAACGCCCCAGCGTGGCACGCGCCCGGCACCCGGACCACACGGGCGCCACCCACCCGCCGTGCGACGGGCCCGGCGCCGACCTACCGTGAGCCGCATGACCGACACCACGCCCGACCGCAGCCCCGACGACGGCGCCGGCACCGGCGCCGCCAAGGACCCCGCCGACTGGGTGACCGGCGACGAGCCGATCACCGGCCCGCAGGACTCGTACCTGCACACGCTCGCCCGCGAGGCCGGCGAGGAGGTCCCCGAGGGACTCACCAAGGCGCAGGCCTCGGAGATGATCGACCGCCTGCAGGCCGACACCGGTCGCGGGGCCTGAGGCGCCGGGGCACCCGGCCTAGCGCCGCAGCACCACGACCCCGTGCGCCGGGACCACCGCCGGCGAGGCGTGGTCGTGGCCGGTCAGCAGGTCGGTGCCCCCGGACTCGACGGTGCCGTCCGCGCCGGTGTGGTTCATCGCGAAGACGTACTCCACGTCCGCCGCGTGCCGGACCACGACCTCCACCCCCGCGGACGCCGCCACCGGGGCCGTCACGCCGGCCGCCTCGCAGAGCGCACCGACGACCGCCCGGACGCCCGCGGCGTCGAGCTCGGTGCTGACGTACCAGGCACCGCCCTCGCCGCGAGCGGCCCGGGTGATCGCCGCGTGCCCGGCGGAGGGTCCGTCGGCGTACCGCGCCAGGACCTCGGCGTCCCAGGCCGCGACGGGCTCCGACCAGAGCGTCCCGGCGGACCCGTCCGCGAGCGTGCCCTCGAGCCGGACCTCCTGCCCCGCGAGCAGCGGCCGGAGCTCGTCCGCCCGCACGCCCAGCAGGTCGGTGAACGCGCCCGGGTACCCGCCGAGCCGGATGTGGTCGTGCTCGTCGACCGTCCCGGAGAAGTAGGTCAGCAGCACCTCGGCCCCCGACGCCGCCGCCTGCTCCAGAGCCTCGACGTCCGCGTCCGTGACCAGGTGCAGCATCGGGGCGACCACGGCGCGGTAGCCCGACAGGTCCGTCCCGCGCGGCACGACGTCCACCCCGGTGTTCGTCTCCCAGAACGCGCGGTACCACCGCTCGGCGGACTGCCGGTAGCGCAGCAGCGCGCTGGGGTGGGCGTCGAGCTCGGCCGCCCACCAGGTCTCGTAGTCGAGCACGAGCGCCACCGGTGACGTCACGGTGGACCCGGTGACCTCCGCGAGCCGGTGCAGGTCCGCGCCGAGCCCGACGACCGCCTGCCACAGCCCGGAGTCCGTGCCGGCGTGCGGCAGCATCGCGGAGTGGTACTTCTCCGCGCCGGCGCGGGCGGCCCGCCACTGGAAGAACAGCACGCCGTCGGCGCCACGGGCCACCTGCGCGACGCTGTCGCGACGCAGCTGGTGCACGGGCTTGGCGGCGTTCACCGGCTGCCAGCTGACCGCGCTCGTCGAGGACTCCATCAGCAGCCACGGGGCTCCGCCGGCCAGGCCCCGGACGTGGTCCGCGGAGAACGCCAGGTCCACGCGGGCGTCGGGGTCGGCCGCCTGCAGGTAGTAGTCGTTCGACACCAGGTCGAGGTCCCCCGTCCAGGTCGCGTAGTCCACGTCCGAGAAGTGGCTCATCACCATGAAGTTGGTGGTGACGGGCACGTCCGGGGTGTACCGGCGCAGCACGGCCGTCTCGGCCCGCAGCTGCTCGCGCAGGGCGTCGGAGCTGAACCGGGCGAAGTCGAGCTGCTGCGTCGGGTTGGTGAACGACGGCGCGACCCGCGGTGGCCGGATCTCGTCCCAGCTGCCGTACCGCTGGCTCCAGAAGTCGGTGCCCCAGGCCGCGTTCAGGGCGTCGAGGCCGCCGTACCGCGCCCGGAGCCACTCCCGGAACCCGTGCGCGTCCAGCTCGCCGTAGCTGCGCCCGTTGTGGCAGCCGAGCTCGTTCGAGACGTGCCACAGCGCCAGCGCCGGGTGAGCGCCGTACCGCTCGGCCATCCGCTCGACGAGGCGCAGGGAGTGCTCGCGGTAGACCTCCGCGCTGGGCGACCACGCCTGCCGGCCACCCTGGTCGAGCACGTGCCCCTCCCGGTCCACCGGCAGGATCTCCGGGTGCGCCGAGGTCAGCCAGGCGGGCGGCGACGCCGTCGCGGTGGCGAGGTCCACGGCGACGCCGTGCTCGTGCAGCAGGTCGAGCACCCGGTCGAGCCAGGCGAAGTCCCAGGTGTCCGGCGTCGGTTGCAGCCGGGCCCAGGAGAACACGCCGACCGTGACCAGGTTGACCCCGGCCTCGCGCATCAGCGCGACGTCCTCGTGCCACACCTCCTCCGGCCACTGCTCCGGGTTGTAGTCGCCCCCGAAGGCGATCGGGCCGTCCGGGCCACGGCGACCGGTGCGGTCGAGCGTGGCCTGCGGCCAGCGGATCCAGCGCTGCATGCGTCCTCCTCAGTCCTCGACCAGGACGCGGACGTCCCAGGCGGCGAGCTCGATGGCGGCGCCCGCGTCGAGGCGGGCGCCGGTCAGGACGTCGGTCACGGCCACCGGGGCCGTGAGCGCCGTCGGTTCCCACGACCAGGCGTGCACGAACCGGAGCCGCGCCCCGGTTCCCGACGTGGCGGACAGCACCGTCACCGGCTGCGCGGCCGCCGCCCGCCAGGGGTCGTCGGACGCCGGCACCAGCCAGGTGAGCAGCGCCCGGGCGAACACCTCGTCCGGCACGGTGCCGATCGTCGTCACCCGGCCCGCCCCGTGCCGCGCCGACGTGACCGCCGCCCAGCGCCCGTGGTGCGGGTGCTCGTAGGCCGCCAGCACCTCCGCCCCGTCCGCGACCAGCCCGTCGACCCAGCCGGTCGCGTGCGCGCCGGGCGGCAGCCCGAGGCCCGCGCCCGCGTCCCGCACCGGGACCGGACCGCCGAGGTTGCTGATCTCCTGGTAGCCGGCGCCCGCCGCCGCGGCCAGCCGCGCCGGTTTGCGGTCCAGGCGCGCGCGAGCCTCCTCGTCCGCGTAGCCCGTGCGCGGGCCGAGCACCAGGTGCCCGCCCGCCTCGGCGTAGGCGCGGAGCAGGTCCAGCAGCGCGTCCGACGCCACGTACAGCGCGGGGACGAGCAGCACCGGCAGGTCGGCCGCGAGCGCCACCGGGTCGATCCCCGCCCCGCCGGCCCCGAGCAGCTGCACGTCGTGCAGCACCCGCACCCCGACGCCGGCGTCGAACGCCCCGCGGGCGAACGCCTCGACCATGTGCTCGTAGGACCGGGGGTCGGGCTCGGTGCCGACCGCGAGCGACGGCTGGAACGCGAGCGCCCACTTCGAGGCGTTCGAGTAGACGAGGCCCACCTGGGCGTCCGGGGTCAGCCCGGCCACGGCGGGGCCGGCCGACGCCAGCTCCGCCCCGAGCGCGGCGAGCTGGTCGTAGACCCGGCCGGGCTGCTGGTCGTGTGGCAGCACCCCGCCCCAGTACGTCTCGGCACCGACGTGCAGCGTGTGCCAGTGCCAGTACTCGATCATCCGGGCGCCCCGGGCGACCATCGCCCAGGCCACCTGGCGCCACTGGCCGTCGTAGGCCGGGTAGTTGGTCGAGGACCCGGCGATCGACGCGGCGTTCGTCTCGGTGACCAGGAACGGCGCCTGCTTCGAGGAGTACATCCGGTCGGCGCTGTGCAGCACGCTCCACACGCCGGACGTCGCCCAGCCCTGCGGGGCGGACGTGGTGGCCGGCAGCGCCAGGGCGTCCTGCATGGCGTAGTACGGGTTCCCCGCGGTCACGTCGAGCGGGGCCGTCACGTCCGGGTCGTCCACGGCGGGCCGCGCGTACGCGAGGCAGGTCGTCACGAGCTGGTCGTCCCGGGCGTACTCGCGCACGATCCCCGCCTGCCAGGCGATGAACTCGCCCACCAGGCGGGCCTGGAACCGCCGCCAGGCGAGGTCGTACTGGGGTGCCGAGTTGTTGTCCGGGGTCCACAGGTCCGCCCAGGTCGACAGCCGGTGCGACCAGTACGTCAGCCCCCACTCCCGGTTCAGCGTCGCGACGTCGCCGTAGGTGTGCCGCAGGTCGTCGACGAACGACTGGAACACGCCGTGGTTGTGCAGCAGCTCGAGGCCGGGTTCGTTGTCGACCTGGAAGCCGATCACCCCGGGGTGGCCGGCGTACCGGCCGACGACCGCGCGGATCACGCGCTCGGCGTGGAACCGGAACGCGGGGTGCGTGAGGTCGACCTCCTGCCGCGCGCCCCAGCCGATCCGCTGCCCGGTGCGGCGCTCGCCGGCGATCTCCGGGTACTTCCGGGCCAGCCACGGCGGCACGGCGTACGTCGGGGTGCCGAGCACGACACCGATCCCGCGCCGGTGCGCGCCGTCGAGGACCGGCTGCAGCCAGTCGAGCTCCAGGCGGCCGTCCTCCGGCTCCCAGGTCGACCAGACGGACTCGCCCACCCGGATCACGGTGAACCCGGCCGCGGCCATCAGGTCGAGGTCCTCGTCCAGCCGCGGGCTCGGCTGGTACTCGTGGTAGTACGCCGCCCCGAACAGCACGGGGCGCGGCAGCGGCGGCGTCACTGCTTCACCCCGCCCGCCGTCAGCCCCGACTGCCAGTACCGCTGCAGGAACAGGAACGCGATGATCAGCGGGATGATCGACACCATCGACCCGGTGATGACCATCGAGAACAGGGCCTGGGACCCCGAGCCCGACTGCGAGGTCGCCTGCCACTGGGCCAGCCCCACGGTCAGCGGGAAGTACTCGGCGCTGTTCAGCATGATCAGCGGCAGGAAGTAGTTGTTCCAGGTCGCCACCAGCTGGAACAGCAGCACGGTGACGAACCCCGGCGCGAGCAGCCGCAGCACGACCCGGCCGAAGATCCGGCCCTCCCCCGCCCCGTCCACCCGCGCCGCCTCGAGCAGCGTGTGGTCGACGGCGCCGTCGGCGTAGACCCGCATCAGGTAGACGCCGAACGGGCTGACCAGCGACGGCAGGATCACGGCCCACGGGGTGTCCGTGATCTGCGCCTTGGCGAACAGCAGGTAGGTCGGGATCGCCAGCGCCGTCGTCGGGATCATGATGGCGCCGAGGATCACCGAGAACAGCAGGTTCCCACCCGGGAAGTGCAGCTTGGCGAACGCGTACCCCGCCATCGTCGCGAGGACCGCGGCGCCGAACCCGCTCACCACCGCGTACACGATGCTGTTGCGCAGCCAGGTGGCGTAGATGCCGTTCTGGAAGGTGAAGACGTCCTGCAGGTTGCCCAGCAGGTTGAAGTCGTCCGCGAACCAGAGCCCGAAGCTCGAGAACAGGTCGGCGTTCGACTTGGTGGAGGCGATGGCGATCCACGCCAGCGGCAGCAGGAAGTACGCGACGCACACGAGCATCGCCACCGTGATCACGGTGCTCGGGCGCCCGCCGACGGGACGCCGCTTCCTGCGGGCCTCCGCGGGCGAGGCCGGCGGACCGACGACGTCGGCTCCGGCGGCGGGCCGGGCGGCCAGGGGCTGGGAGGTCATGAGCGGCGCTCCCGTCGCTGCGAGCTCAGCTGCACCACGTAGGACACGATCATGATCACGAACCCGAGCAGGAACGCGATCGCCGCGGCGTAGTTGATCTCCTGGTTCACGAAGGCCAGGTTGTAGGCGTAGATGTTCGGCGTGTACGACGAGCCGATGACGTTCGGCGCCAGGTTGCTCAGCAGCATCGGCTCGTTGAACAGCTGGAACGACCCGATGACCGAGAAGATCAGCGTCAGCAGCAGGGCCGGGCGGATCGCGGGCAGCTTGATCGACCACGCGATCCGGGCCTCGCCGGCGCCGTCGATCCGGGCCGCCTCGTACTGCTCCGTCGGGATGGAGCGCAGCGCGGCGTACAGGATGATCATGTTGTAGCCGACGAAGCCCCAGGTCACGATGTTCGCGATCGACGGCAGCATCCACTGCGCGGTGAGGAACTGCGGCGCGGGCAGCCCGAGGGCGTCGGCGGCCTGGGTGAACGGCCCGAAGTCCGGCCCGTACAGGTAGCCCCACATGAGCGCCGCGATCACGCTGGGCACCGCGTACGGCACGAAGATGCTCAGCCTGACGAACCGCTGCAGCCGGAGCCGCCCCGAGTCCAGGACCAGCGCGAACAGCACCGCGAGCGCCAGCATCAGCGGCACCTGCAGGAAGAAGAACCGGACCATGCGCAGCACGCCGGAGATGAACGCCTGGTCCTGCAGCGCCTCGACGTAGTTCTCCAGGCCGACGAAGGCGTTGCCGCCGATCAGCTGCTCCCGGAAGAACGACAGGTACCCGGAGTAGACGAGCGGCGTGACGATCATCGCCAGGAAGATCACGAAGAACGGCGCCACGAAGAGGTAGGCGGCGCGCATCTCCGGCCGCCGGAGGGACTTGCGGTGGCCCGACGCGGCCGGGGCCGGCGGTCGGGCGGCGCCCGGGGGCGCGGTGGTGGTGCTGGTGGACATGGGTCCGCCTCCTGTCCGGTGGGGGCGGGCGGGGCGCGCGCCGCGTCGTCGCGGCGTGCGCGCCCGCCCGCGGCGGGTCACTCGACGGTGAAGCCCTGGTCCTCCGCGTACGAGACGAGGTCCGCCTCCCAGGCCTCCAGCGCCGGCTGGAGCGCGGTGCGGTCGGCGAACGCCTTGCCGACGGTCTCCTCGTAGGACGAGTAGACGTAGTCCATGAACGGCAGCCACCCGAAGTCGGGCGTCACCGTCTGGGAGATCTCCGCGAAGATCTGGTTGACCTGCTCGCCGCCGTAGAACTCCGACTCCTGGTCGATGAACGCCGGGTTCTCCAGGACCGGGTCGTAGGCCGGGAACAGGAACTGCTCGGTCGCGAACTTCAGCGCCGGCTCCTCCGCCGTGTTGATCCACGTGGCGAGCTCGGCCGCCGCGATCGGGTTCTCCGAGGAGGTCAGGACGGCGTCGGTCGACCCGCCCCAGTTGCTGGAGACCTCGTCGCCCTCCTCCCACTGCGGGATCGTCGTCGCGCGCCACAGCCCGGACGTGTTGCCCGCCGTGCCCTGCAGGAACACCGGCCCCCACGCGGCCGCCTGCCACGAGGCGTACTTGCCGCTCGCGAGCCCCTGGTACCACTGGTCGGTGAAGTCGGGGTCGGTGGAGATCAGGTCCTCCTGGACCAGGGTGTTCCACAGGTCGACGACCTTGACGACCTCCGGGGTGTCCAGGTCGATGGTCACCGTCTCGGCGCCGTCGTAGCCGAACGGCCGCGCGCCGGCCTGCCACAGCAGGCTGGTGAACTGGCCGCCGTCGTTGCCCGGGAAGTTCGTCAGGTACGACTGCGGGTTGGCGGCCCGGTAGGTGCGCGCGGCCTCGACGAACGCGTCCCAGGTGGCCGGCGGCTCGATGCCCGCGGCCGCGAACAGGTCCTCGCGGTAGAGGTTGCCGAGCGGGCCGACGTCCTGCGGGATGCCGTAGACCGCGTCACCGTCCGTGACCTGGTCCCAGATCCACTCGGCGTACTGGTCCTCCAGGTCGCCGGCGCCGTACGGCGCCAGGTCCAGCAGGTGGTCGCCGAGCTGGAACGAGGACAGGTGCTGGAACTCGATCTGCGCCACGTCGGGCGCACCCTGCCCGGACTCGAGCGCCGTGCGGAGCTTCTGGTAGTGCGGGGCGCCCTGCCCCACGTTCACCACCTCGACGCTGATCTCCGGGTACTCGGCCTCGAAGAGGTCGACCTGGTTCTGGATGTCGGGGACCCAGGTCCAGAACAGCAGGTCGGTCGGCGTGGAGAGCGCCTCGTCGATCTGGTCCTGGGTCACCTCCTCGGTGGTGGTGCCGCCGTCATCGCCCCCGTCGTCGCCGCCGCCGGAGCACGCGGTGAGCAGGAGGGCGCCGGCGGCGAGCGCCGCGGCGAGGGTCAGGGGCTTGCTGCTGCGTCGGTACATCGTCGGACCAACTTCCTGTCGAGAGCTGAAGCGAGAACGCCGGGTCTGCACAGGGGTGGAGCGGGGTGCTGCGGGTGGAGCGGGTGGAGCGGGTGGAGCGGGTGGAGCGGCTGCGGGTGCGTGGGGACGGCTACGGGGCGGGGCCGGTGCTCGACCGCACGACGAGCTCGACGGGCATCCGGACCGTGGCGCCGTCGCCACCGCCCCGCCCCTCGACCGCCGCGACCAGCCCGGTCACGGCGCGGCGCGCGCCGTCGGCGAACTCCTGCCGGACCGTCGTCAGCGGGATCACCTGGTAGCCGGAGTCGGGGCTGTCGTCGAACCCCACCACGGACACGTCCCCCGGCACCCGGCGCCCCGCCTCGAGCACCGCGCGCATGACACCGACGGCCATCTGGTCGTTCGCGGCGAACACCGCCGTCACGGCGGGGTCGCGCGCCAGCACCCGGCCCAGCTCGTAGCCGGATCGCGCGGTCCAGTCCCCGAGCAGCGGCTCCGGCACCTCGCACCCCGCGCCGGACAGCGCCCGGCGCCAGCCGTGCACCCGGCGGACCGCCGCCCCCTGCGTCGCGGGCCCGGCGAGGTGGTGCACCGTCCGGTGGCCGAGCGCCAGCAGGTGCTCGACCGCCAGCCGGGCGCCCATCTCCTGGTCCACCGTGACGGTGGGCCAGCCGGCCGGGCCGGTCGCCTCCCCCACGTTGACCGCCGGCACCCCGCGGAGCACGTCGGCCGACAGCCCCTGGTCCACGTACGGGTTGGCCAGGATCAGCCCGTCGACGCCCTGGTCGACCAGCCGGCCGATCGCCCGCTCGAAGTCGGCGGAGGAGGCCACCGCGGAGGCCACGGCCGAGGCGACCACGACCGAGTATCCGAGCTCCCACGCGGTCGACTCGATCGCGAAGAGCTGCGCCGACGGCCCGTAGTCGACCGAGCCGGGCATCGCGACGCCGAGCACGCGCGAGCGCTGGGTCACCAGGGCCCGCGCCGCGGCGTTCGGGCGGTACCCGAGGGCGGTGATCGCGGCCTCGACCCGCCGCCGCGTCGCGGCGCTGACGTTGGGGTCGCGGTTCACCACGCGGGACACCGTCTTCTGCGAGACGCCGGCGGCGCGCGCGACGTCCGTCGCCACCGCCCGACCCGCCTCTGGTGCCTGCACCGTGATGCCCCCGCCTCGTTCGTCCGCCCTGACGTCGATGACTACGTAGTCAACGCGCGGGCCGAGCCGCGGGTCAAGGGGCGTTACCGAAGCGTGACGCTTCCGTGCCCGTGCCCGTGCCGGCCGCACGTCCGGGCCAGGCTCGTCAGGCGGGCCAGGCGGGTCAGGCGTGTCCGGCGGGTCCGGCGGGGCCGGCGGGGCCCGGCGCCGCCGCCCGGACGCGCGCCGCCTGCCGCACCAGGTGGTCCCGCTCGGCGACGTCCGTGGCGCGGTGCGCGGCCTCGGCGTACGCGCCGGCGGCCGCGGGCAGGTCGTCCCCGAGCTCGTGCAGGTACCCGCGCACCGCGTGCCACCGGTGCCGGTCGCCCAGCACGGCCCGCAACGTCTCGGTCTCCGCCAGCCCGGCGGCCGGACCGCGCACGTGCCCGAGCGCCACGGCGCGGCCCAGCACCGCCGCCGGGTCCTGCCGCACCGGGTCGACGGTCAGCCCGACCAGGTCGTCGTACCAGGCGAGCACCTGCGGCCAGTCCGTCTCGGCGGCCGTGGCGGCGTCGTCGTGCAGCGCGGCGATCGCGGCCTGGACCTGGTACCGCCCGGGCCGGCCCTCGGCGAGCGCCGCCTGCAGCACCCGCACCCCCTCGGCGATCTCGCCCGTGTCCCAGAGCGCGCGGTCCTGGCGGTCCAGCGGCACGATCCGCCCCTGGGCGTCGTACCGCGCGGGCAGCCGGGCGTCGTTCAGCAGCATCAGCGCGAGCAGCCCCCGCGCCTCGGGCTCGTCGGTGGCGAGCGTCAGCTGCCGCGTCAGCCGGATCGCCTCGGCGGCCAGGTCCACCCGGCCCGCGTGCCCGGCGGTGTACACCAGCGAGAGCACCCGCAGCACCACCGCGAGGTCCCCCGGGCGGTCCAGCCGCTGACCCCGCAGCGTGCGCTTGGCCCGGCTGATCCGCTGCGCCATGGTCGCCTCCGGCACGAAGAACGCGTCCGCGATCTCCCGGGTCGACAGCCCGCCCACGGCCCGCAGCGTCAGGGCGACCTGCGAGGCCGGGGCGAGGTCGGGGTGGCAGCAGCAGAACAACAGCAGCAGCGTGTCGTCACCGGCCTCCGCCGGGCCGGGCACCGGCGCGGCGTCCTGCACCTCCTCGCGGCGCCGGCGCGCGGCCTCGCTGCGGCGCGCGTCGACCAGCCGCCGGGTGGCCACCGTCGTCAGCCAGGCGCGGGGGTCGTGCGGCGGGTGCGACGGCCACACCCGGAGCGCCTCGACCAGCGCCTCCTGCAGCGCGTCCTCCGCGGCGTCGAAGTCCTCGCCCCGGCGGACCAGGCCCGCGAGCACGCGCGGGACGAGGGCGCGCAGGGCGCCCTCGTCCAGCCCGGCCCACTCGGACGCGTCGGTCACGCCGGCCCGTCGTCGCCCGCCGGCGCGCCCGACATCACCTCGCGCACGTCGATCCACTCGTACAGCGGCGTGCCGCCCTGGCCGGGCTCGGACGACACGTACGCGGCGATCTCCAGAGCCCGCTCGTACGACTCGACGTCCACCATGTACCAGCCGGCGACCAGGTCGCTCGTCTCCGGCAGCGGGCCCTCGGTGGTGACGGGGGCGGCGTCCGGGCCGCCGTAGCGCACCCAGGTGCGCTCCGGCGTCAGCGCCTGCGCGTCGACCAGCTCGCCGCGCTCGGTGAGCATCTCGCCGACGTGCTGCAGGAAGGCCATGTGCGCCTCGACGTCCGCGGGGTCCCACTGGTCCAGCGGCGGCGAGGGGCGGTGCTGCTCGGGGCCGCCGCGGTAGTGCTTGAGGAGCAGGTACTTCGGCATCGTCGTCTCCTGGCGTCCGGGACCGCGCCTGTCGCGGCCCGCACCTGGAGAGCGGACCCGACCGACCGTTCTCGACATCCTCCCGTTGAAAGCACACAAACGCGCCTGTTCCGTCCCGGTTCGTCACGAGAGTTCTCCGCACTCGTCGAGGCTGCGTCCGCGCACAAATGACCGCGACGCGGATCCCTCTTCCGGGGAGGATCGGTGCCATGACCCGCGAGCACCTGTCGAAGCACCTGATCAGCTGGGCCTCCGTCCTCGAGCCGACGACCCGCGAGCAGGCCGTGCGCACCTCGACCATGCCGTTCGTCTACCCGCACCTGGCGCTGATGCCCGACGCGCACCTGGGCAAGGGGGCGACCGTCGGCTCGGTCATCCCGACCCTCGGCGCGATCATCCCGGCGGCGGTGGGCGTCGACATCGGCTGCGGCATGATCGCGGTGCGCACGCAGTGGACCGAGGACCAGGTGCGGGCGGCCGGCCCGCTCCGCGCGGTCCGCGAGGCGATCGAGGCGGCCGTGCCGCTGTCGGCCGGCGTGTACAACACCGCGCTGACGGACACCGCGCGCGCCCGGGTCGCGGAGCTCGAGGCGGCGGCGGAGCGCGCCCAGCTGGACCCGGCCCGGTACGTGAAGAACTGGCGGCTGCAGCTCGGCTCGCTCGGTTCCGGCAACCACTTCATCGAGGTGAGCGTCGACGAGACCGGCGCGGTCTGGCTGTTCCTGCACTCCGGCAGCCGCGGGGTCGGCAACAAGATCGCGCAGCACCACATCGGCGTCGCCGCGCAGCAGTGCCGGCGCTGGTGGATCGACCTCCCGGACCCCGACCTGGCGTACCTCGCGGAGGGCACCGACGAGTTCTGGGCGTACATCCGCGAGCTGCGGTGGGCGCAGGACTTCGCGGCGGCCAACCGCGAGGAGATGATGGACCGGGTCGTCGCCGTGCTCGCCGAGCACATGGGCGAGCCGGTCGTCGAGGCCGAGCGGGTCAACTGCCACCACAACTTCACGGAGCAGGAGCAGCACTTCGGCAAGAAGGTGTGGGTGTCCCGGAAGGGCGCCATCCGGGCGCGGGCGGGCGAGGCCGGGCTGATCCCCGGGTCGATGGGCACCGCGTCCTACGTGGTGGCCGGCAAGGGCGACCCGCTGTCGCTGGAGTCCAGCCCGCACGGGGCGGGACGCAACCACTCCCGGTCCGCAGCCCGGCGGCTGTTCACCCGTGAGCAGCTGCGGGAGGCGATGACCGGGATCGAGTACCGGGACACCGACGCGTTCCTCGACGAGATCCCGGCGGCGTACAAGGACATCGACCAGGTGATGGCCGACGCCGCCGACCTGGTCGAGGTCCGGCACGTCCTGCGGCAGATCGTCAACGTGAAGGGCGACTGACCCGCACGCCGTCACGGCAGAGGCCGAGCGCCGCTCGCGGTGCACGGCCTCTGCCGTCTGTCCTAGCGCCGCGAGCGGTTCCGACGGACGACCCACGCGACGAGCGCGGCGACGCAGCCCAGCACCAGCAGGAGACTGCCCGCGAGCAGCACGGTCATGACGTACACGGGTCAGCACGCTGTCGCAGCGTCGGGCCGTCGCGTGGGACTTCAGTCCTCTGCTCAGCGGTGTCGGTCTGGGCATGCGGGGCGTGCTCGAGCCAGCCCCTTCGAGGTCGTCGCACGTCGGCGAGGTGGTCACACGGAGGTGACGACCTCGCCGCGTCGTGACAACCTCGCGGGTGGCGGTCGGCCCGCCGACGCGGGGTCAGTCCCGGACGCGGGTCGCCCAGAACGCCACGGCGCCCGCGGCCGCGACGTTGAGCGAGTCCACCCCGCCCGCCATCGGGATGCGCACGGTCAGGTCCGCCGCGGCGATCGTCGCCGGCTTCAGCCCGTCGCCCTCCGCCCCGAGCACGAGGGCGAGCCGCTCGGGCGCGTCCGCCTCGAGCGCGTCCAGGCTGATCGAGTCGTCGGACAGGGCCAGCGCCGCGGTCACGAAGCCGGCCTCGCGCAGCAGGTCGATGCCGCCGGGCCACGGGTCGATCCGGGTCCACGGCACCTGGAACACGGTGCCCATCGACACCCGCACCGAGCGCCGGTAGAGCGGGTCGGCGCACCGCGGGGTCACCAGCACGGCGTCCACGCCGATGGCCGCCGCCGACCGGAACGCCGCCCCGACGTTCGTGTGGTCGACGACGTCCTCCAGGACGGCGACGCGGCGGGCGCCGGCACCGTCCCGCGCGCCGGCGAGCACCGACGCCACGGACGGCAGGGGCGGGCGGTGCATGGCCGCGAGCGCGCCGCGGTGCACGTGGAATCCGGTGATGGCCTCCAGCACGGCGGGCTCGGCGACGTACACGCGCACGGGGTCGCCGTCGGTGCCGAGCCCCTCGAGCATGGCCGTGAGGTCGGGCAGCCACCGGGGCGAGACCAGCACCGACCGCGGCCGGTGCCCCGCGGCGAGCGCACGACCCAGCACGGTCGAGCTCTCCGCGATGTAGAGGCCCTTCTCGGGCTCGTGCCGCGAGCGCAGCGCGACGTCGGTCAGGGAGACGTAGTCGGCGAGCCGCTCGTCGTCGGGGTCGGTCAGGTGGACGATGTCGAGCGCGGGCACGCCCGCCATCATCCCCCGTCCCGGACCCCGCCGCGGCCGCCCCGCAGGCTCAGGCGAGGAACTCCAGCGCCGCCGCGACCAGCAGCCGGCGCCCCGCCGCGATGGTCGGCTCGTCGAGCGGCAGGAACTGGGCGGTGTGGTTGCCGGGCACGGTCGGCGAGAACCCGGTGGTGTAGCCGGCGGGGAACCGGGCCGGGTCCATGCCGCCCCAGAACCAGAACGCGTACGGCACCGGGTCGCCCTCGTACCGGCCCTTGGGCAGCCCGAACTCGGAGAAGTCCTCGGAGCCCATCAGGGGCTCGGCGAGCCGGATGGCCCCGGCCGGCATGACCGCGGCCTGCGCGGCCATCACGCGGTCGACCACCTCCGGCGTGTTCACCGTCGCGGGCGGGTTCTCCCGCAGGCCGATGGTCGGCTCCTGCGGGCACCCGGCCGCCGCGGCCTCGGCCTCCACGATCCGGCGGACGGCGGCGATCGCCCGCTCCATCGACGCGTCGGACCGGGCGCGCAGGTTCACGGTGAACGTGGCGGTGTCCGGGATGATGTTCGACTTCGTGCCGGCGTGGAACGTGCCGACGGTGACCACCAGCGGGTCCTCGGGCGCGGTCTCGCGGGCGACGATGGTCTGCAGCCGGGTGATGGCGTACGCGGCCGTGAGGATCGGGTCGACGGTGGCGAACGGCCGCGACCCGTGCCCGCCGCGGCCGTGGATGGTCACGTCGAGCGTGCACGCCGCGGCCATCAGCAGCCCGCGTGCGTGGTTGGCGACGCCCGCAGGGATCGGCCCGACGTGCTGACCCAGCGCCACGTCGGGCTTCGGGAACCGGGTGAACAGCCCGTCGGCCAGCATCCCGCTCGCGCCGGCGGCCGTCTCCTCGGCGGGCTGCCCGACGACCATCAGGGTGCCGCGCCACGCGTCGCGCGCGCCGGCCAGGGTGTCCGCCGCGGCCGCGAGCGCGGTCACGTGCATGTCGTGCCCGCAGGCGTGCATCGTCGGGACGGTCTCCCCCGCCGGGTTCACGTCGGTGTGCCGGCTCTGGTAGTCGACGCCGGACTCCTCGAGGACGGGCAGCCCGTCCATGTCGGCGCGCAGCATGACGACCGGCCCGTCCCCGTTGCGCAGCAGGCCGACGACCCCCGTGCCGCCCACGCCCTCGGTGACCTCGAGCCCCGACGCGCGCAGCTCGGACGCGAAGGCCGCGGCGGTGCGGTGCTCCCGGCCCGACAGCTCGGGGTGCGCGTGCAGGTCCCGGTACAGGTCGCGCCAGTGCGCCGCGCGCGGGTCGGCGCCGTCCAGCACCCGGGCGGCGCGCGTGCGGTCGGGGGCGGTGGTGGCGTCGGCGGACATGCGACGGGGGTCCCTTCCGGAGGTGACGGGTCCTGGGCACCGTACCCCGCGCACCCGTGACCAGGGCGGTTCGCGCCGCCCCCTGCCGCGCGGGCCGGTGGCAGCCCTACGATCGGCCCATGCGGTACGGGGTCCTGGGTCCCGTTGAGCTCGTGACCGCGGTCGGCGCCGAACCCGTCCGCGGCTCGCGCCAACGCGCTCTGCTCGCGGTCCTACTGGCGCACCGCGGCGCGATGGTGCCGCGCGAGCGCCTCATCGCCGCGCTCTGGCCCGGTGGCCCGCCGCCCAGCGCCGAGCACACCCTCCACAGCCACGCGTCCCGGATCCGTGCCCTGGTCGGGGCCGACCTGCGGGCGGTCCCCGGCGGCTACCGGCTCGACCCGCAGGACCTGGACGCGGACCGGTTCGACCGCGCCGTGCGGGACGCCGCCCGCGGGGCGCCCGGCACGGCGGCGGACGTGCTGACCGCGGCGCTCGAGCTCTGGCGCGGCCCCGCCTTCGGCACCGAGGCCGACCTGCCGGAGGTGCAGGCGGAGGCGGAACGGCTGGACACCACCCGGCGCAGCGCGCACGAGGCCCTGGCCCGCGCCCTGGTGGACGCGGACCCCGAGCGTGCCGCGGAGGCCGCCGAGCGCGCGCTGGAGGGCGACCCGTACCGCGAGGGGGCCTGGGCGCTGCTGGTCCGGGCCCGCACCGGCGAGGGCCGGCCGGGCGAGGCGGTGCTGGTGTACCTGCGGGCCGCGGCGGCGCTCGACGAGATCGGCCTGCTGCCCTCGCAGGAGCTGCGCAGCGCGCACCAGGCGGCGCTCGCCGCCGGCCGGCCGGCCGGATCCGCGCTACCGGTGCCGGCCGGCCGGCCGCTCCGCGAGGGCCGGACGGCCGCCGGCGCGCACGGCAGCAGCGCCGCGGGGCGCGCTCGCGCACCCGCGACCGCGCCACCGGTGCCGGGCCGCCGGGCCGCGCCGCTCCCCCGGCTGCGCACCTCGTTCGTGGGCCGGGAGGCGGAGCTCACGGAGGTCCGGTCCCTGCTGACCCGCAGCGCCCTGGTCACGCTCGTCGGCCCCGGCGGCGTGGGCAAGACGCGGCTCGCGCTGGAGGTGGCCGCCCAGGAGGACGACGGCCGGGGCGCGCGGTTCGTCGAGCTGGGGGCCGTCCGGGACCCCGCCGCCGTGCCCGCCGCGGTCGCCGCGGCGCTCGACGCGGACCCGGGCGACACCCCGGCGCACGCGCTGGCCGGGGCTGCCGCGCGGGACGTCCTGCTGGTGCTCGACAACTGCGAGCACCTGACCGGCGCGGTGGCCGAGTGCGTCGACCTGCTGCTCTCCGAGCCGGGGCCGCTGCGCGTCCTCGCCACCGGCCGCACCCCGCTGGGCCTGTCCGGCGAGCACGTGGTGTTCGTCGAGCCGCTGCCCGCGGCCGGGCCGGGGTCGCCCGCCGCCCGGCTGTTCCGGGACCGCGCCCGCGCGGCGTCCGGCCGCGAACCCACCACCAACGGCCGGACGGGCACCGTCGTGGCCGACCCGGTGACGCGGATCGTCACGCGGCTCGACGGGCTGCCGCTGGCCGTCGAGATGGCGGCCGCCCGCACCGCCACGCTCAGCGTGGTCGACGTCGCCGACCTGCTGGACGCCCGGCTCGACAGCCTCGTCTCGCCGCGGCGGGACGGCCCCGCCCGGCACCGGTCGCTGGCGGCGCTCGTCGCCTGGTCCCGCGAGCTGCTGCCCGGCGACGCGCGGCGCGCCCTGGACGGATGGCCCGTGTTCGCCACCGCGTGCCCCCCGGACCTCGCCGCCCGGGTGCTCGACGTGCCGGCGCGGACCGCCGAGCAGCTGGCCTCGGCGTCCCTGCTCGTGCGGGACGACGCCCGCGGGCGGACCCGGTACCGGATGCTGCAGACCGTGCGCGCCGTGGTGGGGCCGCCGGACGAGCCGGTGCGCGCGCGGCACGCCGCCGTGCTGCTCGACGTCGCCCGGGACGCGGACCGCGCGCTGCGGGGCCCGGGCGAGACCGACGCGCGGGCCCGGCTGACCGACCTGCTGCCCGACCTGCGCCTCGCGCACGCCTGGGCGGCGCTGCACGAGCCGGAGCTGGCCGTGCGGCTGACCCGGGCGCTGCACCTGCACGCGGTGGACCTGCTGCGCACCGACGTGCTGGCCTGGCCGGTCCCGGGCCACGAGACGGAGCCCGCACTGCTGGCCGCCCTCGCCGCGCGGGCGCTGCTGCAGGGCCACCACGCCACGGCGGGCCGGCGCGCGGACCTCGCCCTGGCCGCCGCCACCGATCCCGCGGACCGGCTGCACGCCCTGGAGGTGCTGGCCGACCTGGCGCTGTACGAGGGCCGCACGGAGGACGCGGTCGCCCTCGGCGGCCGGATCGCGGCGGAGGGCCAGCACGCCTCCGACGCGCACTACCGGGTGATGGGGCTGACCTACGCCGCGCTGGTCGCCGCCTACCGGGACCGGCCGCTCACCGCGAGCACCGCGCTGGCGGCGCTGCGCCGCGCCGTGCACCCCGGGTACGCGGCGCCGTCGGACCGCGGGTGGCTGGCGTTCTGCACGGGCGAGGTGCTCGCCCGCAGCGACCCGGCCGCCGCCCTCGGGGCGTTCGCCGAGGCGCGGGACCTGGCCGACCGGGCGGGGAACCGGTACCTGCTGGGCGTCACCCGCACCGCGACGGTGGCCACGGTCGCGCGCCGGCCGGACCCGGCCGGGGCGCTCGAGGAGCTGCTCGACCTCGCCCGGGCGTGGGCCGCCACGGGCGACCGCCCCCACCTGCGCACCGCGCTGCGCAACGCGGTGCCGCTGCTGCTCCGGCTGGACCGCCCCGCCGACGCCGCGCTCCTGCTCGGAGCCGTGACCGCCCCGGACCTGCCGCAGGCCTACGGCGTCGAGGCCGAGGCGCTGGGCGCGGCGCGCGCGGAGCTCGCCGGCCGGCTGGGCACCGACCGGTTCGCCGCCCTGGTCGCCGCCGGGGCGGACGACGACCTGCCGACGGCCGTCGCCCGCCTCGCCGGCGGCTCAGACGTGCAGCCGGTAGAACCGGAACAGGTCGTGCTCGACGGGCAGGACCTCCAGCGCTGAGAACCCCGCGGCGCGGGCGTACCGCTCCAGCGTCGCGGGCCGCAGCACGGTGCCGGTCCCCGCGCTCGGGTCGTGCGACAGCCCGTCGGGCAGGCAGACCCCCAGCGAGAAGCCGTAGAACCAGCGGTCCATCGGCCCGGCCGGCGCCGTGAACGCGTCGGCGACCCGCTCGTCCGCGACCAGCACCCAGCCGTCCGGCGCCAGCAGGCGGCGGGCCGCCGCCAGCACCCCGACCGGATCCGCGAGGTCGTGCACGCACTCGAACGCCGTCACCACGTCGAAGGCGCGGCCGTCGTCCGCGAGCGCGGCCGCGTCCCCGGTGACGAACCGGACCCGGTCCTGCACCCCGGCCCCGACGGCGTGCCGTCCCGCGGCGGCGGTCGACGGCGCGTCGGGGTCGATCCCGGTCAGCGTCGCAGCCGGGTACGCCAGCGCCAGCCCGATCGTCGACCAGCCCTCCCCGCAGCCGACGTCCGCCACCCGCGCCCCCGCGCGCAGGCGCGCGTCGAGCGCGGGCAGCGCGTCCGCGAGCAGCGTCGCGAGCCCGTGCAGGAAGAACGGCCGGTTCATCGCCGCCTGGCCCTCGCGGGCGTCCGCGCCCATCCGGTCCCAGCCGACGCCGCCGCCGGACCGGTACGCCGCGTGCAGGTCGTCCACGACCCGCCCGCTCGCGGCCTGCAGCCGACCCAGCGGGGCGAGGTAGGCCTGCGAGTCGGGGTCGGCGAGCACCTCGGCCGCCCCGGGGGTCAGGGCGAACCGGCCGTCGGCGACGGTCACGTAGCCCGCCGACCCCTGGTGCTCCAGCCACTCCCGGACGTACCGCGGGTGCGTGCCGGTCAGCGCGGCCAGCCGGTCGGGCGTGCACGGCCCGTGCTCCGCGAGCGCCCGGTACCAGCCCAGCCGGTCGCCCGCGTGCACCGCCGCGATCTCCTGCGCGCCGAGGCTCGCGGCCAGCAGCCGGTCGGCCACCTCCGCGGTGGTGGCGCCCACCGGCTCGAAGAGGTCCGTCGGCCGGGTGCCGGTCGCCGTGGTGGTCATCGTGGTCCCTCTCGCCGTGCCGCCGGCGGGGTGCCGGCGGTCCGGGGTCCAGCGAAGCCCCTGCCCCTCGCACCCACCTCGCACGCACCTCGCAGGGACGTCGCACCGCAGGCAGCGCCCGGCTCGGCGGCGGGCGTCACGCGCCGCCGGGGCCCTCCCGCCGCCACGCCCGCGCGCCGGCGACGGCCGCGACGCCGCCGACGACGGCCAGCACCGGCACGACCAGGAACGCCGTGTGCGCCCCCACCGCGTCCGCCAGGGCGCCCAGCAGGAACGGCGCCACGCCGATCGCCAGCCCGCCGCCCACCGTGGCCCGAGCCTGCGCGGCATCCGTGGCCCCGCCCGAGGCGCCGAGCAGCAGCGCGATGCCGAGCGGGTACTGCGCCCCGTACCCGAGCCCGGCCAGCACCAGCCCCGCGATCGCGACGGGCGTCGTCGTCGCGGTCCACAGCACCGCCCAGCCCGCGACCGCGACGCCGAACGCGCCCGCCAGCAGCCGGGCCGGCGGGACGCGCAGCGACAGCGGCCCGACCACGAACCGGACGAGCGTCATCCCGGCGACCAGCCCGGCGGTCGTGGCCGTGGCGATGCCGGCACCGGCCCCGGTGCGCTCGCGCACCAGGTCGGTGGCCCAGTACGTGGTGGCGTTCTCCAGCGCGAGCGCGGCCACGACGGTGACCAGGAACCAGCGCGACGTCCGGACCGCGCGTGCGGTGGTGGCGCCGGAGCCACCCTGCTCGACCGGCCCGCCGGGCTCGGGGCGCGCGTCCGGCACGTCGGCGGTCCGGCGCGCCCGCGCCAGGACCCCGGTCAGCGGCAACCGCCCCACGAGTGCGGCCGTCGCGAGCGCGAGCGCCGCGGTCACCGCCACCGCCGGGCGCCAGCCCCAGCCCGCGGCGACGCACGCCCCGACGGCGAGCGGCCCGATCAGCCCGACCCCCGACCCGACCCCGTTCGCCTCGGTGACGGCGGCGGACGCGGACCGGCCGTGGTGCCCGGCGAGCCCGGCCTGCGCCGCGCTGACCGCCATGTTGCCGCCGACGGCGACCAGGGCGATGCCGCCGAGCGTCACGGGCAGCGCCCGCCCGGTGGTCAGGAGCGCGACGCCCGCGGCGATCACGACGCCCCCGGCGGCCAGCGTGCTGCGCCGGCCGGCCCGCCGGACGGCGCGGGGCGTGAGCGCGGCGGCGAGGAGCGCCCCCACGGCCATCGCCGTGCCGTGCAGCCCGGCGGCGGCGTTCGACACGCCGAGCTCGCGGGCCAGCAGCGGCACGCTGGGGTTGAACGAGTAGAGCAGCCACCCCCAGGTGACGAACACCCCGTACATGCTCAGGGTGAACCGGTCCCGGTGGAGCCGCGGCGGGGCCGCCGCGGTGCGCGTCGTCACGGGCCGACCCTAGCGGCGCCCGGCCGCCCCGGTCCGGGCCCTCCGGCCCGCCTCCACCCGGGCCGGGGGCTGCTGCCCGTCCCGGGTCAGTCCGCGACCGGCACCGCCGCCGCGAACTGGCTCGCGTACAGCCGCGCGTACGCGCCGCCCGCGGCGAGCAGCTCCGCGTGCGACCCCTGCTCCACGATCGAGCCGTGCTCCATCACCAGGATCACGTCGGCGTCCCGGATGGTCGACAGCCGGTGCGCGATCACGAACGACGTCCGGCCCGAGCGCAGCGCGTTCATCGCCTGCTGCACCAGCACCTCGGTCCGGGTGTCGACCGACGACGTCGCCTCGTCGAGGACGAGGATCGCCGGGTCGGCGAGGAACGCGCGGGCGATGGTCAGCAGCTGCTTCTCCCCCGCCGACAGGTTCGCGGCCTCGTCGTCGACCACCGTGTCGTAGCCGTCGGGCAGCGCCCGGACGAACGGGTCGACGTGCGTCGCGACCGCGGCCTCGACCAGGCGGTCCTCGTCGGCGTCGGCCACCCCGTAGGCGATGTTGTCCCGGATGGTGCCTCCGAACAGCCAGGTGTCCTGCAGCACCATGCCGATCCGCGAGCGCAGGTCGTCCCGGGTCAGGTCCCGCGTGTCGACGCCGTCCAGCGTGATCCGGCCGCCGTCGATCTCGTAGAACCGCATCAGCAGGTTGACCAGCGTCGTCTTGCCGGCGCCCGTGGGCCCGACGACCGCGACGGTCTGCCCCGGCTCGGCGACCAGCGACAGGTCCTCGATCAGCGGGCGGTCCGGCGCGTACCGGAACGACACGTCCTCGAACACCACGCGACCGTCGACGCGCGCGGGCAGCCGCTCGGGCCGCGCCGGGTCGGGCTCCTGCTCGGCGGCGTCCAGCAGCTCGAACACCCGCTCCGCCGAGGCGACGCCGGACTGCAGCAGGTTCATCATCGAGGCGATCTGGGTGATCGGCTGGGTGAACTGCCGCGAGTACTGGATGAACGCCTGCACGTCGCCGAGCGTCAGCGTCCCCGACGCCACCCGCAGCCCGCCCACCACCGCGACCACCACGTAGTTGAGGTTCGCGATGAACCCCATCGCGGGCTGGATGATGCCGGAGATGAACTGCGCCTTGAACGACGCGGCGTACAGCTCGTCGTTCTGGTCGTGGAACTGCTGGATCGCCTGCTCCTGCCGGCCGAAGACCTGCACCAGGGAGTGCCCGGTGTACATCTCCTCGATGTGCGCGTTGAGCCCGCCGGTCCACTTCCACTGCGCCACGAACTGCGGCTGCGACCGCCGGGCGATCATCGCGGTCACGACCACGGACAGCGGCACCGTCACCAGCGCCACGAGCGCCAACAGCGGGGAGATCCAGAACATCATCCCGAGCACGCCGACGACGGTCAGCACGGCCGTGATCAGCTGGGACAGCGTCTGCTGCAGGGTCTGCGCGACGTTGTCGATGTCGTTGGTGACCCGGCTGAGCACCTCGCCGCGCGGCTGGCCGTCGAAGTACCGCAGCGGCAGCCGGCCGAGCTTCGCCTCCACCTGCTCGCGCAGCCGGAAGACGACCCGCTGCACGACCCCCGTGGTCAGCACGCCCTGCACCCAGCTGAACAGCGCCGAGGCGACGTAGATGGCGACCACCGCGAGCAGCAGGCTGCGCAGCTGCGCGAAGTCCACGCCCTGCCCGGGGACGACGTCCATCCCGCCGAGCATGTCGGCGAGCCGGTCCTGGCCGTCGGCACGCAGGCCCTCGATCGCCTGGGCCCGGGTCACGCCCGCGGGCAGCTGCCCGCCGACGACGCCGTCGAAGATCACGTCGGTCGCGTCGCCCAGCACCTTCGGGCCGGTGACGGCCAGCGCGACGGAGGCGACCCCGAGCAGCAGCACCACGGCGAGGCGCCAGCGCTCGGGGCGCAGCACGGTCAGCAGCCGGCGCCCGGAGGCCCGGAAGTCGAGCGACTTCTCCCCCGGCATGCCCATCCCGCCCATCGGCCCCATGCCGCGGCGCGGGGGGCGCCGCACGCTCGGGGCCTGCTCCTGCGCGCTCACGCCGCCTCCTCCGCGCTGATCTGGGACAGCACGATCTCCTGGTACGTCCGGCAGGTCGCCATCAGCTCGTCGTGGGTGCCGGTGCCGACCACCCGCCCGGCGTCGAGCACCACGATCCGGTCCGCGTCGCGGATCGTGGCGACCCGCTGGGCCACCACGACCACCGCGGCCCGCCGGGTCTCCGGGACCAGGGCGGCCCGCAGGGCGGCGTCGGTGGCGAAGTCCAGCGCCGAGAACGAGTCGTCGAACAGGTAGATCGCCGGCTTGCGCACCAGCGCCCGCGCGATCGCGAGCCGCTGCCGCTGCCCGCCGGAGACGTTGGTGCCGCCCTGCGAGATCGGCGCGTCCAGGCCCTCGGGCAGCTCCTCGACGAACGACCGGGCCTGCGCGACCTCGAGCGCGTGCCAGAGGTCGGCGTCCGTGGCGTCCGGGTCGCCGTACCGGAGGTTGCTGGCGACCGTCCCGCTGAACAGGTAGGGCCGCTGCGGGACGAGCCCGACCACGGACCCCAGGTCCTGCGGGGCGATCTCGCGGACGTCGACGCCGTCGACCCGCACCGTCCCGCCGGTCACGTCGAACAGCCGCGGCACCAGGTTGACCAGGGTCGTCTTGCCGGACCCGGTCGACCCGATGACGGCCGTCGTCTGCCCGGGCTCGGCGACCAGGTCCACCCCGTGCAGCACGGGCCGCTCGGCCCCGGGGTACCGGAACTCGACGTCCCGCAGCTCCAGGCGGCCCCGCGGCTGGGGCAGCCGCACCGGCGCGGCGGGCGGGACGACCGAGCTCTGCGTGTCCAGCACGTCGGTGATGCGCTCGGCGGAGACGACGGCCCGCGGCACCATCACGAACATCATCGTCGACATCATGACGGCCATCAGGATGTACATGATGTAGCTGAGGTAGGCGGTCAGGGCGCCGATCTGCATCTCGCCCGCGTCGATCCGCCCGGCCCCGAACCAGAGGACGCCGACGCTGGTCACGTTCATGATCAGCATGACGACCGGGAACATCAGCGACATCAGCCGGCCGACGCGCAGCGACGTGTCGAACAGCGCGTCGTTCGCCTGGGCGAACCGCTCGGACTCGCGGCGCTCGCGCACGAACGCCCGGATGACCCGCAGGCCGGTGATCTGCTCCCGCATGACGCGGTTGATCGCGTCGATCCGCTGCTGCATCCGCCGGAAGTACGGGACCATCTTCCGCACGATCAGGCCGACGACCACCCCGAGCGCCGGGACCGCCACCACGAGCAGCCCGGACAGCGCCACGTCCTCCTGCAGCGCGAGGACCACGCCGCCGACCAGCATGATCGGCGCCATCACCATCACGGTGAACGTCAGCAGCACGACCATCTGGACCTGCTGCACGTCGTTCGTGGTGCGGGTGATCAGCGTCGGCGCCCCGAACCGCCCGACCTCCTGCGCGGAGAACCCCTGCACGTGCGTGAACAGCGCCGCCCGCAGGTCGCGCCCGAACGACATCGCCACCCGTGCGCCGACGTAGACGGCGAGGACCGAGCAGGCCACCTGCAGCAGGCTGATGCCGAGCATCAGCATCCCGATCCGCAGGATGTAGCCGGTGTCCCCGACGGCGACGCCCTTGTCGATGATGTCGGCGTTCAGGCTGGGCAGGTAGAGCGTCGCGACGGTCTGCGCGAGCTGCAGCAGCAGCACGGCGCCGACCTGCGCGCGGTAGGGCCGCAGCAGGTCGCGGAGCAGGCGGAGCAGCATGGGTCTCCCGGGTGGGGCGTGGGGCCGAGCGGGGCGACGAGCCGGGCGGGGCGGGGTGCGGGTGCGGCGGGGTGCGGGAGCGGCGGGGTGCGGGTGCGGCGGACCGGGGGCGCCGCCGGGCGGGTGGCGGCCCGATCAGGTGCGGGCGACGCCGTGCAGCAGGACGTCCACCAGGTCCTCGATCGGGAGCTGGTCCTCGTCCGGCAGCACCGGCGGGCCCTGGCCCATCAGCGTCGCGATCAGCAGGTGCGCGAGGCGGTCGGGGTCGACCCGCAGTTCGGCGCCGTACGGCTGCAGCCGCCGGGCGACGGCGGCGCGCACCTCGGCCGTCGCCCGGAACCGCGCGTCCCGACCGGGTCGACCGTGCACGCCGCCGGTGGGTGCGCCGCGGGCCGCGCGGACGGCGGCGGCGCGCTGCCCCTCCTCCGACGCGAGCATCCCGTGCACCGCGAGCATCACCCGCCGCACCCGGCGGCTCCCGTCCGAGATCACCCGCGCCACCTGGACCAGCTCGGCGGCCAGGTCGGGGACGGGCGGCAGGTCGTCGATCTCGGCGACGCGGGCGGTCGGGTCGAGCGCCCGCTCCGCGGCGGCGGTGAGCAGCTCGACCTTGTCGTCGAACGCCCGGAACAGCGTGCCCTCGGCGACGCCCGCGGCGACGGCGATCTGCCGGGTGGAGACCTGTGAGCCGTGCTGCTCCAGCAGCGGGATGGTGGCGTACGCGATGGCGGCGCGCCGCTCGTCGCGGCTCATCGGGCGCGCGCGGCCCGTCCTCGTCCCGTCCACCCGCGCAGCCTAAGTGAGTGAGCACTCACTCGTCCACCCCGAAGAGCACGACGACGCCCGCCGCACCGGGGAGGTGCGACGGGCGTCGTCCACGCGGGAGGCCGGGGTCAGCAGCCGGGCCTCACCGGTGTCAGGGCGCCGGGGCCGGCGGGACGTCGTCCCGGGGCTCGGCGGGCGGCGCCGGCGGGGCGGGCGGTGCCGGCGGCTCCGTGCGGCGCGGCGTGCCCGACCGCGGGCGCTGCCCCGACTCCGCGACCGGGTCGAACGGCCGGCCGCTGAACGTGCCGGCGCTCGTCGCGTCGGCGGTGGCCGCCTCGGACTCGCGGCGGGCCTCGGCCAGCGCCTCCTTCGGGTCGGTGAGCGCCACCGGCGGCAGGTCGTCGGCGGTGAGCGGCGACGACCCGGCCGGCCGGACCGGCGCCTCGGCACCGTCCGCCGCACCGGCGCCCGGGAACCCGCCGGCGAAGCCCTGCACGAACTGGCCCAGCGCACCGGTGAGCTCGGACGGCACGATCCACACCTTGTTCGCCGGGGTGGCCGCGAGCTTCGGCAGCGCCTGCAGGTACTGGTAGGCCAGCAGCTTGGGGTCGGCGTCGCCGCGGTGCACGGCGTCGAACACCTGCAGGATCGCGCGGGACTCGCCCTCGGCGGAGAGGATCGCGGCCTGCGCGGAGCCCTCCGCCCGCAGGATCGCGGCCTGCTTCTCGCCCTCGGCCGTGAGGATCTGCGACTGCTTGACGCCCTCGGCGGTGAGGATGGCGGCACGGCGGTCGCGCTCGGCGCGCATCTGCTGCTCCATCGCACCCTGCACGGAGGCCGGCGGGTCGATGCTCTTGAGCTCGACGCGGTTGACGCGGATGCCCCACTTGCCGGTCGCCTCGTCCAGGACGCCGCGGAGCTGGCCGTTGATCTGGTCGCGGCTGGTCAGCGTCTGCTCGAGGTCCATCGAGCCGATGACGTTGCGGAGCGTGGTGACCGTCAGCTGCTCGATGCCGGTGATGTAGTTCGCGATCTCGTAGACAGCCGACTTGGGCTCGGTCACCTGGAAGTAGATGACCGTGTCGATGCTCACCACGAGGTTGTCCGAGGTGATCACGGGCTGCGGCGGGAACGAGACCACCTGCTCGCGCAGGTCCACGCCGGCACGGACGCGGTCGACGAACGGCACGATGAGGTGCAGCCCGGCGTCGAGCGTCCGGTGGTACCGGCCGAGGCGCTCCACCAGCAGCGCGACGGTCTGCGGGACGATCCGCACCGCGCGCACCAGGGTCACCACGACGAAGATCACGAGGATCGCGAGGAACACCCATCCCACGATCGTGCCGACGTTCGGGTCGTCCACTGCGTCTCCTCACTGCTGCGGCCCGGGGGCCGGCGTGCCGTGGCGGCGGCCGGTCGGCCGCCGCGGTCCGTCAGAGGGGTGCGGGTGCGCCGGGCGCACCCGTGCCGTCGGCCGCGGGCCGGTCGGCCGGCGCGACCACGGCGGTGGCGCCGTCGATCCGCGCGACGCGCACCTCCGCGCCGGTCGGGAACGTCGCGCCGTCGTCGACGCTGCGCGCGGACCAGACCTCGCCGGCCAGCTTGACGCGGCCGCCCAGGACGTCCGTCGGGGCCACGACGACGGCGGAGCGCCCGACCAGGGCGGCCGAGTTGGTCTCGACGAGGTCGCCGCGCGTCCGCAGCCGGCGGAGCAGGAACGGTCGCAGCGCGAACAGCAGCAGCAGCGCGGTCGCCGCGGCGACGACGATCTGCACCGCGAGCGGGGCGCCGAGCCCGGCTGCCGCGGCACCGGCGAGGGCGCCGCCCGCGAGCATGAGGAAGATCAGGTCGAGCGTGAACATCTCGGCCACGCCGAGCAGCAGCGCGCCGCCCAGCCACCACAGCCAGCCCATGTCGGCCCCTCCCCGGTCACGGGTGCCGCGAGGCGCGGCACCGACGTCGCCGGCGGCCGTGTCGCCACGGCCGCTCACCACCGATCCTAGACGAGTTCTTGACCGATCTGCGGGGCGAGCGGGCCCCCGCTTGCCACGGGGACGAACCGGACAGGGCCGGACCGAGCCGGCTGCGAGCGGGTGCCGCGCGGTCAGCGGCGGCCGCGCGCCGTCCAGCGGTCGTCGGACTTCTCCACCTGCAGCGGGGTACCGAACGCCGCGCTCAGGTTGTCCGACGTCAGCACGTCGTCGACCGCGCCCGCGGCGTGCACCCTGCCGTCCGCGAGCAGCAGCAGGTGCGTGAAGCCGGGCGGGATCTCCTCGACGTGGTGCGTCACGAGCACCAGCGCGGGCGAGCGCCGGTCGGCGGCCAGCTCCGACAGCGCGGCGACGAGCTCCTCGCGGCCGCCGAGGTCCAGGCCCGCGGCGGGCTCGTCCAGCAGCAGCAGCTCCGGGTCGCTCATCAGGGCCCGGGCGATCTGGACGCGCTTGCGCTCGCCCTCGCTGAGGGTGCCGTACCGGCGCTCGGCGAACCGGGCGACGCCGAAGGCGCTCATCAGGTCGGCCGCACGGGACTCGTCGACCGCCTCGTACGCCTCGCGCCAGCGGCCCGTCACGCCGTACGCGGCGGTCAGCACCACGTCCCGCACGACCTCGCCGCCCGGGATGCGCTCGGCCAGCGCGGCGCTGGCCAGGCCGATGCGCGGACGCAGCTCGAAGACGTCGACCCGCCCGAGCCGGGAGCCGAGCAGGTCGGCGGTGCCGGACGTCGGGTGCATCCGCCCGGACGCCACCTGGAGCACGGTCGTCTTGCCCGCGCCGTTGCGGCCGAGCACCACCCAGCGCTCGCCCTCGCGGACCGTCCAGGACAGCCCGTCCAGGATGGTCGTGGTGCCGCGGCGGATGGTCACGTCCTGCAGGTGGAGCACGTCGGTCATGGACACCAGACCCTAGCCGTCCGGAGCGGCCGGGACGTGGACGTACGTTGGTGGCGTGGACCGCACACCTCTCGACCTGCCGCGCTCCGTGCGGCTCGCCCTGTGGCTGGCCCGGGCGGGCGCCGGGTCCGACCCCGTCCAGCGCACCCTCGTCGCCGTGCAGGGCGACGACGAGCCGCACCGGGTCGTCGTCCCGGAGGCCCGGGTGCCCGGGCTGGCGCACGGCTCCGCCACGCTCGCCGACCTGGTCGCCGCCTGGGCCAGCGGGCCGCGCACGGTCGCGGCGGTGCTCCCCGCACCGGGCGACCCCGCCGGGGCACCCGCCGCCGTCGCCGGTGCGGCGCAGCTCGCGGGCGAGGCCGTGCTGGTCAGCACGGCGGACGGCGACTTCGCCGCGGTGCCGGAGATCGAGGAGTTCGGCAGCGTGCTCGAGTCCGGGCACCTGGTCACCTGGCACGTGCACGCGGTGCCCGGGTGGCGGACGGCCCTCGTGGGCCAGGTGGGCACCCTGGCGGAGGCCGAGCGCGAGCTCACCACCGCGCTGACCCGGGCCACTGAGGCGCTCACCACCCTGGACGTCGCCCGCTGGCGCCCCGACGCCGCCGAGCAGATCGCGGCGCTGCGGTCGACGCCCGACGCGCGCGGCGTGCTGCCCCCGGACCTGGAACCGCGGCGGGTGCGGGTGATCGGCAGCGCGCTGCGGCTGCGCGCGATCGTCGGCCTGGCGACGTCCGACGACGGCGCGGCCGTCAACCTGTGGCAGGCCGACCAGCGGTCGACCGCGCTGCGGGACGTGGACCGGGCGGCCCGGCGGGCGCTGGCCGTGGCCACCCACCCCGGGCCGGACGACCCGGACCCGCGCCGGGGCTGACGCCGGGGCGCGACAGCCCTCCCGCCCGGCCCGGCTCAGCGCAGGACGGAGCGGTACACCTCGACCGTGCGCTCGGCGATCGCGCCCCAGGAGAAGTGCTCCTCGACGCGCGTCCGGGAGGCGACGCCCCAGGCGCGCGCCCGGTCGGCGTCGGAGACGGCCTCGGCCAGCGCCGCGCCCAGGTCGGCGACGAACCGGTCCGGGTCGACCGGCGTGCCGGTGCCGTCCTGCACCTGCTCGATCGGTACCAGCCAGCCCGTGGTGCCCGCGTCGACCACCTCGGGGATGCCGCCCGTCGCCGTGCCGACCACCGGGAGCCCCACGGCCATCGCCTCGAGGTTGACGATGCCCAGCGGCTCGTACACGGACGGGCAGGCGAACACCGTGCCGGTCGCGAGCACGGCGACCAGCTCGGCGCGGGGCAGCATCCGGTCGATCCACACGACCCCGTCGCGACGGGAGCGCAGCTGCTCGACCAGGCCGGTGACCTCCGCGAGGATCTCGGGGGTGTCCGGCGCACCGGCGCACAGCACCAGCTGCACCTCCGGCGGCAGCGTCTCGGCCGCGCGCAGCAGGTACGGCAGGCCCTTCTGCCGGGTGATCCGCCCGACGAACACGACCGCCGGCCGGTCCGGGTCGATCCCGTTGGCGACGGCGACCTCGCGGGCCGCCGTCCACTCCTCGTCCGTCGACGGCCGGCGCCAGCCCGACAGGTCGATGCCGTTGTGCACCACGTGCACCCGCTCCGGGTCGATCGCCGGGTAGGACCGCAGGATGTCGGCGCGCATGCCGGCGCTGACGGCGATCACCGCGGCAGCCGACTCGAACGCCGTCCGCTCGGCCCAGGACGACAGCGCGTAGCCGCCGCCCAGCTGCTCGGCCTTCCACGGGCGCAGCGGCTCCAGGCTGTGCGCCGACACCACGTGCGGGACGCCGTGCAGCAGCGACGCCAGGTGGCCCGCGAGGTTGGCGTACCAGGTGTGCGAGTGCACCAGGTCGGTGGCCGGGCCCCCGTCGTCGGCGACCCGCCCCACGCCGTCCACGATCGCCAGGTCAACCCCGAAGGTCGCGAGCGCGGGGTTCGCGTCCCGCAGCGGCGCGGGCACGTCGTAGCCGGACACGCCCGGCTCGTCGCGCGGCCCGTCGAAGCAGTGCACGCGGACGTCCACGGTGCGCCGCAGCACCGCGGCGAGCTCCGCGACGTGCACGCCGGCACCGCCGTAGACGTGCGGCGGGTACTCCCGGGTCAGCAGGTCGACTCTCACCTGCGACACGCTAGCGCGGAACGGCCGGTTCGCCTCGCCGTGCACCCGGTCGTGGCACTACGGTCAGGGCATGGCAGCGCCGCGCATCCTGGCAATCGTCCTCGCAGGTGGAGAGGGGAAGCGGCTCATGCCGCTCACCGCCGCCCGCGCCAAGCCGGCCGTGCCGTTCGGGGGCATCTACCGCCTCGTCGACTTCGCCCTGTCGAACCTCGTCAACTCGCGGTACCTGCACATCGTCGTGCTGACGCAGTACAAGTCGCACTCCCTCGATCGGCACGTCTCGAAGACCTGGCGCATGTCCACCCTGCTGGGCAACTACGTCTCCCCCGTCCCCGCGCAGCAGCGGGTCGGCAAGCACTGGTACCTCGGCAGCGCCGACGCGATCTACCAGTGCCTCAACATCCTGGACGACGAGCGGCCCGACATCGTCGTCGTGGTCGGTGCCGACCACGTGTACCGCATGGACTTCTCGCAGATGGTCGACCAGCACATCGCCACCGGTGCCGAGATGACCGTCGCGGGCATCCGGCAGCCGATCGGCATGGCGGACCAGTTCGGCGTCATCGAGACGGACCCGCAGGACCAGACCAAGATCGCCGCGTTCCGCGAGAAGCCGTCGGACCCCGTCGGGCTGCCGGACTCCCCCCAGGAGATCCTCGCGTCGATGGGCAACTACGTCGTCAACACCGACGCGCTGATCCGGGCCGTCACCGAGGACGCCGAGAACCCGACCTCGCGGCACGACATGGGCGGCGACCTGGTGCCGGCGTTCGTCGAGCGCGGCACCGCCTCGGTCTACGACTTCATCCACAACGACGTCCCCGGCTCGACCGACCGCGACCGCCAGTACTGGCGGGACGTCGGGACGCTCGACTCGTACTACGACGCCAACCAGGACCTCATCTCGATCGAGCCGGTGTTCAACCTCTACAACGACGAGTGGCCGGTCTACACCGGGTACACCGGCCTGCCGCCGGCCAAGTTCGTGCACGCCGGCGCCGGCCGCCTGGGGCACGCCGCGGACTCGATCGTGTCCCCCGGCGTCATCGTCTCGGGCGCCACGGTGTCCGGGTCGGTGCTGTCGCCCGGGACCTACCTGCACTCCTGGGCGCAGGTGACCGACTCCGTGCTGATGGACGGCGTGATCGTCAACCGGTACGCGCAGGTGCACCGGGCGATCCTGGACAAGAACGTGGTCGTGCACGAGCGCGCCCGCGTCGGCATCGACCGCGAGCAGGACCTGGCCCGCGGCTTCACGGTCACGGAGTCGGGCATCACGGTCGTCCCGAAGGGCGCCGAGGTCACGCTCTAGCGCTGCCCCGCCCTCGGCCCCCGGGCGAGGTCGAGGGGTTGCGACGAGGTCGAGGGGTTGCGCGGCGGTGCCGCCGGCAACCCCTCGACCTCGCGCGGCGTGGACAGCCCGCGCGCGGCCGGCGGCCGGGTCGGTAGCCTCGGCGGGTGAGCTCGCCGACCCCGCCCCGCCTCGTCGTCATGGACGTCGACTCGACGCTGATCACCCAGGAGGTCGTCGAGCTGCTCGCGGCGCACGCGGGCTCCCGCGCCGAGGTCGCCGCCATCACCGAGCGCGCGATGCGCGGCGAGCTCGACTTCACCGAGTCGCTGCGCGCCCGGGTCGCCACGCTCGCCGGGCTGCCCGTCGCCGTGTTCGACGAGGTGCTGGCCGAGGTCGTCGTGACGCCCGGTGCCGTCGAGCTGCTCACCGAGCTGGACCGCCGGGGCTGGTACGTCGGCCTGGTGTCGGGCGGGTTCGTCGAGGTCGTCGCGCCGCTGGCCGCCCGGCTCGGCGTCACGCGGTTCCACGCCAACGCGCTCGAGGTCGAGCACGGCGCGCTGACCGGGCGGGTCGCCGGCGAGGTCGTCGACCGCGCGGTCAAGGCGCGCACGCTCCGCGAGTACGCGGCGGCCACCGGGGTGCCGATGTCGCGCACGGTGGCGATCGGCGACGGCGCCAACGACCTCGACATGATCGGGGCCGCCGGCTTCGGCATCGCGTTCAACGCCAAGCCGGTCGTGTGCGAGCAGGCCGACGCCGTGGTGCGGGACCGGCTCGACGCGGTGCTGGACCTGCCCCCGTTCCGCTGACCGGCGGCACGGCGACCGGCACGAGGTCGTCAGTCCTGGCCGAGGTCGTCATGCACGTGTGACGACCTCGGTCGGGTGTGACGACCTCGGCGAGCCCAGGGAGCCCGCTCCCCGGTCGCGAGGCTCAGGCCGGGGTGACGACCGCGGTCAGGCGCGCGCCGTCCGGCACCAGGTCCGCCCAGGGCGTGGCGACGTCGAGGACCGAGTACGCCGCCGTCGGCACGCCGACGCGCACCCGCGCCACGGCGGCCTCGTCCGAGCCGGGGCCGGCGAGCGCCGCGGCGGTCTGGGAGACCGTCGGCTCGTGCCCGACCACCAGCACCGTGCCGGCGGACTCGTCGACCTCGCGCAGCAGGGCCAGCAGCGAGCGCACGCCCGCCTCGTAGATCGCGTCGTCGACGCGGGCGACGTCGGCGGGGACGTCCAGCCCCGCGCGTACCAGGTCCCAGGTCTGCCGGGTGCGCACCGCGGCGGACACCAGCACCAGGTCGGGCCGGATGCCGGCCGCCCGCATGCCGGTGCCGACCTCGCCCGCCTGCTTGCGCCCGGGCAGGGCCAGCGGGCGCAGCACGTCGTCGAGCGCGCCCGCGGGCTCCGCCTTCGCGTGGCGGAGCAGGACGAGCTGGTGCGCGGGACCGGGGATCACGCGCACCAGGGTCCCACGACTACTGGCCCATGGCGTGCACGCCGCCGTCGACGTGCACCATCTCCCCCGTGGTCTTCGGGAACCAGTCGGACAGCAGGGCGGCGACCGCGCGGGCGGTGGGCTCCGGGTCGTGCACGTCCCAGCCGAGCGGCGCGCGGCCGTCCCAGCCGCCCTCCATCGACTCGAAGCCCGGGATGGACTTCGCCGCGGTGGTCCGGATCGGGCCGGCGGACACCACGTTGACCCGGATGCCCGACGGGCCGAGGTCGCGGGCCAGGTAGCGGGAGGTCGACTCGAAGGCGGCCTTGGCGACGCCCATCCAGTCGTAGACGGGCCACGCGAACCGGGCGTCGAAGGTCAGGCCGACGATCGAGCCGCCGCTGGTGAGCAGCGGCTGCGTGGCCGTGGCCAGCGACTTGAGGGAGAACGCGGACACCTCGAGGGCCGTCGCGACGTCGGCCCACTCGGCGGCGAGGAAGTTGCCGCCCATGACCGACTGCGGCGCGAACCCGATGGAGTGCACGACGCCGTCCAGGTGGTCGACGTGCTCGCGGACGCGCTCGGGCAGGGCCGCGAGGTCCTCGGCGTCGGTCACGTCGAGCTGCACGACCGGCGCCTCCTGCGGCAGCCGGCGGGCGATGGCCTGCGTCAGCCGGAACTGCCGGCCGAACGAGCTGAGCACGACCTCGGCGCCCTGCTCCTGCGCGAGGCGCGCCACGTGGAACGCGATGGAGCCGTCGGTGAGGACACCGGTGACGAGGAGCTTCTTGCCGTCGAGGAGACCCATGGTGCTTCCGATCCGTTGGTTCGAGTGGGAGGGAGTCAGTGGCCCATGCCGAGGCCGCCGTCGACCGGCAGCACGGCGCCCGAGATGTACCCGGCGGCGGGCGAGGAGAGGAACTCGACGGCGGCGGCGATCTCGTCCACGGCGCCGAACCGGCCGGCGGGGATCGACGCCAGGTACGCGTCCTGGCGGTCCTGCGGCAGGTCGGAGGTCATCGCGGTCTCGATGAAGCCCGGCGCCACGACGTTCGCGGTGATGCCGCGCCCGCCCAGCTCGCGGGTGATCGACCGCGCCATGCCGACCAGGCCGGCCTTGGTGGCGGTGTAGTTGACTTGGCCGGCGTTGCCGTACAGGCCCACGACCGAGCCGATCATGACGATGCGGCCGCGGCGCAGGCGGATCATGCCCTTGGACGCGCGGCGCACGCAGCGGAAGACGCCGGTGAGGTTGACGTCGACGACCTGCTCGAAGTCCTCGTCGGTCATCCGCATCAGCAGGCCGTCGCGGGTCACGCCGGCGTTCGCCACCAGGACCTCGACGGGGCCGTGCGCGGCCTCCACCTCGGCGAACGCGGCGTCGACGGACGCGGTGTCGGTGACGTCCCCGGTCACGGTGAGCACGCCGTCGGGCGCGCCGCCGCTGCGGGCGAGGGTGGCGACCCGGTCGCCGTTCGCCAGGAAGCGCTCGGCGATGGCGCGGCCGATGCCGCGGTTGGCGCCGGTCACCAGCACGCTGCGCGGCTCCGGGCGGGGGGTCGTGGGCTGCGAGGTCTCGGACACGGAAGTCGACGCTAGCCGACGCCCGGCGGGGGGCGGGGCAGCGGCGCGGCACAGGTTGCCCGCCGCGAGTTGTCCGGTTCGCACAACCCCGGCGTCAGAGCGGGCGGCGCATCCGGTAGTTCGTCAGGGTGACGCCGCGGCGCACCGGGTGCTGCTCGGCGACGACCTCGAAGCCGTGCGCCGCGAAGAACGGGCGCGCCGTCACGCTGGCGTGCGTGGTCAGCTCCGCCGCGCCGTCGGCCCGGGCGGTCCGCACCGCCCAGTCCAGCAGCGCCCGGGCGACGCCGGTGCGCGCCGCGGCGGGGTCGACGAACAGCATGTCGACGTACCCGGCGGCGTCGACGTCCGTGAACCCGACCACGACGCCGTCCCGCACGGCCACCCGGGTCCGCGCAGCCGCACGACGGGCCGCCCAGGCGGCGGGGTCCACGTCGTCCGGCGCCCAGACGCGGACCTGATCGGGCGTGTAGTCCCGCGCGGCGGTGACCCGGACCGCGCGCAGGAACACGCCGAGGGTGGCCTCGGCGTCGGGGTCGGCGTAGTCGCGGAGCTGCACCGTCCGACCGTAGCGGGCGGACCCGGCCCTGGCGTGGCCCGCGTCACCCCGGCGTCCGCGCCCGGAGGCGCCTACGATCAGGTGTGAGCAGGAAGAGCCCCGACGCCCCGCAGAGCGTCACGAGCGCGCCGGAGCCGCTCGGCGCCGACCAGGCGCGACGGCAGCGGCGGTACCTGGTGCAGATGGGCATCCGGGTGGTCTGCTTCCTGCTCGCCGCCATCCTGTGGCAGCACGTGCCGCTCTGGGTGGGGCTGACGCTGATCGTGGGCGCCGTGGTCCTGCCGTACATCGCCGTGCTGTTCGCCAACGCCGGCCGCGAGCGGCAGTCCCTGGCGCCGCCGTACGCCGTGCTGCCGCCGCAGCTCGACGCCGCTCCCCGGGCGCCCGCCGGTCCTGCGGGTCCCGCGGCTCCCCCGGCTCCCCCGGCTCGCCCGGCTCCCCCGGCAGCGGCCCCGCGCCCGACCGACGACGACCCGGCCCCCGAGGGCCCGACCGGAGACCCCCGATGACCGCCACGCCCGACGCCGTCTCCGAGCTCGTGTGCAGCGCCCGCGGGTGCCGCGCCGAGGCGACCTGGGGCGTGCTGTGGAACAACCCGCGGCTGCACGCGCCCGAGCGCCGCAAGGTGTGGCTCGCGTGCGACGAGCACCGCGACCACCTCGAGGAGTACCTGCGCGTGCGCGCGTTCTGGCAGGACACCGTGCCCGTCGCCGACCTGCCCCGAACCGAGCTCGGGGAGCGCCCCGGGCTGCCGGGTCTGCCGGGCCTGCGATGACGCTGCGCGGCAACCCCGCCCTGCGCCGCGCCGTCGGCCTGGTGCTGCTCGGCGTCGCCATGGCCGTGGCGTGCGTGTTCCTCGGCCGCTGGCAGTGGCACCGGCACGTCGACCGCGACGCGGCGATCCAGGTGGTGGAGCGGAACTACTCCGCCGACCCCGTCCCCCTGGCCGACCTGCTGCCGGAGCCCGGTGCCGCGCTGGACCCGGACGACGTCTGGCGGCAGGCCACCGTCACCGGCACGTACGACGCCGACGCCGCGGTGCTGCTGCGCAACCGGCCGGTGGACAGCCAGCCGGGCTTCCACGTGCTGGTGCCGCTGCGCCTGGCCGACGGCGCCGTCCTGGTGGTGGACCGCGGCTGGGTGGCGTGGGACGCCGACGCCAGCGGCGAGGTGTCGGTGCCCGCGCCCCCGGCCGGGCAGGTCACCGTCACGGTGCACCTGCGCGCCGACGAGCCCGCCAGCGAGCGCGGCGCGCCCGACGGGCAGGTGCAGGCCATCCACGTCGAGCAGGTGCTGGCGGCGGGCGGTGCCGACGCCGGCGTCCCCACGTTCGGCGGCTACGGGGCGGCGGTCGACGAGGACCCCGCCGCGCCGACGGCGCTCGGGGCCCTCCCGGCGCCGAGCACCGACCCCGGGTCGCACCTGTCGTACGCGTTCCAGTGGTGGACGTTCGCGGTCGGCTCCGTGGCGGCGCTGACCTGGCTGGCCCGCCGCGAGCTGCTCGAGGCGGTGCCGCCCGCCGGCGAGGACGACGAGGGCGGCGAGGGCGGCACCGACGGCACCCGCGGCACCGACGCCGCCGGCCCGGCGAGCACGACCCCGGGCCGTGCGCGGACCCGCGTGCCCGCGCGCACGCCGCGGGCCCGGCGCCGTCCGTCCGACGAGGAGACCGAGGACGCGCTGATCGACTCCCAGACGCGCTGAGCCGGCCTCAGCCGCCGGCCACCAGCCGCAGCCGGCAGGCCAGCTCCAGCGCGAACCGGGTGTCCGGGTCGTCCAGGTCCAGGCCGAGGGTCTTCTCGATCCGGCGCACCCGGTAGTTGACCGCGTTCGGGTGCAGCGTGAGCAGGGCGGCGGCCCGGGCCAGGGAGTTGCGCGTGCTCAGGTAGGCCAGCAGCGTGCGCAGGGCGGTGTCGGCGGGCTCGGTGCCGAGCGCGTCGAGGGGCGCGAGCAGGTCGTCGAGCAGCGAGCGGCTCAGGGGCGACGCGTGGAAGTCCAGCAGCACCCGGCGCAGCCCCGTGACGTCGGTGACCTCGACCGCACCGAGCCGCCCCGCCGCGACCGCGGAGTCGGCGGCGATCCGCGCCTCGCCGGCGGACTGCCGTAGCCCGGCGGCGCCGCCCAGCGGGGTGCCGAGCCCGACCGTGAGGGTCCAGCCCTCCCCCGCCAGCGCCCGGCCGTCGGCGCAGAGCCGCTCGACCACCTCGCGCAGGCGCCGCTGGTGGTCGGGCGCGCCCGGCTCCTCGGACGCGACGACGACCAGGTCGTCGTGGAACGACGCGACGTGCCAGGTCTCCGCGCGCGCGTCGACCAGCTGCAGGGCCCGCAGCTCCAGCGCGGCGCCGAGGGACGCCGGCGCGCGGCGCAGCGGGTCCGGCCGCCACCGCGGGACGAGCCAGGCGACGGCGTGCGACAGCCCGACCGGCAGCCCGGCCCGGGCCGCCTCCACCCCGATCGTGTCGATCCGCGCGGAGTCCGCGAGCAGCAGCTCCACCACGAGGTCGGCGCGGGACCGCACCGGTCCGTACCGGTCCTGGGTCTCGCGGGCGACCGCCCGGGACAGCATCGCCGCGACCACCGGCAGGGTCAGCGCGACCGCCGGGTCGGACCGGTCGGCCACCAGGCGGCCCAGCGGGACCTCGCCGATGCAGACGGCGTCGGCGTCGGTCCAGCGGACGCCGGGCGCCTCGTCCAGCCGCAGCCGCACCCCGAGGGCCGCGCCGGCCGCATCCAGCACCGCCACGCGCACGTCCGGCGGGTCGGTCGCCAGCACCGTGGCGACCGCCTGCACCGCGTGCTCGGCGCGCGCGAGCGACCCCGCCGCGCCGCGGCGCACCAGCCGGTCGGCGAACACCGCGAGCGCCGTCGGGTCGGCCGTGGTGCCGAGCACGGGCAGCCCGCCGCGGACCGCGAGCGCGCGCGCCGTCTCCGGCAGCGCGTCCAGCCCGGGCAGCACGAGGGCGGCGACCTCGCCGGCGATGGCGCGGCGGACCGCGACGTCCACCTGGTAGGCGCGGACCGGGCCGCCCGCACCCGTGGCGGCGACGACGAGGTGGCCGGCGGACGCGGTGCCGAGGTCGTCGAGCGCGCGGGTCTCGACGCCCAGCACGGGGACGCCGACCGGGTCGCCGGCGAGCACGTCGACGTCGAACCGGTCCGACTGCGCGATCAGCTCGTCCAGCGCAACATGATCGACACGCACCTGGTTCAGCGGCACAGTCTCTCCTCGATCTCTGGTCCGGCGGCACATTGTGGCACGTCAGGGACGATTTCTACTGTCGAGCCATGCCCCGCAGCACCCGGCCTCCCCGGCTCCTGGAACCCGACGACATCGCACCGCTCGCCGCCGGCGCGGCCGTGTTCGGCACCGGCGGCGGCGGTGCCGTGCACACCGTGCAGCTGTCGGTCCGCGCCGCCGTCGCCGAGCACGGCCCCGTCCCCCTGGTGCAGGTCGCCGACCTCACCGACGACGACGTCGTCATCAACATGTCCGCGATGGGCGCCCCCTCGGTCGGGATCGAGATGCTCGGGGCCGCGGCGCAGGCCCAGACGCTGGTCCGCGAGGTCGAGCAGCTGGTCGGCCGCCCGGTCACCACGCTGATGGCGGCGGAGATCGGCGGCAGCAACGGCGTGGCACCGGTCGGCTGGGCCGCGGCGCTCGGGCTGCAGGTGCTGGACGCCGACGGCATGGGCCGCGCGTTCCCGCAGGCCACGATGATCGCGATGAACGTCGCGGGGCTGCCCAGCGAGTTCGCCGTGATGGCCGACGTGGTCGGCAACGTGACCGTGCTCCGCACCGTCGACATCGCCTGGCTGGAGCGGCACGCCCGCGCCTTCACCGTGGCGGCCGGCGGCATCGCGCTCGGCGCGCACTACCTGCTGACCCGCGCGACCGCGCCGGGAGCGGTCATCGAGGGCACCGTCAGCCGCGCGGTCGAGGTCGGCCGGTGCCTGCTCGGGGCCGCCGACCCGGTCGCCGCGGTGGCCGACGAGCTCGGCGCGGCGGTGCTGGTGGCCGGCAAGGTCGTCGACATCGACCGGGTCACCGAGGGCGGCTTCACCCGCGGCTCGGTCACGGTCCAGGGCGTCGGCGCCGACCGGGGCCGGCTGCTGCGGGTCGAGATCCAGAACGAGAACCTCGTGGTCATCGAGGACGGGGTCGTGCTGGTGAGCGTCCCGGACCTCGTGACGATCGTCGACTCCGAGACCGGCGAGGCGATCTCGACGGAGCTGCTGCGGTTCGGCCAGCGCGTCAGCGTCCTGGCCTGGGCGTGCGACCCCCTCTGGCGGTCCCCGCGCGGCATCGAGCTGGCCGGTCCGCGCGCGTTCGGCTACGACCTGGACTACGCGCCGTTCGACGGCCGCCAGGCGGTGACGGCGTGACCGCCGGCCGCGCGCCCGGCGCGCTGTCCGTCGGCATCGACGTCGGCGGCACCAACACCGACGCGGTGGTGCTGGACGACGCGGGCACCGTCCTGGCGTGGACCAAGCAGGCGACCACCGACGACGTGACCGGCGGCGTGCGCGCGGCGCTGGCCGCGGTGCTGCGCGACCTCGGCCCGCGCCGGGACGAGGTGTCCCGGGTGATGCTCGGCACGACGCACGCGACCAACGCGATCGTGCGGCGCCGCGACCTCGGCCGGGTGGCCGTCGTGCGGCTGGGCGCGCCGGCCACGACCGACTACCCGTCGCTGGCCGGCTGGCCCGCCGACCTGCGGGACACCGTGCTGGCCGGGGCGCTGCTGGCCGGGGGCGGGCACCTGGTGGACGGCTACCCGCTGTCCCCGCTCGACCCGGACGGCGTGCGCCGGTTCCTCGACGGCCTGGCCGGCGGGTTCGACGCGGTCGCGGTGTGCGGCATCTTCAGCCCCTCGTTCCCGGAGCAGGAGCTGGAGATCGCCGCGCTGGTCGCCGACCACGTCGGCGCGGACCTGCCGGTGTCGCTCAGCCACGAGGTCGGCGAGCTGGGCCTGCTGGAGCGGGAGAACGCCACGGTGCTCAACGCCGCGCTGCACCGCGTGGCCGGCGAGGTCACGGACGCGCTGCTGGTGGCGGTCGCCGACGAGCAGCTGGCCGCCGCGACGTTCTTCGCGCAGAACGACGGCACCCTGATGGCCGTCGAGTACGCCGCCCGCTACCCGGTGCTGACCATCGGCTCGGGCCCCGCCAACTCGATCCGCGGCGCGGCCCGGCTGTCCGGGGCGGACGCCGCCGTCGTGGTCGACGTCGGGGGCACGACCAGCGACCTCGGCGTGCTGGTCGACCGGTTCCCGCGCGAGTCGACGCTGCCCCGCGAGATCGGCGGCGTGCGGACCAACTTCCGGATGCCCGACGTGCTGAGCCTGGCGCTGGGCGGCGGCACGGTGGTCGACCTGGTGCACGGCGTGCCGCTCACCGACTCGGTCGGGCACCGGATCCGCACCGAGGGCCTGCTGTTCGGCGGCGGCACCGCGACGCTGACCGACGCGGCGGCCGCCGCCCGGCCGGGCACGGTCGACGGCCGCGGGCTGCCCCAGCTCGACCGCGGCACCCGCGAGGCGCTCGCCACCGCGCTCGCCACCGCGCACGACCGGATCGAGTCGGCGGTCGAGCGGATGTCCCTGGGCCGCACCGACCTGCCGCTGGTCGTGGTGGGCGGCGGCGCGTTCCTGGTGCCGGACGTGGTCGCCGGCGCCGGCGAGGTGCTGCGGCCGGAGCGCGGCAACGTCGCGAACGCCGTCGGTGCGGCCATCGCCCTGGCCGGCGGGCGCGCGGACCAGCTGTGCGACCACGCGGACCGGGCCGAGGCCATCGCGGCCGCCGGCCGGCAGGCGGTGGAGCGCGCGATCCAGGCCGGCGCCGACCCCCGCACCGTCGAGGTCGTCGACGTGCTCGAGACCCCCGTCTCCTACGCCACCCGTCCCACCCTCAAGGTCGCGGTCAAGGCCGCCGGCCCGCTCGCCCGCCTCACCCCTCCCCTGTCCGCCTGACCCGAAGGGCACGTCCATGACGAGCAGATCCCGGGGCGCCCTCGCCCCGACCGCGGCGCTGGTGAGCGTCGTCGCGCTGGCCGCGTGCAGCGGCGGCACCACCGACGACGGCGCCACCGGCGGGTCCACCCCCGTGTCCGGCGGCACGTTCACGCTCGCGGTGAACGACGACCCCGGCAGCCTGTCGCCGCTCACCGGCGTCTCCCTGGTGCAGCGCGGCCTGGTGCCCTTCGGGTACGAGTCCCTGGCCTACATCACCGAGGACGGCGAGACGGTCCCGTGGCTCGCCGAGAGCTGGGAGGAGACGGGCACCTCCATCACGTACACGCTGAAGGACGGCATCACCTGCGCGGACGGCACCGAGTTCACCGCCGAGACCGCCGCCGCCAACTTCGCCTACCAGGCGGACGCCGCGCACGGCACGTTCTGGTTCGGCTCCAACGTGACCGCGGACATGACCGCCACCGCGGACGGGAACGCCCTGACGATCACCTCGGCGACCACCAACCCGTTCCTGGCCCAGACCACGGGCGCGGTGGAGATGGTGTGCCAGGCCGGGCTGGACGACCCCGAGACGCTCACCGACGCCACGAACGGCACCGCGCTCTACGCGCTGTCGGACGCGCAGGCCGGCTCGTCGTACACGTACACCAAGCGCGACGGGTACACGTGGGGACCCGAGGGCGTCACGAGCGAGACCCCGGGGCTGCCCGACGACATCGTCGCCCGGGTGATCACCGACGAGGCGACCGCCGCGAACCTGCTGCTGTCCGGGGAGCTGAACGCCGCCGCCGTGATCGGCGCGGACCGCGCCCGCGTCGAGGCCGCCGGGCTGGACTCGGTCGGCGTGCTCAACCCGATCGGCCAGATGCTGTTCAACGAGCGCGAGGACCGGCCGACCTCCGACGAGCGGGTGCGCCGCGCGCTGTCCCTGGCCCTCGACCGGGAGACGGTCGGCGAGCTGGTCACCGACGGGCACTACCAGGAGTCGGTGTCCCTGGTGAACAAGACTCCGCTCACCTGCGTGGCGGACGGCCCGCTGTGGGAGCTGCCGGGCACGGACGTCGACGAGGCCGCCGCGCTGCTCGACGAGGCCGGGTACCCCGCGGGCGCCGACGGCGCGCGCGACCTGACGATCCGGTTCATCTACGACGCCGGCACCCCCTCGCACGGCGCCGCCGCCGAGGAGGTCCAGGCGCAGTGGGACGCGCTCGGGATCACCACCGAGCTGGTCGCGGAGGACTCCACCGGCTGGGCCACCGACCTCTACCAGACGTACGACTGGGACACCGGCTTCGTGCAGCTGGCACCGGGCAGCCCGGTGGTGCTGAGCCTGTTCTTCCTCGGCGCGCACAGCGAGGAGGGCGGCTACAACTTCATGGCGGTCGACAACCCGGCCTACGACGCGCTGGCCGAGCAGGCGCTGGTCGCACCGGACGCCGAGACCGCCTGCGGGCTGTGGCTGGAGGCCGAGAAGGAGCTGATCGACCGGGTCGACACCGTGCCCGTCGCCGACACCGTCTCCCCCACCTACCTGAGCGGCGTCACCCTGGAGATGCCGGGCAGCATCATGCCGACCACCGTGCGGATGCAGGGCTGAGGCATGACGATCCCCCCGGCCACGGCCGTCGCCGCCCCGCCCGTCCCCGCGGTCCGGGGGGACCGTCCCCGGCTGCTCGCCGACCACCCGCGGCTCGCGTTCGTGCTGGCCCGGGTGGCCCGGGCGCTGGTCTCGCTGGCCATCGTCCTGCTCGCGTCGTTCTTCCTGGTGCACCTGGTGCCGGGCGACCCGGTCCGTGCCGCGCTGGGCCCCACGGTCTCCCCGGAGACGGTGGAGGCCCTGCGGCTGCAGCTCGGCCTGGACCGGCCCCTCGGCGCGCAGCTCCGGTCCTACCTGGGCGGGCTGCTCACCGGCGACCTCGGGACGTCGGTCACCTCGCAGCGGCCGGTCGCCACGATCCTCGGCGAGCGCCTGCCCGCGACCCTGGTCCTCGCGGGGCTGTCGTTCGTGGTCGCCGCCGCCGGCGCGTTCCCCGTGGGCGTGGCGACCGCGGTGTCGGCCCGCGGCGGGCGGCACCGGACGCTGGACCTCGCGGTGTCCGCCGTCCTGGGCGTGCTCGTGGCGGTGCCGGGGTTCCTGCTCGCGGTGCTGCTGGTGTCCTGGTTCGGCGTCTCGCTCGGGGTGCTGCCGCCGGCCGGCTGGGGCACCCCGCAGCACGTGGTGCTCCCCGTGGTCGCGCTCGCCGCGGGACCGCTCGCCTACCTGGCCCGGATCGTGCACGTGGAGATGCTCCGGGTGCTGGACGAGCCGTACCTCACCACCGCCCGCAGCAAGCGGCTGCCCGGCCGGGTGCTCTACCTGCGGCACGCGCTGCCGAACATCGTGGGCGCGGCGCTCACCGCCGGCGGCGTGGTCCTCGTGGGGCTGGTGGCCGGGACCGTGCTGGTGGAGACGGTGTTCGTGGTCCCCGGCATCGGCTCGACCATCGTGTCCTCGATCAGCGCGAAGGACTACCCGCTGATCCAGGGCCTGGTGCTGGTCTACGCCGTCCTGGTGCTGGCGGCGAACCTCCTGGTCGACCTGGCGCTCGCCACGCTCGACCCCCGTTCCTCGATCGCGGAGGCCTGACGTGCGCGTGCTCCGGACCCTCGCCACCCCGCGCGGCGCGGCCGTCGCCCTCGGGCTGCTGCTGCTGGCGCTCGCCACCGTGCTCGGCCCCGTGCTGCTCGGCGACGCCGCGGACGCCCGCGACATCGACGCCCGGCAGCAGGGCGCGAGCCTGGCGCACCCGTTCGGCACCGACGACCTCGGCCGCGACCTGCTGGCGCGCGTCGTCGTGGCCACCCGGCTGTCGGTGCTGCTCGCGCTCGGCGCCACGGCGATCTCGGTGCTGGGCGGCGCGGTGGTCGGCATCGTCGCCGCCGTGCTGCCCGCCCTCGTCCGCCGGTGGGTCAACGCGCTGATCGACATCCTGCTGTCGTTCCCGTGGCTGCTGCTGGCGCTGTTCTTCTCGGTGATCTGGGGCACCACGGCGACCGGGGCGATGCTCGCCGTCGGGTTCGCGGGCGTGCCCGTGTTCGCCCGGCTGGTCAGCACGCTGGCGTCGTCCGTCGCGGCGCGCGACTACGTGCACGCCGCCCGGATGCTCGGGTCCGGGCCGCTGCGCACCGCACGCCGGCACGTGCTGCCCAACGTCCTGCCGCCGCTGCTGGTCAACACGGCCGCGCACGCCTCGGTCACCCTGCTGTCGTTCGCCGCGCTGTCGTTCCTCGGGCTCGGGGTGCAGGCGCCCGAGTACGACTGGGGCCGGCTGCTCAACGAGGGCGCCCGGCGGATCTACGTCGACCCGATGGCGGCGATCGGACCCGGGCTGGCGATCGTGCTGACCGGCGTGCTGCTCGCCCTGCTCGGCGAGCTGCTCAGCGAGGGCGGCGGCCGGCAGCGCCGGCGGCTCCGCCGGACGGCGCGTGCGCCCCGCCCGGCGTCGGGTCCGGCGCCGGCCGTCCCGGACGACGTGCCCGTCGTCGACGTCGCCGGGCTGCGCGTCGCCTTCGCCGCCGCGGACGGCACCGTCGTCGAGCGGGTGCACGGCGTGGACCTGCGCGTGGCGCCCGGCGAGGTCGTCGGCCTGGTCGGCGAGTCCGGCTCGGGCAAGTCCGTCACGGCGATGGCGCTGGCGGGGCTGCTCGGGTCCGACGCGCAGGTCGAGGCCGAGCGCCTGACGTTCCGCGGCATCGACATGACCCGCCCGCCGTCGCCGGCGGAGCGCACCCGGCTCGGGCTGGAGCAGGCCGTGGTGTTCCAGGACCCGCTCAGCTCGCTGAACCCGGCGCTGACCGTCGGCCGGCAGCTGCGCGAGGTCGCCGAGACGCACGCCCGCACCGGCCGGGACGAGGCGCGGCGCCGGGCGCTGAGCGCCCTGGAGCGGGTGCGGATCCCGGACCCGGCGCGGCGCCTGCGCCAGCTGCCGCACGAGCTGTCCGGCGGCATGCGGCAGCGGGTGATGATCGCCTCGGGGCTGATGGTGACGCCGCGGCTGATCATCGCCGACGAGCCCACGACCGCCCTCGACGTCACCGTGCAGCGGCAGGTGCTCGAGACCCTGCGCGCGGCGCAGCGCAGCACCGGCGCGGCCATCCTGCTGATCTCGCACGACATCGCGCTGGTCAGCGGGTTCTGCGACCGCGTCGTCGTCATGCGCTCCGGCCGGGTCGTCGAGGAGCTCGACCCGCGGCGCTGGGACGAGGCCCGGCACCCGTACACGCGCGGGCTGATCGCCTGCGTGCCGGGCATGACGACGGACCGGTCCCGGCCGCTGCCCGTGGTGGAGCCGGAACCCGACCCGTCCGTCCCGACGCAGGTGGAGGTGCCCGCGTGACCGAGCTCGAGTTCCGGCGGGTGACCGTCGCCTACGGCCACGGCGGCCGCGCGCAGACGGCCGTCGACCAGGTCGACCTGCTGGTCCGGCCCGGCACCACGCACGGCCTGGTGGGCGAGTCCGGGTCCGGCAAGTCCACGCTGGCCCGCGCGGCGGTCGGGCTGGCGCCCGTCGCGTCCGGCCAGATCCTGCTGGGCGGCGTGGACGTCACCGGGCCGTCCCGGTACGCCCGGCGCACCCGGCGGCGGATCCAGATGGTGTTCCAGGACCCGTTGAGCGCCCTCGACCCCCGCGCCCCGGTCGGCGCCTCCGTGGCCGAGGGCCTGCTGGCCACCGGCCGCCGGCTGCCGCGGCTCGACCGGGAGGCGCGGGTGCGGGACCTGCTGGCGCGGGTGCAGATCGACCCCGCGCGCGCCGGCGAGCTGCCCGCAGCCTTCTCCGGCGGCCAGCGGCAGCGGATCACGATCGCGCGCGCCCTGGCCGCGGAACCCGCGGTGCTCGTCGCCGACGAGATCACCTCGGCGCTCGACGTGTCCGTGCAGGGCGTGGTGCTCAACCTGCTGCGCGAGCTGCAGCAGGAGCTCGACCTGACCGTGCTGTTCATCTCGCACAACCTCGCCGTCGTCCGGTACGTCAGCGACGAGGTGACCGTGCTCCGGGCCGGACGGGTCGTCGAGCACGGCACCACCGAGGCGGTGCTCGCCCGGCCCGCCGACCCCTACACCCGCGAGCTGCTGCGCTCGATCCCCGTGATGGGGCAGCCGTTCGCCCTGGAGGACGCATGACCACGACGACGACGCTGCTGCGGCACGCGCGGCTGCTGGGCGCCCCGGAACCGTGCGACGTGCTGCTCGCCGGGGGCCGCGTCGCGCGGGTCGCCCCCGGGGGGACGCTGACCGGTGCGACCGGCGCGACGGGCACCACGGGGACGTCGGTCGTCGACCTGGACGGCCGGGTCCTGATGCCGGGGCTGTGGGACGCGCACGTCCACATGACGCAGTGGGTCGTCCGCCGCGAGCGGCTGGACCTCACGCCGGCCGGCAGCGCCGCCGCGACGCTCGACCTGGTGCGCGCGGCGCTGCCGGCCTGGCCGCGGGACCTGCTGGTCGGGTACGGGTTCCGCGACGCCCTGTGGCCGGACCTGCCGACGCAGGGCGCCCTGGACGAGGTCGCCGCGGGCCGTCCCGTGGTGCTGATCAGCCTGGACCTGCACTGCGGCTGGCTGAGCGCGGCCGCCGCGGCGCTGCTCGGCGCGCGGCCCGGTCCGGACGGGGTGCTGCGCGAGGGGCCGTGGATCGCCGCCCTGGACGTGCTCGACGGGTTCACCCGGCCGACCGACGCGGCGTACCGGGACGCGGGGCTCGCCGCGGCGCAGCGCGGGGTGGTCGGCGTGGTCGAGCTCGAGAACGCCGACAACGCGACCGACTGGCCGCGCCGGGTCGCCGCCGGCGCGGACGCGCTGCGCGTCGAGGCGTCCGTCTGGCCGGACCGGCTGGCCGAGGTCGTCGCCCGCGGGCTGCGGTCCGGCGACGTGCTGGACCCCACCGGGCTGGTCACCATGGGACCGCTCAAGGTCGTGGTCGACGGCTCCCTCAACACCCGCACCGCGTGGTGCTGGGACCCGTACCCCGGCGTGGCCGCCGACCACCCGCACCCGTGCGGCCTGCCGGCGGTGGCGCCGGAGGAGCTGGACGCGCTGCTGGCCACGGCGACCGCCCACGGCGTCCGGGCGACCGTGCACGCGATCGGCGACCGGGCGGCCGGGCGGGTGCTGGACGCGTTCGAGCGCCTGGGGCCCCTCGCGCAGCCCGGGACGATCGAGCACGCGCAGCTGGTCACCCGGGCCGACGTCGAGCGGTTCGCCCGGCTGGGCCTGGTCGCGAGCGTGCAGCCGGAGCACGCCGTCGACGACCGGGACGTCGCCGACCGCTACTGGCCCGGCCGGACGGACCGCGCCTTCGCCTACGGGTCGCTGCACGCCGCCGGGGTGCCGCTGCGCCTGGGCTCCGACGCCCCCGTGTCCCCGCTGGACCCGTGGCACGCCGTCGCCGCGGCGGTCCGGCGCACGCGGGACGAGCAGCCGCCGTGGCACCCCGAGCAGCGGCTGCCCCTGGACGTCGCGCTGGCGGCGTCCGTGCGCGGGCCGCTCCGGGTGGGCGCCGGGGACGTCGCGGACCTGGTGGTGCTGGACGCGGACCCGCTGACCGCGCCGCCGGACGTGCTGCGCGCGATGCCCGTGGCCGCGACGGCCGTCGGCGGGCGCTGGACCTGGGACGCGCTGGACGGTGCGCTGGTCGGTGCGCTCGACGACGCGCTCGACGACGCACGTGACGAGGGGGCGGCCTGATGCCGGTCACGACCGTGGACGACGTGCGGATCCACTTCGAGGTCTGCGGCCCCCGGGACGGCGAGCCGCTGGTGCTGGTCGGCGGTGGCGGGACCCAGCTGGTCGAGTGGCGCGACGGGTTCTGCGACCTGCTGGTCGCCGAGGGGTTCCGGGTCGTGCGGTTCGACCACCGGGACACCGGGCTGTCCCAGCGGTTCGGCGCCGAGGACGACGTCGACGGCGGGTACGCCGTGCAGGACATGGCGCTCGACGTGCTGCGCGTCCTGGACACCCTCGGGCTGCCGGCGGCGCACCTGGCCGGGCACTCGATGGGCGGGATCATGATCCAGTACCTGGTGCTGAGCCACCCCGGCCGCGTCCGGAGCCTCGCGCTGCTCGGCACGATCCCCGGGCTCGACCCGGCCTACCTGATCGGGCCGCAGCCGGCGGGCGAGGACCTGGTGCCGCAGCGCCGGCTGCCGCTCGCCGAGGCGGTCGAGCAGTTCGTCGCCACGCAGCGGGCCATGCACGCCGACGCCTTCGTGTTCGACGAGGACGCCGAGCGGGCGCACGCCGAGCTCCAGCTGTCCCGCGGGTACGAGCCGAACGGCTTCTGGCGGCACTGGTCGGCCCTCCGGCGCGCCGACGACCGGCTGGACCGGCTGCGCGGCGTCCGGGTGCCCACCACGGTCGTGCACGGCGCGCTGGACGCCACCCTGCGGCCGCTGGCGGCCGAGCTCACCGCCGCCGCGATCCCGGGCGCGGAGCTGCACGTCGTCGACGGCATGGGCCACCGCATCGAGCAGGAGCTGTGGCCGTTCTACGCCCGGGTGATCGCGGACAACGCCCGCCGGGCGCTGTGACCGGGGCGGCGCCGACCCGCCGCCGTCAGGCCAGGGTCACCAGGTCCAGGTAGGACGGGTTCCACAGGTCCTCGTCGCCGTCGGGCAGCAGCACCACGCGCTCGGGCTGCAGCGCCTCCACGGCGCCCTCGTCGTGGCTGACCAGCACGACCGCGCCGGTGTAGCCGCGCAGCGCCGCGAGGATCTCCTCGCGGCTGGCCGGGTCGAGGTTGTTGGTCGGCTCGTCCAGCAGCAGCACGTTCGCCGCCGACACGACCAGGGCCGCGAGCGCCAGGCGGGTCTTCTCACCGCCCGACAGCACGCCGGCCGGCTTGTCCGCGTCGTCCCCGGAGAACAGGAACGACCCGAGCACCGAGCGCACCTGGGTGTCGGTCAGGTCCGGCGCCGAGGAGCGCAGGTTCTCGACGACCGTGCGGTCCATGTCGAGCGTCTCGTGCTCCTGGGCGTAGTAGCCGAGCTTGAGGCCGTGCCCCGCGCGGACCTCGCCGGTGTCGGACTCCTGCAGGCCGGCGAGCATCCGCAGCAGGGTGGTCTTGCCCGCGCCGTTCAGCCCCAGGACCACGACGCGCGAGCCGCGGTCGATCGCCAGGTCGACCCCGGCGAACACCTCCTGCGAGCCGTAGGACTTGGACAGGTCCGCCGCGGTGAGCGGGGTCTTGCCGCAGGGCGCGGGCTCGGGGAACCGCAGCTTCGCGACCTTGTCGGACACCCGGACCTCGTCCAGGCCGGCCAGCATCCGCTCGGCGCGGCGGGCCATGTTCTGCGCCGCGACCGCCTTGGTGGCCTTCGCGCGCATTTTGTCGGCCTGCGCGAGCAGCACGGACGCCTTCTTCTCCGCGTTGGCGCGCTCGCGACGGCGGCTCTTCTCGTCCGTCTCGCGCTGCTGCACGTACGCGTCCCAGCCCAGGTTGTACTGGTCGAGCTCACCGCGGTTCGCGTCCAGGTGGAACACCTTGTTCACGGTCGCGCGGAGCAGGTCGACGTCGTGGCTGATGACCACGAACCCGCCCGGGTACACCTTGAGGTAGTCCCGCAGCCAGCCGATGGAGTCGGCGTCGAGGTGGTTGGTCGGCTCGTCGAGCAGCAGCGTGCCCGAGCCGGAGAACAGGATCCGCGCCAGCTCCACGCGGCGGCGCTGGCCGCCGGACAGGGTGCCGAGCGGCTGGCCGAGCACGCGGTCGTCCAGGCCCAGGTTCGACGTGATGCGGTGCGCCTCGCTCTCGGCCGCGTACCCGCCGCCGGCCGTGAACCGGGCCTCGAGCCGGGAGTACCGCTCCATCGCGGCGTCGCGGGTCTCGTCGTCGGCGGACGCCATGGCGGCCTCGGTCTCGCGCATCGCGGCGACGACCTCGTCCAGGCCGCGCGCCGACAGCACCCGGTGCATCGCCAGGGTCGACAGGTCGCCGGACCGCGGGTCCTGCGGCAGGTAGCCGACGTCGTCGCTGCGCGTGATCTGCCCGCCGCTGGGCTGGCTCTCCCCCGCGAGCGTCTTGGTCAGCGTGGTCTTGCCGGCGCCGTTGCGCCCGACCAGGCCGATCCGGTCGCCCGGCGCGATGCGGAAGCTCGCCGCCTGCAGCAGCACGCGTGCTCCCACGCGCAGCTCGACGCCCTGGGCTGTGATCACTGGTGGTCCCTCGTCCTTCGTGGCCGTGCACGGTCGATCGGTGGCGATGCCGCGCGCCCCGTTGCCGGCCCGGCACAAACGCCGACCAGTCTACGAGGCCCAGCGCCGCCGGCCCGACCGGAATTCCCGCACGGCGGTGTGACGTCGGCGCTGGCGCCGCTGCGGGATCCTCCAGCCGCCGGGGCCGCGCCTTGGTCGGGTCGGCGGGCGACGACGCGTCGTGGCGGCGGCTAGCGTGACCGCCGTACCTGCCCGCCCGAGCGACCCGAGGCCCGATGTCCGACCTGCCCCGCGACCCCGCCGCCACCGCCGCGCCCGCTGCGCCGGCGCCCGTCGCCCGAGTCTCCGTCGCCACCGACGTCGCGCTGGTCGCCACGTTCGCCGCCTTCGTCGCCGTGTGCGCGGTGCTCCCCGCGATCCCGACCGGCGGCGCCGTGCCGATCACGCTGCAGACGTTCGGCGTCGTGCTGACCGGCCTGGTGCTGGGCCCGCGCCGCGGGTTCCTCGCGCTGCTGCTCTACGTGGCCGTGGGGCTCGCCGGGCTGCCGGTGTTCTCCGGGGCCGTCGGCGGCGTCGGCGTGCTCGCCGGGCCGTCCGCCGGCTACCTGCTCGCGTTCCCGCTCGCCGCGGCCGTCGCCGGCGGGCTGGGCCTGCTGGCCCGGCGCACCTCCCCCCGCTGGCGGGTGCCCGCCCTGTTCGGCGCCGCGGCCGCCGCCACGCTGCTCACGGTGCACCCGCTCGGCGTCGCGGTGCTCGGCTGGCGGCTGGGCCTGGCCCCGTCCGAGGCGATCGCCGCCGGCGCGGTGTTCCTGCCGGGCGACCTGGTGAAGAACCTGCTGGCGGCCGTCGTGGCCGCCGCCGCGCTCCGCGCCTTCCCCGACCTGCTGCGCGGCCGGTGATCGAGCTCGACGACGCCGTCGTCACCGCGTACGCACCGGGGTCCGGCGACGCACGCGGCGGTCGCGGTGGCCGGGGCGCCGAGCGCGTGGTCACGCTGCTCGGCCCGGTCAGCTGCACGCTGACCGAGCGGCGGGTCGCCGTCGTCGGGGCGAACGGCTCCGGCAAGTCGACCTTCGCCCGGCTGCTGAACGGGCTCACGCTCCCGTCCGCCGGCACCGTGCGCGTCGACGGCCTGGACACCGCGCGCGACGGCGCCGCGGTGCGCCGCCGGGTCGGCTTCCTGTTCACCGACCCGGACGCGCAGGTGGTGATGCCGACCCCCGTCGAGGACGTCGCCCTGTCGCTGCGCCGGCTCGGGCTGCGCGGGGCCGAGCGCGACGACCGGGCGCGCGAGGCGCTCGCGCGGGTCGGCCTGGCCGAGCGCGCCGACCTGCCCGTCCGGGCGCTGTCCGGCGGGCAGCGCCAGCTCCTGGCCCTCGCCGCGGTGCTGGCGACCGAGCCCGCCGTGCTGGTGTGCGACGAGCCGACCACCCTGCTGGACCTGCGTTGGCGTCGCGTGGTCGACGCCCTGCTCGCGGACCTGCCGCAGCAGGTGGTCCAGGTGACGCACGACCTGGACGCCGCCGCGCGCGCCGACCGGGTGCTGGTCGTCGACGGCGGCCGCGTGGTGCACGACGGCGCCCCCGACGCCGCGCTCGCCGCCTACCGCGCCCTGATGGCCGCTCCCGCGGACGACCGCGCGTGACGCTGCTCGGCGCCCGCCGCGCCGCCCGGACCCCGCTGGACCGCGCGCCGGTCGGGGCCAAGCTCGGGGCGCTGGCGCTGCTGGGCGTCGCGGTGGTCGCGACCCGCGGCGTGCCCGCCTCCCTCGGCCTGCTGCTGGTCGCGCTCGGGGCCGCCGCGGTCGCCGCCCTGCCGCCCCGCCCGACGCTGCGCGGCCTGCTGCCGGTGCTGGTCACCGCGGTCCTGGCCGGCGCGTACCAGGCGTGGGCGCGCGGCTGGGGACCCGCCGTCGAGGTGGTGGCCGACCTGGTGACCCTGGTGCTCGGCGCCGCGGTGGTCACCGCGACCACGCCCGCGGACCGGCTGCTCGACGCCCTGGCCCGCGCGGCGCGCCCGCTGCGGCACCTCGGGGTGCCGCCCGACCTCGTCGCGCTCGCCGTCGCCCTGGTGCTGCGCACCGTCCCGGAGATCGCCCGCACCGTGCACGAGGTCCGCGACGCCGCCCGCGCCCGCGGGGTGGAGCGCGATCCCCGCGTGTGGCTGACGCCGGCGGTGCTCCGCGTCGTCGGGCGCGCCCGGGACCTCGGCGAGGCGCTCGCCGCACGCGGCGTCGTCGACTGAGCCCGCCCGGCGCGCGGGGCGCCGCGAGCGGAGCTACGTTCCCGGCATGACGTTCCAGGAGGGTGGGCAGTTCGAGGGCGGCCGGGTCACGTCGCGGCGTGGTGGCGGGCGCGGCCGGGGCGTCGCCGTGGGCGGCGGCATCGGCACGCTGGTGCTGGTGGTGCTGGTCACGCTGCTGGGCGGCAACCCGGCGCAGCTGCTCTCCGGCGGCACCGGGGACGGCGGCGGCGCGGGCGAGCAGGTCGGCACCATCGGCGAGTGCTCCGCCGAGCAGGCCAACGCCGAGCGCGAGTGCCGCCTGTCCGCCACGGTGCAGGCCCTCGACGCGTACTGGGCGCGGGCGCTGCCCGCCGCCGGGCTCGACGTCCCCGCGGGCGACGTGCCGCCCGGCGTCGTCGAGTTCGAGTCCGCCACGGACACCGGCTGCGGCGCCGCCTCCGCAGCGACGGGCCCGTTCTACTGCCCGCCCGACCGGTCGATCTACCTGGACCTGACCTTCTACGACCTGCTGTCGTCGCAGTACGGCGCCGAGGACGGCTCGCTGGCGGAGATGTACGTCGTCGCGCACGAGTACGGGCACCACGTCCAGCAGCTCACCGGCGTCTTCGACCGCGCGGACCGGTCCGGCACCGGCGACGACTCCGACTCGGTGCGCGTCGAGCTGCAGGCCGACTGCTACGCGGGGCTCTGGGCGGGCGACGCCGCCACGACCGTCGACCCCGACACCGGCGTCACGTTCCTGGAGCCGATCACCCGCGAGGAGCTGGCCGACGCGCTGTCGGCGGCCGCGGCCGTCGGCGACGACCACATCCAGCAGCAGTCCGGCGGCGGCGTGGACCCGGACACCTGGACGCACGGCAGCAGCGAGCAGCGCCAGCGCTGGTTCACCACCGGCTACGAGCAGGGCACCCTGACGGCCTGCGACACCTTCGCGACCCCCACGCTCTGACCCGGCGACGGCCCGCCCGGCCCGCGCCCGGCCGCGAGATCGGGCCTCCGCGTCGAGATCGGTCCCGGGCGGGCCCTACCTCGGCTCGGAGGCCCTATCTCGCCGGGAGGCGCCGGGCACGGCGACGGCCGGCGACCCCGCGGGGGTGCCGGCCGTCCTGGCCCGCGAGGGGTCAGATGTTGAAGCCGAGGGCGCGCATCATGGCGCGGCCGTCGTCGGTGATCTTCTCCGGGCCCCACGGCGGCATCCAGACCCAGTTGATCCGCACGGAGTCCACGATGCCCTCGAGCGAGGTGCCGGCCTGGTCCTCGATGACGTCGGTCAGCGGGCAGGCCGCCGAGGTGAGCGTCATGTCGATGACCGCGTTGCGGCCCTGCTCCACGGAGATGCCGTACACCAGCCCGAGGTCGACGACGTTGATGCCGAGCTCCGGGTCGATGACGTCCCGCAGCGCCTCCTCGATGTCGGCGACGTTCGCGGCGGCGGTGCTGGTGGCGCCCCCACCGCCGTCCGGCTGCTGGTCGGACACGGTCGTGTCGCTCATCGCCCCTCCTCGTGGGTCGTCGTGCTCTGCTGCACCGTGGCCTGCGCCACGGCGTCCTTCATCGCCGCCCACCCGAGCAGCGCGCACTTGATGCGCGCCGGGTAGCGGGCCACGCCGACGAACGCGACGGCGTCCTCCAGCGCGGAGTCGAGCTGGTCGTCCTCGAACTTCTCCGGGAGCACGCCCCGGGAGTCCATCAGCTCGCGGAAGTCGTCGGACAGCGCCAGCGCGGTCTCGACGGACGACCCGGACACCGCCTGGGACATCACCGAGGCCGAGGCCTGCGAGATCGAGCAGCCCTGGCCGGACCAGGTCAGCTCGCCGATCACGGGCGACCCCTGCTCCCCCGGCTCCAGGCGCACGCGCAGCGTGACCTCGTCCCCGCAGGTGGGGTTCACGTGGTGGACCTCGACGTCGTACGCCTCCTGCGCCCCGCGGTGGGCGGGGTGCTTGGCGTGGTCGAGGATCAGCTGCTGGTACAGCTGCTCCATGCCGGTGCTCATGTTCTGCTTCCTCGTCTCAGTCGCTCAGACCGAAGAACGTCCGGACCCCGGCCAGTGCTTCCCGGAACACCGCGATCTCCTCGTCGGTCGTGTAGACCGCGGCCGACGCGCGGGCGGTCGCGGCCACGCCGAACCGCCGGTGCAGGGGCTGCGCGCAGTGGTGCCCGACGCGGACGGCCACGCCGGCGTCGTCCAGCACCTGGCCGACGTCGTGCGCGTGCACGCCGTCCACCACGAACGCCACGGTGGCGAGCCGGTCGACGTTCTCGGTCGGCCCGACCACCCGGACGCCGGGCACGGAGGCGACGGCGTCGAGCAGCAGCCCGGCCAGGTGCCGCTCGTGCGCGGCGACCGCGTCCATGCCGAGCTCGGCGAGGTACGTCGCGGCGGCCCCCATGCCGACGGCCTGGGACACCATCTGCGTGCCGGCCTCGAACCGGCGCGGCGGCGGCGCGTAGGTGGTCGACTCCATGGTGACGACCTCGACCATCGACCCGCCGGTGGTGACCGGGGGCATCGCCTCGAGCAGCTCGCGGCGGCCGTACAGCGCGCCGACGCCGGTGGGCCCGAGCATCTTGTGCCCGGAGAACGCCGCGAAGTCCACGCCGAGCGCCCGCAGGTCGACCGGCAGGTGCGGCACGCTCTGGCAGGCGTCCAGCACGGTCAGGGCGCCGACCTCGCGGGCCCGGGCCACGAACGGCGCGACGTCGGTGACCGCGCCGGTGACGTTGGACGCGTGCGTGAACGCGAGCACCTTCGTGCGCTCGGTGACCACGGTCGCGAGCTCGTCGGTGCGGATCCGGCCGGCGTCGTCCACGCCGAGCCAGCGCAGGGTCGCGCCGGTGCGGGCGGCGAGCTCCTGCCACGGCACGAGGTTCGCGTGGTGCTCGGCCTCGGTCACGACGATCTCGTCGCCCGGCGCCAGGGCGAACCGCTGCGCGGCCGCTCCCCCGCGCCCGAGCGTCGCGTTCGACATCGCGTACGCGACCAGGTTGAGGCCGGCCGTCGCGTTGGACGTCCAGACGATCTCCTCGTCGGCGACGCCGACGAACGACGCGACCTGGGTGCGCGCGGTCTCGAAGGCCTCGGTGGCCTCCTCCGCGAGCTGGTGCGCCCCGCGGTGCACCGCGGCGTTGCGCTGGGTGTAGAAGTCCTGCTCGGCGTCGAGGACGACCTCGGGCTTCTGCGAGGTCGCACCGGAGTCGAGGTACACGAGCGGCCTGCCGTCGCGCACCGTGCGCGCGAGCAGCGGGAAGTCCGCGCGCACCGCGGCCAGCTCCGCTGCGCCCAGCGTGCCGGGCCGCTGCCCGTCCTGCGCCGTCCGGTCCAGGGTCTCGGTCATCTCGTCGTCCTCGTCCTCGTCACCGCACCGCGACCTGTCGCGGCAGCCGTCCCCGGGTCGCCCCCGGGGGTTCGGGCCGGGGCGGCGGGCGCTGCCGCCGCCCCGGTCCCGGGACCGGTCGTCCTCAGGCGCTGGCGCCCGAGGTCAGGAACCGGTCGTAGCCCTCGTTCTCGAGCCGCTCGGCGAGCTCGGGCCCGCCCTCCTCGGCCACGCGCCCGTCGACGAACACGTGGACGAAGTCCGGCTTGATGTAGCGCAGGATGCGCGTGTAGTGCGTGATCAGCAGGACGCCGACCTCGGAGTTCTCCTTCACGCGGTTGACGCCCTCGGACACGATCCGCAGCGCGTCGACGTCCAGGCCGGAGTCGGTCTCGTCGAGGATCGCGAACCGCGGCTTCAGGAGCTCCATCTGCAGGATCTCGTGGCGCTTCTTCTCGCCGCCGGAGAAACCCTCGTTGACGGAGCGCTCGGCGAACGTCGCGTCCATCCGGAGCTGGTCCATGGCGACGGTGACGTCCTTGATCCAGCTGCGCAGCGGCGGCGCCTCGCCGTCGATCGCGGTCTTGGCGGTGCGCAGGAAGTTCGACACCGAGACGCCCGGCACCTCGACCGGGTACTGCATGGCGAGGAACAGGCCGGCGCGGGCGCGCTCGTCGACGGACATCTCCAGGACGTCCTCGCCGTCGAGCGTGACGGTGCCCGAGGTGATCTGGTACTTCGGGTGACCGGCGAGCGAGTACGCGAGGGTCGACTTGCCGGAGCCGTTCGGGCCCATGATGGCGTGCGTCTCGCCGCTGGCGATGGTCAGGTCGACGCCGCGGAGGATCGGCTTGGGGCCCTCCTTGGTCTCGACGCTGACGTGCAGGTCGCGGATCTCCAGAGTGGACATGCGTTCGTTCTCCTCGAGGCTTCAGGCAACGCCGTCGACGTCGACGAGCACGCGCTCGCCGTCGACGGTCAGGGGGTAGACGGGGACGGGGCGGACGGCCGGGGGACCCAGCGGCTCGCCGGTGCGCAGGTCGAACCGCGACCCGTGCAGCCAGCACTCCACGGTGCAGCCCTCGACCTCGCCGTCGGACAGCGACACCGCGCCGTGCGAGCAGATGTCGCTGATGGCGTGCAGCGCGCCGTCCTCGTCGCGGACGACCGCGACCTCGACGACACCCGACGGCCCCTCGAGCTCGACACGCAGGGTGCCGGCCTCGGGGACGTCGGAGGTCATGCAGGCGAGCTGGGCCGTCATGCGCGCTCGTCCGCGCTGGTGACGCTGGCCGGCTCGTTCAGGATGGCGCGCTCGCCGTCCGTCTCGGGCGTGATGTCGCTGGCGAGGTCCCCGCCGGTGACGACGGCGGCCGGGTCCGCGAACTCCGACATGGACTGCGCGAGCTCGCGCTCGATCGCGTCGATCAGGCGCTCCTCGATCTCCGGCACGCCGATCTGGTTGATCAGCTCGGCGAAGAAGCCGCGCACGACCAGGCGCCGGGCGTCCGTCTCCGGGATGCCGCGGGCGCGCAGGTAGAACAGCTGCTCGTCGTCGAACCGGCCGGTGGCGCTGGCGTGACCCGCGCCCTCGATCAGCCCGGTCTCGATCTCCAGGTTCGGCACGGAGTCCGCGCGCGCCCCGTCGGTGAGGACCAGGTTGCGGTTGAGCTCGTAGGTGTCGGTGCCCTCGGCCTCCTTGCGGATCAGCACGTCGCCGACCCACACGGTGTGCGCGCCCTCGCCCTGCAGCGCGCCCTTGTACGTCACGCGGCTCTTGCAGTTGGGGACCGCGTGGTCGACGAACAGCCGCTGCTCCTGGTGCTGGCCGGCGTCGGCGTAGTACACGCCGAGCATCTCGACCGAGCCGCCCTCGCCCGCGAACTCCGCGTCCGGGGTGACCCGCACGACGTCGCCGCCGAGCGTCACGACGATGTGCTTGACCGTGGCGTCCCGGCCGAGCTTCACGCGGTGCGCGGCGGTGTGCACCGTGCCCGCGTCCCAGTCGTGCACGGAGACGACGGTCAGGTGCGCGCCGTCCTCGGCCACGACCTCGACGGTCTCGGTCAGCAGCGCCGACCCGACGTGGTCGATGACGACCGTCGCCTGGGACAGCGGCCGGGCGTGCACCAGCAGGTGGCTGCCGGTGGGCTCCAGCTGGCCCTCGACGCCCTCGACCCGCACCGAGGTGACGGTCGACGCGACGGCCTCGGTCGGGACGGTGACCACCGTGGCGCGCGGGAACGAGGCCCACGCCACGGCGGCGGCCCGGTCGCCCGGCTCGCCGGCGCGGCCCAGGCGCTCGTCGTCGCGGTCCACGATCTCGACCTCGACCTCGGGCGCGTTCACGACCGTGGTGAGGACGCCGTGCCCGGTGAGCCGGCCCGTCTCGGGCGCGAACAGCGGCGCGATGCGGTCGACGGGCGAGAACCGCCACTCCTCCTCGCGCCCGGTCGGGACCGGGAAGTCCGCGACGTCGAACGAGGTGGCGCGGGCCGCGCGCGACGACTGCGGCACGCCGCCGACGCCGTGGCTGTGCGCGCCGTCGGCCGTCGCACGGGAGTGGTCGGTGGAGAGACCGGCGGTCTCGGGTGTGGTGGTCGACATCAGCCGACGGCCCCTTCCATCTGCAGCTCGATCAGGCGGTTCAGCTCGAGGGCGTACTCCATGGGGAGCTCGCGCGCGATGGGCTCGACGAACCCGCGCACGATCATGGCCATGGCCTCGGTCTCGGTCATCCCGCGGGACATCAGGTAGAACAGCTGGTCCTCGCTCACGCGGGACACCGTCGCCTCGTGACCCATCGACACGTCGTCCTCGCGGACGTCGACGTACGGGTAGGTGTCCGAGCGCGAGATCTGGTCGACCAGGAGGGCGTCGCACAGCACGTTCGACGCGGAGTGGCTGGCGCCCTCGAGCACCTGCACCAGGCCGCGGTAGGACGTGCGGCCACCGCCGCGGGCCACCGACTTCGACACGATCGACGACGACGTGTGCGGGGCGGCGTGCACCATCTTGCAGCCGGCGTCCTGGTGCTGGCCCTCACCCGCGAAGGCGATGGACAGCGTCTCGCCGCGGGCGTGCTCGCCCAGCAGGTAGATCGCCGGGTACTTCATGGTGACCTTGGAGCCGATGTTGCCGTCGACCCACTCCATCGTCGCGCCCTCGGCCGCGGTCGCCCGCTTGGTGACGAGGTTGTAGACGTTGTTCGACCAGTTCTGGATCGTCGTGTACCGCACGCGAGCGTTCTTCTTCACGATGATCTCGACCACCGCGGAGTGCAGCGAGTCGGACTGGTAGATCGGGGCGGTGCAGCCCTCGACGTAGTGCACGTACGAGCCCTCGTCCGCGATGATCAGCGTCCGCTCGAACTGGCCCATGTTCTCGGTGTTGATCCGGAAGTAGGCCTGCAGCGGGATCTCGACGTGCACGCCCGGCGGCACGTAGACGAACGAGCCGCCCGACCACACGGCGGTGTTCAGCGACGCGAACTTGTTGTCGCCCGGCGGGATGACGGAGCCGAAGTACTGCTCGAACAGCTCCGGGTACTCGCGCAGGCCGGTGTCGGTGTCGACGAAGATGACGCCCTGCGCCTCCAGGTCCTCCTGGATCTGGTGGTAGACGACCTCGGACTCGTACTGCGCGGCGACGCCGCCGACGAGGCGCTGCTTCTCGGCCTCCGGGATGCCCAGGCGGTCGTAGGTGTCCTTGATGTCCTCGGGCAGGTCGTCCCAGGTGGTCGCCTGCTTCTCCGTGGAGCGCACGAAGTACTTGATGTTGTCGAAGTCGATGCCCGACAGGTCCGCGCCCCACCAGGGCATCGGCTTCTTGTCGAACAGGCGCAGCGACTTCAGGCGGGTCTTCAGCATCCACTCGGGCTCGTTCTTCAGCGCCGAGATGTTGCGCACGACCTCCTCCGACAGGCCGCGCTGCGCCGTGGCGCCCGCGTCGTCGGTGTCGTGCCAGCCGTAGCCGTAGGCGCCGATCGAGGCGATGGCCTCGTCCTGGGTCATCGGCTCGGTCGCGGGGCGGCCGGGGTCCGTCGTCGTCATCTCATCGTCCTTCCGCAGGAGCACGGGGTCGGGGGGCTCGTGGATCGTCGGGGGGTCATGCGGGCGTCGGCCCGTCGTCGGCGGTCGTCGTCGGTGCGCGGTCCGTGGTCGCGGGCCGGCGCACCGGGACGATCGGGATGTTCGTGGTGCAGACGTGGCCGCCGCGGGCCAGGGTCGCCAGGCGCTGCACGTGCACGCCCAGCATCCGGGAGAACGCGTGCGCCTCGGCCTCGCAGAGCTCGGGGAACTCGCTCGCGACGTCCTGCACGGGGCAGTGCCCCTGGCAGAGCTGGATGGCGTGCCCGCCGGGGACGGGACGCGCCGTGGCGGCGAACCCGTCGATCGCGAGGCCGTCGGCGAGCACCTGCGCGCGGCGGGCCGGGTCGTCGCCCGCCTCGGCCAGCGCGTCGGCGTGCCGGACCTCCAGGTCGCGCACCCGCTTCTCGGCGAAGCTGCGCACGGCGTCGGCGCCGCCGATCTCCGCGACGAACCGCAGGGCCTGCGACGCGAGCTCGGAGTACTGCTGGCTCAGCGCGGCCTGGCCGGCCGGGGTGACCACGTAGCGCTTGGCGGGACGGCCGCGGCGGGCCGGTCCCGGGGCACCGCCGTCGTGCACGGCGATCTGCCGCTCCACCTCGAGCACGGCGAGGTGCCGGCGGATCGCGGCCGCGGTGAGCACCAGGTCGGCGGCCAGCTCGGCGGCGGACACCGGGCCGTCGGCGGCGATCAGGTCCAGCACGCGGCGGCGGGTGCCGGCCTCGGACTCGGGCTCGGCGGCGCGGACCGCGCGCACCTCGGCCACGGTGGCGGGCGCCACGACGTCGTCGGGACAGTCGGGGTCGTGCGGTGCGACGACGGTCTCGGGCGCCGGCGTGGTCGGGCTCATGCGCACACCTCCGGTTCGCTGCTGCGCGGCTGTCGTGGGCCTCGTCGCGCCGGCCGGCGCGCGTGCCCCTGGGGCCCCGCTGAGCAGGGTCCCGATATCGGCAACATCCTTGTTGCCGAAATAAGTCCTGGCAAGCAAGGTTCGCCTCACCCGATCGCGCGCCCCCTACACTCACGGGGTGCTCGGCCAGACCTCCTCCCCGCCGGCCGTCGAGGTCCGCGGGCTCGTCAAGCGGTACGACGGCCGCGCCGTCGTCGACGGGCTCGACCTGCACGCGTCGCCCGGACGGGTGACCGCGGTGCTCGGCCCGAACGGCGCCGGCAAGACCACCACCGTGGAGTGCTGCGAGGGCCTGCGCACGCCGGACGGCGGCACGGTCCGCGTCCTCGGGCTGGACCCGGTCGCCGACGCCCGCGCGCTGCGCCCCCGCGTGGGCGTCATGCTGCAGGACGCCGGGCTGCCCACGGGCGTGCCCGCGCTCGGCGTGCTCCGGCACGTCGCCGCGATGTACGCCCGACCGCTCGACGTCGACGCGCTGGCGGAGCGGCTCGGCCTGGTGCCGTTCGCCCGCACCACCGTGCGGCGGCTGTCCGGCGGCCAGCGGCAGCGGCTGGCGCTGGCCACGGCGGTCGTCGGCAGGCCCGACGTGGTGTTCCTGGACGAGCCGTCCGCGGGCATGGACCCGCAGGCGCGCCGGGCCGTCTGGTCGCTGGTCCAGGAGCTGCGCGCCGACGGCGTGGCGGTGCTGCTCACCACGCACCTGATGGACGAGGCCGAGGCGCTGGCCGACGAGGTCGCCGTCGTCGACCACGGCCGGGTCATCGCCCGCGGCACCGTCCCGGAGCTGCTCGCGCACGCCGACGGCTCCACCCTGACCTTCCGCGCGCCGCCCGGGCTGCCCCTGGCCGACCTCGGCCGCGCGCTCACCCCGGCCGGCGCACCCGACCCCACCACCGTGCGGGAGCCCGGCCCGGGCTCGTACGCCGTCGACTCCCCCGCCACGCCGGCCCTGGTGGCGGCGCTGGCGACCTGGTGCGCCGACCGCGACGTGCTGCTGGCCGGCGTCGACGTCGGCCGCCGCACCCTCGAGGACGTGTTCCTCGACCTCACCGGACGGAACCTGCGATGACCGCCGCCGCCCCGGGCGCCTCGACCACCTCGTCCGCCCCGCGCACCGCCGCCGACGACCGGGCCGCGCCGCCTGCCCGCCGGGTGCTCGCCCAGGCCCGGTTCGAGACGCTCGCGGTGCTCCGCAACGGCGAGCAGCTGCTGGTGACGCTGATCATCCCGGTCGTGGCCCTGGTCGCGCTGGCGCGCGGGTCGTTCCTGGACATCGGCACGGGCGACGTCGCCCGGGTCGACGTGGTGACGCCGGGCGTCCTCGGGCTGGCCGTGATGGCCGGGTCGATGGCCTCGCAGGCGATCGCCACCGCGTTCGACCGGCGCAACGGCGTGCTCCGGCTGCTCGCCACCACGCCGCTGGGCCGGGGCGGGCTGCTCGCCGGCAAGGCGATCGCGGTGCTCGCGGTCGCCGCGCTGCAGGTGGTCGTCGTCGGGGCCGTCGGGCTGGCGCTGGGCTGGCAGCCCGACCCGGCCGGCATCCCGGCCGCGGTCCTGGCCCTGCTGCTCGGGGTGGCCGCCTTCACCGCGCTCGCGCTGCTGCTCGCCGGCACCCTGCGCGCCGAGGCCGTCCTGGCCGTGGCGAACCTGCTGCTGGTGGTGCTCGCGGTCGTCGGCGGCGTGGTGCTGCCCGTGGCCGACCTCCCGGCCGGGTGGGCCGCGGTCGCCGAGTGGCTGCCTCCGGGCGCGCTCGGCGAGGCGCTGCGCGGCGCGCTGGTCGACGGCGCGTTCCCCGCCGCGCACCTGGCCGCGCTCGCCGCGTGGACGCTCGTGCTCGGCGCCTGCGTCCGCCGCTGGTTCCGCTGGTCCTGACCCGCCCGGCCGCGCAGCCCGGCCCGGCCCCTGCCGCCGAGGTCGTCACGACCGCGCGAGGTCGTCATCTGCACCTGACGACCTCGGTCACGTGTGACGACCTCGCGACCGCCATCCTGGCGCGGCTGCGGCAGGGCGGCGGCGGCGCGGGCGCGTGACCAAGGCCTCGTGCGCGCAGGCACGGGGGGTCGCGGGCGGACCGTAGGCTGGAGGTCGTGAGCTCCGACGTCGCCGCCGCCCCCGCCTCCCCCGCACGGTCCTCGTTCGCGGCGTGGCGCGAGCGGCTCACGTACCCCGTGCTGGTGGCCAACCTGGTCGCGCAGATCGGGATCGTCGTCACCGGCGGCGCCGTGCGGCTCACCGGCTCCGGCCTCGGCTGCTCGACGTGGCCGCAGTGCGAGCCCGGGCAGTTCGCCCCCGTCTTCCACGAGGCCGCGACGTACCACCGGTTCGTCGAGTTCGGGAACCGCACCCTGACCGGCGTGCTCGGCGTCATCGCGCTGGCCGTGGCGGTCCTCGTGTGGTCCAACCGCGACCGGATCGCGTCCTACCGCTGGCTCGGGCTCGCGCCGCTGGTGGGCGTCGCCGCGCAGGCGGTGATCGGCGGCGTGATCGTGCTGCTGCACCTGCACCCGGCCTGGGTGAGCCTGCACTTCCTGGTCTCGATGCTGCTGGTGGTCACCTCGACGCTGCTGGTGCACCGCAGCCGCGAGGGCGACGGGCCGCGCATCCCCGTGGTCGGCCCGCTCGCGCGCCGCCTGGCGCCGGTGCTCGCCGTCCTGCTCGCCGTCGTGCTCGCGCTGGGCGCGATCACCACCGGCGCCGGCCCGCACTCGGGCGACGCCGAGGTCGGCTACCGGTTCGCCCTCGACCCGTACCTGATGGCCCGCGTGCACGCCGCCTCGGTGTGGCTGTTCATCGGGGTGCTGGTGGTCCTGCTCTGGCTGACCCGCCGCGGGCCGTACCTGCTGCGCCGGCGCGGCTGGGTCATGGTCGCGCTGGTCGCGCTGCAGGGGGCCATCGGCTACGTGCAGGTGGCCACGGACCTGCCGGTCCTGCTGGTGCTGCTGCACATGCTGGGCGCGGCGCTGCTGGCCGCCGGGACCACGCGGTACCTGCTGACGTTCCGCACCCGGGCCTGAGCGCCCGGCATCCGGACGCCGCCCCGGACCACCTCCCACCAGCACGTACGCTCCGAGGCATGGATCCGATGAGCAACCGGGGCTGCGCCCCGCGCCGGGGGCCCGGGGCCTGACACCGGCCGCCACCCCTCTCTGACACGGGCTGGCGTGCCGCGCAGGCACCCCGACCGCTCCACCCGCCGCGACGTCGGCGGGTCGTCCCCTGAGGACCCCCGTGCTCTCGTTCCCCCTCGGCGCGCGCCGACGCGCCCTGCTTGCCGCTGCCCTGGTCCTGGTCGGCTCGACCGCCGTGCAGCTGTCCGCCGCCCTCGCGTCCGGCGTGTTCGCCCCGCTCGGCACGCTCGCCGTCTCCGGGTACCGCATGACCGCCGCGGCGCTCGTCCTGCTCGTGCTCACCCGGCCGCGGCTGCGCGGCCGCACGCGCTCCGCCTGGCTGGGCCTCGTGCTGTACGGCGCGGCGATGGCCGCGATGAACGTGCTGTTCTACGCGGCGCTCGACCGGCTGCCGCTCGGCGTCGCCGTGACGCTCGAGTTCTGCGGGCCGCTCGCCGTGGCGGCCGTCGCGTCCGCCGGACGCTCCCGCCTGCTGCCCGCGCTCGCCCTGGTCGGCGTGCTGCTGGTCGTCGGCCGGCCCGTCGGCGGCCTGGACCTGCTCGGCGTCCTGCTCGGCCTCGGTGCCGCCGCCGCGTTCGGCGGGTACACGGCGCTGGCCGGCCGGGTCGGCTCGGCGTCCTCCGGTCTCGGCGACCTGGCGCTGTCCGTGGCCGTCGGTGCGCTGCTGCTCGCCCCGTGGCAGGTCGTGCAGGCGTCGGCGGTGACCGCCGCGCAGCTGCCGGTGCTGGCACTGTCCGGGGTGCTCGGCGTGGCGCTGGCGTTCTCGCTCGACTTCCAGGCGGTGCGGCTGGCCGGCACCCGGGTGGTCGGCACGCTGTTCGCGGTGGACCCGGCGATGGGCGCGGTGGTGGGCGCCGTGCTGCTGGGCGACCGGTTGCCGCCGTCGGGCCTGGCGGGGATCTCCGTCGTCGTGCTCGCCGGCGCGGGCGCCGTCTGGTCCTCCGGCCGGCGCCCGGCGCCCGTGCTGCCGCCCGAGTGACCCCGGGTCGCCGGAGTCCGTCCGCCGTGCTGTGCTCGGCGGATGGACTCCGTCACCCGCGCCGGCTTGCGGCTGGACGTGCACGACCACCCGCCGGGCACCGCGGCGCCGGACGGCGAGCCGGCACCGGTCGTGGTGCTGCTGCACGGGTTCCCGCAGGACTCCTCGGCGTACGACGCGGTGGTCCCGCTGCTCACCGCCGCGGGCGCACGCGTGCTGGTGCCGGACCAGCGGGGCTACTCCCCCGGCGCGCGGCCGCGCGGGGTGCGGGCGTACGCCCTGCCCGAGCTGGTCGCGGACCTGGCGGCCGTGCTGGACGCCGCCGGGGCCGGGCGTGCGCACGTGGTCGGGCACGACTGGGGCGGCGTGGTCGCCTGGGCGTTCGCGCACCGGCACCCGGACCGGACCGCGTCGCTGACGGCCCTGTCGACGCCGCACCCCGCGGCGGTCCGCACGGGCACCCGGCGCGGCACGCAGGCGCTGCGCTCGGCCTACGTGCTCGCCTTCCAGCTGCCGTGGCTGCCCGAGCGGGTGCTGCTCGCGCGCGGCGGCGCCGTCCTGCGGCGGTCCCTGGTCCGCACCGGGCTCGCCGGCGCGGCCGCCGACCGGTACGTGGCCCGGATGCGGCAGCCCGGGGCCCTCGCCGCCGCGCTGGCGTGGTACCGCGCCCTGCGCGTCCCCGACCGCGGCGGCACCGGTCCGGTCGCGGTGCCCACGACGTACGTCACCGCCCGCCGCGACCCGTTCTTCGCCGCCGCGTCGGTGGCCGGGACCGCCGCGCACGTGACCGGCCCGTTCACGCAGGTGGACCTCGACGCCGACCACTGGCTGCCGGAGCACCGGCCCGCGGAGGTCGCGGCCGCGGTGCTGGCGCGGCTCCGCTGACGCCGCACCGCCGGACGACGACCGCACGTGCCCGACCGCCCCACCCCCTTCTGGTGTGTCGTACGTCACATCTAGGCTCGTCGGCATGGAACTGGCCATCGAAGCCCGCGGGCTCGTCAAGCGCTACAAGGGCGTCACCGCCCTCGACGGCGTGGACCTCATGGTGCCGACCGGCACCGTGCTCGGTCTGCTCGGCCCCAACGGGGCCGGCAAGACCACCATCGTGCGCGTCCTGTCCACGCTGCTGCGCCCGGACGAGGGCCGCGCGACCGTCATGGGCGTGGACGTGCTCGACAAGCCCGCGGAGGTCCGGCGGCGGATCGGCCTGTCCGGGCAGTACGCCGCCGTCGACGAGTACCTGACCGGGTTCGAGAACCTCGACATGATCGGGCGCCTCTACCACCTCGGCGCTGCGCGGTCCCGGTCGCGGGCCCGCGAGCTGCTGGCCTCGTTCCGGCTCGAGGACGCGGCCGACCGGCCGACCCGCACCTACTCGGGCGGCATGCGGCGCCGGCTGGACCTGGCCGGCGCGCTGGTCGCCGACCCCCCGGTGATCTTCCTGGACGAGCCCACCACCGGGCTCGACCCCCGCGGCCGCACGGAGATGTGGGACGTGATCCAGACGCTGGTCGCCGGCGGCACGACCGTGCTGCTGACCACGCAGTACCTGGAGGAGGCCGACGTCCTCGCGGACGAGATCGTGGTCATCGACCACGGCCGCATCATCGCGCAGGGCACCGCGGACGAGCTCAAGCGCCAGGTCGGCGGCGAGCGCATCGAGCTGACGGTGGCCGACGTCGCGGTCCTCGCGCACGTCACGGAGGTGCTCACCCCGCTCGGCGTCGGACAGCCCTCGGTCGACGACGGCCGGCGGTCGTTCGTGATGCCGGTCTCCGGCGGCCCCGAGGTGCTCAGCGAGGCGCTCCGCCTGCTGGACGCGCGCCAGGTCCGGCTCGAGGACGTCGGCCTCCGGCGCCCGACCCTCGACGACGTCTTCCTCTCGCTGACCGGCAAGGCCACCGAGGCCGACGGCAGCCCCGACCCGAAGGCAGGTGCGTGATGGCGTTCCCACCGGTGATCGCCGACGCGGCCGTGGTCGCGAAGCGCAACATCATCAAGATCAAGCGGGTGCCCGACCTGCTGGTCTTCACCACGCTCTCCCCCATCATGTTCGTCCTGCTGTTCTCCTACGTGTTCGGGGGCGCGATCGACCAGGAGGGCGGCGGGCAGGCCTACCGGGAGTTCCTCATCGCGGGGATCTTCGCGCAGACCGTGATCTTCGGGGCGACGGTCACCGGCGCCGCGCTGGCGGAGGACCTGAAGAAGGGCATCCTCGACCGGTTCCGGTCGCTGCCGATGGCGCCGTCCGCGGTGCTGACCGGGCGGACGTTCTCCGACGTGGTCAACAACGTCATCGTGCTGATCGTGATGGGCCTGACCGGGCTCGTCGTCGGCTGGCGGATCCGGTCCTCGGCCCTCGACGCGCTGGCCGGGTTCGCGCTGCTGCTGGTGTTCGCGTACGCGATCAGCTGGATCATGGCGTGGATCGGGATGCTGGTGCCCAGTCCCGAGGTGGTCAACAACGCCTCGTTCATCGTGATCTTCCCGCTGACGTTCGTGGCCAACACGTTCGTGCCGCTGGAGACCCTGCCGCCGGTGCTGCAGACGTTCGCGGAGTGGAACCCGGTGTCGGCGGTGACCCAGGCCGCGCGCGAGCTGTTCGGCAACATCCCGCCCGGGGTGCCCGAGCCGACCGCGTGGCCGCTGCAGAACCCGGAGGTCTACACGCTGATCTGGTCCGCGCTGTTCCTCGTGGTGTTCGTGCCGCTGGCCAACGCGCAGTACCGGGTGTCCACCAGCCGCTGACGCGCACACGGCGTCAGCGGACGCCCTCCGCGCGGCGGCCCTTGTGCGCGTACATCGCGTCGTCCGCGCGGGCCAGGGCGGCGCCCACGGGCTCGCCTGCGCGCGCCTGCGCGACGCCGTGGCTCCACGTCGGGTCGTCGCCCGCCCGGCCGCGCCCGGCGGCGCCGGCCCAGGCCTCGGCGGCCGCGGCGTCCCGGCCCGGCAGGACGACGGCGAACTCGTCGCCGCCGATCCGGCCGATCAGGTCGTCGCGGTCCAGCTCCTCGCGCCAGGCGGCGACCATCCGCACCAGGACCGCGTCGCCGGCGGCGTGGCCGAGCGAGTCGTTCACGGCCTTGAAGTCGTCGACGTCGAGGCACACGACGCTCACCGGCCGGTCGCGGCGTGCCGCGTCGTGCAGCAGCAGCGCGGCGCGCTCGTCGAACGCCGCCCGGGTCAGCGCGCCGGTCAGGTCGTCGGTCGTGGCGATCAGCCGGAGCCGGGCCACCAGGTAGGTGACCAGGGCGCTCATCGCCACCGTGGTCGCGGTCAGCACCAGCCACGTGGTCGGCCGGAACGGCACCGGCGACGCGAGCATGCTCAGCGCCAGGGTGCCGACCACGAGCGCGAGCACGCGGCGCACCGTCCGCGGGGCGCCCAGCAGCGCCGCCGCCTGCCCCGCGACCACCAGGCCGAGGCCGGTCGTCACCACGCCGGCGAGGGTCTGGCAGCTGGCCACGAGCGCCCCGCCGACGGCGACCGCCGCGACCAGCGCGGCCAGCGGCACCCACGGCCGGTCCCGCAGCACGAGCACCGCCACGGCGAGCAGCGCGAGCACGGCCGCGCCGCCGTACCAGACCTCGACCAGCGCGAGCCGGGACGGCGGGAACACCGCGCTGACCAGGCAGAGCACCGCGCACAGCGCGAGCGCACCGGCGGAGTGGGTCGCGGCGAGGAACAGGCGCGACCGAGGCACCTCGGACCCGGTCGGCGCGCGCACGCCCGCACGATCGGCCGCGACGCCGCCCGGGTGAGGCGTCCGTGCGCGGATCAGCCGGACGGGCGAACGCGCCGGGCGCCCGCCCGGCCGGTCAGTCCACCGGGCGCAGCGTCGACCAGCCGCGGTCGCGGGACGCCGCGGCGGCGAGCACGCCGACCGCCGCGCTCGGGCTCGTGATCCGCCCGGCGAGCACCGCGTCGACCGCCTCGTCCAGCGGCACCCACCGCGGCACGATCCCGGCCTCCTCGTCCTCGCGGGTGAACCGCTCGGCGTCGGGGACCTCGGACACGTCCCGGGCCAGGTACACGAGGATCTCCTCGTTGGACCCGCCCGGCGAGTTCCGGAACTGCGCGAGCAGGTGCCAGGTGCCGGCCCGCAGGTCGGCCTCCTCCTCCAGCTCGCGGGCCGCGGTGACGTGCGGCGGCTCGCCGTCGACGTCGCGCAGCCCGGCGGGCGGCTCCCAGAGCTCCATGCGGACGGGGTGCCGGTACTGCTGGATCAGCAGCACCCGGCCGGCGTCGTCGAGCGCGATCACCGCGACGGCACCGGGGTGGTCGACGAACTCCCGCACCACCTGGGACTCGCCCAGGTCGACCGTCTCCGAGACCAGGTCCCAGATCTTGCCGTGGTGCAGGTCCGTGTGCTCGAGCACCGGGCGGGGGGCGGGCCGGTCCACCGGCCCGCCCTGCTGCTCCGTCGTCACGCGCGGGCCTTCGCCGGGGCCGTGGTGGCGCCCCTGGCGGCGAGCGCCGCCGCGACCAGGCCCGCGAACAGCGGGTGCGACCGCGTCGGGCGCGACTTGAACTCCGGGTGCGCCTGCGTGGACACGTAGTACGGGTGCACCTCGCGGGGCAGCTCGACGAACTCGACCAGCGACGAGTCCGGGGAGACGCCCGAGATGACCAGGCCGGCCTCCTCCAGGCGGTCGCGGTACGTGTTGTTGACCTCGTACCGGTGCCGGTGCCTCTCGGTGACCCGCGTCGAGCCGTACGCCTCGGCGGCGACCGAGCCCTCGGCCAGCACCGCCTCGTACGAGCCGAGCCGCATCGTGCCGCCGAGGTCGCCCTCGCCGCCGACGATCGCCAGCTGCTCCGCCATGGTCGCGACCACCGGGTCGGCCGGGTCCGCGTCGAACTCGGACGACGACGCCCCGGGCAGGCCGAGCACGTTGCGGGCGTACTCGATGACCATCGTCTGCAGGCCGAGGCAGATGCCCAGCGTGGGCACCTTGCTCTCGCGGGCCCAGCGCAGGGCGCCGAGCTTGCCCTCGATGCCGCGCACGCCGAAGCCGCCGGGCACCAGGACCGCGTCGACCCCGCCGAGCGCGCGCTGCGCACCGTCCGGCGTCTGGCAGTCGTCCGAGGGGACCCAGCGGATCTTCACCTTGGCGTCGTGGTGGAAGCCGCCGGCGCGCAGCGCCTCGGTCACCGACAGGTAGGCGTCGGGCAGGTCGATGTACTTGCCGACCAGCGCGATCTCGAGGTGGTGCGCGGGCTGGTGCACGCGCTGCAGGAGCTCGTCCCAGCCGCTCCAGTCGACGTCGCGGAACTGCAGGCCGAGCCGCTGCACGACGTAGGCGTCCAGGCCCTCGGCGTGGATGACCCGCGGGATGTCGTAGATGCTCGGCGCGTCCACGCAGGAGATGACGCCCTGGGTGTCGACGTCGCACATCAGGCCGATCTTGGCCTTGATGGACTGCGGGATCTCGCGGTCGGACCGCAGCACGATCGCGTCCGGCTGGATGCCGATGCTGCGCAGCGCCGCCACCGAGTGCTGGGTCGGCTTGGTCTTCAGCTCGCCCGACGGCCCGATGTACGGCACCAGCGAGACGTGCAGGAAGAACACGTTGTCGCGGCCGAGCTCGTGCCGGACCTGGCGGGCCGCCTCGAGGAACGGCTGCGACTCGATGTCGCCGACCGTGCCGCCGATCTCGGTGATGATGATGTCGACGTCGTCGGCCGCCTGGGACCGCATGCGCGTCTTGATCTCGTCGGTGATGTGCGGAATGACCTGGACGGTGTCGCCGAGGTACTCGCCGCGCCGCTCCTTCGCGATCACGTGCGAGTAGACCTGCCCGGTCGTCACGTTCGCGGAGCCGACCAGGTCGACGTCGAGGAACCGCTCGTAGTGACCCACGTCGAGGTCCGTCTCGGCCCCGTCCTCGGTGACGAAGACCTCGCCGTGCTGGAACGGGTTCATCGTCCCGGGGTCCACGTTGAGGTAGGGGTCGAGCTTCTGCATCGTGACCCGGAGGCCGCGGGAGCGGAGAAGTCGTCCGAGGCTCGAGGCCGTCAGGCCCTTGCCCAGTGAGGAGGCGACGCCTCCCGTGACGAAGATGTGCCGGGTCGTGGAGTCCGACCGCCCGGAGAGTCGATTTGCGCGCTCTGCCACGGGCTTCCACCTTACCGGACGCGGGGCCCGCGTGCGGCGTGACCCGCGCGACACGCGGCGGGCCTCAGCGCGCGTACGCCCCGGACAGCTGACCCAGCACGTCACGGAGGGTCGGCAGCGTCGCCGCGCGCGCCGTCGCCGCCGCGCGGAGCGCCGCACGGCGCGGGTCGTCGGCCAGCACGGCGGACACCGCCGCCCCGAGCGCCCCGGCGTCCCCGACGGGCACCAGCACCGCGGCGTCACCCGTGACCTCGCGGGTGCCGCCGGCGTCCGTGGCCACGACCGCGGCGCCGAGGGCCAGCGCCTCCTGCACCGCGAGCGGCTGCCCCTCCCAGACCGCGGCGGACGCCACGACGTCCGCGGCGGCCATGAGGTCGGCGACGTCCTCGCGGCGGCCGAGCAGCCGCACCGGCGCACCGGTCGCCGCCGCCCGCGCCGCCAGGTCGTCGTGCAGCGGGCCGTCCCCCGCCACGACCCAGACCAGCCCGGCCCGGGTGCGGGACGCGGCCGCTGCGGCGTCCACGAGGGTGTCCAGGCCCTTCTGCGGGGCGAGCCGCGCCACGGTCACGACCAGGTCGTCGTCCGGCCCGACCCCGAGCCCTGCGCGCGTCGCGGCGGCGTCCGCCGCGGGCGCGGGGCGGCCGGGAGCGGGGACCAGCGCCCGCTCGGCGTGCCGCGCGCCCTGGGACCGCGCGAGCGCGACCAGGTCGCCGGAGACCCCGAGCACGACGTCGGCTCCGCGCGCCACGACCACGCCCAGCGCCGCGGACACCGTCCGGATCGCGCGCCCGCCGACCGGCAGGTTGTGCAGCGTGACGACGACGCGCGGACGCCGGCGGCGCGGGCGTCCCCGCACCGCCAGCACGGCCAGGGCGCCGGCGCGCAGGCCGTGGGCGTGCACGGCATCGGCCTGGCCCGCCAGCGTCGCCAGCCGGGCGACCGCCCGCAGGTCCGACGGCGCCGGGCGGTCGGCGATCTCGACGGCGGCGAACCGCACGCCGGCGCCGGCCGCGACCACCGGCTCCAGCGCGGACGGCCCCGCGACGACCACGTGGCCGCCGTCCGCGGCCAGGGCCGTCGCCACCTGCGCCACGTGCCGGGCGACGCCGCCCGCGCTCGAGCCGAGCACCTGCAGCACCCGTCGTCCGGTCATCGGTCGGCCTCCTGCGCGTGGGGGTCCTGGGCGGCCGGGGCGCCGCGGCGCAGCAGCCCGGTGAGCGTCGAGCGGTCCAGCGCGGCCACGAGCCCGACCACGACCGCCACGGCGAGGGCGGCGCCCCCGGCACCCGCGCCGACCGCACCCGCCAGGCCGTCGGTCAGCGCCTCGACGGCGTCGACCGTCCAGCGCCCGACGACCGCGCCGAGCGTCCCGCCGACCACCAGCACGGCGAGCGTGCGCGGCAGCCCGGCGACCGCCCCGGCCCCGGCTGCGGACCGCAGCACCAGCAGCAGCACCAGCCCGGCGACGAGCATGCCGACGGAGCTGCCGACGGCCAGGGCGCGCAGCGTGGCGGGGCCGTCGGCGGCGCCCGGCACCAGCACGAGGCACGCCACCCAGGACGCGACGACGACGGTGAGCCAGCCGCTGCTGACGGCGAGCACCGCGAGCCGCCCGCGCTCCAGCGCGTACAGCGCCCGGGACACGTGGAAGATCAGGCCCATGCCGAGCAGGCCCGGAGCGATCAGGGTCAGCGGCACGTCCACGGACGCGATCAGCGTCGGGTCCCCCGAGCCGATCGTCCCGTACAGCGTGGCGACGGCCGGGGCGACGGCCGCCAGCACGGCGGCACCGACGGCGCCGGCGACCAGCACCGCGCGCGTCGTCACCGCCGCGAGCGGCGCGTAGCCGGCGCGGTCGCCCGCCGCCGCGCGGGCGGCCAGGCGCGGGAACGTGCTCGTCGCCAGCGGCACGGCCAGCACGGCGTACGGCAGCAGGTACACCGGCTGCACCATCGTCTGCCACGCGGACAGGGCCCCCTCGCCGCCGTAGCGCAGCGACAGCTGGATGGTCGCGAGCACGGCGACCTGCTGCGCCACGAGCCCGCCGATGCCGGCCAGCGCCAGCGCGCGCGCGCGGGCCGCCACCCCGGGCGGGAACCGCAGCGCCGGCCGCAGCCGCACCCCGGAGCGCGCCACCGGGATCAGCAGCGGCAGCCCCATCGCCAGCACGCCCGTGGTGGTCCCCCACCCGAGCAGCGCGGCGGCACCGTCGGGCAGCCCGCCCGCGGTGGACGTGGCCACGTCGACGTCGGCCCCCGCGAGCAGCCGCCCGTAGGCGAGGTAGGTCCCGATGACCACGAGGCTGGACAGCACCGGGGCGAACGCGGGCCAGACGAACCGGCGCTGCGCCTGCAGCACCCCGGAGAGCACGACCGCCAGGCCGTAGAACGGCAGCTGCACCGCGAACACCCGGATGAGGAAGGCGATCAGCTCGCGGACCTCCGGGTCGGGCACGGGCGCGAGCGCGGACACGGGCCCGGCCAGGACGGCCAGCAGCACCGCGAGCACGGTGAGGCCGGCGAGCGTCCAGCCGAGCATCGCCGAGGCGATCCGGGAGACGTCGTCCCGCATGCCGCGGGCGAGCGGGCCCGCGATCACCGGGATCAGCGCGCCGGCGAGCGCACCGCCCGCGGCGACCTCGAACAGCACGTTCGGCAGCGTGTTGGCCCAGTTGTACGCGTCGCCGACGCCCGTCAGGCCGACGGAGCCGGTGAACACCAGCGTCCGGGTGAAGCCCAGCAGCCGGCTGACGACCGTCACGACCGAGATCAGGGCCGCAGCGCCCGCCAGACCGGACAGGACGCCCCGGCGGCTCACCGCCCGGGCACCTCGTCGGCGTCGGGGCGCGGGCGCGGCGGGGGCACGTGCGCCGGGCGGCGGCCCCACGCGTCCAGCTCCCGCAGCACCGGCGTCCGGGCGATGACCGCGGTGAAGCTGACCTTCTCCGAGGCGACCGTCAGGCCGACCACGCCGGCCAGCAGCGCGAGCCGCACCGGCCGGGGGCACCCCTGCACCGCGATCGTGCCGAGCACCGCGCCGACCCCGTTCGCGCCCGAGTCGCCGAGCATGTCGCGCTCGGCCAGGTCGTCGGGCAGCTCCGCGAGCACGGCGCCGACCACGGCCGCGGCCGGTCCCCCGCCGGGCCCGCCGAGAACGGCCGCCGGCGCGGCGGCCAGGCCCGCGGCCTTGAGCGCCCGGCCGGGGCGCAGGTCGAGCAGATTGACCAGGTTGGCGGTGGCGGCGATCAGGGCGCCGTCCAGCGCCACGTCGGCCAGCCGCGTCGCCGCGGCCGCGCCGCGACGGGCGGGCAGGGCGTCGTGCGGGCGGCTCAGCGCCGCGGCGACGAGCGCGCCGGCACCGATCCCCAGCACCTTGAGCCCGCCGGTCGTGACCTCGCCCCGGGCCAGCGCGCCGAGGTGGCCGCGCAGACCCTTGCGGACCTCGCCCTCGCGGTCCTCGGTCAGGTCGTCCACCAGGCCGAAACCCGTGGCCGTCGTCGTGGCCACGGCGAGCGCGGCCCCGTCCCGCACGGAGGGCGCGCCGACCAGGGCGCCGGCCAGCACGCCCGCGGCGACCGCGGGCCCGCCGAGCAGGCTCACCGCCTCGCCGCGGTGGTTGGTGCGCTCCCACAGCGGCGCACCGCCGGGCGGCTCGTCGTCCAGCAACCCGCGCACGACGCTGGTCGTCAGCCGTGCGGTGATCGCGGCGGCGACGCGGCGGGTGACGCTCACCCCTCGGCCCCGGTCTCGCCGCCCGCGGCGCCGGCACCCGGGTCGCCGGTGGCGACCGGCGTGCGGTCGACCGGCGGCAGGGTCGTCGCGGTCGGCAGCGTGGTCAGGTCGTCGCCCGTGCCGTAGTGGCCGTTCGTGCCGCCGATGCGCGCGTTGAGCGCCAGCGGGACCGAGACCTGGCCGGAGACGGTGTCCGCGTCGCTCACGGTGGTGAGGTCGGCGGCAGCCGACTCGTCGCCCAGGATCGCGGCGACCAGCGAGCCGTCGACCACCGGGCCGTCGACCACGACGGCACCCTCGGTCCGGTCCTGCGCGACCCGCGCCAGGGCGATCTGCGAGCTCTGCACGGCCTGCGCCTCGTCCTCGTCCGGCGCCGCGTCGGCGGGGACGGCTTCGGGCGCCACGCCGGGAGCGACCAGCACGATCGCGTCGGCGGGCGCGGTGATCTCCTCGTCGAAGGTCACCAGCGGGTCGTCGCCGGACGCCATGAACTCCAGCAGGGTCGCGCCCGCGCTGCTCAGCCGGTCCGGGTCCGCCGCGTCCGCGCCGGTCAGGCCCTGCACCAGGGCCTCGGCCAGCGAGGTGTCCGCGGAGGCGTCGTCCGCCGGCTGCGGGTCCAGGTAGCTGAGGATGTTGCCGACCAGGGCCTGGCGGAACGAGCGCAGGTCGGTCGACGACCACGCCTCGTTGAGCGTGGCCCGGGCGCTGACGGTCGCGCCGGCGTCGGTCAGCTGGGACTCGACGGCGGTGAGCGCGTCGCCGTCCACCGTGCCCAGCGCGACGACGGCGACGCGGCGGTCGGTCAGGGTGCCGGCGACCAGCTCCGTGCCGGCGGCCTCGATGAACGCGTTGCTGGCGGCCAGGTCGGACCCCGCCGCGTCCAGCTCGGCGCGCAGGTCGTCCCGCTCGCTGCGCAGCTGGTCGACCTGGCCGGTCAGGCTGTCGCCGATGGTCTCCTTGAGCGGGCCGGCGCCCAGCGCGATGCCCACGGCCAGCGCCAGGAACACCGAGATCAGCGAGACGAGGTGGTAACGGAAGTCGATCACAGCGGTCGCTCTCGGTCGGGTGCCGACGCGAGGGCGGCAGGGAGAAGAGGGGCGGGGCGGGCGGCGGGGGTCATGGCGTCCCGCCGAACAACGAGCCCAGCCAGTACGTGAAGTCGTCCCAGCGCGCGCCGGTCAGCCCGATCAGCGTCTGGCCCGCGGTCGTCGAGGCGAGCGCGACGCCCAGCGCGAGCAGACCCGCCAGGACCAGCAGGGTCAGCTGCAGGTTGGAGATCCGGTTCCGGTACAGCCGCGACACGCCCTTGGCGTCCACCAGCTTGCTGCCGACCCGCAGGCGGGTCAGGAACGTGCTGGCCATGCCGGAGCGGCCCTTGTCCAGGAACTCGACCAGGGTGGCGTGCGTGCCGACGGCGACGATCAGCTCGGCGCCCTTGTCGTCGGCCAGCAGCATCGCGACGTCCTCGCTGGTGCCGGTCGCGGGGAACACGATGTGCGGCACGCCGAGCTGGTCGACGCGCGCGAGGCCGGGCGCGCGGCCGTCGCGGTAGGCGTGCACCACGATCTCGGCGCCGCAGCGCAGGGCGCGGTCGGACACGGAGTCCATGTCGCCGACGATCATGTCGGGGGTCCAGCCGGCCTCGAGGATCGCGTCCGCGCCGCCGTCCACGCCGACGAGCACCGGGCGGTACTCGCGGATGTACGGCCGCAGCGTGACCAGGTCCTCCTTGTAGTGGTACCCGCGCACCACGATGAGCACCTGGCGGCCGTCGATCTGCGTGGTGATGTCCGGGACGCCCACGCCGTCGAGCAGCAGGTCGCGCTCCCGGCGCAGGTAGTCCATCGTGTTCGCGGCGAACGACTCGAGCTGGACCGACAGGCCCTCGCGCGCGGCCGCCTGGTCCGTGGCCACGGTCTGCTCGGTCTGCACCACGCCCTCGGCGACGAGCTTGTCGCCGTCGTAGACCGCGCCGCCCACGAGCCGCAGCGTGCGGCCCTCGCGGATCGTCATCACGTCCGGGCCGAGGTCGTCCAGCAGCGGGATGCCCGCCGACACCAGGATGTCCGGGCCGAGGTTCGGGTAGCGGCCCGACGTCGAGCGGGCGGCGTTGAGCACCGCCGCGGGCTTGCAGGCGACGAGCGCCTCGGCGGAGACCCGGTCGATGTCGCTGTGGTCGATCACGGCGATCTCGCCCGGACGCAGCCGCTTGGTCAGCGACTTCGTGCGGGGGTCGACCCGGGCCGGGCCGACGAGCTCGCCCCCGGGGGGCGCGGCGGGGCGTCTACGCGAGGGCAGGAGTTTCATCGCCGTTCATGGTGCCACGTCCGCCAGCTCCAGAAGCTCTGCTGCGTGCGCACGCGCCGTACCGGATTCCTCCTGGCCCGACAGCATCCGCGCGAGCTCGCGCACCCGGTCCTCCCCGACGACCTCCTGCACGTCGGAGGCGGTGATCGCCCCGTCCCGGGACTTGGTCACCACCAGGTGCCGGTCGGCGAACGCGGCCACCTGGGCCAGGTGCGTGACCACCAGGACCTGCGAACCCCGAGCCAGCGCCGCCAGACGACGGCCGACCTCGGTCGCCGCCCGCCCGCCGACGCCGGCGTCCACCTCGTCGAACACGAACGTGCCGGGCCGGTGGTCGCCCTGGTCCGGCGCCGTCGCGAGCGCGACCTCGAGCGCCAGCATCACGCGGGACAGCTCGCCGCCCGAGGCGCCCTTGCCCAGCGGACGGGCCGGTGCGCCCGCGTGCGGGACGAGGAGCATCTCCACCACATCTCCACCGTGCGGACCCGGCTCCGGCGCGGGCTCCACCCGGACCACCAGGCTGGCACCGCCCATGGCGAGCCCGGCGAGCTCGGCGGAGACGGCCGCGGCGAGCCGCTCCCCCGCCTCCCGCCGGGCCGCGCCGATGGTCGCGGCCAGGTCGGCCAGCCGTGCGTCCAGCGCCGTGCGCTCGGCGGTCAGCTCGGCGACCCGCTCGTCGCCGTCGCCGATGTCGAGCAGCCGGCGGCCGCTCGCGTCCGCCCAGCGCAGCACGGCGGCGACGTCCTCGCCGTAGGAGCGGGTCAGCGACGCGAGCTCCGCGCGCCGGGTCTGCGCCGCGTCCAGCCGCAGCGGGTCGGCCTGCAGGTCCTGCAGGTACGACGACAGCTCGGTCGCGGCGTCCGCCAGCAGGTAGCCGGCCTCGGCCACCCGGTCCCGCAGCTCCGCGAGCCGCGGGTCGTGCGCCCCCGCCGCGTCGAGCAGCCGCCGCGCGTGCTCGACCGCGCCCGCCGCGCTCGCCGTGTCGTCCGCGACGTCGTCGTCCCCCGCCAGCGCGCTGTGCGCGCCGGAGGCGGCCGCCCGCAGGTCCTCGGCGTTCTCGAGCCGCTCGATCTCCTGGGTCAGCGCGACGTCCTCGCCGGGCTGCGGGTCGACCCGCTCGACCTCGGCCAGCCCGAGCCGCAGCAGCTCCGCCTCCCGCGCCAGGTCCTGCCGCCGGGCGACGAGGTCGTCGATCGTCGCCTGCAGGCGACCGCGCTCGGCCCACGCCTGCCGGTACTCGGCGAGCACCGCGGCGTGCCCCGTGCCCGCGAACGCGTCGAGCGCCTCGCGCTGGTGCGCGGGCGACCGCAGCCGCGCCTGGTCCTGCTGGCCGTGCACGGTGATCAGCGCCTCCGCCAGCTCCCCCAGCACCGCCTGCGGCACCGAGCGGCCGCCCAGGTGCGCGCGGGACCGGCCGGGCGCCCCGTCCGTCGCCGCCGCGACCGTGCGCACCAGCAGCAGGCCGCCGTCGTCGTCGACCGCGGCACCGGCCTCCTCGGCGCGCTCGAGCACCGGCGAGCCCTCGGGGACGACCACGCGCCCCTCGACCACCGCCGTCGACGCACCCGTGCGCACCGTCGCCGGGTCCGCCTTGCCGCCGAGCAGCAGGTTCAGGCCCGTCAGCACCATGGTCTTGCCGGCGCCCGTCTCGCCCGTCAGCACCGTCAGGCCGGGGTGCAGGCGGATCTGGGCGCCGGTGATGACGCCCAGGTCGCTGATCGAGATCTCCTCGAACACGCGCTCAGCTCCCGTCGATCCGTGCCGCGCCGTCCGGCGCGCGCTCCGGGCGCCCGTCCTCGCTGGGGCGCCCGCGCCATCCCACCACGGGCAGCCCGAACTTGTTCACCAGCCGGTCGGTGAACGGGGCCGGCGTGAGCCGCGCCAGCCGCACCGGCACCGGCGAGCGGCGCGCCTCGACGCGCGACCCGGCGGGCACCTCGATCCGGCGCCGCCCGTCGCACACCAGGATCGCCGCGGACGGCGACCGCGTCAGCACCTCGACCGCGATCACGCTGCGCGGCCCGACCACCAGCGGCCGGGCGAACAGCGCGTGCGCGGACAGCGGCACCACGATCAGGCTGTCGACCTCGGGCCAGACCACCGGGCCGCCCGCCGAGAACGCGTGCGCGGTGGAGCCCGTCGAGGTCGCCAGCACCACGCCGTCGCAGCCGAAGCTCGACAGCGGCCGGTCGTCGACCTCCAGGACCACCTCGACCATCCGGGCCGGCTCGGCCTTCTCCAGCGCCGCCTCGTTCAGCGCCCAGCCCGTCACCGGCTCGGCCTGGCCCGGGATCTGCACCTGCACCTGCAGGGTGGTGCGCTCCTCGACCGTGTAGTCGCCCGCGGCGATGCGCGCGACGGCCTCCTTGATGTCGTCCCGCTCGCTCTCCGCGAGGAACCCCACGTGGCCGAGGTTGATGCCCAGCAGCGGCACCCCCGCCGCCCGGGCCAGCTCGGCCGCGCGCAGGATCGTGCCGTCCCCGCCGAGGATCATCGCCAGCTCGATGTCGTGGAACGCCATGCCGGGGACGTCCTCGCCCGCGAGCACCGGGGTGAACCCCGCCGCGGTCAGCGCCGCCGCGGCCTCCTCGGTCGCGGTCACCGCCTCCGCGCGCCCGCTGTGCGTGACGACCAGGACCCGCCTGCTGCTCATGCCCCTGCACCTCCCTCGTCCACGACCGCCTGCACCTGCTCCGCCAGCGCCGGCCCGGTGGTCCCCGGACCGCGGCGCAGCAGCAGGAAGAACTCCACGTTGCCGTTCGGGCCGGGCAGCGGGCTGCGCGCCACCCCCGCCACCCCCAGACCGTGCTGCGCCGCCGCGGCCGCGACCCCGAGCACCGCCTCGGCGCGCTGCTGCGTGCTGCGCACCACGCCCGTCGAGGACAGCCGCTCCCGGCCGACCTCGAACTGCGGCTTGACCATCAGCAGGAGCTCCGCGTCCGGTGCCGCGACGGCCGCCAGCGCCGGCAGCACCAGCGTCAGCGAGATGAACGACAGGTCCGCGACGACCAGGCCGGGCGCCGGGTCGACGTCGCCCGCCGCCAGGTACCGCACGTTGACGCCCTCGCGCACGTCCACGCGCGGGTCCGCCCGGATCCGGTCGACCAGCTGGTCGTGGCCCACGTCCACCGCGACCACCCGGCGCGCACCGCGGCGCAGCAGCACGTCGGTGAACCCGCCCGTGCTGGCCCCGGCGTCCAGGCAGTCGCGGCCCGCCACGACCACGTCACCGAACGCGTCCAGCGCCCCGAGCAGCTTGTACGCGGCGCGCGACGCCCAGTCGTCCTCGGGACCGTCCGCGGCGGGCGCGACCTGCGCGCGCTGGTCCGCGCCGAGAGGCGTGGCGGGCCGCAGCACCGGGCGACCGTCCACCGACACCCGGCCGGCGGCGATCAGCTCCGCGGCGTGCCGCCGGGAGCGCGCGAGGCCGTCCCGCACCAGGGCGGCGTCGACGCGTGTCGCCACGCGCCTCAGCCCTCCGCGTCGGCGAGCCGGTCCAGCAGGGCCGCGTGCACGGCGTCGAACACGGCCAGCTGCTCGCGCAGCCCCAGCTCGGAGACCTCCGTCAGACGCACGAGCGTCTGGTCCACCGCCTGGTCGCCCGTCGGCTCCACGGCACCACTCCCCACTCCGCCACCCGGGCGGCTCCGCTGCTGCTCACGACTGCCTGTGCCTGCGCGCGCACGGCCCCCCTCGTGCTCGCCGGACAGGTTACCGGCCGGTCCCCGCCGCTGCGGCGTCCGCCGGGGTGACACGCAGGACCGGGACCGAGGCGGCGTCGAGCTCGGCACCCGCGTCGACCGCGTCCCACGCCGCGGCGCACGCCGCGCGGACCAGGTCCACCGAGGCGTCCGCGGGATCCGCCGCGCCGCCCGCCGCCCGGGCCAGGTCCAGCCGGCCGTCGACCACGCGCGCCGCGGCCTCGCCGCACGCCCACCAGCCCTCGGCGACGGGCGCCGGCACCGGGTGCGGCACCAGCAGCCCGGCGAGGTCCGCCGCGATGTAGTGCGGGCGCAGCATCGGGGGCGCCAGCACGTCGTCCCGCGCCGTGCTCACGCCCGTCAGCACGTGCAGCCCGGCGAACCCACCCGTCCGGGCTCCCGCCAGGTCCGTGTCGAGGCGGTCCCCCACCACGAGCGCCTCGCGGGCGCCGTGCTGCTCCACCGCGATCTCGTACATCGTCGACGCGGGCTTGCCCGCGCTGTCCGGGACCACGCCCGTCGCCGCCTGCACCGCCCCGACCAGCGCGCCGTTGCCCGGCGCGAAGCCCCGGGCCGTCGGCAGGCTCAGGTCGAGGTTGCTCGCGACGAACCACGCCCCGGCCGACACGGCGTACGCCGCCTCGGCCAGCTGCGCCCAACCCAGCTCCGGGGAGAACCCCTGCGCCACCGCGTCGGGCCGGTCGTCGGCCGACGTCACCACGGTGAAGCCCGCGTTCCGCACCGCCGTCACCAGGCCGGCGCCGCCGACGACGAGCACCCGCGCCCCCGGCTCGAGCCGGGTCGCGAGCAGCGCCGCGGCGGCCTGCGCCGCCGTCAGCACGTCACCCGGCTCCGTCGGGATGTCGAGCGACGTCAGCTGCTCCGCCACCGACTCCGGCTCGCGCGACGCGTTGTTCGTCACGAACACCAGGCGCATGCCCGCCCGGCGGGCACCCGCCAGACCGGCGGCCGCGCCGTCGATCGGCTCGTGCCCGCGGTACGCGACACCGTCCAGGTCCACCAGGGCCAGGTCGTAGCGCTCCGCCAGCGGGATGTCGCTGCCGAGCAGGCGTGCGTCGGTCACTCGTCCTCCGTGCTCTCGGTGCTGCCGGTGCTCTCGGTGTCGTCGGGCGCGGTGCCGGCGTCGGGCTGCGCGGGCGCGTCGCCCTCGTCGGCCGCGGCGTCGTCCTCGGGTCCGGCCTCGGGTCCGGTGGCCTCGGCGGTGTCTCCCTCGGCGGACTCGGCCTCGTCCGATCCGACCTCGTCCGATCCGACCTCGTCCGATCCGACCTCGTCCGCGGACTCCTCGTCCTCGCCGAGGTCGAAGACGACGACGTCGTCCTCCTCCTCGCCGCCGTGCGCCACCTGCGCGAGCAGCGCGGCGGGCACCGCCGCCTCGGTCGCGTCGGCCTCGTCCGTGCGCCCCGCTGCACGCAGCGCGTCGGCACGAGCCTGCGCGACCCGGGCCGCCAGCAGCGTGCGCACCGGGCCCGGGGCGATGCCGGCCAGCGCCGCGATCGCCGCGTCGGGGTCACCCATGTCCAGGCGCGCCCCGCTGACCACCATCGCCAGCTCGACACGCGCCTCGGTGTCCAGCTGCTCGGCCTCCGGCGACGCGGCCAGGGTCAGCGCCCGCTCGGGTCGCCCCAGCCCGCGCTCGCAGTCCGCCATGACGGCCAGGTGCTCCGAGGACCCGTTCAGCCGACGGACCGTGCGCAGCTCGCGCAGCGCCTCGGCGAACCGGCCCGTGCGGTACGCCGCGAGGCCGGCGGCCTCACGGACCACGTCGACACGGCCTCCGTGCCGCACCGCGGCCTGGGCGTGCTCGTACGCGAGCTCGGGGTCCTCGTCCAGCAGGCGCCCGGTCATCACCAGGTGCCGGCCGACGACGCCCGCGTTGTCCTTGCTCAGCGTCCGCAGCCGGGCGCGCACGTCGCGGTCCAGCATGCCGAACTCGACGTCCTCCGGGATCTCCGGCCCGTAGACGCGCACCGCCTGCGGCGGACGGGTCGGGCGGCGCTCGTCGTCGTCGCGGCGCGGGCCCCGCGGCCCGGCGCCCCGGTCCGCGGATCCGCTGCGTGCGCCCCGGCCCTCGTCGCGCCGGAAGCCGCCGCGGTCGTCGCTCTGCGGGCGCCGGTCGTCCCAGGGGCCGCCGCTACGCGCACCGCGCGAGTCCTCGTCCCGCCGGAAGCCGCCGGGACGCTCGCCACGGGAGTCTCCACCCGTACGCCGGTCGTCGCGGAACCCGCCGCGCTCGTCGCGCGGAGCGCCGGCCCGACGGTCGTCGCCTGCCCGGCGGAGGCCGCCACGGTCGCCGCCCCGGTCGTCCCGGGCACCGGCGGTGCGAGGACGGTCGCCCTGGTAGCCAGAACGCTGCTCGCCACCCTGGTAGCCACCCGTACGCGGACCACGGTCACGGTCACCCTGGTAACCACCCGTACGAGGCGCACGATCACGATCACCCTGGTAACCACCCGTACGAGGCCCACGGTCACGATCACCCTGGTAACCACCCGTACGAGGCCCACGGTCACGATCACCCTGGTAACCACCCGTACGAGGCCCACGGTCACGATCACCCTGGTAACCACCGGTACGAGGCCCACGGTCACCCTGGTAGCCCGAGCGCTGCTCGCCACCCTCGTGGCCACCCGTACGCGGACCACGGTCGCGGTCCCCCTGATAGCCGCCGGTCCGAGGGCCGCGATCGCCCTGGAAGCCCTGACGCCGCTCGCCACCCTGCGGGCCGCCGGTACGACCGTCACGGCCGCCCTGGTAGCCCTGACGCTGCTCGCCACCCTGGTAGCCACCCGTACGGGGAGCACGCTCGCGGTCGCCCTGGTAGCCACCCGTACGGGGACCGCGGTCACGGTCGCCCTGGTAACCGCCCGATCGAGGCGCCCGGTCACCCTGGTAGCCCGAACGCTGCTCGCCACCCTGGTACCCCGAACGCGGACCGCGCTCACGGTCGCCCTGGTAGCCCGAACGCTGCTCGCCACCCGAGTACCCGCCTGTACGCGGACCACGGTCACGGTCACCCTGGTAACCGCCCGAACGCGGCCCACCATCGCGGCCACCCTGGTACCCACCCGTGCGCGGAGCACCGTCCCGGCCACCCTGGTAGCCGGAGCGCCGCTCGCCACCCTGGTACCCGCCGGTGCGCGGACCGCGATCACGGTCGCCCTGCGGACGCGAACCACGGTCGCCCTGGTAGCCCGACCGCTGCTCACCGCGCGGCGCGGGACGGTCACCCTGGTCACCGCCTCGCTCACCCGAAGTCCGGCTGCCCTGGTACCCGCCGCTCCGACGCTCGTCCCGCGAGTCGGTCCGACCGGCACGGTCGGGGCGGGAGCCGGCGTAGCCGCTCCGCTCGCCCGCACCGCGCGTGTCCCGGTCGCCTGCGCCTGCCCGGCCACGCTGACCCGCGACCCTGGGGGCTCGTGCGGGCCGCGCGTCACCGGAGGTCGATGCGCTGTTCCTGTTGCCGTAGCGTCCGACGCCACCGCTGCTACGGCGGTCGCCCTCGTCCGCCGAACGCGTCCCGCGCTCGTCGCTGCTCATGTCCTGCGTCTCCTCGTCATTCGTCCGCTGCCCATGGTCTCATCCGGGCGGTGCAGACCTCGCATCGGAGGGCCGCGCCGACCGACACGGTCACCCCGGACCCGCGTGACGGTGCTCACCGCGCGCCGGCCGCGGCGTACGGTCCACGCCGGTGGCGCCCGTGTCGCGCCGGGTACCCCGAGGCGCGTCCACATCCCTCAGCGCCGCGCCGGAACCACCAGGCGCCGCTCGCAGCGACGTCGCACGCGGATCAGCTCCGCCTGCGCCGGCCTGTCGCTCGCCGAGATGGCAGACCGGGCCTTTACGGCGGCGCCGATGGCCAGGCGCGCGCTGTCATCTCGGCGCACCGTGCGCGGGTTGTCACGGGTCGCGCGGCCACGTGGGTGCACGCGCCGGCTGGTGCTACGCCGGTCACCGGGGTCCCCCGGCTTGCCCCGCGAAGATGGCGCTCCCGGAGCTCCCCGCGCCTGGGGGAATGTTCCCGGGAAACACGAAGAGCCACCCCTTGCGGGGTGGCTCTTCGTGAATGGATGTCCGGCGGCGTCCTACTCTCCCACACCCTGGCGAGTGCAGTACCATCGGCGCTGAAGGGCTTAGCTTCCGGGTTC